>NZ_PGGO01000023.1 GCF_003010955.1 Phyllobacterium brassicacearum
AACGTCGATCCTCTGGCATGGCTCACACAGACCCTCGAGCGCATCGCCAACGGCTGGCCAAATAGCAAAATCGATGCTCTCATGCCGTGGAACTACAACGCCTGAACGGCCTCAGCTTCCCGCTTACTCTGGTGGGATTGTCAACGC
This sequence comes from Phyllobacterium brassicacearum, assembly GCF_003010955.1. GTDB lineage: Bacteria > Pseudomonadota > Alphaproteobacteria > Rhizobiales > Rhizobiaceae > Phyllobacterium > Phyllobacterium brassicacearum. The sequence continues at coordinate 148 of NZ_PGGO01000023.1, forward strand.
TGATAGTCTCTCCACCCGTTGCGGTAACGCACGGTATAGGCACCCGTCCATTTTTGACAATCTGAAAAGCAACGAACGCTCCTGTCCTGGGAAATCCTCGTGCGGGCAATGCTTCGTTCCCGCTGGGCAGCGCTCCACCCCACAAAAAGAGGTGTGTGAATGGAGCGCTTTTAACAGTTGAGACTGCCAAATGTCTTAGCTCAGATAATTTCTATCTCAGGAAACGGGAAAATAAACTTTCCGCCATCAGCAAGATATTCGCGCTCTCTTCTTAGAATTCCATCTTTGAAATGCCACGGCAACACCAGGAAATAATCAGGACGCATCGCGCGGGCCTCTTCTTCGGAAACAATCGGAATATGCGTTCCGGGCGTGAATCGTCCAAATTTTTCTGAATTCACTTCAGCAATCACTGGGATTTCAGCCGGAGTCAGCCCGCAAAACTGCAGAACAACATTTCCCTTGGTCGATGCACCGTATCCAAGCACTTTTTTCCCATCGCCGACCAACGTGCGTATGAGATTGGATAAATCTGTTTTGTGCCTGAAGACACGCTCCTCAAAATCGCGAAACGGCTTTGGCGTGCTGAAGCCCATGCGATCTTCCTGATCCAATAGCCAATTGATGACCGGCAGGTTTGCGGCGGGGGAACTGCTTCTTTTATGGGTAGCGGTAACTGCAAAGCTGCCACCGTTGATATTGTTCATAACTACATCGACTACTTTCAGATCAGCTGCATCCAATATTTTGGCTACAACACCCAGAGAATAATATTCGATATGCTCGTGACAAATCGTGTCGTAGGAATTCAACCTAAGCATAGACGGCATGTAGCTTTGTTCAAAGTGCCAGACGCCGTCTGGCGCCAAAATCTCGGCGACTTCCTGAGCGAAAGCAATCGGATTCTCGAGATCGTAGAACATCGCAATTGATGTCACGATTTTGGCCGGTTTGGCACTTGCCGAGCGGAAGGCTTTTGCTGAAAAGAATTCTGGAACGAGCTTCACCTCTTCTGGATAGTAGCTCGAGAATTTCTTGCCCGTCGGGTCGATACCAATACGTGAGAGGCCAGCTGTGGAATAAGCTTTCAATGTCGTGCAATCGTTGCTGCCAATATCGAGCACTACGTCGCCGGCTTTAGGACTTGCCAGTCTTTCCAGATAGCGGACCTTATGAGTCAGATGATCCACCATCGATTGGTTCAGACCTGATCGGTAACCATAGTTGTCGCCGTACATCTCCGAAGGGTCATACGAATGTTTCAGCTGCAAAAGTCCGCTGGAGGCAGACCAAACCAATTCCAGAGGGCCACGGGTGACTGGCTCGTCTGGTGACTTCGGAAACACTCCCGTTAGCGCCTGCATACCGAGATTGAGTACTGACACCAAATCTTCTTTATGCCCTACGCGGCATTCGTTGATAGCCTGGTAACTCACCTGAGCCATGACGATGTTATCCTTTCTTATTGAGCGCTATACGCCTTTCCATGAGCGATTTAAGGCTCACCAATGTCTCTAACCGAGCCCTACATTAGTTCTTTGAGGGTATAAAGACCTCGCAGAGTCGATCCCGAAATTTTTCATACGCAAAATTTTCAAGCGCAAATTCACGTGCGGTCGCGCTGGCAGGCGACCAACTTTCGATTACAGCTTGTTCCATGCCTTCGACATCAAGCTTCATCCAGTGAACATTGCCATCCGTATAGTTTAGGAATAGCTCCGTTAGAGACATACACTGCACATCGATCTTTTTCACCGTGTGGCCATTTAGGCGATGCGTTTCCGCGATATCGAATTTGCCGGTGCTCATGCCGGCTTCTTCAAATTCATACAAAGGAGTATTGGCTGATCCCCGACCCACGGCACCTTCGATGACGATTTCATCCGGACGTGCAATACGCAGCCTTTCACAACAAAAATGGATGGGTTCGACGTGGACGCCACGCCTTCCATTTCGGTAGAAAGCTTCACTTACAGAATCGATCAGAAGATCTTGCGCTCCTATATCAACGTAGAAGTCGCCGTTTACATGTTTAAGGGCACGCGAAAGAATGACATCCTCAAAATTCTGAGCGCGGGAAATCAATGTCATAGAGGAATGCCAAGCAATCATATTCTTTTTCCGCAAGCTGTTTTGGAGAACATGCGTCATCGTGCTGGATGAGCCCACTAAATAACGTGTATCTTACTAGCATGCCTCAAAGCGCTCCAAAAAAGACCGTTCCTTCCGCTCAGTCTGTGACGGCTACAATAATCAAAACCGTCCTCAACCATCTACTAAAACAAGTCTTAGATACCCACTCTCTTGGCAGCAGGCTATACACCGAAGCGGCGAAAGCCGTCAATCCGAATGGATTTTGAACACAGCGACCATGGGTGAGCTCTGTGTGCGACAAAACCTAGTGTATAACGAGCTAAAAAACTCTTCATCCAAGGAGTCCAGTGGCAAGAAATCGCCAGGCGATCCTTGCGGGCATATCTCGATCCGGAATATCAAGGGGCAACCATTCCTGGAAGGAATTCGTGCTACACACTGCACGGACGGCCTATCTGGAATGCAAGCACCCCGGTATAGAACTATGCCCGCAACAATGGTCAGGGCTTGATCCCAGGACGTGTCGACAAAACGATGCTTGGCCGCGTCTTCGTCTTTGGCTACCAGCGTGGCATGGCGATCATCCAACAGGGCGCTTTGGGTACTCTGCCTACTGGTACTGTCGATCTACTTCGTTGTAGCACCTTCGATGCAGTCTCTTGCGGCCTGTCCAAGTTGCGGCAGGTGCCAATAACGTCACAGCATGGTTTGGTGCCATTGATGTCGCTTAGATCCTGCCGGTCTCATTGCTACTGAGCCGTTCATCTGGTGCCAGGGTGATGCTGAATTGGCCAATGTGACCATCTTCCAACACAGTGACAGTCACACTTTCCAACCGGACTGGTGGTACCGTCAATTTTCCGTCAGGCAACCTTCGTGTCACTGTCCACAAAACAATATGAGACTAGTGTTCCTGTTCTATCTAGATAATACCTTGCCGCTTCCAGTTTATGCAGCTAGAAGCGGGCTCCAATATGAGCGGATGCGGGATGAACGAAAACGAAATTCTTATCATATTTGACATGCGGTGCCTGCAAGACTCGTCCTACAAATACCGCGGCGTAGGCAGGCTTTCGGCCAACTTAGTCCGATCGGTGTGGCGACTAAGAAAGAAGTATCAAATTTCAACTCTCGGTCTTATTGATGCGGGCTTTCCCCCTCTGGAAGAGGGCTTTCGATGCCTTGTCGATGAAGTAGTTGATAACAGCTACATAGTCTCGGAAGGTCGATCGATCGTCTTTATCGAATTGTCTCCCATGACGCACGATCCGCTGTTCGTAGCGCGCATGCTGAACGATGCAAACATCCTCAGGATTGCTGTCGTATATGACTTCATTCCCATGCTGAAGCCGGAACGATATCTGCCTAAGGCATCGGATCGGCTTCACTACGACACCCAACTCATCTGGCTTTCGCGCTACGATCATTTCTTTCCAATATCGCAGTATACTGCCGATGAGCTGCATCGAATTTTGCAAATCGATCCATCTAGGATTACAAACACCGCCGCGCCGGTGGACAGTGCCTTTGAACGGCTTTTCTCATCGGCCGTCAGAGAAAGGCTGCCCAAGAGATACGTGCTTGCCTGCGGTGGTGCCGAGCCCAGGAAAAACATCGAATGCCCGATCAAGGCCCACGCGGGAAGTCGCGCGGTGCAAGACGCGCAAGTTGCTTTGGTTGTTTCCGGAAATTATCCACCCGAATGGCAGGCGAGATTGCGCGATCTCTACGTTGGCAGTGGTGGGAAACCGGAGCTTTTGTTCTTCACGGGTTTCGTTGACGAAGGCGATCTTGTTGCAATTTATCGAGATGCAGTTTGTGTGATTGTAGCTGCACACATGGAAGGATTTTCAATCCCTGTCGTTGAAGGCATGGCTGCCGGCGCCCCAGTCATCGCTTCCAATATACCTGCACACGTCGAACTGGTCGAGCGTGGCGATTTGATGTTCTCGGCCGACGATGTCCAAGAGGCCATGGCTAAGTTGGAAATGCTGGTGGGCGATGAGACACATCGTGCTTCGGTCATCGAAGATCAGTCAACACGCTGGCAACGATTTCGAGCTGACACCATAGCAAACGAATTCTGGGATTCCGTGGGTGGCCTACTGACTCCTCGGAAACCTATGATACATTTCAACGTCAACAGAGGCAGACGCCCTCGTATTGCGTTTCTCACCCCTATGCCGCCCGACAGGTCGGGAGTTGCGGATTATTCCGCAGCGACGATCAAAGAGCTAGGCAAGCTAGTTGACGTTGACGTGTATGCGAGGGCGATGCTGGCGGCAACACCCGAAGGTGCTGCAGTCGCTAACGTAATATCAGCATTCCCATTCGTTTCGCCTCAGTACGACAGAGTTGTCGGCGTCGTCGGTAATTCGCATTTTCATCTGGAGATATTCAATTCTCTGATGCGTTACGGAGGAGCTTGCATTGAGCACGACAACCGTTTGCTCGGGTTTTACCGAATACTTCATGGTCGGGAGCGAGCTCGACAAGTAGCCGAGATGGAACTGAAGCGCGCCGTAAGCGGTCACGAAATCGACAGTTGGATGGGGGATGAGTCGTTGCTTGAAGCGACTTTTTTGGGGGAATTGGCAAAGTCATCAACGCCGCTTTTTCTGCATTCGAAAGTGACGACCGATCTTGTCAATGAGAGGCTCAACGCGAGCGCGATCCATCTGCCATTTTCGATCTATCGTCCCTGGACATTTGATCCCGTTGATCTCGCCATCAAGAAAAGTGCGCGGAAGCGGCTTGGGATGGAGGACGGAGAATTTGCGATTGCTTCATTTGGATATATTCACTCGAACAAGGCGGTCGAGGAAATAATGTGGGCGATTGATCTTCTCCGTAGCTGGAACATACCAGTAAAGCTCTATTGCGTGGGAGGATGGGCAACCACTGATTACCAACCGTTTTTAGACTTGCGCAGTCGGTTGGGATTGGACGAAACCGTCGTGTTCGCATCGGAGTACACCAGCGATGCCAAATATCGTGACTTCCTTTTGGCTTCCGACGCTGGAATACAGCTACGAACTCATTTCCTAGGCGGACTATCGGGCGGCCTCCTCGACTGCATCGCGGCAGGTCTCCCGACCGTTGCAAACGATGATATGGCGGAAGCAATGGACGCCCCTTCCTATGTAGTGCGTGTTCCGGATCACCCAAGTCCTGTCCTGATTGCGGAGGCGCTGGCCGAAATTTCAGACCGCACTCGGGATCGAACAAAGCTTAGAGGAGAAAGGGTTCACTACTCCAACGATCACAGCTTTGAGCGATATTCAGAATTGCTGTGTCAGTCACTTGGATTGGATACAAAGGTCCGTTCGAAGCCGAAGACTAAGGAAGCCGCGCCGTGAATCGATCACCGATTTTCATCGATCTTACAAACCTTGTAGCGAATCCGGTGCGATCCTCTATCCATAGAGTGGAGCGCGAGATTATACGTTATTGGCCGGGAGCCGCTGAGCTGGTTCCATGCCTGTTTGATAGTGCTATAGAATCGTTTGTCGAGGTGCCAGCTGATCGCTTGCGAGTGATTGTGGATGATATCCCGGGCGACGTCGATAGTCCTCCCACTCCCGTTAGAACAAAACCGATCTCGACTGATGACCTCGCCCAAGGCCTCTTTAATCCAGAGGTCTTTTACGATCATGCTCGCTTGGAAGCCTATAAAAAATTGTGTCTGCTACCTCAGTCTGGCGTTAAGTGGCTGGTATACGACTTCGTTCCGTATTTGCGTCCGCAGGATCGGCCGTGCCGGACAACCGAACGGTTAATGCCCTATCTTCGAGTTCTTCGGGAGGTGCCTCAGGTATCCTTTATCAGTGACGTCGCGCGCGTTGCTTATATTGATCGGATTGTGAGGTTACACGATCGGGCTGGTCCGGTAATCCCCCTAGGCGGCGACGGACTGGGGACATCGAAAAACAAATTCGATAGCGGAAAGCGAACGTTCACGTTTATCGGGGAGATCGAGCCTCGACAAAACGTAGCGGCAATCTTGTTGGCTTTTGAGAAACTCTGGGATGCCGAAGTCGATGCCTCGCTTATGATAGTAGGTAAAGTCGACCCTCAAGCACCTGAGGAGGCCGCAATACTTGAGCGCCTCAAAGGTAGAGCACAATTCACCCACGTAACGGAAGCGACGGAAGAAGCTTTGCGGGAAATTTTGAGCGGATCAAGGGCTACAATATCGGTCGGATCCGCTGATGGATTTGGCGTCAGACCGTATGAGAGTCTTTGTGCCGCCGTCCCAGTAATTGCGTTGAAGGGAATTCCTAGCCTTGATTTGATTTCACCGGGTGGGCGTCTTACGATTGAGAGGGCAAGTCCAGAGTTGATTGCAGACGCTGTAATCACCCTGCTAAATGATCGCGTTGCAGAAAAACTTCGGGATGAGGCGTCACTGCTAGAAGTTCCGACATGGAACGGCTTTGTTAGGCAGCTCGCCGCTTGGGTTCAGCATGAAGGAGTAGAAAAATGAACACGGAAGCAACGTCACCGTTCGAAGGAGCAACGATGGTCAGCTACGCGCAAAATCATGAAGACGTTCTGCTGAATCGTGTTTTCAGAAACGTGACCGATGGCTTCTACATTGATATTGGAGCATATCATCCGACTGTAGGGTCGGTGACCAAAGCTTTTTATGACCGTGGATGGTCTGGCATCAATGTAGAGCCCGGTGATGTCTTCGACGAACTTCAGGGAGCACGACCCCGCGATACAAATATAAAGGCGGCGGTCGTCGATAAAGAAGGCGAAGTTGATTTTTTCCAGAATGCCGTTGATCCTGGGACATCCCGCGTTGCAACCGGGATCACGCCAAGCGAACCTGAATCTGAAGGCGAGACTACCCGCGTCAAGGCCGTCACATTGGACAACTTGGTAGCGGAGCACGCCTCAAAAAGAACGATTAACTTCCTGAAGATCGATGCTGAGGGCTCTGAAGCCGCAATCATTAATTCAACCAACTGGCGGGTCGTTCGTCCGCAGGTTCTTGTGATAGAGGCGACTGCCCCTTGGTCGAACCGTCTAATCAATCAGGAGTGGGATTCCACACTCCTCGCTAACGATTTCATTCGCGTGTATTTCGACGGAATTAACGTTTTTTATGTTCGAAGTGAGGACAAATCGCTTCGATCCTTATTCAAGCTACCGGTGAACGTGTTGGACAACTACACGCTATTCGATACGGAATTTGAGAGGATGAAGGTTGAAAACTTAAATATCCAAAAAGATCTGGAACAACTTTCAGCCGAACGAGATGAGCTTAGGGCGGAAATAGAAAAGGCCAATGAGCGTGCGGAGTATCTTGCAGACTCTCTCGACTATTCTCGCGACGAAGTCGGCCGCTTGAATTCCCAAGTTCTCGATTTAACAGGGCTCCTTCATCTCGAGAGAAAATCACTGGCAGCATCGACGGCGCGCGCTGTCCGCTACGATAACATAGTCAATAATTTACGCGATCCTGGCGGTCCCCGCGCGCTGCGCCTTGTTCTTCCGTTGGCCCGCTTGATACGAAAAATTCAGCGAGCATTTTCTGCTAAGTCTGATAATCCAACTGCGTTGAGTCATTCCGTAGTTGCAGTAGAAACTAGTCGTCCTCCAGTTCCTGCCGCCTCTAAGACTCCCCCACAATCAATTTTGAAGAGGGCTGCCGTACGCACCTATAACGTCATTTTGAGACCATTTGTTCGGCCTTTTATGTTGCGCTTGAGGACATTTTTCACGCAGCCGGTCAATGACCTTCGCAACGAGATTCTGAGCAATAACGAAGAATTAGGCAAGAGCTTCAAAATGTTGGCCATCACAATCTTATCGCAGCCACGGCAATGAACCGATAAGAGCTGAATGGGTTCGGGTGCCTAGCTAGCGATCTCAGATAGCCATTGTTGGGCTGACTTTTCGGCAGTGAAACTGCGTTTCGTATCGATCGCTTGGTGAGTCAGCCAAATCTGCATGATCCAATCGTGCACCTGCATTGCGGTGTCTCGCCAAACCGGCAGATCAGCAGCGGCGGCTTGTTTCCAAACTCGCTCTGCCTCGGCATCGTCCAGCATTGATTTAACGGCGTTTGCAATCTGATCTGGGGACTTTGGCCTAAATCTAATCTGACCCGTTTCCGGAAGCCGCCGAGTGCTCGGCATCGTCTCGCTCACGATCACCGGAATTCCGGCGTAAAGGCTTTCGATAGCAGGAAGACCGTATCCCTCAACGGTGCTTGCTGCGATTGTTGCGCGCGCGCTGGATAGTAGTTTGGCCACTTCGTCGTCTGAAGCGCTTTCGTAGTGATGGAAGTAAGGAACGGACGCAGATAGTTCCTTGACCATTCGGGGGAGCGCTGCGTTTGTGTGCGCCGTGTTGCGTCCGACAAAGACTAATTCAGCAGGCACGTCTGTGTCCCACAATCGTTGGAAGGCACGCAAAATATCAATCTGACGCTTGCGCTCCTCTATTGATCCCAGACACACAAACGACTTGCGTGACGGATGGAAGTGCTGTCTCTCAATAATTATCCCATCTGCCCCGAGGTGAAGAACAGGAAGCGGCCATGGCCTTGAGCCAGCGTACCTTTCATAGGATTCCTTGGTTTCCTGGCTGATGTGGGCGGTGTATGCCATTGAGAAGATAAGTCTGAAATAAGCTTCAAACGGGGACATATCCTTAATGCCGAACAGCTCTGGGTGGGTCCAAGGCAAGATGTCGTATACGATTGCAGCAGTTTTTGCTGGGTTAGCGTCAAGTCTTTCTCTGTAAAATGCAATTCTTGAGGGATCATAGAACACTTCGGGAATGAGTATGAGATCATCATCGCTCACGAGCTCACCCGGTAGTCGTGCCATGATCTCCGCTGCATTAGCAGCCTTTTCCTCGGTTGACTTCGTGATATCATCGTCAAATGCGGAGGCGAATGCCGCCGTGGGCAATTTTCGCAGGGCATTACCAGTGCGATCGAAATAGCAGGCCATGAGAGCGTCGGGCCAGTGAAGGAAGATTTCTCGAACCGTGCGTTGAATACCGGTACCGACGGGATTCGAGACGAATTCTGTGATGTCAGCGTATATCATTGACGGTGCGCCCTGAATATGCCGCGGTTCGAATGGAAAGGGTGTACGATAAATTCTACTGTCGTGAATCCTACGTCCTTTAACATCGCTATGACACATGTGGGGTTGGGACCCCACCAGTTGGTATGGTCATTGGCCAATTCGTTTGTGGGATAAAACACCATTGCGGGCCTCCCGTAGTCTAATGCATCTAAATGAGTTTCTACAATCAACCATTCCTTGGCGAGGGTCGATACCTGCTCAAGCACTGCAAATGGATGACGAAGATGGTAGAATACACCTGCGAAGAGAACCACGTCGAATGCCCCGACAGATTCTGAACTTAGTTCAGGAAGGTCAATGTCCAAAACTTCAACTGCTGGCGCCAAATGGGCCCGCGCTAATTCGAAGGCCTCCCGTTTACCCCAGCATTGATCCGACCACGCAAAATGATCTGTTGCTAGAACCCTTGATGCCCCACGATTGAATGCCTCGAAACTGTTGAAGCCGTCCCAAGCTCCAATGTCTAAAAATGTCTTTCCGTGAACGATGCGGTCAAAGTAAATAGCCGCCTGTGCTTGCAGCACTTCGATGGGTGTATTCCCCGGTGCGAGGACCCCGTTCCCGAAGTCGATTTGATGATGCCATGGGAGCGAATTTACCCTTCTCTGAAGCTCTTCCAAGTACTCTGGTATGGTTTCGTTCGAGACAGCTGCATTAGGTTTGTCTTGCAGGACTGTCCGACCCAGCGCGCGTTTTAGAAGGCTCATAAGTTCTCTCCCCCGTGAGTTTCTCGTTGAACCACACCACACCTAAGAAAACAACGCCTGATCGGAGCGCAAGTACCAGACAGCCATGACCATGTCCTCACCCTACATCTTCATCATCCGGTATGTCAGAGTTGAGATAACGGCCGGAACCAACAAGTGGCTACGCGCTTTTTCCATTGGTTCGCCGTTTCAATCTTCCGCCGAACCATCTCATGCGTCTCACAAACAAGTGGCGGGCCGGGCTGGACTTCTGTCTAACATTGCTCTCCCGGCCTTCTTACCTACGTCTTGTGCTTCATTCTCGCAATGTCGATCAAGGTAGGCAAGCATGGAATGATCGTCCGCACACGCGGAATCGCTAAGCGCGACTAGCGTTTCAATAATTGGTCAGGTTTCGCGCACGAAGGTCGGCAGCTAACCGATCAGATCGGGGAAGCGCGCTACTGCGTTCAGGACGGCGCAGGTGCCTACAGCGGCAGCCCTCTATTCAAATCCAGCATGACCTGTCGCCGCGGCTCGGGCACGTTCTCCACGATCTCCGCCGGCCACTCCTTCACGATTCCAGCATGCCGTGCCCAGACCGGTCGGTGCGAGAAGAAGAACGAATGCCGCGTACTATCCGACGTGTTCGCGTCGCCGCAATGCGCAACAAAGCAGTGGAAGATTAGCGCGTCCCCTGCATTCACGAGCAGCATCTTCGCCTGGTCGAACATGTAGTCAAGGTTGGTGGTCGGCACGGAATTGAAACGCCGGTGGCTACCCGGCACGACCCAGAACGGCGCGTGATGCTCGGTGAGCGTCGTCAGGTGATAGGCCACGTTGACCCAGCAGGCGCACGAGTTGCGGTAGTCGCCGATCTCTTCCCCGCCGCCGTAATCCATATGCAGCACCTGCCGCCCGGGGCGCATTTTGCTCTCAGCCACCGGCTTGACCCGCGTATAGGCCGCCTTGAAGAACTTCACCGGCGTCTCGAACAGGTGCTCCAGGGTGGCGGTGACCTTCTCATTGCCGACAAGCTCAAAGATGCTGTCTGCCTTCCAGAAGTCCTCAGTCAGCTCGTCGATCTCGCCTTCCTTGGCCTCCAGGGCGGACACGATCTTAAGGACAAGGGGCTGAGGAACAGCATCAGGAATTACGAGAAAGCCGTTGGCGTTGAAGTAGTCCTGCTGCTGCTCGGTCGTCATCGCCGCCCAGTCTTCAACGATCAAACGCGAGCGCGGTGGCGCCGGTGTCTCAACAGCGGCGCGCGGCTTCAGAATACGGTCGAGAATGCTCATGCGTCCTCTCTGGTGCTGGGAGAGCCTAGTATGGGTTTCTACCACCCCATACTCAAAAATCCATGTCTTCTCGCGCCTGAAGGAAAGGCGCGCAAACCGATACCCATGATCTCGCTGTCCTATTTCGTATAGCGCTTATCTCCGGGCACGGCGCCGTCAACCACTCGCTTGGCTAGCTTTTCCGAAGCCATCTTGTCCAAGATCGATCCTTCATTCCTTCGGGTCGCCACCACAAGCGAAACTGCTGCACAGCGCTATTTTGTAGCGCTGTGCAGCGAGAGTATAGCTGCGTGCCTTTGAAAATCAAAAGCTTCAGCCAGTTTGTGCACAGCTCTATGCAATGGTAAGAGGGATGGAGAAATGTAGAACCAGCAAACTCTCAATCAGTTGGTCCCAGGGGGTTCGACCGACTGATCCACAAGCAGCAGCAGGGTCGCTTTCGCAGCGCCTCGGGGCGCACCTGCGCACAGCGACAGGGCCAAACCCCGACGCCAACCAGCGCCGCGCCGCCGCGAGGGCGGTCCGGATTGCACCCTCGCTCTTTTTCGGGCGGCTGCCCGCCGCCGTTCATTCAAAAGGTGGGCTTTTTTGTTTTGTCCGCTGCATATATACGATACAGCCATCGATTTCTTCATGGGATGATTGCATGACTGCCGAACGCGATGTTAAAAAAGTTGTCAAAACTCAATTCGTTCCGAAAAAACAACGTGGAGATATTCTTCAGGTCAATGCTGCTAAGGTAACAGCTGTCGGCCTATTCGTCACGCATCGCGGCCAAAGGTGCGGCGTCTGGCAATTCGGGTCGCGGCTGCACGAGGCGCTGGCTGCCGACGGCAGGATCGAATGGTACTATGTGGAGTGTGCCGACTTTCAGGAGTTTCAGACAGCAGCAGTGGCTACCAAGCCTGACGTCATTCTGGCAAACTTCCACCCTTCCACAATGCCCTGGGCAGCGGAGGGGCTAAGGGCCGATGGCGCCGTCAGCTTCTCCGTATTCCACGAGGCGAGCCGGGCATCGATCGCGGCGCTCCAGAATCGGCCGTTTGACATACTGCTTTGTCCTGACCCGACGCTGATTGCGAATGATCCTGGTATCTTGGCTGTGCCACGTTTCATGCCGACGCCAGTGAAGCAGTTGCCGCCAGTCCCGAGCGTTTTCACCGTTGGTTCCTTTGGCTTTGGTACGCCAGGGAAGGGATTCGAGAAGCTATGTGCATTGGTCAACGCGCAGTGCAACGATGCGCGAATCCGCATCAACATCCCGCCGCACGACTATCCGACAATAGTCTCGCCGGAGGAAATCACCAAGATCGTCGATGCGTGTCGGGCCGCTGTCACTCGTCCCGGCATAGAGCTCGACATCACACACAATTTTCTTGATGAACCAGGTCTCCTCGACTTTCTTGCCACAAATTCGATCAATGCGTTCCTTTACGATGATGCTCCGGGTCGTGGGATCTCAAGTTGCACGGACTACGCTCTGGCGGCCGGTCGGCCGATTGCAGTGACACGCACGTCAATGTTCCGTCACCTGAGCGGCGTCAACCCGTCGATTTGCGTTGAGGACCGCTCGCTTGCTGCCATCGCTGAGAGCGGGACAAACGCCCTTGAACATTACCGAGAAACCTATGCGGCCGCGGCCGCGGGTGCCGCTTGGAACTCGGCGATTCTTGGCGCGCTTGCGACACGGCGTATGTCCCGGGGCGTGCCCGACGGTCGTGGCTTCAACAAGCTACTCGACGATCGCTCTCGCGCCGCCTATTCAGGCCCACTTGAAGATCTGCGGCGACTGGCCCCAGATATGTTGGAACGTAAGATTGAGCGGGCGAACATTCAGCAGGCGTTCGCCCTCGACGCGGCCCGGCGTCTTGCCGAACGCTTCGTAGCCCCTCGCGTCCTGGCGATCGGATCGTTCGAGGACACGGCCGTCGCGAGCCTCAAGGCCCTCGGCTACCAGATCGTTGAGGTGGACCCGCAGGTTGACGGACGAGACCTCGAAGAATTCTATCGCGACCCTTCCGCCGGGTCGGAATTCGACATCGTTTTGTGCGTCTCTGTGCTGGAGCATGTTCCCGACGACGAGGCGTTCGTGCGTCAAGCTGCAGCCTTGCTGGCGCCAGACGGCATTGCCATCTTCACAGTGGATTTTTCGGAGCGTTATCCCGAGACTGGCCTGCGGCCGGCCGCTGATCAGCGATTGTATACTCAACACGATCTGCAATCGCGGCTGATGGGCCTTCTCCCCGACTGCGCTCTGATCGATCCGCCAACTTGGTCGGATGGCGCCGAGGACTTCGAATATGAGGGTTGTCACTATGCCTTCGCTACCTGGGTATTCACGCGGCTGCCGGCGGAGATCATGCGTTACGCCGAGTCGCTCAAGCGAGAGTTGGGTGGTCCTCCCTGGAAAACTTTGTTGGCAGGTGAACAACTACTCTATGAGCGCCGCCTCGCGGCGTTGGAGGACGCACTGGGAGTGGAGGTCCAGCGCACCGAGCGTCTGACTTCGTCAAATACGGCGCTAGAGAACGCGCTGGGAGTCGAGCTTCGGCGCATCGAGCGTCTGAGAATGGACTTGCGAATGGATGACAGCCCTAGAGCTTTACGGGCGGTCCTCCCATTGGCGCGGGTCATTCGCAGCCTAATGAACCTAGGGCGTTCCTCGCCTCCGCCCGGATCTTAAGTAGTGACATCTTACAATACGCCGCCGGAAACGTTGATGAAGACGACGTTGAGTTTTTCGTGGTCGATTCCCACGGTGCGCCTTATTGTGATGGTCCTGTTTCCTATGAAAGCTACTCTAGTCCGGTATCAAGGGGAAATACGCTGAGTTACGAGAAACCAGCCCCGTTAAAACGAGCCTCAAAACTATCAAAGTCAGGGTTCGGAGGCTGGATACAATTCTCGCCGATCATGAGCCGCAACTTCGCCGCGTAGATATCTTAGCTGTTGATGTGGAAGGTTGGGAACTGAATGTGATGCGGGGATTTAGTCTGAACCGATACCGTCCCATGGTAGTCATTCTCGAGAACCTTTTTGATAGTCCAGATTACGTCGAATACATGAAGGGCTGTGGGTATAGCCTTTGGTCCAAGCTTCCGCCAAACGACATTTACGTCCGCGACCAATCACAAATTGCGAACGCGTGGGGTGCAGTGAAGCGAAGGCTCAAGCTCGCATAGGTGATCTCCGGCGATCGTTCTCGGCGAAGGCGACCTCCGTTTTCCGTCAGCTTACTCAAGGGACGCCTTCCCTTAGGACAATTCGTTTAAACGGACTCTGGGTTCGCCTTGATCGGGAGGAGGTGACCCAGTCGGCCATGGCTAGAGCACGACGGAACGCCCTATCCAATTCCAGGACATGTGGTTCAAGTGGCGCAATAACTGATGATGGGCAAGACGAACCGACGAGGCAGCCTTAGTTGAATGCGCTGCAAAATCCGCCAAGGAACATCAAGCGCGCCGCCACGCCTTAGCCTTACGCCACTTTATCGGCTTGCCTCTAACCAGCTCAACCCAAGGATGCGAAAACGCGTGCGCGTTACAGCGCCGCTTGCACTGTCTTTGCCATTGCGTTGCGCGATTGCCGAAGGAATGTTAAAGCGAAGGGCTTACTCGCCCGCGGTTGTCATCGTCGTTCAAAAAGGCTAGACGGCACTATCTGTTGTGCTTCCCTTGCTCAGGATGGTGAGTGGCAGAATATCAGAATCGCCCTTCGCTAGTTTCAACCCCGATGAAATCAACAATGAGTAGTTTGAAATTTGGAACGAGCGGCCTTCGTGGTCTGGTCACTGAACTGCCCGATGCGGTTTGCCAAGCGTATACGCTGGCGTTCCTTAAACACATGCAAAATGCACATTCGGTTCCAGCCGGCGGGCTTGTGCTTTTCGGCTATGATCTGCGCTCCAGCAGCCCGCAGATGGCGGCTGCTTGTATTTCCGCCGCACAAGAGATCGGCATGACTGTCGAAAATTGTGGACCACTGCCGACCCCGGCCCTGGCTTTGCGAGCGATGAGCCTCAAGGTTCCGGCCATCATGGTGACCGGCAGCCATATCCCTGCAGACCGTAACGGCTTGAAATTCTATCGCCCCGACGGCGAGATCGACAAGGTCGATGAGGCCGGCATTCTCTCTGTTCTTGAGCTCGATACCTTGGCGCCTTCTCCTGTCGGCGCAACGGCTGCGATCGTGCCCGATGCACTGAAGAACTATAGTGAAAGATGCGTTGCACTGCTTGGTCCACAAGCGCTCGCTGGAAAGCGGATTGGAGTTTACCAGCACAGTTCGGTCTCGCGGGATCTGATTGTGACTATCCTGCAGGAACTCGGAGCCAATGCCGTGGCGCTTGGCCGTTCAGATGTGTTCGTCCCCGTCGATACGGAGGCTCTGCGTCCCGAAGATGTTGCGTTCGCCGATGCTGCAGCCAAGAAATACAAGCTCGATGCGCTGGTCTCGACCGATGGCGATGCGGACAGGCCTCTCATTGCCGATGAAAACGGCGTGTTTCTGCGCGGCGACAGCCTCGGACTTTTGACAGCGCGCTTTGTGAATGCCGACGCGGTTGTTACGCCGGTAACCTCAAATACCGCTATCGAGCTCAGCGGCCTGTTTGCCAAGGTTTATCGCACGCGCGTTGGATCACCCTATGTCATCGAAGGCATGGAACAGGCCGTCAAGGATGGCCATGGCCGGGTTGTCGGGTTCGAAGCCAATGGCGGCGTCCTGCTTGGTTCATCCGTCCCCGCCGACCGCGGGCAACTGGGCGCGTTACCGACCCGCGATGCCATGCTACCGATCCTCAGCGTTCTCGGCATGGCTGCAAGGGATGGCGTTGCGGTCTCGAAACTGCTCGACGGGTTGCCTTCGCGCTTCACGCGCAGCGGCCGCATCGAAAACGTCTCCGCGGAACGAAGCGGTCCGTTCCTGCAAGGGCTCCGTGACAATGATGACAAACGGGCGGGCTTCTTCGCCCAGCTCGGCACAATCAGAGACAACGACGCTATCGATGGTGTCAGGGTTGTCCTCGCAACGGGCGAAGTAGTCCATTTTCGTGAATCTGGCAACGCACCTGAGCTTCGTTGTTATGCGGAAGCATCGACCGACGGGCGGGCGGAACAGTTGCTTGAATGGGGACTTGGACAAGCTGAAAAGGCGCTGGGGTCGAACAACGCATGAAGATCATTCCGACAATCATGAGCGGCGGCGCCGGTGCCCGCCTGTGGCCCGTTTCACGCGAGACACACCCAAAGCCCTTTATCAAACTCGCCGACGGCAAAAGCCTGCTTCAACACGCGTTCGTACGCGCCGCTGTCCTGCCGGATGTCGAGCAGATCGTGACCATTACCAATCGCGAACTCTTCTTCAAGACCGAGGACGAGTATCGCGAAATCGCTGCGCCCGGTTTGAAGTGCACGTATCTTCTGGAGCCGATGGGTCGGGATACTGCCGCCGCCACGGCGATTGCAGCGTTGCACGTCCAGCAGGTGTATGGTGACGATGCGATCATCGTGCTTTTCCCGGCAGACCATATGATCCGTGATCTCGAGGCATTCCGTGCGGCGTCCGTGAAGGCCATCGAACTTGCTGCCAAGGGCCGGCTCGTCACGTTTGGCATCAATCCGGAATATCCGGAAACGGGTTACGGCTATATCGAAGCTGACGGTGAGAATGTTGTCCGTTTCGTCGAGAAGCCGGATCTCGCACGCGCCAAGGATTACATCGCGTCGGGCCGCTTCTTCTGGAATTCCGGCATGTTCTGCTTTTCGGCAGGCACAATGATCGGCCTGATGGAGCAGCATTGCCCGGAAATTTTGGCTCAATGCCAGGCGAGCGTCCTCGCAGCGTTTCAATCGAAGGTCGCAAGCGGCACGCAGGTTACGCTCGACCGCGACCTGTTTGCACAGGTCCCGAAGAACTCGATTGACTATGCGGTGCTTGAGAAAGCCGACAATGTTGCCATGGTTGGTTGCGATATCGGCTGGACCGACATCGGCTCATGGAATGCGCTCGCGGAACTGACGGACGCAGATGCAGCGGGCAACCGCATCAACGGCGATACCGTTCTCGTAGGCACCGAAAATTGTTTCATCCAAAGCAGCGATCGCTTGATCGGAACCGTGGGCGTCAGCGACCTGGTGATTGTCGACTCCGCCGATGCTGTACTGGTTGCCCACAAGGACCAGGCGCAGAATGTGAAACAGCTGTTCGCACAGTTGAAAGACAGCGGGCACGAAGCGCATAGCCTGCATCGGACAGTACATCGTCCCTGGGGTACCTATACGACGCTGGAAGAGGGCGAGCGATTCAAGATCAAGCGCATCGAGGTGAAGCCCGGCGCGAGCCTGAGCCTGCAGATGCACCACCACCGCTCGGAGCATTGGGTTGTCGTTAGCGGGACGGCGAAAGTGATCAATGGCGAGCAGGAACTCATCCTTTCCACGAATGAATCGACTTACATCCCCTGTGGGCATAAACATCGCCTTGAAAACCCCGGAATCATGCGCCTTGTGATGATTGAAGTGCAGAGCGGGGATTATCTCGGCGAGGATGATATCGTCCGGTTTGAAGATGTTTATGGACGGACGTAAAATTTCGCTATGAGGTGAATGTAATAATTGGTATCGCGAACAACAAAGTTCGCAGATGTAGAATTATCGAATACGGAGATTTAAATTGGCCAAGAAAGCATTGGTAACTGGTATTACGGGACAGGACGGCGCATATCTCGCGCAACTTTTGCTTGAAAAGGGTTATGAAGTCCACGGTCTGGCACGGCGTTCCAGCACTTCCGATGTGAACCTGACTCGACTTGAATGGCTAGGTATCGAGCGTGAAGTGCGGATAACCGATGGTGATTTGCTGGATCTTTCCGGCCTTGTCCGCACCATGCAGGATGTTAAGCCTGACGAAGTTTATAATCTCGGAGCGCAATCTTTCGTCAAGTCTTCCTGGCAGCAACCCATTCTGACGGGTCAAGTTACCGGTCTTGGTGTCACCAATGTTCTGGAAGCGGTTCGACTGGAAAAATCGGATGCTCGCTTCTACCAGGCTTCTTCTTCCGAAATGTACGGCCTCATTCAGGAGCCAATGCAGTCGGAGACCACACCGTTCTACCCACGTTCGCCTTACGCCGTGGCCAAGCTCTACGGCCACTGGCTGACCATAAACTATCGCGAAAGCTTTGGTCTCCACGCATCCAGCGGAATTCTTTTCAACCACGAATCGCCGCTTCGCGGGATTGAGTTTGTCACACGCAAAGTGACTGATGCGGTTGCACGCATCAAACTTGGTATGGCCAAGGAACTCCGCCTCGGCAATATCGATGCAAAGCGCGATTGGGGTCATTCCAAGGACTATGTACGAGCCATGTGGATGATGTTGCAGCAGGATGTTGCAGATGACTATGTCATCGCAACGGGTCGCACGACAACCGTCCGGGATATGTGCAAGATTGCTTTCAATCATGCCGGTTTGAATATCGACGATCATTTGATTATCGATCCGGTGCTTTTCCGTCCAGCTGAAGTTGATGTCCTCTTGGGCAACCCACAAAAAGCGAAGGAAAAGTTCGGTTGGGAGCCCAAGATTACCTTGGAAGAGATGATCGTGGAGATGGTCGAGGCGGACTTGAAGCGGTTGAGCAAGTAAGCTTGCGTTCGAGAGAAGTGCGCAACAAGGTGGCTTTTCATGGCGATTGAACATCGCGTTCTCATAACCGGTGGCAATGGGTTTGTCGGCTCCTGGCTCCAGCGCGAATTGGAGGCGCGTCGACAGAACCAGTCCATACTGGTCCTTCCAGTTGGGCACGGCTTGCTCTCCGGTAGAAATGTCGACGTGACAGATAATGAACAAGTTCTCCAACTTGTTCATGACTTCCGGCCAACATCTGTCGTGCATCTGGCTGCAGTTGCTGCGGCAACGGATGCAAGCAGGGCACCGCGCCGCGCTTGGGACATCAATTTCACCGGCACAATGAATTTGGCTTATGCGACGATGGAAGCAGCTCCAGACGCGCGCTTTATCTTTGTCAGCAGTTCCGAGGTGTATGGCGCCTCCTTCATTGACTCTGGGGGCGTGCCACTCACCGAGGACGCAGCACTCAAGCCGATGAATGTTTACGGTGCGACAAAGGCGGCGGCCGATATTCTTGTTGGGGAGCTTGCTTATGAGGGTTTGAATGCTATTCGTTTTCGGCCCTTCAATCACACTGGTCCGGGCCAGACGGATGCTTACGTCGTTGCAGCTTTTGCCAAGCAACTGGTGGAGATTTCGGCCGGCTTGAAGCCGCCTGTAATGCACGTTGGCAACCTGCTTGCCTACCGGGATTTTCTGGATGTCCGCGATGTGGTTCGCGCTTACGCGGATGCAGCTCTCGCAGAAAATCCGGAAGCCTATGGCAAGGCATTTAACCTCGCGTCAGGTAAGCCACGCCAGATTCAGTCTATCCTTGACACTTTGATCCGGCTGTCGGGTTTGAAGATTGAAGTTCACGTCGACCCCCAGCGTTTGCGCAGCAGTGAAGTAGCAAGCGCATCTGGCGATGCTGGCGCGGTACAAAGTGTGCTGGATTGGCAGCCAAATATTGATTTCGAAGAGACCTTAGCTGACGTATTTGATGATTGGAAAGCGCGTATGCCTGCTCCATGACCATGTTACCCTTTCCACGCTCGGCAGCGGCCAAATTTTACGCCCTTGGAGATAACCTGCATGCTGCGTAGTGTATGGCACTATGGACAATCTATTTTGGCTTCAGTTCTCGGGGAATTGCGCGGGCGATTTCCTCGATCTCGGCTTGGCGCTTTCTGGTTGATCTTACACCCGCGCGCGCAGGCACACTTTGTAAAAGAGCACTTGAACAACGGCGCGCGCTTATTTCTTGAGCATGCACTTCTTTACGTCAAGCGCAGGCCACGCCTGAAGGCATATCTGTTCCAACTGCTGCAAATGCTTCCGTCAATTCGCAGGAAGGCATTTTTGTTTGCGGAGAATCGCAAGTATTCATCGTCAAAATGTTCTCCATCGCTACCGGAAATTTTCACGATTCCGGACCCAGAGCTTGTATCCATCTGGCTCAACGTTTCGTCCAAATATACGATACGAAGGCGCCAATAGATGCGGATTTGGATTGACGGGCAGTGCCTGCAAACGCCCAGCAGAACGCGCGGGATTGGGCGTTACGTCACGAACTTCATCCGAAGTTTGGCTCAATTTCCGAATGCCGAGTTGACTATCTCCTTCAACGCCGAAATGCCGTATCAAGCAATCTCCGCACGCAGCGTCGTCGAGAAATGGATAGACCCTCGTAATATTCATATATGGAGTGGTGTAGCGAAGGGTGGGGAGGTACCGTTCGGGTATACGGATCAGCGTAAACTGAGTGAATTGGCAATATCTTGGCATGTCGAAAGTCTACAACCAGATGTTGCGTTAAGCGCCAGTCCCTTCGAAGGGA
Source organism: Phyllobacterium brassicacearum (assembly GCF_003010955.1). Lineage (GTDB taxonomy): Bacteria > Pseudomonadota > Alphaproteobacteria > Rhizobiales > Rhizobiaceae > Phyllobacterium > Phyllobacterium brassicacearum. Next base: position 20,789 of record NZ_PGGO01000023.1, read on the forward strand.
CATGGAACTGTGCAGTGCCGTTACTACCTAACACCCTATTCAGCCGCCCAATCGTATCGATATTCTACGATGCTATTCCCCATCATTTTCCAGATCGATATCTGAATTCAAAGGATGAGTTGCGAGCCTACAATAGGAGGTTTTCAGCATACAATCGTTTTACCCACAATCTTTGTATTTCAGAGTTCTCCTGCAACGACGCAAAGAGGTTGTTTCCGAATGTCCCGGCGACAAATATCTCCACAGGCGTTGACCCTGATCTTCTCAATCATCTGCTTGGCACAGCCAACGAGAAGCAGTTCTCACGGTTTGATCCTTTTGTTCTGTATGTTGGCGCTCTGGATTGGCGCAAGAACGTTCCCCTTGTCATCGACGCATTTGCATTGCTGCCAGATAAGATCCAATCCCAGACAAAGTTCGTTATGGTCGGCGAGCAACCATCTGAGCTGTTGGGTCCGCTGGTCGAACAGTGGAAGGCCAATGCTTTGCCTGATGGCAATCTGGTTGCGCTTGAGCACGTCGATGACTCAAAACTCTTCGAGTTGTACAGAGCAGCGCGCGTCTTGGTTCAGCCATCGCTTATGGAAGGATTTGGGTTGACCGCCGTCGAGGCGATGCTGACAGGTACCCCCGTCTTGGGCTCGCGCGGAAGTGCACTTTCCGAAGTCATCGGTGATGACGATTACCAGTTTGACCCATCCAATGCTCATGACCTTGCGAATAAGATTGAACGTTTCCTTACCGACGAACCATCCGCACAACGTGCGTCTCGACAAAACCTGGTTCGCGCAAAGGAATTTTCTTGGGAACGAACGGCCGGTCGAGCTTTGGATACACTGCTGAAAATTGATGTCAACCCGGTGCCTCTGAGCCAAGACCTTCAGTCCAGCCGCGATATGTATGGCGAAGCGGCTTCCAAATTTGCTCTGGAGCCAATCGAAATAGCGAAAGCGTTTGCGAACTCTGAAGTCAGGAAATTCACCGAGGAGCGTCTCTTTATCGACGCTTCCTCGACACTTCTTCACGACCATGCAACCGGCATTCAACGTGTCGTCAAGGAAATTTGTTCGTCGCTCAGCAATCGGCCAAATGAGATCGGCGACAGGAATTTCATTATGTTCAGCGATAGCAAGATGACATGGCAGCAAGCCCAATCGAGCGAAATTACAAAAAAGATCTCAAAGCGAGACGCTTTAGGATCATCTAATATTTACTTCAGGCCTTCGGATCATGTTTTGATGCTCGACAGTTCTTGGGATCTGCATGAAACGCACCTTGCGAGCCTAATCTCCTTACGTTTGTTGGGCTGTGACGTTGCGACCTGTCTCTACGACACCATCCCCCTGAAACACCCTGCGATGTGTGACAAGAACATGCCGCCGGTATTCACCGAATGGCTAAAATCGGCTCTTCTTTGGTCAACGGGCTTCGTCTGCATTTCACGAGCAGTTGCCGATGAGCTGTTTGGCATCCTCGAAGCCATTGAATTTCCGCGCCGCATGAAGGTTGGGTATTGGCACCTTGGCGCCAACTTTTCCAATGGCGTGAAGATTTCGGCCTCTGCTCGCCGGCCCGCACAGAACCGTTCTTATTTGATGGTTGGCACGATGGAACCACGCAAGGGGCACACGGTGGCAATCGACGCCTTTGAAAAGCTATGGCGGGACGGGGGTGATGAAGAACTTGTTATCGTGGGCAAACCGGGCTGGAATACAAAAGAGCTTTCGAACCGCATCACCAACCATGCTGAGTATGGACGTCGCCTGCACTGGCACCGAAATGTCAATGACGAGAAATTGGCCGAACTTTACAGCAATGCGGATGCGCTGCTTGCGACTTCCTTTGCTGAAGGATTCGGGCTGCCGATCGTTGAAGCCCGCCATTTCGGCAAGCCGATTGTCACCAGCGATATCCCGGTCTTTCGCGAAGTGACAGAGGGCGCCGCGTGCCGTTTTTTTGAAGTTGGCTCTGCCGACGCCCTAGCCAATGTGCTTGTTGAAATCAGACAGGGATTTGGCGGAAACGGGCACTCATCGCCGTCAGATTGGATCAATTGGGATCAAAGCGCCGCGCAATTGCGCAATGTCGTTATGGGAGACAATTGGTACAAAATCTACGAACCAAGAAACTCCAACCCTTTCGTTGCACTCAATGACTTGGGACACATATCCATGTCGAAGCCAGTCAGTATTGACGAGCGCGAGTATCAAATGGAGTTTGTCAGCGGCCCAACACTTGATGAAGTCCGTGGCCAATTGCTCTTAACGGTGAAGGTGGAGAATCAATCGCAGGTTGTTTGGTCGAGCCGCGGACCAATGGCGCTATACGTCGGTTGTCGCTTGCTGAATGAGCAGGGTGTAAATTTGCAGAAAGATAACTCGCTTGCGCGCATTCCTTTTGTGCATATCCCGGGCGATAAACTGTACATTGCGGTCGAAGTGCCGACGGAGTGGCGCGAGCGCGGCGCCACGCACGTCGAGGTTGGAATTGTGCAAGAAAGCGTTGGCTGGTGGGACAATACGCTGCATATTCCGTTAACGTGAATGCTCATGGCAAACGATTGGCTCGGCGCTAGTGATCCCAAATGAAAATCGGCATTGATGCTCGCAACCTCGTTCCGAATCTTACCGGGATCGGGCGTTATCTATTGGAAATGTGCCGCCATCTGGCGCTACAGGGAACTGAACTGATTCTCTATTTGCCAGAGGAACCGCATTCTCCTATTCCACCTTTGGCCGGAGCGACCATCAGGATTGCAAATCAGCGCGGTGCGATACGGCGCATGATCTGGGCGCAAACTGAATTGCCGCGCCTGGCCGCACGTGATCAGATCGACGTTTTTTGGGGGCCCGCGCATCGTTTGCCCTTTACGCTTGATCGGCGAATACCGCGCGTGGTGACGATACACGACCTTGTCTGGCTTCATGCCGGATCGACCATGCGGCGGCAGAGCTGGCTCGCTGACCGCTATCTGATGAAGCCAGCTATCGAAGGAGCAGACAGGATAGTTACAGTGTCTGAGGCGACTCGGAAGGCACTGCAAACTTTGGTGCCCAGTGCTACCGAAAAAGCACGGGTGGTTTATTCAGGCCTGACAAAGATTGGTCATGCAGCAGCCAATGACACGCTGCGAGACCATCGTATCGATCACCCGTACGCGCTTTTTGTCGGAACGCTAGAACCGCGCAAGAATTTGCTCAACTTGCTGGAAGCATATTCCCTGCTCGCCGATGAGATTAGGGCGGGATTGATACTTGTCATCGCTGGCGGTCAAGGTTGGCACCTAGGAGAACTTGGCCAACACATCAAGCGGCTGAACATCGAAGCCTCTATTCGTTTGACGGGATATGTGACGGATGACGACCTGGCGGCTCTTTATAGCCATGCCAGACTACTCGCAATGCCCTCATTATACGAAGGCTTTGGTTTCCCGATCATCGAAGCCAATGCCATGGGCGTACCAGTGCTGACATCGAATTCCTCATCAATGCCGGAGGTGGCTGGTGACGCGGCCCTGCTGGTCGATCCGACAGACATTCGGTCAATATCTGATGGGCTGCGTCGCCTGGCCACGGACGACGCGCTGCACCAACAGCTGGCCAACAACGCCCGTGCAAACGCGGCTCGGTTCGATTGGGAGAAAAGTGCTCGCGAGCTGCTATCCGTCTTTGAGGAAGCCATCGCAGTGAGGAAGCACTGACATGCGTGTGCTTCACTTCTTCAAGACATATTGGCCCGATACGTTTGGCGGTGTGGAACGCACGATCCATTCAATTGCAAAGGGCACATCGGCCTATGGAGTCGAAACACAAGTGCTTTCGCTCAGCAGGGAGCCGAAAAAGAACTCCCTATTCTTTGACGGACATTGGGCACATAAGGCCAAACTCGACTTTGAATTGGCGTCCACGGGATTTTCTTTAAGTGCATTTCATCGCTTCAGCGAGTTGGCCAATGAGGCGGATGTTATCCATTACCATTTTCCGTGGCCCTTTATGGATATTGTCCATTTTGCCACTCGACTGAACAAACCAACTGTCGTGACCTATCATTCAGACATCGTCAAACAGCAGACCCTGCTGCGCCTCTATCGGCCGTTGATGCGACGTTTCTTAAAGAGCGTAGACCAGATTGTGGTCACGTCGCCGAACTACCTGGACTCGAGCGAGCAACTGAGCGAATTCAAGTCCAAATCCGTTGTAGTTCCCATTGGGCTGGACCGAGACGCTTATCCGCCGCTTGACGAGGCGCGTAGGGCCGCTTGGCGTGCGAAGCTACCGGAACGCTTCTTTCTTTTCGTAGGAGTACTCCGCTATTACAAGGGCCTGCATATCCTTCTCGAAGCCGCCCGTCAAACAGGCCATCCAATTGTGATTGTGGGCACGGGTCCAGTTGAAGGCGATCTCAAACTCCAGGCAGTAAATTTAAACTTGCGAGATGTATTTTTCCTCGGATCACTCCCAGACGACGATAAGGTTGCCCTGCTAGATCTTTGTTATGCCGCGATTTTTCCATCCCACCTGCGATCCGAAGCTTTTGGCCTCTCTCTCGTCGAAGCTGCGATGTTCGGTAAAGCGATGATTACGTGCGAAATTGGCACCGGGACTAGTTACGTCAATCTGCACAACCAAACTGGTCTGGTTGTGAGCCCCAATAATCCGGTGGAACTTGCCAATGCAATGACAACGCTTTGGGAGGAGCCAGACCTGAATAAACAACTCGGAGCTGCTGCGCTTTGGCGCTACGAGAATAATTTCAAGATGGCGAAGATGTCTGAATCATATGCCGATATCTATGAAGCAGTAGCATCGAAAAATCGGCCCACTTAGCCTTTTCCGCCCATTAGAGACGATCTACCGCCAGGCGAGAAATTCCTGCCCAGCGGGTCGGAATCCTGCGTCCGACTTCTGACACGGGGTGTCTGACGAGATTTCGATATGGATAGGCTTTACAGCGCGGATGGCGAGGCGGCGGCAAGGAGATCGCTGACCACTGCGATGCCGTCTGTCATGGGGCGTCCGTCCATTCAGTCAACCCTCACGGCCCCGTTTGTGCTTGTTGCAGTAACGGGGCGAACGTCCTCGATGTGCCGTTTGAAATGATCTCGATCTGCGATTCGAAGTTTAGCAGCCACAGCCTTCGCGTAACGCATCCGTATTCCGTTCTTCGCCCATGTCTCAAAATAGTGGTGGCATAATAGGGATGCAGCCACCAGAACCGAGAAGAACAGGAGAAAAATTGCGCGGCTTTGGAATATCTCACGCGTGTAGCCTAGACCGTCGGCGATCATGGCTAGTGTGATCTGAAACGGGACATGCAACAAATAGATCGCATAGCTGCTATCGCCAAGCCATTTTAGGGATCGAAATCGATCGGGCCAGACCGCGTTGAGTGCGGCAAGAGCCATTACGGTGAGGGGGAATGTGATGCAGGTAACAAATAGTACCCCAGCACCATATATGATAATCCAGCTCCATGCGCCGAGACATAATCCGCACAATAGCCCAGCAGTGCGATGTGCAGACATAAGCCGCAGTAGAGCGGACAGGGCCAGATATGCAAATCCACCCACGAAGAAAAGCTTCAGGCCCTTGGCGACTTTGTGCCATTCACCCGGCAACAGAAACCCGACGATAATGAAGCCAGCGAAAATGACGTATTTCAGCCGGCCGGTCAGACACGCTGCCGCAAACAAAGCATACATTAAAACTTCGATAGATACTGACCAGATAGGGCCGTTGAACGACCAACCTGGTTCTGGAAACCATGCGGGCATTAAAAGCAAATTGAGCACAGCATGATAGACGTCGTTGGCCTGATATACGAAGAGCACGCGGTGGTTGCTGATATAGAAATATTGCAGGCCGGCAACCATCAAAAAAGTAACAAAATGAAGCGGATACAGCCTGCTAAACCGATCAACGGCAAATTGTGAAAGGTTGATGGCTCGTTTGGTTATCTTGGTCGAGAATAGCCAAAAGAAAACGAATCCCGATAAGCAAAAAAACATTTCCACGCCGTAGTAACCGAAATGATAGAACGCAAATAAGATTGGATAGAACGGTTGGTTCGTCATCGGTACGGCCGAAGGAACGCCACCCACAAAGAAGAAGTGTTGCCAATGCCAGATTAAAACGGAAAGGGCGGCAAATCCACGCAATGCATCCAAACCGTATATTCTCTCACTCAAATGCAAAGGTAGTCCTCGGTACGTTATGGATCGGGGGCCACCAATAACCATGTGCTTGTTGGATGTCGAGGGGAGCCAGCACATCTAATTGCGTACCGCGGTCAACAATTCTGGCTCAGTCTTCAGTCGAGGTCACAGCTCTGGCTAACTTAGATTGGATCATTGCGCTTTGGCAGCGCATGGAGCGGTTGAAGTCCGTGGAATTGCGCTGCCCTCTCCTGGTCAGATGCCTGTTTTCGTAGATTTCGTGTCGCGTGTAGTGATGCTACTAGCCAATTATCTGCATCCTCAACCCACGTTTGCCATTCGGAGTTCGAATGCACGCGCCAAACGATTGTGATTCCTCGAAATCGCGAAGGCAAAGTAGCTTGTTCATGAAAGATCCAGACCCCGCCGGTAGCTGGCGCATAAACTATTTTAAACAGAGGCAGAAGTCGTTGCGGACAATGTTGTTTCGATGTTTGGGTTACAAGTCCAACATGATCTGCGCCTTTCGTTCTGCGCCACCCATTCTCTATTCCAACCGTTTCCTTATCACATCCATCAGCTCCGCTTGCCGAAACTCGCCAATATGTCCGTAGCTTCGAAATGTAGTATCAATGCTTTCGTGGCCGAGGTTCTGAGACCACGCCTTGAACTCCTCATGCGTTGTGGTGATCTGCTGCCCGAGTAGTCCCAGAGTGGTTCGAAGCGAATGCGGGTTGAGGTATGGCACACCGGCACGCTCACAGGATAGTTTGAATATTCGCCTTATTGGTTCGGAGCTTTTCCAGAATGTCCGCGACAAGCCATCCGCTTCAAACACAAGCTGCTCACCTTTTGAAACGCTTGTCGCGGGAAACAGCGGGTCCGAATTGCTGAAAAGTTTTACCTGATGTAAATGGTGCACCCAATCCGTCACAATTGTCTCGATTTCGTCTCCAACCGGAAAGAAATCTGCAGTGTAAGCCTTACGGTTTTTTGTACGGGTGGTTTGACTGTCAAAGAATATCGTCCTGGCGTTCAGATCGATATTTCCTAAACTGAACGATGCAGCCGCATTCGCGCGAGCGCCACTCAATAGAATGAATGCTATAAGGGCGCGGTTGCGCAATTCTTCGTCTTTGCTGGCAGGCAGAGCTCGCACGATATGAACTATCTGTTCGACAGTCGGGATTTGTCGACGCCGCCTGGAATTAGCCATTCCGGTTTCATGGCGTGTAGGAGCGAAGTAACTGGTGTCACAGAACTTTATCTTCGACCGGTATCCCTCCTGCTCGCACAGCCACTGAAAAAAATGCTCAATCTTTGAAAGCCGCGAGATGACTGTCGATGGGGCAAGTTTACCCGGCGTATTCTGCGATGGTCTGGCCGCGAGATACTCCTTGTATCTAATTGCCCAAGCCGGCTTAAAGAGACGGAAATCTTTGCCCCCGGTACTTTGCTCGAAGTCCATAATCGCGGCCGAGATCTGATCGATCGTCGAAATGCTCCGACCGCGAGCGTGGCGCATGAATGTCAAATACCGATGCACCATCCGGGCGTTACTGTGGATCAGTCTTGAAGGGGGCATTGTGACCTCCCTTGGCTATCACCAACAACGTTGATCCAAGTATCATTTTGAGTGTGAAGGACCGCTTTTATCGCAACTTTGGCGTGCTGGCTGAAAGCGGCAAACTGAGCGCACGAAACCCACTTATGCAAGCTGCAGGCACAGACGGGGCAAAGGGCGGAAAGCAAGCCCCCACCGCTCGCTAAGCGTTTCACAAGATCAGCTTCATCAAAGGCCGCGGGACGAGGCGCTTTGCAGGAGAAACAGTAGAACTCGTGGAGCGCACATTTCTGACGCTTCCGGTTGTTTTTGATTTTGATGAATTCAAACAGTGCGCTTCCCCGAACAAGATGTGGAATGCGATCATCAACGGTTTGCAGACCCTGTCTCCAAATCCATTGCTGAACTGTCTGCTGTTTCGCGCCCAACAGTTTCGCTACTTCCTCAGTCGTATAGAGCAAATTCTTTTTGATTCTGAACGTCGAAAAACGCTTAGGCATTTGGTCCTCCGCCAATCGGCACGACAGATTATTCGGTGGCGGAGTCATGGTGTGGACGGCCGAGAGGCAGTGCCGACACGAAATTTTCAAGATCTGACCGCAGGATAAGCGTCCGGTTGCCCAGCTTGCGCACTGGCAAGCGCCCTTCCTTAATCAAAACGTAAAGAGTCGACCGACCAATCCCAAGGGTTTTGCAAACTTCTGAAATGCTGAGTGTAGTCCTGCTGTTCATCTAAATCTCCATCGCGTCCCGGTGAGCTCCGGTGGACACGTAGAGATTGATGCGGAAAAATTGCGCGAGCTAATCGTGCAATTGTGCGGCCAGTATTTTCTCGCACAATTCCTGAATACGCTTCTTGCGACCCAAATCCGAATCGCGTGATCCTCGCGGGCCTGGCCGTTGCTGCCCCGCAATTTTCTTATAAATCCTCCGCGAAACATCTCTCGGGACGGTTGGAAATTTGGCTTTTGTTATAAAATCCAACTCACGCACCGTGAGTGGAAGAATGTCGGCGGGAGCTAGGGATATCAATTTATTCAGAGCTTGGGTGAAGCCAAGCTCTGAATAGCGTGCACCTTTAGACACCCTCTGAAGTTTTTTCGCTGCAAACTGTTTGTCTGGATCTACCTCAAGCGTTCCAAGTTGCCATCGATCGAGAATGAAGTGTGTTCGGATACGAAGCTTCGTGTACCCGTCGCTTCTGCCATCGAGTGAACCACCCCATTCGTCGTCGTCATCAACCAAGACAAGATTGAACGCTCCGAGTTCAAAATCGGCCTCCCTGAAACGCACGCCAGACCAGCAGCCATGCAAAACAGAAACGTGCGGACCCTTCACATCCAAGAGCTCAACCCCCTCCACTACAACTTCACAACTTGCAGGGTCCAGATTTTGAATCTCGGTTATAAGAACGGCCACCGCATCATCCAGGCGGTCGCCATATTCACCCTCGGCAACGCTCTGCCCTCGAAGGGCGATCCAATCCACGGCTGCACCGAAGCCAATCCAGGCGTTTTCCTTGAGGTGCGCGTGGGTGGTCGAACCGGCTATCCGTTTTCTGAGTTTATTGCTATCAACGCCTGACACATTTACTCCAAACTGAATAAGTCCGCTTTGACAGCGCGAACGGACACACCGGGACGTGAGTGACCAACAGTGAACATTTACGATTTACAGATTTAGTCAATCCGCTACCGATACTTAATCAGCCGGAACTCGATGTTGGCACATTTGTTGGCATTTCCATTCTCTCATCATAATTTTGCTGTTTAATATCAATTGCTTGATCAGAATTTGCGGGTCCTCTTCTGGCGTGTCACGGCGAGATGACCCGCGGCAACTAGGAGGGCATAAAAATGCAGCTTGACGCAGCCTCTAGCGTTCTACGGGCCAAAGACAATCGAAAGTGTAAAAAAAGGCGATTGACCGAAATGGCAATGGTCTAGTTTCCTGTCTGGACGGGGCTTACTTTGGTAATGATTGCCGGCCAAGGCCACGAACTACGATATCACTTTCAGAACGCGTCTTCCCAAGACGAATGCGTCACATCAGTTACCTTAAGCTCGAACACACAATGGCATTGTCTTGCCGGTGCGCTGCGGATTTATTGAGATAGACACGGTAGCAAGCGCAGTTGAACTGCCTTCTCAACACCCTTGCGCTGTCTTTTTGTTGACGCCGAATGTCTGCCATAATGATACGCAAACTACCGTTGGCGTTTATTGGCTAGAACCGATGTCGGTGAATTGCATTCTTGGATGTCTGTTACATAGGGAAGTAGTCGAATGAAGGGTATAATACTGGCGGGTGGAAGCGGTACGCGGCTTTACCCATTGACAATCGCGGTGTCGAAACAGATCCTTCCCATTTATGACAAGCCAATGATCTACTACCCGTTGAGTGTTCTCATGCTCGCCGGCATAAGGGATATTCTCGTTATTTCGACGCCTCACGATCTGCCGCTTTTTAAAAAGCTGCTCGGAAACGGCAGCGCGTTCGGTGTCAATTTCACTTATGCTGAGCAGCCACAACCCAACGGCCTAGCCGAAGCCTTCATCATCGGCCGAAGTTTCATCGGCAACGATAGCGTTGCGATGATCCTCGGTGACAATATCTACTTCGGTGATGGACTCTCCCAATTGTGCCAGCTTGCTGCTTCGGGAGAGAAGGGCGGCACTGTGTTCGCCTATCACGTCGACGACCCGCAGCGCTACGGCGTCGTCGATTTCGACAAGGTAACCGGGCAAGCGCGGTCCATTGAGGAAAAACCGGTAAAACCCAAATCCAATTGGGCCGTCACCGGGCTCTATTTCTACGACAATGACATTGTTGATATCGCCACCTCCATCAAGCCCTCCGCACGCGGCGAACTCGAAATCACCAGTGTCAACAATATCTATCTCGAGCGAGGCGATTTGCGTGTCCAGCAATTGGGGCGGGGTTACGCTTGGCTCGACACAGGCACCCATGACAGTTTGCACGATGCGTCTTCTTTCGTGCGAACGATCGAGCTTCGGCAGGGAATTAAAATTGCCTGCCCGGAAGAAATTGGCCTGGAGTGGGGCTGGTTGAGTTCCGAACAGGTTCGTCAAAGAGCATCAGAAATGGGTAAGACTGAGTACGGAGCTTATCTGTTCCGCCGTGCTGAAGAGGCAGACAATGATTGAAGTCAGACCTCTCGCGTTGGAGGGGGTGCTTGAAATTCTCCCCCGTAAATTTGGCGATGATCGTGGCTTCTTCTCCGAAACCTATAATGCGGAGAGTTTCGCCGAGGCTGGTATCACGCTGCAATTTGTCCAGGACAACCATTCTCTCTCGGCTTCGAAGGGGGTGCTGCGCGGTTTGCACTATCAGTTGCCTCCGCGCGCTCAGGACAAACTCGTGCACGTCGTGAAGGGTTCTATACTGGACGTGGTCGTTGATATCCGGGAAAGCTCCCCGACGTTCAGCAAATGGACATCGCTCGAGGTTTCGGCAAAGAAATGGAACCAGATTCTGGTGCCCAAAGGCTTTGCCCATGGGTTCGTGACTTTGGAGGAAAACACTGAAGTCGTTTATAAGGTCACGGACTATTATTCTCCCGAGCACGATCGTTCGGTGCGTTTCGACGATCCGTCCATCGGCATCGAATGGCCTTTCGATGCCTCGGCGATTCAACTGTCGGATAAGGACCGGAAAGCACCGTTGCTTGATGGCGCAGACATTTTCCCCTGAAGGAGCAGTTTATCCGATGAAGATTCTCGTTACGGGGGGCGCCGGTTTTATCGGTTCTGCAGTCTGCCGCCATCTTGCCGCCAATCCTCAAAATCGCGTCATTAACGTCGACAAGCTCACCTACGCGGGAAACCTCGCTTCGCTGCGCCAGATAGAGAACTCTCCAAATTACAGCTTCGTCCAGGCAGACATTTGCGACGATGCGACCATCCTGGGGATTCTTCGCAGCGAGAAGATCGACGCGGTCATGCATCTGGCAGCGGAGAGCCATGTTGATCGTTCTATTGACGGCCCCGCGGCTTTTATTGAAACGAACATCGTTGGCACGTTCCGCATGCTGAATGCAGCGTTTGTCTATTGGCGCGAGCTGCCGGAGTCTGCCAGGTCGACATTCCGGTTTCACCACATCTCCACGGATGAGGTGTTCGGTGATTTGCCTTTTGACAGTGGCATCTTCACCGAAGAAACGCCGTACGCACCTTCCTCACCGTACTCGGCTTCGAAGGCATCATCGGATCATCTGGTCAGGGCGTGGCACGAGACCTATGGTCTACCCGTGGTCCTGTCGAACTGCTCGAACAATTATGGTCCTTTCCATTTCCCGGAAAAACTCATTCCACTAGTTATCCTCAATGCGCTGGACGGGCGGCCTTTGCCGGTTTATGGCGCCGGTGCAAATGTTCGTGACTGGCTCTTCGTTGAGGATCACGCCCGTGCGCTCGAGCTTGTCGTCACCAGGGGCAAGCCGGGCGAAAGTTACAATATTGGCGGCCGTGCTGAGCGCACCAATCTCAGTGTTGTCGAGACAATCTGCGGCATTCTCGATAAAAAGCGGCCGCGGACGGGTGGCGCGCGCTATCGTGATCTGATCACTTTTGTCACCGATCGGCCGGGACATGATCGGCGCTATGCCATCGATGCCACAAAGATCGAGCGAGAGCTTGGCTGGACGCCAGCCGAGACGTTCGAGACGGGTCTGGAGCGGACCGTGCAGTGGTATCTCGACAATGAATGGTGGTGGCAACCGATTCGTGGCGAACGCTATGCGGGCGAGCGGCTCGGCGCCGCGTCGGCCGATAGGACATCGGCGTGAGGATCGTCGTTACCGGACGGGAAGGACAGGTCGTCAGCAGCCTGGTCGAAAGGGCGGCGCTTGATCCATCCGTCGAGCTCCTACCTCTCGGACGCCCGGAACTGGACCTGACGCAGCCGGAAACGGTTTACCAAACCATACGTGCTGCCCGGCCAGATCTGGTCGTGTCGGCCGCCGCGTATACGGCGGTTGATCAGGCCGAGGACGAACCCGACCTGGCACGCAGCATCAACGAGACGGGCGCAGGAGCTGTCGCGCAAGCTGCCGCCGATATTGGCGCTCCGGTTATCCATCTCTCCACGGACTATGTTTTCTCGGGTGACGGCGAAAAACCCTACACCGAGCATGATCCGACAGGACCCCACGGCGTCTATGGCTGGACCAAGCTCGACGGTGAGGTGGCAGTTGCCGGTGCCAATCTCCGTCATTTGATCTTGCGTACGGCCTGGGTCTACAGCCCGTTCGGCAAGAATTTCGTCAAGACAATGCTGCGCATCGCGGAAAACCGCGACAGTATTTCGGTTGTTGCCGATCAATGGGGCAACCCGACATCGGCCATCGATATTGCTGACGGAATTCTACGTGTGGCGAACCGCCTTCGGACAGATGGGCAGTTCGATGCTTTTGGCGTCTACCATCTGGCTGGCACGGGCAGCACCAACTGGAGCACATTTGCGCGCGCAATTTTCGAAGCCAGCCGGAACCTGCGGGGGCCATTCGCCGAGGTCAAGGATATTCTGACGGCAGAATATCAGACGCAAGCTCGGCGCCCGTTGAATTCCCGACTTTCCAGTGAAAAGTTCCATGACGTTTTTGACTGGCGGGCGCCAGCATGGGAACAATCGATGACGAGCGTGGTCAAGAGGCTCTTGCGCGCATAACCATTTCCCGGCATTAGCTTCGCATGGTCAGCAGATGCAGCTTAGAGACAAGCGCCACCCAGAGCATCCGAGTATGCAAGGACTCTTGGGTGCAGTGACGAAGATTTCGCTCGGTTGAAGGAGGCGCTCAAACGCGCTGTTTCTGTCTGAGGCTCACGACGAAGATTTTGAGCGAACAAGGCCGGCCCCATCCCTTGTGCGTTTCAGCTTACCGGCTGCTCAGCGCTGCAGCGCACTCCAGGTGCTCGCGAGCCTCGGCGGCTACCTTGACCCTTGACGCCGACGGCAAGGTCGGGGAGCTTGCTATGCAACGGGACAGCAACTAGGTACCAGACCTCTAACTCACCGTGGGCGATCTTGTCTTGCTTGGTTCGGACGCAGTCTCTGCCGCCGGTTCGAGATCATCCGTTTTGCCCAGCTGCGTCGCGAACTCTCGGCAGCCATTGTATTGCCGTGCTTAGACCAAGACACATCAGTTTCGCGGCCGCCTGGTTCGAACACGCCCTTTGTGAAACTTCTCGCCAACCTACCGGTTGAGTACGAAGCATAGACCATTACGCTTGCCGCGCGCCAGCCCAAGGCCGGGAAGCAGGTGATCGAGCATAAGCGGGACCCGAGCATTGGGACACGTTGATTGCTGATAATCTGGAGCGCAGTCCGTTTCGGGGCCCGACCTCGACGTTCACCTTGATCTTCTGACCGGGCGTAAAATTACGCAAACCCGCGTATGGAACCCCATCCCGGTTGCGGTGATAGCCGACGACGACGACCTTCAACCCGGTATCCAGTGTCACGAGTGCCAGTAAGGCCGGTTGCCGCTTTGCCCAAACCAAAGCGTCCAGAGTCCCGGGAAATTCGCCTGGACCGGGCGCGTTAATTGAAACTGTACGATAAGGGACTGGCTCGATTCCAGCACTTAGAGCGTCTGCGTAACCAAGTTCGTTCATCGCTCCGGCCTGTCCCGCTGCTTCACGGTCGTTGGGGGCAGCTTTGCTCTTTCGGCAAGCTGCCGCTCAAGCGCCTGCTTGTAGAGATCGTGCGCGAACATGGGCGCCGGCATCGATCGAACGAACTGCTCGACCTGTTGCGCAAGCTGTCGATCGGAAGGGTTTGCGCTTGCCGCCAATTCGCGCACGGCGGCGGCATACACCGCCATGACGCCCGCATGGCGCTCCCTCGCCACCTTGACCCATGGGCGCGATTTCCCCTCGTCTTCGGGAAGTGAGGCGCTGTTCCTCGCGCGCTCAAGATCCCGGAACGCATCCAGGATTGCTGCGCTCTCGGTGCGGGGCATCAGCCCTTTCGTGCGCATATGGCGCATATGCAACCGCTCGGACTTCATGGTTTGCCCGCGCGCATACCGCGGCGTTGCTTCCGCCTCGATGCCGCGATGGCGCAATGCGCCGGCAAACTGCTCGCGAAAGCGCGCAAGCACCGGTTTTTGCGGATTGAAGGTTTTGCCGTCGTGCTGACGGCCGCGCACGGTCACATGCGCGTGCGGGTGCTCCGTGTCGTCGTGAAACGCCACCATCACATCGGCACGCTTCCGCAGTTCGGCGTCGACGAAATCGCGCACCGCATTGCGGAAGGCGTCCCGGTCGACGCCGGGCGGCATGGACAGCATCATGTTCACCGAAAGCGGCGCCTTGCGGATTTGGTGCTGACCGCCGTAGATAATGTCATCGTCCATCCAGTCGTCATAGAGATCCCTGACAGCGTCCTTGCCTTTCATTGCGCCGTAATCGGTCTCTGCGGCCACTTTCCCGTTGCGGGTGATATAATCCATATGCGCTTTCAGATGCGCGGCATCGCCGGTGCGTCCGGTAACCTTGATCATGACTTCCGGCGCCTTGCTGGCAATGCGGGCGAGCCTTGCCTTGTCCGCCGCGCTGTTGCGCGGCCCCGGCTTTACCCGCCCCTTTAAAAGCGCATCGCGATAGACCCTGATTTTCGACGGCGGCGTCCATGCCGCGGCCACACCGACCTCCTTGTAAAAATCATCGTAAAGCAGGCGGACCTTCGGGTCATTCGCCATCGGCCAACCCCTCCCAGAAGCGCACGTTGCCGCGCGCCATAGAATGCAGCGCGGCCAATATCCGCTCGACTTCCCCGCACGCGGTTGCAAGAACCCTGGTGTCAACGGCGAAGGGCACCTGTTCGAGACGCGCTTCATGGGCAGCGCGGGCAAGCTGATTGAGATTGACGCCGATCCTGCGCACCTGGTTGGTCAGGGCGCGCAGTTCGTGCAGCTCCGACGCGCTGTATTGCGTGCCGGCCCCGAGGCGCACGCGCACCACCGAGCGGAGCCACTGCGCCGGTTTCACGCCGCGCGCTGCTGCCGCCCTTCTCACCGCCGCTGCTTCGCTCGCCCAAAGCCGCAGCGACAGGTGCAAGATTCGCTCGGCGGGATCGGGCAGCGTCGGCGTCTGTTCCGGCGATGGTCCATCGACGGCCAGTCTGTCATCGATGTGGGTGCTTAAATGCTTCATGTCCCCGTTTGGCGTCAGTTGGCAAAAATTCAGTCGCGACAGCTACCCCGCACTAGAAACGTTTTACCCAAAAAATCCGTGGGAACAACGTTTACATGTCTGTGCTGTCTCGTGCGCTCGCCAAAGGATCCACCTGGTTCACCGACAGGGGGGGAGCAAATGGCCAGCCAAAAGCCCCGACGACATCAGGGCTCTGAACCGGTTGGGGTGACATTTCGATGATGGATGACGCTGCGGATCCTGGCTCAGGTCGCGCCTCGAAACGGCCAGAGCTGGTGCCATTGAGGCTGGTGAGTTCCATGAGGACCGAACGGATTTGCGGCCATGGCGGTTCGTCGTGAGGTCCGTCGTCCTCGCATCTCGATAGGACGGTATGAAGCTTCGCGACTATTCCCACCACCGATGGGCACGCGCTGCCCAAAGGGCTTCCGCCAGCTCGTCACGATGGGCTTTCGCCTCTGCCTTGGCACGCCTGCGATTGAGGCAAACAATCCTATTGTTTGTCATTCCGGCTCCACAGACCTCTTTCGTCTTTACGCCACCATAGTCCTCCGACAATAGCGGCAATGCAGAGCAATATTACGAACAGGTAGTATGAATCTTTGGAGAAAAATTGATAGGAAACGAGCGTGGCCACACCGACAATTGCGCACCGCAATAGCAATCTTGCCATAAACGACATTCTCATGATTGCGTTGTTTGCCGATATCGAAAGTTCCATTGTCGAGATCTTCCTTTGCATAAAGAGCAGAAGCGATAGCGCCTCTGCTCTTTTACGATAGTGCCGTTGATTCAACAATTAATGGTGATCGCCGGCATCCCGACGGCCTCCACTCGTATCGCTACTGCCCCCTGTGTAATTGCCCATTGCATCGTAGTTAGCGTCGTCGGGCACTCCGCTCCAGTCGGTGTCGCCGAGTTGTTTACCGACACGCTCCCCGATTTCTCTTCCCGCCTGACTTCCAAGGCCCGTTCCTATGGCGCCCCCGGTTGGACCGCCCACTGCAGCCCCTCCTGCTCCGCCAAGGCCCGCGCCGACAGCGCCGCCGATGCCACCGCCAATACTCTCTCCATCGAGCGCACCGGCAAGTACGGGATGTATCGCAATACTGGCAGCCAGCGCCGAGGCCGAAATGATCAAAGCCAGAGAAACGGGGCGAGCTACGAATGGTTTCGTTGTCTGCATGTCTGTATATTTCCCTCTATTGTTGTGCTATCCGAGATAGCCATTGGTCATAGGTTTGGTGCCGGTAAGCACCTGCGGCGGCGTCACAATCAGGCGCCACAATTGCGGTCTCGTCCGCCAGCCATAACGCCGTGCCCGATAGCGAACCTCTCCGGATGACTGGAGACAAAGTTCTGCTATTCTCAGAATCAGCCATGATCCGAGCTCCCAACAGCTTGATTCTGGTTAGATCATTGGGTCGATGTGATACTTTTAGATCACAGCGATACGCATGTCAACACCTTTGGATAATTTTGATACCTATGGATCACATCGCTATCACTGGACGCCAGATTGCTGCCGCTCGAGCGCTGCTGGGGATGTCACAGTCCAAGCTGGCTGAGGGCGCAAACATCTCAGTCCCCACTTTAAAGCGAATGGAGGCCAGCGATGGCCCAGCCAGTGGAATGATAAATAATGTCGCCGCCGTTCGATTGGTATTGGAATCGGCCGGCATTGAATTTTTCAATGGAACCGGCGTGAAGCTTGGTAGCCGCTGATTGACCCGCCTGCAGGTGACTGGTGACAAAGTTCTACTATTCTCAGAATCGGTCATGATCCGAGCTCCGTTAAGCTGGTTTATGGTCGGGCTGTATTCGGCATCATGCCTTGTGGCGCGAACCGTCAGATGAATACCGAGCTCGCATTGCAGAGCATGGACCTGCGCCGGCCATGCAATACAAACGTTCGGTCAATTTTGGTTAACCGTTTTCCATTGATGCCGGTCTCCTCGTATTACGTCGCTTTGGCGGACTCGGTATGACAAAGAACCACACTGCCAAAATGGTTGAATCGGCGACGCTATTCGGCCGCCACGGGATTCCTTTGATTAGAATCGCTCGCCACGATATATATTACGCGGTCAAGAGAAGAGTCAAGCGGAATTTATCAAAATGAGCGAAATTAATCACGTTACGGGGCGACAGATAGCTGCAGCGCGCGCTCTGACTGGGCTTGGTCAAGTGGAACTCGCCAAGCAATCCAATATTTCTGCTCCCACCGTAAGGCGCATGGAGGCCGAAAGACGCCCGATACCCCTATCAAATAATTTGCGAGCGGTTATCGCTGTCCTTGAATCTGCGGGCGTGATCTTCGTTCCAGAGAATGGCGAAGGACCCGGCGTTAGGTTGAAGAAGGAAGCACAATCGAACTGACGCTCAAAATACCGTTCAGCTTTTATTTCAACGCGAGGGAAACCGATAGTCGCGACCCGGCGTCCTTCAAGACGCTGCTGCGCCCGGCGCAGCTGATCGGACCTCTCTGTGCGCCGCCATCCAGTTGCGCCAATGCAAAGTACCCGCACATCCGTTTCTGCCGAAGCGGTTACGCCGCAAACAGGCATCACATTTGCCGTTTGGCCTGCCAACCATACCGCCGCACCCGAGAGCAAGCCTCTGCAGGTGACTGGCGACAAAGTTCTGCTATTCTCAGAATCAGCCATCGATCCGAGTTCCCTATTAACTTGGTTTATGGTCAGGCTGCTCACGGTGTTACCAGCACCTTGTGCAGCCGCACTCTCTGAATTTGCCACCAGCGCCGCTCTTATAAGCGTGCTTCGCGGATCAGAGTGAGCCTTTTAGTATCATATGAATGAAAAACATTCAAGCTGAAAAATCGGAAGAAATGAAAACTATTAATGGAGCCCAAATACGAGCAGCGCGGGCTCTTGTTCGCTGGAGTGCGGAAGACCTTGCCAGTGCGGCGGTTGTCGGCATTTCGACGGTACGCCGCGCGGAAGCGGAGGACACGACGCCCTCCATCACCGCCGCAAATCTGAACGCCATTCAGGCGGTCCTTGAAAGGGCAGGAATAGAGTTTCTCCCCGAGAGCAACGACAAAGGTGTAGGCGTAAGACTTACCAAGACGCCGGGGCCGAACGCGGGAAGCGGAAACGGATAATGATCCCTCAGAAGTCCCTCCGTCTGATCCAACGTTTACATCCGCCTCTGCCTCGGCACGAATCGCACGACTGTACTCCAACCGCTCGTCCATCCCGTCCCAGACGTGCTGCCGCGCACGAAGAACTGCCTTCGCCTCTTTTCGTGCGTCGACGGTCTCTGTTCCTCCGCCAAGCAGGGAATCGATCTCGCCTGCTGTAAACGCCGCGGCCGGTCGCTCCATGTCCGCTGCCAACGCGGGGGAAGCCGATAGCCGCAACCAGACGGCGTTCAAGACGCTGCTGCGCCTTACACAGCTCCTCGAGCTTTCTGTGCGTTGCCATCCATTCGCGCCAAATGCAACGCACCCGCTCATCTACTCCTCCCGAAGCGGTCACGTCACAATCCAGGACTGGATCTGCGTGCTCGGTGCCGGCCAGGCAATATGAACTGTCAACCTGCCCGCGCGACTGAAGGCGTTCGGCAACCACGACAAGATTGTGGAGCTGGCGTAGTTCCATCGAAAGGTGACCTCCAGAGCTCGAATCAAAAACGAATATCTGAATTTAAGATAACTTATTTTCAGATATAATTGAAGACCCCATCTGAAAATGGGGAATCGATCGTGGTAAAGACCCTGGGAACGGCGAGACACAAAGCCCTGATAGCCCTCTTGATAGAGAAGCGGGAGACTGCCGGCCTTACCCAGGTTGAACTCGCCTCCCGTTTGGGTGAGTACCAATCGTTCGTTGCCAGACTTGAAAGTGGACAGAGGCGCGTGGACGTTGTTGAATTTCTCGAACTGGCCTCGATACTGGAATTCGAACCGGACGCGATCTTAAGCCGACTACTGAAAGTCCACTGACTTGCCTTGCCACGAACACGGACAGCATCCCATTACCGTCCCCAAAAGGCGTGCGATCCGATGTCGCCCGTGTTCGTGGCGGGAATAGGTACCCACAATTGTTGTGTCGGGACTTTTCCCTCTGCGCCGGAGGTTTCGAATGTGAGGCGGAGCCCACATGAAACTCTCGGACGTTGGAAAAGATTTTGCGAGCAGGCAAACTGCATGCTGGCATCACGAGCCGAACCGGCATGTAGCGCACGTTCTCTCCCTAACCGGAGCCACACTGGCCACGCCAGGGTTCGTCCATGCCTGATTAAACTAGGTCTGCGGAAATCTCGGACCGCCCGAAGAGATATACCGTTGTGAATAGACCAACTGCGGTGTTCGTTCGGGCAACCAAACGATCTGGTCGAAGAGTTCTCCACGTAGCGAACGGCGTCGGCAATGGCTACCAGGTCGAGGCCCTGGCTGACCCATCACCCCCCAAGAAAATCCGCACGATGCGGCGTGAACGTATCGATCAGGCGGCCTTTTTCGATAGCTTTGACGCCGTGCACGGCACCCGAGGGCACTATGAAGCTGCCGCCCTTGCCGATGATGGCGGACTTGCCGTCCACAGTGACTTCGAAGCGACCTTCGGCGACATAGCTCGCCTGGACATGGGGGTGCGAATGCAGGGCACCAACGGCTCCTTCATCGAAATCGAACTCCACCTGCATCAGCTCATCCGTATAAACGATGACCCGGCGGCGATTGCCATTGTCGAGAGTGGTCCAGGCGTGTTCGTCGGCCTGGGCGAAGAGTTTCACGTTTGACATTGTTTATCCTTTATCTTGCCAGCCAGCCGCCATCGACGGGTATGACTGCGCCATGCATGTAATTCGAAGCAGCTGCCAGCAGAAACACCGCGGCGTCGCCAATATCCTGTGGCTCTCCCCATCTCCCGGCAGGGATCCGGGAAAGAATTGCACTGTTGCGGTCAGGATCGTTGCGCAGGGCCTCCGTATTGTTGCTGACGATATAGCCAGGCGCGATCGCGTTGACGTTGATAGACCTTTGCGCCCATTCGCACGCAAGCAGTCGCGTGATGCCGACCAGGCCGGATTTCGATGCGGTGTAGGAGGCCACCCGGATGCCGCCCTGGAAGCTCAGCATCGACGCGATGTTGACGATCTTGCCGCGCCTGTCCTCGGCGACCAGTCGCTTGGCGAAGGCCTGGGACATGAAGAAGACCGACCGCAGATTGACGTCCATGACCTCGTCCCAATCTTCAGGGCTGAAATCAAGTGCGTCAGCACGCCTAATGATCCCCGCATTGTTGACCAGTCCATCGACGGTTCCAATTCCATCCCAGATGTCGTTGATGATCGTGACCGCCTTTTGCACATCGCCAAGGTCACCCTGGACACCGGTAAATGTGCCGCCGTCCGCCTCGATGATCCGGGCTGTTTCCGTCATTGGCGACCGGCCAACGCCGACGACGCTGCCGCCCGCCCGGGCAATCGAGACCGCGATGCCCTGACCGATGCCGGTGTTTGCGCCGGTCACGACGATGCGCTTGCCGGCGAGACTGAAGGGGCTCGTCATGCCAGATCTCCGATCGCTACCGGATCGACATCCGTATAATCGACATTGTCGCCGGCCATCGCCCAGATGAAGGTATAGTTCGACGTCCCCGACCCTGAATGAATCGACCAGCCGGGAGACAGAACGGCCTGCTTGTCGGCGACAATGAGATGGCGGGTCTCGTCTGGTTCACCCATCAGATGCACCACGCGTGCATTCTCTGCCAAGCCGAAGTAAAGATATGCCTCGGACCTGCGGTCGTGCACATGCGCCGGCATGGTGTTCCAGACCGAGCCCCGCGCGAGCGTGGTCATTCCCACGACAAGCTGGCAGGTCTTGACGCCTTCGGGATGCACAAACTGGAAAATCGACCGCTCATTGCTGGTTTCCTGTGAGCCAAGGTCAATCCGCTTCGCGTCGCCGATAGTGATACATGTCGTCGGATAGGCCTGATGCGCCGGCGCGCTGATAAGATAGAAGCAAGCAGCCTCTTGCTTCGAGACCGATGCGAACCGCACGTCCCTGGCTCCCATGCCGATATAGATCATGTCGCGATGGCCGAGTTCGAAGCGCTGGCCGTCGACGCTGACGATGCCGGCTTGGCCGATATTCACTGCGATCATCTCGCGGCGATCGAGGAAATTCGCGGTTCCCGTTGGCTTGATGCTCTCCAGCCTCAGCTCTTGCGAAACCGGATTGGCGCCGCCGACGATCATGCGGTCATAGTGCGAATAGGTCAGGTTTATCTGATCCGTAGCAAACAGATCCGCCACAAGGAAATTGGCGCGGAGCTCCTTCGTTCCGAACGTCGCGGCCTCGGCTGGTGATATTGCAAAGCGCGAGGTGAAATGTGTTCCAGTCATATTATCTTTCCTTTCCCAAGAGGTCATACTACCCTGAGTATCTATGGCTATAGACCCAACCTGCGGGCCACGTCGGCTATTGGGTTCCTGTCATTGTATACGACCTTGCGCTCCGGTGAGTTCATTGTCGTTCTATCAGTAACTAATTGATACATCTGGCTAATATCCTCTGATGAGCCCTAGGTGATCCCTGTCCGAACCATATAGCACTAACCCATTTGACACAAGTTGTAAGATGTCATATGTTTGAAATCAAGTTGCAGGAGGCAACTTTTGAATCATTCAAGACACGCGCCAATCATTGTCCGCGAGGAGGAGCTTACTTATGAATGTTTTCGCAAGGGCCGTAGCGGCCGCGATGCTCAGTACCGTTTCTTTTGCAACCGTATCGTTTGCCGAAACGCCGCCGAACCAGCTTGTGGTCGGGTTCTCGATGTCGAACATCCTGACGCTCGATCCTGCCGCAATTACCGGCAAGGAAACCGTGCAGGTCCTCGCCAACATTTACGAAGGCCTGGTGTCGCTTGACCCGGTGAACCGTTCGCAGGCTAATCCTCAACTCGCCGAGAGCTGGACTGTCAGCGAGGACAATACAAAAATTGTGTTCAAGATGCGCGAAGGCGCCAAGTTTGCTTCCGGCAATACGGTGACCGCTGAGGACGTCGTTTGGTCGTTCAAGCGCCTGATGAAACTCAATCTTGCCCAGGCTTCCTTCCTGAAGACCCATGGGTTCTCGGCTGCCAATGCCGACGCGAGCTTCACCGCTCCCGATGCTTCGACAGTAGTCATCACACTACCCAAGCGCGTCGATCCGCAGATCATCGTCCTGACCTTGGGCATCGTCGGGCCCGGCTCGGTCCTCGACAGCAAGACCGTCATGGCCAATGAAGCGAACGGCGACATGGGTGGCGCCTGGCTCACTACCCATTCCGCGGGTTCCGGACCCTTCGTGTTGCAGGAATGGAAGTCCAATGAGCGGGTATTGTTGGCCCGCAATGACAATCATTGGGGCAAGGAGGCCGCCATGCGCCGCATCATCATGCGGCACCTTCCCGAATCGCAGAGCCAGCGGCTGATGCTGGAAAAGGGCGACATCGATATCGCTTTTTCGATGGCAGCAGCAGATTTGACGGCATTGCAGGCCAACAAGGACGTTGTGGTGCAGACAATCGGCGGCAGTGGTTTCTACTACCTCGCAGTGTCGATGAAGGATGAAAAATTCAACAAGCCGAAGGTGCGTGAGGCGCTGCGCTATCTCATCGATTATAAGGGCCTGAACGCGACAGTGCTGCCGTTCTTCGGCAAGCCGCATGACCGGCCCATCCAGAGTGGTCTGCCCGGCGTACTTCCAGATGTCGGCTACACGCTCGACGTGGCAAAGGCAAAGGCTCTCCTTGCCGAAGCTGGTTATCCGGATGGCTTCTCCACGACATTGCGCGCCCTCTCGGATGCCCCGTTCCTCAACCTTGCCACCGCCATCCAGGCAAGCCTTGCTCAGGGCGGCATCAAGGCCGAAGTCATCACCGGGTCCGGCGATCAGATTTACGGCGCGATGCGCGAGCGAAAATTCGAACTGATCGTGGGTCGTGGCGGCGGCGGTCAGTTGCCTCACCCGGACTCAAACCTGCGCGCCATCGCCTATAATCCCAACAATGCGGACGATGCGAAGCTCACCAATTTCCAAGGCTGGAGAACATCGTTCTTCGACGAAAAGCTCAACAAGATGATCGATGACGCCCTGGTCGAGTCCGATACCAAGCGTCAGGCAACCCAATATGGCGAGATCCAGACCTACTATGCGGATATGATGCCATCGATCCAGCCGTTCTCCGAAGTCGTCGATTCTGTCGCTTCACGGGCGGACATCAAGGGCCTCGCGCTTAATCCGTCTTGGTCCACGGATCTCAGTGCCGTCACCAAGGCGCGCTGAATCCCCTGACCCGGCCGCTGCCGCATCACCGTGTGGCAGCGGCAGCAAGGCAACCGCAAGAGATGTTCCAGATGACGCAAGAACGTTTATATGCCGGAGCAAGACAAGCTGCCACGATTTTGGTGACGCTGTTCGGTCTTCTGGTTCTTACCTTCTGCATCGGCCGGCTGATGCCAGTCGATCCTGTCCGCGCCATCATCGGCGAGGAGGCAGATGCCGCTACCTACAACATGGTGGCCGAACGGCTTGGCATGGACAGGCCGATCTATGAACAGTTCCTGCGCTATCTCGGTGACATCCTGACCGGAAACTTTGGCGTGTCGATCCGCACTGGCCAGTCGGTAATCAACGATATCGCCCATGTCATGCCGGCGACAATCGAACTTGCGACATTCGCAATCATCTGCGGCGCAGGCCTTGGCATTCCGCTGGGTATCCTTGCCGCAGTCCGCCGCAACACCCTGATCGATCACGCGATCCGCGTGGTCACCTTGCTTGGCCACTCGATGCCCATCTTCTGGATCGGCATGATCGGTCTTATCGTCTTCTATGCATCGCTCGGTCTTGTCGGCGGCGGCGGACGCATGTCGGATTACAATATCGGGCTGGTCCCCGAAACCACTGGATTTCTCCTCATCGACGCCGCCATGGCGGGCGACTGGGAAGTGTTCCGGGACGCGGTCAACCATCTCGTTTTGCCGGCCAGCATATTGGGTTACTCGTCGATGGCCTACATTACGCGCATGACCCGCAGCTTCATGCTCGACCAGCTCAACCAGGAGTATGTGGTCACCGCCCGCGTCAAGGGGCTCTCGAACAGCAGGACAGTATGGCACCACGCCTTCGCCAATATCCGCGTCCAGCTCGTGACCATTGTAGCGCTCGCCTATGGCAGCCTGCTCGAAGGTGCCGTCCTGATTGAAACCGTCTTTTCCTGGCCGGGCTTCGGCCAGTACATGACGAACAACATGCTGGTCGGCGACATGAACGCCGTCATGACCTGCGTGCTCATTGTCGGCATCATTTTCATCTGTCTGAATCTGCTTTCCGATGTCCTTTACAAAATCTTTGATCCGAGGACGCGATGACAATCAAGAGCTTGTACGGTACCGAAAACATGTCGAACGCACGTGTCTCCCCATGGTTCTCCGGACCGCTGAAAGGACTGGGTGCCGTCCTCAAACGGCTTTCCTCCGACCCTTCATCCTGCTTCGGCCTCGCTGTCGTCGTCATCCTTGTGCTTTGCGCCATCCTCGCACCCTGGATCGCAACGCATGATCCGAATCTTGTGGACCTGCCCAATGCGCTCCGATCTCCGGATGCCGCGAACTGGTTTGGCACGGACGAGCTTGGCCGCGACATCTACAGCCGCATTGTCCATGGTACGCGGATCACCCTGTCAATCATCACCCTCGTCTCGATCGTCGTCGGGCCAGTCGGTCTTCTGGTGGGCACGACCGCAGGATATTTCGGCGGCTGGTGCGACACCGTCATGATGCGGATCACCGACATCTTTCTCTCATTTCCCGGTCTGATCCTGTCACTCGCATTCGTTGCGGCACTGGGTGCGGGGCTCGAAAACGCGATCATCGCCATCGCATTGACATCATGGCCGCCGATCGCCCGCCTTGCCCGGGCCGAAACGCTGACCTTCCGTTCGGCGGATTATATCTCAGCGTCACGCATGCAGGGCGCCTCGTCGATCCGCATCATCACCAAGTCGATCATGCCGATGTGTCTCCCTTCGGTCCTGGTGCGGATAACGTTGAGCATGGCGACCGTCATCCTGACCGCAGCGGGACTTGGGTTCCTGGGCCTCGGCGCTCAGCCGCCGCTGCCAGAATGGGGTGCCATGATCGCAACGGGTCGCCGCTACATGCTTGACAGCTGGTGGCTGGTCGCATTTCCGGGTGCTGCCATTTTGATCGTCAGTCTGGCTTTCAACCTTCTCGGGGACGGTCTTCGCGATGCCCTCGATCCAAAACAGCGTTGAGGAGAGGACCATGAACGACCAGCAACCTCTATTGGACGTTTCCAACCTCCGCGTAAGCTACCGCAAGGACAAGACCTATTCCGATGCGGTGCGGGGTGTCTCCTTTACACTTGGGCGTGAGAGACTGGGTATCGTGGGAGAGTCCGGGTCCGGCAAATCGACAATTGGCCGGGCTTTGTTGAAGCTGCTCCCGTCCGCACGGATCAGCGCCGACCGGCTCCAGTTTCAGGATACCGACCTGCTCAAGGCTGGCGAACGGGAAATGCTGACAATTCGCGGCCGCCGCATTTCCATGATCCTGCAGGATCCCAAATTCTCGCTCAACCCGGTACACCGGGTCGGCCATCAGGTCTCGGAGGCGTACCGCGTGCACACACGCGCATCCAGTCAACAGGCACGTCAGAAAACCTTGGAGATGCTCGAGGCTGTGCATATCCGCGATCCCGAGCGTGTGTACGACCTCTATCCGCACGAGGTATCCGGCGGCATGGGTCAGCGCATCATGATTGCAATGATGCTGATACCCGAGCCACAGCTGATCATTGCCGACGAGCCGACATCAGCGCTGGACGTCACTGTCCGCATGCAGGTGCTGAATATTCTCAATGAACTGGTGACGCGCAAGGGCATGGGACTGATCATGATCAGTCACGACCTCAACCTGGTTCGCAACTTCTGCGATCGGGTGTTGATCATGCGATCGGGCGAGATCGTGGAATCCTGCGCGGCGCGCGACCTGACCCATGCTTCTCACCCATACACGCGAGGATTGTTGGCCGCGCAGCCGCATATCGGGGGCAATAGGGGACCCTTGCCGGTCCTCGGCCGCGATCCCGGTCTCGCAAAACCAGCAGTGGAGACAATGTGATGAGCGATGTAACCATCAAGGGTCTCACCATTTCACTGGGCATGGGTGCTGCCCAGAAGAAGATCCTCAATGAGGTCGGCTTTTCAGTTGCGTCCGGAGAATCGTTCGGGCTCGTCGGCGAATCCGGTTCGGGAAAATCGACCATTCTGCGCTGCTTTGCGCGCCTGCTGACATTCTGGTCCGGCGAGATCTCGATTGCCGGCAGGCCGGTCGACCAGATCCCTGCCGCTGAGTATTGTCGCCTCGTGCAGATGGTGTTCCAGGATCCCTATGGTTCGCTTCATCCGCGCCAGTCGATCAAGACCGCGTTGCAGGAGCCGCTTCGGATTCACCGGCTCGATCGCCAGCAAGAGCGAATGGAAAAAGCGCTCATCGATGTTGGTTTGAATGGCTCCTTCCTTTCACGTTATCCGCATGAACTCTCGGGCGGACAGAGGCAGCGTGTGGCGATTGCGAGGGCGTTGATCCTTGAGCCGAGCGTGCTCTTGCTTGATGAGCCCACATCAGCGCTCGACGTATCTGTTCAGGCGGAGGTGCTCAACTTGCTGAACGAAATCAGGCGCACGCGAAAGCTGACCTATCTGTTCGTCTCGCACGATTTGGCTGTCATCGACTACATGTGCGAGCGCCTGGCCGTCATGCAGTCCGGAAGCATTGTGGAGATCATGAATCGTACAGAGTTGTGCAAAGGCGGGGCAAAACATCCATACGCGCGCCAATTGATCGACTCGAGTATTGAATATGATCGAGTCGCATGAGTCCTCAATTATCACTGGACTTGCATGCGTCTGATCGGCCGTGAGTAGATTTCTCCAAAGGGGAACGAATGAACACGAAGAGGCGAGAAACACTAACCTCACAATTGGTCAGGCAAGTCGCTGGCAGGATCAAATCGGGTGAATTTCCCAGGGGCGCGAAACTCCCGACTGAAAAGGAAATGATCGACGAGTTCGGTGTCAGCCGAACTGTCGTTCGTGAAGCGATCGCCAATCTTCGCGCCAATGGCATGGTTTCGACCCAGCAGGGCATCGGCGCTTTCGTCGTCCACAACACCGCTCTGCCTGCATTCCGCATCGCGGAAGAAGATCTTTCCGTCATCGAGGAGGTCGTCAAGGGTCTGGAATTGCGCATTGCCGTGGAGTCCGAGGCTGCGGCGCTGGCCGCCAAGCGACGCAGTGATGACGACATTCGCGCAATCGAAGGCGCGTGCGAGGCGATGGCCGATGCCATCAAGACGGGAAGCGACAGTATTGAAGCGGATTTGAATTTTCACCGGGCCATTGCCCGCGCCAGTCAGAACGATCATTTTCTGAAGATCTTCAATTATCTCGGCGAAGTCCTGATCCCGAGAGCACGACTGCAGACGCATCGTTTTGACGAATCCACGCTCTCGGAATATCTCGCACGCGTCAATTCCGAACACCGGCAAATCCTCGTCGCCATCCGCCGGAGTGACACAGATGGCGCGCGGGCGACGATGCGGATGCATTTGAGCGGCAGCCGCGACCGCCTTCAGCAGTCGATAGACGATGGACAATGATTGACCGGGACAACATGTCCGGTTTGTCGCGGCGACTGCGTGAGTCAGTCCAGTTTACCAGATCATTCAAGTCGACAGATCTGTCGTTCGATTCCTGGCAGTCAGCGACGAGGGCATTTGTCACTGAGGCACTCGACCTTCGCGATGCCTGCGCAGCACGCGCCCGAACCATTGAGCGGCGAGATCACGAATCGCATGAGACCCGGCTGCTGGAACTCACATTCAGCAGCGGTGAAACAACTGAAGCATTCCTTCTCTTACCCGCCGGCAAGACCCGACGTCCCGCCGTCCTGTTGCTCCACGACCATGGCTCGCGTTTTGACATCGGCAAGGAAAAGCTCGTTCGGCCCTGGAATGACGACAAGGCGCTTTCTGCAAGCGCGTGGACCGAACGCTGTTACGATAGTCGCTACCTTGGTGAGGTGCTCGTCAAACGTGGCTATGTTGTTCTTTGTGCCGACGCCCTCGGCTGGGGCAGCCGCGAAGGAAACGGCTATCAGGCGCAACAGGCTCTGGCCGCCAACCTGTTGCAATTCGGGACGTCACTTGCTGCGGTCGTGGCGTCGGAGGATGTGCAGGCCGCACTTTGCCTGAGCGCATTGCCGGAAGTTGACGAACTCTGCGTGGCGAGCATGGGATTTTCATTCGGCGGCTACCGTGCCTGGCAGGTAGCCGCACTGACTGAGGCAATATCGGCTTCGGTGGCCATCAGCTGGATGGGGCGGTTAACCGGGTTGATGGAGCCGGGAGCCAATCTGCTCCGCGGCCAATCGGCCTATTACATGCTGCATCCGCCACTTGCCGGAAAGCTGGATTACCCTGATATCGCTGCCCTCATAGCCCCGCGACCCGGGCTCTTCTACGCGGGCGATCACGACCCTCATTTCCCGCGCGCAGCCGTAACGGCGGCATTCGGCGATCTGACCGAAAGCTGGGGCGCTGCCCAGGCTCCCGGGCATCTGGAAACCAGAATCTGGCCGTCAGGTCATGAGTTTGGAGCCGCGCAGCAGGACGCGGCAATCCAGTGGCTCGATGCGGTGTTTAACCGAAGTTGAATCGCTCGTATTCGGCGTGTCAGGCACGGACCCTATTGCGGTCCGAGCCTTTCAATCAGAACCTGCAAGTCCTTGTGGTCCTGTTTCGAGCAATCCGTCAGCGGCGGACGAACCGGTCCGGCGGGCCTTCCAACGAGACGTGCCCCAGCCTTGACGATGCTCACGGCGTAGCCGCCGGCGCGATTGCGGATTGCGATATAGGGCAGGAAGAACTCTTTCAGGAGCCGCTCGGTCGTGTTGCGGTCGCCGCTGCGCACTGCCCCGTAGAACGCCATGGCAGTCTTGGGGATGAAATTGAAAACGGCGGATGAATAAACCGGAAAGCCCGCGGCGTTATAAGCTTCGGCATAGACTTCTGCGGTGGGCAGGCCGCCGAGATAGCTCAGGCGGTCGCCAAGTCTGCTGCGGATTTCTGTGACGGCCTCGATTTCTCCAATGCCATCCTTGAAACCGATGAGATTGGGATTTCTGTCGACCAAACGTTCAAGCGTATCGGCGCTCAGACGGCAGACATTGCGGTTATAAACGATCACACCAATATCGACCGACCTGCACACGGTTTCGATGTGTGCAGCGAGACCCTGTTGATTGGCCTCAGTCAGGTAATGGGGAAGAAGCAGAATTCCGGCAGCGCCCGCCGCCTGGGCATTGCGCGCCATCTCAACCGCCAGACGCGTGCTATACCCCGCTCCCGCAATGATGGGTGTATGGGAGCCACAGGTTTCGACTGCTGCTCGGATAACCTGTGCGTGCTCGGCCAGGGTCAATGAGAACCCTTCCCCAGTCCCGCCGGCCGCGAACAACACGGTCGCACTGTAGGGCATCAGCCATTCGAGCCTTGCCCGGTAGCCCGCGGGGTCGAACTCGCCCTGCTCATCGAAGTCAGTCAAAGGAAAGGACATCAGGCCGGATGACAGAACGGATTTGAGGGCCAATGGATCATAGGCCAGCCGGTTCGTTGAGTTGTAGTTCATGATGTGTCCTTTTTTCGGGATTGGCGTTCGCGCCGCATCCAGACGCTGTCAATCGACGAGGTTGTCGTTGATGAAATCGAAGTTGATGTCTTCGCCGAGGCCGGGTTTGTCAGACAGATGAACGAAGCCGTCCTGGTCCATCGGGTCGACCAGCGCGTTGAGATACTCAAACCCATCGTCATATTCGAGGAACGGGTGCAGCAGGCCGCGCTCATACCAGCGAACATTCTTCGAAACCGCCGTGACGATCAGGTTGGGTGCTCCATTGCCGTGCACCTCGCAATTCATGCCAAAAGACTCGGCAAGATGCATCGTCTTCAGCGCTGGCGAAATGCCGCCCACGTCATGCACGCCGGTGCGCAGGATGTCGCAAGCTTTCGAGGTGATCCATTCGGCGCGGGTATAGTGCTTGCCTCCGGCACTTTCCGGACCGAGAACCGGAATGTCGAGATTTGCCGCGAGCCATGTGTAAGAGGCAGAACTCTGCTCGTCCATCGCCTCCTCGATCCAGGCAAAGCCAAGCTTTTCGAGGCCCCTGCCAAGTTCGAGCGCTTCCGTCCGGGAATACCAGTGGAAGGCATCGAGCATCAAATGGATATCTGGGCCCACCGCCTCACGCACAGCCGCGCAAGCCTTGATGTCCATCTTGACATCGGGCGCCCACGAAACGGGCGGCATCCATGTATGCAGTTTGATCCCCTTGTACCCGCGCTTCACCAGCTTTTCGGCAAACCGGCCGTAATCCTCTGGCGTCGCCAATCCGCCTTCCAATTCATCACCGCACATGATCGAACCATAGGCGGGGACCTTGTCGCGATAGCTTCCGATGAGTTTGTGAGCCGGGATGCCGAGTTTCCTGCCAGCCAGATCCCACAAGGCGCAGTCGACGATCGCCAGTGTGCGGTCCGTCAGCTGTGCCGCGCTGCCGCGCTGCCAGTGGGCCAAGTCCTGCCAAAGGCGTTCACGGTCGAACGGATCCTGACCAAGCAGAACCTTCTTCACGAACTTGTCGATGATATGCGGACGAACGATCTCGACCGGCGAAAAACAGTAGCCCTCGCTGCCGTCATCGGCAGCAATCGTCAGCAGAGCAAGTTCAACCTTGTGTGCAGGGCCGGGATGGGCATGGCCGGCGCTGTCCGCATGTCTGTAAGTCGTATGCTTGAAGCGACGCACGCTGATATCGATTATTTTCAAGATCCCGTCTCCAATGCTCTGCCTGGCTATCATAGCAAATTGCTTGGCGAATCTGCTTCACTACCCGTTTCAATATCATGTTGTATGATGACTGACAACGCCTATTTGCGATTGCCAGCAAGTTTGAGCCGATCGGTCCAGATGCACGTAACTATCGAGATAATATAACATCCTTGAACACCAGCTACAGCTATCGGCGGGCCGTTCTCCAGACTGGTTGAGGCGACTGGAGCCGAAACTACGTTAGTTGTATGATGATGGCCACGATCCGTCCCGGTCGGGGCGGGTCGACATTCTCGTCGCCCCAACCACCCTTCTGTAAATATTCCCCCCCCATCAGGGAGATTGCACCTATTCAAATATCCCTTTTGGCGTCTCGTTGTTCAGGAAGGGCTCGATGAATCCAATCAGCAGGTCCGTCTGATCGATGACTGCGGTGTGCGATGTCGCGGGCAGGACGGCGAGGCGTGAGGCCGGTAGCGGCTTGCCCATGTCGCCCATAACCCCGCCGCCGAGCATCCGGAACATCGCCACCGAATGCTCGAGCGTAGCCACATCTGCATCGCCGCTGATGATCAGGACCGGCGTCTTGAGCGTCTTGACGTCGGCTTCCCACGCCATCGGTTCGTGTTCGAGCGCAATGAGTTTCCTGACGAGAGCAGGAAACCCGTCGGGATTGGCGGCGAGCTTGCGATATTCCTCGGCGAACGGCATGCCAACGAACATCTCGACCGTCATCTGCGGAATGAACGCCTTGAAGTCCGGCTGCCAGCCTTCGGCATCGTAGGCGACGGAGGCGGCGACGAGCTTGTTCACCTTGTCGGGATGGCGGATAGCAAGCTGCAGGCCGGCGGCCGCGCCCATGGAATAGCCGAATACGTCAGCTTTCTCGATGTTCACGGCGTCCATGAACGCAGCGACGTCGTCGGCAAGGTTCGGATAGGTAATTGGCCGGTCGATATCCGTCGTGCGGCCGTGCCCCTGCAGCTCGAGTGCATAGACCTTGTGGGTCTCGGCAAGTTTCGGGATGATCGCGCCCATCGTCGGAATGTTCATGTAGGCGCCGTGCAGCACGATCAGTGGATCGCCCTCGCCGGAGACCTCGTAGTACATCTGCATGCCATTGACCTCAACCCGTTTACCCGCGGATATGGGTTGGGCAATCGCGGCGCTGGCGACAAGCAGGGCGCCGGCAATCAGAGCGGTTCGTAACATCGATCTATCTCCTCGTTTTGTGCGCGGCCGATGCCGGCGTCGACAGTTAGACGAACGGCATTTCCACGATCCGACATGAGGTGATCGATTTTTTCAGATGACCGCCGACTCTCGCGCTTACAGGAAAGGCCGCGCGAGCATTTCGGCACCGAGGAGCAACAAGCAAATCAGGAACCAGCGCCGGAAGGCCGACGGACTGACCCGGCTACGGATTATCTGCCCAGCCCACATGCCAGCGAGTGCTGGAACGATCGCGAGCGCCGACATAGTGAGATTTTCCAACTGGAAGGCGCCACGCCACCCCAATCCGGCCGCAAGAGCGATCGTGGAGACAGTAAAAGACAGGCCAAGTGCCTGGACCAGATCGTCCTTTTCAAGGCCGAGTGCCTGCAGGTAGGGCACGGCCGGGATGACGAAGACGCCGGTGCCGCCTGTGACGAGGCCGGTTGCTGCGCCGATGATGGGAGACAGAACCGGTTCCAGCAACGCCGGCACACGAATCTGGCGAGCGACGAGCGTACAGCCCGCATAGAGGACAAGCGCTCCCCCGAGCGCGCTTGTCGTCAGCATGGTGTCGCCGCTGGTGAGCAGCGACGAACCGGCAATCGTACCCGCGACCACCGCTAGCATCATCGGCCAGAGTCTGCGAAGGAGCACGCTGACGTTCGGCCCGGCGAAAAGCTGCCAGACATTGGTCACGAAAGAAGGGACGATCAGCAGGCTGGCCGCGGCCAGCGGCGAGATCAGCGCGCCCAGCACGCCCATGGCGACGGTCGGCAGACCCATGCCGGTGACGCCCTTGACGATGCCGGCGGCGAAGAAGGTAGCGGTTACTGCCACGAGCAGTATCGGGTTGTCCATCATGCCATTCGCTTTAATGCATCTCCTGGCAGGCACAATGCGGATGATCCGCATTCAGACTTCGGCTGGTCCGAAGGCTGAATGTCGGGTATCCTCGTTGGCATGCGCTTCGACCTGATCGACCTTCGCCTGTTTCTCGCCGTGGTGGATGCCGGCAGCATCACGAAAGGGGCGGCGGACGTCGGGCTTTCACTACCGGCCGCCAGCGAGCGCCTGCGCGACATGGAAGCCGCCGGCAAGGTCCGGCTGCTTGAGCGCGGACGCCGCGGCGTCCGGCCGACACCGGCTGGCGAGGCATTGGCGCACCACGCCCGCCTGATCCAGCGCCAGATCGCAAAGATGCGCGGAGAGCTCGGCGAGCATGCCAGCGGCCTGCGCGCGACCATCCGGCTCGCCGTGAACACGGCCACGCTCACTGAGTTTCTGCCCGAACGGCTCGGTGGCTGGATGGCGGCTCACCCGCAGATCGATGTCGAGCTGAAGGAGCGGCAAAGCATCGAGATCGCGAGAGCTGTCTCGGCCGGGCTGGCGGAGATCGGCATTCTTTCGGATGCGGTCGATACCACCAACCTTGAGCTGCGCCCCTTCGCCATCGACCGGCTGGTCGTCGTGGTCCCGCGCGATCACGCGCTGACGGTGAAGAAACGTGTCGCGTTCGCGGATATTCTGCATGGGCCGTTTGTCGGGTTGACGGGCGCACTGCAGGATCACATCGACGCCCAGGCGGCGAGGATGGGTGTCAAGCTGAGGATACGCGCGCGGATGGCAACCTTTGAGGGCATCTGCCATATGGCTGCCAACGGCGTGGGCCTCGGCATCATGCCCGAGACCGCGGTGCGGCGCTGTAGCAGAACCCTGAAGCTCGCTTTTGTCCGCCTTGCCGACGACTGGGCCACACGGCAGCTGTCGGTCTGCGTCCGCTCCGAAGAGGAATTGACGTCACCTGCGCGCAACCTCTTTCACCACCTTGCATTGAGCGGCGATAATGATCGTCTATAAATACAACTATGGGTTTAAATAATAATATTATGCACCACTCTGGCAAATGTGACCGGAATGTGAACAATGTTTTGAATTATGAACCATATTGATTCCAATCTGTACGTTTATTAATCTTAGTACTGGTCACAATATTTCGTGATAATATTGAAATTAGCCGGTGTAATACACGATTTAATAAATTGTTATTGTTGATTGCCGCATTTATATTCTTAATTAGGGCCGCCCTGCATATGTGCGTTGCATAATCGCGGGGCATCGATCGTCGGTTCATTCCGGCAGACACAAACACGAAAGCAGACAGAAGGAGAAGCATATGGCTACTCTAGAAGGCGGCGCCTACGACGACGTTTTGTTCGGCTCGCGTTTTGACGATTTCATCCATGCCAATGGCGGCGATGATGTTGTTTTTGGCGGTCAGGGAGGCGACTCGATATTTGGCGATGACGGCAATGATCTGTTGTTTGGCGAAAAGGGCAACGATACCCTTTCCGGCGGCAACGGAGCCGATACTCTCCTTGGCGATCACGGAGCTGATATCCTGAATGGTGACGCCGGAGACGATGTGCTTCTCGGCGGTGCCGGGAAGGATGTTCTGTCCGGCGGCGAAGGCAACGACACGCTGATTGGCGGTGCCGGTGCCGATGAGCTATCGGGCGGCGCAGGCGATGATGTGTTCGTGTTCGCGGGCGGCGGCGGCAATGACGTCGTGCTTGATTTTACCCCTGGTGAAGACATCCTCCAGATCTCCAGTGGTATCAATGGCCAGGACATCCAGTCGCCGGATGACTTGGCTTCCCGTGTCACACAGGTTGGCGAAAATGTCGTGGTCGACCTCGGCCATGGTGATTCCGTCACTCTGGTGAACACCAATTCGGAAGATGTTCAGGCGAATCCTGACAGCTACTTCACCGTACATTGATCCGAAACAATGGCGTGCCCGGCCTAATGGTCGGGCACGCTGCTTCGTCCAGTATTTAGCTGCATCTGATATACCGCATCTCCTCCCTTTGCTATTTTCGTCTTTCTGGAGTCGCCAGCACTCCTTGGAAAACCGCTTGAATATCCCTATGTTCGTGCCCAGAGCGGGAGCGACCAATTGTCCGGCAGGCTGGACAGTCCCGGGATGCAGCCCGCAGCGATCGAGCGAGGACGGATGCGATGTCGGAAACGCGGCGCAAGCTCACAACGATCTTCTCGGCCGACGTTCAGGATTACACCCGCCTGATGCGGGCCGACGAAGAGGGGACACTCGCCACTCTCAAACAGTATCGTGATGCTATGGCACGCCTGATCGTGGCGCATGACGGCCGCGTCATCAACACCTGGGGCGACGGGCTGATCGCCGAATTTCCAAGCGTTGTCGAGGCGGTGCGTGCTGCAGTCGACGCGCAGAACGAGCTGGCTGGTTATAACACCAAGCGCTCGGATGACGCGCGCATGCTGTTTCGCATCGGCATCAACCTCGGTGACGTGATTGCCGAAGATGGCGACATTTATGGCGACGGCGTCAATGTTGCCGCGCGCCTCCAGACGTCGGCGGCACCGGGCGGGATTGTGATCTCCAATACCGTCTACGATCAGGTGCGTAACAAGGTCGCTGTCGGCTTCGAATTCCTCGGCCTGCTTGAGGTCAAGAACATCGATGGCGGGGTGCCAAGCTACGCGGTGCGGATCGGCGTAGAAGGCGAAGACCCGGCTCCGGCGCCGCCACATAGCGCGTTTGGCCGCCAGCAGTCCCCCGCGGAAGTACCGCTGCGGGCCGGTGCCGCTCCGGTGAGAGGGCCCACCAGGAAATATGGCGTACTTGCGGTGATTGCTGCTGCCCTCGCCGGCATAAACCTCCTCTCCTGGCAGGGAGAATTCTGGGCAGCCTGGCCTCTGCTTGCGCTCGCCGTGTTATCGGTGCTGATCTGGTTGCGGTCGGCAAAAGGGACGGACCGCATGCTCGCCACGCTGGGCGCAGCGGGCCTTGGCATCGCCGGCATCAATCTCCTGTCCTGGGATGGAACGTTCTGGGCAATCTGGCCGCTGTTAGGCATCGCGATCGCGGCCGGCCTTCGCTGGGTCATGCGCCGGCAGCCGTCCGTCGGGCAGTGATTTCATCGTATACGCTCCATCACCCAAGATCGATCTGATCCGTCTGAGCCCAATCATCGTCCTGAACTGCCGGGCGCTCATCGATCTCGCCCTGATAGGCGAGCAGGACAATCGACACGATTGCCAGGACCAGTGTGAAGTCATGCATCGGCTTATCCTTTCGCATCGCGGCAGGCAACGCAGGCCCGCTTTCATGCAGCAACGGCGTTGCGATGAGTCTAGGGCGATATTTGTTTAAATGGAGGCGCCGGGCAGGCAATTAGAGGGAATTTGCTCACCTTGCATTGACCGACTCTTGGTTGCGGGGGGCCTGATAGCGCATGGACCCGGCGCAAATCCAATCGGTGAACGCCGATGCCCGTGTTTCCGAGACAACTCGAAGCCGTCCAGCAGATACTTTCCACTGAACGGCTGTAGGATCCGGATGGCGCGATCGGTGATCGCGCTATGCTCACATCATGAAGTCATTAGCCGACCAATCATGATCGAAATCGCCGCTGACCTGGATGACAAGGTCGGCAGTGCCGTCGCCATTGATGTCGGCCTCGACGTGCACATAATCCTGGGACGAGGCATCGTCCGGAACAACGACCCGCAATTCGCCAGCGGCGCCGGTGAAGTCGCCACCGCTAATGAAGTGAAAGTCTTGATTACCGTTGGTGCCGGTATCGGCATCGATCCTGCTCAGATCGATTTTGTCACCCTCGGCCGAGCTGAAATCGACGATACTATCGGCGTGGGCCTGTCCATTTTGTTGCAGATCGCCCCGTTCGGCATAATCGAAGCGGAAGATGTCGGCGCCGGCGCCGCCAGTCAGCGCGTCGAAGCCAAGTCCGCCGGCAAGAACATTATTGACCGCATTACCGGTGAGGAAGTCGGCATACTGGCTGCCGATGAGATTCTCGACCTCCACCAACGTGTCGCCCGCAGAATTCTCGCCTGTGGAGAGGTCGACACTGAGCCCATTGGCGAATGTCGTATAATCAACCGTGTCGGTACCGGCGCCGCCGACGATAATGTCGCTACCGTCACCACCGACGAGGAGGTCGTCACCATTGCCACCGGCAAGAATGTCATCACCAGCGCCGCCCCACAACGTATCATTGCCGTCGCCACCGAGGAGAATGTCTTCACCGGCACCACCATCGAGGTGATCATCGCCGGCGCCGCCCTCAAGCGTGTCATCGCCAGCGTCGTCAGAACCGCCAGCCAGCCAGTCATTGCCCTCACCACCCAGGAGGTGGTCATCACCGTAGCCACCGTTCAGCCGGTCGTCGCCGCTACCGCCCCAGAGCGTGTCATTGTTGTCGCCGCCGCGCAGCCAGTCGTCGCCATCGTCGCCGAGCAGATGATCCGCGCCGGCGCCGCCGTCGAGCCAATCAGTGCCGGTGCCGCCAACGAGCGAGTCGTCGCCGGCACCGCCGTTCAGGCGGTCTTCGCCATCATCGCCGATAACCGTATCATTGCCGTCGCCGCCATAGAGCCAGTCTTCCCCGTCTCCGCCTTCCAGACGGTCATCGCCGGCGCCGCCGTCGGCCCACTCGCTGCCTGCGCCACCGGCGACATAGTCAGCACCCGCACCGCCGTTCAAGCGGTCGTCACCTTCGCCGCCATTCAGCCGGTCGGCACCTTCACCGCCGATAAGCGTGTCATTACCCTCGCCACCGCGCAGCCAGTCATCGCCATCACCGCCGTTGAGATAGTCAGCACCGGCATCGCCATCGAGCCAGTCCGTGCCGGCGCCGCCAAGCAGCTTGTCGTCGCCTTCGCCACCGTTCAGCCGGTCCTCGCCGGCACCGCCGTCCAGAGTGTCATTGCCTGCGCCGCCGTAGAGCCAGTCCTCGCCCTCGCCGCCAAGCAGCTTGTCATCGCCCGCGCCGCCATCCAGCCAGTCCGTACCTGCGCCGCCCGACAAGGTGTCATCGCCGTCACCGCCCGCAAGGCCATCATCGCCAGCAAGGCCGACCAGCACGTTGTCACCACTGTCGCCGGAGAGCTTGTCGGCGAAGGCCGAGCCCACGAGATTTTCGAAGCCGACTGCCAAGCGATCGCCTTCTGCATCACCGCCCCAAGTACCGAGCACGCCAAGGCCGTTGAGCCCGCCTAGATGAACCATAACGCCTTCCGGCGAACTCTCGTACCCCAGCGTGTCCGTGCCCTCTCCGCCGAAGAGGAGGTCGGAATCGCCGCCCTTGCCTTCGATGTAGTCGTTGGCACTGCTGCCAAAGATCCGGTCGTCATCGTCGTTGGCGACGATCACCTGGTCGACGCCATTGCCTGGATGAATATCGAGGAGATCAAGCAGGGATTGGTTCAGCGCCATGGAGGCCTCCATCCAGGATGTATTCGGGAGTGATTATCTATTTATTGTGCGGCAATGAACTACA
This sequence comes from Phyllobacterium brassicacearum, assembly GCF_003010955.1. GTDB lineage: Bacteria > Pseudomonadota > Alphaproteobacteria > Rhizobiales > Rhizobiaceae > Phyllobacterium > Phyllobacterium brassicacearum. The sequence goes on from NZ_PGGO01000023.1 coordinate 60,181, forward strand.
AAACAATCTACAAGCCAAATGAAATTTTCATAACACAGTAATGTTTGAATATAATACCAATATACTTCAAAATCTGAATTATTTTCTTCTTAAAATTATCGTTGTTTTCCAACGAGGGGCTCTACCGGGCCATGCTCCAAGGAAGCTGTGAGGGCGTGAACAAGCCTGGCATTTTGCCGCCCAGCGCGGTACGTCGTACCAAGTGGTACGGCTCTGTTGACCTGGAGATCGGTGGACCGGCCCGGTCGCTCCGGGATCGAAACCTTCGAAGCGACGGTGCACCAATCCTGTATCGATTGCGAACGGAATGAGATCGATTCCGGACAGATTTCAACGATTCGCGTACAAGAAACTGCGAAAACGGAACAAGAATCTCAATCAGCACGTGAGTTTTTGGTGCATGTGGTTGAATCTCAAAATTTGCCCACCACGTTGAGAAAACTACCCGATTTTCCAAAAAACGGTTCAACTTGACACATTGCAACTGCCCGCCTGACCAACTAATATATTAATTGACCAGTTGGAGATTTTGATGGACACCCTCAACGCACCGAGGCATTTGCGCCTCCATGCCAGCGACAATGTGATTGTCGCTGTTGACAGTTTTCAGGCCGGGCAGAGCATTGAGGGGGTAACAGTGACGGACCGCGTTCCGCGCGGACACAAACTGGCTTCCCGCTTGATCGGAGCCGGCGACCCTGTGCGCAAGTTCGGCCAGATCATCGGCTCGGCTTCCAGGCGCATCGAGCCCGGTGAATGGGTGCATGAGCACAATCTCAGCTACAGCAATTTCGTGCGCGAGGCAGGCGCGGCACATGACGCCCATGCTAGCGACGTACTCCCAGCCGGCCAGCGCGCCACCTTCGAAGGTTTTCGCCGCGCCAATGGCCGCGCCGGCACACGCAATTATATCGGCGTATTGACCTCGGTGAACTGCTCAGCCTCCGTTGCACGCTTCATCGCCGAGGCAGTGCAGAAGTCAGGGATACTCGATGATTATCCGATGGTCGATGGCATTATTCCATTGGTCCATGGCGGCGGCTGTGCTCTCGATGTGAAGGGCGAGGGCTATGAGGTCCTGAAACGCACCCAATGGGGCTATGCCACCAATCCGAACATTGCCGCAGTTCTGATGGTCGGACTTGGCTGCGAAGGTTTCCAGATCGGCCGCTGGAAAGAGGCTTACAACATTGTCGAGAGCGATAGTTTCCGCAGCTTGACGATCCAGGAAGTCGGGGGCACCCGCAAGACGATGGAGGCCGGCGTTGCGGCGATCCGTGACATGCTGCCGACTGCCGCGAACGTCAAACGCGAAACGATCCCCGCATCGGAATTGATGCTGGCACTGCAATGCGGCGGCTCGGACGGCTATTCCGGCATCACGGCCAATCCTGCGCTCGGCGCGGCTGTCGACCTTCTGGTGCAACACGGCGGCACGGCCATCCTCTCCGAGACACCGGAAATCTACGGCGCTGAACATCTGCTCATCGAGCGCGCCTCCAATCCTGAGGCGGTGGAGAGGCTGCAATCGGTCATCGCCTGGTGGGAAGATTACACGGCCCGCAACAAGATGGAGATGAACAACAATCCTTCTCCAGGCAACAAGGCCGGTGGTTTGACCACTATTCTAGAGAAGTCGCTGGGTGCCGTTGCGAAATCCGGGACGACACCACTCGAAGCGGTCTACGGTTACGCCGAGCCGGTCACGGCGCATGGCCTCGTTTTCATGGACACGCCCGGCTACGATCCCGTGTCGGCAACCGGGCAAGTTGCTGGCGGAGCCAATGTGCTGGCCTTCACCACAGGACGTGGTTCCGCCTATGGCTGCAAGCCGACGCCATCCATAAAGCTCGCCACCAACACGCCCATGTACAATCAGATGATCGAGGATATGGATATCAATTGTGGCGACGTGCTTGACGGCGTGTCCATCGAGGACAAGGGTCGCGAGATCTTCAAGCGTATCCTGAAGGTTGCGTCGGGCGAGCGCAGCAAGTCTGAAGAGCTTGGTTATGGCGATGCCGAATTCGTGCCATGGCAAATCGGCGCGACAATGTAATCGGGTGCAACAAGATGCAAATGAAACGGGAGCCAGCGGCTCCCGTTTCATTTTTGGGCACGCGAATTCAAGCCGTTGTCGGCTGCTGCTTGGCGCGGGCTACGATCTGCGTCGGGTTGACGAAGCGCAAGGCGATCAGCAGCCAGATCAGTGTTGTCACCATATAGACCACAGCCATGGCATCAATGGACTGCACGGCGCGCACTCCCGATGCAAACACCGAGTAATACAGAGCGACGACGAGGGTCTGGCTCGTCGGCCCAGCGGTCAGGAAGGTCAGTTCGAACATGGCGACAGTGCGCACAAGCACGAGCAGCAGGGCGGCCAGAATGCCAGGGAGCAGCATTGGCAACAGAACATGACGGAACAACTGGAAGGTGCCGGCTCCGAACACGCGCGCGGCTGCTTCGATCTTTGGGTCGATCTGTTCGATGAAGGGGATCATCACAAGGACGACAAACGGCACGGTCGGCACCAGATTGGCGAGGACGACACCCCAGAATGTGCCGCCGACGCCAGCTTGATAGAGAACAGTCGCCAGCGGGATGCCGAAGGTGATCGGTGGCACCAGCAATGGTAACAGGAAGAGCAGCATGATCAGCTTCTTGCCCGGAAAGTCGCGGCGCGCCAGAGCATAGGCCGCAGTAACACCAAGGAGGCCGGAGAGTGCGACAACGGTGAAGGCAATCTGGAACGTAACAATCAGAACATCGCTGAGCTGAAACTCCGACCAGGCGGTGAAATACCAGCTTGTTGTCCAGCCCGCAGGCAACCAGGTGCCGAGCCAGCGTGTGGCAAAGGACGAGATGATGACCGTCGCGATCATCGCCAGCAGATTAATGACAAAAAAAACGACAAGAACCCAAATGGCGGTGATCCAGAGCTTTGCGCCGATGGTCGTATCGCGGATCATGATCAGCCCTTTCCGCCAGCAGTGGAGCCGCGATAGAACATGTTGCGTATGGCGAGAACCGCCACCACGATGAGCAGCTGGACCACTGCCATGATCATCGCGATGGCCGACGCCATCGAATAATCATATTGCTCGAATGCCGCCTGATAGGCCGCGATTGAAATGACCCGCGTTGGCCCAGCCGGCGCGCCAAGCAATATCGCCGACGGGAACACGGCGAACGCCTGCACGAATGACAGGCAAAAGGCGATGGCAAGGCCGGGAACCAGCAACGGCAGCATGACATAGCGGAAGCGTTGCCAGCTTCGGGCACCGTGCGTCGCTGCCGCCTGCTCAAGCGCCGGATCGATACCAGACACGTAGGAGAGCGTCAGCAGGAACGTGAACGGGAAGCCCGTGATGATGAGCGAGGAGAAGACGCCCCAATAATTGTTGGTCAGCTTGACCGGGCGGTCTATCAAACCGATCAACATCAACGTGCGGCTGAACCAGCCCTGCGGCCCGAGATAGTTCAACAGTCCTTCGGCTACAAGCACAGTGCCCAGCGTGACCGGCAGAACCAGGATCGTCGTCAATAGCCGCTGATGCTTCATCAGGCGCACGCGAAACGCAACCGGCAGGGCGATCAAGATGCTGATGATCGTGACCGGAACAGCCAGCCAGAGCGTGGTGAGTATGGTGTCGTAGAGGAATGGATCCGAGAAGAATTTTTGGTAATTGGCGAATGTCCCACCCTCCATCGGCGTGAACGAGAGGATCAGGCCATAGATGAATGGATAGATGAAGACAGCCAACAGGAAGAGCACCGCCGGAAGTACCAGGAGCGTGACACCGTCTATGCCGTGGAGTGCCAGGCGCTGACGCAGGGATATCGGGTGGTCCAGCGGATCGGAGGAGGTAAGGCTCGCCATGGCCGTTACGCCGCAAACGCCAGCGCACGCGCCGGATCAACGGACAGCCAGATCGCGCTGCCAAGTTCTGCGGTTTGCGGGGCATGGAAGACCAGTTCGAGGCCTTCCGGTGTCCGTGCGGTGCCAACGAATTCCCGGCCACGATATTCAATTGTTTCGACTACGGCTTCCACGGTTTCATTGGAACGCGTACCTGCAACAACATCATCTGCCCGCGCCGCAATGACGGCCTCGTCACCGATTTTCAGGTTGTCACGCGCTGTCCCTGTCAACGTCGCATTACCAACGGCGACACTTGTATGCTCGCCATTCTTCGCTACGACCTTGCCAATAAGCCGGTTACGGTATCCCATGAATTCCGCCACATCCAGATGATTGGGCCGCTCGTAAAGATCGCTTGGTTCACCCACCTGGCGGATCTCTCCGTCACGCAACACCACGACACGATCGGCCAATGAAAGGGCTTCATCCTGATCGTGGGTGACGTACACAGTTGTTGCGCCCAATTGATTGTGGATGCGGCGAATTTCGGCACGCATCTCGAGCCGCAGCTTGGCGTCGAGGTTTGATAGCGGCTCATCCATGAGGACCAGCGGCGGCTCGATCACGATGGCACGGGCGATGGCGACGCGTTGTTGCTGACCACCAGAGAGCTGCCCGGGTAGTTTGTGTCCCTGACCCTGCAGACGGACGAGGTTCAGCGCTTCTTCGACGCGCCTTTCCATGTCCGCCTTTGGTACCTTTCGCATTTTTAGACCAAAGCCGATGTTCTGGCGCACGGTCATATGCGGGAACAACGCATAGTTCTGGAAGACCATGCCAAAGCCACGATCTTCCGGCTTCAACGTGTCTATACGCTTGTCGTCGATGAAAATGCCGCCGCCCGTCGTCGCGAGCAATCCGGCAATACAGTTGAGCGCCGTGGACTTGCCACAGCCGGAAGGGCCTAGAAGAGCGATGAACTCGCCCTTGCGGATGACGAGCGAAACGTCCTTCAACGCATTATGGGAGCCGAAGGCGCGGCTCATGCGGTCAAGTCGGATTTCACGGAATGGCGATGACGCAAGCAGCATCCAGCAACCTCACGGCTGGGTGCCATCCGGACAGGCCGGACAGCACCAATTCAGGCATTGATCGATCAGGACTTCTTGCCCGCGACTTCTTCGTCCCAGCGACGGAATGCGACAACCATCGACGATGGTTCGAGCGGAATTTCCACCGGGTTGTTGGCGATCCAGTCGGCATATTCCTTGCGGCCGAACTCGGCTATCGCGTCCTGGCTTTCCTGCGGCGCCATGGAAAGCGGCACATCCTTGACTGCCGGACCTGGATAGAAATAGCCCTTGTCATAGGTATAGGCCTGCTGCTCCGGCGTGAGCAGGAAGCTCATCAGGTCGAGAAGAACGGCAAGCTTCTCATCGGCAATGCCTTTTGGCACGCACATATAATGCGCGTCAGCAACCCAATGGAAGCCTTTGAGCGGCGCGACGGCTGCCTCCTTCGGAACCACGCCCAGAACGCGCGGGTTGATGTCCCAACCGGTCGTCGAGACGGTCATGTCGCGTGTCCCTTCCCCAAGCTCCTTCATCAGAGCGCCCGTGCCGGTCGGGTAGTATTCGATATATTTGTGCAGTTCCTTGAGGTAGGCCCAGGTCTTGTCCCATCCCTTCACAGGATCACGCGGATCGCTATCGCCGAGGAGATAGGGCAACCCCATCAGGAAGGTACGGCCGGGGCCGGAATTGGCTGGGCGCGCATAGAGGAATTTGTTGGGATTTTCCTTGGCCCAGGCGAGAAGCTCTTCGGCCGTGGTTGGCACCTTCTTCACGCGATCCGGCATGTATTCGAGGAGTGGACCGGAAGGATAGTAGGTAACGACGACGCCATGTTCCTTGCCAAGTGCCAGCATGCGATGTGCCGGTTCGAGGTAGATCGAAGCGAGGTCGGGCAGGGAAGCGGAATGGTCGGGCAGCAGCTTCACCCAGAGGTCCTGCTCGAGGCCCGCGGAAAGTGCATCGGTTCCGGTCAATACCAGATCGATATCGAGCCTGTTGGCGGCCTGCTGGGCCTTCAACTTGCCTGGCAGTTCGGGGGCAGGAGCCTTGGTGAACGTGATCTTGGAAACAAGTTCAGGCTTGGCTTTGGCGTAATTTTCAAGGGCCGTTTGCGTCAGGGCAAGGTTGCCGGCGACGTCAGCAACATTCAGCGCGACGGGCGAGGTTGGCAACGCCAGTTTAGATTGAGCGAAGAGACGGGTCGCCGGTAGCGCGGTGACCGCCGCCAGGCCGCCGATTGCTTGTCTGCGTGTTATGCGGATCATGATTTCCTCCCTGTTGAATCCCAACGTCCCCGTTTTCAGGCATGACCGGGTTCCCTGTCCGGCCAACTTGTCGAGAGTTGATATATTAATCTATCAGATCGAGATAGCAAGGGCTTTCGCCGTCACGACCCCAGCTGTACGACAGCGCGCGCAGCACCCTCCCTCAAGAGCATCTCGAGAGCGTCACCCACGCTCCGCCGGAACGTATTGTTCGTTGGCAGATCCTGACCAAAGATCTGATCAAGGCCGAGATAGGCTTCGAGCAGCTCGCCTGAAGCCGCCTTCCCTGCTGTGCGCTGCCTGATTTCATTGGCGAGCGGATCGCGCACGTCGATCGGCCTGCCATTCTCGTCAACGCCCGTCGCGTAGCGCATCCAGCCGGCGACGCCGAGAGCGAGACGATCAAACGGCTGCTCCTGCTCCAGACGCTTGCGAATGGTGTTCAACAGGCGCTGCGGCAGTTTCTGTGAGCCGTCCATGGCAATCTGCCATGTGCGGTGCCGCAGGGCCGAATTGCGGAAGCGCTCGCGCAATTCTGCCTTGTATGTACCGAGGTCAAAGCCTGGCAACGGTGGCAGAGTCGGTGTGATTTCCTTGTCCATCATTGCTGCGATGAGCGCACTGAACCCGCCCGCCTTCATCACGTCCGAAACAGTTTCATGACCTGAAAGATAGCCGAGATAGGCAAGCGTCGAATGGCTGCCGTTGAGCAGCCGGAGTTTCATCAGTTCAAAGGCGTCGACATCCGCAACGAACGTCACACCTACGCTTTCCCAAGCTGGGCGACCCGACGGAAAATGATCTTCCACCACCCACTGCGTGAACGGCTCGGTCATGATTGGCCACGCGTCGGCCAGTCCCGTGGCTTCGGTCACTGTGGCTCGATCTGCATCCGTCGTCGCTGGAACGATGCGGTCGACCATGGTCGAAGGAAAGGCAGCCTTATCCCGGATATAGTGACCAAGATCGGCATCGCGCAGCTCGGCGAAGCGGGTGACAACGCGTTTCAAGGTTTCGCCATTGGCAGGAAGGTTGTCGCAGGACAGCAACGTAAAGGGATCTGTTCCATTGGCGCGGCGACGGACGAGCGCCTCGACGATAAAGCCGATGGCCGAGCGCGGCGATGCGGGATGCGCGAGATCATGGACAATATCGGCATGATTTTCATCCAACGAAGCCGACGCCGGGGAATAGCAATAGCCCTTCTCGGTAACCGTCAGCGACACGATTCTCACTTCCGGATCGACCATGGCATTCAGCACGGCCTGCGGATCCTCCGGTGCCACGAGGACCTTGCCTATGCTGCCGATCACGTGAAAGCTATCACCTCCGCCGTCCCGCGTCGCCACGGTGTAGAGGCCGTCCTGCGGCTCCAAGGCGTCGCGCGTGTCACTGCTACGCAAGGATACTCCCAGTATCCCCCAGCTGTTTTCGCCGCCGGCCAGGATGCTATCTGTGTAGACCGCCTGATGAGCGCGATGAAAGGCACCGATACCCAGATGCACGATACCAACTCGGACCTGAGTTCGATCGTATTTCGGCTGTTCAACCTGCTTTGGCAGACGTTGAAGTGTCCCTTCAGAAAGGCGGTTCTGCTCGTTTAAAGTCATTTTGGTGCCCGCAGTGTCATTCCCGGTTTCAAAGTCTGTAGGCTTCCTTTGCCAGCCGATAGGCAAGATCGTGTGCAATTTCAAGCGCCTCATCCTCATCCAGCCGGTGGTCCGCAACGAGCCGCGCCAGAAATGCGCAGTCGACACGCCTTGCCATGTCATGACGTGCCGGAATCGAAAGGTAAGCGCGTGTATCGTCGTTGAACCCCACCGTATTATAGAACCCGGCCGTCTCAGTCGTCAGTTCGCGGAAGCGGCGCATCCCCTCAGGACTGTCGTGGAACCACCAGGCAGGACCAAGACGCAGGGCCGGATAGTGCCCCGCCAGGGGCGCCAATTCGCGGCTATAGGCAGTCTCATCAAGGGTGAAGAGGATAAGCGTCAATCGCGGCTCGTTGCCGAAGGCGTCGAGCAAAGGTTTCAGCTCTTCCACATAACGCGTAGCACGCGGGATATCAGCGCCCTTGTCCGTCCCAAACCGGTCAAAAAGGCCGGGATTGTGATTGCGGAAGGAGCCTGGATGGATCTGCATGACCAGACCATCCTCAATGCTCATACGTGCCATTTCCGTCAGCATTTGTGCTCGGAACAGGTCCGCCTCTTCCGGGGAAGCGCCCTTCAACACGCGATCGAACAACGTCGCCGCCTCGGAGGCGGACAGATTTGCGGTGCGCGCATTCGGATGGCCATGATCGCTTGAGGTCGCGCCTCGCGCTTTGAAATAGGCACGCCGCACACGATGCGCCTCGAGATAGCCCTGATAGTCTAGCCCAGTGCCTGCGAGAGCAACAAAGTCCTCAACATTGGCACGGAAGTCCGCACGCGATGCATCCACCACGGCATCGGGCCGGTAAGCGGGAACAACGCGCCCGCTCCACCCGGATTTCAGAATCGCATCATGCGCGGCCAGATCATCCGTTGCCGCGTCGGTCGTCGAAATAACTTCAATACCGAATTGTTTGTAAAGGGCGCGAGGCCGCATCGAGGGATCCGTAAGCCGCTCCGCAATCCGGTCGTAGATGGCGTCTGCATTCTTTTCTGTCAGCCGCTCCTCGATGCCAAAGACGGTTTCCAGCGCGTGCTCGAACCACAAGCGGGAAGGGGCACCCCGGAACAGGTACCAATGGCTGGCAAAGAGCCGCCAGATCTTCCGCCCATCCGTCTCAACCGCCCCGTCATCGCTGCGCGGTACGCCCAGATCCTCCAGCTTCACGCCTTGGGAGTAGAGCATCCGGAAAATATAATGATCAGGCTTCACGAACAGGCTGGCAGGATCTGGAAATGCCTCATCATTGGCGTACCACCAAGGATCGGTGTGGCCGTGTGGCGAGACGATCGGCAGGCGTTCAACGGCGCTGAATAGCCGGCGTGCAATCCCGCGTGCATCGGCTTCGATGGGAAAGAGTCGGTCGGGATGAAGCGCCATTTATGCGTCCTTGCTGCGTCAGTGATCGCTGCTCTGTCCGTGCTCGAAGCAAAATCTTTGGGCACGCACTGTGCCATCCTTGAACATTAGGCATCGATGATCTTGGCGAAGAGTAAATAATAATATATTAGTATGTCAACTGCGTATCGGTGTGGTCGAAAATCATCGCACCCCGCGGGCTTTGGACTATGAATTGGAACAGAATTCTCTCATTCAGAATGACATGGTCCAATATGAGAAATGGAGCGCTGCAATGACAGCACAGAACCGGGGAGAAAAGAGTTTGGCGGCTGATGCATCGCCCGAAGCACAGGTTTCCGGCCCTCAAAGCGCCGCCCGCTCTGCTGTGCCTGGATCCCGCGGTGCTTCTGTGGCACGCGTGACAACGGCTACGGCGATCTACCGGGAACTGCATGCTGCCATCGTGGCCATGGAAATGACGCCAGGCACCCCGCTCAACGAAAAGGTCCTGACAGAACGGTTTGGCGTCAGCCGCACACCGGTGCGGGAGGCACTGATCCGTCTCGTCGAAGACGGCCTTGTCGATGTCTTCCCGCAATCAGGCACCTTTGTCGCCCGTATTCCGGTTGCGCTGATTCCGGAGGCGGTCGTCATTCGCCAGGCACTCGAAGGCGCGACGGTCGAGCGCGCCGCGGCCAAGGCGACGGTAAAGGACATTGAGCGGCTGGATGAAATCCTGGCCCGCCAGCAATTCTTCGCTGACCGGCAAAACATGAGCGCCTTCCATGAGGCCGATGAGGCCTTTCACGAAGCGATTGCAGTCATTTCCGGACATCCCGGCATATGGAACTATCTGAAACCGGTGAAAGTGCAGATTGACCGGGCGCGCCGCATGACGTTGCCAGCGCTCGGCCGCATGGAACATGTGCTGTCCGAGCACAGGATCATTCGCAACGCCATTGAAACCCATGACGTGCCAGCCGCCTGTGCGGCCATGAAACAGCACCTGAACGCCGTCATTCCCGACATCGATGAACTGAGAAAGAGCCATCCCAAGTCCTTTGTCTGAGGCTGGCGGAACAATTACGGAGAAATGAATGCATCAGGCATGGCGATGGTTTGGCCCGAAAGCAGGGGTGTCACTCGACAATGTTCGCCAGGCCGGAGCGACCGATATCGTCTCGGCCCTGCACGAGGTCCCCATCGGTCGGGCATGGACGACGTCCGAGGTGCATGAACGCAAGTCGCTGATCGAATCGACGCCAGCCGGACGGATGCCACTGACATGGTCCGTCGTCGAGAGCATTCCCATACCTGACGCGGTAAAACGCCTTGGCGGAGCCGCGAAACACGAAATCGCCGCATGGATAGCCAGCATGGAAGCTGTTGCGGCGAGCGACATAAAAGTCATCTGCTACAACTTCATGCCGGTCGTCGACTGGTGCCGCACCGAGCTCGACTACGTCACGCCAACGGGCGCGACGGCTATGCGCTTCGACCACAACACCTTCGCGGTATTCGATCTGCACATCCTGCAGCGAAAGGGCGCGGAGAACGATTATTCGGAGGCCGACCGAGAAATCGCCAGCGATCTCTATGCCACCATGGGGGCGCAGGAAATCGCGGATCTCACCCGCAACATTGCGAGCGCCCTGCCCGGCTCGACTACGGAACCGCTGACCATCCCGGCATTTCGCGACAAGCTCGAAGCTTATTCGGGGATCGACGCGAAGCGGCTGCGCCAGCATCTGGTCGAATTTCTTCAAGCTGTGACCCCCGTTGCCGATGATCTCGGCGTCAAGCTGACCCTCCACCCGGACGACCCACCACGCTCACTGTTCGGTCTGCCGCGGATTGCATCGACGGAGGCCGATTATGCGGCACTCTTCGATGCCGTACCCTCGCCGGCCAATGGGATGTGCTTCTGCACGGGCAGCCTTGGCGTGCGCGCCGACAACGACCTGCCGAAGATTGCCCAGCGCTTCGCTGCGCGTATCCACTTTGCCCATTTGCGCGCAACGACGCGTGAGGGAGATGGCCGAAGCTTTCACGAAGCGGCGCATCTGGAAGGTGACGTCGACATGGTGGCGGTATTGCGCGAACTGCTTGCTGAAGACCGCAAACGTAATAAGACAAACAGCATCATATTCCGCTCTGATCACGGCCACCGCATGCTGGACGACCTGAACAAGGAAGTCACTCCCGGCTATCCGGCGATCGGCCGGTTACGCGGCCTGGCAGAACTCCGTGGCATCATCCACGCCCTGGACGCCAGCGCGCTGGCATAAACGCGATCACTTTTTCTGAAGTTGAGACCCTGGCTGCCCTGAGCCGGGGTTTTCTACATCTAAAGTATTAACCCAAATTAACTATGTCGGGGCCAATCTGCGGGTGCAGCTCCAGGCCTCTTAATAATTCGGTGAGTATTGACCACATTGTGGCCATATTTCGTGTCGGAGTAATGCATATCCACCGGCTTGCGAAGCATCTCCGATCACGTTTTGAATCATATTAAGACAAGTTTTTTGAGTAACTTGGCTCATCTTGCCAATTGATCTCGGCTGTGGTTCCAAGTCGGGACACCTCAAGGCCACATTTCTCCAAAATAGAAGAGGCTACTCGCCCACGCTACGATCTACTTGCCCAAGATCAATTAAATGCGTGCGTCTTCAGTCTGGCAGTTCTGCCAAGGGCTCTCGAAAAGTGCGAACTTCAATATGGTTTCTCTTGCAAGTATCCGTACGGTACTCTCTGCATCCATTCTCGTTCTGATGTTTGGAGCAGGATCAGCAAATGCTGGTTCAGCCTGTGGCGGTGCTTCCTGGTATGCCCTGCACTCAAAGACGGCTTCCGGCGAAAGAATGAACCCTTCCGCTCTCACAGCAGCCCATCGCACATTGCCTTTCGGCTCCAAGGTCAAGGTCACCAACCAGCGCAATGGCAAGTCAATCGTCGTGCGTATCAATGATCGCGGGCCATTCATCAAAGGCCGCGTTATCGATCTTTCCAAAGGCGCAGCAAATCGCCTTGGCTTCGTCGGTGCTGGTCACACCAACATCTGCATGGCCCGCGTCTAATCCTTTCAGCATGACGTTGATGCCTATGCGGCATTGACCTTGATCCCTGAACGTGACATCGCCATGTGAGCATTCCTAATCAATTCGGGGAACGTTCCATGGCACTGAAAGTCGCGGTCCAGATGGACCATATCAATTCGATCCGGATCGGCGGCGATACCACCTTTGCGCTTTGCCTGGAGGCGCAGAAGCGCGGCCACAGCCTTTATCATTACACTCCCGACCGGCTCAGCATGCGGGACGGTGTGGTTTCCGCCCGCGTGGAAGAACTCAGCGTCCGCGATATAGAAAGCGATCATTTTACGCTCGGTGAGCCGATTTCGCGCGACCTGTCGGAAATGGATGTGGTGCTTTTGCGCCAGGATCCGCCTTTCGACATGAATTACATTACGACCACCCATATTCTGGAACGCATTCATCCAAAGACATTGGTCGTCAATAATCCTGCTTGGGTGCGCAACAGCCCCGAGAAGATTTTCGTCACCGAGTTCCCGGACCTTATGCCGGAAACGCTTATCTCCAAGGACCCGCAGGAGATCGCCGCGTTCCGCAAGGAATTTGGCGACATCATTCTCAAGCCGCTCTACGGCAATGGCGGCGCCGGCGTGTTCCATCTGGCCGACGGCGATCGCAACTTGACATCACTCCTGGAGATGTTCGGCCAGATGTTCCGCGAACCGTTCATCGCCCAGCGCTACCTGAAGGACGTGCGCGCTGGGGACAAGCGCATTATCCTGATCGATGGCGAACCGGTCGGCGCGATCAACCGCGTTCCGTCGGAAACCGATGCCCGCTCGAACATGCATGTGGGAGGGCGGGCCGAGAAGACCGAACTCACTATCCGCGAACGCGAGATTTGCGCCCGTATCGGGCCGGCGCTGCGCGAGCGCGGCTTCATTCTGGTTGGCATTGATGTGATCGGCGACTATATGACGGAAATCAATGTCACATCACCGACGGGGATCCGCGAAGTGAAGCGCTTCGGTGGCGCTGATATCGCCCCTCTGTTCTGGGATGCAGTGGAAGCCAAGCGGGGCTGAACTTCCTTTTCAATTTGTTCGCTTAATGTTCTTGTCATACGGCGTGAACTGTTCTGATGTAGTGTCATTGGCATTTATTCATTCTCAACGTTCGTATTTTCAAGGAACATTCTATGGTCACCCGCGTCCGCACGGTCGCCTTCCAGGGAATTGAAGCGCAGCCTTTCGATGTACAGGTGAGATCGCCCTTCTCTATGGCACTGCCGCACCCCTGGTCTGGTTTTGGATGCAGATACTTCAATAGGTCAATAGCAGCCACTATGATCTCCCCATTGCAGTTGGACTCATGGCCAGGCTCGGCGCAATGCCCCGATGCGCTGCAGTCATATGTGGTGCTCGGTGAGCTTTCCCTTGATGGCACCATCACCCATGTCGCTGGAGACTTGCCTGCGGTGATACCGCCAACCGACAAGAGAAAGGGCTGATGTCCAGCCTCGTGTAGTCCCGAACCTGCCTGGGCGGGCTCCGATATCGATGGACAGGAGACTGTCGATCGGATCCACCTGGCCGAGTCGATCTCCTATCGCATGGCAGCTGACACCATCAATGAGGCGGCTTGAATACCACGGTCGAGCTACGCCGGATCCTCGATCGGCATAGCTCGACCGCGGAGGTTGCTCACTGAACCGCACCGACCAGAATATTGGTGGGTGCTTCGATGCTGACCCAGCGACCGGCATTGTTGGTCGCCTGGCGCTTGAGATAGGTGTATTCGGTCTCCGACCAGTTTTTCACGCCATCGACAAGATTATCGAGGATGAAGTCGCCTTTGTCGCTGCGCACGGTCAGAACCGCGTGGCCCTCGCCATCTGGCTTGCGAACAACGGTAATCAGAAGATTTGCTGGTGATATGCCAGCCTTCATCAGGTCACGGCGCTTCAAAAGGACATAATCCTCGCAATCGCCAACCTTGTCCGGATAGGACCAGTACTCTTCAGCGCCATAGATTTCCATGTCGGTCAACGGCTTGACCTGCTGATTGTCATTGCTGTTGACGTTGACGATCAGCTGCCAGAAATCATGATTCATCTTTTCCGGCATGACATTGCGGCTGCGAATCGAGCATTCATTCGGCTGGCGCTTGCAGAATTCGTAATGGCCGATGGGCTGTGACGTCAGGCCGCCTGTGGTCATGAATGCCTCGGAGGCGAGGGCGGAGTTTGCGCCAAGTGATGCCACGAAAACTGTCATGGCAAACCCCATGGACTTCACAACCCTTGCCATTCCGAACATGCCCCACTCCAAACCCGATCAACCATCGTTAACAAAACGTTAATGGCGGGAGGGGACATGAGTCAATCACAATGGCGCCACGGTCCCGCCATTGTTAATATATGGTTAAAATTAGAAATTTCGCATTTGCCAATATTATTGAGCGTTCAAAGCTTCCGGTTCAGGGGAGAAGGCTGTACCAAAATGTGAGAACAGCAGCGGCTGCATACTCCGTCAGAGCATGTGTAAGTCATTGATTGGACTTATTTCTTGGAAACGTTTCGGCCTGAGGTATCGTCCGCAACGTGGTCGGACGCGAAATCGCGCGACCCGTTAACCCGCCTACTTCGAACGGGTTAGCCTTGTGCGCGCCTTGCGATCGGCGTGACATTGCTGTTGCGGTTCACCTGTGCGTGATCGTTCACAAACTGGACGATACGCGGCGCAATTTCCGAACGGAAACGCGAACCGTTGAACACCCCATAATGGCCAACCTTCGGCTGAAGGTAATGCATACGCATGTCGTTCGGAATGTTGACGCAAAGCGTCTGGGCCGCCTTGGTCTGACCGACGCCGGAGATGTCATCGTTCTCGCCTTCAACGGTCAGGAGCGCGACATTGCGGATCGCGGTGGGGTCGACAGGTACGCCACGATGGGTCATTTCACCCTTGGGCAGCGCCTGACGAACAAATACAGTATCGACCGTCTGCAGGTAGAATTCCGCAGTCAGATCCATCACGGCAAGGTATTCATCGTAGAATTCCCGGTGCTTGTCGGCGGAGTCACCGTCTTCCTTCACAAGGTGCATGAAGAATTCCTTGTGCGCAGTGATGTGGCGATCGAGGTTCATGCTCATGAACCCGGAAAGCTGCAGGAAGCCGGGATAAACATCCCGCATGAAACCAGCATGCGGCCATGGAACCGACATGATGACATTGTCGCGGAACCAGGCGATCCCCTTTTCTTCAGCCAGCTTGTTGACGGCGGTCGGGTTCTTGCGGGTATCGATCGGCCCGCCCATAAGCGTCATGCTTGAGGGCGCCAAGCGATCGCCGTTTGCCTCCATGACGGAAACGGCGGCAAGCACGGGAACGGACGGCTGGCAGACGGCGACGACATGGGTGTCTTCGCCCAATGCATGAAACATTTCAATGACATAATCGATGTAGTCATCGAGGTCGAAATTGCCGTCGCTCAGCGGCACAGTGCGCGCGTCGACCCAGTCGGTAATGTAAACTTCTGCGTGAGGCAGCAATGCCTCGACGGTACCACGCAACAACGTTGCGTAATGGCCGGACATTGGGGCAACCACGAGAATCTTTGGATCGGCCGGTCGTTTCGCTGACAGCGAACGCTTGAAATGAATGACGTTGCAGAAGGGTTTCGACCAGACGATCTTCTCACGGACATCGGTTTCAACGCCGTCAACCAAGGTTGTCGGCAGTCCGAACACCGGCTTGCCATAGGCGCGCGTGGTACGTTCGAACAGTTCACACATGGCGGTAATGGAACGGCCGACGACCGTTTGAGATAATGGATTCAACGGGTTATCGTAAAACAGCTTGGTGGCGTCGGCGAAGGCCCGATAGGGCTGGAGCGCGGCATGGTTGAGTTCATAAAGCTGGTAGAACATTCCATTTTCCGATCGATCAACACAACGACAATCCAAGGACCATCACCCTTACAGGTGAAAATATTCTTGATTGGTCAGTGACCGTAGCCGGTTTCGGAGATATTGCAATGCAACAAAAGGATAAGTGAACAGAAACTTGTTCACAATCTTTAGTTGTATGGTGCAGTAGTGATCAGTATCGGTGATCAGACGCCTTCGACAACCAGCATTTCAGCGTCTGCAACAGTGATGCGGATAGCTTTTGCTGCCTGATACTCCGGTGAATTGTAGCAATCGACCGCGGCCTGGAGTGATGGAAACTCGATGACGATGTTGCGGCCCCGTGCCTGGCCTTCCAACACATGGTACGAACCACCTCGCGCGAGAAAGTTGGCACCGTACTTCTCGAAGGCGGGCTTGGCCGTTGATATGTAATCCTTGTAACGTTCCGCATCCCTGACGTCGACGCGCGCAATCCAATATCCCTTGGCCATGTTATTTTCTACCTTTCACAACCAAACTACCCGACCTAGTTGAAATCTTGGACCATTTCGGCGAATTCTTGTCCGTGTTTCAATGATCTTTGTACGGTTTTTGTCAAGAACGGTACAAACCTTGTATCATCCTCCGCATCAGACGTTCGCCATTTCGGCAAGGATCGCCTTGGCGGAAGCCTTCCGGTCATGAGCTCCGACAATTGGCCGCCCTACAACCAGATGGCTCGCGCCGGCACGCAGAGCATCGGCCGGGATCATGACGCGCTTCTGGTCGCCATGATCAGAACCGGCGGGGCGAATGCCGGGTGTCACGATAGCGAGGTCAGGACCGACGATCTTGCGGACGGCAGCTGCTTCCGTCGCCGCGCAAACAATTCCGCCCATGCCCGCCTGGAGGGCCTGCTCGGACCGGGTCAGGACCAGCGTGTGGGGGTCATGCTCGTACCCGGCGTCAATCATGTCCTGCTGGTCCATCGATGTCAGGACCGTCACACCGAGCAGGCAAAGATCGGACCCCTTGGCCGCCGCCACCCCGGCCCTCATGGCTTTGGGATATGCATGCAGGGTTAGCATGGACACGCCCATCTTGACGATGTTCTCGACGCCCTTGGCGACCGTATTGTCGATGTCGAGCAGCTTCATATCGAGGAAGACCTTCTTGCCCGAACCTACAAGCTCGCTGGCAAAGCCAAGGCCACCGGCGAATGCCAGTTGATAGCCAATCTTGTAGAACGACACCGTATCGCCGAGCTCGCTGACAACCTGCTCGGCGATTGTCAGTGTCGGCACGTCGAGGCCGACGATCAGGCGTTCGCGCAAAGCCGCATCCGTCATGACAAACCACCCTTTTCTGTTGATCACTTCCCAATCGCACAGAAGGGCCCGTTAGGAAACATCCAATCGCTGCCGGATGCAGAAATCCATCTCTTTGTCTTGACGCAACTCCGATTGGTAAAACCGGTTCTCACTTTTCCTGGAATTGCACTATCAGCTGCGCAGCATCGACATTCTGGCGTGGTCAATCAGAGACTGGCAAACCCGCTGCATCGACCTGGCGGCGTGCTCATCGCGAAACGAGCCATCCTCGGCGAATGCCTGATGCGCGTGGATCACCGAACATTGCTCGGTGATGATCTGGGTACCGACATTCATCATTACGGAGCGCAGATGATAAAGGCCACGGGCGCCTCCGAAATTGCCTTCGGACGAAGAACAGAGCGCTACGATCTTGCCTGCATAAGGCTTGAACGGCTTTTCACCGTCCTTCGATATGCGACTGACCCAATCGATCGTATTTTTCAGAAGCGGCGGGATGGACGAATTGTACTCGGGCGATGCGATGAGGATACCGGTATGAGCAGCAAACAGCCGCCCCAGCTTCATGGCGTTTTCGGGAATACCTAATTCATTTTCCAGGTCCTGATCCATGATCGGCAGCGGATAGTCGACCAGTGCAATTCGTGTAACCTCAGCGCCGAGTCCGGCCAGGGTCGTCGCAGCCACACTGGCCACCCGCCCGCTATAGGCTCCGGTACGATTGGAGCCAGCAAATACGAGAATCTTTGGCAGCATTCATTTCCCTTTTGCGCGAAATTCGGAATGTTCGAAGGGAAAGATACTCAATCGACCCGGCGGTAGACCCAGAGCCGGGCCGGTGGAACGTTCCGGATGATGAAATCAAGATGCTCGATCTTGTAGTTGCCCCGCCCGGCCGGAACGGGCGACATCGGCCCATAGGTGATCTGAACGATGGGACGGCCGTGTGGAATGCGCCTCAGCAGATCCTCGATGATCTTGACGCGATCTCCAACGGGAAAATTCAGGAGCGGAACCGCGGAGACGACACTATCGAACTTCTGGTCCCGCTTGTCACCGAGCGTCGCGTCCAGATCGAACGCATCGCCTTCGATGATATTCACGCCCGGGAAATCTTCGCGCAAATGTTCCGCAAAATCAGGCGAGTATTCGACACTGTAGAGATCGGAGGGCGCGACGCCGCGATTGAGGATTGCGCGGGTAATGACGCCCGTACCCGGTCCAAGCTCAAGTACGGGAAGGCCGGAATGCGGATTGACGATGCTGGCCATGCGGCGTGCTGTTATGGAACTTGTAGGCAGGATTGAGCCGACAGCCTTCGGGCCGTGCATCCATCCCTTGAAGAAACGGATTTCCTCGCCGAACTTTTCGGCCAGTTTCTTTCCCAAGGGTCGTGACATGCTCATCCTCCGTCGCAGCCAGACAAGTTTATGACGCAACTCGTGGCGGAAGCAAGGCCGCCTGTACCGAAAGCATCAATAAAATTACTCGCTTAGCCCTTCGAAGAAGTCCTTCATACGGGCAAAGAAACCTGACGATTGCGGGCTGTTATCCTGGGAAGACATCCGCTCGAATTCCTCAAGCAGCTCGCGCTGGCGCTTGTTGAGGTTCTGCGGCGTCTCGATCGCAATCTGGATATAGAGGTCGCCCATCGCCGGCTGGCGCAGCACCGGCATGCCCTTGCCCTTCAGACGGAACTGCTTGGCGTTCTGGGTACCGTCGGGGATCTTGACCCGTGTCTGCGTGCCGTCGAGTGTCGCCACTTCAAACTGTCCGCCCAGCGCGGCTGTCGTCATCGATATCGGAACCTTGCAATAAAGATCCGCACCATCGCGCTGGAAGAATTCATGCGGCTTCAGCGACAGGAATATATAGAGATCGCCGGATGGACCTCCACGCAAACCGGCCTCGCCTTCACCGGTCAAACGGATGCGCGTACCATCTTCAATGCCGGCTGGAATATTGACCGAAAGCGCGCGCTCCTCGGTGGTCCGCCCTTGGCCGCTGCACTTCGAGCAAGGATCCTTGATGATCTGACCGCGGCCGTGGCAGGTCGGGCAGGTGCGTTCGATCGAGAAGAACCCCTGGGCCGCGCGCACGCGCCCTGAGCCGCTGCACATGTTACAGGTGACGGGCTGCGTGCCGATCTTGGCGCCGCTACCTGAGCACTCGTCGCAGGTGATCGAGGTCGGAACCCTGATTTGCGCCGTCTTGCCGGTATAGGCCTCTTCCAGAGTGATTTCCATGTTGTAGCGCAGGTCGGCACCACGCTCGCGTCCACCGGACCGGCGCTGGCGCCCGCCACCCATCATCTCGCCGAAAATGTCTTCGAATATATCAGCAAAACCACCGGCCCCGCTGAATCCGCCACCGCCATTCATGCCGCCGTTCTCAAAGGCAGCGTGACCGAACCGGTCATAGGCAGCGCGTTTCTGCGGGTCTTTCAGTGTCTCATAGGCCTCGCCGATTTCCTTGAATCTGTGTTCGGCGCCGGCGTCGCCCGGATTCTTGTCGGGGTGAAATTGCATCGCCAGTTTACGGAAAGCGCTTTTGAGCTCTTTCTCATCAGCGCTTCTCGCTACGCCGAGGGTTTCGTAATAGTCAGCCTTCATCCAGACACTCGTTCCATGAAAATCGCATGTGCTTCTTCAGAAGCCCTTTTAAAGGCGGTATTTAGGTGTTCGTCGCCATGAATGCCATAGTCAACTTACATTGATTCGCCTAAAATGGCGCATATTTGCGCATTATTGCGATAATGTGGCAAGTCTTCCACGATTTCCCATCAGTTTCTGACACCAATTGTCTCAAGATCTGTTAGCGCGAACCCCGCGTCCTTGGTCAGAATTGGCGCTCGATAGGATTTCGCTGCTGCATAGTGAAAGCAGTCGGCAAGATTGAGCGCACTGTTTCGCTCGATATCGGGGTAGCGGTGGCGTCCGTAACGATCGAATGCCTGCAGTGCCGATGTTAACTCTTCGCTCTCCACGGACAAGACATCGACTTGTGCCATCTCAAGGAACTCCCGCACACGGGCTTCAGCTTCAGCCATTGGAATGCGCTTCTTCCGAAACAGACCGACCGTCGCTTCCCATGTGGCAATGACAGAGGTGATCAATCGCCGCTCACCTGCGTTATCGAGCGCTGCCGCAAGTTTCTCGGCCTCTGGCTCACCCGTCAGGATGGCTATGATCGCCGACGCATCAATGAACATCAATAATCACCACTGAGTTCATCGAAGAAAGCCTTGTCGGCTGCGAGTCCGCTGTCCGGGTAGGCAGCTATCTTTTCACGGAGTGGTTTCAGACGTTCCCAAAGCGGTACGGCCTCATCGGCGCGGCGCAGCTCATTCATCAGAGCGAGTTTGACCGCCTCTGTCTTGTTCAGGTTCGTACGAGCCGCCAGCTTTTCTGCGAGTTCGTTCACCTGTTCACTGCGTATGTTAAGTGGCATTGCGCGCCTCCTGCGTGTAGACGTACATATAATACTGTCAACACGCGATGACAATGCCGGTAAACGCCAAAATAAAAAGCCCGGCAAAATGAACTGACCCCGTAAAGTTGGACGGTTGATTGGCTATGATAATAAGGACTGAGCTCTGTATTGCACAGGGCTCAGTCCTTTTAGCTTCAGCTTGATGCGCTGATGATTGTAGTAGTGGATGTAGTCGTCGATGCCCTCCTTCAGGCTTTGGATGCTTTCGAAGCGATTGGGATAGAAGAGCTCGGATTTGAGGGTGGCGAAGAAGCTTTCCATCGCCGCGTTGTCGAGGCAGTTGCCTTTGCGTGACATGCTCTGGGGGATGCCA
>NZ_PGGO01000024.1 GCF_003010955.1 Phyllobacterium brassicacearum
GAAATATTCCCCCGACCTCAATCCGATCGAACAGGTCTTTGCCAAGATCAAGCACTGGATGCGCCAGGCTCAAAAGCGAACCGTCGACGACACCTGGCGCCATCTCGGCTACCTCGCCAACACCATCGAACCAGACGAATGCGCCAACTACTTTACCAACGCAGGATACGCTTCGGTGAAAACATGAAACGCTCTAGAGCAAAGGTCAGGTCCTTCAGGATTGAGGGATACCGACCCGACGGCGGCGAAATCTCACATTTAAAGGCAAGAAATGACGTCCAGCGCATTGTGTCTCAGATTTAGAGGCAAAGCGACAACTGGCATGCCACGCTTGTGCGTCCGACACCTGCACAGCTTCTGTCGAGCGATCTCGGCTACACCACTCTATTGGCCAGTGCCCCCGGGCTGCGTGCTCAGCACCGCAGCACATCCCTTATTTAAGACCAGCCGAGACAGATGGCTGCAAACCACCTTTTCATTGATCCCAAGTAGCCCAGTGATGTTGGGCGAACGTCACTACAGTGCCGCTAGCGGCACGACATCGTCCATTGTATCCTCGCTGTAACTCGTCATCAGAACAGCAGGGAGGCCAATGTGGCCGCCTTGACATTCACTGAGGTCTCAGGCGCTCCAGCTCGTTGAGCCGCTTGAGTGCCTCCTGCTGGCGGAGCATTCCGTAATTGATGCCGCTCGCGTTCAGCGTGCTGCCCTCCTGATACGGGAACTGGTGTCGCTTTGCTCTTTCCTCAATTTCTGTGATTAAAATGGCAGCACTGGCGAAACGCATGATTGCGATGAGATTGGTTTCGATGGCATTGTCAATCCATTCATCCAGCGCACTCGCATTTCTACTACGTAAGATGCCGCTGAAGCGCATGGCCAAGGTCCGCATCTTGGCGAACGCCTCTGAGCCTTTCTTCAAGGCATCGACTTTTCTCGCTTGCCGGTTGGTCAGCAGGCGCGGCTTCATGCACAAAGCTGCGGCAATAACGGAAGAAATTACATGGCCGGTATCGGGATCACGAACCGGTTCCGGAGCGCGCTCTTCTGTGGAAATATCATCCATCCTTGCTGTTCGGCGCGTGTAGGGTAAAGCAATCTTGGGCAACGGTCTACGAAGGTTCGCCGCCGGCATTTCAGCTGTCTACACTGCCATCGATTCAGTGTGAGCTTAATTTTCACGACTTGGCCCTGAACTGGCAAGTCCTGGAGGCTGCGGTTGTGCCAACCGTGCCGGTAACGGCTTCGCGTTCCACAATCCGGGCAGACTCCGATTGGTTTCGCAGCGGCGGAAACAACCCAATTTCCTTCATCTTGAAGAGTGATACCCGGAACTCTGACCCCTGGGCCGGGCGTCCGTTTCGATTTCGTTCGCATAAACGCAGATAGCAATGCGCCCACTAATTGTCTGTTAACCACACAATTTGAGGAAGAACCGAATTAAAGGCAAAGCGACATCTAAGTAGGCCCCAGCGATAAACTCGACCCAATCGGCTCCTCGGCCATCCTGGTCGAATAGCATTTGGCTAAGCACGATCCGTTAAGGCGACGCCACCCTATCGCTGTGTTCGGTCTTTCCATTCCTCATAATCGGACTGAGCCTTGTCCGTTGTTGGCGGATAAAGACCAATGACAGCGGCGCCTGCGACTACCTGCTCCAGCACGAAATCCTCGAAGCTTTCCATTCCGATGCATTCGTCCGCGATCTCGTCGGCCAGATGCGCCGGGATCACCATCACGCCGTCGCCGTCGCCCAGCATCACGTCGCCGGGAAACACCGGGGCGTCGCCGCAAGATATCGGCACGTTGATGTCGAGCGCCTCGTGCAGCGTCAGGTTGGTCGGCGCCGATGGCCGTTGGTGATAGGCCGGCATGTCGAGCTTGCCGATACCCTCGGCATCTCGAAAACCTCCATCGGAGACGACGCCGGCGCAACCGCGCATGGCAAGCCGGGTGACGAGGATCGACCCGGCGGATGCCGCTCGGGCATCCTTGCGGCTGTCCATCACAAGCACATGGCCTGCCGGGCAGGTCTCCACCGCCACCCGCTGTGGGTGGTCGGCATTGCGGAACACGGTGATCGCATTGCGGTCCTCACGCGCCGGAATGTAACGCAGCGTGAAGGCCTGGCCGACCATGTTGACCCCCTTCCAGGCCACAGGATGGACATTCTGGATGAACTGGTTGCGAAGGCCCCTCTTGTAGAGGGCGGTCGCCACAGATGCCGTCGAGACCTTCATCAGCTTGGCACGGGTCGAATCGGATAATACGTAGTCGGTCATGTTCATCTCCGGATCTGGTCAGTTGATCACCGGTTCATCGACCTTGGGGCCGAAGTCGGTCTTGAGGAAATCGAAGTCGCAGCCCTTGTCGGCCTGCTCGATATGCTTGGAAAACATCAGGCCGTAGCCCCGGCCATAGCGTGGCGGCGGCGGCATCCAAGCGGCGCGTCGTGCATTCAATTCCTCGTCCGTGACGAGCATATTGAGGCTGCGCGCCGGGATGTCCATCTCCACCATGTCGCCGGTTCTGAGTAGCGCAAGCGGCCCGCCGACATAGGCTTCGGGAGCCGCATGCAGCACGCAAGCGCCGAAGGACGTGCCCGACATGCGGGCATCCGATATCCGCATCATGTCGCGCAGGCCAAGCTTCAGCAGGGCCTTCGGCATGGGAATCATGCCCCATTCCGGCATGCCCGGCCCGCCTTGGGGGCCGGCATTGCGCAGTACCAGTACCGTGTCCGGCGTCAGCGGATAGTCGGGATCGTCTATGATCTTCTTGAGCTCGGCGTAGCTGTCGGCCACCAGCGCGGGTCCCTTGTGCAGATGGAATTTGGGATCGCAGGCGGCGGGCTTGATAACGGCGCCATCCGGGCAGAGATTGCCCTTCAGGACGGCCAACGAGCCTTCGTGATAGACGGGGTTGGTCAGAGGCCGGATCACGTCCTCGTTCCAGATCTTCACCTCTTCAAGCCCGTCGGTCAGCGGCGTGCCGGTGACGGTGATCGCCGAACTGTCGAGCTTGTCGCCGAGCTGCTTCATCAGGGCGCGCAGGCCGCCGGCATAGTAGAAATCCTCCATCAGGTAGGACGTACCGGATGGCCTGATGTTGGCGATGACAGGCGTGGTCCGGCCGATACGGTCGAGGTCGTCGAGTTCCAGCGGAATGCCGGCGCGCCGCGCCATGGCGATCACATGAATTATCGCATTCGTCGAGCAGCCCGTTGCCATGGCGACGGTCACGGCATTCTCCACCGCGACGGGCGTAACGATCCGGACCGGCGTCAGGTCCTCCCAGATCATCTCGACGATACGGCGGCCGCATTGCGTCGACATGCGCTGATGGCCGGCATCCGCTGCCGGAATGGAGGATGCGCCCGGTAGAGTCAGCCCCATGGCCTCGGCGATCGCCGTCATGGTCGAGGCGGTTCCCATGGTCATGCAGTGGCCGTAGGAGCGGGCGATCCCGCCCTCGATGCCCTGCCATTCCACCTTCGAGATGGTGCCGGCCCGGCGCTCGTCCCAGTATTTGAAGCCGTCGGTGCCGGAGCCCAGATACTTGCCGGCGTAATTGCCGCGCAGCATCGGGCCGGCCGGAAGAAAGATGAAGGGCAGGCCCATGCTGAGCGCGCCCATGATCAGGGCGGGTGTGGTCTTGTCGCAGCCGCCCATCAGCACGGCGCCATCGACCGGGTGTGAGCGCAGCAGTTCTTCCGCCTCCATCGCCAGCATGTTGCGATAGAGCATGGTGGTGGGCTTGACGAAGTTCTCCGACAGCGACAGCGCCGGAAGTTCCATCGGAAAACCGCCGGCTTGCAGCACGCCGCGCTTCACCCATTCCACCCGATCCTTGAAATGCATGTGGCAGGGCTGCGCATCCGACCAGGTGTTGAGGATCGCGACGATCGGCCGCCCCTCCCAGTCTGCCGCGTCGTAGCCCATCTGCATGGTCCGCGAGCGGTGGCCGAAGGAACGCTGGTCGTCGGGAACCATCCAGCGCGCCGATCGCAATTGTTCGTAGGTTTTTCTCAGTGTCATCTGCGCCTCCGGTTTCGCTTGGACCGCCTTGCTATCGCTCAGAAGCGGATTTCATTTGAATTGATGAATGCGTGCAGCGTTGCTTGTTGGGTATCAGTCAGCGGCCAGGCCGACGGCGCACGCGTCGCCCCGCAATCATGGCCGATGGCGGCCAGCGCGGCCTTCACGCCGGTGACATTGGTGCCATTCAACTCCTCGGCGCGGATATCCTCGAAGGCTTTCATCCCGGCAATCAGCCTGTTGGCCGCGCGGTAATCCCCGGCTTCAAGGGCTGTATGAATGGCAACCGAGCGCTGCGGCCAGACATTGATGAGACCTGATGTAAAGCCGCGTGCACCGACCGCGTAGAAGGCCGGCGCCCAAACTTCGGCAAGCCCGCCGACCCAGACGATGCCGGGATCGGTGGCGCCGATCGCCTCGGCCAGCTTCAGCGGATTGGGCGTGGCCCATTTGACGCCGATGACGGAGGGCAGTTCGCAAAGCTCCCGGATCGCCTTGATGCCGATGGCATCGTTTCGAAGGTAAAGCACGATCGGCAGTCCTTCGGCGGCGTCGGCGACCGCGCGCACGTAGTCAACCAGGCCGCGCGGTGCGGAAAAGGGATCTGGCGGTTGGTGGATCATCAACGCTGCGGCGCCTGCTTCCCGCGAGGTCCGCGCCAACCGGCAGGCGTCGCGCACGCCGCGCCCCACTCCTGCCAATAGGGGCACACGCCCGCCCACATATTCCGCCGACGCTCTTGCCATGGTCTCGGCCTCGTCGATCGTCAGCGCATAGAACTCGCCCGTATTCCCATTGGCGACAAGGATGTGAACGCCCACAGCAATTGCCTTGTCGACGATCGCCTTCTGGCGCACCGGATCGATCTCGCCCGTCTTGTCGTAGGGGGTGACCAGAATACCCGAGATGCCCCTCAGGGCGGAACGAAGATCTGAAGTCATTATACCGTCCATCCTTCTGTCTGGTGTCGTCGCGCCGGTCATTCCGTAAATGCTTCGTCACGTTTGCGGCTGATGCTCGGCGCGAGGACTAGTGCGAGAACGATCATGGCCGCTACGAGCAGCGCGAGGCTGAGCGGGCTTCGGACGAAGACGGTCGGATCGCCTTGGCTGATGAGCATGGCGCGCCGCAGATTTTCCTCGAGCATCGGCCCTAGAATGAAACCGAGCAGCAATGGCGCGGGTTCGAACCGCAGCTTGCTGAGTGCAAACCCGATCACGCTGAAACCGGCCATGATGAACACGTCGAAAACACTGTTATTGATGCTGTAGGCACCGATGCAGCAGAAGCCGATGATCGCCGGAAACAGCAGATGATAGGGGATGGTCAGCATACGGACCCAAAGGCCGATCAGCGGCAGGTTGAGGATAACCAGCATCAGGTTCCCCGACCACATCGAAACGATCATGCCCCAAAACAGCGCCGGTTCGTCTGAGATCACATTCGGCCCTGGCGTGATGCCCTGCAGGATCATTGCACCGACCATCAGGGCCATCACGGGATTGCCCGGAATGCCAAGGGTCAGCATGGGGATGAACGACGTCTGCGCGCCGGCGTTGTTGGCCGCCTCCGGCGCCGCCACGCCCTCGATCGCGCCCTTTCCAAATTCGGCCCGGTTCGGCGAAACGCGTTTCTCCATCGCATAAGCCGCAAACGAGGCGAGCATGGCGCCCCCGCCGGGTAACACACCAAGCAGCGAGCCCAGCGCTGTGCCGCGTAGCACCGGACCACGAATGCGTCTGAAATCGTCGCGGTTCAACATCAGGCCGGTGACTTTCTTGACACCGACCGACCGCTCCTGCTCGTGCTCGAGATTACGCAAAATCTCGCAGATGCCGAATATTCCCATGCTGACGGCGACAAAATTGAGACCGTCATAGAGCTGCGGCACGTCGAAGACGTAGCGTGGGGTGCCGCTCTCGACATCGGTCCCGATCGATCCCAGCAGAAGGCCGAAGACGATCATAGCGAAGGCTTTCGACAGCGAACCACTTGCTAGCGCCACGGACGCCACCAATCCGAGGATCATCAGCGAAAAATACTCAGCCGGTCCGAATTCCAGCGCGACAGCGGCAAGTGGCGGAGCAGCAACCGCAAGAAGAACCGTCGCCACAGTGCCGGCGAAGAAGGAGCCGAGCGCCGCTGTTGCCAGCGCAGGACCGGCCCGACCCTTTCGCGCCATCTGGTAGCCGTCGATCGCGGTGACTACGGACGAGCTTTCGCCGGGCAGGTTGATAAGGATCGCGGTTGTAGAACCACCATACTGCGCGCCATAGAAGATGCCGGCGAGCATGATGAGCGCCGATTCCGGCTGCAGTCCAAAGGTGATCGGCAGCAGCATGGCTATGGTCGCTGTCGGTCCGAGTCCAGGCAATACGCCGATGGCGGTGCCGAGCAGGCATCCGACAAAGCCATAGGCCAGATTTATCGGCTGGAAGGCGGTGGTGGCTCCAAGCCACAGATCGGAAAAGATGTCCATCACAAGTTCCCGCTGAAGGCATCAGTTAGCATCAGCCGGCTCCGCCGAGGATCGGGATCCACGGCGCGAAGGCGCTAACGGGCAGCGACAGAAGTCGCGTGAAGAGAACGACCGAGCAGACGGCCATGAACAGGCCAAGCGCCACTGACCGGCGCCAGCTTGCATATTTGCTGGCGAAACTGACCGCGACGATCATGGCCAACATTGTCGGAGCCAATCCTAGGCCCGGCATCGCCAGCCCGAAGAAAATTGGCGCCAGGATAACTAGGCCGAAGGCCTTCCAGTTCGCCGGCTCAGCCGGTTCGTCCTTGCCCATGACGACAAGCGATTGGACAATGATGATCAGTCCGATCGCGACAAGCAGAAGACTGAGCATCGTCGGGAAGTAGCCCGGTCCCATCTGGAACGAGTTCCCGACCTCCAAATCCCGACCAAACCAGATGAACAGCAGGCTGACAAGTATCATTCCCAGGCCGCCGATGAAGTCGCGGCCATTTCTAATCTGCAACATGGCTTCAATGTCCCGAGACGATTAGGCGCCGGCCGAGACTGTGCCCGGCCGGCGAACGAAATGTCATTGCAGCGGAATGTTCGCCGCCTTGATCACCTCGGCCCATTTCGCTGTTTCGTCCTTGATGAAGCTGGCAAATTCCTCGGAGGTATTGCCGACGGGCGTCGCGCCCATCCCTTCGATTTTCGCCTTCATCTCCGGCTCGTGAAGAATGGCCTGAACTTCCTTGCTCAGCTTTTCGAGAATTTCTGGGGGCGTACCGGCCGGGGCGAAAATACCGTGCCACGAGGTTGCCTCGAAGCCGGGAATGACGCTGTCCATGGTCGGCACGTCGGGCAGCAGCGATGCCTTGTCGAGGCTGGTGACGGCCAGCGCGCGCAGCTTGCCGGCCTTGACCTGCTGGGCAGCCGTGGGGATATTGTCGAACATGAAGTCGATATGGCCGGCGACAACATCCATGATTGCCTGGCTGCTGCCCTTGTAGGGCACATGGGTGATCTTGACCCCGGCCTTGGTGGCCAGAAGTTCACCGGCGAGATGGATGGATGTTCCGACGCCAGAGGAAGCATAGGTATGCTTGCCCGGCTCCTTCTTGAGCAGTTCGATCAGTTCCTCAACCGAATTGACCGGCAGCTTCTCGGAATTGACCACCAGAACGTTCGGCAATATGGCGATCAGCGACAGTGGCGCAAAGCCCTTCTCCTTGTCGTAGGGAAGGGACTTGAACAGGGTCTGGTTGATGGCATTCGAACTGACCGTGCCCATGCCGATCGTGTATCCGTCTGGCGCGGCGCGTGCGAGATCGCCCAGGCCGACATTGCCGCCGGCGCCAGGCTTGTTTTCCACGATGAAACGTTGGCCGAGCCGTTTATCCAGTTGCTCGGCAACGAGGCGGCCGAAGGCATCGGTGTTGCCCCCTGCGGCAAACGGCACGATGACGGTAACCGTCTTGCTGGGATAATCATCGGCGTGGCTCGTCGGGGCCAATGCGGCATAGACGGACGCGGCAAGGGCAGCCGCCTTGAACAGTCGCTTCAACATCATGAATTCCTCCTCAATTGGCGCCGTTTGCGCCAGCGTCAAAACACTCGACCTCCGGCTCCTCCCGGATATGAAAGCGCTTTCATTTTAAAGCGATGTGACATATTGGCAAGCGCAGGCTTCAATAAATTAATCACTGAAAATCAGTATATTAGCTCTGCACAGACAAAAACTTGCCGAATGCCCTTGCGTAATGACAAAATGAAAGCGTAAATCATTTTGTTCGGGAGTTCATGATGAGAAGACGCGATAAAACGACCCAGTCCGACCTGGTAGGTCCCGTTACCCTGGCGGACGTCGCAAAACTTGCCGGGGTTTCACCCGTCACTGTTTCTCGCGCCATCAATACACCCGCGCTGGTAAAGTCGCGCACACGGGAAGCCGTCGAGAGGGTAATCGCCAAGACCGGTTACGTTCCTAATCTTCTGGCGGGTGGATTAGCGTCACGCCGGACCCGGCTGGTCGCGGCAATCGTGCCTTCGGTTTCGAGCACGATCTTCGCAGAGGCGATCGAGGGCTTGAACGCCGAGCTAGTGGCGGAAGGCTATCAGTTATTGCTGGGTCTCTCCGGATATGATCTGCAAAGGGAGCTCGAGCTTACGCGGGCCATCCTTGCCCGACGGCCCGACGGCATCATCCTCACTGGCATCACGCATTTGAAAGAGACGCGGGCGATGCTGACTGGCGCAGGGTTGCCGATCGTCGAGATCTGGGACTCCACACCTTCGCCGCTCGATACAGCCGTGGGCTTCTCCCACTACGATGTCGGCGCACTGGTCGCGGAGTTCCTTCTCGCCAAGGGCTACGATCGCTATGCTCAGATCGGCGCCAACGATCCGCGCGCCGTACAGCGCAGGGACGGCTTCATCAACCGGCTTCTGGGCATCGCCGCCGTGGAACTGCCGGCGATCGAGATGCACTCTCCCTCGACCTTCCGCGATGGTCGCGAGGCGCTGGCGCAACTGCTCGACCGTGGAACTGGTTCGCTTGCGGTATTTGGAAGTTCCGACGTGGTTGCTCACGGAGCATTGACGGAAGCGATTTCCAGGGGATGCCGGATACCCGATGACGTCGCGATCATCGGCTTCGGCGATTTGGACTTTGCGCCGCATACCTATCCATCGTTGACAACCGTCCGCATTGACCGCCGCATGATCGGCACCCAGGCGGCGCGCTCGATCTTGGCCAAGATTGCAGGTAAACCCGTTGCGCCACTGATCGAGATCGACTTTGAGATCGTCAAGCGACTCTCAGCATAGGCAGAATGCTCATCTCAAGCGAGAGTCCTCGCATTCTGGTCTTCTCACCTTCCCCAGTACACAGCCGCGCCCGACAGGATCCCATAGGTGATGGCTGACAGCACCACGATAACGTAAAGCGTTATTAGGTCCAAGCGGTGGCGTCGCTTTGACGGATTGTGCTGAGCGAAATGCCATTCGACCCAACATGACCGAAGAGCCGCTTAGCCATTACCGACGCCATCGCTTTCCAGCCTCGATTATTGCCCACGCGGTGTGGCCCCTACCGGTTTCCGCTGAGCCTGCGCGATGTCGAGGACCTGCTTGCCGAGCGCGGCATTGATCTGTCATTTCAGACCGTGTCGGAGTGGGTGGCAAATTCGACCTCAGGTTGCTTGTCAGCTACGGCGGCGATCTCGCGGCAGCTTCGCCGACAAATGGCACCTCGGTGAGATGGTCGTGTCGATCAAAGGCGGGAAATACAGGCTATGGCGCGCTGTTGATGCCAACGGCTACGTTCTCGACGCTCTTTTGCGATGCCGCGGGAACAGGATTGCGGCTCTTCGGCTGATGCGCAAGCGGCTCAAAAGCGAGGGCGCCACGCCAAGGGGAATGGTGACCGACAAGCTGCGCTCGTACGCCGCCGCAAAAGCCGAGTTGATGCCCAGCGTCGAGCATCGCTCGCACAAGGGCTGAACAATCGCGCTGAAAATTCTCATCTTCCGATGCGGCGACGAGAGAGGCGTATGATGCGCTTCAAGTCGCCGCGGCAATGTCAACGTTTCGTTTTCAGCCCATGGCCAGATCGCCAACCTTTTCCATCTCCATCGAAAATATCTCGCCGCCGCAGACCACCGCCAACTCCGCGCCATCGCCGTCACGGCCTGGCGTGAAATCACGTTGTCGAGCGCGCTCTAAAGCTCGGCACACGAGCCTCACCGCGGCTGTGATTAGTTAATGCGATGCGATACATGCTCACTGGAGATCATTGGACCGCCGAAGATGCATACCGGATGGGCGTCCTGCAGGAGATCGTTAAGACGCCCCAAGGTGCCCTTGATCGCGCGATTGAGATCGCCACCAAGATTGCAGTATGTGCGCCGCTCGGCGTGGCGACGACTCTGGCCTCAGCGCATTTGGCCGTCGATTCCGGTGATGCCGAAGCGTTCTCGGAACTCGGCGCGCAATATGCCGCGCTTTATCGCACGAAAGACTTCATCGAAGGCCTGACCGCGCAAGCGGAAGGTCGTCCGCCCGTCTTTCACAGCAACTGAACCGAAAGAGGGCATTGCAAGTCGTGAATGACCTGAAGCGGCCATGGCCAGACGAAATATGAGCAGCCAATCAGAGCAATCCAGCCCGGTGACGCTGCGGACATCGCCGAGCTTGCGGGCGTCTCTCCCGTCACCGTGTCGTGTGCGATCAACACGCCCAATCTGGTGAAACCGACAACGCTGGAGGCGATCGAACGGGTCATTGCAAGGACCGGCTACGTGCCGAATTTTCTTGCCGGTGGACTGCGTCCCGTAGAACCAGGTTGTTTGCGGCCATCGTTCCATCGGTGTCCAGCACGATCTCCGCCGAGGCGATCGAAGGTTTGAACGCCGAACTCGTCGCGGAAGGCTATCAACTCCTGCCGGGCCTGTCCGGCTATGACCACCAGCGGGAGATGGAACTGACGCGCGCCATCTCGCGCGGCGGCCCGATGGCATCATCCTGACCGGTATCACCCCATCTGAAGGAAACGCGGCGAAGTTGACAGGGGCAGGGTTGCCGATCGTTGAAGTTTGGGATTCAACCCCGTCGCCACTCGATACCGCCGTCGGCTTTTCGCACTATGATGTCGGCGCCTTGGTCGCCGAATATCTTATGACGAAGGGCTATGATCGGTATGCGCAAATCGGCGCGAACGATCCTCGCGCCGTTCAGCGCAGGCATGGGTTCATTAAACGGCTCTCTGGTGTTGCGAGGGTGGAGCTCCCCGATATCGAGATGAAGTCGCCCTCGACCTTCAACGACGGGCGAAAAGCATTGACGCAGTTGCTTGACCAGGGAAGGGGATCGCTTGCCGTGTTTGGAAGTTCCGACGTCGTGGCCCATGGAGCGCTGACGGAAGCGATCGCAAGGGGGGTTGCAGAATATCTGAGGATGTCGCGATCGTTGGGTTCGGCGACTTCGACTTCGCGCCTCACACTTATCCGTCGCTGACTACAGTTCGCATCGATCGCCGGATGATTGGTACAAAGGCGGCGCGGTCGATACTAAAAAAGATCTCCGGCGAGACTGTCGAGCCCATGATTAAAATCAATTTGAGATTGTCGCGAGGCGTTCGGCTTAGGGCGCTCCGTGAAAGGGTCCTCGTTGGTTTGATGCTTGCCTTGACAGCGCGGCACAGACCAAAGCCAACAGCGGGAGGTCGAAGGCGCAAGAGATTTCCCTCAGGCGACATGAAAATCTCTCGAGCCAGCCGTGTCCAATCGCCAGGAGTCTCGCCTCAGTCGGCGACACCTGGAGCATGCTGATCATGCGCGATTCTCATGCGGGACCCACCCGATTTGATGAGTTTCGCCAGAGCCTGGGCATCGCACCGACAATGTTGACCAATCGGCTGGCCAAGTACTCGTTGCCTGCGGCTGGCGGCGCCAAGAATCCGGAAGTTTACCTGCGCCATGGCCTCGTGGCCGGTGTTTTCGAACAGGGTCGTCGCTACGCGTTTGTCAAGCTCCCGATCGGCTGCGACCGAGATTGCAATTCGGTTAAGCGATACAGGAGAAGTCCCCAATCTCTCGTACGAGTCGCAGCTAATGCGTTTCAGGCTCGCGATCGGGCGTCCCAATCGGCCTGTAACGGCGGACAGTGGTAGCCAAGACGGTTTCAGGAACCCGTCTTTGTGTCTAGCCACTCAACAGAGGGTGTGAATATGTAACCAGCTCCGTAAACGGTTCGAATATGCCGAACCCGCTGGGTGCCGCCGTCCAGCTTCTTGCGAAGACGTGAGACCCTCACATCGACGCTGCGATCGAAGGGTTCCTCGCCATTTGCAAACAGCGTTTGTAGCAGGTAGTCACGGGTTATAACGCGGCCTTGCGTATCCAAGAAGATGCGTAGAAGTTCCGCCTCGGCCCGAGAGAGTTTGTAGGGCTTGCCTTCGGTGTCCGTGAGGACGAAGCGCCCGAAATCACAGGTCCAGTCGCCAAAATGGGCCACGAGCTGTTCGGTCGTTTCCTGTGACATTCCGGCATGTCCTTCTTGCCGACTTGCGCGGCGCAGGACCGTTTTCACGCGTGCGACGAGTTCGGCAGGCTCCACCGGTTTTGACAGATAGTCGTCCGCTCCCTGCTCAAGTCCCTTGAGTTTGGCATTGAGGGATGTTCGTCCGCTTACCACAATCGTCGGAATGGCTTCGGAG
Organism: Phyllobacterium brassicacearum; assembly: GCF_003010955.1. Lineage (GTDB taxonomy): Bacteria > Pseudomonadota > Alphaproteobacteria > Rhizobiales > Rhizobiaceae > Phyllobacterium > Phyllobacterium brassicacearum. The sequence continues at coordinate 12,716 of NZ_PGGO01000024.1, forward strand.
CCCAGTTCTTCCCCCAGCAGGCAAAGCCCGTCACCGTCAGGCAGACCGAGATCGATGATGCAGAGCGATGGGCGGCGAGTCTTCAGAGCGGACCGGAATTCCCGCAGCCGGCGAAAGTGTTCGACTTCTGTTCCGGATTCTTCCAATGCTCGACGAAAAACCGACGCCAGATCGACTTCATCCTCCAGAAGATAAATCAAGTTGGATGTGCTCACGTATTGGGGCCTCCTTTTTCAAAGGAGGATGTTTGCGAATTTGCCAACGCGATAGCGATGGCCGTCACATCGCAAGGCTTGTGCATGATGCTGATGCCATCGGGCAACTCCTTGCTCACGGCTTCCGCGCCGTAACCGGACAAAAGCACGATAGGCAGGTTGCCGCGAAGCTTGCGGGCCGCGGTTGCCAACGCGATGCCGTCCATCACGGGCATGGAAACGTCCGACACGATGGCGGAGACGGCGGAGACTTGCTTCAGGATTTCCAGGCCTTCCGCGCCGTTTTCGGATTCGATAACGCTTGCCCCGGCGGCGACCAGATCCCGCCGCAAGACGCGCCTGACCGCCTGTTCGTCATCGACGAGCAGCACCAGCTTGTTCTTCAACGGATAGCCTTCGGGTCCTTGTGCCGACTCGGTTTCGCTGCCGGCGACCGCGCCGGTTGCTGCTGGCAAAGTCAGCAAGAAGAAGGTGCCCCGCCCAGGTTCGCTTTCCACCGCTATCGAGCCGCCCGAATCGGTGATGAAGCCATGCACCATCGTCAGCCCAAGACCGCTTCTGCTCTGGTCGCTCTTCGTCGAGAAAAACGGCTCGAAAATTCGAGCGCGCGTTGTCTCGTCCATGCCCGGTCCATTGTCCGACACAGCGATTGCGACCGCCCCATCTGCATTCGCGCTCGTACGGATAGTTATAGATCCGCCGGAGCAGTTCATCGCATCGGCGGCATTGATCACCAGATTAATGAGACTCGTTTCCAGAAGAGCTGGGTCGGCAAAGGCTGCAGGCGTGTTTTCGTCGCATTCGCATATCAGCCCAATATCTTCCCCCAGTGATGGACGCAGCAACTTCGCAATTTCTCCCACACATTCGGAAACGTCCACCTTGGAGGGCGAAATAGGTTGACGGCGGGCGACAGCGAGAAGTCTGCGCATCAAGTCAGCACCCCTTCGTGTCGCCCTTATCGCCGGTTCCAACATCTCGCTCCTGAGATATTCGTCATGTATCCGGTCCGAAAGCGGCTTCAGATTGCCCAGAATAATCGTCAGCAGATTATTGAAATCGTGCGCAATGCCGGACGAGAGTTGCCCAAGCGCGTCCATCCGTTGCGCCTGGAGCAGAGCATCAAGTGCCTGCTTTTCCCTAGTGACGTTGACGCTGAGCACATAAAAGCCGTTGATCGTCTGGTCGCTTGACCGATCCGGCCTGAGCAAGGTGCGGATATCCAGGCGCCGGCCGTCGGGAAATGTGATAGGGGTGTCGAACGTCTGGGGTTCGCCGCAAATTGCCTTTTCGAAATAACGGGAAACATAGTCCCACACTTCCGGCGGCAGAAGATCCCGCTCCCGCATTCCGATGATCTGCTCAGGCTTAAGGTTATAGGCCTTGGCGAACCGCCCATTGACGAACTGGAACTGACCGGAAATGTCGACATAGGCAATCCCTGCGGGCACCTCATTGGCTATGAGGCGCAGTCTTTCCTCGCTTTGCCTCAACTCGTCGGTGCGCTTCAGAATGCGTCGCTCGAGATCCATCTCCCTGCGTCTTTGGGCAGTGATATCGGAGTAGACCGTGGCGAACCCGCCGCTTGGCAACGGCCATCCCGATACGAGAACGACGACGCCGTTGGGACGTACTCTCTCCAGCGTGTGTGGTCTGAATTCCCATGCCGCCCGAACCCGTTCTTCGACCATGGTTTCGACGTCGCCGGCGCCGTATTCACCTCTTTCGGCATTCCAGCGGATTATTGTCTCGAACGGGGTTCCCGGCCGCGCCAGTTCTTCGGACAAACCGAGCAAATCGCAGGCGCTCTTGTTGACGTAGACAAGATTGAGGTTTGCGTCGAAAAGGGTCAGGCCTTGATCGATACAGTTCAGGCCCGCCTTCAGCGCCTCCAGGGACTGCTCGTTCGTCATAGGACTTGCCATAGCCATCTGCCTCCTCCCAACAGTTGACTTTCGACCAGACTGACAGAACAGGTGTGGCCTTGCCAAGCGGCGTCCATCGATTTTGCAAAAATTCCTTTCTGGAAAAATTCTGGCAACAATTGTGTCCGATGTCTCTCAAGACGCCGCAGAAACGGCGTGGAATCGGATTGTACTGAGCGAACGGGAGGAGTGCGCTTGGCAGATAACGGTGAAATCTTGTTGCGCGTCGATGACGTCTCGCTTCAGTTCGGAGGCCTCAAGGCGCTGAGCAACGTGTCTTTCGCGGTGCGAAAGGGAGGGTTGTTCTCGCTGATCGGACCTAACGGAGCCGGTAAGACATCCATGCTCAACTGCATTTCGGGCCGCTATCGCCCGACAAGCGGCAACCTGACCTGGAACGGCGAGGATATTCTGAGACATTCGGTCAACGACCGTGCCCATCTCGGCATCGGTCGCACCTTCCAGAACCTTGCGCTTTTCGGTCACATGAGCGTTCTGGACAACATTCTGGTCGGACGCCACCACAAGCTGCGGAACAATTTCCTGACCGGCATGCTCTATTGGGTCGGAGGAGCCCGGCGCGAAGAGCTCGAGCAGCGCCGCTTTGTCGAAGACATTATCGATTTTCTGGAAATCCAGCATGTGCGGCACGAGCCTGCAGGGACGCTTTCCTACGGCCTGCGCAAGCGGGTTGAGCTGGCGCGGGCCATGGCCATCGAACCCCGGCTCATTCTTCTCGATGAACCGATGGCGGGCATGAACCTCGAGGAGAAGGAGGACATGGCCCGCTTCATCATCGCGCTCCGGGAGGAGTTCGAGATGACGATCCTGATGATTGAGCACGACATGGGTGTCGTGATGGACCTGTCCGACCAAGTAGCCGTTCTCGACTTCGGCAAGGTGATCGCTTCGGGCGCACCGGAAGCCGTGCTGGCGAATGAACACGTCAAGAAGGCCTATCTGGGCGAGGCGGACGAACTGCTCGACGAATTGGCGGACACGGCAGAGAGGGCGATCGCATGAGCGACATTCGCGTTGACGTCTCGGGAGATGAAGTCCGCTGGCCGGAGCTCGCCGACGATTTGAAGGAGCCGCGCAAGCTCCGGACGTTGCCGAAGCTTTTGCAATACAATGCGGCCCATTTTCCGGAAGAAATCGCCCAACGGGAGAAGGAGTTCGGCATATGGAACAGTTACAGCTGGTCCGATGTGGCCGTTCATGTTTCCCGCATGATGGCAGGCTTCCTGGAGCTTGGGCTCCGGAAAGGGGGCGTCGTCGGTATCATCGGCGACAACAGGCCCGAGTGGGTCTGGGCCGAAGTTGCCGCGCACGCCTGCCGGGCCATGAGCCTCGGCATCTATCGCGATGCGCTTGAGGACGAGATCCGCTATCTCGCCGACTACGCCGAACCAGCGATAATTGTCGCTGAAGATGAAGAGCAGGTCGACAAGCTCCTCAATCTCGCTGATGCCATCCCGTCGGTGCGCGCCATTGTTTATACCGATACACGGGGTATGAAAAAATATGATGATCCCCGGTTGATCTCAATCGAGGAACTGGAGGAGCGTGGCCGCAAACGCATCGAGGCCGAGCCAGGCTTATGGGAACGCATGGTACAGGAGACGGACGGTGGCGACGTCGCCGTTCTGTGCACGACATCCGGCACGACTGCAAATCCGAAACTCGCCGAATGGACCGGCGACGCGCTGCTTGGCCATGCCGCGGCATATTTGCGGGCCGATCCACGCGGCGCGTCCGATGAATATGTGGCGGTTTTGCCTCTTTCCTGGGTGATGGAGCAGATGTACTCGGTTGCCTGGAACTTCCTTTCCCGGATGAAGGTGAATTTCCCAGAGGACGCGCAGACGCTGATGAAGGATCTGCGCGAAATCGGACCGACCTTCGTTCTGCTATCGCCCCGCGTGTGGGAGAGTATCGCCGCCGACGTCAGGGCTCGCATCATGGATACCCGTCCCTGGAAGCGGCGTGTCTACGATTGGGGCGTGGCGCGCGGACTGGCCGCGCTGGACAAGGGCAGCCGGCGCTCGTCCTCAGCGGATCTGCTGCTGTTCCGCCACTTGCGCGATCGTCTCGGTTTCTCGCGTCTGACGTCGGCTGCGACCGGCGGCGCTGCCATGGGACCGGAGACCTTCCGCTTCTTGCAGATCATGGGCCTTCCCCTCAAGCAGATCTACGGGCAGACCGAGGGCTTGGGCGCCTATGTCGTCCACCAGGAAAGCGACGTCGACTACGAGACCGTCGGTTACCCGATGCCGGGCTGTGCCCTGCGGATCCATGATCCAGACCCAGAGGGTCTCGGAGAGGTTCTGACCAGGCACCCGCACATGATGAGCGGCTATTATCGCAACCCGCAGGCAACAGCGGAAAGCTTCACGGAGGAAGGTTGGTTCCGGACCGGCGATGCGGGTTATCTTACCGCGAAGGGCCACCTCGTCGTTGTCGACCGCACTAAGGACCTCGCAAGCACATCCAAGGGAGTGCGTTTCTCGCCGCAGTTTATCGAGAACAAGCTGAAGTTTTCGACTTTCGTTGCAGAGGCCGTGATCCTCGGCAAGGACCGGCCCTATCTGACCGCGATCATCTGCATTCGCTTTCCTATCGTTTCGAAATGGGCAGAGGAACGGCGCATTTCCTTCACCACCTATTCGGATCTCGCGAGCCGGACGGAAACCTATGAATTACTGCGTGCTGAGGTGGAGCGGGTCAACGCGACGCTGCCGCCGCTGCAGCGGATCTCCCGCTTCGTCCTTCTCTACAAGGAACTCGACGCCGACGATGGCGAATTGACGCGCACCAAGAAGATTCGACGCGGTGTGATCGCCGAAAAATACGCTGGCATCATCGAGCGCATCTATGCCGGTGACAGTCACGTCGACATCGATACAGTCATCCATTTCCAGGATGGCAGCAAGCAGCGTGTCGTTACGACCCTGGCCATTGAGACACTGCGTGATGGTGCCAAGATTGTTGCAACGGGGGCCAAAGCCGCATGAACTCCGAACTCCTTATCCAGCTTCTGGTCAACGGTGTCATCGTGGGCATGCTCTATGGCATCGTCGCCATGTGCTTCGTGCTGATCTACAAATCCACCCAGGTTGTGAACTTCGCCCAGGGCGAATTCGTGGTGATGGGGGCCTGGGTCTGCCTTTCCATGGTTGTATCGATGGGACTGCCCTTCTGGCTTGCCTTTCTCTTCACGTTGGCCTTCATGACCGCCTTCGGCGTTGTTGTTCAGATCATCCTGCTGAGGCCTCTGGTCGGCGAACCTGTCATCTCGGTAATCATGGCGACGATTGGCCTTTCGACCTTCATGCGGGCGCTGATGAACTGGATTTTCGGCAACAGCGCCGTGCGCTTTCCGGACGTCTTCAGCCAGTCCGTCGTTTCGATTGCCGGCCTGAACGTCGAGACGGCCTACGTCCTGAGCCTCGTGCTTTCGGTGGCCGTGATGGGGATGTTCTTTCTCTTCTTCCGCTATTCGCGGTGGGGGCTTGCCATGCGGGCGACAGCCTATAGTCAGCAGATATCGCAATCGCTGGGCATTCCGATAGGCCGGGTTTTCGCGATGGCATGGGCAATTTCCGCAGTGGTGTCTGGCATTGCGGGCGTTGTCATCGGCCTTGTCAACGCCGTTTCCAATTCCCTGTCATTCATCGGCATCAAGGTTTTCCCGGCCGTGATCGTGGGCGGCCTCGACTCGGTCATCGGTGCCGTTGTCGGTGGCCTGACAATCGGCCTGCTCGAAAACCTGGCGGAGTTCGTGGACGGTCAGTACCTGCATATCGGCAACATGTACTCGGTCGCCCCGTTCTACGTCCTTCTCGTGATCTTGATGATCAAACCCTACGGCTTGTTCGGCACGCCGAACATCGAGCGAGTATAGCGCCATGACACACGTTCCCAATCCTCGTCCCACCGGTGATTTCCGGACCTCCTATGCGGGAGACCGGACATTGTTTGCCACGCGGTTCGAAACGAATGCGGTGATCGCTGGCGTGCTATTCGTACTGGTCTCTCCCTTCCTGTTCAGCGATTACATCCTGAGCCAGTTCATCATCATCGGCATCTATGGCATCGCTGCTCTCGGCCTGAACGTGCTCACGGGCATGACGGGACAGATCTCGCTTGGTCATGGCGCATTTTTCGGATTCGGCGCCTTTGCGTCCGCCTGGTTCTCCTCAAGGGGCATTCCGGTGCTGTTGTCGATGCCAATGGCCGGGGTGCTGACCATGGCCGTGGGTATGGTCTTCGGCATTCCGGCGGCTCGGCTGAAGGGGCTCTACTTGGCGATCGCCACTTTGGCGAGCCAGTATATCCTCGAGGACTTCTTCGCCCGCGCAGACTGGTTCACCGGTGGGACCTCAGGCTCGCTGGCAGAGACAGCGAACCTGTTCGGCTTTCAGTTCGACAGCGATGGCCGCTATCTTTATCTGGTGCTGTTCTGGGTGATCGTGTCGTTCGTCGGGGTTGCAAACCTGGCCCGCACTCGGGACGGGCGGGCACTGGTCGCAGTTCGCGACCACTATCTCTCCGCCGAGATCATGGGCATCAATCTGACGCACTACCGCATACTGTCGTTCGGACTGGCTTCGTTCTTTGCGGGCTTGGCCGGTGCCCTCTACGGTCACTATCTGGGCTTTGTCTCAGCGGAGGGCTTCACGATCATTCTGTCGATCGAGTTCCTGGCGATCATCATTATCGGCGGCCTCGGCTCGGTTTCTGGCTCTCTGCTCGGGGCGGCGTTCATCCTGCTGCTGCCGCAGGCCATGGAGACCTTCGCCAATGCGCTTGCAACGCTCGTGCCGGCGATCTCCCAGGGCACGGCCTATATAAAGCAGATGAGTGTGGGTGCCGCGATCATCCTTTTCCTCGTGCTGGAACCGGAAGGGCTTGTACATCGCTGGCGCCTGATGCGCGCCAACTGGAAGCTCTTCCCCTTCTCGCATTGAAACCTCAGTCGTCTCGCCGGGGAGAGCGGGACGATCGATCGGGTTTGGCGGTTTGCGCGGCGCCATCTGACCCAAGAAACCGTGTCGCGCTTGGGAGGATTGGAAATGCAATTGCTGAATGCACTGCCATATGCTGCAGTCGTGACGGGAGCGCTGCTTCTTGCGGGCCCGACAATGGCGCAGGACAGCGAAATTCTTGTCGGCCATCTTGCCGACTATACCGGTCCCACCGCCTTCGTCGGCAAGCAGTATGGCGCCGGCGTTGCCGATGCCTTCAAGCAGATCAATGCGGACGGCGGCATCAACGGCGCTAAGGTCAAGCTTGATACCGTGGACTACGGCTACAAAGTGCCGGAGGCGATCGCGCTATACAAGAAGTGGGTCGGCCAAGGCATGGTTGCACTGCTGGGGTGGGGTACGGCAGATACCGAGGCGCTGATCAGCTTTGTCACACGCGACAAGATCCCCACGATTTCCGCGTCCTATTCCGCCCATCTCACGGATCCGCTTGGCAGGAACCCCAATACGAAATCCCGGACACCCTACAATTTCTTCTATGGCCCGTCCTATTCGGACGCATGCCGCGCGCTTGTGCAGTGGGCCAGCGAAGAAGCCCGCGCCAAAGGCATCGACAAACCGATCTTCGTCCATACCGGCGACAACCACCCGTATCCAAACGCGCCCAAGGAAGCATGTGCAGCCTATGCCAAGGAACTCGGCATGACCGTCGCCAATCCGGTGGTCGTGCCCCTCGCGCCGGGCGACTTCAAGGCGCAGTGCCTGACCGTTAAGCAAAGCGGGGCCAACTACGTCTACATGGGCAACCTGGGCGGTTCGGTCGTCTCTCTGGTCAAGAGCTGCAACACCGTCGGCGTCGACGCCACCTATATGGGCAATCCGTGGGCGGGTGACTATCTGACCGTCGAAGCCGCCGAGGCCAAGGGACTGATATTCCCGTCATCCACGCCCTTCTTCGGTGCCGAGGTGCCCGGAATGGCCCTTGTCAAGACGATCGTCGAAAACGGTACGGGGCTGGTTGGTAGCCGGCCGACGCACCATTACATCCGCGGGGTTTGCTCTGCCTACTACATGAAAGAGGCCATGGAATGGGCAGCCGCCAATGGAGGCATAACTGGCGCGAATATCCGTGATGGCATGTATCAAAAAGCGGACTGGGTGCCGAAGGGGCTTGAAGGTGTCTGCAGTCCGTCGACCTGGACCAAGGAAGACCATCGCGGCCTGCTGCAGGTCACCATCAATTCCGGCTCCGTGGAGGGCGGCAGAGCCGTCATCAAGGAGATCGCCACCATTACCCTGCCGCGTCGCGACGACTGGCTGGGGCAGTAACTGGCGCGTTGAGCGGGGAGCCCCGAGTGGCTTCCCGCCAAGTCGATAAAGAGGAGGGCAACAGCAATGACACTGACCGCCGAGCAAGTTGCAGAGTCGCTATCAAAGGAGGCGGATGACGCGCTGCTGTCCATCAACAATGTCGAGGTGATCTTCAACGGCGTCATCCTGGTGCTTCGCGGCATCTCGCTGAATGCTCGAAAGGGGAAAATAACGGCGCTGCTGGGCGCTAACGGCGCCGGCAAATCCACGACTTTGAAGGCGATTGCAGGGCTCTTGCGGACCGACGATGGCGAGATTACCCGCGGATCCGTGACCTATGACGGTCGCGACGTGACGCATACGCCTCCTGATCGCAAGGTGCGCGATGGCGTCTTTCTTGTAATGGAAGGGCGCGGCATCATTCAGGACATGACCATTCGCGACAACCTCCGGCTTGGGGCATTTACGCGTCCCGGTGCGAATGTCGAAACAGAGATCGAAGAAATTTACCGCTTCTTCCCACGCCTGAAGGAACGTAAGGGCCTGGCGGGGTACCTCTCCGGAGGAGAACAGCAGATGCTCGCTATCGGTCGCGCCATGATGGCCAAGCCGCGTCTGATCATGATGGACGAGCCGTCAATGGGCTTGTCACCTCTGCTCGTAAAGGAGGTGTTCGGAATCATCCGCCGGCTCAATCGGGAGCTCGGCATTTCCATTCTCCTCGTCGAGCAAAATGCCAACATGGCGCTCAAAATCTCCGACTACGGCTACATCATGGAGAATGGAAAGATCGTTCTAGACGGCTCTGCCGAGGAATTGCTGCAGAATGAAGATGTCAAGGAGTTCTACCTCGGAGGGGGTGAGGAGCGCAGATCCTTCCTCAACGTGAAGAGCTTCAGGCGCCGCAAGCGCTGGCTTTGATAGGAGCGATTGGAACTGCCATGACTGAATTCTACGATGCTCTCGAAACCCGTTCGCCCGAACAGCGCGACGCTGATTTGTTCGCAAGCCTGCGCCAGCAACTGGAGAACGCAAAGCACCATTCCGCATACTACCAAAAGTCGCTGGAGGGAATTGATCCGGAGACTGTCCGCAATCGTGCGGCACTGGCGGCACTTCCGCTGTTGCGGAAATCCGATCTGCCCGCCTTGCAGGAAGAAGCACCGCCTCTAGGCGGAATTGCGACGGTTCAGACAGGCCGCCTTCGTCGTCTCTTTCTTTCGCCCGGACCGATCGTCGAGCCCGAGGGCGACAAGGAGCACTGGCGGATGGCACGGGCGCTGCATGCGCTTGGAATTCGTGCCGGCGACAGAGTGATCAATACGTTCTCCTATCATCTCACTCCGGCCGGTTTCATGTTCGATCACGCCTGCGCCAAGCTGGGGGCTTGCGTCTTTCCGGGCGGTGGCGGTAACACCGAGCAACAGGCTACGGCTATCGCGCGGCTGGGCTTGACGGCATACGTCGGTACCCCGGACTTTCTGAAAATCATTCTTGTGCGCATGGACGAGGCTGGCCAGGATGCTTCCACGTTGCTCCGGGCGCTGGTCACCGGCGGCCCATTCTTCCCGAACCTCAGGGAGTGGTATGCTGCGCGCGGCATTGAGGCGCGGCAGTGCTACGGCACGGCGGAACTGGGGCTGATCGCCTACGAGACTGGCGGCGCCTCCGATGGCATGGTGACGGACGAGCATGTGCTGGTGGAGATCGTCCGGGCCGGCACAGGCGATCCGGTGGCGCCAGGGGAGGTGGGCGAGGTGATCGTCACGACGTTCAACCCACTCTATCCGCTGATCCGTTTTGCGACCGGCGACCTCTCGGCGGTGATGCCCGAGCCGTCGCCTTGCGGGCGTACGGCACTGCGGTTGAGAGGCTGGATGGGGCGGGCCGACCAGACGACCAAGGTCCGGGGGATGTTCGTTCATCCTTCGCAGGTTGCCCGCATCATCAAACCGCATGATAAAATTGGCAGAGCACGGCTCGTGGTTACCGAAGAAGGCGGGCATGACCAGTTGACTCTGCATGTCGAATATGCGGGCGAAGTCAATGGACTTGCAGACATTCTGGCGGATGCGATCCGAGCCGAATGCAGGATTCGTGGCGCAGTCGTGATCGAACAGCCCGGTACCCTTCCCAACGACGGCCGGGTCATCGACGACCGTCGCTCACTTGGCGTGTGACGGGCCGGCGCCCTTTCCGGCGATGGGTGCCCTACGAGACCCAGCGGGGCTTGCGCTTTTCGAGGAAGGCGGCAATCTCTTCGCTGGCTTCCTCGGCTTCCCAGGTATCGGCCAACTGGCGAATGGTATCATTAATAACCTTGTCGTTGATAGGGGGCCGAGCGACCGAGCAAGACGTTTGGCTCGGGCGACTGCGCCCCGCGGCAGCGAAAGATAGGGGGAAACTTCCGCCTCGATCACGTCGTCGAGCTCGCCGGGCGTCTACCGATTTTGCAATTATGTTCAACGTAACGGCCTCGTCCGCACTGAAAATGCGCGCGCTCATGAAGACGCGCCGAACCATGCCCTCGCCCATTCTCGCCACGACATAGGGGCTGATCTTTGCCGGGATGATACCGAGACGGATTTCGGTGAAGCCGAAACGGCAGTCGCTCGCCGCTACGGCGATATCGCAGATGGACGCCAATCCGATACCGCCGCCGAGGGGTATTGTCACATAAACGCTGGTGAAGTGGAGTTTGCCTCGACGGCCTGTTTCAGGCAGTCGCAATCGTCGCGATGTTCCATTGCGCTATCGCATCGAGACGATGGTGGCGGATGGCATTTGCTGAGCGGTTGGTGTGAGGTGGGACGAAGAGATTTCTGAGAGCTGAGAAGAGCGCGACGAAGCGTTGGGGGCCTCCTTGAGCCCTGCTTTATTCGCTCACGTTTTCGTAGCGGCAGATGTGAATTCTCCGCTCGATTGTTTAATCCTTTGTGGGAACGGTGCTCGAGGGTTGGCATGATCTGCCGCTTCGCTGCTCCATAGGAGCGGAGTTTGCCGGTGATCATACGCCTCGGCGCCATGCCCTGCTTCTTCAGCAGACGCATCAGCAGCCGCTTGGCAGCCTTGGTGTTGCGACGGTTCTGGACAATCTCGTCGAGCACATAGCCATCCTGATCGACAGCCCGCCACAGCCAGCACTTCCTGCCTGTGATGGTGATGACCATCTCGTCAAGGTGCCAGACGTCAGTCCGGCTTGGCTGCTTGCGGCGAAGGCGCCGGGCATAGTTTGGACCGAACTTTATTCCCCAGCGCCGGATCGTTTCATAAGAGACCGTGATCCCGCGCTCCAGCAGCACTTCCTCAACGAGGCGCAAGCTTAATGGAAACCTGTAATAGAGCCAGACGGCATGGGCGATGATCTGCGGTGGGAAACGGTGACGTTTGTAACTGACGGCAAGCTGGATCATGCCACGCCTTCTAGCCCAGAAATACTGACGCCACGTTTATGTGGCAATACCTACATAATAATTATCCATGGAATGCATGGAGCTGAGGTGGGAGCCGGCGACGCGTCCCTGGAGGCCGACGCGCACGGTCTGGGCGGCGAGTGTCTCGATGTGCCGCGACATTGGATCGTCGGTCTCGTCACAATGCATATCCACCGGCAGCCCGCGCTCGGCGGCGATCCGGCACAAGGCTTGGACCGATGCCGCGCCCTCGCTTATCGTGCGATCGAAATGCGGAATGCCGCCGACGATATCGACGCCCATGTCGAGGGCACGGTTCAAGGTTTCGACCGCTCCGGCGGAGCGATAATGGCCGTCCTGTGGAAAAGCCACGAGCTGAAGGTCGATATAAGGAGCGACCTTCGCGCGTACCTCCAGCAACCCCTCCACCGTCACCAGTCCTGGATCGCTGGTGTCGACATGGCTGCGGATGGCGAGAAGGCCCTGGCTGACGGCGAGGTCACAATAGCGCAGTGCCCGCTCCACGACCGCTTCTCTGGAAAGGATCGGGCGCAGCTCGCCCCAGAGGGCGATACCTTCCAGCAGAGTGCCGGAATGATTCATGCGGGCAGGCCAAGGGACAGTGTGGCGTCCATATGAAAATGCGGATCGACGAAGGGCGGGGTCACGAGGCGGCCGGTAGCGTCAATTTCGGCAGCGGCCGTCGCTTCGATCTTTGATCCGGTCTCGGCGATCTTGCAGTCCCGGATCCAAATATCGACAGCCTCCCGGCCATCGGGAAGATTTTGCGTTTCGGATGATCAGGTCAAACATGGTGCACCATGGAAAGCGGGTTGAGGACAATCGGTTCGCAAACAGGATTTACCGTTCGCCACGACGATAGGCTTGCATCAGCGCCTGCGGCACCTTCGCTCGCCGTGCCACCAGGGCAAGCGCCGCAATCGACAGGATATAGGGGATCATCAGAAAAATCTGGTATGGAACCCTGTCGCCCAGAACCGGTTGCAGTCTGAGCTGGAAAGCATCGAAAAAGGCGAAGAGCAATGCGCCGAGCAGTGCACGGCCCGGTCGCCACGAGGCAAACACCACCAGCGCGATGCAGATCCAGCCGCGCCCTTGTACCATCGTCGGAAAGAAGCTGTTGAAGGCTGACAGCGTCAAAAACGCGCCACCCATACCCATGAGCGCACTGCCCGCCATGATGGCGCTATAGCGTATGCGGACCGGATTGATGCCCTGCGCCTCGGCCGCGTGTGGATTTTCCCCGGTCATGCGGATCGCAAGTCCGAGCGGCATCCGGAAGATGACATAACTCATCACCATGGCGGTCAGGATCGCAAGATAGGTCGGCATTGTCTGGGTGAAAATGGCCTGGCCGAAAAATGGCAAATCGGACAATCCGGGAATAGAGACCGGCTTGAACGGCACGATTGTCGGCGGCGTAGAGGCGAGGGGCACGTTGAGCCGGAAAAGGAAATAACTGAGGCTTGAGGCAAACAGCGTAATACCGAGACCAGTTACGTGCTGCGACAGACCGAGCGTGACCGACAACAGGGCATGCATCAATCCGAACACGGCCCCGGCGAGTGCCGCCACCAGCATTCCGGTCCAGAGGTCCGCGCCATTATAGACAGTCAGCCAGCCGACCATCGCACCGAACGTCATGATGCCCTCGATACCAAGGTTCAGAACGCCGGAGCGCTCGCACAGAACGGCGCCGAGCGTTCCGAAAATCAGCGGCGTTGCGATCCGCAAGACCGCAGCCCACAGGCCCGCCGAGGCCAGTATGTCGAAAAGGGCCATCATCTGCGGATCCTGTATTGGGTGAAGAACAGGGCAACGAGCATCGTCAGCAGCGAAAGCGACACAACGACGTCGGCAATGTAGGTCGGGATACCGAGTGCCCGGCTCATGCCATCAGCGCCCACGAACATCGCCGCCGTGAAAACAGCAGCAGCGATCACGCCGACCGGGTGCAGATTGGCAAGCATCGCGACGATAATGCCCGAATAGCCGTAACCCGGCGATAGATCGGTGGTAACGTAGCCTTTAACCCCCATCACTTCGATGGCACCTGCGAGGCCAGCCAATCCGCCGGAAAGGCAGGCGACTTTGACCAGCGTCAAGCCGAGCGGCACGCCTGCGAAAGCCGCTCCCGCGGGGCTCAGGCCCGCTGCGCGCGTCCGTAGGCCGAAGACGGTCCGCGATTGCAGAAGATGCACGATTATCGCCGCCGCAACGGCCACTGCGAGACCGATGTGGAGGCGCGAACGCATGATCAGCTTGGGCAGCAATGCGTGCTCGCTGACGGGCAAGGACTGCGGCCACCCGAAAGCCAGCGGATCCTTGAGAACGCCTTCAACCAGCAGTGAAACGAACAGGACGGCCACGAAGTTCAAGAGCAGACTTGTTACGACCTCATCGACCGAGAAGCGCAGACGCAGCCACAAAGGCAGCAGCATAAGCAGCATTCCGGCCAAGGCCCCAGCGGAAAACAGGGTAGGGATGAGGAGTGGTCCCGGAAGAGCGGCGAGCGTACTCGAACCGAGGGCCGCAACGGTAATTGCACCGACATAGAATTGTCCTTCAGCCCCAATGTTCCAGAGCCGCGCACGGAACGCGACCGCGGCGGCAAGACCGGTCAGGATGAGCGGTGTGGCGCGCGTGAACGTTTCGGTGGCAGCAAGACGCGTGCCGAAAGCGCCGGTGACGATCCGCCAATAGGCTTCGAGCACCGGCGCACCGGCCATCGCAATCAGGATTCCCGCGATAGCGAGCGCGGCTGCCACCGCGATCAGCGGAGAAACCAGTACAAGGAAAAGAGGCCTGTGCGCCCGGCGTTCAAGACGCATGGCCAGCCTCTTCGCTCTGGAGCCATTCTCCTGCCATCATCAGACCGAGCATGCGTGGATCGGCGGTTTCTGCGGCGACCGGCGGTGAAAGCCTGCCTTTGACGATGGCCTGAATACGGTCGGCAAGTCCGATCACCTCATCGAGATCTTCCGATATCAGGAGCACCGCGGTTCCCTGACTGCGAGCTTCCAGTATGCGGGCATGGATGGCCGCGACCGCACCTTCATCGAGACCGCGCGTCGGCTGGGCAGCGATGAGGATGCGTGGCCGGTCATGCAAATTGCGCCCAAGAATGAGCTTCTGCATATTGCCGCCGGAAAGAAGACGCGTGCGGCTGGTCGGCCTGCCGCCCCGTACGTCGAATTCCCCGATGATCCGTTGGGCGAAGGCTATGCCGGCCTTTCGGTTCACCAGACCATATTTCGAAAAGGCGGGAGTCCAGATGCGCTCCAGTACGGTGTTTTCCCATATGGCCATCTCGCCGATCGCGCCCTCATTGTTACGGTCTTCCGGAATTCGGCCGATACCGGATTCGATCAGGGCGCGCACGCCAAGGTTTGCAAGAGGTTCCCCGAAAAGCCGGATATTGCCGATACTTGGCTCCGCAAGACCGGACACAAGATGCGAGAGCACCGCCTGGCCATTTCCGGAGACGCCGATAATGCCGAGTATTTCACCCTCGCACAGCCGGAAACTGATGTCCTTGAGCCGGTCCACGCCGCCCCGCCGGACCGTTACCCCGGTTGCTTCCAGAGCTACGGCGCCGGGCGTGGCCGCATCGCGAATCGGGCGTGTCACGCGGTGACCGACCATGAGTTCGGCCAGTTCCGCCTTGCTGGTCTCGCCCACGCGCCGCTCTGCTGCCACCTTGCCGCCACGCAGGACGACGATGCGATCGGCGGCGGCCATCACCTCATCGAGCTTGTGGGAAATGAAGATCAAGGAGAGTCCCTGCTTTGCCATTTCCTTCAGCGTGCTGAAAAGGCGCTCCGCTTCTATATTCGTCAGCACCGCCGTCGGCTCGTCGAGGATAAGAATACGGGCGTCGTTATAGAGCGCCCTGAGGATTTCCACCCGTTGCTGTTCGCCCACCGACAGATCGCCAAGTCTGGCATCGGGATTGACGCTGAGGCCGAAGCGTTGCGAAATGCTAAGGAGTTTCGTTCGCGCCGCGGCGGTGTCGGACTTGAATGACCAGAGTTTTTCCGTGCCAGTCATGACATTGTTCAGAACCGTCAGGTTTGGCGCCAGTGAAAAATGCTGGTGCACCATGCCGACCCCAGCTCTGATCGCCGCACGGGGTTTGCCGGACGGTAATTCAACGTCATCGACGCGGACAGTGCCGGAATCTGCCGTGTAATGTCCAAAGAGAATGCTCATCAGTGTCGTCTTGCCGGCACCGTTTTCGCCAAGCAGCGCCAGAATTTCGCCCTTGCGAAGTGCGATGGAGATGTTCTCGTTGGCAACGATGTCGCCAAAGCGCTTGCTGATGCCGGAGAGTTCGAGAACGGTCGTCATGCCGCCAAACCCGCAACAGGGAAGCGGTGATGCCAGCGTTCCTCCGCTTCAAGCCTTGCAGCAACAGCAAGCAATACGGGTTCATGCCCCATAGGGGCGAGTAACTGCACGGGCAAAGGCAAGCCGTCCTTGGCCCGGCCGAAGGGCAGGGTAATCGCCGGGAAGCCGGACACATTGGCAAGCGAGGCAAGCGGCGCGAAAGTTGCCATGCGATCAAGATGCAGTTCTGTATCCACGTGATCGGTTGGAAAGGAACCGATCGCCGGCGGTGCAAAAGAGAGCATGGGCGTCAGGATACAGTCCACCGTTTCGAACAATGCCCAGACATTGTAACTGACGTGGAGTGCATCGTTCAGTATGCCCCACAATTCCGTCCCCGCCATACGGTGACCCCGCTCGGCAAAGGCCCGCGACAGTGGCTCGGCAAGTTCCATATCGATCGCGGCGCTGTCCGCAAGGCGGGCAAGGTTTACGGAAACGATACCCGCGAACACCCTTTGGCTTGTGGCAGCGGATTTTTCCAAGGTTTCCCATTTGAGCGGTACAACTTTGTGTCCGTCTGCTTCCAGTACACGCGTGGCCTCCGTGACCGTCTGGCACCGTTCATCATCGGTGGGATAAAGTGCCCCCGTGCCGGTCAAAAAGCCAATACGGAACTTGCTTTCACTATGGTCCGGGGCAACCGGATCGGCGTAGGGACCTTTAGCCTTGCCACGGAGTGTCTGGAAAATCAGCGCCGTATCACGCACGGAACGGCAGACTGCCATCTCGCTGGCGATGCCGCCGAGATGATTGCCGAAAAGTGGCCCGCCGGGCATGGCGCCCCGTGTCGGTTTTAGTCCGACGAGACCGCAGCACGCGGCGGGCACCCGGATTGAGCCACCTGCATCCGTCGCGTGGGCGATTGCCACAATACCGGAGGCAACGGCAGCGGCAGCGCCACCGGAAGAGCCCCCGGCCGTTCGGGCGGGATCAAGAGGGTTGCGGCAGATCGGACCCCGTGCAGGTTCGCTTGCCAATGAAAGACCGAATTCCGGGCTCGTGGTGAGGCCGAACAGACAGAAGCCCGCATCGCGAAAGCGCCTTGCAATATCCGAGTCAGCGGAACCCTCCGCACGCCCTTCCAAGGCGTGCGAACCTGCATTGACCGGGAAGCCCGCAAAAGGCCCCCCGAGATCCTTGGCCAGCGTGGGAACGCCTGCGAATGGTCGTGCGCTGAAACGTACGTGTTCAGTGATGCGCTCCCGTTCCATCGCCATCGCGGCTGCGATGCCGCTATCCGAATCGAGATGGCAGATTGCTCCTAAACCGGAGTGGTCCGTGGCAGCGGCCAGGGCCGCCACCATGACACCAGTGCAGGATGACTCGCCTGTGCTGATTGCCTCAGCAAGCGCTGTCGCATCGCCACGGGTTTTCCCTTGCTTCGCTGTCTTCAACAGGCTCACGCCGCTCACACAATCGCCGTTGTTACTTGGGCTGCTCCACCATGATCGGAACTTCGAAGGCCCCGGATTTGATGGCACTGCGTTTGGCTTCCATGGCGGCCTCCGCTGCCGCCGGAGCCACACCCTTCACGTAAACGATGTCGCTGCCGCCATTCTTCATCAAACCAAAGGGCGTGTAGTTACTGCCGGTCGGCTTCCCCGCCTTCACGTCGGCGACGGCGGCATCGAGGATCGGCCGGAAATACCACATGGCATTGGCAAAAACCGTATCGGGATATCTCGGCGTATAATCGATCAATGAACCGACAGACTTGATCCCGCGCTCCTTGGCGGCATCGGCAGTGCCAATCCGCTCGCCGAAGAGTATGTCGGCGCCCGCGTCGATCTGAGCGAGACCGGCTTCACGCGCCTTCGGGGGATCGAAGAAGGTGCCGATGAAAGAGACCATATGCTTGGCATCCGGCCTCACTTCCTTGACGCCGGCTGCAAAGGCATTGATCAACATGTTGACCTCGGGGATCGGAATCGCACCGACTGAACCGACCGTACCTGATTTCGTCATAGCGCCAGCAAGCATACCGGCGAGATAGGCGCCGCCGTGATTCCAGGTTCCGAAGACGCCGAAATTTTTGCCTGAAGCCTCTCCGCTGGAGCCCATCAGGAAAGCGGTATCAGGATAATCGGCTGCGACCTGCCGGGCTTCACGCTCCACGGCGTAGGATTCGCCAACGATCAGTTTGCAACCTTGTTCCGAATATTCGCGCATGGCGCGAGGATAGTCCGTTCCGGATACGCCTTCGGAGAAGACATATTCAATGGTTCCGTCGGCAGCGGCGTCCTGAAGTGCCTTGTGAAGGCACGAATTCCACGCATTTTCAACGGGGGATGCATGAACGCCTGCGACCTTCATAACCCCTTGCGCCCTTGCGGCCGGCACCAAAAGCCCCGCGCCCAGCGCCACTCCCGTTGCCAATACTGCGCGCCGCGAAATTATAGTTTGTTTTGTCACTGCCTTGATCCCCTGTTTTTTACCAATTGTTCAAAAAATAGTAGGATTTGCACAAAAACGTGTCAAGGGAATGGGTGCTCAAAAAACGATCAATATGGCGTAGGCCGCTAAGGTTATCCCGGGCCGAAACTTATGGAATCGTAAAGATGCTGATCTGGTCGGTAATGTGCTGATCTGGTCGGTAATGCCTCGAAGCATGACGTTGTGCGACATCGGCGTCAGGCCGCGCCGCGCCAGGAATTCGGAGGCACGCGGGTCCTCAAGCACGGAACCGGTGGCGAAGATTTCGCGTGTCGTGGCTAGGTGCTGCACGCGCGAGGCAATGTTCACGGTCTGCCCGAAATAGTCCTGCCGTTCAGGCTCACGGCGATGCAAGACCCTTCGTGGGCGATGTCACGGTAATCCAAATTGTGGGCAACGATGTCCGAAACGGCCGAAGAGGGATACGCGCTACAACAAGAATCGGCAAAAAGCTCGCTAATATCGGCATTTTCAAAGGAAGGGATATCAGTAGCCTTCGACTTTGAATAGACGCCGTAGTTTTAAGAGTGTTTGACAGTTGAAGACGGTATCAGCTGTTCGATACGTTCAATACGACGAAAAACACGGCCGAAGCTTTAGCGGCTGCTTTCCCGTACAAGAAGCGTCGGTTCAATCGCCCTTTGAGTGACGTTCTCCTTGCCGTCAAGAAGATCGAGGATCAGAGCAGCGGCGATCTCGCCGATCTCGCGGGCACGAACATCGATCGTTGTCAGTGTCGGCACGGCAATGTTGCCGATTTCGTAGTTGCCAAAGCCCCCTATTGCTATCTGTTGCGGCACAGCGATGTTTCGCCGCTGACATTCCGTTAGTGCGCCAAATGCCGAAAGGTCCGAGACGCAGATGACCGCCTCTGTGTCCGGGTGATCCTTCAGCAGGGCTGCCATGGCGACCGCACCCTCGCGCATGGAAATCGGCGGCGCGCCTGCAGCGATGAGACGAGAGCAGTCCAGGCCGTGTCCTGTCATGGCCTGTACGAACCCGTAACGACGATCACTGCCGCGGATGTCCCCGCCGGCATCGCCGCCGATAAAGGCAATGCGCTCGTAGCCAACGGCGACAAAGTGATCGACCATGCCCCGTACCGCTCCGGCGTTCGAAAAACCCACATAGTGGCCGATTGGCTTGGCCGGCACATCCCATGTCTCGATCACAGGGATATGGGCGTTCTCCAGTAGCTTTTGTGCCCGTGGTGTATGCCGACCACCGGTCACGACGATCGCCTGTGGCTTGCGGCGAAGAAGTTGCTCGATCAGTCGCTCCTCGTTTTCCATGTCATAGTTGGTATAACCAAGGATGGTCTGCATATCACGAGCAGCGAGCGCGCCCGACAGCCCTGCAATCGTATCGGCGAAGTTTGCGTTGTTGATCGAGGGAATGGTAACGGCGACGAAACCCGTCTTTTGGGAGCGCAGGTTCGACGCGGTGGAATCGAAGACGTAGCCGAGTTCTTCGGCAGCCACGAGTATGGCCGTTCGTGTCTCCAGGCTGATCAGGCTGTCGGTTTTGAATGCGCGCGAGACCGTCATTGAGGACACGCCCGCCACGCGGGCAATATCGGCCATGGTGGGTGGCTTTCGATCTAGACTCATGGTGCGTTATGCTGGCTTCAGTTCAAAGTTGCAGGGCACTACATCTCCTTTGTCCGAGCAATGCAAGGCTGGTCACAGGCCAATCTCGTATGTGCTTCAAGTTAGATAGATTGACGCCAACCATTTCTGTTTTGTTGCAGCATCTCGATGGTCCTGGTCAATTCTTGCACAATTTCAACGAGAGGCTGGTTGATCGCGACCGTGACGGCGAATTCGTCTGAACGCGGCGCTTCCAGCGCGGCGAACTGGCTGTCGAGCAGGGAAGCCGGCATGAAATGTCCCGGTCGGTTGTGCATTCGCCTGGCGATCTCTTCTCTCGTCCCAGACAGGTGGATGAACAGAACGGGCTCTTCAACTTTCGCGCGGATCCGGTCACGATAAGCCCGCTTAAGTGCAGAGCAGCCAATTATCGTGGTTTCCTGGCGATGGGCGAGAGCATCGCCTACCCGGTCAAGCCAAGGCCAGCGATCGGTGTCGTGGAGTGGCGTTCCGGTGCTCATCTTGGCGATGTTCTCTGGTGTATGCAGATCGTCGCCGTCGACGTAGGTTGCGTCCAGCGCCTTGGCGAGTGCGGCGCCCACCGTGGATTTACCGCAGCCTGAAACGCCCATGATCACAAGTTTGGTCGGGCGAGCCACCTTAGAGCGACGCCGTGATGCCGCCATCGACGTACAAGGTATGACCGTTGACGAAGGACGAGGCATCCGAGGCGAGGAAGATGCAGGCGCCGACCAGTTCCTCGACCTTGCCCCAGCGACCGGCCGGTGTGCGCTTTTCGAGCCAGGCTGAGAATGTTTCGTCACTGACCAGCGCTGCGTTGAGCGGCGTGTCGAAGTAGCCGGGCGCGATCGCGTTGCATTGCAGCCCGTATCGCGCCCAATCCGTCGCCATGCCCTTGGTGAGATTGCCGACCGCGCCCTTGGTCGCCGTATAGGGGGCGATTGAGGGCCGGGCCAGCGCGGTCTGGACGCTGGCGATATTAATGATCTTGCCCTGTCCGCGGCCGATCATATGGCGCGCGACGGCCTGGCCGACGTTGAAGACGCTGGAGATATTGGTGCGCAGCAGCCGCTCGAAGGCATCGGCGGGGAAGTCTTCCAGCGGCGCACGAAACTGCATGCCGGCATTGTTGACGAGGATGTCGATCGGCCCGGTCTCGGTCTCGAAGCGGTCAATGGCTTCGCGCGCCGACTGATGGTCGGTTACGTCGAAGGCGAGCACACCGACCGGCGCTAAAAAGCTCTCCGCCGCCGTCGCGAGCTTGGTTGCGTCGCGGCCATTCAGCACCACGGCCACGCCCGCTCGCTGAAGCCCGGCCGCCAGCGCAAGCCCGATCCCTTGCGAGGAGCCGGTGACGAGTGCGCGCCGTCCCTTAAGGTCGAAAAGTTGCAGCGACATATCTTTCCTCCGATTTTTTGCCTCGACAAACGTCTCCAACCACGTTTATGTTATCGATAACATTTTCTGTCAAGCCAGTTCCTTTGGAGGAAAAAGCAAAATGTCGAACCCGGAAATCCTGCAGCTCGGGCCTTATCCCCAATGGGACGAGGAGCCGCTGAACGCCGCCTTCGGCGTGCACCGCTACTTCGATATCGCCGACAAACCAGCGTTTCTTGCAAAGAGCGGCCCAAGCATACGTGCCATTGCAACGCGCGGCGAGCTTGGCGCCAACCGGGCAATGATCGAGGCCTGCCCCAATCTGGAAATCATCTCTGTCTACGGTGTCGGCTACGACGCCGTCGATCTTTCAGCCTGCCAGGAGAAGGGCATCCGCGTCACCAACACGCCCGATGTCCTGACCAACGACGTCGCCGATCTTGGCGTCGCGATGATGCTTTGCCAGTCGCGCGGCGTGATCGGTGCCGAAGGCTGGGTGAAGGATGGCAGCTGGAGCGCGAAGGGTCTGTATCCGGTCAAACGCCGCGTGTGGGGACGACGCGCTGGCATTCTTGGCCTTGGCCGTATCGGTTTCGAGGTCGCCAAGCGTCTCAAGGGGTTTGACATGGAGATTTCCTACAGCGACGTTGGGGCGAAGTCCTATGCTGAGGGCATGCGCTTCGTCGCTGATCCGGTCGAACTTGCGCGGGATGTGGACTTCCTGTTTGTCACGCTCGCAGCATCCGCCGAGACACGCCACATTGTCGGCCCCGACGTAATCGCTGCTCTCGGTCCACAGGGCATGCTGATCAACATCTCGCGGGCCTCCAACATCGATGAGGAAGCTTTGCTCGATGCGCTCGAAAGCGGCGCGCTCGGCTCTGCCGCGCTTGACGTCTTTGAGGGCGAGCCGAAGCTCAACCCGCGCTTCCTTGCGCTCGATAACGTCCTGCTCCAGCCGCACCACGCCTCCGGAACCATCGAGACCCGCAAGGCCATGGGCAAGCTGATGCGCGACAATCTTGCAGCGCATTTCTCCGGAGCGCCGCTCCTGACGCCGGTTCTTTGAAGGAAGAAGTCATGAAAGCCATCGTCGCACACGCGGCCAAGGACGTGCGTATCGAAGACGTGCGCGAAGAGCAGGCCGGTCCAGGTGAGGTGAAACTGCGCCTCGCCACCGGCGGGATCTGCGGCAGCGATCTGCATTACTACAATCATGGCGGCTTCGGCACCGTCCGCCTGAAGCAGCCGATGATCCTCGGCCACGAGGTTTCCGCCACCGTGGAAGCGCTTGGGGAAGGTGTCGAGGGCTTTGCGGTCGGCGATCTTGTTGCCGTCTCGCCCTCGCGTCCCTGCCGGAGTTGCAAATACTGTCAGGAGGGCCTCCACAATCAAT
The DNA here is from genome assembly GCF_003010955.1 of Phyllobacterium brassicacearum. GTDB lineage: Bacteria > Pseudomonadota > Alphaproteobacteria > Rhizobiales > Rhizobiaceae > Phyllobacterium > Phyllobacterium brassicacearum. The sequence continues at coordinate 35,797 of NZ_PGGO01000024.1, forward strand.
GCCTCAACATGCGCTTTTATGGCAGCGCAATGCCTTTTCCGCATATTCAGGGCGCCTTTCGTGAGAGCCTCGTTGCAGATGCCTTTCAATGCGTGCCGGCCGGAGACCTAACGCCCGGCGAAGCGGCCATGGCCGAACCTTTGGCCGTGACGCTGCATGCGACCCGGCGTGCCGGCGAAATGCTGGGCAAGCGCGTGCTCGTCACAGGCTGCGGTCCGATCGGGGTGTTGTCGATTCTATCTGCCCGCCGCGCCGGCGCCGCCGAGATCGTTGCGACCGACCTTTCTGATTTCACGCTCGCCATGGCGAAGACGGCTTGCGCTGACCGCACAATCAATACAAAGGACGAGCCCGAGGCATTGGCGGCCTATTCAGCCAACAAGGGAACCTTCGACGTGCTCTACGAATGCTCCGGCGCGGCGGCCGCGCTCTCCAGTGGTATCGCGGCACTCAGACCTCGTGGTGTCATCGTCCAGCTCGGGCTCGGCGGTGATATGAGCCTGCCGATGATGGCAATCACCGCCAAGGAGTTGGACCTGCGCGGTTCCTTCCGCTTCCATGAGGAGTTTGCAACCGGTGTCTCGTTGATGCGCAACGGGCTGATTGACGTAAAACCGCTGATCACCCACACCGTGCGGCTCGAAGATGCGCTCTTGGCCTTTGAGATCGCCTCGGACCGCAGCCGGGCGATGAAAGCCCAGATCGCGTTCTCGTAACGTCCTCGTTTGCAGGGCGGCCAAACGGGGCCACTTTCTGCTGTGCCGCTATTGGCTTGCCGACACCTTCGGCGAGAGGCAAGCCCAGTGGCCCTCGGCGCCGAGGTTTCTGACGACGGCAAGTAAAATTTTCCGCACCTCGGTGACTGCGCGCGTGGGCGGATGATTGACCGGCATATCGAGAACGAGGGTCCGGGTAAGGCCGGGATGCGTCAGGGCGATGGCGGAAAGACTTCTATTTTCATGGTCGGCATGGATCGCGCCGCGCCCAAGGATCGTCAACCCGAGACCGGCGCGCACTGCCGCCTTCGTGCTGGCCACACCTTCGATTTCGCGCACAATATTCAGCTCCCGACCAAAAATCAGGGCCTGCCGCTCAAGGAGAATACGGATTCCATGGCGACGTGTGGGCAGGATCAGCGGCAGGCCGAGCGCCTCTTGCACCGTCAACGTGGCGTCGACAGCGAATTCTCCTGAAGGGCCTGCGACGTAGAGCATTTCTTCAAACAGCGGCATGGACGTCGGTTTGGCCACACTGTCCAGCGTGACAGCAAGATCGTGGACACGCGTATCCACCGCTGCCCGAAGCGCTTGGCTGTCACCCTCGCTGATCGTCAGGCGGATCTTTGGAAATCGCTGAGAACATTCCTCGATCACGGGAATTGAGAGCGTGGGGCAAATTGAACTCAAAATACCAAGCGAAACGTCGCCCGTTGGATATTTCGCCTGCTCCTTCGTCGCTGCTTCCGCCTGGTCGAGCGCGCGCAAGATAGCCTGGGCATGGGACAGCAGCGTCTGCCCTGCCTCGGTGGCAACGACGCCACGCGGCGTGCGATTGAGGAGCTGGACACCCAGCTGTTCTTCGAGTCCGCGCATGTGAAGGCTGAGCGCCGGCTGCGCGACGCCAAGTTCGCCGGAAGCGCGCGTAAACGAACCGAGTTCGGCAATCTTGGCGAAGTAGCGCATCTTTAACGGGTCGAGAGCCATGTCAATATTCCGATAGCCATACTGAAACGATATATCAAATATGTCCAATATATATTTGTTTGCATAGCCCGCCATGCCTAAAACATCCTGACAGCGAGAGGTTTCGCTGTGGAGGAGAACAAAATGAAACTGAAGCTATTTCTGGCCGCCGCGGTCTTCGCCGGTGCGGCCTGTCTTTCGACGATCGTCGCTGCCGACCAGCTCAACGACATTAAAACCGCGGGAACGCTGAACTGTGGTGTGTTGACGAACTCGCCGCCGCTCGGATTCCAGGATCCCAAAACGCGTGAGCCTGCCGGCTACGAAATTGAGCTTTGCGGCATGTTCGCCAAATACTTGGGCGTCAAGCCCCAACTCACTCCCGTATCGCCGCAGACCCGCATGGCGGAGTTGACCCAAGGTCGCGTCGACATTCTTTCCTCGCTCCTCAGCTACAGCAAGGAACGCGCCGAACAGGTTGATTTCAGCGGTGCCTATATTGCCGAAGATTTTAACTTTGTCGTTCTGGATGGTTCGAATATCAAGACAGTCAATGATCTGTCGGGAGCGCGCATTGGTCTCGTCAAGGGATCCGTTCTCATTCCGTTGACTGAAAAGCGGCTCCCCGACGCGCGCATTTTGTCGTTCGAGACCAGCGCAGCATCGTTCCTCGCACTCCAGCAGGGCAAGGTCAAGGCGACGGTCTATCGCCATTCCGAGGGCAAGGCCGTTCAGCGCAACGCCGGTAACGATATCAAGGCGCTGCGCTTCCTTGACGAGCCATTGCTGTCGATGCCGTCCGGTTTCGCCTTCCGCAAGGGCTCTCCCGACCTCGTAAAGGCAGCCGACGAATTCCTGGCAAGTATCGAGAAAAGCGGCGAGGGGCAAAAGCTTTATGACAAGTGGCTTGGCAAGGACTCTGATCTGAAGGCAACGCGCAAGTTCGAGTTCGGCAAGCCGCAGTCGACCTGGTTTACGAATTAGTCCTGAAGAACACAGTGGGCTTGCAGCATCATGGGTTACCAGCTCGATTTCGGCAAGGTTCTGCGGGGGGAGTATTTGGATCTCATCCTGCAGGGCGTCCAAACCACGATGGTCCTCTTCGTCCTGTCGTGGGTTTTCGGGCTGGTCCTCGCGATTATCCTTACCGTCGTTCGGGCCATTGAGTTCCGGCCGACACAATTGCTTGTCGCAGCTTTCGTCGAATATCACCGCAATGTTCCGGTGCTGATCCAGTTGTTCGTGTGGTATTTCGGGTTTGCCGTTGTGCTGCCTGATGGCGTTAACGACTATCTGAACGATATCGGTGCCGAGATCGGCTACGCGATCGTGGCTCTGGCGCTCAACAAAGCCGCCTATATGTCGGAAGATTTTCGCAGCGGCATGCGCTCGATCCATCCCGCGCAAATGGAGGCCGCCCGTTCGATGGGCCTGACCTATCTTGGTGCGATGCGCTGGGTCATTCTGCCCCAGGCCTGGCGCCTGGCACTTCCGGCCTTGCTTGGCCAAACGCTGATCCTGTTTAAAGGCACCAGCCTTGCCGCCGGCATCGGCGTCGCGGAGCTTTCCTACCAGGCGCGTTACATCGAAGAACAATCCTTCAGGATCTTCGAAGCGTACGGCATCGCAACAGCAATCTACATGCTGATCTCCTTTGCGATCATGTGGCTCTCTGCCGTTCTGTCCGACCGGTTCCGGCTGAGGGTGAAATAATGCTCGAGATCATTCGCGAATACGGTCTCATGCTATTGGTTGGCGAATACCCGCATGGAAAGCTGGGCGGATTGGCGCTGACGCTCATCATCTCCATCGTCAGCCTCGCCGTCACCTTTCCCTGCGCGGTCCTGATCGCGCTGGCGCGAACCGGTCCGCTGCGTACGCCAAAGGCCATTGCAAGCGGGTTCGTGCACAGCGTGCGCGCTGTTCCGCTTCTTATGTTGATATTTTGGGCCTATTTCGCGCTGCCCATCGTCATCGGATTTCCGATCGACGCAACCTATACGCTGATCCTTGCCATTGTTGTGTACCAAGCTGCCTATCTTGGAGAGATCATTGCTGCTGGGATCGAGGGACTGCCCAAGGGGCAAAGCGAAGCCGCCAAAGCGCTGGGATTGGGCTATGTCCCGACGACCTTCCGCGTAATCCTGCCACAGGCGATTTTCAATGTCATTCCCGGCATCGTCAACCAGTTGACGACCATCATCAAGGAATCCTCGCTCGGATCGATCATCGCCGTCTCGGAGCTTTCCTACGTGATGTTGCAGGTCAACTCGAACGAGGTGACCAAGCCGCTTCAGATCTTCGGGATTCTTGCCGCCACGTATTTCATCCTCTGCTTTGCGCTGAGCCAGGCAACAAACTGGCTGGAAAGGCGGATCGCCAACAGGCGAACGGGACGTGTCGTTGTGGAGGCGGTGGCATGATCGAGTTTCAAGGCGTTTCCAAGTGGTATGGCACCCTCAAGGTACTCAAGGACATTTCCGCGACTGTCGATAAGGGAACGACCATCGTGCTGTGCGGGCCCTCCGGTTCAGGAAAATCCACCTTGGTGCGAACGGTCAACCGACTGGAGCCGATCCAGGAAGGCACGATCACCGTCGCTGGTGCGGACATTTACGCCAAGTCGGTAAACGTGAATACGCTCAGGATGGGCATTGGCTTTGTCTTCCAGCAATTCAATCTGTTTCCACATCTGACCGTCATCGACAATGTCATGCTGCCTTTGCGCCGGCTCCATCATCAATCGCGCAAGGAGGCGCTGCCAACCGCACTGCTGATGCTGGAGCGGGTCGGACTTGCAGACAAGGCGCATGCGCTTCCTGCCGATATTTCCGGCGGTCAGTCCCAGCGCGTGGCGATTGCCCGGTCCCTCATCCTCAATCCCGAGGTGCTGATCCTCGATGAGCCGACCAGCGCGCTTGATCCTGAAATGGTCAGTGAAGTCCTCAAACTGCTTCGCCAGCTTTCGGGGGAAGGCATGACCATGATGTGCGTGACCCACGAAATGGGCTTTGCCCGTGAGGTGGCCGACCGCATCTGGTTCCTGAAAAACGGGGAACTGACGTTCGATGCCAAGCCGCTGGTGTTCTTTTCCCCCGAGGCCCACCCGGACGTGCGGGGGTTCCTCTCCGCCATCCAAAAAAACCACTAGAGCCAACAAAGCAAACAGAGGCTATCATGATCCATATCAAACAAATTCCTGAACGCCCGAGCCGGGAGGCCGTCGAGGCGATCGCTAAGTTCTCTCCTGCAACACTGCACGAGGCACAGGGGCGCCGGGGGGCGCTCTCCTCTCGCCTGAAGCCGATCGATTACCGTATGAAGCTGTGCGGTCCGGCCTTGACTGTAAAATGCGCGCCACGCGACAACATTATGCTGCAACTTGCCATCAACTACGCCCAGCCTGGTGACATCATCGTCGTGTCCGCCGGCGAGTACGAGGAAGCGGGATCGTTTGGCGACGTGCTGGCCAATGCCTGCCTAGCCAAGGGCATAGGCGGTCTGGTTACTGACACGGGCGTCCGCGACACCCTGCAGCTTCGCGATCTCGGCTTTCCGGTCTTTTCTCTGAGCGTCTGCATCAAGGGGACGGTCAAGGAAACGCTCGGGGCAGTGAACGATCCGATCACCATCGGCGACGAGTTGGTTTTTCCAGGTGATATCATCGTCGGCGATGCAGACGGCCTTGTCGTTGTTCGAAAGGACGAAGCCCTTGCCGTGGCTGAACTCGCCCAGGCCCGCGAGGATGCCGAAGCCGGCTATATTGCGGCCTACAAGGCGGGCAAGTCCGTGATCGAAGTCAGCAACCTCGAGCCGGTTCTCAAGGCCAAAGGCCTTGTGGTCGATCTTTAAAAGCGGCGCTATATTGGGCGGCATCTGAAGGAAGCCGCCCGAAAGTTTCAAAACTGCGATCAGCAACGCGTCAGCCTTCAGATGTCGCGAGCGCGTTCTACCGAACAGAGCGCTGCGATCAGTCCCGCTGCTGCGCCGAGCATCGCCGCGACGTTCGCTGCTCGGCCCGGCACACCTTCACCTGCGCAAATGCCGGGATGCGGCGACATCATCACAAGTACGCCAACAAAGCCTATCGACACCCGTGAACAGCGGCGCGACAAATGCCACTGCGTCGGCCAGCGCCAGAGAGCTGAAGAACATACCGCCTGTGCCCTCCAAACGGCGGACGACATGACCGCCAAATGCTTGGTCGCTGTCAGCTCAACGGTTTCCCTGCGGGCCTAGCCAGCGGAACGAGGGCGCAGATCGATAGGAAGCACACAACTTCGCCGATGACGATCGCGCCGTTTTGCGCCGTGCTGCTGGCCGCTATTTGCGTCGGTACCGGAAGATGGCGATATAGAAACCTTGGGACCCTATCGCGATGACAAGCCATGGTTCTATCGGCCAACCAGCGTGCAAACCAAGCTCCATCAAAACTTCGTCTGACCCCATCGCTTCTGCACTGATGTAGTCAGTTTGAAAGTCGGCACTGCTCCTATCAGCGGAACGACGGTAGCCTTGAGCACGGGTGACGTATGGATCTTTCAAAAATAAAGACTCTGATCGACTTCGTCGGCCACTCGAACATCACCGAGCTTACCGTTACGGAAAAAGATACGACCGTCCGGATTTTCCGGACGCACGCCTCGAGTCATGGCGCATCTTCAACGCATGCACCGCCGACAACGTCGACATCAACCGAAATCTTGCCGCCGGATACGGTGTCCATTCCAGTCCATGCGCCAATCTTTGGAGTGCTACACGCCGCTCCGGCTCCCGGTGAAAACGCATTCATCAGGCTCGGCGACACGGTCGAGGCCGGACAGACCCTCTTTATCATCGAGGCCATGAAGGTATTCAACAACATTGTCGCCCCCCGGGCGGGCCGCATTCTCCATATCACAGGTATCGACGGCAGCGAGGTCGAGACGGGTGACATACTGGCGGAGATCGTCTGATGCCCAACGGTCAAAACAACATTGTCGAACGGGAGCGAGGCTTCGACACGGTGTTGATCGCCAATCGTGGAGAGATTGCGCTGAGAATTCTCAAGGCATGCAAAGATCTCGACCTGAAGACGGTCATGGTCTGCTCGCAAGCCGACAGGCAGGCAAGCTATGGCACTCTCGCGGACACCTTACTTTGCATCGGTCCGGCGAGCGCCGGCAAGAGCTATCTTAACAAGGATGCGATCCTTCTCGCCGCGCGCCTCACGGGCGCAGGTGCGGTTCATCCAGGCTATGGATTCCTGTCAGAGAACGCAGCCTTCGCCGAGGCCGTAGAGGAAGCGGGGATGGTGTTCATTGGGCCGACAGCCCAGTCCATTGCCACCATGGGCGACAAGATTGCTGCCAAGAGTGCGATGATCGCCGCGGGCGTCCCATGCGTTCCGGGGCCCGATTCCGAGCTGCCTGACGACCACGCTGCCGTCGAGGCAATTGCCTCGCAGATTGGCTATCCCGTTATCGTCAAGGCCGCGGGCGGTGGAGGGGGACGCGGCATGCGTGTGGTTTCTGACGCCGGCACACTGCACGAATCCGTCGCAGTTACTCGCGAGGAGGCCCGCCAGGCGTTTGGATCGCCTGCGCTCTACATGGAGAAGTTTCTCCAGCACCCGCGCCACATCGAAATCCAGGTGCTGTGCGACGTGCATGGAAACGCGGTCTGGCTTGGCCATCGCGATTGCTCGATGCAGCGCCGTCACCAGAAGGTCATCGAGGAAGCGCCTGCGCCCGGCATCGCGCCTCATGTCATCGAGCCGGTCGCGCAAGCGTGTGTCAAAGCCTGCCTGCAGATCGGCTATCGCGGAGTCGGTACTTTTGAGTTTCTCTATGAGGACGGTGGTTTCTATTTTATCGAGATGAACACACGGCTGCAGGTGGAACACCCGGTGACGGAAATGACCAGCGGTATCGACATCGTACAAGCACAGATCAAAGCGGCACAGGGCATTCCGCTGGATATCCTTCAGAACGACGTTATGGCGGATGGCCATGCTTTTGAATGCCGGATAAATGCCGAAGATCCCACCACTTTCCTCGCTTCGGCCGGCACGATTACGGTGTTAGCGCTGCCGTCAGGTCCAGGCATCCGCGTCGATACCCATGTGCACGCGGGATATAAGGTTTCGCCCTACTACGATTCCCTGATTGGCAAGCTGATCGTGCATGCGCCATCGCGTGCCGAGGCAATCGTCACGATGCGCGCTGCGCTCGCCGAGACGCAGATCGAAGGCATTTCCACTAATCTCCCCCTGCTGCGCATGCTGTTCGACGACGAGGGCTTTGCAACCGGCGGGACAGATATTCACTATCTCGAAAAATGGCTGAAACGACGGAGAGCATCATGAGCGTGGTGGATTTCAGCGATCCCGCGACGATTGCCTTTCTCGCGGCTGCTCTTCAGGCGGCCGGTGTTGACGGCATCGAAATAATCCAGCCAGGGCGAACGTTGCGCATTGTCACCGGGCGAGATGCGCCCGGTGCGGATCCACTGGTCCAGATCTTGCAATCAACGTCGTGCGCAGCGAAGCCAGACAAAGTTTCAGCTCCGATGGCAGGAGTGTTCAGCAGCCATCATCCCGCTTCATCTGCTCCGCCATCGCAGCCTCCGCTTAAGGTCGCGGCCGGCGAGACTCTAGGCTTCATCGGGATCGGTTCCATCCTCCTGCCGGTCAAAGCTGTTAAACCAGGCGTGATGACACGGAGGGTTGCCGAGGATGGCTCCGTCGTTGGCTATGGCGATCCTCTTTTTGAATTCGAGCCCCGCCCATGACCTCCCCCATGCCTCAACCGACAGATCGCTCCTCTAACGCCCTTGGTACACCGGCGCGGATCGCGTCGGCCCTGCAGCGCGAGGTCCAGATCTCCACGATCGGTGCTCGGGCTTTTCTGCTCGAAGCGCCCGGCGACTTCGATCTTCCCGCCCAAAGGCGCATCTGGGCGCTTGCTCACGCGCTCCGGCACTGGGACAACCTTAGCGAGATCGTGCCGGGGATGACCAATCTCCTGGCAATCTTAAAGACGACGCCCGAGGACCCGGATGCGGTTATCGCGCGGCTTCGCGATGCCTGGCAGCGGGCCGAAAGCATCGACATTAAGGGCAAGACTATCGAGATAGGCGTCCATTACGGCGGCGAGCATGCCATCGACCTGGCTGCGCTCTGCGATCGTTCGGGATTGACCGACCGAGAGGCCGTCCGCATTCATCACGAGGGCACCTATACCGTCTTTGCCCTGGGAAGCGCGCCGGGTTTCGGCTATCTCCACGGACTGGACCCTCGCATCCATATGCCGCGCAAGACAGTGCCGTCCCTGAAGATGGCCAAGGGCTGCGTCACCATCGGCGGCATGCAGACAGGTGTCGCGATGCTCACCGGCCCGAACGGTTGGAACTCAATCGGCTTTGCCGATCTCCAGATGTTCGACCCCACCGCGGCCGTGCCCGCGATCATGGCGCCGGGCGATACCGTACGCTTCCTGCCGGAAAGGATCGAGCTGTGATCGAGATCGTCGACACCGGACCTTTGAACACGATCCAGGATCTCGGCCGGCCGGGCTATCGCGATATCGGTGTTACGGCGAGCGGTGCCATGGACCCCCTGGCGCTGAAGATCGCCAATCTGCTGGTTGGCAATGATCAGGGCGCTGCGGCGATCGAGGTGCAGACCTTCCCGTTCCGCCTCCGTCTTCGTGAGACGACGGTGTTCGCCGTGACCGGCGGAGCCAACGCGAAAATCGACGGCGTCGTTCTGCCGCCCTGGTGGACGCAGACTTGTGACGCCGGACAGGTTCTTGAGCTCCTGCCATCTCCTTTAGCCGCCCGTGCCTACGTCGCCTTCGCCGGAGGGGTGGACGTCCCGATCGTCATGGGCTCGCGCAGCACCTCACTGCGGGGCGCCTTTGGCGGCATTGAAGGCCGGGCCCTGCAGAAGGGTGATACACTTCTCCTCGGCGAGCCCATTGCCACGGTCTTGCCGGCCGACGGGCTGGGTGTCGTGCCCCCGGCAAGCGCACTGGCGGAGTTTTTCCCCGTGGCGGCCGATAACACGCTGCTCATCCGGGCCTTGCCTGCAGGCGAACACGACCTTTTCGGTGCCGATGGCGAACGTTTCTGGAGCCAGAGCTGGAAAATCTCCTCGCAAAGCGATCGGACCGGCTACCGGCTTTCCGGCGAGCCCGTGCGGCCCACGGCTCCGGTGGAAATGCGCTCATACGGCATCGTTCCGGGAGTGGTTCAGGTGCCCCCAGGCGGTGAGCCCATCGTGCAGATGAGCGACGCTAACACCGCTGGCGGATATCCGAAGATCGCCGGTGTACTCGACGCCGATCTTTGGCGGCTCGGGCAGGCGCGGATCGGGAGTCGTCTTCGCTTCGTCCGCTCCTCGCACGCTGAGGCGCGGACGCTCGACAAAGTAATCGCCGCCTATGTGGAGGATGTCCGCAACACCGCGCAGATGGTCGGGCGCGCCCTGGAGACCATGGCAGGGCCAAAGCCGGCCGTACGGAAAGGGAAAAATCAATGAAGATCGACATCAATTCAGACATGGGCGAGGGTTTTGGGCCTTATCGGCTCTGTGACGACGAGGCGCTGATGAAGGTCGTGTCCTCAGCCAACATCGCCTGTGGTTTCCATGCCGGTGATCCTGACACGATGGCGCGTATGGTTCGCCTCGCCAAAGCGAACGGCGTCGCTATCGGCGCCCATCCAGGATTGCCGGACAGGCTGGGTTTCGGCCGCCGCGACTTGCCTTTTTCTGCCGACGAGCTGCGCCAGCAGATGCTGTATCAGCTGGGGGCGCTGACGGCGATCGCAAAGGCAGAACGCGTTCCCGTCGCCCATATCAGCTTCCACGCCGCTATGGGCAACATGGTGAACCGGGATCCGGCTCTGGCTGACGTGATGATGGACGCTATCCGTGCGGTCGATTCGAACCTTATTGTCTTTGCCATGCCCGACAGCACGATCGCGCACGCTGCGGCTCGCGCGGGCCTGAAGTCCCTCCTGCTGTTCCTCGCCGACCGCGCCTATGATGCCCAGGGCAAGCTTGTCGCCCGCGGGTTGCCTGGAGCCGTAATCAAGGAAGAAGAAAAACTTCGTGGGCGCGTCCGGCAATTCCTCAAGACGGGCACCGTCACGACCATCGAGGGCGAGACCCTTGGTGTGCCGGCCCGCTCCATCCTCGTTCACAGCGATACTCCAGGATCGCTGGAGCTCGCGCGGATCGTGCGCAGCGAGATCGAGTCGGCGGGGGCAACGATCGTCCCGGCTGCCCAAATCGTTGAATAGCCACCCCCCTTCATCGTTTTAGATTTAACATCACCGAAAGCCATGTCCGATGCCAGCAATCGCCGATCGCCTTAACAACGTTTCCATCTCCGCTTCCGCCGCTATGACGCAGCGCGCCAGAGACCTCGCCGCCCAGGGCACTAAAGTCATCAGCCTTTCCGCCGGAGAGCCCGATTTTGCTACGCCGTCGCATGCGCTTGAGGCGGCGCATGCTGCGGCGCTGGCGGGTGACACCAAATACCCGTCGATGGACGGCACTCCAGCCCTGAAGGCGGCGATTGCGCGTAAGTTCAAGCGCGAGAACAATCTTGACTACGAGGCAAGCCAGATCGTGGTCTGCGGCGGCGCCAAGCAGGTCATCTTCAATGCCATGCTTGCCACCTGCAATCCGGGCGATGAAGTGGTGATCCCCGCGCCGTCCTGGATCAGCTATGCGGATATCGTCAAGTTCGCAGGCGCCGTTCCCGTGCCGGTCGCTTGCCCGCAGGAGGCCGGCTTCAAGCTGCGTGCCGAGGATCTGGAGGCTGCCATTACGCCGCGTACAAAATGGCTGTTTCTGAATTTCCCGAACAATCCCACAGGTGCGGCCTGCTCGCGCGCCGAGATGAAGGCGATCGCCGACGTTATGCTGCGCCATCCGCATGTGTGGATCATGACCGACGACATTTACGAACACCTGATCTATGACGACTTCGAATTCTGCACGATCGCTGAGGTCGAGCCGAAGCTCTACGATCGTGTGCTGACTGTCAATGGCGCGTCCAAGGCCTATGCGATGACGGGTTGGCGCCTTGGCTTCTGCGGCGGACCGAAGGATCTGATCGCGGCTATCAGCAACGTCAATGGCCAAAATGGCGGCGGCACGGCGACCATTGTTCAGGCGGCAGCCGCAGCAGTGCTGGATGGGCCGCAGGAACTGCTCCAGGAGCGCGCCGCCATCTACAAGCAGCGCCGCGATTTCGTCCTGTCCGAGTTGGCCAAAATCGATGGCCTGAAATGCCACAAGCCTGAAGGTGCCTTTTACATCTTCCCGAATATATCGGGCCTGATCGGCAGGACGAGCAGGGGCGGGCGGAAGATCGAAAGCGACACCGATTTCGTCATGGCGCTCGTCAATGAGCATTACGTGGCCACAGTGCAGGGCGCCGCCTACGGCATGAGTCCATTCTTCCGCATCTCGTATGCCACCAGCATGGAGAAGCTAACGGAAGCCTGCGCCCGGATTTCGCTGTTTTGCGCTGAGATGCGTTGAGCCTCTGCGGTCACCCGCGCGGCGCCTTCAGCCGCGCGGTTAGCTCAATCAGTATGTCCTTGACTGCGACAGCGGGTTCCGAGAGCGGCGTGTGATCGGAGGTGCAAAGCGAAAGCGTTTCTTCGATCCGCGGCGAGACCATTCGGCAGATCAGCGGCTCGCTCGATTCCGTAATGATCCGGTCGGCGATGGCCTTGGGCATGATTGTTGCCCCAAGACCGATGCTGACGGCCCGTGTCAGTGTCCTGACGATTTCCACTTCACCGACGACTTTGAGGTTGGTTCGAGTCCGCGTGAAAGCAGTGTCTACGGCACGCCGGACGAAATTGTAGGCGGGCGGCATCAACAGCGGAAGGCCGTCCAGCGCTGTGATGGAGACGGGCTTGTCATCGGCCTCGATCGCGAAATCTGGATGCGCCACCAGAAAGAATTCCTCGCTGAGCAAGGGCTCGAAACGAACGCCCTTGATCGGTCCGGAACCATGGATCAGCGCCATCTCCAGACGGCCGTTCATAATCATCTGGCTGTAGGTCTGGCCAACGCTTTCGGTCAGATGGAGGAGGATGCCGGGGTGACGCTTGCGCGTTTCCGCCAGCAGATCAATGGAGAGCGTGGCAGCGCTGCTGAAGGGCACAAGCCCGACCGATACGCGGCCGGCGAGCGAGTTTCCGGCCGCCGATGCATCGGCCTGGGCCTGATCCATCTGACGCAGGATGATCTGCGCATGACGATAAACAGCATGTCCAGCATCGGTCATGCTGACCCCCTGCTGGCTGCGGTTCAAAAGCTTTTGGCCAAAATGCTCTTCCAGCGACGCGAGTTGCTGGCTCAAAGCGGGCTGGGCCACATGTAATATATCGGCGGCTCGCGTTATGCTGCCGGAATCGACGATGACGATAAAGGATTTGAGCCGTCTGGTGTCCATTTTGACGCAATCGATCCAATCATTTTTCTGGCTATGGTACAGGCCTTCGGCGAATTTGCAAATCGGAAAATACAAGAAAAATCATACGCTTACACAATGGCGCGCCAATCGCCATGCCAACCCATAGAGCCTTAGAGGCCAGCAATTGCATCATCCTTACGCGTCATAAGGCTTGCTTATTGCTCCACAAATAATCGGTCTTAGGCAGGGCTTTGAAGTTCAACTAATGTTCAAAAAACAACTGGGGAACGAGAAATGTCATTTTCCGATTACAGGACAGCGTTGGTCACGGGCGCCTCTTCCGGTATTGGTGCGGCTGTCGTTGAACGGCTGTGCCGGGAAAATATCGAGGTTCACGCCCTAGCTCGCAGCGCAGAACCACTGCAGAAACTTGCAGAAAAGACCGGTTGCATCCCTCATGTGATTGACGTGACAAATCGCACAGCGCTTGGCGAACTAACGGCCCGCATTGCGTTCGACATCCTGGTCAATAATGCCGGCGTCGATCGTCCGAAGAAATTCCTGGAAGCCGAAGAAGGCGATATTGATCTTCTGGTTGACGTTAATCTTCGTGCTGTCCTGCATCTCTGCCGCATGGTCGTACCGGGCATGGTCGCGCGCGACAACGGCCATGTGATCAACATCTCCTCGATAGCGGGCGCTTATAATTTTGGCGGCAACTCCTCCTATCATGCGACGAAGGCGGCCGTGAGCATGCTGTCCAATCAACTGCGTCTCGATGCCTTCGGCAAAAGGGTGCGTGTCACGGAAATCTGCCCGGGCCGGGTCGCGACCGACATTTTCGCACATGTCCACGGCGACGACCCATCGATCCGCGAACGCTTTATCGACGGCTTCGAACTGCCGAAAGCCGCTGATATCGCAGAGGCCATCGCTTTCGCTATCGCCGCACCCATCGCTGTTAATATCGGCCACATGGAGATCACGCCGACCCTCCAAGTGATGGGCGGCCTTCAGACTGCCAAACCGGCAACGCCACGCGCGGCGCCTTCCCCTAAAGGATTGAAGCCGTGACAGGGTTTGATCTCTCCGCGATCCTGACCAACCCGGAATTCATCGCGATGCTCTTGCACGGCATCGTGATGACTTTCGTCATCGCGATCGGCTCCTGGCTCCTGGCGATGACCCTGGCCATCCTGCTGCTCGCGCTTCGCTTCTCGCCCGGGCGCTTTGGCAATGCCTTTGTGGCCGGCTATGTCTCCTATCATCGCAATGTTCCCACGCTCGTTCAGCTGATGCTGTGGTACTTCGGCATCTTCACGCTGTTGCCGGACTGGCTGAGCTATTGGCTCGCAAGCCACAACGCCGAAGCGATTTTTGCGATCATCGGGCTCGGGCTTTGCCAGGCCGCCTACTTCAGCGAGGATTTGCGATCCGGGCTTCGCTCGGTCAGCCCGGGACAAATGGAAGCCGCGCGGGCGCTCGGTCATGGTTATCTATCGGCGATGCGCTTCGTATTGATGCCGCAAGGGGTGCGAAACGCATTGCCACCGCTGATCAACCATAGCGTTTCACTCTTTAAAAATAGCAGCCTGGGCGTCGTCATTGGCGCGTCCGAGCTGACGCATGCGGTCAAGGAGATTGAGAACCTCAGTTTCCGCACCTTCGAGATCTACCTGATTGGAACATTGCTCTATCTGTTCTTCTCGCTCCTCATCATGGCCGGCGGCGCCTATCTGACGATGCGCGCTGATCCAGCCGCGAGGACCCGCGCATGATCAACGATATCATCGCCATTATCCGAGATTATTGGCTGCTGCTTTTGATCGGGCAATATCCGAACGGTCCGTTGGGCGGGCTTGCCAACACGCTGATCCTGTCGGCGTTGAGCATTGCTCTTGCATTTCCCCTCAGCATCTTGCTGGCGCTGGCGCGCCTGTCCAAATGGCCGTTCCTGCGCTGGCCGGTCACGGTGCTCGTCTATGTAACGCGTGGCGTGCCGCTGCTGATGCTCATCCTCTGGAGCTATTTCCTGGTTCCGCTGCTCACAGGCGCCGATGTGCCGAGCTTTGTGACGATGCTGACGACACTCGTCATCTATCAAGCCGCGTTTCTCAGCGAGGTCGTGCGGGCAGGGATCGTTGCACTGGGCCAGGGGCAGATGGAAGCCGCCAAGGCTTTGGGACATGGCTATTTTGGTGCGATGCGCTTCGTGATTTTGCCCCAGGCGCTCTACAACATGATCCCAAGTATTCTGTCCACCTTCGTGTCGACGATCAAGGATACGACCCTTGGGTATGTCATCAACGTACCGGACCTCACCTTCGCCGCAAGCCAGGTCAACAACCAGCTCCTCACACAGCCCTTCCAGGTATTTCTCATTCTTGCGCTCATCTACTACGCGATCTGCTGGTCGTTGACCCATGTCGCCTACCGTCTCGAGCGCCGGATCACCCGCAAGCGTGCCGGCCTCACCGGCGCCGGAGCAGCAGCCGTGATCGCACCCGCTAAAATCATATCGGAGCAGCTATGACACCGTCAGAATCGCCACAGGATACGTATGCGATCCGCATTTCGAAGGTCTCCAAAAAGTATGGCGACTATCCGGTCCTAAAAGACATCAACGCCCAAGTCGCCCGAGGCGAGGTGGTGGTTATCTGCGGACCGTCCGGCTCAGGCAAATCGACGTTGATCCGCACGATCAATCGTCTCGAGGAGATAAACAGCGGGTCGATTTCCTTCGACGGCCAGAACATTCACGCACCCATGAAAACGCGCGAGCTCAACCACCTCCGCAGCCGGATCGGCTTTGTCTTTCAAAGTTTCAACCTGTTTCCGCATCTGTCCGTGGTCGACAATGTCTCGATGTCGCCAGTGCGGGTAAAGGGGGTGGCTCGCGATGTCGCTCATGACCAGGCTCTGCGCCTTCTCGACCGCGTCGGGCTCGCTGACAAGGCCAATGCTTTTCCGGGCCAGTTGTCGGGCGGCCAACAGCAGCGCGTGGCGATTGCCCGTGCTCTTGCCATGGAGCCGCCTGTCATGCTGTTCGACGAGCCGACGAGCGCGCTCGATCCAGAGATGGTCGGAGAAGTTTTGGCCGTCATGAAGAGCCTGGCTGCCGACGGCATGACCATGCTGTGCGTTACCCATGAAATGGGCTTCGCACGCGACGTTGCCGACCGGATCTGGTTCATCGACGCCGGCCAGATCATCGAAACGGCGACGCCGGAGGAATTTTTTACAAGCCCCCGCCATCCCCGCGCTCAACGGTTTCTCGCCGATCTGCGACACTGACACCTCAATAATAACCAAAGGAGAACAGCTATGACCATGAAATGCATCGTGCTCAGTCTCGCTATTGCAGCGACCGCAGCGATCGCTCCCGCCAAGGCGGACCGGCTGGATGACATCATGTCCGCCAAGACGCTTCGCTGCGCGACGTTTGCTGATGTGCCACCTTTCGCCTCGCCGGATCCTGCGACCCGCGAAATGGCTGGCTTCGACGTTGATCTATGCAATGCAATTGCCAAGCACCTTGGCGTAAAGGCCGAGGTCAAACCGGTCTCCGTCGAGGCGCGTGTCCCGGAGGTCAAGCTCGGCCGCGTCGACATTACGGTGGCAAATCTTGCCTATACCCAAAGCCGCGCCGATCAGATCCAGTTCAGCGATCCGTATTACCTCGCCAAGGAAATGCTCATTGTTCCTGCTGACGATCCTGGCCAGACAAAGGCTGATTTCGCCAACCAGCGCATCGCATCCGCAAAGGGTTCTACGTCGGAAATGTCAATCAAGCTCAATAAGTCCGAGCCACTGACGTTCCAGGACACCGCATCGGCCTATCTCGCCGTTCAGCAGGGTAAGGCTCGCGGTATGGTGGCCAATACGATGACCACGACAAAGTTCGTCAACGAGTCTCAGACCAGGGGCAAGAAGATGCGGATGATTCAGGATCCCATGCTCTTCCAGCCAATCGGCGTTGGCATGGCAAAGGACCAACCGGCACTGACCGCCAAGGTCAACGAAGTTTTGCATTCGCTCGATGAGTCAGGCGAAATCAACAGAATCTGGGACAAGTGGCTAGGCCAGAACACCGAATACAAAATGACGCGAACAGACAAAGTTGTTCCGATCGGCGAACTGAAGTTCACCCCCATCCCGTGATCCCCGGTTAGTTTGATCGTTCGGCGTGTAGATTCCACGGTAGAGTATGGGTGCGAGCTTCGCAGCGATGGATAACTTTGTGGTGGCGCTGGGAAAGGCGGCGAGCACTTCGGGCCTCGTTGAGATAGTCAAAGTGCTCCCAGGTTGAAGCCGGACCCGTCCGGCTTCAACCATTGATCTCACTCCGAAATCACCATACGCCGACAAGCTAATTAGCGATCGGTGGGAAAAGGCTCGGCAGGGTACTGTAAACTTAACGCTCTGAAAACAAGAGCTGGGAGTGGCGCTTTGGTTCAGGCGGCGCGAAGGCCTGCTATTTGGCACCACGCTTCCATGGCTGCTGCTCGCAGCTCGCGATAGTGGTGAGATGGGGTCTCGTGGCGGGGAATTTGGAAGAGGTTGGCGATCGGATCGTGGATCGAGACGAAGCGCTGAAGCTGTCGTGGTGACTTGAAGCGTTTCATGATCCGCTCACGCCGTCGGACGGGTTGATGGGAATTCTCCGCTCGATTGTTCAGTCCTTTGTGCGAACGATGCTGGACGCCGGGCATGATATCGCGTTTTGCGGCACTGTAGGATCGGAGCTTGTCGGTGATTATCACGCGTGGCGAACGGCTTTGTCCTTTCAGAAGCTTGCACATCAAACGCTTTGCAGCCTTGGCACTGCGGCGGCTTTGGACCAGAACGTCGAGGACGAAGCCATGCTGATCGACGGCGCGCCAGAGCCAGGGTTTCTTTCCTCGAATGGTGATGACGACCTCGTCGAGGTACCATTTGTCGCCGAGCCTGCCGGCTGAGCGCTTGCGGATATCATTGGCGAAGCGCCGCCGAATTTCTCAGCCCAGAGTCTCACGGTCTGGTGAGAGACGATATGCCACGCGCTGCCAGCATATCCTCGACCATGCGCAAGCTGAGCGGAAACCGAAAATAGAGCCAAACGGCATGGGCAATCACTTCCGCTGGAAACCGGTGGCGACGATAGAGAGGATCACGTGCAAATCTGGTCATCACCCCAGATCCCACATTTTGATCGATGCTCGGTTAACGTTACGGTGCCACTGCCTGAGCGGTCCGACCTATCGCTCCCGCCCCATCCCCACGCCCCACAAATGAGAAAGGTATCGAAATTCCTATGAGTACATTTATCAATCCTTTCGCTCCCGAACGTCGCAGCCTTCCTTGTCAGGCGACAGCGATCAAGGCGTGGACGCGTGAGGTTCTTGAATGCGGCGGGGATGTTGTCGTCTCGGTCAATCAGCTGGCCTGCACCGAGCGGGGGAGCGCGCCGCAAGAGACGGTCGTTCTTTTGCTGCTGCCCGATAGGCGCTCCCTCAAGTTCTCCATTCATAAAGCACTTTACGATGTGACCGAGGCCGATGTCGTCGCCGCCGCCCAAAGCTGCGAGGAGGCAAAGGCGGCAGGTTGAGTTGCCTTGTTTCGTCAGCAGTTGTTTGAGCAATCGCCTCGCTGCCTTGGCATTGCGGCGGCTCTGGACCATTCATCGAGGATATATCCGTCCAGATCAACAGAACATTATAGCCAGTGGTTTCTGGCATCTATGCTGATGACCGGTTCGTCGAGATGCCGGGCATCACCACGGCCGTGTTGCTTGCAAAGGGGGCGCCGCGCATTATTGCGACTAATTCGCACTTGCAAAACTGGCAGGCGCCAAATAAAGGTGCACTTGCAACGCAATCGCAATAAGGAAATGATGAGCATGTTTGATCGCGTCAGACGCTCGTTTCTCGTTGGGCTTACGGGGGCATGGGTACTCAGCCTCCTGCCAGGAAGCGCATTAGCCCAGGAGAAGTTCAAGGCCGTTACCACCTTCACCGTGATTGCGGATATGGCGAAGAACGTGGCAGGGGACGCCGCGATCGTGGAATCGATCACCAAGCCGGGGGCCGAGATTCACAATTATCAGCCGACACCGGGCGATATCCAGAAGGCGCAAGGCGCGCAGCTCATCCTCTGGAACGGGCTCAATCTCGAGCTGTGGTTCGAGAAATTCTTCCAGAACCTGAAAGACGTGCCGGGCGCTGTGGTCTCCGATGGCGTCGAGCCGATGGGCATCTCCGAAGGACCATATTCTGGCAAGCCCAATCCCCATGCCTGGATGTCACCGAAGAATGCGCTGATCTATGTCGACAACATCCGCGACGCCTTCGTGAAATACGATCCGAAGAATGCCGAGACCTACAGAGCCAATGCCGAGGCCTACAAGAAGAAGATCACCGATGCGATAGCGCCGATCCGGGCGAAGCTCGATGCAATCCCTGCGGACAGGCGCTGGCTGGTCTCGAGCGAGGGAGCGTTCAGCTATCTCACACGCGACTTCGGCCTGAAGGAACTTTATCTCTGGCCGATTAACGCCGACCAGCAGGGGACACCGCAACAGGTGCGCAAGGTCATTGATGCAGTCAAGGCCAACAAGATCGTTGCCGTCTTTAGCGAGAGCACGATTTCCGACAAACCGGCCAGGCAGGTGGCGCGCGAGACAGGAGCCCTTTATGGCGGCGTCCTCTATGTCGATTCGCTGAGCGATGCCGACGGTCCGGTCCCGACCTATATCGACCTTCTCCGCGTGACCTCCGACACCGTTGAAAAGGGCCTGACGCAGGGTCTGTCGCAATGAACGCCTTTGTTTCACCTTTTGCTCCCCCAGGGTCTGCGGGGGCTGACTCTGGCCTTGCCGTACGTGGCGCCACCGTCACCTATCGCAACGGCCACACCGCGCTGCGTGATGTGACCTTCCAGATCCCGACGGGCACGATCACCGCTCTCGTCGGTGTCAACGGCTCGGGGAAGTCGACACTATTCAAAGCGATCATGGGCTTCGTCCGCCTCGCAAAGGGTGAGATCTCCATTCTTGGCCAGCCAGTTGACGTTGCGCTGAAGAAGAACCTCGTGGCCTATGTACCGCAGAGCGAGGACGTCGACTGGAACTTTCCGGTTCTGGTCGAGGATGTGGTCATGATGGGCCGCTACGGCCATATGGGCATGATGCGCATTGCCAAGGCCGCCGATCATGCGGCGGTGTCGTCTGCTCTCGGACGCGTGGGCATGAGCGATTTCCGCAAGCGCCAGATCGGCGAGCTTTCGGGCGGGCAGAAAAAGCGGGTGTTCCTTGCCCGCGCGCTGGCGCAGGATGGTCGCGTCATCCTGCTCGATGAACCCTTCACCGGCGTCGACGTCAAGACCGAGGATGCCATTGTCCAGCTGCTGCGCGCGTTGCGCGACGAGGGCAGGGTGATGCTGGTCTCGACCCACAATCTCGGTAGTGTGCCGGAGTTCTGCGACCGCACAGTGCTGATCAAAGGCACCGTGCTTGCTTACGGCGCCACGATGGAGACCTTCACACAGGCGAACCTCGAAAAGACCTTTGGCGGCGTGCTTCGCCACTTCGTGCTGAGCGAGGCGGAAGTCGGCAAGCCGCATGCGGTCGACCTCATCACCGATGACGAACGCCCACTCGTCTTTTACGATGACAAGCCCACGGCGCGCGATCCCGAAAAGGGCAATGGGGGGCCGACTTGATGAACCTGCTCCTCGAGCCCTTTGCCTATAACTACATGGTCAATGCCATGTGGGTCTCCGCTCTGGTCGGCGGTGTCTGCGCCTTTCTGTCCTGCTATCTGATGCTGAAAGGCTGGTCGCTGATCGGCGACGCGCTTTCGCATTCTATCGTCCCCGGTGTCGCCGGCGCCTACATGCTGGGTCTTCCGTTCTCGATCGGTGCCTTCTTCTCTGGCGGACTGGCTGCCGCCGCCATGCTGTTGCTCAACCAGCGGACCAGACTGAAGGAGGATGCCATCATCGGCCTGATCTTTTCGTCCTTCTTCGGTCTCGGCCTGTTCATGGTGTCGCTGTCGCCGACCTCGGTGAACATCCAGACCATCGTACTTGGCAACATCCTTGCCATCACTCCCGAGGATACGCTTCAACTTGCCATCATCGGCTTTGTCTCGCTTGCCATCCTGCTGGTGAAGTGGAAGGACCTCATGGTGGTCTTCTTCGATGAAAGCCACGCCCGCTCGATCGGTCTCAATCCGACGGCGCTCAAGATCATGTTCTTCACGCTGCTTTCCGCTTCGACGGTAGCGGCTCTCCAGACCGTTGGCGCCTTCCTCGTCATCTGCATGGTGGTGACGCCGGGCGCAACTGCCTATCTGCTCACCGACCGGTTTCCGCGCCTGCTTGTCATCGCGGTTGCCATTGGCGCTGGGACCAGCTTCACCGGCGCTTATGCCAGTTATTTCCTCGACGGCGCCACCGGCGGCATCATCGTCGTCCTGCAGACACTGATATTCCTTATTGCGTTCGTCTTCGCACCCAAGCACGGCCTGCTCGCCGCGCGTCGGCGGGCAAGTCAGGCGTTGGAGACGGGCCTATGAGCATTCTCGACACATTGCTCACGCCGTTTCAGTTCGAGTTCATGGTCAATGCGCTCATCATTTCGGTGCTGGTCGCAATCCCCACCGCTCTGCTCTCCTGTTTCCTCGTGCTGAAGGGTTGGTCGCTGATGGGAGACGCGATCAGTCATGCCGTCTTCCCCGGTGTCGTCATCGCCTATATCGTCGGCGTCCCATTTGCCGTTGGCGCTTTTGCCGCCGGTATGATCTGCGCGCTGGCGACCGGTTTTCTGAAGGAGCACAGCCGTATCAAGCAGGACACGGTGATGGGCATCGTCTTCTCCGGGATGTTCGGTTTCGGGCTGGTGCTCTACGTCAAGATCCAGTCTGACGTGCATCTCGACCACATACTGTTTGGCGACATGCTGGGCGTCGGCCTCGGGGACATTACAGAGACCGCAATCATCGCGGCGATAACCGCCGGCATCATCATCATCAAATGGCGGGATCTCTTGCTGCACGCCTTCGATCCCGCGCAGGCGAGGGCAGTCGGCCTGCGGGTCAGGCTTCTGCATTATGGGCTCCTGTGCCTGATCTCGCTGACCGTCGTCGGGGCGCTGAAAGCGGTCGGCATCATCCTCGCCATCGGCATGCTGATCGCGCCGGGCGCCATTGCCTTTCTGCTGACCCGTAAGTTCAGCACCATGCTGATCCTCTCGGTCGTTATCGCAGTGATCGCCTCATTCCTCGGTGTCTATCTTGCGTTCTTCATTGACAGCGCGCCGGCCCCGACGATCGTGCTGCTGATGAGCATCGTTTTCATCGCCGCAGTCATTTTTGCCACCAGCAAGGCCGCGCGGATCGAGCGGCGTGAGGCGAGCTGAGCTCTGGCCTATCCAATGCGGCCGGTGTTGAACCGGCTTCCGCTCGGAAAAGAAGAACATTGGTCCGCAGCGGCCGAGCCGCTGATTTACGGCTTCGCCGGCGGTCTGTTTCCGCGAAGTTGTACTTTGGCCTTTAGTGGCTTCACATAGATTTCGAGCTTGTGGCTGACGATCGCAAATCCGTGCTTGCGGGCGATTTCTTCCTGGAGTCGTTCGATCTCGTCCGAGCGGAACTCGATCACGTCGCCGGTTTCGACATCGATCAGGTGGTCGTGATGCTCCTGGTGGGCCGGCTCATAGCGTGCCCGCCCATCCGCAAATGTATGGCGTTCAAGGACGCCCTTCTCCTGCAGCAGGTTGACCGTCCGATAGACCGTGGCGAGGGCAATGCCGCGATCAATCGCGTTGACGCGCCGATGCAACTCCACGACGTCCGGATGGTCGGTTGCCTCTGACAGGACTTTCATGATGACCCGTCGCGGACCGGTCAGCCGCAAGCCGTTTTCCTTGCAAAGCGTGGCGATATCTTTCTTGGATTGCATCCTCATACCAACCGACATTTGAACTGGTGCTGCTTCACTGCTGATCACCTGCGAATGGCGGGGGAAGCAGCTATGTATGGCTAGCGCTTTAGCTCAGTTGCGTCGCAATTGCAAAAGGGCAGTATATGCGGGTCCGGTCGGTCGCATTGCAGCTTCGCAAATCGCTTCGGCATCCGCAGCATTATTCTTTTGCCGCTTGACGAGATCAGCCGAACCGTGTGTTGGGGTAAGCCTGCTGCAAATAGTGTTGCTACCACAGATAGGGGATTTATCCCACCACGACTGTTGCCACCTTCTCGCTTGCAATAGTGTTTTTTGACATGCCAGACTATGATCTTCAATCGGTATCCGGGGTCGTTTGCAATCGCACCGAAAGACGGGATGGTCGAGGCGCTCCGGCAAGACTATGCCAATATGATGAGCATGATATTTGGAGCGCCGCCATCCTTCGAAGAGATTTTTGTGTCCATTCGCCAGCTAGAAAAAGCGGCGACTAGTGGGATCCTCGTTACGAACCCGAGGGAATGACCGCACTGTTCAGTCTCATAATATGTGTGTCAATTAAGGGTTTGATCACCTTGAACACGGAATGTAAGTGTGAGGGCTTGTTGCGGACAGGAGAAGTGATATGGCCATGAATTCTACGATTGAATGGACCGATCACACGTTCAATCCCTGGACGGGATGCACCAATATCAGCCCGGGCTGTGATAATTGCTACGCTGAAGCTTGGTCGAAGCGTTCTGGTCATGTGAAATGGGGAAATTCTCCCAGAAAACGCACGACGGAGAGCTACTGGAGGGCGCCCGTTATTTGGCAATCAAAAGCCACTCAATTTCATGCCCAGAACGGACGCCGGCAACGGGTGTTTTGTGCGTCATTGGCCGACGTATTCGACAATCAAGCGGATCCACGATGGAGATCGGATCTCTTTACGATCATCCGAGAAACACCATCGCTCGATTGGCAGCTCTTGACCAAGCGCCCGCAAAATATCGGCAAAATGCTACCTGACGACTGGGGAGCAGCAGGCTATCCCAATGTCTGGCTCGGCTTCACGGCAGAAGATCAGGTCAGATTTGAACAACGTAAACGGTTCCTTCGTGAAATTCCGGCAGCAATCTGGTTCGTCTCGTATGAGCCCGCTATTGGCCCATTGCGAATTGGAGGTGATGATCCCAAACCCGACTGGCTTATCAGCGGGGGTGAAAGTGGCCACGGCGCGAGGCACATGGCCAGCCAATGGGCACGGGATATTATTGCCGATTGCAAGAAATTTGGAATTGCAGCGTTTCACAAGCAGTGGGGCTCATACAGCAATAACCCCCTAATCCAAGAATTAAAGATGCCGCTAGCTGACGTAAAAGTGCTCGATACGTTCGGTAAAGGAGGCGGTCTGGTTGACGGTCAGCTTGTTAGAGAATTCCCGATACGCCGGTATAGCGCTGAGGATGCTGCGTAACTACTTGACGAATCGCTCAGGTGGGGCCCTCATCTATCCAATATATTGGAGGAGAGGCTGCTATAGCGAAATTTGCGTGGAAACCTGGTAACAAACTCCCAACTCTAAAGCCGCATAGCGGTGCAAAACTGCGCCTGATTGAGCATTATCTCGAAGCCTATTTTGACACCGTCGTCAGAAGTCCACGGATGGATCGGCTCCGTATCACACTTGTGGACGGCTTTTGTGGGGGCGGAGCCTTCGACGATAAAGGCCTTCGCGTTCAGGGTACGCCATTTCTGTTACTCAATGCAATTAGGAACGCCCAGGCGAAGCTCAACGCCTCAAGAGCAAAGCCCATCGACATTGATGCTCAGTTCCATTTCGTGGACCTTTCGAAACATCATATCGAGTTTCTGCGCGAAGAACTGATCAGAGAGGGTTATCTCTCCCGTATCGGTCACGACATACATTTGCACCGCAAGAAATTTGAAGAAGCGGCGGTTGAGATTGAAGCTTCGATCCGAAAGAGGACTGTGCGGGGAAAGGGTAGGTCGCTTTTCCTTTTAGATCAGACTGGATATGGCGAGGCGCCGTTTGAAACAATCCGGTCCCTCTTTGCAAACTTTGAAAAGGCAGAATGCATTCTTACCTTTGCCGTCGATTTTTTGATCGATTATCTCAGCACGAGGGCCGAAAACCTTAAGGGTTTTGCCAAGGTTGAATTAGATCAATCTCAGATAATTGAGATGATAGGATTGCGTGACGGAAGTGGAGGGCGATATGCCATCCAGAGGTTGCTGCTTCAGCATATTCAAGCATCTACGGGTGCGTCATTCCTGTCGCCGTTCTTTATTCGATCGAGAGACTCCAACAAGAATCTTTGGCTCGTTCACTTATCCCAGCACGCAACTGCAAGAAACGTGATGGTGGATAGTCATTGGGCCGTCAAAAACCATTCACTGCATCAAGGGCGTGGGGGGCTGGAGATGTTGGGATTTGACCCTAACTTTGACCCATCGGTTACCTCTGATTTCATGTTTGGTGATCACGAGGTCTCGATCATGAAGGATCAGTTGGCCGAGGATTTGCTAAGGCGGATTCGCGATACCACGAAGGGAAATCCCGTTAGGTATGGTCAACTTTTGAACTCTATCGCGAATGAAACGCCCGCGCGACTGGAGGATCTAGATTCTGTTATCGGCCACCTTGCCGCAAAAAGGGAACTTTCGATCCTCAATCAAGACGGAACTGCACGACGAACATTTAGCCCAGACAAACAAGATTTTATCGAAATGAATCGGCAATCGCGCCTGCTATGATGCGTATTGTAGACATTTTGGCACCAATCAAAATCGGCGAAAATCCGCTATTATCGGCATTTTCAAACGAAGGTTTATTGATGGGGAATCGAATTGTACATAACGTCCGATCCCTCAGTCTTCTTTAGCCAGCGGCGAGCTGAGTCGTCGGCCGAACGCGTGGCTCGATAGATTGCCGCACAGTCTCTTCTGGATACTTTTGTGTATCGCTGGCTTTGCCGCCTTCCTCGTCTCGTCTCTCGCTGGCATATAGATCACAAAGATCGGTATATCATGAAAGATTGATGCCATAAGTTGCAATCGGCCCCTGCCGATAGTTTCGGCAAACGGTTCACTTTCGGGCATCACTCAAGGCTGATCGGAACACGGCGGCCGATACTTTAGTTGACGAACCGGACAACGACGCCCGGCTTCACCATTCCGGCTAGCTCCTCGGCGTCCCAGTTCGTCAGACGAACGCAGCCATGCGACCCGACTTTGTTGATAAGCTGGGGATCAGGCGTTCCATGAATGCCGTAGGTTGGCTCGGTTAGATCGATCCAGACACTTCCGACCGGCCCATTGGGGCCCTTGGGGATGGTGAGGACCTTGTCGTTCTTCCCTTGCTTAAAGTTGACCTTTGGATTGTACCTAAAGACGGGCAGACGCGCGACACCCTTCACCTTGTGCGTACCCCCTGGAGAAGGATTGTCCTCGCTGCCAACTGTCGCCGGATACGCCGCTAGTATGCCATCGCGATTATCGTAAGCCGTGACCTGCCCAGCCGTCTTGTCGGCTTCGATGCGGGCCACCTTTCCTTGGCGCGGGGGACCCGGCATCGCTACCTGGACTGTCTCCGCAGGGACGAAATCCGAACCTGGATTAAGCGCAGTCAGCAGGTCGATATGCATGTGGAAACGCTCTGAAAGCTTTTCGGCGACGCTGCTGTAACCCAAGCTGGGCATCTTCGCCTTTTCGCCGTAGTCTACGGGAATATGGTCCACAAGACCCTTCGCGTCGTCGGCCGTGACCGTGTAGGTGCCGATAATCGGGCCACCGGTCTCCAGCCTGCGGATTACATCGGCGTCGATTGTGCCGTCCGGGGGCATCCCCGTCATCTTTTCGAAACTGACCACCGCCTTGGTAACGTTCTTTCCATAAATGCCGTCGATCACCCCCGGCGATGTACCCGCACGGTCGAGGAGAACCTGAAGGCGGACGATCGCAGGATCGGGATCTGCTGATGGTTTGGAAGCACGTTCCGCCGGGATTGTGGACAGGGATGCAGAATTGATCGCGTCGGGTTTGACCTCTGCGGCTGCAGCGACGATGACGGAAACGATCAGAAAGAACGTGGACATGCCAACAGATGTTTTCATGTCCGCTCAAATGGAGTTGCGATGAAGATGTTCCGAAAATAATTGTTCTTCTGTGGTTGCCGCCCGTTGTTAAGAAGTCTTTTGCGTGAACGTGTGATCAAGTACGCTCTTCTGTGAGGCCTTTGACGCCGGCAATCCCGGAGTGCGGACTGGACTCCTAATGGTGTAACGTCGAATGTCTACCTACACGAGCGTTGACCGCCGCCTCGGCGGTCAACGCTGCGTCAAACACCCGGTCGCGCACTCTATATACCCTCTGCGTTGTGCCCGGTGTGATTTTTTTCAATGCGGATGTCGATCCGCCGGGAGCTAGTTCGTTGTCTTATTAAGCGAGACAGTTCAGTGGCAATGGTGCCAGCGGCTCGCTCAAGGAGGAATTCTCAAATGCGATTCATGTCAATCGTCACATCCGCCCACTCCGGACCTCCCACAGCGGAACTCATCGAGGCGATGAACAAGCTCGCCGACCGGGAAATCAAGGCCGGCCGCATGCTCGACATGGGTGGGCTCACTCCGGTCGCCATGGGCGCGCAGGTGCGCATAGCGAACGGGCAGCTCAGCGTCATCGACGGCCCTTTCGTCGAGGCGAAGGAGGTGATCGGCGGCTACGCGATCATGGAGTTCCGGAACAAGGAAGAGGCCGTGGCGTCGGCGGTCGAGTTCATGCAGCTGCACAAGGACTTCATGCCGGGGTGGGAAGGCACGTGCGAGGTTCGCGCGTTCGCCGGCCCTTGAGGCGACGATCCTGCAGATACGGTCGGTGGCCATGACGGCCGCCGACGCCCATCGCGCGATCCTCGCCGTCTGGCGGATCGAGCAACCCCGGCTGATCACCAGCCTGGCAAGGATGCTGCGTGATGTCCCGCTGGCCGAGGAATTGACGCAGGACACGCTGTTGGCTGCGCTCGAGCGTTGGCCCGCGACAGGCGTTCCAGAGAAACCCGGCGCTTGGTTGATGTTGACCGCAAAGCGCCGGGCCCTCGATCATTTGCGCCGCGGCCGAATGCTCGAGCGCAAGCACGAGATAATCGCATTGGACATGGAGACGGAGCAACAGGCCATGCCCGATTTCGACTCCGTCCTGGACGACGATATAGGCGATGAGCTGCTACGGCTCATCTTCACCGCCTGTCACCCGCTTTTGTCGCGTGAGGCCCGCGCGGCCCTGGCGCTGCGGATGATCTGTGGTCTGACAACCGAGGAGATCGCCAGAGCCTTCCTGCTGCCAGACGCGGCAATTGCCCAGCGCATCGTGCGCGCCAAGCGGACCCTTTCGGAATCGGGGCTGACCTATGAGACCCCGAGTGGTGAGGAACTCTCCAAGCGGCTCTCCTCGGTAT
This sequence comes from Phyllobacterium brassicacearum, assembly GCF_003010955.1. GTDB lineage: Bacteria > Pseudomonadota > Alphaproteobacteria > Rhizobiales > Rhizobiaceae > Phyllobacterium > Phyllobacterium brassicacearum. The sequence goes on from NZ_PGGO01000024.1 coordinate 64,302, forward strand.
TGGAGGTCGTCTACCTCATTTTCAACGAAGGCTACACCGCGACGCGGGGCCACGATTGGCTGCGCCCCCAGCTCTGCAACGAAGCACTTCGCATGGGTCGCGTGCTCGCCTCCCTTGCGCCGCACGAGCCCGAAGTTCATGGGCTGCTCGCCCTGATGGAACTGAATGCGTCGCGCACGGCGGCGCGTACCGACGCAGCCGGCGAGCCCATCCTCATGCTGGATCAAAACCGCGCGCTCTGGGACCAGCTCCAGATCCAGCGAGGGATACGGGCACTCCAACGAACGCGCGAGCTGAGCGGAACCGGCGGTTTTTACACCCTTCAGGCAGCTATTGTCGCTTGCCACGCCCAGGCCAAAACGGCGGACGATACGGATTGGTCGAGCATCGCCGGACTTTATGCGGAACTGACGATGCTCGTATCCTCGCCCATCATTGAACTCAACCGCGCAGTAGCGGTGGGCATGGCCGAAGGCCCGGAAGCGGGCCTGTCTATCGTCGACCGCCTAATGCGCGAGCCTGCACTCAAAGGCTATCATCTGCTACCGAGTGTGCGAGGCGATCTGCTCCGTAAACTCGGTCGTTGCGAGGAGGCGAGGGCCGCGTTTGAAGCAGCAGCGGCTCTGGCGGACAACCGACGCGAGCATGACTTGCTTAGGCGACGCGCCGCCGAGGCAGCAGGTGCGCCGGCCCCCCGAAGGCCGTTGTAGCCTTCTTGGCCCCAATCAAAATCCGCTGTTATCGGCATTTTCATAGGAACGATTGTCTATAGGTACGACTTTGTACTGAGCACTCATTGCATCGGGTTTAAAAGTGTCGTATATGACACCATATGAGGATTCAGGTCGAGGTCTATGAAGATGAACGCGGGACCCGACCTTTCGAGGAATGGTTCGACCGGCTCCCGGCCACGAACGCCGCAAAGGTGACCACGGCCGTGGTGCGGCTTGAAGGAGGCAACCGTTCAGGATTGAAGCCGGTTGGCGAAGGTGTTTCGGAATGGCGGATTGATTGGGGTCCCGGCATCCGCATTTACCTCGCTTTCGACGGCGCGAAGCTCATAATCCTGCTCGGTGGTGGAACCAAAAGCCGACAACAGGCTGATATTGCTCGGGCTCTCCAACGATGGGCCGACTACAAGCAACGCAAGAAAACAAAGGAGTGAAGGCGATGGCACTGTCTCGCAGTTTCAAGGATACGGTGAAGGCGCGGGCTGATCGCGATCCAGAGTTTCGAGCAGCACTGCTCGGCGAGGCCGTTGAGGCATTCGCGGCGGGTGATGCGGATTCGGGCAAGGCGCTGATTCGAGACTACATCAACGCGACCATCGGCTTTGATCAGCTTAGCGAAGCTGTGGCGATGGATCCGAAAAACTTGATGCGGATGTTCGGGCCACGCGGCAATCCGCGCCTTGCCAATCTCTCGGCGGTCCTTCGGGAGCTCAATCGTCGTGAAGCGGTACATTTTAAAGTCGAGCCCGAGCGTTTGGCCGGTTGATGGGTTGGCCGCCATGCGCTTTCGCACATTGACCGTCCTGATGATGCTGTTTATGGGCACCGCATTTGCGCACGCTCAGCAGACAAAGCCGATGTCGATCGAGGTGTTTCCATTCGAATTGGAGGACAAGAGCGCCGGGGCAGGAATAATTCCCCTGGATGAACACGACAGGCGCAATCTATTTGAGTCGGCACAAGTTGCGAAGGACATGCTCTTCCAGTCTGGGCGTTTTACAGTAATTGACGTACCAGGAAGGGATGAGCAGGTGGTTGCGCCGCACGGATTGCGTAATTGCGGGGGCTGTGAAGGCCAGATCGCCAAAGAGCACGGCGCGTCTCTTGCCTTGCTAGGCGTCATCACGCGCGTCAACCGAACGGAACATACCATGTTCATTCGCATCCTTGACGTTGAAACCGGGAAATCTGTTTCGGAGGGCTTTACCGATCTTCGCATGGGCTCGAACCACGCGTGGCCCCGCTCCGTGAAATGGCTGATGAAAAACAGAATTCTGCAGTAGGGCGGGCACAGCCGGTTGCCAAAGCCCGCTGCGAGTTCATCCTTGATCTGACATGGCACAGGCTCTGCCATGTCAGGCAATCATCATCTGGCTGGCTACATCACCACGGATCGAAACAAACGCAAGTTTTTCGGCGATTGTTAACGCGATGGAGCCAATTAGAGACATACCCTGACTAACTGCAGCGCGACGATATTCAGTTAACTGCGCGGTTCTTCAAATATGCTAAGCGCTGATGTTCCCGTTCTGTGTCTCGAAAGTCGCATAAGGCCTCAAGTGGAACCGCATCGCGGCAGCGTCCAAATCGTCGGCCATGTAGCGGTCCATCTGTTGGCCCCCGTTCGTCCTTATCATTAGCCGAAATCCGATTTTTCCCGCGGTTAATCCAGGAAGCCCGAATGCCTGCTGGACCTCGATGCGTGCCGTTACTGTCCGAGACAACGGGCACGGCATTACTGCAGACGCCTCAAGCCGGCAATCCCGCCAGGCGCAAGCCAGCGCGCAAACGCTTCACATCGTTAGGCTCACGCAAATACGAAACATCGACAACCCAATCGACGTATTCTTTCGTTCCAGCGCTCGGATCTCCTTGCCACAAGTCCCGGACCGCCTGCGCAAATATTTCGCCGCATCGACGGGCCTCTTCGACCCGTCCCAGATGACCATAACAGGCGGCTCGCCAAGCCATGTCGCGCGGGTGCCGCGAAGGGCTATCGAAAGTCCTTTGTTCGAGCAGCACAGCGGCCTCACTGTAACGTCCGAGCTGAAACAGGATGTGTGAAAGATAGTAGTTGTACCAACTCGGGTGGCGCGGATTGATCCTGAAAGCGATTTGGATCGCAGGCAGCGCACGTTCCGGTCTCCCTAACGCCCCCTGCATCCATGCCCAGATGATCTGGATCATGGCATCGTTGGGATTCATGGATCGGGCTAAATCCAGATGGCGTTCGGCTCTGTCGAAATCCCGCCAGGTCAGGCACATGAAGCCGAGGGTGCAATGAACCCTTGGATCATTCGGATCGAGGGCAAGAGCCTGCTCGGCCAAGCGCAATGCCCTTATCCTGTTCTCGTCCGTTTCCCGCGATGCGCCTATGCCATGGTCAACCGCACGATTGAGGTGGGCGTAAGCGAGGCCTGTATAAGCCCTGGCAAAAGTCGGGTCGATCTGGATTGCTCGCTCAAATAGCGAGAGAACTCTGTCCTGCGTTCCGGGCGTGAAGTCGTCGGACAAGCGGTGCCCTTGCAAGAACAAGTCGTATGCGCGCATATCTTCCGGTTGACGCCGCCGCGCCGCGACCTCGCGATCGTCCCTAACCCGCTGAGCGACCGCCGCGACAATGTTCTGTGAAATTTCCTCCTGAACAGCAAAGACGTCCTCCAAGGCGCGGTCGTAACGCTCGGTCCACACGTGTGTCCCACTCTCTGCTTCCACGAGCTGCGCCGTAATCCGCACGCGATCTCCGGCCCGTCGGACACTGCCTTCGACGACATAGCCCGCACCGAGCTTGCGCCCGATTTCACGCAGGTCCGTGCGTTGTTCGCGAAATGCGAATGAGGAGTTGCGGGCAATTACCGTGAGCTCACCGAACCGCGACAGCTCAGTGAGAACGTCTTCCGTGATGCCGTCGCTGAAATAAACCTGTTCGGGATCACGACTCATGTTCTCGAATGGCAAGACCGCAATCGAGGGTTTATCGGAGCGTATCGGGGGCGGAAACACGGGCGGAGAGCCCGCGACTTCCATTTGGTAGGTTTTCACGGGCCGTGCGATATTCTTGAGATGCTGCTCGCCTGTGAAGTCGAAGCGGATATCGAGCTTGCCCGAGAGATGTTCGTGAGCGGTGCCAGAGATCAGCACGCTTCCCGGCGGGCATAACTGCTCCAACCGAGCCGCAACATTGACGCCATCACCAAGGAGATCATCGCCCTCCACTACGACGTCGCCGAGGTTGATGCCAATTCGGAGCACGATGCGGCGCTCATCGGGCACATTTTCCTTGCGATTGGCGAGCTGTTGTTGTACCGCCGCGGCGCAGCCAACTGCCTCCACGACCGAACCAAACTCCGCGACAATCCCGTCGCCCATCAGCTTGACTATGCGCCCGTGATATTCGGCCAGCAATGGGTCGATGACTTCGGATCGCAGCGCACTCATTGCGGCCAGTGTGCCAGCCTCGTCAGCTTCGATAAGACGCGAATAACCCACAATATCAGCGGCGAGAATTGCAACCAGCCGCCGCTCTGCATGATCTGCTCCCATGGCACCCTCTCCAGCAAGGTGAAGCCTCGCTATTGGGTCCTTCGGTTGATAAGAACGCTCGGCCTCAGGAATTCTACTCCCCTTTCCTCCGCTCTGCGAGATAGGTCTTTTGAAAGCTCGATTGACGCGGGTCGGGAAAGACGAGCCCCTCCAGCTATGACGATTGCCAAGCCACCGTGACATTAGAGGACTCCCCTGAAGTCGCTCAGCTGAGCGTGCGTCGTGGAGCAGACTGCGGAAGGAAGGTGAGGTTGCTCGGTACGATCTTTGACCGTTCGCAATTGCAACTATCGAAGTTGGTCCAGCAATTCCTTGGCATCGACGAGGTCGCGCGTATCACAGCCCTCGGTGAACCAGGCGTAGACAGGGGCGAGCAGATCGTAGGCCTTCTGCCGGTCCCCACGGTGGGCCCACAGGCGGGCAAGCGAGGTCGATGCGCGCAGATCAAGGGATGCGGCGTGCTGTTCCCGAGCTACCTCGATGGCGCGGAGATAATGTGCTTCGCTTTGCTCGAGGTCGAGTGTTGCGGAGCCGAGTAGGAGATTTCCAGCAATCCGGTGAAGTTCCGACTCCCAGAGGCGCACGCCGGTGGCCGCCACCTCTTCTATTGCTGGCTTCAAAGCATTCAGGCCGGCCTCTGCCTCGCCGGCAAGTCCGCAGACGCTGGCGAAAAGGCACACGTAAAAGCCCTTTGCCTCCACGTCTTCGTCGGCTGCCAGCGCCTCCTGGATCGTGGTCATGCCCGCCCGAGCTTGCTGTTCGCTCCCGAGCGCAGTGATGTAGGCCATTTGCAGGTTGGCATCGGGTATCCAGCGGGGCATCCCGTCATGCGCGATCTGCGACATCGCCTCGATCTCTTCCCGAGCCGCGGCGGCATCGTTGCGAAAGCAGTGAAGAACGAACGCAAGCGAAAGGGCCTGCATTACGCTCGGGGCGTGGGCCAGTTTGCGGGCCAGGGTCACGGCTTCTTCCGCCCGGGCCAGCGCCCGGTCCGGAAAGCCGAGCATCCACAGGCTTACCCCCTCGTGGGCAGTGGCGCACACCGCAGAGTCGTGACCGCTGTATATGAAGGCGTGAGAGAAATGCTCAGGTCGGTAGAGAGCGAAACCCTGTGCGGTGTGCTCGCATACTGACCGCCACTCGCCGAGGCAGTAATGTGTCGTCCATTGCGCGTGATGGGCCTCCAGCAGCAGGGACTGGTCCCCCGAGCGCCGGGCGATCGTGACGAGCTGGTCGGCGAGGTCACGCGCCGTGCGCATCTGTCCCCGGGCGCGATAGCCGGTCCACAGGCCACGCAGGGCGGGGAACAGTCGGGATGTCTCGCCGCCGTGTCTGTTGCACAGCGCGTGTGCCCGTGTGTAGGCCGCCATGACCTCGGCTGACCTATGGCCCTTGGCGGCGAGCTGTGGAATGCCAAGTGCAAGCTGGAGGTCGATCTCGCGGTTGTCGCGGGCCGGAGTCTCGGGAAGTGTCGCGAGAAGATCCAGGCCCCTGGAGAGGTGAGCGATGGCTTCTGCGTTGGCCGAGCGATAATTGGCGCGCAGGCCCGCCTTGTGCCAGTACGATACGGCATCATCGAGCAGACCGCCCTCGGTTGCATGATGGGCAAGCACCTCCGGCTCCGCCTCCGCTCGGTCGGGAAAGCGCTCGCGGAGGACCGTGGCGATCCGGCAGTGGAGTTGCTGGCGTCGGCTCTTCAGGAGCGATTCGTAGGCGGCATCCCGCACGAGCGCATGCTTGAAGGTGTAGATTGCATCCGGGGGCGTGTCCCGGCAAAACGCCAGTTCGGCGTGGATAAGTTCGTTCAAAGCGGTCCTGAGCTTCGGCTCGTCCATCTGTGCGGTCGCGGCGAGCAACTCGTAGCTGAACTCGCGGCCGATGACAGCACCGATCTGCGCTATCTCCTTAATCGGCGTTAACCGATCGAGGCGAGCCAGGAGCGAATCCTGCAGCGTCGAGGGGATGGCAAGCGGCGGCAGCAAGCCGGTGAGCTCGTAGCGCTCGCCGGTTTCGCGTAGCAGTCCCGATTCGAGCACCGCCTTTGTGAGCTCCTCGACGAATAGCGGCACGCCTTCAGTCTTGGCGAGAATATGCGCTTGCACTTCGGCAGGAAGCGGCCGACCACCTGCGAGATGATCAATCAGCACAGTGCTTTCGCTCCACCCGAGACGATTGAGTGTCAGCAGTGTCACATGCGGTCGGCCGGTCCAGCGTGGCACGAACTCAGGCCGGAAGGTAATAACCAGCAGCACCGGCAGCCGCTCGATCCGATCGACGACGCGATCAAACAGCTCGAGGCTTGTGGGATCGAACCAGTGAATATCCTCGGCCGTCATGAATACCGGCTGCTTGGCCGCAAGTCCGTCGAGTTGGGCGAGCAGCGCCTGAAACATCTTCGCCTTTTTTTGTTCCGGTGCAACCTCGGGGGCCGGGTAACGGTCGCCTGTGGGGATCGCCAAATGCTCAGCGATCAATGGGATCGCCGATGTTGGGTCGGGCACCGCAAGGGCAAGCAGTGTCTGCAGCTTTGCCACCTTCATTTCGGGCGTATCCTCATGCTCGAAACCAGCGGCTCGCCGCAGTTGGTCCAGCACCGGGAACAGCGCGCTGTTCGTGTGATAGGGCGACCCGTGATAGCCCAGAGACACGCATTCCTCGCCGCGGAGCCGCTCGCGCAGGGTAACCGCGATGCGCGACTTGCCGATGCCCGGCTCACCCGACAGCAGCGCTACCTGACCTCTGCCGGCCTTGGCCCGCCGCCAACATTCAAGGAGGACGGCCAGTTCCTGATCGCGGCCGACGAGCGAGGTAAGCCGCATCCCGTGCAGCGCCTCAAAGCGCCCCTCGGCTTGGCTCTCGCCAACGACCAGCCACGCCTGCACCGGCGTGGCGAAACCCTTCAGGTCGTGATGGCCGAGATCGACCAGCTCGAAAAGTTCGCCAAGCAGCCGCCGTGTCGGGGCGGCCACGACCACACTGCCCACCTCGGCCAGGGATTGCAGTCGTGCCGCCAGGTTTGGCGTTTCGCCGACCACGGCCGCCTCCTGCGCCGCGCCCTCGCCGACAAGATCGCCCACCACCACTAAGCCTGTTGCGATGCCCACCCGCGCGCCCAACGCCTCGTTCGCTGGCGTCGCCAGCTTGGCGACCGCTGCCGCAATGGCGAGCCCGGCCCGCACCGCCCGTTCGGCCTCGTCCTCGTGCGCCCGCGGCCAACCGAAATAGGCCAGCACTCCGTCTCCCATGAACTTCGCGACGTGGCCATCCATGCGCGTGATCTCCGCGGCCACCGCGTGTTGGTACGTCCGGATCACCTCGGCCATTTCTTCCGGGTCCAATCGACCTGACAATGCGGTGGATCCGACGAGATCAACAAACATCACCGTCAGTTGGCGACGTTCGGCTTCCGGGCGGGGCGTTGAACCGGCCGCTGGCATGTCAGACTTGCCAAGTTCCGAAATCGCGGCCAGCACGAGCTTCCTCGGGCCCATTGGCAGCCCCAGCGCCTTAAGGTCCGCATCCGACAGATGCGGCAGCACTTCGGGAGTGATCTCGTTTTTAGCAAAGGTCGTGGCATATTTGGCGAGCCCAAGGCCCGAGAGCCACGCGGCAATGTCCATGACATCCTCCGTGTAGTCCGAGGCAGTTTAACACCCTGCGGGCACACGAAAAACCCTCGCCGCCGGCGCGCAGCAAGGTCGGCTTTGGGCGCCAGACGCAGACATTCAGGTCCTCGCTTATCTTCGACTGGTTCGGGCCGGAATCGACCGCTTCCAGCGGTAATCGATAGCAGACATTCAGTCGTGCAGGAGCGAAGTCTTTGGCTGATCCTTGGGGGCCTTTGCCTTCGCTCAGTGGGAACGTCGCTAAGGGGCGAGACGTGACACTGGTGGTGGCGGCGCAAAGCGGTGGCTGACGATCTGCCGGCCTCTGACCCTAATCCCGGCGCTGACTGTCAGGAGCTTCATGACTATGCCAAAGGCGGTCACGAATGCCCTGCGATATGTTCGACAAGGCGAGGTGCTTCCTCGGCGATCGCCAAGATGATGCCTGACTTGCGTGTGGAGGCGAAGTCCAGCCCTGCGAAGTAAAGGCCCGGCAGGGCGGCCACGCCATCCGCGTGAACAGGCTGTCCCGCGCTGTCGAGCGCATCGGGAAGCCTCATCCAGCTGAAATCGCCCTTAAAGCCCGTGCACCACACCACGCTCATTATGCCGGAGCGGGAGAGATCGAGCGAACCAATCGTCGGGTTCTGCTGACGCATCGCGACCGTTTCCGCCGGGTCGGGCTCCGCAACGGGTGCATCGATCCCGGCGCGGCTGATATAGTCGTCGACATGGCGTTTGATATTGTCGGAGGCTTCATCCGCAAAGCGGACATTCGCTTCGAGATCGTCGGCAAACGAGAGGCTGCCGCCATCCTCGATGCCGGTGAGACGCCCAAGAAGCACGACACCTTGGGCGCTCAGCGCCTGAAGGCTTATCGTATGCACCGACCCAAGCACACCACGCGGCGGGATGCGTCCCGCAAGTCGAATGACTTCCTCCCGGCGCCCGTCGAGAAACCCGCTTTCGAGCAGCCAGACCATGATGTCGCGACCCCGGTAGCGCCGTGGGAGCCGTCCGACACGGCTGGTCGCAAGGAAGACCGTTCGGCCCGCTTCCGCCAATTCCTCCGCGATCTGAGCACCCGATTGGCCGCTTCCGATAACCAGCACCGCTCCATCGGGCAGATCGGCGGCGCTGCGGTAGCCGGAAGCGTCGATCTGGCGGAGAGCGGGCGACAACACGGCGGCCCAGACCGGGCGCACCGGACAATTCAGGCTGCCGCTTGCGACGATCACGTTGCGCGCCCAAAGCGTGCCGTGTGAGGTGGTTATCCGATAGGCGCCATTCTCGTGCGCGAGTCCGCTTACCGCAGTATCCGGTTCGATCGGCAGCGCGTTGCGCCCGGCGAAATCCTCAAGGAGAGCGACGAACTGGTCGCGCGTCAGGGCACCATCCGGATCCGGACCGTCATAGCAGTCGCCCGGCATGACGGTCTGCACGTTGGGAGTATTCATCCGAAATGAATCCCATCGCTGTGTGCGCCAGGTCTCTCCTATGCGGCCCCGCTCCAATACGCTGTGGCGCAGGCCCCGTCGCGCCAGCCAATAGCTGACACCCAGGCCGGCCCAGCCGGCCCCGATGACGACAGCATCGAGAACATCGCCGTCATCAGTCATTTGCTGCGGTGATCTCATAATCGCCCCCGGCAATCCCGCCATCCCCGCGCAGCATTAGGCCTTGTCCACGGCAATGAGTCCAGCACCACCGATTTCCGGGTGGGCGAGTATGCACACTGCTATGGCTAATTCGTCAGTCGCGTGCTGGATTGACGTCCGAAAAGGGCGGTGGAGGACCGCCGCCACGCGGTAGATTGAGGCTGTCCATCAACCGATGGCGGAACTTCTTCGCTACTTCCTATCAATATCAAAATCAACAATCTTCGCGGTTGAGTATCGAGTCCAGAAGAGTCGGCGCGAAAGTCTTGTGCGGCAGCAGCATCGGCGCAGCCCAGGATGTTTCAGGGCACTTATGAGGCGTCTGAAACCTCCGTGTTTGTTCTTCTGCGTGCGAGCAATTTATCGATCCGTCGGCCATCCATATCCACGATTTCAAAGTGCCAGCCCTCATAGTTGAATTGCTCTCCGGTCTCGGGCAGGTGCTGCAATTGAAACACTGCAAACCCAGCGATCGTGTGGAAGTCGCCGGCGGCTGGACGTGTCCGGAAACCAAGCTGATCGAACGCGTCCTGCGCCGACATCATGCCATCGATGAGGAGGGAGCCATCCTCTCGTTCGACGATATCGGGCTCTTCACCCTCGATCTCGGGAAGGTCACCGGCGATGGCCTCGAGCAAGTCTGTTTGCGTGACAACCCCTTCCAGTTCGCCATATTCGTCGAGGACCATCGCCAGTCGGACCGGCGCCGCCCGGAATTGCTCCAGCACCTTGAAAATCGGGGTCGCCTCATGGACGACCAGGGGCTGACGGATGATTGTCATTGGATCGAGCGGTCGCCGATCGAGAACCTGGTCGAGCATGTCCTTCTTCAGGATCATGCCAAGGGGCGCATTGATGCTTCCTCTGCCGACAAGAAGCTGTTCATGGCGGCAGTCGCGGATCGTTCGCAGGTTCTCATCTCGGTCATCATCCACGTCGATCCAGTCGACATCCGGTCGGGGTGTCATGATGTCGCTGATGCGGCGATCGCCGATATTGAAGATTCGCTCGACCATCTCCCGCTGCTCCTGGTGCAACAGGCCACCCTCCTGACTGGCGGAGATCAGGAGCTTCAATTCTTCCGGCGAGTGCAGCGATTCTTCACCGGTTCCTGTACGCAGACCACATAGTCGCAACACCAGATTGCCGAGGCCATTCAAACTGACAATCGCCGGCTTGAGCAGCAACAGGAACAGACCGAGCGGTCGTACAACCCAAAGGGCGGTGCCTTCGCTACGCTGTAGAGCCAGGCTTTTCGGGGCGAGTTCGCCAAGAACGATGTGAAGCGCAGTGATAATGATGAATGCTATAGCCACAGCGATGCTGTGAGCACCAGCTGTCGCGAACGGCCCCAGCAACCCGGTCAGAAGGGGCTCGATGAGATGAGCCAGAGCAGGCTCGCCAATCCAGCCGAGCGCCAGTGACGAAATGGTGATACCGAGCTGTGTCGCTGCTAGATGCGCGTCGAGATTCTGAACGGCGCGCTGGAGGGCCGTTGCGTTCAGCCGTCCGGCCGCGGCCAGTTCAGCCACTCGGCTTCTGCGAACGGCAACCAGGGAAAACTCGGCGGCAACAAAGAAACCGTTTGCAGCCACGAGTACAAGGACCGACAGGATACCAAGAAAGTCGGTCACACTATTGCTTGTCGGCATTATATTCTCTCTCTGACGCAGAGTTTGCGCCTTTGAATAACTCGCAGATGGCAGCATCGCGAAGTGTAGACGCGACTACTGTTGGGCGCGGAGGATCGGCGGCCAGGAATCCCAGAGCGTAAGTCGGGCTATTCAGTTAGCTGCGTGGTTCTTCAAATATGCACAGCGATGATGTTCTCGATCTGTGCTTCGAAGATCGCATAATGGCTCGTGTGGAACCGCCATTGCACCCCCAGAATGCCGTATCATCTGGTCAACATAATCATCGAACCACCTATTCTAGCACAGGGGTTGCGGCTTCTGGTCCGGAGAACTGATGTTCCCCTGCACGAGAGCGCCAGAAATCGGTTATTGCCGGCCGCCTAAGGGTGTTCGTTGCCGGGGCGGTTAGCTCCTGTTCTCGCCCGATCTCAAGTCCACTGTGTGTTGAACTGTTGAACGGTGTAGCATGCTGCTGATCCTGCCGTCCTTGAATGGCTTTCTCCTTACAACGCGGCACTCTCTCCCGCTGACGCCAGCCCTCCGGCCATTCAGCAGCTGACATTCAGGGCTTGATCGAGCAATCGCAAGGTTCCCATCATTCCGACGCGCATGGTCTCGTCACGGACGCGGAGCATCTCGGCCCTGCAGCTCGGGTCTGTAGGCCGCCGTCCATGCGCGGCGATGGCGCGGCCCCAGGCGGTCCACAGATCCGCCCATTCCAGAGGTTCCGCCCTGGTGTAATCCTCAAGCGCTTGCGCGTAGCGCTCTGTCTCGTCCCAAGCGCGGGCTTCGAGTGCAGCCTGCATGGCATACCGATACGACCAGAAGTAATTGTGCCCGACGGAGCCCTGCGCGAGCAGCGCCTCGCATTCGGTTAGGGCTCGGGCGCGCCGCGCCGGATCTCGTGTCGTTGCCGCCATTTGAGCCAGCATCCACGGGCCGACAAACTGCAGGCCGCTCTCGCGGGCAATCGCAAGCGATTCCTCGAGCATGTTTTCGGCATCCGCCCGTTGGCCGCGGAGGCGCAGGACCTCGGCCTGGTGCTGCAGTGCGTGCGCCTCGAACCGTTTCGAGCCGATCTGCCTGGCGAGTTCGATCAGTCGATGAGCGGATGCTTCGCACCGGTCGGGCTCACTCCGCGATTGGCCCACGTCGGCGAGGAGATTGTGCACGATGATCTCGGCCCGAAGGTGGCCCACCCGAGAGGCGAGCTGCAAGGCTTGACCGGCCACTTCGAGTGCTCGGTCGAACTCGCATGTGTAGATCAGGCAGTGACCGACCATGGGTAGGTTCGCGACCTCGATCCGGCCGAGGCCCTCATCGCGGGCCAGCTCGACGCACCGGCTGAAGTGGTCGCGGGCCTTACGCATATGCCCGCGCATGTAGTCGGCGTCACCAATGCCGCCGAGCGCCCGGGCCTCGAGTTCGACCGAGCCGGCGCGCCGGGCATGCTCCAGGGCTCGGGCATGCTCTGCTTGGCAGAAATCGATCTGGCCGAGCGGGAAATGCAGGTTCCCGCGCAGGTGATGAATGCGGGCGAGTTCGAGATCAAGCCCCTCGACAGCGGTGCCGGCCTCAGCATCGTCGAGCAGGCGGAACGCCTCGTCGTACCTGTCGAGCATCCGCAGGCAGCCTGCAAGGCCGGTGCGAGCCCGGCACTTATCGGCCTCGAGATCGGCCGCGTCGAGCGCCTGCTGATAAGCGGTCAATGCCTCGGCGGTGGCGCCCAGCTCGCGCAGGATCTCGCCATGGGAGCGGGCCAGGGCGAAGCGATCGTCGCGTGTCGATGCGAGAGCCAGTCCGCGCTCGACCAGCCGGCGCGCGCGTTCGTAACGATAGGCGCGGGCCTGCTCCTCAGCGGCGAAGAGGTAGGCGCCGGGCGCTCTGGGGTCACCCGCCTGGTCGAGGTGCTCAGCATGCAGCGTCGCGTCCCGTCCCGCGAACCAGTCGGCGGCCTTGGCGTGCAGCCCGCGCCGACCCGCTTGGAGCAGGGAGGCGTAGGCGCCGTCGCGGATCAGGGCATGGACAATGAGGAAACCGCTGCCCTCGGGCTGGAGGAGAAAACGGGTGACGAGCTCGTCGCAGACGTAGCGATCGTCGCCGATCAGCGCACGCAGCTCGGGCAGCTGGAATCGCTGCCCGAGGACGGAGGCTGCCTGCAGCGCCTGCCGGTCGGGCGGCGAGAGCATGTCCATGCGCGCCAGCACGACACTCTGGATGGATCCGGGCACGGCATTGCCCGTCGCGTCCTCGGCCGTTCGCAGGAGCTGTTCGAGGAAGAGCGGATTACCGCCGGCACGCTCGACACAGGTTTGGGCGAACCGCGTCGTGGCGTCGACGTGCGTGGCAGCCAGCGAAAGTGCATCGTCCCGGCGCAGCGGTGTAAGATCGATCCTCGTCAGAGGAACGCCGCCCGTGCTCCTCCGCCAAGCGGGGTCAATGGGATCACCCTCGATCCTCGACGTCACGACGAGCAGCGCCGCGCATTCGCCAAGGGCGGTCGAAACGCTCGCCAAATCGCCGAGAGTTTCTGGATCTGCCCAATGTACGTCCTCAACAACGAGGAGCCGCGGCTCGCGTCGGCTGAGACGCTGGACCAGCTCGCAGGTCGTGCGCCGCTTGCCGTCGAGGCGGGCGGCGTTGTCCATCGCATCATAGATCGTGTGAAGCTCGGCAGGTTGAGCGAGGTCGAGAAGATCGTTGAGGTGGACGAGTTGCTCGGAATCGACGTATCCG
>NZ_PGGO01000025.1 GCF_003010955.1 Phyllobacterium brassicacearum
TCAACACGATGCGATATGGGCTTTACAGAAACCGTTGGATTTTCCGGGTTTCGTCTATGGTCTCGATCGAGACACACCTCATCTGATGCGGGCGGTAACTACGGGCCTTTCAGAGCGCCTGGGAGTTTTCCAGACAGAACGGACGTTTATCGAGAAGCCCTGACCGACAAGGAGGACCTTAATGAGGGGGTGACGGGCAAGAAGCTCAGCGTGGAGCACCCTAGTCGTTAACCAAAGGAAAGCCCATGACATCGATCTATCTCGACTACAACGCGAGCACGCCGATTGATCCGGCGGTTCTGAGGGGTCGGTGAGGCCGTTGATGTAGAGAACCATGTTGAGCGGATCGAACCGCAGGCCATGAAACTTGGCGGCGAAGCGTCCACCGCGATCGATGACGTGGGTGACGATGCCGTGCATCTGCTGCCCGTCCTCGAGCGGTTCAAAACGGAGCCTGTAGTTTTCCGCCAGCTTGCGCGTCGTGTCCTCCGGCTCGCCGGGGCGTGTGGTCAGGAACATCCAGTTGTGCGTATTCAGTCCATGCGCCGGACCATAGGCCTTCAGCACATCCGGCGTATCTTTGGCAGGATCCGTGGTGATCGCTAGGAACTGCACTCGGTCGTTCATCGGCGTGGCGTTGATCTTCTTCTGAATGTCGGCGATCACCTCGGAATGGATCGGGCATACATCGGTGCAACTCGCGAAGATGAAATAGAGCACTACGATCTTGTCGGAAAAGTCGGAAAGGCGAACCACCTTCCCATATGCGTCAGCCAGCTCGAAGGGCGGCGCGGCCGGCTCGTCGATCACCTGGAAGAACTTCTCCTCGCTGCCCATGAGCTCGTCGAGATCAGCGCCCGGATGGTGAGCCAAGGCGGGCGAGACGAGGAGCAGCAACAGGAAAAGCGTGAGAAAAAATGGGTTGGCTTTCATAGGACGAACCTTTCTGACTGAAGGGGCTGAGAGGCGCACGATCGCCATCACTGCGTCTTCTCCCGCTCCCGGCGGCTCATTTCCACCTGATACTGCCGCTCTCGCTCCGGCCAAGTGCTTTTGATGAAGGAGAGCACGGCCCGGATATCGTCGTCGCTCATGACATTCCCGAAGCCCGGCATATCGCTTTGGTAGCCCCCGCCAACGACCGCCGCCGGTCCTTCTCTGGTGATGCGAAAGAGCACGCTGTCCGGATGATGCCAGGTGTGGCCGGATGCATCGTGCGGCGGCGCCGGCATCCGGCCGGAAGGCAACGGCCTCTTCCAGTTGGGCTGTCCTTCGAGCCTGGCACCGTGACAGGAGGCGCAGCGCTTAGCATAATGCGTCTTGCCGAGTGCGATTGTGGCGGCAGAGGCGTCGCTACCCGCCGTCTCGCTGGCAAGCCAGGGCCATGCCAATGCCAGTCCCAAACCCGCCGCGGCAATCCCGAGCATCGAGAAGCGGACAGACGTTCTTCTCATTTGCCGCCGCCGAAGAACAGGTACTTGACGAGCGCCGCCGCCCCAAGGGCGAGCCCGACGACGGCAAGCAGCCACGCCAGACCCATGCCGAACATCATCATGCCGCTCATGCCTTCCATCATCGCGCCACTCCTATTCCTTGGCGTAGACGCCACCGACCCCGCCGGATTTCCGGATTTCCAGCATCTCGAACGGGCCTTCCTTCGTGCCGCTCATGCCGGGCGAACCCATGGGCATACCGGGCAGTGTCACGCCTTTGATGTCGGGCCGCTCCGTCAAGAGCTTGTTGACCGTGCCGATCGGCACGTGGCCGCTCACCACATAGCCGTCGATCATGGAGAGGTGGCAGCCCTGGACGTCGTCCGGAATACCGGCCGCGCGGCTCATCGCTGTGAGGTCATGCGTCGGCTTGACGGTCACGTTAAACCCGTTTTCGCGCAGATAGTCGGCATGGCCCTCGCAGCAGCCGCATTCCGGGCTTTTGTAGAGCGTGACGTCCTTTTCGCCGGCGAGCGCCGGAGCGGCGCTCAACAGGATCGAGGCCAAGACAAGAGCTTTCAGAATATTGGACATTTGCTTCTCCTTTCGGATTGTTGGGCGGTCAGGCGACGCGGAAGACAGCCATCATGCCGCTGGCCTGGTGTTCGAGAATGTGGCAGTGGAACATCCAGTTGCCGGGATTGTCGGCGACGAAGGCGATCTCGACCTTCTCGCGCGGCGAAATCAGCACCGTGTCCTGCCATTCGCGATGATGGGTGGGTTTGCCGTTACGGGAAATCACCCGGAACGAATGACCATGCAGATGGATGGGATGATGCCACGCAGTCGCGTTGGTCATGGCGATGATGTGGCTCTTGTCTTTTTCGAACGTCAGCATCGGCTTCATGTCGTGGCTGGCCTCGTCGGCGGCGACACCGTTGATGAACCAGGCGGTACTGGAGTTCATCATCCGCATCATTCCTCCCATCATCGAGTTTGTGTTGTCCATCATGCTGCCCGGTGTGCCCAGGCCCATGCTTTTACCCATGTCCTGCGCCACCATTTCGCCCATCATGCCGCCGTTGAAGACCACCTCGTTTCTGGACGCGGCGCCGACGTCGGGTTCCGGCAACGGATTTGCAGGCAGGGCGAGCGGCCAGTCGGGCGCTCGCTCCCTCAGTGGAGTGCCGTCGTAGACAAGATCTATGAGTTGGTATTCCAGCCCTTTATAGAACCGATCGGTAACCGAAGCTCGGCTGCCGGGATTGCCGGTCATGTCGATGATCAGGTCGACACGCATCGCTGGCCCAAGCACCACTAGCCCTTTGTCTGGCGCATGCGGCGTGACCGGCTGGCCGTCGAGCGCGATCACGATCGGCTCGTGCCCCGCGAAGTCGAGGCTGAAGATGCGGGCGTTGGCGGCATTGATCAGCCGCAGGCGGATGCGTTCGCCCTTCCTGACAGTAAAACCGTCCGGCACGCGGCCGTTGATGGTCACTGTATTGCCGACGCGCCCACTATGGTGGATGTCGTGCCGGTTGCCGAAATCCTCGCTAATTGCACCCGATTTGGTCAGCCGCCAATCGCCGAGCACCCAGGTAAAGTCACGGTCGACTCGGATCGGTTCCGGCTCCTCGACGATCAGCGGGCCATAAAGCCCGCGGCCGACCTGCTCGAAACTCCTTTGGTGCGGGTGATACCAGAAGGTGCCGGCGTCGACCGCGTCGAATTCGTAGAGGAAGCGTTCGCCTGCCCCGATCGGCTTCTGGGTGAGGTGCGGCACGCCGTCCATCGCGTTTGGAACACGCACCCCATGCCAGTGGATGGTGGTTTCTTCGGCAAGGGCGTTGTCGACCGCGACGCGCAGCCGCTCGCCTTGGCGGAGGCGGATCTCCTGGCCCGGAACGGTGCCGTTGTATAACCAGGCGGCCGTCTCAGCGAGCGGCACGAGACGGACGCGCCCAGGGGCGGCACGCAACGAGATCTCGCGCGTGGCGGCAGTGCCCGGTAAAGCCGGCGATATCGGAAACATCGCGCCGGTCGCGCTTGCAGCCGCCGATGCGAGAAAGCCTCGACGCGTCAGCATCGGAGCAGAGTATCTGGACATGGTTCAACCATCCTGAAAAGCCAATGGTGTTGCGCAGGGCGCCGGAAGGCATCTCATGCGATCCGCGATCACAAGCGGCAGAAGAACCCGCCGCGCATGATCGTTGGCGCCGGCAATCGGGCATCCCGGCCGACGTCGGCTAAAGGACGATGGTTCGAGGTGGAGGCGGATCGGGCAGACCGCTGCGGCCGGCCATTTCTTCTGCCGGTGAAGCTGCAACATCGGCCGCCATAACGGCAAGCTCAAATCCTGCGGCTGCCGGAATTGCGGCGAAAGGTGCAAGACAGATCTGACCGCAGAGGGAGGCTTTGCCGTCGTCGCCAGGCGGACAGCCATCGCAGTCGCCCATGTCTCCGTCGGCCATCGCGGCTGGGGACATGGCAAGGGACATGCTCGTCACATTCGCCGCATGCGCAACAGTGCCCGCGGCAAATACCGCAAGCAGGACAATCGCGAAAATGCGTGCCAGTCTGTCCATGAGCTCATGCTATCCCGTTTCTGCGTCATGTCCAGACACAAGCTGTTGCTACAGATCGTCGTTGAAAAGTGTGACCTTGAAAGCTATTGGGGGACGGAAGCGCCAATTGGAATGCTCAAATGGGATCCGATCCCTTTGAAAGGGAAGCCTGCACGCGTCCAATCGTGCGATAGACTGTTGGTCTGGAGACTGAAAAGACCTCCGCCAGGTCGCTGATGGAATTCTCTCCGCTATCGTGCATCCGGCGCAGTTCCCTTTGTTGTTCGTCAGACAGCTTTGGCTGTTTTTCCGCGCAACTTCCCCTTGGCGCGCGCGATCGCCATTCCTTCACGTGTCCGCATCCGCGAAAGTGGCGAGGACGTTGAAGAACATCTTTCCCATCGGCTCGGTCGGATCATAGACGCTCGAACCCGAACGACGGGAAACGTGTCAAAGAGGCTCGTGTCGGATGGGCGGTAGGAGACCCCGTCAGCGGTGGTCGATTCCTCGGCGCAAAGCGGACTCTATGACGCACGGTGCTTGGCGTTTGTCGGCAGTGTCCCAGTGAGAACGAGTGCGCGCACTCTTAATGGTCCGAAAGTGCCTCAATGACCCGGCACTCGCAGACGCTGCCTTGCTTGCATCCCTCGACCATTGCCTCCAACTCCGCCTTTAAGGCGTTGAGGCTGCGGATGCGCTGATCGACCTCAATGAGCCGGGTTCTTGCGATCCGGTCAGCAGTTCCGCACGGCTGGGATGGGTCATCCTGCAATGCCAACAATGTGCGGATTGCATCGAGTTCGAATCCGAGTTCCCGCGAATGGCGTATGAAAGCCAGCCGCCTGATGTCATCCTCCCGGTAGGATCGTCGATTGCCAACCGTGCGCGGCGGAGCCGGCAGCAACCCGATTTGCTCGTAATACCTTATGGTCGGAACCTTCACGCCGCTGCGTTGTGCGGCCGCTCCGATCGAAACTTCGTTCGACATTCTGCTTGCTCCTCTAGTCACTAGAGGATGTAGAGTCGGCGGAAGGAAAGTCAACGGAGATTGCATCATGACGGCAACGCCGAACCAGGCACGATTCCGCGTCGAAGGGATGGAATGCGCCAGCTGTGCGACAAAAATCGACAACGCCATCAGGCGGATGCCCGGGATCGTCGAGGTGTCGACCTCAATCACCGCACAGGTTTTGACCGTTCAGCATGACGGCAACGCCGACTTGCGTGCCCTCCAGAAGAAGATCGGCGGTCTCGGCTACCGGGTTGCGCCGATTGCCATGAAGGATGATACCGATCGAGCCGATGCAGGTGATCATCATGAAGGTCATGCCGAGCGGACTACGGCAATGCGCAGCGACGACGATCATCGGCCATCGGCAGCATGGTGGAAAAGCCGCAAGGGTTTGCTGACGATTGCCAGCGGAATCGCTCTCGCCGCCGCATACGGTATCGGAAAGCTGTTTCCGGACACAGCCCAATGGGCTTTCATCGTCGCCATGCTGGTCGGCCTTGTCCCGATCGCACAGCGGGCGATCATGGCGGCGCTTGCGGGAACACCGCTCTCTATCGAAATGCTCATGACAGTCGCTGCCGTCGGCGCGGTGATTATTGGAGCGGGTGAGGAAGCGGCCGCCGTTGTCTTCCTGTTCCTGATCGGCGAGTTGCTCGAAGGCGTGGCTGCAGGCAGGGCAAGGGCAAGCATCCAGGGGCTGGCCGACCTCGTGCCGAAGATCGCGCTCGTCGAACGCAATAGGGAGACGGTCTCGATCGCGGCCGACAGACTGGCGGTCGGAGATGTCGTTCTTGTCCGTCCGGGCGACCGCATCTCCGCCGACGGTGAGGTCACCGAAGGTTCGAGTGAAATCGATGAATCTCCGGTGACGGGTGAAAGCACGCCCAAGCGCAAAAACGTCGGCGACACTGTGTTCGCCGGAACCATCAACACCGATGGTGTTCTGCGCATTCGCGTGACGGCTACTTCCGAAGACAACACGATTGCCCGTGTCATAAGGCTGGTCGCGGAAGCACAGGAAAGCAAGGCACCGACCGAACGCTTCATCGACCGTTTTTCGCGTTATTACACGCCGGGCGTCATGGTCGCTGCGGCCCTCGTCGCCGTGGTGCCGCCGCTGCTCTTGGGCGGATCATGGGGTGAATGGGTTTACAAAGGCCTCGCCATCCTGTTGATCGGCTGCCCTTGCGCGCTCGTCATCTCGACGCCCGCCGCCATTGCCGCAGGGCTTTCCGCAGGCGCAAGGCGCGGCCTCCTGATGAAAGGCGGGGTGGTGCTCGAAACCTTTGGCAAAATCACAGCGGTCGCCTTCGACAAGACCGGAACGCTAACCGAGGGCAAGCCCGTCGTCACCGACATCGTCTCTTTCGGAACACCGGAAAAGCAGGTTCTCTCGCTCGCAGCGGCTCTGGAAACAGGTTCGAGCCATCCGCTTGCGACTGCCATCCTCGACAGGGCCAAGGCCGACAAGGCAGCCGTACCTCCGGCCACAACCGCGAAAGCGGTGTCCGGCAAGGGGGTCGAAGGCAATGTCGGCGGCAAGGCAGTGTTCCTTGGTTCGCCCCAAGCGGCGGGAGAGAGGGCTGCGCTAAACCCAGAGCAAGTATCGGCGATTGCCGCACTGAACGACCAGGGTAAAACGGTCTCGGTGTTGGTCACCGACAACGAACTTGCTGGCCTTCTGGCTATGCGTGATGAACCGCGTGTAGATGCAGCCCGCGGATTGGCCATGTTGAGGGAATCCGGCGTGAAGTCAGTCATGCTGACCGGAGACAACCGCAGGACCGCAGAAGCCATAGCCAGCAAGCTCGGAATCGAACCCAGGGCGGAACTGATGCCTGAGGACAAGCAGCGCATCGTCGGCGACCTGCAGCGCGCGGGCCTTGTCGTCGCCAAGGTCGGTGACGGCATCAACGACGCCCCCGCTCTGGCAGCCGCCGATGTCGGCATTGCCATGGGTGGCGGTACCGACGTGGCGCTCGAAACCGCCGATGCCGCGATCCTGCACGGGCGGGTGATCGACGTCGCCAATATGATCGACCTGTCAAAGCGGGTGATGGGCAACATCCGCCAGAACATAACCGTCGCTCTGGGCCTGAAGGCTGTCTTCCTGGTGACAACTGTCATCGGCATCACAGGCTTGTGGCCAGCAATCCTGGCCGACACCGGAGCGACGGTGTTGGTGACGGCGAACGCGATGCGGCTGCTGGCATGGAAGGGTCGGTCCGATTAGCCTCGGATCGACTGTTCATTTGACCGCGAAAAACCAATCCCGACAAACGATTTCCACGTGCTGGCCAATGACCGCTGCTGTGCCCAAAGCAGCCCTAAGGTAAGGCGCGTCACATAGTGCTGAGGATTCCGCGCCATTTATCGATGAAAGTCACACCGTTTGGCTTGGCTGCTCGCCATGTTGGAAAGCTTGTTGCCAACTTTAAAAGGGGCGATCGACGAACTGGAGCGATAGTCAGATGACAATCAAAGTCAGGGTGCCCCAGGGTGCATGCGTCGGCGTCATATAGCGCTGATGATTTCGCACTATTTACCGCTGAAAGCCACAGGGCACGCAAGGTGCGCGATTGTGGCAGCAAGGTTGAATTGTCGCATCTCTCGCAAAGTAGAAATGTCATCCTGACAGCCGCTGAGGCTCGTCGCCGGGTAGGGCGGAGACCTCAATCTCGCAGCCCGGACCGGCGACATTCGACTGGGCAGTAGCGGCCTGTTCCCGCATTCTGCGCTCCCTTCGTTGCTCGACCCAGTCGTTCTTCCGAGATGGTTTGCGATCGCGTTTTTGATAGGCGATAACCTCGCTGTTGGTCTTTACTCTCGGCGGCGGCGACGGATCCTGCTGCGCCTTGATCACCGACAGCACATCGCCCAGTCTTTTGTTCTCGGTCACGGCTGCATGGGTGATCCGTTGATCCTTGTCGAACATTTTGTAGGGCAGGGTAACGCCTTTCCAGCGCATCTCCAGGCGGCCGTCGGCAAAGGCGTAGGTGTCGATATATTTGCCGACCAGACCGCGGGTAATCTCATTCTCCTCCAGCATGATGCGCTTGCGCTCATAGGAGAATGCCAACTGCTCCCCGACATAGCGCTGTTCCCGCTTGCACAGGATGTCGCGCATCCGATCCGGGACAATATTGAGCGGCCGATGCAGATTCTCCGGGCGGATCGCAGCAACAGCAAATTGTGCGTTGAACCGCTCCATGAAGCTGGGCAGGAAGGCGTTGCCTTCTGCCATATCGCTGATGCCCGCCAGCCGCAGTTCCTTGACCAGACGGTCCTGCAAGGTGCGGTTGACCCGCTCGACACGACCCTTGGCCTGACTGGAATTTGCACAAAGAATCTCGATGTTTAACTCGCACAGCGCCCGGCCGAACTGCGAACACCGAATGCTTGTCGGAGTAGAACGCAACTGGACGGCCATGGACCTTAAGGTAGAGCTCCAAAGCCTCGAAATAGGTGAAGGCGCTTTCCGAGCGCACAAACAAAAGCTGCATCAGCCTGCCAGTCGCATCATCGATGAACACCAGCAGCGTGCACCGATCGCCTCGATCTTCAAACCAGCGATGATCGCTGCCGTCGATCTGGATCAGCTCGCCATAACACTCACGCCGCAACCGCGGCTGACGAAACGTCCGGCGCTGTTGGCGCGACAGCCAGATGCCGGCATCCGCCATCCACTTACGCAACGTCTCGCGCGAAACCGAAAACCCGTGCTCGGCCAGCTTCTCGGCCGCCAGTGTCGGCCCAAAGTCCGCGTAGCGTTCGCGCACCAGTTGCAGCGCCAAGTCACGCACGCCATCCTTGATGCGGTTGTTCGACCGGCGGCCACGGCTCTGATGACGCAGCGCCGGCGCGCCTTCGAGACAGAATGTCCGCACGATCCTTTGCACCTGGCGAACACTCAGCGACAGCACAATTGCCGCCGACGCCAGCGTGCGGCGACCTTCAACAACCTCCGATAAAACCTCGATGCGATGCAGTTCGCGTTCGCTCATTAAAATCCATCCCAAAATCTGAATCCCATATCTCGTTGCGATGAACGAGAAGGTGACACCTAGACATTTCTACTTTGCAGAAACAGGACACTTTAACTTTGCGGCTACACGCGATTTGTGGCATAAGTTCTATTATGGAACTCACAGGCGGTTTCGTTGGGGTTGCTTTTTAGCTCAAACCGCTTTTTACGAAACTGTGGAATCCTCGTGTGTTTGTTTTCTTCCGAATAGTCCGAGGCCAGGTGGTATCTCGTGGTGACGTTGGGAATAGTTTCAATCCATCTGCTGGCGGCGCCATGCGTCTACGTCGCCTTCCGCCTCTTCACATGGGGGCTCGTTCCTCTCACGCTTATCGGGGAGCAGCGGCAGGATCTCTTCTATGAAGACCTTCATCAAATGCACTGGGAGCGCTGCTGTCGAGGCGAAGCGAGGTCGTGCCGGGCACGGCGAAGGCGTTGATACGGCGCGGGCGTGTCGTCGAACCAGCACTTCATGGCACGGCGTTACATGTAGACTCGATCAGGTTGCCGAACTTCTGCCCCTCGGCCTCCACCAGCCACCAACCCACACCGCAACCATCTTAATCTTTCATCGGCTCACCTAGCGTATGCATGAGGCGGTTCGCCCAACCGAAGATGGCGGCGGACAGGACGAGATCGAGAGACTCCAGTTCGTCGAGCCCGACGTCAGCCAGCGCCTGCGCGTCGTCCGCGGTAGCCTCGGGCGGCGTAGTCGACAGCCGCGCCGAGAAGTCGAAGATCGCCTGGAGATGCTCGTCGAGCGTCGTCTCGAGACCGTCGGCGAACACGGCGTCGATGACGTCCGTGCGTTTTGTCAGGTTGTTGAACCGCGAGGCGTGCACGGCTGCGCAATAGACGCAGCGGTTGACGACCGACGCCGCGACTGCGCCCAGCTCGCGCTCGCTCGATGCCAGCCCGTCCTTGCCGTACATGATCAGGTTGAATAGGGGCGAGCGGACCGTGAGCGTCTCGGGGTCGTGCGCCAGGGTGAGCACATAGGGCGAGATGCCCTTGTTGGACGGCGTCGTCTGCATCGCCGCGTGCTGCTCGTCGGTGGCGGTCGCGAAGTCGACAGGAACGACATAGGGCTGCCAGCGCGGCACCGTGGTGGTGAATGTGTGGACGACCTCGCTCATCGCATTTCTCCAAGCAGCTTCAGGCCGGCGAGAACGCGAACCTGGTAATTGACGAAGGCCGCAAGCTCCGCGAGTCGTACGATGTCGGCGTCGGTTACGCCGACATCGCGCAACGCGTCCACATGGGCACGCGTCGCATCGCGTGGTGCGACCGTCAGTCGGTCGGCATGACGGACGATCTCCGCGACACGCGGGTCCGGCACGTTCGCGTCGGGGTCGGCGAGCGGGGCCGTCGCCGGTTCGTCGGCGCGGGCGACCAAGGTGTCGTAATGGCTTGCTAATGCCGGGCTGCGGTTGTGGCGGGCCATGCGGGCGGCGAGCGCGGCCCTGATGCCGTGCGACAGCCCGCCGGGATCGCGTGGCAGAAGTACGGCGTCGTGTGCGGCCTCGCTCAGGCGCAGGATCTCTGCGCGCTTCTCCATGGCTTGCGCGAGCGCGGAGCCCGGTCTCGCGGAGGCAAGGGTTTCGATGAGTGTCAAAACAAGCTCCTCAGTACGTCACGGAACATGTGCTCTAGGTAGGCGCGACGCGCCATTATGTCAAATAGCAATGAAGATCTACTTTTTATGCGCAACTTTCATCTATTAGTGATCGCCAATTGAGAAATGTCATGCTTTACTGACATGAAGGATGGTGTTTGATGTCTAATATGCATTCTAACTCTTTCGATATCCGACAACTTGAAGCCTTCGCAGCGGTCATGTCCGCCGGTAGCGTGACCGGAGCGGCACGGGTGCTTGGCCGGTCGCAGCCGGCGGTCACCCGGCTTATTCAGGATCTGGAAGCCGATATCGGCTACGCGCTCCTGTATCGGAGCGGACCTCGCATCACCCCGACAGCGCGAGGCCTACTGTTTCACGCCGAGGTGGAGCGCCATCTCGCAAGCCTTGCCCACATCCGCGAACGGGCGAACGCCATTGGTCTCGACGAGCCGGCGTCGCTGACGATCGCTGCCACGCCGTCGCTAGCGGCCGGCGTCCTGCCGCAGGCGATCGCGGCCGTCGCACCCAGCCTGCTTCCGCGTCATCTTCATGTGCAGGCGCTGGCCGCCGAGAACGTCGTGCAGGCCGTGCTCGCCCGTTCGGCGGATTTCGGGATCGCAAGCCTTCCGCTGGAACATCCCGGCCTCGAGGTACACTGGGTCGCCGATGTGCCGTGTGTCGTCGCCCTCGCCGCTAACGATCCGCTCGCCGAGAGCGACGTCGTGCGCCTCGCCGATCTTGCCGACCGCCGCATCATCACCCTTGCGAACCCATATCGCCTGCGGCACCGCATCGACGAGGCTCTGGAAAGGGCGGGCGTCACGCCGCAACGGATGATCGATGTCAATGCCTCGATGACGGCTCTCACAATGGTCCGAGCGGGGCTGGGAGCCGCCATCGTCGAGCCGGCGACCGTCGTCGGCGTTCCGCTCGAGGGCATCGCGATGCGTGTGCTCGACCACACCATCCCTTTTGTGTTCGGCGCGATTTCACCTGCCACGATGCCGCTTACTCCGACCGTCTCCGCCGTGATCGAAGCGGCGCGCGCGGTGGCCCTGGCGATGCCCGGTTGCCGACTGCATGACTCGGGCGGCCTCGAGGCCTTGGCCGACACCGTCTACGGACAAACCCCGCTGCCCGAAGGAATGCCGTCATGAGCGCCCTGTCCTCCTTTCCGAACGGACTCGACGCCCTCGAGGCGCGCCTGCGGCAGGATCTTGCCTGGCTGGAACTGCCGGGTAAGTCCTGGGTCCCTCCCCGCGACGTCGATGGCCAACGCGTCGTCGACGTCGTGATCATCGGCGGGGGCATGGCCGGGCTCGTCGCTTCGGGCATGCTGAAGCGGCTCGGCGTCGCCAACCACGTTGTCCTCGACATGGCGCCCGCCGGTCGGGAAGGTCCGTGGGTCACCTTCGCGCGGATGCGAACACTCCGCTCCCCCAAGCAGTTGACCGGACCGGCGATGGGGCTGCCGGCGCTCACGTTCCGCGCCTACTACGAGGCGCTGCATGGCCGCGAAGCCTGGGTCGCGCTCGACAGGGCACCGCGCGAGACGTGGATGGACTACCTGGTCTGGTACCGCCGCGTGCTCGACCTGCCGGTGCGCAACGGGGTCACCGTCGACGCTATCCTCCCGCGTCCGGACGACATGCTCGACATCGTATGCCGTCAGGACGGCCACACCAAAACGATGATCGCCCGCCACGTGGTGCTCGCGACAGGCCGCGACGGTCTCGGCGGCCCCTTCGTTCCTCCCATCGCCGACGACATCGAGCGCAAGTTCTGGGCCCATACCGCTGACGCTATCGATTTCGCCGCACTCCGCGGCAAGCGCGTCGGCGTGGTAGGAGCCGGCGCTTCTGCGATGGACAACGCCGCCACCGCGCTCGAGGCCGCGGCGGCACGGCTCGACCTATTCGTGCGCAGGACGGATCTGCCACGGATCAACAAGTTCACCGGCATCGGCAGCCACGGCGTGGTGCACGGCTTCGCCGGCCTGCCCGACGACTGGAAGTGGCGTTTTCTCGACTACGCCATGCGGGCGCAGACGCCGCCACCCCGCCCCAGCGTTCTGCGCGTCAGCGCCTTTCCGCAGGCCCATCTCCATCTGAAAAGCCCAATCACCGGGCTGGAGCAGCACGGCGATCACGTCGTGGTGACGACGCCGAAGGGCCGCTATCCCGTCGACTTCCTGATCTTCGGCACCGGCTTCAAGATCGAGCTGACGAACCGGCCGGAGCTCGCCGCCGTCGCACCCTACATCCGCCTGTGGCGTGACCGCTTCCCCGCACCGGCTGACATGCCGAACGGCGAACTCGAAGCCTCGCCCGATCTTGGAAACGCGTTCGAATTCCTCGAAACAGAGCCGGGTGCCTGCCCGGCGCTCTCCCGGATACACTGCTTCAACTTTCCAGCTACGCTGAGCCACGGCAAGCTCACGGGTGACATTCCTGCCATCAGCGAAGGTGCCGACCGGCTAGCGCGTGGCATCGTCAGGGCGCTCTTCGTCGCCGACCGCGAGCGCCATTTCGCCGATCTGCAAGCCTTCGACACGCCCGAACTCCTCGGAGACGAATGGGCGGACGACGAGACCGAATCGCTTCCCGAACTTTCCTCCGAAAGGACGTCGACCTGAAATGCTTGAACTCAAAAACCTAAAGCTGTCCTACGGAAGCACGCAGATTCTGAACGGCGTCGATCTCTCCGTGAAGCGCGGAGACGTGGTGTCGATCATCGGCCCCAGCGGTACCGGCAAGACGACGCTGCTGAAGTGTATCAACTACCTGGTAAAGCCGGCGTCCGGCACCATCGGGTTCGATAAGCTCAAGATGGACTACCAGCGCCCGGACAACACCGCGATACAGGCGATCCGGCTCCGGACGGCCATGGTCTTCCAGCAGTTCAACGTCTTCAAGAACATGACGGTCATTCAGAACGTGATGGATCCGCTCGTGGTCGTGCAGCGCAAGTCAAAGGACGAGGCGCGGGCGATCGCCCTGCAGGAGCTCGATCGGGTAGGCCTCTCCGACAAGCTGGACAGCTACCCGTCCCAGCTCTCCGGTGGCCAGCTCCAGCGGACCGGCATCGCGCGGGCGCTCGCGGTCAAACCGGACGTGATGCTCTTCGACGAACCCACGTCGTCGCTCGATCCCGAACTCGTCGGCGAAGTTCTTAGGGTGATCAAGGACGTCACGTCGTCGGGGATCACCTCGCTGCTCGTCACCCACGAGATGCAGTTCGCAAAGAACATCTCGAACCGCATCGTCTTCATGGATCGGGGCGTCGTCGCCGCCGACGGCAGCCCAACCGAGATCTTCGACGCGCCGTCGAATCCACGCCTTGCCCAATTCCTCAATTCCGAGCTTGCAATCCAGTAGAGAAAGGATGCCTGACATGCCTTCTATTAAGTCAACTTCCCGCCGCACTTTCGGCCTCGCCGTAGCCGGCGTCGCATTTGTTCTCGCAACGGCTGGCGTATCCCATGCCCAGGACGTGCGCGCCATCAAGATCGCGACGGCGGCCGAATCCAAGCCGCTGTCCTGGGGTGCGATCGGCGTCGAGCCGCAGGGCTACGAGCCCGACGTCCTGAAAGCCATCAACGCGAAGCTGCCCCAGTACAAGTTCGAGATGGAAGGCGCCGCCGACATCGCTCAGGAGACGGGCCTCGTCACTGGCAAGTACGACATCGCGACCGGCGGCTACTACCGTGCGCCCGCTCGCGAAAAGCAGTTTCTCATTCCGGAGAGCCCTATTGGCGCCAGCCTGATCAAAATCTATAGCCGCAAAGACAGCGGCATCAACGAGATGAAGGATCTCGTCGGCAAGAAAATCGTGCCCGTCACTGCCGGCGGCGGCATCTACAAGTTCGCCACGGCGTGGCAGGAACAGAACCCCGACTATAAGATCGAGATCACCGCTTCCAGCGCCGGCATTCCATATCCGGATCGCCTGAAGGAGGTCCAGAACGGCAAGTACGACGCGCTGGTTCTGCCGTCCAACCTTGGCGAGCAGACGGTCATCGACCAGCAGAAGCTCGACATCAAGGCGAGCGAGCCCGTCGCTATCAACAACACCTTCGTCCTGATCCACCGCTCCGAGGAGAACAAGGCCCTCTCCGAAGACATCGACAAGGCGCTGAAGGAACTCAAGGCCGACGGCACGCTCGCCAAGCTCTCGCAGAAATGGTTCGGCGAGGACATCACCACGTACATGAAGTAAGGTCCGGTTGAGACACCGGCGATCAGGCTCAAGACTGAAAGAAGGAGTGTTCCGAAGTGGACTTATCCATAATGATCCCAGAGCTGCTATTGGCGCTGCCGCTGACGCTTGCGATCACGTTCACGGCCATGATCGCCGGCTTCGTGCTGGCCTTGATTACGACGACGTTCCGGGTGCGCAGGACGCCCGTGGTCAGCCAATTTGCCGACCTTTACGTGTCCTATGCCCGCAGCGTCCCCGTCGTGCTCCAGTTGTTCGTCGCCTTTTACGGGCTTCCGTTGGTGGTTGACCTGTTCGATGTCGAGGACTTCGTGTCCCCTAACGTGGCGGCGATGGTCGGCCTCAGCCTCTACCATGGAGGATATCTCTCCGAGGTTCTACGGCCAGCCTATCTCGCCGTAGAACGAGGTCAGCACGACGCCGCGGACAGTCTCGGATACACGTTCCGTCAAAAGATCCTTCGCGTCGTCGGGCCGCAGGCCGTGCACATCGCCCTGCCCGGCTACGGCAACGCGATCATCTACCTGATCCACAACGTCGCGCTCGTCATGTACATCGGGGCCGCGGACGTGATGGCGACCGCCCATCTCGTCATGGAGCGGGACTACAATCAGTACCAGTTTGAGACCTATCTCGTGCTGGCGGCGATCTATTCGCTGCTGTGCCTCGTGGCATGGCTCGTCGTCCGCTTCTTCGAAATGCGGAACTCGAAGTTCGCGCTAACGGCCACGCCGGCCAAGGTTACCATGATGGCAAGCGTCTGATCGAAGAGGAGGTCATCACATGTTCGATTCCGAAGTTCTTCTTCCCGATCTCTGGGACATCCTTGGCGCGGTTCCCGTGACGCTCACCATGGCGCTTGCGATCTTCGTCCTCTCCACGATCGTAGGCAGCCTGTTTGCGATGGTCGAATATCGGCGGGTACCAGTGCTGCGGGAGCTCGTCGTTGCGTACAAGGTCGCCTTCAAGGGCGTCCCGATGGTGATCGTGATCTTCCTCGCCTACTACGGCCTTCCACCGGCCCTCCAGTTCCTGGCCTCGTTGATCGGGATCGAGTTCAACGGTCACGCGACGCCGAACTGGGTCACGCTCATCGTCGCGTTGACCGCCTGTGTTTCCGCGTTCCAGGCGGAGGTCGTGAAAGGCGCCCTGAACTCCTTTGACACCGGTCAGGCGGACGCGGCCTACTCGTTGGGCTACAAACGCAGCCAATTGTTCCGACGGGTCATGCTTCCCCAGGTGATCGTCGCGGCAATCCCGGACCTCGCCAACTCGTTCATGGTGATCATGAAGGCGCTCTCTCTTGGGTTTGCCATCGAGGTTGTCGATATCTTTGCGCAGTCGCAACTGACCGCCGCGCTGAATTTCTACTACCTCGAAGCCTTCTTGATCGCGGTCGTCATCTACATGGTGATCGCCTATATCGTCACACATGGCGCCGACCGGGTGGAAGCGGCCCTTAGGGCGCGGACCTAGGGGAGAGTCGCTATAAAGAGAACCCTCGACGATGGCGGACTTCGTTGAGGAGCCTCTGAAGATGTCGGTGGGAGACGGCGAGGTCGCGCCCCCCAGCGGAGCGCACTGAAATAAGCTAGGAGAGACGCTTCAGGCGTCGCGCTACGATACCGCCTTCGACGAGCTTCACTCCGGGTCCGTGGCCGCGCTGACGAGAATCTTGTCGACACGCCGGCGTCAAGATCGACGACTTCGAACTTCCACCCGTTCTTGACGAAAGACTCTCCTGTATTTCGCCCGCAATGGCAACTGAACAATTTCATTCATTGACATGTTGAATGAAATTATACATAAAGAGGCACCCGGGAAATTTTCATTCAAACCACCGAGGAGTCCCAATGTCACCATCAGAGACACTCGAGTTCCATGCTCCAGGCGTCGGCCTTTCTTTCCGTGCAAAACTGCTTGTGAATGAGAACCCGGACGTCATCGAGCAGGTGCTCGCACAACTTCCACTTCAGAGCGTTCTTGGCCATGTAGTCGTATCCGGAGAGGCCATTTGGATGCCAACCCGCATCGTCCACATTGGCCGAAACAACATGGTCCAACGGCACCCCGGCGCTGTCTATCTCTATGCGCCCGGTCAGACGATCTGCCTGACCTATGGTCGTATCACTGAAAGTGCCACCGTTAACAAGTTTGCCGAAGTCTTCGAGGAAGACCTGCCAATCCTGAGGCAACTCGGTGAGTTGGTTTATGAGCAGACGATTGCTCAGCCACGCCGCTCGATCATCGAAATTAATGTCCGGAGGGCAGCCTAATGTCCGTGATCAAAAAATTCGAAGGCGACTGGCGCGAAGCGAAGGCTATCATCGAAAAGGAGATCGACCGTGTCTGGTTCAACGAGCCGGAAGAAATCCAGAAGATCCGCTGGGGCGTAATCGACAGCGGCGCCGGCAGTGGCGAGCAGTCGTTTTCAGTTCTCGTGCATCTTGAAGCTTATCTGATGCTGGTTGGTGCTGATGTTATGTATCGGTTCCTGAAAATCTCACAATACGAGGACATGGAGCTTAAGACGCTCAACCGCATGACACGCGAGTTTCTGACAGGCACCTTCAACGTGTTTGAGTTCATGACGGACCTCGGTATCACCAACATGCATCAGATCGGTCAGATGTACTCGGATGCACTCGATACGGTGTCGACCAAAGAAGAGTATGTGCAATTGACCGGGGCAATGATGACCTATGTCATCCGCATGCACCGA
The DNA here is from genome assembly GCF_003010955.1 of Phyllobacterium brassicacearum. Taxonomy (GTDB): domain Bacteria; phylum Pseudomonadota; class Alphaproteobacteria; order Rhizobiales; family Rhizobiaceae; genus Phyllobacterium; species Phyllobacterium brassicacearum. The sequence continues at coordinate 17,592 of NZ_PGGO01000025.1, forward strand.
TGGATCCACTTCATCTTTCCGTGGAATCTTGGCGTTGCGTTCCCGCATCGCAAGCCGGCGGAAGTGCTGTCAATCGCGAAAATCGCTGCGAACACTTAGACAGCGCATCTCCTCCTAATATGATGCAAACCAAAGCCCCGGCCACAAGTCGGGGCTTTGGTTTTCCGGCCGGTTCAAATATACATTAATCGGGTGCACTGAAAATATTGATACAGACCTTTGGTTCGCGGAGCGGTTTCGATGGATGAAAAAGCAGAGATCAGCATGGCAGAGGCTTCCCAACCCTCAGGGAATGGGCAACCAAGTGACCGGCAGGCGATCCAGGCGGAGCTCGATCGCCGCGCCGTCGGACAACGACTGACGCCGGCACAACGGCGAATCGCCCAATGTATGATAGAGCACAGCGCCGAGATCGGATTTCTGTCGAGCATGGAGCTCGCCGAACTCGCCAATGTCAGCCAGCCTTCGGTCACACGTTTCGCGATGGCGCTCGGATTCGATGGCTACCTCGAGATGCGTCGGTTTTTGCGCTCAGGTGTCGCCGGCGACGAGACTGTCCCGGAGACCGAAACAAACCGCTATCAGGCGGCGGCGCTAGCTGAGGCGACCAACCTCACGGAGCTTGCTCAGTCGCTTGCTGACGAGGCTCTGGTCGATCAGTTCGGCAAGGCGCTTGCAACGTCGCGGCCGCTGGCGGTATTGGGCCTGCGAGCATCTTCCGGGCTTGCTGCCCAGTTTTGCTATTTTGCATCGAAGGTTCATCCGGACGTCCGCCAGATTGCGGGCGGCGGCTCTTTGATCGAAGATCAACTGGAGCAGTGCCAAGCCGCCGGGGGCCGGACGCTCCTCGCATTCATGATGCCGCTTTATCCGCGGGAGACAGTGAAGGCGCTTGAGTTCGCACGCCATATTGGAATGAGCGTGGCGCTGGTGTCCGACGCGAGCTACGCCAACCACGACGCTCTCGCCAATATATTTCTGAAGGCTCGGGTCAGCTCCCGACTTGTGTTCGATTCCTATTCCGCTTCCGCCATGCTGGTTTCCGTGCTGCTGGATGCCATGTGCAACAACATGAATGGCGAGGCGCGTAAGCGCCTCGACCAGATCGACCGATCCTCCAAGAGAAGGAAGGTGTTCGTCAGCTAGCGTCTTTAGTTGTTTTTCTTCACACCACCTAATCCAACGGTCCGATCGACGACAACGAGTAGAATGACGGAGGCGACGATCAGAATCGTCGACATCGCCGCTACGAAGGGCTCGTATTCATATTGGAGGTACGCACGCAGTTGCAGCGGTAACGTCGTCCAGTCCTTGTTGGCGAGGAAAACGGAGACCGTGTAATTGTTCCACGACAGCACGAAAGTGATGATCAGCGAGGGTATGATGCTGGCCTTCAGCAGAGGCAGCGTGACACGCCACAACGCTTGACGGGGTGTTGCGCCCACGCTGAGCGCTGCTTCTTCGAGACGAACGTCGAAACCCTCCATTTGAGCCATGACATTGCGGATGGGGTAAGGGATGGTCACCACGACATGCGCCGCAACCAGGGTCCAGATATTGTTGACGATGCCGAGCATGAACAGAATCTGGAACAGTGCAAGGGCAACGATCACGGCTGGTATGAACAGCGGCGACATCAAAAGTGACGAGATCGGGGCCTTAAGTAACCCCGAGTAGCGTTGCCATCCGATTGCCGCCAGGACGCCAAAGCCGGTGCTGATTGCGGCCGTCATGATCCCAAGCAGGGTGCTCGCCCAGGCGGCATGAAGAAAGTCTGGTTTTTCAAGTATTGTGGCGTACCATTTCAAGGTGAAGCCCTGCGGCGGGAAAACCATGGCGGTCGGATTAAACGAAACTGCGATCAGGATTGCGAGGGGCGCCAACAGAAAGGCGTAGAAAAGCACTGTGCCCACATACCAAAGCGTGGTGCCAAGAAGTGTTTTTTGCATTGAATGGCCTCCTTGCCCTCAACTTGCCTGTAATACCGCGGTCGAGCGACCCGCTGAGCGAACGGCCCATTGATAGATGCCGAGCATACCCATGGTGACAATCAGCAGGATGACGCCGATTGTTGCCGCAAACGGCAGGTTGTTTGAGATCGTTGCGGTCTCATAAGCTGCGACGCTCATGAAGCGCACCCGACCGCCACCCAGCAATATCGGAACCACGAAGGATTCGACGTTGATGCCGAACGCGAGCACGCTGCCGGCAAGCACGCCTGGCAAACTCAACGGAAACGTTACGCGCCGAAAGGCCGAAAGCGGTGTGGCGCCGACTGTCATTGCGGCATGCTCGAGCTGCCGGGGGATGGACTGCAAAACACCAAAGATCGACATGACGACAAACGGTACGGCCACCTGCACCATGCCGATGATGACGGCTGTTTCATTGTAAAGCAGTTGAAGCGGTCGATCAGCAAATCCGAGGCCAACGAGCAGCTGATTGACTGGTCCGTTACGTCCGAGTACGACCATAAGGCTGAGCGTGCGCACAACGAGATTGACCCAAAGTGGCAGCATGACCAGCATTACCAGCCACGTCTGCGCCGCCGCCTCGGCCCGCGCGATGACAAATGCGCCGAGATAGCCGATGGCGACGGAAAACACTGTTGCGATCGCCGCCAACCGTATGGTTCTGAGAAGTAGATCCTGCAGGTAGTAGCTGTCGGTCAGGAAGCGGGCATAGTTGGAAACGGTCAGCTGATTTTGCACCTCACCCGTCGGCCCTGACGTCAGGAAGCTCAATATCACCACCCAAATCAGCGGAACGACGAAGAAAGCGCCTAGAATGGTGATGGCCGGCAGCATCAGGATCGTGTTTGCAGGCTTCTTCATGAGGCGGCTCCATTTCCCGGGAGTACCCTTGCCACGCAGCACAATGCCACAGTATCGCCAGGGGCGAGTCTAGGACCATCCGACTTATATTTAACCCTCAGTTGACGGTCGCCTAGTCGCACGAGGTAATCGCTCGATTGACCGAAGAACATCAGACGTTCGATCGTACCTTGCGGAGAGCCAGGCGATAGCGAAATGTCGAGCTTGTTGAGATCGATCCATTCCGGGCGGACGAAGGCCACCGCAGACTGCCCAACTTGGATGCCGTTGCCCCTGATAGGGACTGCCGTCCCGTCAGACAGCCGCAAGGTCTTGGCTTGACCATTACCTTCGATGCGCCCTTCAAAGAAACAGGCCTCCCCTACAAAGCCGGCGACATATTCAGATACCGGTTGATTGTAGATCGCGTCAGGTGTGCCGAGTTGTTCGATCACGCCTTTATTCATGACGACAACCCGATCCGAAAGGGAAAGCGCCTCTTCCTGATCGTGGGTGACGAATATGGTCGTGAGGCCCAGCGTCTGCTGCAGGGCCTTCAACTCGACCTGCATGTCTTGGCGCAGGTTCTTGTCGAGCGCGCTTAGGGGCTCATCCAGCAGCAGCACTGCGGGTTTCAGGACGATCGCGCGCGCAAGCGCAACGCGCTGTTGCTGACCTCCAGAAAGTTGTGCCGGCAACCGATCGGCCAGCGCCTCAAGTTGCACCATTCGAAGGGCTTCCATCACGCGATTGTAGAGTTCGGCTTTCTCGGTCTTTCGCAATTCCAGCCCCATTGAGACATTGCGGAACACGGTGAGATGTGGCCACAAGGCAAAGTTCTGGAAGACGAAGCCGATCTTGCGTTTCCAGACCGGATCGAGAGTCACGTTCTGGCCTGCGATGAAAATCTCTCCGCCGCTCGGCTCCTCGAGGCCTGCGATGATCCGAAGCAACGTGCTCTTTCCGCAGCCACTCGGTCCGAGAATCGACAGGAACTCGCCCTCTCGCACATCCAGGTTGACGTCTTTGAGGGCGCTGAAAGCGCCCCAGTTTTTTATGATGTTGCGGACGCCAATATGATGCATCATCGCACTCCTACCTGAGAACAAAGGGCTCGGCCATCGCTGGCCGAGCATGTTATTTTCAACGCGCGACGATTTCCTTTTCCCAGCGCTCCTTCCACGCATCCATTTGAGGCACGATTTTCTTCCAGTCGGAAATCAGCAGGGAATTGACGACATCTTCACCGTAGGGAACATCAACGCCGGTCAGGTCGAGACCCGCGCGCGCTGGCGTATATCCGAGATCGGTCGCATAGGTTTTCTGGCTGGTTTCGCTCAACACATAATTGACGAACTTCATCGCCAAGTCCTTGTTCGGACGATCCTTGACCACGTGAACGGTCGAAACAAGGCCAATCGCGCCTTCACTCGGAACAGCGAACTTAAGCGCAACTCCCTGCTTGTTGGCCCAATCGACGCGGCCACGCAGCCAACGCGCCATCACGACCTCTTCATTACGGAACAGGTCTAGTAATTGCGCATGTTGGTTGTAAAAAACAGTAATGTGCTTGCTAAGCTCCTTCATCTTGGCGAAGCCCGCATCGATTTTGTCTTCACTACCGCCATTAAGCTTCGCCATAAGGACTAACAACTCGACGTTCGCGGCATCGAAGCCAGCGGTGGTGACCGCTCCTTCATATTCGGGCTTCCAGAGATCCAGCCATGAAGTGGGCGCAGGATTGACCTGGGTCGGATTGTAGGCAATCCCATACTGCCCGAAGTTCGTCACAACGCCGTATTCAGAGAATTTGGCCCTGGGGTAGAGCGTCGAGAGATTGGTGACTATTGCGGGATCGAGCTGTTCGAAGGCGTTTTGCGCCTCGCCGCGAAAGGCCCAAGCCATATCGGCGTGAATCACATCCACTTCCTTAGCCATGGCCTTCGCCAGGCCGTCGGCACCTGATGCCGGCACGAATGTCACGGTAGCGTCGTTTTCCTTCTCAAACGTGGAGATGTTCTTCTTCAATGCATCGGTGTAGGCACCGCCAAATGCGGCTACCACAAGTTCTCTTGGCGCGGCTTGCGCCGCCATGGTCGTGGCGAGCGACAACGCGATGGCTGTCAAAATAGTCCTCATTTCATTCCCCTTTTTCGTAGCCCAGCGGGGCTGGTTTGCCATGTGGCAGTGTTAATGTATGAAAATATTTGTTGCTATTCAAGATGAAATCTTTCATTCATTCTCCATGTAAGTGATCGCTGTGTCAATGGCCATATGTTTGAAGGGCCAGAGACAGTCAGCACTAAATCGAACGGAGATTTCGAATGGCCCTGACTTTGAGCCCAGGAAAAGTACCACTGGCAGACCTTGAAAAGGTATATTGGAACGAAATGCCAGCGGTAGTCTCTGCGGATTTTCATGCTGCGATTCAGAAGTCAGCCAGACTGATCGGTGAGATCGCAGCAGGAACAACGCCAGTCTACGGAGTGAATACCGGCTTCGGAAAACTGGCGTCCGTGCGGATCGATGCGGCCGATACATCCACGTTGCAACGAAATCTCATTCTTTCACACTGCTGTGGCGTTGGGGCACCACTTCCTGAGGCAATCGTTCGCCTGATCATGACCTTGAAGCTTATTTCGCTCGGTCGCGGAGCTTCAGGTGTTCGCCTGGAGCTTGTTAAACTGATCGAGGCAATGCTCGAGAACGGTGTCATACCAGTAATCCCGGAGAAAGGTTCGGTTGGCGCATCAGGGGATCTGGCACCACTGGCACACATGGCTGCCGTTATGATGGGTGAAGGGCAAGCGATCTATAAGGGCGATCGAGTGACTGGCCGTGTAGCCCTGCATCGAGCCGGACTTTCGCCTGTGGTACTGTCGGCAAAGGAAGGGCTCGCCCTCATTAACGGAACGCAAGCGTCAACTGCATTGGCTTTGGCAGGACTTTTCCGGTCGCATCGCGCCTTGAAAGCATCGCTTGTCACTGGTGCCATGTCTGTGGATGCTGCAATGGGCTCTTCGGCCCCATTTCATCCTGATATTCACACCCTTCGCGGTCACAAAGGACAGATCGATGTCGGCGCTGCCTTGAGGTTGTTGCTTGAAAGATCGGAAATTCGAAACAGTCACCTCGAAGGTGATGAGCGTGTGCAGGATCCCTATTGCCTTCGCTGCCAGCCTCAGGTCGTCGGTGCATGCCTCGACCTCTTGCGTCAAGTCGCCAAAACGCTTGAAACCGAAGCGAATGCGGTTACCGACAACCCTCTGGTGCTTAACGACGATACGGTCGTGTCCGGTGGAAACTTTCACGCAGAACCGGTTGCATTCGCCGCGGATCAAATTGCGCTCGCAGTGTGCGAGATCGGTGCTATCGCGCAGCGGCGCATCGCCCTTCTCGTTGATCCAGCCTTGTCGTTCGGCTTACCAGCTTTCCTCGCGGCTCATCCAGGATTGAACTCTGGCTTTATGATTGCCGAAGTCACATCGGCGGCGCTTATGTCTGAAAACAAACAAATGGCTCATCCTGCTTCGGTAGACTCCACGCCAACCTCTGCCAATCAGGAGGACCATGTCTCCATGGCATGCCACGGCGCACGCAGGCTGTTAGTGATGACTGAAAACCTCTTCTCCATAATTGGAATCGAGGCTCTCTGCGCGACACAAGGCATCGAGTTCAGGTCGCCTTTAACAACGAGCTCAGAGCTTGAGAAGGTGATTTCGGCAATTCGTGAGAGGGTCGGTCCCCTTCAGGAAGATCGCTTCATGGCGCTTGACCTCGAAGTTGCAGCAGACTGTGTCCGGAGCGGTGGTCTCGTCGCCCCGATCTCAGATGGCATTCTTCCCGATACACTAGTCTGACGGGACAGAACGTGGGCAAGCGCAGACAAAACCGTACGGATCCGCCAGCTGTGCCGACGCTCGCAATGGCTTTTTTGGGCCGCACAGATCAAAAACTTGGAGGAGATCTCGTGACCCTATCGCGTTCACCTCGAACGACGATGGCTACGACACCGATCGCGTTGTCCGGGCCGCGAGGCGAACAGACCAACGGCAAGCGCCAATGGTTGCCCCTTAACATTAAATCATCGAAGGTTTGCAAGCTCGCAAACACGAGGCAGGCAAACGGCAGGCTTGCCAAGCCACTCAAGCCGCCAGGCCATGACAGAAACGCATGGATGTTGAAGACTGTTTCATCAATATATGATCGCCGGCGCCGGTCCGAAAACACACGCGTGACTTATCGCTCAGTTCCTCTGTATCGGTACGAACGAGCCCCTTGTCACACAGGCACGTGAGTACATGGCGTGTCGCACTCTCTGAAGCCCGCAAGACTACGCCGAGATCCGCTATGGATATTCCGGTCCCTTCATTGTGCGAAGGAATCCGCCGCAAAACCATCAATTTCTGCTTCGTCGCAATCCTGGTCATGGTTCGACCTCACCCTTTCTGTTCCGGAATTTACACTTCATGTCCAGCCAATTGCTCCGGCCCCTCGCTCCCTTTGCGGTGTAACGCAGCATTGGTTCCCTCAGCTTTGCTCGAGCGCATGGACGCTATGGTCCACGGCTCGTCCGAGGTGACCGCGGCGAGACTTGCGCTCATGCGCGACAGGGCATCGGTCAGTTTCTTAACGTCCGAAACGCTGCCAACTCCAATCGCTTCTTGCGCAATCGATGTGACCGCCGCCACATGCGCCGTTGCATCCGCAAACCCGAAATCAATCCTGGTGTCGCCCTCATCGTCGCTGTCATCGGACGCAGGTGCTGAGGCTGCAATCGAGAGCACAGGATAGTCATCCTGCTCATCGATCAACGGGCGTTCGGCAAAGGGATCGTCAGGGTCAATCGCGCTTCCTGAACCAGCCTCATGGCTGTCAGGCGCTTCAGCTGCCGTGAAGCCGGAAACGCCATCCGGAGCGGATGACGTCATCGCGGGCTCGATTCCGTCGACCGCTGCGCCGACTGCAATCGCCGTGCCTTGCGATGCCATGGGCCGACCTGCATGCGGCGGCTGCTCTGCCGCGGCATAGAGCCGAGCCCGCTCTTCGATCACCCCGCGCCGTGCCTGAATGATAGCCGTCCGCAGCGGCGCGATGGACGCCATGGCCCGTTTGCGTGCGCGCTTGCTCCTGACCTTGAACGTCTTGTCCTCTCCAAGAAGCGGGCCATACAAGCCAGGTTGCACACGCAAATTGTACAAAAGGTGCGCCGTTGCACCATTGTCGAGCGCTGCGACCGCATCCCGAAACACCTGGGCAAACCGATCGGCATTGCGGTAAACCGAGCGCGCAAGATCGATGATATCGGCCGCTTCATCATCCATCGTCGGCCGGTCCAGGACGGGCGCTGCAGCACCGGTATTGCCAGGAAGCGGCAACGGCTGCGGCGAAACGGGTTGAGGCGTGTCCGGATTGTCCGGCGGTGCCGGGCGCTCCTGGAACAGCGGCCACTCGGGTGTCAGCACGAGTTCAGGCTTTAGCATGCGGGCCGTATTGGCAGCGACCTGTTTGCGCCGGTCGACAAACTTTTGATCCGTGTAGAAATTGAGCTTGTTGAGGATGGCGCCGTAGGTCCCGCGGATCTGCAGGATGGTCGAATGGTCATCGAGGCGCAGGACCGCGTCCGGATCCATGAGCGGTATAAGCTCAAACCGTCCTTGCGAAGCCTGTTTGCTCATCAGCAAACCGCCTCCCTTGCCCCACCCTTCCCGTTCGACATACTGGCGGCCGAGATTGAGCGATACGATCTTGGCGGTGGTATCGTCACCAACGGCGATATTGAGCTTGATATCCATGTTGCCGAGCAGGGCGTCGCGGGTCTTCACGCCATACCGTTCGTCGATCTGCGGAATATTCTGGGCAATCAGGGCAATCGTCATGCCATAGCCGGCAACAAGCGGCGCACGCTTGATGATCTCCGGAAGCCGCTCGAACTGATAGAACTCGTCGAGCATCATCAGAATCCTGTGCGGTTCATCCTCTCCTGGAAGTGTCCGCAGCATCACGTCATGGATCTGTTGGATCAGAAGGCGAATGATGGGCTCGACCGTACCGAAATCGGAAACCGGGCTTGCGATGAACAGGGAGAAGGGATTGCGGCGCAGTTCGCGAATGTCGAAATCGCTGGAACTCGTTGCTTCGGCCATCAGCAAGTTGTTGAAAGGCGCAAGTGCTGTTGTGATGTTTCCCTCGAACGACGGCCGCTGTTCCTCGTCGCGACCGAGATGCTGCCTGAATGTATCCTGGATAAAGCCGTTCAATTCTGGCTCGTTCTGCAAGATATTGAATATAAGCGCCGAGAAGGATCCGCCTGAGGAAAACATGCGCAGCACTGAACGCAGGGTGCGGCGGCCTTCCATGGATTTCGATTCCAGCACATAGCCGAGAACACCGGCAAAAAGGCTGCGCGCCGTTTGTTTCCATATCGACGTTTCTTTCTCATCGAGCGGAATCAGGCTGGCGGAGAGATTGAGCAGGTCCGTCGATCGCTCCGGCCAGTCGCGCACGAAGTCGAGCGGGTTCCAGCGATGCGTAAACTTTGACCCCGGAGCGAAGACAAAGCATCTCTGCCCCATGGCCAGACGTGCCGGTCCCGTCTTTTCCCAATTCTCCAGCTTTACATCGAGGACGATCGCACTGCCCTGGTATTCGAGCAGATTGGTCATGACGAAACCGCGGCCCTTGCCGGATCGCGACGGACCATTGACGAAGAAGTGGCTGTCACCGCTATAACGGACTTCCGGAGCGCTGTTGCCCTTGCCAAAGGTGCCGAGCAGGATCGAATTGCCGGGTTTGCCGTCGAGCAGCCCGGCTTTCTTCAGATCGCGCAGCTCAGCCAACCGCGATCCGTCAGCAGGCGGTTTGACTGCCCAGGGCTGCTTTACAAGCAGAATGCCCGCCGCGCCGAGGGCAAAAGCCTCAACTGCAGTCGCACCGGCAGCGATCGTGGCGATGCGGCTGATACGCGCATCCGCGGCATAGGCGGCAAGCTGCTTTGCCGGCATCAGCAGATCGCCGCCAAAGAAAGCCTTCCACATAGCTGTGGATTTGAGCACGAAGAAGCTCGCAGCCGCATAATTGGCCGACCAGCCCAAACCGAGGCCCGCTGCCGCAACGACAGGACCAGCAGTGAGAAGTGCGATCTTTTCGTACTTCGTCAGCGTCATTGCGTTGCTCCACACCAGTGCGCGATCCGGCCGGACTTTGCCTCGGAACCGGGTTTCCAGACGAGTGCGACGCCTTCCTGGACAAGGATTGATCCAATGTCCGAGCCATCCTGCAGGGTGAGCCAGCCCAGAGATCGCCCGTAGCGATCCGTCTCTCCGGAATGTCTGACAGTGACAGTTTCGCCGGAGATCAGCTCGCGCAGTCGCGCCTTGGCTTCAAGACCCTTGACCAGCTCGTGTTCGCACGTCGGGTGATATGTCTCCGGCGTGTCGATGTCCTTCAGCCGGACCTTCACCGCACAGCCGCGCTTAAAACCAGTCTCTGCCTTGCACGGTAAAGCCACGGTATCGCCATCAATCACGATGATCCGATCGCCGCCAATCTTTTCAGTCAGCGGCGCATGACCACCCGCTGAAGCGGCACCGGTCAGCAATGCAGCTGCAAGCAGCGCGATCATTCCAGCGATCTTCATTGAGCGGCCTTCCACTTGTTGAAGTAGATCTCTGTGACACCGCGCCGCCCTGTCTTGGGATCGCGGGCGATCTGAATGATGACCGGGACCACAAAGCGTACGAACTCAAGCAGCTCTGCCTTGGTCAGGCCCAATCCGCCTTGCATCGTTGCCATGGCCAGGCGCTCATATGCACCAACGGGATTATCGGCGTGCAGTGTGGACATGGAGCCAGGGTGCCCGGTATTGATTGCCTGCAGAAACGAAAAGGCTTCGGCGCCGCGCACCTCGCCCATAAAAATGCGATCCGGCCGCAAGCGCAACGCCGCCTCGAGACAGTCCTGGATAGTAGACCTCGCCCTCCCCTGCCCACCCCTGGATGTCACGAGCGCGAGATGGTTCGGCTGCGGCGGCTTCAGCTCGCGTGTATCTTCGATCGACACGAGCCGTTCCCAAGCCGGAACATCCTTCAGCATGCCATTGAAAAACGTCGTCTTGCCCGAGGACGTGCCGCCCGATATCAGCATGGTAATATGGTTCTCGACGGCATACCGCAGCCAGTCGCGGCGGGCTTGCGGGGTTGGATCGCGCAACCGCTCGATCAACTCAAGATCCAGTTCCGACAACGTGTTCGGTTCAACGTGGCGAGGCCCGATGACCTTGACTCGATCAAGTCCGCCCATGGCCATATACTGATCCATGCTTATATCGGTAATGACCTGCTTGCGGATCGAGAACGCGCCACCCATGGAAGCAACGGGCGAAAGCACGGCCTGGAAGCGTTCGCCATTCGGCATTGCTGCCGACAATAGCGGCGTTTCCTCATTGACGTTCTGACTGGTATTGCCGGCAATCATCCGGGCGAGATGCACGATGGCCTTGGCATCGAGACCGGGTACGTCATGACGCTGCATCTGCGCTACACCACGCTCCTCGATCCAGATTTCGCCGGGCCGGTTGCACATGATTTCGATCACGTCTGGACTTTGCAGCCACTGCCGGATCGGCGCGGCTGCTTGCCTCATATAGGTGGACATGCCTGCCCACATCGCCTCGCTGTGGGCGTCGGGCTCGGATGGGTTTCTTGCCGCGACGTTCACTTGATGATTCCCTTCACCTTGCGATGACGCAGCTCGTAAAGGGCTTCCTTCACCGGATCCGGGTAAAGGGACGAGAAATCAAGATCACGCCGGACAAACACGATGATCTGGGTGCCCTGATCGACGTGAATGGTTGGCGGAATGCTGATCGAATCCTTCAGTGCCTGGTTGGCCATGTCGGACATCGTTTGCGAGATCGTCTGCTGTGCCTGCGTTTGACCATTGTTCGATCCCGATCCAGCATCGGAGGAACCATTGGAGTTGAGCCCGGCAATGAACGACGATACACCGCCGACAAGCGACAGCACGGCGGAAGCGCCGAAGCGCTCGAGGTAATGTTTGTCGACAATGCCACCGACACCGGAGCGGCCAAGGTCATCGGTGCCATAGGAGCCGAGCGACACGGATGTGCCGTCAGCGCGCAGCGCCCGCGTCCACACGATCAGGATCCGTGTCTGACCGCGCGACAGGCCGCTGCGGTATTCTCCGGTCAGCATGGTTCCTTTCGGTAAGAGCACCCGGCGGCCATCGAACGAATAGATATCCGAAGAGATCACAGCGCGAACCATGCCGGGCAAGTCAGACTGGATCGCCGTTTCGAGAATGCCGCGGATCATTGTCCCCTGCGGGATCAGAGCGTCTATCCGATGATTTTGTGTCGCCTTTACGAGCTCCACATCCTGTGCAGCCGTTCGGCCGAGAAAGCGGCGGTTTGCATCCTCGTTCGGCTCCATCCCGGCGGCGATCCCGCCAGCATCGTCTCCGCCAAGTGAAGCGCCTGTCGGACCGGCTGGCCCATCGACAACGATCATGTTTGACCGCAGGCGTTCGAGCCGGCGCGCTTCTTCTTCGCGTCGCAAACGTTCAGCCTCTTCTTGAGCCCGGCGCGCAGCACCATCGACCGGCACCACGGTCGGCGCCACCACAGGAACAACGGCGGGTTCGGGAACTGGTGGCGGGGGCTCGATAACAAGCCTGTTGTCAGTCGGCTCTGCCGGCACACTGAAAGACAGGTTTGGCGCTGAGCTTGCCGTGCGGAACTCCTCGTCGGAGGTCAGATCTGTTTGTGCCGCAGGCTTGAGATACGAAACATAACCGGCATAGCCGAGCGCCCCGATGGCGACCGTTAGCAACAGACAGGCTACAAGCGGATTGGAGCGCCCTGTCCGCGTGGCGGCAACCGTCTCGCCAATGCTTGCTTCCCGTTCGAAATCAATGGTCATTTTGGCGTCCCCCGAAACTTGTCCAAATGGTTCTCTTTCCCGTCAGCTTCATATTGAAGACGCAGGTGCTGACTTTGCCGCTACGCAGGGTCCATTGCCGGTTCACATTGTCGACGACGATGTAATTGCCTTCGCGGCGATAATTGACGAGGGTTTCACTGCCATCCGATTTCACGGCAAAAATGCCGGGCACTTCGCCGGTGAACTCGAAGAAAGTCTTGGTGCCGTCATCGGCGACGGACACCGGCTTGTTCTCCGGGGCACCCTTGTATCCGTAGTCGTAATTGACTTTGGCAGGGTCGGAGAGAGCCGCCCGCACGTTCGGCATCGAGGCGTTCAGTTTGGCCGCAGCCAGCAGCCGTGCATCTGCCTCGTCGTCCGGATAGGAAAACCGCAGCTTGATGACGGCGTTCCTGGAATTGCCGACCGGCGCACCCCTCATCATGAAGTTGTAGACGCGCCTCGACGTGACAACATTCATGTTGGTCACCGCATTCGGCTCCAGCGGCTTGATGAACAGGAACTTTTTTGATTGATCCGGAACCGCCTGCCAGCTCTGGCTGTCACCCATCGCAACCGTGGCAATCTGCTCGTCGTCGTTGAAGACGACCATGGTAGAAACGCCCATCATGCCCGATAGGAAAACGATGTTGTCTTTCTGATAGGTCACGGTGCGGATGCGCTCATCCGCCTTGACCGATCTGGGCGTGCTTTCCGCCAACGCCGCAACATTCCCCTGGACGAGGGCAATCAGCGCCGAACCAAGTATGAGGTTTGCCCGCAATCTCATGGCTTCACCTCTCGCACTTCCGGCGTGATCGTTTCCTGATCACGGCGGTATTCGGTCACCTGAAAGCCGAGCGGATTGTCGAAGCGCCAGTCATTGCGCATCGGTTCGGAGGTGTAACGGAACCGGACATTGGCAACCCAGTGTTCGATCACCGTCCCTTGCGCGCTCGTGCGGGTCGTCGAAAACCGTGCGGCCGCAGTCTTGTCATTGAGAAAGATGATGCTCTTGATCTGCACCGAGACGATCGTGTTCGGCCCATAGGTCTTCATCGGATTGTTCGGGTTGGATCCGGCATAAAGACCGGCGAGATCCTCTGCCGCTTTGCCGGTGGAATAAAGCGAAGACAGATCGAAATTGTCGCGCAAGCCCTTCGGATCATAGGTCTCACGCGCCCGGATGAAGCGCACGATATTGGCGCGTGTCACCGCTTCATTCTGTGTCAGGTCACCGCGAGCCCGAAGCGGCTGGCTGGCCTCGACAAAGCCGGTTGTCTTGTCGACCTCCAGCACGACCACGTCGAACTGTTTCAGCGGCAACATCAGCCAAAGCAGGCCGATAGCAGCGACTGATGTCGCTCCCATGCAAATTGCCACCGTGCGCCAGACACCGCGGGAGATGGCGACCGAGCGATAGACAGATTTTTCCCACCTCTCCCCTTCGGAATAATAACTTGGGTCGATCACGGCTGGTTCATCTGCGGTCATTATGTCCCCGCCCTCCATCCTGGTTTCCTCAATGCCTGTCATCGGCGGGCATTCCTTGCTGCGGCTTCAACCTGGGCACGCGATGCATTCGCCCCGTGAATGCTGGCGGATGATCCTCCGCCCCCGGACAAGCGCCCCTGCAAGGCCGCAACGCGGTTGCTGCCAAACCGGCCAAGACGTCTGGCCGTATCGCGAAGTCCGGTATTGCCACGCTCGAGCCGTGCCCCTCCGGCAATGCCGTGTGCCAGGTGCAGCGATTGCTTGAGCACCAGGAGCGTGACGACGCACATCAGCAGGAACGGCGCGATAACCGTCATCGCCGTATCGGCGGTCATGCCCTGAACATCATTGAGCGTAGCCTGCAACAGCAAGAGCATGACGCCGAGCTGCCCGTAAACGATGACCGGGAGCAGTGCATATTGCCCGAGCGAGCGCATCCATCCGTCGGTGATGTGTGAGGTAAAATTGAACATCGCGAAGCAAAGGATGATTGGGCCGATCGCCAGCAGCAGGAACATCGTCATCTTGCCAATCATCAGAAGCACGACTGCGACGGCAATCAGCGCCCCGACAATCGCCATGACGAAGATCGCGAGGATCATCAGGCCGACACCTGTCCAGCCACCCGCTGACGAGATGGTCTTTGACGCCTCAAGACCGGCCGTCCAGATATCGGTCAGGCCCTGGCTCATGGACGACGCACTGGAGCCGCAGGTCGTGCCGCCAGCGGCCTGACAGACCAGTGCGGCAACAGCATTCGGCGCTTCGACCAGCGGCTTGACCACCAATGGCTGATAGGTCCCCCACGAGAAGATGAACGCGTAAATGAGGATCAGTTTGCCGAACCGCCAGACGAACGCACCTGCCGTCATCTGTGCCCGGCCGAACAGCATTTCATAGCCCCACCAGACGACAAAGCAGGTCATGCCGGCCAGAAAGACAGGCTGCAGGGCCGTGGCAAGGCTATTATAGAGCGTCTGCACCATCGTCGTGCCCATGCTATCGACCTTGCCGAACAGGGCCGCGAAGATGTCATTTGAGGATCCGGCCATGGCTTACATCTCCTGAATGGTCGACACATCTGGACCCGGTCCATTCAGCAGGTTGACCTTAAGCATTGGCCCGCAGCCCACTGAGGCGAAGGCCGAACCCGACCAATAGGCGGATGGCGCGAGTGATGCGGAACATGGCGCTTTCAGCTCTTTGTGACCGGCGCATGCCGGCAGGACCAGCAGAGCTGCCCCCGCCACACTGACAGCGACGAGATTTTTCAGGGGACGAACTCGCCTCATGGCGCCACCAACCGGGCCTTTGACGGATCATAGTCCATGATCTTCTTGACCTTTTCGGCGGCGGCTTTTTCTTCTTCTTGCTGAGCGCGTCGTGCGGCTATGTCGGCATCAATGGAATCGGTCAGATAATTGGCAGCAAAGATCAGCGAGCCGATCACAGTTGCGAGTGCCAAGGCGATCAGCAGCGAGGCCTTCAAACCTCCTAGCGAGATGAGATACCGGATCATGGCACGACAAACCTTGCCTTGGAGGGATCGTAACTCATGACCTTGGCGGCTTGCGCCTGCGCTGCGAGCTCCTGCATCTGCTGAGCATTGAGGGCCGCATTGCCGGCGTTCATCACGCCAATGAGTTCGTTGACCGTCTGCGCCGTCTGCGTCTGCAACTGCGAGTTCTGGTCGATCGATCCTTTGATATCGGGGGCTGTCCCGATCAGGCTGCCGGCTTGGCTGAACGCCTGGCTACGCTGCTCTGCGCTCGACTGCGTTCCCGAGATCATGCCGGTCAGCGCCGATGCGGTGTTGACCGCACTTTGATATGCCTTGTCGGATCCGGACAGGCTGCCGGCGTCCAACTTGCCAGAAAGCGACTTGACCAGGTTCAAGGCATTGAGGATGGTTGCTGCCTTTTTGCCAAATTCGCCAAGATTGCCCCACGACATCTGCCCGCCCACCAGCGAGCCGAAGTCCGGAGCGCCAGCCATTGAAAAGCCGGTCCCAAGCGCCGCGCTGGCAATATTCGACGTTGACCGGTTGCCCGTCACCGCCTCCAGCGTCTTGTTGACGGTGCCCAGAATATTGCTGTTCGACTTCATGATCTCCGACGTGTGCGATGCCGTCTGTGTCGCCTGTTCGAGGGTTGCCTCATCGATCACCGGCACCTGGGCGTTGGCGCTGACGCCAAATGCCAGAACCCCGACAACGATGCCGGCACCCGCGCAACACAATCTCTTCATGCTGGTCATGATCAGTCTCCTTCGCTTGTCGTTGGGGTATTCAGCGCGTTTTTCTGCGCTTCTGCCTGCCGGCGTTCCAATTCCTTTTGAATCGGTTCGAGGCTGGTCGTATCGGCTGGAACATTTTCGGCATTGTCGGACTTGACTTCGCCGTCATCGACAAGGCGCACCTTCGACTTGTCGTAATCCATGATATTGGCGGCAGCACTCGCCGCGGCGGCCTGATCCAGCAGCTGCTGGTTCTGCAGCTGCACCCTGGTCGTTCCGCTTTGAACGGTCTGCCCCCAGAGGCTTGCCTCAGACAGGCGTCCGGAAGAGTTCTGGTCAAAGGCCCCCTGGATTGAATTGACCGAACCGATAGCCTGGCCCTGGCTCACCAGCCCCTGCCTGGTTTGTTCGATCGCCGCACTGACTGCGCTCAGGGCGCCCGTCACCTGCCCCGCATTGTTGGACTTCAGCGCTGCGACACCGGCCATGATGCCGGCGAGATCCACGCCGCCTACAGTCGTTCCACTGAGCGCGCCGCCCATGACATTACCGCCACCCGACTGGGACAGAGATCCGCCGCCGCCCTGGTCCGCAAAACTGCCGCGAACACCATTGGTCGGGGCTTCTGACCGCTGCTTGTAGGTGCGCGCCCGCTCCATACAGACGCGGGTGCTGGTCTCGTTGCCGGTCCTTTCCGCATCATTGGTCGGAACCTGCGCCAGCACAGGAAAGCACAACCCGGTGACGAGACAGGCTGTCGTCATAAGCAAAATCATGCTCATGCTTCCGTCCTCCATCCGCAAAAGTAAGGGAGCCATTTTTCAGCGTGATCGCCATAGCGCTGGCGCAGATCCTCACACTCGGCCACGGTGGCTTCGTTGCCCGAAATGACCTTTACAAAATCGAGCATGTGGCTCAGATCGAGCGTCGCGATCACGCTGTCATTTGCATGTTTGATCAGGAATTGGCGCGTTTCGGGCGGCGTCGTCAGCACCCAGTTGAATTCGACTTCCGAAAGCTTGAATCCGTCGATGTAACTTTCCCGGTCCGCCTTGGCATTGGGGAAAAACAGGTTGGTCGTCGTCTGTTCCAGAATGGTGTGCCCCATTTTTGAGGACACGATGTCTTTCGCCGATTGCGTACCGAAGCCGACGATGCCATGCAGTCTTCGGATGGTCTTCAGTTTCTCATTGAGGAATTTCGAGAATTTATCATCGCTGAGGACTTTCCAGCCTTCATCGATGAACAACATCATCGGTGTCTTGCCGTCGAGCATGCCTTCGATGCGGTGGAAAATATAGCCGAGGGCAGCGGTGCGAATGTCCGGATCGTCGAGCACCTTCGTCAGGTCGAAACCGACGATGCCCTTTTCTGCGTCCCACTGATCGGCAGGATTGTTGAACAGCCAGCCGCGCGCATCGCACCAATTGTTGAAACGCGAGGCCAGGTCGTCATGCCCTGCCTTTTCGCCGCCACGCAAGAGATGCGAAACTTCCGCGAAATTTCGCTCGCTTACCGGTATGGCGAAGATCCGCTGCACTGCCGCTTCGAGGATATTCTCCTGTTCTGGTGACAGATCCTGCCGGCCGTCGCGCGGCCGTACCAAAAAGCGCAGAAGATCGAGCACAAAGGCTCTGTCGCTGGCTGAGCCCTCCAGCTGCAGTGGATTAAAGCCTGTCGCCACACCCGGTTCCAGGACCTCGTACTGGCCGCCAAGCGCCCGAATAAAGATGTCTGCACCGCGGAGCGTGTCGAAGAATACGCAGCGGGGTTGCGGTGTGACGCGCATCGCCTGCGCCATCAGAAAGGCCAGTCCAGTGGTCTTGCCTGAATTCGTCGGGCCGACGACGGTGAAATTGCCGACCTTCAGGCGATGGAAGTTGAAATAGTATGGCGTCATCGACGTCGTCTGCAGCAGCGAGATTGCTGGACCCCAGTGGTTGCCCGAAGGCTTGCCAACAGCGAAATTGTGAAACGACGCCAGTCCGCAGAAATTGCGCGATGAAATCATGGCGCGTCTGGCGATATAGGCGAAGTTTCCGGGCAGTTGCGCCCAGAATGCCGGTTCAGCGTTCAGGTCCTCGCGCACCGTGACCATGCCGGTATTCTGGATTTCCTTAGTTACAGCCTGGACGCAGGCTTCCAGCTCTCTCAGGCTGTCACCGATCGCCATGACTGTCAGGTGATGGTGCCCCATGACAGCACGGCCATTTACAATCTCATCACGAGCAATATTGATCGCCTCCTCAAGCGATGTGCCCGCCTCATCGGACGCGGCAATCTGCCGTTCAACCTTGGCAATCTCTTCCATCACCGGGGCGCGATCCTGCAAGGCAAACGACTGCGTTGCGATAAATTCACCCGGTATTTTCAAAAGCCCGTCGAGAACACCCGATACTGTCCACGACGGATATTCGCGTGACGAAACCATGGATCCGAAACGTGTTTCGCTATCCACGCCGCCGCGCAACTCGAATTGCTTCTTGCCGAAGGTGATGCGCCGTGTCGGCAGATATTCGTCCAGCCCCATGCGTGGCAGCAGCATTGGTATTTGCTGCGCGCCATTGAGGAGCTGCGCGAGAAATTCCAGCGGTTCGGAATAAACGCTGCCATTGCGCACCGTCGCGGTCAGAATGCGCGCGCCATATTCCGCCATATCCTTCTGGATATTGGCAACCTGTTCTTTAAGTTCCAGACGCGCTTCCCGATCAAGCACTTCGGCGGAGACACCGGCGGCGTTGCGAAAGCGCGAAACAAAAGCATCCGCCAACCCGACCTTGCCCTGGAACCCGCGACGAATGACGGTCAGATACAGATCGTTGGCGTACATGCGCTTCTCGGCCAGACCTTGCATGTACCGGTCATTGAGATCGCGGCAGAATGGATTGGAAAAGGATCCCGCCGTCTGCGGGGTGATCCGGCGGCGAATGATGTGACTGTAAACGGCGTAACGGCTGTCGCCCAACGAACGCATCAGCGTATTGCGCACATTCGCCTTCATGTCGATTTCCGACTGGTCCGCCGTCTGGTGGCAGAACCCGTCAATCTTCAGGATTGACAGGATCATGCCCTCCTTGGTGCGCAGCGTGGTCTCATCGACATGCCGCACATATGGGACGTGCGAAGAAATCTTCTTCTCACGTACCGCAACGGTCCCGAACTTCATTGAACTGCGTACCGCCCGCTGTAAGGCCATTTTTTCCTCAGTGCGTGTAGGAGTTGCCGCCCCAAAACCTGGCGTTCCGGGTTCCGGCGCATTTCAACAGCCGAACCCGGATGATATCGGCGAGCCGGACATCCTTGATCGTCAGTACATACGAAGCCGCATGCATGGGCAGGATCAGCAGAAACATCAGAAGGTTCCTGGTGTTGAGGAAGATCATCAACACCAGAACGATCTCAGCCACGAACAAGCCCCATGGTATGCCCCACAACATGCGCGGCCGGGTCAAACCGAGCACGAGCGGCACCGCTTGCGGCTTGTCTGGATCGGGTTGCTCCATGCTCATCGGCTAGTTTCCGATCCCGCCGGAAATAGAAGAGACGAGCTGAGCGCCACCGAAGATGAACGCCACACCGACAACGATCGAAAACAGCCACGACCACGGAACGCGGCTGGTCAAGGCGAGATAACCAACGGCCCCAACCGCGATCGTCGCCGCCGTTGTAGCAAACGTGCCGGTCATGAACGTCAGGACCTGCTCAAACACATTGTTGATCGGTTGGAACACATCGCCGCCGCCAGCAGCGGCAGATATCTCGGGTTTGCCGGCAATCGCGAGGGCGATCATCAGAGCGGCACAGGTTGTGTTCAAAAGCCGGGTCTTGTTTGCAGTCTTCATGCTCTGTCTCCTATTGAACATAGAGAACCGAACCGCCGATCCATTGCTGGCGGCCCCCTTCGGTTCTGGATTCCGGTTGATTGATGGGGATCGGAGATCCGTCGCCGACCGTTTGAACGGGAAGTTCGTTCACGCCAGACGACTGCTGTTCCGTGTTGCCGGCAACCGCATTGGATTTGGTGCGCTTGCCGCCCTTTAACGTATTGTTGAAGCCATAATAGGCATTGGTGACTCGTGCCGTGTAGTTGACAGTTTCGGAGATCGAGGGGATGCCGCCCGATTTTAAAACGCGGTCCTCGCCGGAATTATAAGCGGCGACCATCAACATGATGTTGCCGCCAAAGGTCACGTCGAGATCCTTCAGGAAAGCGATTCCGCCCCGAATGTTCTGGGCAGCGTCACAAATATCCGTCACGCCATACTGCGCGGCCGTTGCCGGCATCAATTGCATGATGCCGCGAGCGCCAGCATTGGAATTCACGCTGGCACCGAATCCGGATTCCTGATCTGCGATCGCAAGCGCCAGCTTGGCATCCGCTCCTTGACGCGCGGCTTCAGCTTCGATCATGCCCTTTACGGCACGGATGTTGAACTCATTGTCGATGCAATGTTGAGAAGCGGACTTTGACGGCTGACTGGGGATGTTGTCCGATTGTATCCCCATGAGTGACGCAGGCTTAAACCCGTCCGTTCGCCGTCGTGGCGCCGTCGAAGCTTCGAGCGTCGATGCCTCGATTACTCTTTGAGTGATGCGGTCATCTGGCTGCTTTTCTACAGCGGTCACCTCAACCGGACCGCTATCTGCAAAGCCAGGCTTCGGCTCTGCCAACGCTGCGCTGCACAGCCAAATCACTGTAGCGCTTGAAACGAAGACCAGCCCCTTCATGTTGCCCTCTCTTTTCATCTCACCTATAAAAGTAAATATCTACCCATTGATGGGCACTCAGACTCGCGTGAGTGCGGGGTCCACCCCCCTGCAAGACAGCGGCGATATCATTGACGGCGCTACATAGCATCTATATAGATAAATATTACCCTAGCAAGAATTATTTTTGGCAACCATTGAGGGATCAGATGAAAATAGTTTGGAGTGGCCTTTTGGCATCGGCTGGCGCTGTCGGCATGCTTTTGATGACGGGCACCGCATCGCGCGCAGCCGATGCATCGTGGGGCTGTCAAGTGTTGCTCTGCGCGGCTTCGGAGAAGCCCTCATGGCACGGTGTCCCGTACTGCATTCCGCCCATGCAAAAACTCATTGCTGCCATGTCTCTTCCGGGCTTTTCCTGGCCGATATGCAAAGGAGGCAACGCCGGTAAACCCGGGTTCGAACGTTACGAGCCCTGCCCTGCAGGCTGGTCTGCGACCAGTGGCGACTCAGGTTCTGGAAATAGCAGCGTGGCCAGTCGTGGAGATGCGAACATCTGCAAACGCAATCTCGGAAACTGCAACAGCAAGGCGACGAGAGATCCTCTAAGGCAAACTCCGGCCGGCGTTGAAACCAGACGGGTCTACAGCGGCAACGGTCTCGGCTCCTGTTCTGTCGAACAGACCCAACCGCGCAAGCTTCGCGACAAGCCGTATTACTTTGACATTCCGAACAGCAAGGGTGTGAAGCAGCGCTTCTGGTTTGACCTGAACAAATAGAGCGTAGGTCAACAAGCGCTAAAAACAACAGGAAAAACAATCACATAACGAACATGGTGGATTCCATTCAGGTACATCAATTGATATCCTGCGACTGCGAAAAAGGAGCTATCACCATGAATGATGATCAAAATCTCTATGTCTACGGTGCAGAGAAGCAACCAGAGGCGGGTCCAATCGGTCCCGCCATATTAATAGTCGGCGCACTAGCCACGGCTGGCCTCTGGGTCAACGAACTTTTCAAGTGGATCCTGGCAGTGGCTGCTGATCCAGTCTCTCGGCCCTACGAAGCTGTCGTCGTCGCTGTGATGGGTTGGATCGCCGCCTATTATGCCTGGCGCACTGTTCGTATGGCTTATCTCATGACCTGCGCGCTGTGTTTTCTCACCTATGACAGCGCCCGAAAAATCTTCAACTATTTTGATCCAAGAAGGAACCCGTAATGACGTTTCTGAAAACTATTGCGCTAGCGGCCACGAGTGTGGGGCTGGTCGTATTTAACCAACCATCACGTGCCCAGGACGGTTATGATTTCAACCTTACGCTGACACATAAGAACGTCAGTCATGATCCCGACGGCTTATGGGATGACAGCAACTTTACGCCTTCGGGCGAACCGCCGGAATTGCCCAACATCTACACTGCCCGTCTCACCACGCCAGCAGGCGAATGGATCCTCAGTCAGCTTGATACTCAATGCACAATGCAAAGTGATTGTGCATTCATTCTCGCGTTGAAGAAGAAGGACGGTAAGCTTCAAAAGCTCGCAAGTGGCAGCGTAATTATGGGGGGCAAGGCCACCCTCTCCCTGAATTACAAGAAGATCACGACCGAAGAGGTCGATGACGCAGCCAAACCTTTTACCGGTTCCTACAATGTGGAACCGGTAAAATGAGAACAGCCAGCTCCTTTTTCGCCAACTTTGGCTTCTTTCTCACCCTTACCAGTTCCTTTGCATTCGCAGGCGAAAGCGCCGTCAGTCTCATGAATGCCGGCATGGCGAGTACATGCGCTGAGTACGCTCAGAACGTCTCCAAAAGCGAGGGAAACTTCTCCAGCGTCTCTCCCGTGGTAAACGGCGTTACGTGTTACGGCGCATTTCAGTTCTGCAGCGCGAAAGGGCGGACGGACGGAGGAACATTCGGCCGGTATTACAAGGGCACTCCACAGCAATTCCTCGATGATCCATCTGCCCAGATCAATGCCTGGTTATCATATCAGCGAAATGAATGGAGCGCGGCCCAACAGAACGGTATGACGTCCGCCTTGGGCAAGGAAGTCTGCTACAACGGAACGTGCGCCACAATCACACAATCCTCTGTTTTGAAAGCATGCCAATTCGGATGTGGTAAGGGCGGCAAACTCGATAACCTCGTTAGGAGCGGCATGAATTGCAATGCGCCTGGGACCGCCGATGGAGCGGGAACAAGCGTCTGCCGATATCTCGTCTCCGGCGCAGGCTATGACGTCAGCTGCATCACCAATTCGAGCGATGGCACCAACTGCATTGCTCCCGGCATCAGGTCCTAGTTCCACAACCTCGCGGTGGATGCACCAAGCTTTCTGCCTTCACTGGTCTTTGGGAGAACATTATGATGCGCTCGATCGCAATCCTATCAGCCGGTATCATTGCCCTGTCTTCCACGATAACGACTGCTCAACAGACCGATCAGTCGCGGCCAGAGCCTGCCGCTCAGGTTTTTTCAATCCCGCAAACTGGATTGTCGTTTCTTACAGGCGATACCTGGCAGCAGGGAAGTCAAAAAATGCGACTTTACGGTGTACAGGCATGCATTCGAGGAACCCTGTACACTGATAATTCTGGACTCAAACAAGATTGCGGGGCCGTATCTTTGGCTATGCTCGCAGCGATGATAAGGGACACGAAACCAACCTGTTCACCAATAGCGCAATTGCCGTCCAGGACACTGCAGGAGTCTGCGACCATCCTGGTCATTTGTTCGGCGCACGTTGGTGATAAATCGCTTGATCTTGGAACCGCACTCATCACTCAGGGGTTTGCATTCGCGGCCTTTTCAAATGACGCAAAACCTGTCTACATGCCCTACCTCGTGGCCGAAGCCACAGCCAAGCAGTCCAAGGCGGGGCTATGGGCGTATCCGGACATGCCACACCCCAACCTTGTTCTGTTCGAAGCAATGCAGAGCCAAACACAAAAGCCATGACGTCAAAATCGAAGTATACAGAGTACCGTGAAAAATGGCGGGCGGAATCCCTGGAGCCAGGCCATGTGGAAACAAAGTTGTTTCTGCCACGGGAGGAGCATGAAAAAGTTGTGGCTATGGCGCAGATGTTGGGTGCTCGGATACCTGTAGTCCTTGGACAGCTCGTTGTTTCGGGGTTGGCTGCTATGGCGGGGCGTCCCCCCAAAACCATGGAACCGATACCTGCACCAATCCCGCCTCAGCCGAATGATCTGCTCATATTATGCGAAATGATCGACAAATCCCGCTTCGCCAATGACACGGGATCGACCCGTTATCGTCAGATCGCGTTCATCAATCGACTGGCGGCCGAGATTTACAATGGTCGCAGGCCCACCATCCAGGGATTGGCAAAAAGTGTGGACTCACACTACTCGCAGCTGGAACTCCTCTCAAAGGTTATGGAGAACCGCGGTGTGGTCACCAGGGTACACGTTCCGGGTTTGACTGAAAAAAGAGCTGGAAAAGTGCTCTATATACGTGACGACGCGATAGAGGCCCTTAATCAGGCACACATTGATCAGGTCGGCTACGCGCTTTTGCCTCTTGAGGTACAACCGTCTGAGATTGATCCAGTCAATTCCTGATAACTTGGATACAGATGGTATTGGTTCTTGAATCCTATCGTGTCTTTTTTCATCCCTGCTTCGATTGCTGTCGATGCCGCACGCGATTTCATACTATTCGGATAGCCAACCGGCGCGGTAATCTTGCCCTCTTCGACGAATCTTGTGATCAGCGTTATCTGCTTCTCGGTTGCCAGCCTGGCCTGCCCTCCCCTCTCCGGGTTCCCCCCCGCTACTCCCGGATCATGATCGTGCTCATGATCGTCGCAGGCCGGCCGATGCCTTCGGCCTCCATCTTCTTGATGAGTGATGCTTGGGTATAGCCAATGCTGGCAACGATCTTAGAGTCAGCGCCGAGGATCGAGTCATGACCTTCATCGATTGGAAGCCCAGGCCCTCAGTTTCTCGTCCACCATTTCACGAAACAGTCGTTTGGTCTCTGTAGCGCCGTCATCGACAAGTTGTTCCCAAAGCCGATGCCGCTCTAAAAGCGCGTGCCGGTGGCGTTCATTCATTTCGCCTAACGAAAACATAACATTGGAAAATGCGATCGTCGCCTCTTCAGAACCCATCGAGAGCGCCATAGCTGCCAGCCACACGCGCTTATTGTGCCCGGGGCTTGCAATATCATCGATGATATCGAACGGCTGATTGCTTTTCATCACGCCCCTCACTTGCAGCATAAAGTGGCTGCGATTTTGAGTCCAAGCACAGGAATTTTGCCGATGTTTTTCCAACCGGTTTAGAGTGATCCATCAGTCCCGCGGAGTGAACTTATGGTGTATATTCGGGTGCTACGCACACGACTCATCACTAATAATGCCGAGCAAAAATCATGATCCTACGCATTCGCGAATACGTAAAACGTGAAAGATCAACCGAACGTTTTTCCGTTAAAAACGCTATAAATCAAAATTAACTGCATGACAAGCTCTGGCAATTCTCCGCATGTTTCGCTGGCCTTCACGGCCTTTACAATGAAACAGATTTTAGAAAATCCCCTGGCAGGCGAGACCGCTACGTCTCGAATGAAGCAGATTGGTATGATCAACGTCATCTACCAGATGCAAATGACCAACATTGAGACAACAATCAATAATATCATGAATATATCGCGGCTAAGCCGTGACGCCGTTGTCGAGAGCACAACGCCGCTTGTTGCGCGCAATTTGCTGCGAGAAGAGCAAATTCTGAACTCTGCAGGGCGAGGCAGAGCTTTCCGGTTTGTTATCCCTGATGATATCCTCGGAACGCGGCCGTTTATCACGTTAAAACCATCCGACAGCTGACTTTAATACCGCTAAAAAGCAAAATTAAATGCCGATTGTTATTGCGGTATAAACCAACTTCTTGCTAATCGAATCATTGTCCACGTAGTTCTCGAATGTCCGAGGCTATTTGGGAGTGATTCGATTTGCCTGGAGCAAATCGAGTTTATGCATTCGAGACAACTGCGGAGATTGAAGCCAGAAAACAAAAAAACCGGCGCGAGGGCCGGATTTTTCGAGAGGGATAGGGTTTTCAACCCTACTAGCTAACGGAACGCCAATTCCGCATGTGCCTAGGAACCTGAGGCAGAATTAGCTTTTTCATCCCGACATAGCAAGACGAAAATGCGCTTTCGCGCCACGGATTTTGTTGTTCCAAACAAAGGAAAACGTGGTGATCTTTCACAGCCAAATGAGCTACCTGCTTGCCGACATCACGACGGTGAGACAAATCGAGCATTATCAAACGTTGTTATGGCAGGGTGTTGCAGAAGGCAAGCTCGACGACGCTTGCGCGACCGAACTTGCCGAGGCGGCCAACACGAAACGAACCATTCTGCTCGAGGCGTGGGAGCGCCGGCTGCCCCCTCCCCGTTCGTACTTTCCGAAACGACCTTTGTCCGGTCACTCTCGATCGCAGGCAGCGACGGGGTCGAGATGTTCATCCAGATGGGCGCGCAAACGGCGGCTCGGGGACATGGCCGCTTTGCCACCGCATGTCCGCCACAAATTCACCGAGGGCGAACGAGCGGTCTTGTACATTGTGGCGGCAGACTGCCGGCAGCACGGCAGTTGCAGGTGTAGTATCAAGGAAATCGGCGATCGGGCCGGCGTCGGCATTACCACGGTGCGCAATGCATTGCGCCGGGCTCGCATTTTGCAACTGGTGGACGTTGCGGCGCGACCGCAATGGCGCGCAAAGCATCTGACCAATGTGATTTCAATTGCATGCCCGCGTTGGCTATCCTGGCTGCAAAAATTTCGGCCCAATCTCGGTCTTAAGTTCTATCCGACAGGGTGCAAAAAACCGAAACCCTCAGGAACCGTTGGTCATAAAAAACTAGACGGACAGCCTTCTTACAACCGATCAGACGGCCTTCTACGCGGCTTATAGCCGTTTGCTCGATGCAAACCATCTGCCGGTTGTCGGCTGCTAGCGCCTCACGGGGAAATTATTGCGCCCAGTCGAACCAAAATGGCTTTGAACAAAAGCCTGCCGAATCCGCATGTGCCAGTACCGGGTAAATCGCGGTTATGCAGTGAAGGTGAACGCGCCGAATTGCTGAGATGACCTTTGGCGATGCGCTTAGTATGTTCGATCCGTCAAGTCGTCGACTTGACGGTGGGTCTACCAGTCGGAAAGCCGGCGCCGGTTCATCGGGCTCATCGCTGATGCAGCGTGGATACGGGTCCATTTGAAGTCAATGAGTTTTGAATTTAATGAGCCGGCTGAACAAGCGATGCGAACTTTTTAAAGCTAGCCTGGTAGTCGCATGTTTTGATTCCGTGTTTAGCACAAATATCAGCCCAAAATGTATCGCGGTCGACGACTGTAGACTCCCCCGCCTCCGTCGCGATAACGAGCAGCACACCTAAGAGTTCGATTGACGATACATCGCGCGGGAGTGGCGCGGATCTTAGGCCAATTTCATCAATACAGTAATTCCAAATGCGTTCATACAATTCCGCGCGAGCCAACAGACTATCTTGAACATTCATCTTTTCATTAACAACCATGTTCACTCCGATAGACTTCCTTCGGCCCTCCACCGCCGAAGTCACAGCACGGATCTAGTGTCGTTCCTAGGGGTCACCCTGACCCCGTGCTTCATATTTTCCCATGTGCTACTACCGTCCCATGCACGATGGGACACACGCTCAAAACAAAATTCTGATCATCGAAGATGATGATCTCACCCTGGATTCGCTCGTTCGGCATTTCAAGACGGCCAATCCGGACTATCTGGTGTTGACCGCCCCGACTTTTGAGGCGGCAATGGAGGCGTTGAACGGCAATACATTTGCGATGATCCTTATCGACCCGGGCTTGCCAGACTTCGGCGCGGATTCCGAAAAAGCGGACGTTCGACTGTCCAACATTGAAGAAATAATCAACACCAGCCCGACCGGTATTCATGTGATCATAACCGGGCGCTTTTCCAGTGAAGAGGCGGAAGCCTGTCGCCGGCTAGGAGCCAAAGCCTACCTCGGAAAATTTGGACTCAACGCCCCTGCCCTTGCGAATATTCTGGAGGAATTGTCCCGCACGGATTTCTTGCTCCATCGCGGAACGATAACATCGGACAAAACCATGCCGGAGGTTCATTATCCCGAACTCAGCGCTGTTGAGGAACTATGCCTCAAATGGGTTGCGTCACGACCGCCCGGAATGAAGAGAAGTGAGCTTTTCGACCAGATGGCGAAGCACTTCAATATGAAAAACGCTGACTCTGCCGAAAAGAAATACAAGCGGGCCCGGAGCAAGATCCTCACCTACCCCAACACCACCTCCCCTAACAGCGCAGACACCTGATCAAAAGGAATATTGCATGCGTCAAAGCAGAATCCCTCTTGTTGCCACTCTCCTTCTGGCAATGGGCGTCTCCCTCGCCAATGCAGCCTATGATGATCCGAACGTCCTTTCCGTGGAGAGCAAAGCAGGCAAGCCCGTTGCCAGCTATACAGCTCAAGAGCTGCGTAAGGCATTCCCCGCTAAAATCATTGAGACAAAAACTCCTTGGACCAACGGAGCAAAGCTCCGCTATCGAGGTGCATCGCTCAAGGAAGTTCTTGCCAAATATGGCTTGTCCGAAGCCAAAATCATCGAGGGTATCGCACTCGACGATTACCAGGCCAAGTTAGAGATGAAGGAGATCGATGTTTATGATCCGATCATAGCAACCGAAATCGGTTGCTCGGATGCTGATCGATCATCTGCGGTTTGTGCAACTGGGCAGGAATTCAGGCCACTGATGGATGCTGATCGCGGGCCCTATTATATCGTATGGCCGTTTGATCAATTACCAAAAGCCTCGGATCCCGGCGATAACTCCCGTTGGATTTGGTTCCTTGTCGCCCTACGACCAGCATCCTGACGTTCTCAGCCCGTCAGATCTGATCGCCCCGAATCACAGCTCCGGAGCGTTCCTGGTGCTGCCAACTGCGAAGACTATGGTGTCGATTTTGTCGAAACATGTTCGGGCTTACGGCCTCTATCTCCTATATTTGGCTTTCCCGGTTCTTATTGCGGTCGCCTGCTGGTCTTTCCTGAAAACGGATGTGTACAGACGCGAAGCCTATCGCATCATCTCCGAAGTCAATGAAGTGCAATGGAGAGCTGCCCAAATTCGCGAAAAAACTGTCTCGGCCATGGGATGGACGCGACTGGCACAGGAAACAGGCAAGAGCGACTATCTGCAGCCCCTCAAGCGAGATACGATTTTCCTGGCAGCGAACATCCAAGCCCTCGTTTCGCAAGATTATGCCGCGCACATCCTACCCCAAGACGATATTGATCATCTCAACAGGATGCTGGCCCTCGTGAATTACACGATCAAGCCGCAATTATCCGAAGGCGCCGACTACGGCAAAATTCTTTCTGAATTCGATACAATCTGGACCTACGTTGTACCGATCACCAGTTCGGCGGCCAGTCTTGGTCGGACTTTCAAACGTACGGCCGACCTCGACCAGCAAGCATTTCGCAATAGTTTCCTGCTGGCATCTGCCTCGGCAATGGCAATTGCCATCATGATCTTCTTGATTCTGCGCAACCGCAGCCAAGCACGTTTCGACAGTCATGTGCGCCATTTCGCGCTTCTCTTCTCGCACATGACCTACACACGCATCAATTCCCTGCACGCATACGTCCACGATACGTTGAACCATACATCCGTTCCGGATTTCACGCGGTTGAACAAGGCGCGGCAGAGGACGACAGACCTTTCCATCGTCAATGATTGGCTAGCGCGAATTGCCTACCCGAAATACGACCCGGACGGAACACCAATCGTCTCCCTGGATACCGTCCTCATGGATGTGTGCAAACCGGACGGCAGCATAATCTCGCCAACTGTGATTTCAGGTGGTGTGGCGCGTCAATCACTCGTTCCGCAAGCTCAGTTTTTTCTCATGCTCCAAGAGCTCGTTCGCAACGCGAAAGACGCAGTGGCCGATAGAGATTTGCCGGAAATCTGTGTTCGCGCCAATGTCAAAACTGGGCTGTTTTTCGACAAGTATCTTGTCGTGTCGGTAGAAGACAATGGCGTCGGCATGTCACCAGATCACCTCAAGAAGGCGACGACGCCCTTTTTCTCATCCAAAGGCGAATCCCGACGCAACAGTGGCCTCGGCCTCACCGGCTGCGCTCGGCTCGTGGAGACCATGCATGGCAGACTTTTCATCGAGTCCAAATTGGATAAGGGGACCACTGTAACAATCTCCTTTCCGATCAGAAGTCTGAAGAATTTCATTCGATAACTGATCGGGGTTCGATCATCCATCAGCAGAGATTCATGGTCTCAGTATGAGTTTTTTGAATGGATCTGGCGTCACCAACTCTCCGCGAACATCACTGAATACGCCTGATCGTGATCCAGCTTAGCAACGGTACCAGAAAGGAGAAAACATCCATGAGAAAACGGATAGCAATCGTCGGTAATGGACCGGTCGCTAATGAAACTGCGCCGATCATAGACTCGCATGACTTCATCATTCGCTTCAACGATTGTCGGTCTTTCGGCTCTGGCGCGACCCGCACGGATGTGGTCGCCGTCTGCAATACCGGGCGGCCGGCGAAGAAGATGCTTGCATCCCAGGAATGGCGCAGTCATGCCGGAATTGTCGATGCATCAGAAATCTGGAGTGTACGCGATCCTGAAAAATTCGCACAATTGCGGCCGGCCCTTGCTCTCTCGCACCCCGAGCTCGATGACCTCTGCGATGATTATACCGATCAGTTTACTGCCTTCTGCACGGAAACGGGAAAGCGACATACCGTCATCGACAAAACCATACACGAAGCTGTCGACAAAACGCTCGCTGATTATCAGCCAGCGCCATATGTGGTACCAAGTAGCGGCATGATTGTTATTGGCAACGTGCTCGACAGATTCCCCGAGGCCGATGTGACACTGGCAGGGTTCGGGCATGAAGGTTGGGAATGGCATCCCTTCGCGGCCGAAAGGAAGCTCGTCGATTCCTACTGTGCGACCGGACGAGTAAGGAGGCTTGGCCGTGTGGCATCACATGCAACATAGCTGTGCCGTCCGCGTTGTGTCCAATCAGTCGTTGCAAAACTTTGCATTCGGTATCCTGCATGAACGCATGCGTAAGCTGGCGTTCGACATATCGTCCAGATTAAGTTTGATGCGTCTGATCAAATCCTTGCGACAGGAACTATGATGACCCCGTCACGCTTCATGGAATGCCTTGCTTATCTATTTTGGTCGAGGGAAACGCTCGTTGATATTCTCGAGTGTGACCCGGTATTGGTGAAGGAGTGGGCCGAAGGGCGAGAACCCGTTCCGCCGCAACTTGCCGCCTGGCTCGAGTCATTGGCAGTAGCGCATGCCAAGGCGGGAATTCCAACAGCCTATCGGCGCAGGCACGCCGTACGTATGGGGTTCAAATGAAAGCACCGGTCTCACTCGATCTGCCAACCCTGCGCTTCTACGCACAGTCTGCCCAGGTTTATTGCGCCAGCGGTCCTGGCGGCGTCAGCCGCAACCTCCATTCCTTTCTGCAGATGCTCAAGCCCGGTGCCTGCATTCTTGAACTGGGCTGCGGTGGCGGGCGGGATGCCGAAGCCATGATCGCAGCGGGATTCAAGGTCGACCCGACGGATGGCACACCGGAAATCGCCCGCAAGGCAGAAGAGCGTCTCAGACAACCCGTGCGTGTCATGCGTTTTGATGAACTTGATGCTGTCGAAACCTACGATGCCGTATGGGCCAACGCGAGTCTGCTCCACGTTCCGAGACGCTCCTTGCCGCAAGTGTTGACGCGCGTTTCCAGAGCACTAAAGCCGGGCGGACTGCACTTTGCCAGTTACAAGGGCGGCGACATTGAGGGACGCGACAATCTTGGCCGCTATTTCAACTTTCTGTCGCGGGAAGAGCTCATCGCCATCTACCATCGCTCAGCCCCCTGGGAAATAGAGTCAATCATCGAATACATCGGTGGCGGTTATGAAGGCAAGCACGGCCCTTGGGTGGCGATCACCGCCCGAAAGCCAGTGTGATATCTGGCTGTTGTCGAAATGCCGATACCCGCTGGAGGGGGCCGGGATAACGCTGCGCAAAAGAGCGTGAGGCTGCCTAGCGGCCTTGCACTTTGTCCTTGCCAGCGGGCGCTTTAGAGCAAAACTCTTCCTGATATTGACAGCCGTGCAGGTGGCGATTTGTTCTTGCCTTATCAAGGAGATAATCGAGGATTTGGCGCAGAACAAAAAACAGATTGGTTGCCATGATTGGCATAGTCCGTCCCACATGACTTAGTGGCGAAAATCTGATGCTTGGTACCCGAATTACCGGTTTCGACCCCTTGCGGACCTTCAATCGAAGGCGTCGTACGGGAAGACCTGACTCTTCTGCGACGTTCCAGTTGAGACGACAAAACGGCTGCTTTCGGGGTGGCGACCGACCTTGCGTCAATCCGAATTCCGGTCGTCGTATTCGCGAAAATGAGGTATTGTCGCCCAGAACGTGTCCAGCCTCGTCTGCCACGGCGCAGTTGATCCAGGACTTCTTCAACATCACGGAGTTGCGTCGATGAAGCTTAGCGATTTCAATGCCCTGACCTTCGACTGCTACGGCACGCTCATTGACTGGGAAACGGGTATGATCGAGGCGCTGAAGCCGCTGACGAGCAAGGTCGGACGGTCGCTCTCGCGCAACGAAATTCTCACGGCCCACGCCCGCCATGAATCCTCGCAGCAGGTTCAAACACCGTCGAAACTCTATCGAAATTTGTTGCCGGTTGTGTACCGCCGCCTCGCCGAGGGATGGGGCGTTGCCGTCGACTGGAGCGAATGTGTCGCCTACGGCCGCTCGGTCAGGGATTGGCCAGCTTTCTCTGATTCCGCCGGCGCACTTCAGTATTTGAAGCGGCACTACAAGCTTGTGATCCTTTCGAACGTGGACAACGAGAGCTTTGACGCGAGCAGCAAAAAGCTGGGAGTCGATTTCGACGCGGTCTACACGGCCGAGGACATAGGCTCCTACAAGCCGTCTGACCGTAATTTCGATTACATGCTCGCAAAGCTGGGGACGCTTGGCATCCAGAAGCATGAGATCTTGCACACGGCGGAAAGCATGTTCCATGATCATGGCCCGGCGAACCAGCACGGGCTTGCCTCCTGCTGGATATACCGCCGCCATGGTCAGGAGGGATTCGGGGCAACCATGGACCCGGGCCAGATGCCGCAATGTGACTTTCGCTTCAATACCATGGCCGACTTGGCCAAGGCGCATCAGGAAGAATTGAGCGACTAGCCCAAAATCAAGGCGCGCCAGCCAGCGAAGGACCCGAGCCGGATCGCATTGCAGACGCTGCCTCCGCGGCCTAAAGGTCGCGAATTGGCGCTTCCTGCTCGGCGAGACGGAGGGCAGAATACCACCCAATAAGGAAGTCTGGTCGGTTGAGACCGAGATGCAAACTTACCGACCATGACGTTTTCCACCGTTAACCTTTTGTTAATTAAAAATTTCTTGTCGCTGCGAGAGAATCGGGCATATTAATCACGCTTAAAGAGCATATGGATTGAGAAAAGCGTTATTCCCGAGAAAGAAGCAAATGAATGTGGCGCCGGAAATTAGTTTCGAAGTAGACTTCGACGAAGAGATCCTCGAGCAGGGGGAGCTCATCTCGGACAAGCTGAACATGCTCCGTATTGAGCAGTTTCCGCCGAACGCTGAAAAAGGCCTTCGCCAATTTGCATCTGCCGAAGTGGCCGAATTTCTGAGTGTAACACAGAACCACATTAAAAAACTTCACCTTGAAGGCAAGGGCCCGACTCCATCGACCACTCCATCAGGCCGCCGAACGTACACCGCCGCTCAAATGCTCGAACTCCGACACTTCCTCGACAAGCACGGTCGTTCGGACTTTAAGCGTTATGTGCCGCACCGTCGCCAAGGAGAAAGTCTGCAGGTGATCTCGGTTGTGAATTTCAAGGGCGGCAGTGGCAAGACGACAACGACCGCCCACCTTGCCCAGTACCTTGCCCTGACGGGTCATCGCGTATTGGCCATAGACCTCGACCCTCAAGCATCCCTAAGCGCACTCCATGGCATCCAACCCGAGCTTGATAAGAACCCTTCACTCTTCGAAGCCCTCCGTTATGACGGTGACCGAAAATCAATCAAGGAAGTGATCCGGCGCACAAACTTTCCTGGCCTGGACATCGTGCCAGCGAACCTAGAGCTCCAGGAATATGAGTACGAAACGCCCCTCGCTGCCTCTAACAAAAGCTCGCCCGAAGGTCGAATGTTCTTCACGCGGATCTCTACCGCTTTGAGAGAAGTTGATGATCGGTACGACGTGGTCGTGATCGACTGTCCACCACAGCTCGGATACCTGACACTTACTGCTCTCACAGCGTCGACGTCTGTTCTGATAACCGTTCACCCCCAAATGCTCGACATCATGTCGATGAGCCAATTCCTTCTCATGCTCGGCAGCATTCTGAAATCGATCAAGGGCGCTGGAGCCATTGTGAAGTTGAAATGGTTTCGCTATCTCGTGACGCGCTATGAGCCGACGGATGGTCCTCAGGCACAAATGGTTGGCTTTATGCAGGCCTTGTTCAACAAGCGCATGCTCCAGCACCAGATGGTAAAATCAACAGCGATTTCGGATGCGGGCATCACGAAGCAGACGCTTTATGAGGTTGAGAGGAACCAGTTCATACGCTCAACTTATGACCGCGCCATGGAAAGTCTGAATGCTGTTAACGGTGAGATCGTATCTCTCGTTCACAAAGCTTGGGGGCGCAAATGATGTTGTTTTTGACAGCCGTGCAGATTGGAAGATTGGCGAGTAAAAACAGGACCCTGTGGTTAGTGTCAGGAGGCTTGTATGGCTAGAAAGCACCTGTTGGACAGCGTCACAGCGTCTCTCTCCGCAAGCGATGCGGCACCGTCTCCATCCGCAGCCCGGTCCGAGTATGCCAAACGGGGAGCGTCGCGTTCGATGATGCTATCTCTGGACGAGATGGCGGAAAACTCGATGCGCATTTTGGAAGGTGAGACGGTTGTTTCGCTTGATCCTACCTTGCTCGAAGGTTCATTTGTCGCTGACCGAGTAGGTGATGATGACGATGACTACCGCTTGTTGCTCGAAGCGATTAGGCAGGCAGGCCAGTCTTCGCCCATCCTGGTTCGACCTCATCCGGACGATGCGGGGCGTTATATGATTGTCTATGGCCATCGACGGGCTAGGGTCGCCAGGGAACTCGGTATCAAAGTCCGCGCAATCATCAAGCCATTGGAGGACATTGCCCACATCATCGCGCAAGGCCAGGAGAACACTGCCAGGGCGAACTTGACCTTCATTGAGAAGTCCCTATTCGCCAAGAAGCTCTCGAATAGCGGAATGACGAAGGACACGATCAAGGCGGCCCTCACCGTGGATGACACCTTGCTGTCACGAATGCTGGCTGTCGTCGAAAATGTTCCTGATACAGTGTTGGAGGCCGTGGGCTCTGCGAAGGGTGTCGGCCGGGATCGATGGGAAGAGCTCAAAAAGCTGGTAGTCATTCCCCTAAAAGCGGAGGCGGCTATTGAGTTTGTCAGTAGTGAAGAGTTTAGGAATTCCACCCCTGAGAATCGATTTGACGTGCTGCTGAGTCACCTGAAGAAGGGAAAGAAGCCGAAACAGCAGGCTGGCAAAGTTGCCGAGAGAGCATGGGCGCTAGCTGATAACACTGTGAGCGTGTCTACGAAGGGTTCGGGTAAGGCATTCACAATGGCGCTGAAATCCAAGGACGCATCGCGCTTCGGAACCTATGTATCCGAACAGCTGGAGCGGCTTTACCGTGAGTTCCGACAAAGGGAAAATGAACAAACAGGAGATTAGACCGCAAAAGAAAAAGGCCCCCAAACGTTGCCGTCGTGGAAGCCTTCCTCATATCTAAGCAATCTGAGAATCGCATTTCCACGAATCACAGTCAAGAGTCTTTGGCACCGTTACGGGTGATTGGATTTCTTTTGCCTTTTTGAAGAGGTGAATGGAGATGCTTGGAAATCTGATAACGACGCCTTTTGGGCGGCGAGCGATGTCGCTTGGCCAGCTGAAAACACAGGCACAAGCGCAGGAAATCGAAGAAGGCAAGGCGGCTGACAAGTGGCAGGTCTATCGCTGGCTATGCGAGGGCAAGGAAATCATTGGTGTGGGCGACCGATCCCTAGCCGTGCTCAACGCCTTGCTGTCATTTCTACCCGAGAATGAGCTGTCGGTGGAAAACGGGCTGGTGGTGTTTCCCTCCAATGTCCAGCTCTCGATGCGTGCTCACGGCATGGCCAATGCCACCTTGCGCCGGCATTTGGCAGTACTGTTGGAATGCGGTCTGATTACCCGCAAGGACAGTCCGAACGGCAAGCGGTATTCGCGCAAGGGCAGGGGAGGGGAGATCACCGACGCGTTCGGCTTCTCCCTGGCGCCGTTGCTGGCACGTGCAGAAGAGCTGCAGCAGGCCGCTGAGAGCGTGCGTGCTGCCTCGAGGGCACTCAAGCTCGTCCGCGAGCGTATCACGCTGCACCGGCGCGATATTGCCAAACTCATCGAGGTCGCTGTCGCGGAGGATGTTCCCGGCGACTGGGGGACGATCTGGAAGCGGTTTCGGGCAATCGTCGAGGCAATCCCGCGCCAGGCGGTACTTGCCGCCCTGGAGCCAATCCTGAGCGATTTGGCGGCGTTGCATGACGAAGTGGCTATCCTGTTGGAAAACCATGTAAATGCTGAGAATCCGAGCGTCAATGAGTCTCAGAATGAACCGCAGCAACAGAATTCAAACACCGACTCTACATCTGATCTTGAACCTGGCTTAAGAAGCAGCCAAGGACCAAAACCCGAGCTGGTAAAAGCCAAAGCGGAAGATGCGACAAAAGCCTATCCCCTTGGATTAGTGATGAAGGCCTGTCCGGAAATTGCGGACTATGCCGCCAGCGGGATCAACAACTGGCGGGATCTGATGGCTACGGCAGCACAGGTGAGGGGATATCTCGGCATTTCACCCTCGGCCTATGAGGATGCGCTTGATGTCTTCGGCCAGGAGAACACCGCAATCGTCATTGCCTGCATCCTGCAGCGGGCGCAAAACATCAATTCCGCCGGCGGTTATTTGCGAGCTTTGACGGAAAAGACGAGGGCAGGGGAGTTTTCCGTCGGGCCAATGCTAATGGCGGCTCTAAAGGCAAATGGCGTGCAGCCGCAGCTGGTGACCGCGACATGATGGTGGTTCCAGTGGGGGCTGTCATCCGCCAGTCCCTTGCTGTTGCAGCGGAGCGGAGGGAGCCAGGCTGGGTGGCGGGTCTTCGGTCGAACAAAAAGCGAGTGCCGCCAACAGCGCAAAACACATGATGAGCGCGAGGACGACGAGGTGTTGTTGTCTCATCGAACACCTCCGCATTTTGAAAACAGTTCGATGCGCATCGTTCCGCCTTTGCTTGGCTACGGAGCATCGGCTGAAAATGAATCGGAGAGCGTATTATATATCAAACCGCCTGGTTTTGGTTTGAGTGCTTTTTGAGCGGTATCCGGCTTTGTCCACCACCATCGCTCCCCGGTGTTTCGAGATAGCCTTCGTACGTTTTGCGCACCTGGTCTGCGGCCCTTTGCTTCGACGCCTGGTGACCGCTCATTATGCCTTGGCGGAACTGCGAATGGCCAAGCAGAAAAACCCAGCGCCAGCGGCCGTTAAGCGGACCTCCATCGATGCGATAGATCCGACCGATATCAATGCCGTTCGGCGCGATCGCCGTGAACTCATGCGACGGCCCTTGCGCGCCAATGCCGGTTTTTTGCCAAACGATATTATCCATTGCTGTCAAACTCCGTTGGCGCCAAATTGTTTCACACGTAGCAACTGGCACCCTGGAAATCTCTACGGGGAAGGCATGCAGTCGGAGCAAATCCGCCTTACCGGCGCAAGGGAAACCCTGCTGATCACGCTCCAGGCGAAGGCGGAGGAAAGCGCCATGCCGGATTCCCTGCTTCGCGACTGCTTTGCCGCAGATGCACTGCGCCGTATCGATCAGGACAGTCGCCACTTGAAGGTTGGTCACGACATGATCGTCGGCATCGCGGTACGCGCCTATATACTCGATCGCTGGACGGAGGCGTTTCTTCGGCGCTGCCCGGAGGCAACGGTTCTCCATCTCGGCTGTGGTCTCGACAGTCGCATCTTACGCATCGATCCCGGGCCGAACGTTCACTGGTTCGAAGTTGATTTCCCCGATGTCATCGCCTTGCGTCGGCAGATCTACCCCGACCGCGCGGGCTGCGCAATGATTGCCTGCTCGATTGTCGAGAGCAGTTGGATTGCAGAACTTCCTGCCGACAGGCCAGCCATGATCGTTGCCGAGGGCGTTCTGCCATATCTGGAAGAAGATGAGGTTCCGCAGCTTCTGCGGCGGATCGCTGGCCACTTTCCCTCAGGTGAAATCGCCTTTGATGCCTATGGCAGTTTCACGATCCAGCTGCTGCGCTTCCATCCGGTGCTCCTCGCAACCGGCGCCAGCCTCCACTGGGCGCTCGACGACCCGGCAGAGATGGTGCGACAGGTGCCGGGGCTAGAGCTTATCGAGGATCGTTCCGATTGGGACATCGGACAGGTGGCTCGAATGTCACCGCCCGCCCAGATTGCGCAACTCTTTAGCACCGTCCTGACACCCTATCGCATGGGGCGCCTGCTTCGCTATCGTTTCTGAGACATTCATGCCGACAAACTTTGGCGCGTCGTGGTCGACTGTCTCCAAAGTTCAAATCAGTCGATTCCCAGCGCTACTTCGAGGCCGCTAGTGGTATCGGCCTAACATAAGAGTTCGCCTTTGGCGAAAGCGCATACGAGTCTGGCGCATGCGCACCGGAATATCCTTCATTGCGCGAATTACGCAGACCGTTCGTCAGACGGTCGGCTATTAAGGCTTGACACTGGCGGCTTTCATGAGTCGCGCCGCGCCTTCACTCTCGCTCTCCACGAAGCGCACGAACTCAGGCTGCGTCATACTCATTGGCTCACCCCCGTGGTTAGCGATCCACTCGCGCAGATCTGGCCCGGCGAGCACGCGCCCGATGTCATCCGCAAGCTTGTCAACGACGCCGGTCGGAGAACCAGCCCGCGCCCACATTCCATACCAGATCGGGAAGTCGAATCCGGTGACGCTCGCCTCCGCGATTGTCGGTACCTCCGGGAGCAAGGTTGAGCGCCGCGCGGTACTCACGCCCAGCGCAACGAGTGTGCCGTCGCGAATGTGCGGTAGGGCAAGAGAGATTGGCACCAAATAGTAGGTGAAGCGCGCCGCTATCGCGTTGGCGATCGTATCGGCGTTCGAATCATTCGGCGAGGGAGGTACATGCAGCGCCTTGATTCCCGCCGCTTGATTGAATTTCTCGACTCCAACATGTGTGCCGGTGCCGATACCGGTGGATCCAAACTTGAGCTCACCTGGCTTCGCCTTCGCCGCCGCAATGAGCTCGCCGACGGTGGTGACACCAGTCGCCTTGCCTGCGACGAGCACGTAGGCTTGCCTCGTGAGCGGAATGATCGGAATGAAATCCTTCAACGGGTCATACGGGAGGTCCTTCTGGAGCGCCGCACTATATGCCTGAGCGTTGGTGTTTATCAGCAGCGTATGGCCGTCGGCCGGTGACTTCGCGACCTGTGCAGGGCCCGCAGTGGCTCCCGCACCTGGGATGTTCTCCACTGTCACCGAATGGCCCCACATCTCAGAAAGCTTCGGGGCCAGGGCGCGGGCCAACAGGTCAGGCCCGCCGCCCGCCCCGAACGGGTCAATTATGCGTACCGGCTTGGCCGGATAGTCTCGTGTGGACGCGGCCAGATTTGTTGCGCTTTTCATCGTGTCCTCATGTGCCGTCAAACGTGGGCACCAAGTGTTAGAATCTATCCACTAGATATGATCCGGAATAAGTCAAATCTGCTCTAAGGTCAGGAGCTGTTAATCCGGTCGACCCTAAGGCGTCTGGCCGCCGAATTCGCGTATGAGCCGGTAAGTCAACAGGCGCTCGAAACGGCTTTCGAAGTTGATCCCCTCGACCTTGTCGAACTGGATTTGCGCAAGGTTGTGTTGCCTCATCAGTTTTGGCGTCAAGGTGACGATATCGTTTTTCAGCGTGGCGCAATCGCCGCGCCACGGCAGCGCCTTGATCTGGCGCTCCATGTTGCCCGCAGCCGAGCGCGCGATGCCGATATGGCCTTCCTCGTGTCGCTTGATGTCGGCGGAGAATGTATCCCAGATCAGGGCAAGATCGGGCTGGGCAGTCCGCCGCTGGTTCCAGCGCGGCAGAAAGACTTTTGCGTGCACGACGATGTCGGCGTCAACCACCCGGCAGTTCTTCCCGTCAGAACCATACTTGGTCTTGTTGGTGAAACGCATCTGCACTGCGCCTGGATGGCGTTGCCCGGTTGTTTCCAGCTTCGGTCCTCTACGGCCCAGCTCGCGATCGAGATCTTCGGCGGTGCGGCCGTTCACGGCAAAATATTCATATTTGCGCAGGACTACTGCGGCATCGGCGGTTGGTATGGCCACGAAAAGCGCCATGCCGAGTGATGCAACTTTGGCAACTGCCATTTGGAATTTGCCTCGATTTCAACCAAAGCCTTTCTATTCCTTACTCTACCATCAAAACACTGCAGATGAAAAATCAGCTATTGTGATACTAACCCGACGGGGCGAGAGCCGAGAATTCACTTGCGGTCCGATCTCATGCAGCGGCCCTGTATTTATCGGATCGCGAGGGCTGCAACGGCTATTGTGATACCAACCCGAGCTTCTTGGCTCGATCGAGCAGGTTCTTGACCGACGAGGCTGCCCAAGTGGAAGAGCCGCGGGGCGTGCGTTCATGCATCGCTTCGAGCTGGCTGGCAATGTCACGCAAGGCCAGCTCTGGATTAGCGTTGGCGATGCCAGTGATCAGCGACATCAATCGGTCTTCCGGCGTGCGGCGAGGCGAGGGGCGTATTAGCCCAGGATCGGCCAAGCCTTCGCGCACCAGCCGTCTGACCGAGCGGCGCAGGCGATCGACGCTCCAATTCTGTCCCGTCTGATGGTTGAGACTGCGTGCCACGTCTTCCCACGGATGGTCTGGCCGCATGCGCTGCACAACCGGGAGCCAGGACGGCATGGTTGTGGTCAGGTCAGCCAGATGGCTGCGATTACGCACTCGCGATGCCTTGGCGATGGCTTCTGGGTTCCGCATCCGAAATCCGGGATTGCCCGGCAGATTACCTCTGGCCTGGGCTGCCCGGATCCCCGCCTTGGTCCGTTCCGAAATCAGTGCCCGCTCCAGCTGCGCCACAGCCCCGAGAACTTGCAGCGAAAACATGCCCTGCGGCGTCGACGTGTCAATCGGATCCTGCAGCGAGCGGAAGTGTGCGCCCTTCTCTTCCAACTGCTCGATGACGGCGAGCAGATGGCTGACAGAGCGTGCCAGACGATCAAGTCGCACCACCACCAGGATGTCGCCGCAATCGATCTCGCGCAAGAGCCTTGCCAACACCGGCCGCGCACGAGATGCACCGGAGCCATGTTCCTCAGAGATCTCGTGACAGCCCGCGGCTTTCAGCTCAATGAGCTGGGCATCATGGACCTGATCTTCAGTGGAGACGCGGGCATACCCGATTAGGCGGGGCTTTTGGAGAGCTTTCATTCGAGGATTCTAGCAACGAAAAAGGTGTTTGTACAATATCGGAAGTCATGGATAAACGGTCGTTTGAAAATGCCGATAATAGGTAAAGCGCCGTCCGCATAGGCGACAAAACGCACGAACTACAGGGAAAACGGGCGTCTGGATGACAAGAGAAGCGCACGCTACGTCGGTGTCCGTTCCGGCCGACATTACTTTGCAGTGAGTTGTTAATACATAGTCCGACAAACCGAAGCTAAATACTCTTTAGGTGCGGTATAACCAAAACTATTAACGTAAACAGGGTGTTAAGGTCGTCAGCGTTCGTGGCGGCGATGATTTCAGGAGGGATGCGC
The DNA here is from genome assembly GCF_003010955.1 of Phyllobacterium brassicacearum. Lineage (GTDB taxonomy): Bacteria > Pseudomonadota > Alphaproteobacteria > Rhizobiales > Rhizobiaceae > Phyllobacterium > Phyllobacterium brassicacearum. The sequence continues at coordinate 59,840 of NZ_PGGO01000025.1, forward strand.
TTCCTGCATCATTCCCATCCGAACCGAAACCATCCCGCGGCTGCCAGTACATCCGTGGTCAGCGCTGGGTTTCGTTCCAGGATTCCAACGGAGCGGCATACGCGCCGGATTGGCGCAATGGAGCCGCTATCGAGAATTCGTTGGTGAATGGCGGGTCTCTGACACCGCGAAGCCAAATCGGCCCAAATCAACGAGCCACTCACATGCACTTCGATTTGGTTTCAAACAAGGCGCGGCATGACGTTTATTTCCGATGGTGAGTAAAAAACTAGCATATCGCCGATGCATAACATCGATAAAATCGAGGAGATTATGTATTAGAAGCAGTTACATCTCGAAAATCTCGTGCTTTATATCAGTCGATATTTTGCAATACGCGAGAATTAGTTTTGGCACTCCTATCATTCGAGTGCCAACAGCACTATATATGGGTTGCAGCTGCCCCTATGCGTCGGCTGCGGAAAGAACCCAATGAAATTCCGGCCACTCCACGACCGCGTCGTCATCCGACGTGCGGAACGCGATATCAAATCCAAAGGCGGGATTATCATTCCCGACACCGCGAAGGAAAAACCGCAGGAAGGCGAGGTGATCGCCGTCGGCCCGGGTTCCCGCGACGAAAGCGGGAAGCTGGTTCCTCTCGATGTTAAGGCGGGCGATCTCATCCTGTTCGGCAAGTGGTCCGGGTCCGAGGTCAAGATTGACGGCGAAGACCTTCTGATCATGAAGGAGGCGGACATCATGGGCATCATCGAGAAGACCGAAGCGGCCACCAAAAAAGCCGCCTGACCGGACTCTCCGCCCCCTCACTCTCAAGATCGAACTGGACAAACATCATGTCTGCCAAGGAAATCAAATTCTCCACCGATGCCCGCGACCGCATGCTGCGCGGTGTCGAACTCCTGAACAACGCCGTCAAGGTGACGCTCGGCCCGAAAGGCCGCAACGTCGTCATCGACAAGGCCTATGGCGCGCCGCGCATCACCAAGGACGGCGTCACCGTCGCCAAGGAGATCGAGCTCGCCGACAAGTTCGAGAACATGGGTGCGCAGATGGTGCGCGAGGTTGCATCCAAGACCAACGAACTCGCCGGCGACGGTACCACGACCGCGACCGTGCTCGCCGCGTCCATCCTGCGCGAAGGCGCCAAGCTGGTCGCCGCCGGCATGAATCCAATGGATTTGAAGCGCGGCATCGACCTTGGAGTCGCAGCGGTCGTCAAGGAGATCCAGGCGCGCGCCAAGAAGGTGAAGTCTTCGGCTGAGGTGGCCCAGGTCGGCACCATCGCCGCCAATGGTGACGCCACCGTCGGCGAGATGATCGCCAAGGCGATGGACAAGGTCGGCAACGAGGGTGTCATCACCGTCGAGGAGGCCAAGACCGCCGAGACCGAACTCGACGTCGTCGAAGGCATGCAGTTCGATCGCGGTTACCTCTCTCCCTACTTTGTCAACAATGTCGAGAAGATGCGCGTGGAACTGGAGGATCCTTACGTCCTCATCCACGAGAAGAAGCTCGGCAATCTGCAGGCCATGCTGCCGATCCTGGAAGCTGTGGTGCAGAGCGGCAAGCCGCTGCTGATCATCTCCGAGGATGTCGAGGGCGAGGCTCTCGCGACCCTCGTGGTCAACAAGCTGCGGGGCGGCCTCAAGGTCGCGGCCGTCAAGGCTCCAGGCTTCGGTGATCGCCGCAAGGCCATGCTGGAAGACATCGCGGTGCTGACCGCTGGTCAGATGATCTCCGAGGACCTCGGCATCAAGCTCGAAAACGTCACGCTCGACATGCTCGGGCGGGCAAAGCGCGTGCTGATCGAGAAGGACACGACCACGGTCATCGACGGCTCCGGCGACAAGGCCGGCATTGCCGCACGCATCAGCCAGATCAAGGCGCAGATCGAGGAGACCACCTCCGACTATGACAAGGAGAAGCTGCAGGAGCGGCTGGCAAAGCTTGCAGGCGGCGTGGCGGTGATCCGCGTCGGCGGCGCGACCGAGACCGAGGTCAAGGAGAAGAAGGACCGCATCGACGATGCGCTCAACGCCACCCGCGCGGCGGTTGAGGAAGGCATCGTGCCTGGCGGCGGCGTCGCGTTGCTCCGCGCGAGAGCCGTGCTGGCCTCCCTTACGGGGGCCAACGCCGATATGACCGCCGGAATCTCCATCGTGCTCAGGGCGCTTGAGGCCCCCATCCGGCAGATCGCCGAGAATGCCGGCGTCGAGGGCTCGATCGTGGTCGGCAAGTTGACGGACAGCAAGGATCGCAACCAGGGGTTCGATGCCCAGACCGAAACCTATGTCGACATGATCAAGGCCGGCATCGTCGACCCCGCGAAGGTCGTGCGGACCGCCTTGCAGGACGCCGGTTCAATCGCCGCCCTCCTGATCACCGCCGAGGTGATGATCGCCGACATCCCCCCGAAGGACGCGCCCGTAGCCGGTAACGGCGGGGGCATGGGCGGAATGGGTTACTGAGCAGTGCCTGAACCGTTCGGTCAGCGCGGCCGGACAAAGCAATCCGCACTCCAACCTGGAAGGAAAATTTTTATGGCCATGCAGAGCACGACGAAACAATCTCTCTCCCGTCGTTGGGAAGACTACCAGCCTTCGAAGACCATGCTGGTCTGGGCATGCATCGCGGCGGTGATCGCCACGATCGTTGTCGGCTTCAGCTGGGGCGGCTGGGTCACCGGCGGCACTTCGCGAACCATGGCGGCAGCGGCCGGTGACACCGCGCGCGGAGAATTGGCGTCCGCCATATGCGTCGAAAGGTTCAACGCGGCACCGGATGCGGCGACGAAACTTGTCGAGTTCAAGGCGATACCCGACAGCTTCAAGAAGCGTCAGTTCGTGGAGGCTGGGGGCTGGGCGACGATGCCCGGACAGACCAGCCCTGACAGGCGCGGCGCCGAAACCTGCGCGGTGGCTCTCGCTACCTGAAGCTCGCCAGAATTGAAACGGCGACCGCCGGAACATCCGCTCCGGCGCGCCTTTCCGATCAACCTGAGCAAGGAATGCGACTGATGATCACCTTCGTGAAGAAAGCCGAGCCTCAACCTTTACCCGACGAAAGCGAGGACAACCGCTTCGAGCGGATACGCAAGGCTGGATTGGAAAGGCAGCGGAAATCCGACACCGACCGAACCCGACGCCGCGCCCGCCAGACGGCCGAGGACAACAGGCTGATCTAAGGGGCATGCACCCTATCCGAAAAGGCAGCGTCCGATGAGATATCTTGATCGAATAAGAACGGAACCGTCGCTCTGGCTCCTGACACTGATGGTCGGCGGCGTGGCCGCCACGATTCTTTACGTGGTTCTGACCAGCATCACCTATTGACCGAGGCGCGCGCGGGCTTAAGTCCTGTGCCGTGCCGTGCCGGCGCACGCCCGAGCGGCATAGGGGAAGGTAGAGGCCTGGCTCTTGAGATTGTAGGGTCGTGGGCCTGCCGGCTGGGCCCCTCTAGCTATCCGGGGCGCTATTCAGCGGCCACCCTGGTCCGGAGAACTTTTGTTCCCCTGCACGAGAGCGCCAGAAATCGGTCATTGCCGGCCGCCTAAGGGTGTTCGTTGCCGGGGCGCTCCGCTCCTGCGCTCGCCCGATCTCAAGTCCACTGTGGGTTGAACGATGTAGCATGCTGCTGATCCTGCCGTCCTTGAATGGCTTTCTCCTTACGCGGCACTCTATCCCGCTGACGCCAGCCCTCCGGCCATTCAGCAGCTGACATTCAGGGCTTGATCGAGCAATCGCAAGGTTCCCATCATTCCGACGCGCATGGTCTCGTCACGGACGCGGAGCAGCTCGGCCCTGCAGCTCGGGTCTGTAGGCCGCCGTCCATGCGCGGCGATGGCGCGGCCCCAGGCGGTCCACAGATCCGCCCATTCCAGAGGTTCCGCCCTGGTGTAATCCTCAAGCGCTTGCGCGTAGCGCTCTGTCTCGTCCCAAGCGCGGGCTTCGAGTGCAGCCTGCATGGCATACCGATACGACCAGAAGTAATTGTGCCCGACGGAGCCCTGCGCGAGCAGCGCCTCGCATTCGGTTAGGGCTCGGGCGCGCCGCGCCGGGTCTCGTGTCGTTGCCGCCAGTTGAGCCAGCATCCACGGGCCGACAAACTGCAGGCCGCTCTCGCGGGCAATCGCAAGCGATTTCTCGAGCATGTTTTCGGCATCCGCCCGTTGGCCGCGGAGGCGCAGGACCTCGGCCTGGTGCTGCAGTGCGTGCGCCTCGAACCGTTTCGAGCCGATTTGCCCGGCCAGTTCGATCAGTCGATGAGCGGATGCTTCGCACCGCTCGGGCTCACTCCGCGATTGGCCCACGTCGGCGAGGAGATTGTGCACGATGATCTCGGCCCGAAGGTGGCCCACCCGCGAGGCGAGCTGCAAGGCTTGACCGGCCACTTCGAGTGCTCGGTCGAACTCACATGTGTAGATCAGGCAGTGACCGACCATGGGTAGGTTCGCGACCTCGATCCGGCCCAGGCCCTCTTCGCGGGCCAGCTCGACGCACCGGCTGAAGCGGTTGCGGGCTTTACGCATATGCCCGCGCATGTAGTCGGCGTCACCAATGCCGCCGAGCGCCCGGGCTTCAAGTTCGACCGAGCCGGCGCGCCGGGCATGCTCCAAGGCTCGGGCATGCTCCGCTTGGCAGAAATCGATCTGGCCGAGCGGGAAATGCAGGTTCCCGCGCAGGTGATGAATGCGGGCGAGTTCGAGATCAAGCCCCTCGACAGCGGCGCCGACGGGCTTGTCACATTAACTTTGGCTCAGCGAGTTTGGCATAAAAGGATGGGCATGAACCAGCCTGCTGTCTGCTATAAGCACCATCGTTTTTCACCCCAGATCATCGCTCATGCAGTGTGGCTGTACTACCGGTTCCCGTTAAGTTTGCGCCTGGTCGAGGAAATGCTTTTGGAGCGTGGGATATTGGTATCCTATGAAACCATCCGCCGCTGGGGGATCAAGTTCGGTCCGGATTATGCGCGCCGGCTGCACCGCAGGCAGGCGTCGCAGAACGATGTCTGGCACCTTGATGAAATGGTGATCTCCATTTCGGGCAAGAAACACTATCTGTGGCGCGCCGTTGATCATACCGGCTATGTCCTTGACGAGATCATGCAGACCCGCCGCAATACCAAGGCTGCCAGGCGATTGCTGATGCGCCTGTTGAAACAGCAAGGCTTGCCGCCCAAGCGCATCATCACCGATAAGCTGCGATCCTATGGTGCAGCGAAGCGGCAGATCATGCCCCATGTCGAACACCGCTCTCACAAAGGGCTGAACAACCGGGCCGAGAATTCCCACGTGCCGTTACGAAAACGGGAATGGTCCATGCAGGGTTTCCGGTCGCCGGGAGGACTGCAACGCTTCGTTTCGATCTTCTCCACCTTACGCAATCTGTTCGTTCCGTCCAACCACAACCGCACTGCTTTCGCTATCCATCTACACAGGCTCAAAGCCATGGCAGAGTGGAAAGCTGTAACTGGAGCGACCGCCTGAAATCGGAGCTGCGGGTATCGTTGCCCACAATTTGGATTACCGTGACATCGCCGGCGGTGCCACTCCAGAAGGATGAGCAACTGATCATGGTAACGGACAGCTACCTGAACAAAGAAGCCTTCCTGCGTGTCAGCGAACTTGCTGATCGGGATCCCACTATCGCAGCCTTATTCGATGAACTGATGACGATCATCGATATCTCTCGGGTTACTCGTGCCGAATTCGAACTGGCTCAAGTTTAGGATTAAAGCACCTGAAATATTTGCGCTGAGCGCGGTCATAACCCCACGGTTACTCTATAGACCTAAAGGTCAACTTGAATGTTCTAGCCTGCGGAACGAATATCGTTTCCCACGGGGAAGGTCTTCGAGTGATCAAAACGCAATCTCAAAGGGAGCAGGCTGGAGCCCAAGCTCTCCGCAAGCAAATACCGCAGCCGGAGTTCATGACGGCAATGCGTATTAATTGCACGCTCATCGCGACGGGCGACGATTTCGCGAAGTTGTTGTTGACGCTTGCCGAAGCGGAGCGCACCGCAGAACCCGCCGCGTTAAAGGTGAGCAGATGAACTCGATGTCCCGTTCATACTCGGAGTTATTCCAGTCGACCGCCGCTGATTTCTCCGCGCACTATGATGTAGCTGGTACTTTTATCCCTCCGCTACCTGTGGCCGATAGCGGTTTGAGTGAACATGCTGTCGGCGGCGGGTTACCTGGCCGCCATTTGATTGCAGAGTTCTATGGTGCCTCAGCTCTCGCGGATATGGGGCGAATCGAGTCGGGATTTCGGGACGCAATCATCCAGTCACGCGCTACGCTGCTCCATTTACACTTTCATAGATTTGGGAGCGGAGGAGGGATCACCGGCGCCGCAATACTCGCTGAGAGCCACATGACGGTTCATACATGGCCAGAGAAGAGCTTTTGCGCGATCGATATCTTCATGTGTGGCGTTTGTGATCCCCGAAGTTGTTTGCCTGCCATGGTCAGAGTGTTCAGCCCGCGCCGTATCGAGATCATTCAGATTATGCGAGGGCTCTGCGTATGTGATGTTGGCGCAGAGTGTTCATCATGACGTATTCGCCACATCAGGCTGCACCATCGTCACCAGAGGAGGATGAGCGATCTTACCCTCTACCGCCTCTACCGCCAGGGTATTTCTATGCGGATGCCCCTTCCTACCAGTTGCCGTTCCGCGAGAGCATGTATGTCGTCGAAATGGCTGATCCGATTGATCGGTATCACTATAGCGTTAAATCGATTCTCTGCTCGGAAAAGACGGCTTTCCAGAGCGTCGTGATAGCTGACACGTACAATCATGGTGTTGCACTGTACCTGGATGGCGTGATTCAGAGTGCGGCTCACGATGAGGACCTCTACCACGAAATGCTCGTCCAACCGGCGATGCTGCTACACGAAAAACCGACAGATGTCTTAATCATTGGCGGAGGGGAAGGAGCTACGTTGCGCGAAGTCCTTGCGCACCGTACGGTTCGCAAGGCAGTAATGGTCGATATCGACCAACAAGCCGTAGAACTCTGCCGACGGCATCTGGCAGAATGGCATTGCGGCGCGTTCGAGGACCCGCGCGCGGAAATTCACTTTCAGGACGGACGTGAATTTATTGCGGGCGATGACCGGCAATATGATGTCGTGATTGTAGATGTAGTCGATATGCTGGACAACGGCCCTGCTCAGCGGCTCTACACGCGACAGTTTTACGAACTAACCAAAAAACGGCTTCGCCCCGGAGGAATTCTGGCGATCCAAGGGCTTGAGTTCTCAATTAATCATTGGAAGGATCATATCGCCCTACGGCGCACTCTGCAGACCGTTTTTGCGAACGTCGGTAGCTATCATCTGAATGTCCCGTCATTCCTCTGCTCTTGGGGCTTTCTGATAGCGTCGGATGGGAGCGACGCTCTTGAGCTTATCTCTCCACTGGACATCGAGGGTCGAATTTCGGCTAAGCTCGATCCTGATTGGCTCGATCATTTGAACGGAGAGCTTCTGCATGCGAGCTTCTGCAACTGCAAAGAATTGAAACTTTATCTCTCGTTGCCGGGGCCGATTGTGGATGATGATGATCGCTACGTAAGATTCCCGGACATACACGAGGTTGATCCTACATGGGAGAGACTTCGATTAGTGCGAGACGACGGGTGACCGCAACTTTGCTCAAACCACGTGCGTGGCTGCTGACGTTTGGATCCGAATCGTCGCAGTGCGCCAACGAAGAGATCAGGCTAGATTTGCCAGAGCCTGTCCTGGCCTTATTCGAAGAACTCCCGCACCCCGATTACTTGCTTGACGCTAGGACGCTTGCGCCAATCACTATGTCGCGCTCGCACGATTGCGAGATTATCTTCCTCCCTGCAGGTTCTGCGACGCCATTCCCAATGCAGAAGGCGGCGGAGGGTTGGATATCCGAAGATGCATCTGGCGCCGGCGCCCGACAATCAGTGATCGAGGTCTCATTTCAGGGAGCCCGCGTCTTACGCGCAGTACGCAAGATAGTCATCGTCGGGGACCAGGATTGGCCGGCTAGGAAGGGGATCGCCCAATTTGAATGGATATATAAACAACTATGTCGCCTAGAGGAGGGCATAGTAAGCCAATGGCAAACTTCAGAAGAAGATGCGACGTTCTTCTACTTGAGCCGTGCTGGACGTTCGTTCCAGCAACGAGCAGGTGTTTCGGCCGCCCAAGCGAGTGCGGCAAAGTATTGGCTGATCCGCGCGGAGGCGTTGCTCGATCGCTCTGACCTGATCACGCCTCCAATTGCTCGGCGCATATTTCTTGAGCTGAGCTTAAGGACAGAGATTGCCGCGCGTATAAAGGCGGCAGAAAAAGCAGTCGACGCAACTCACTTGTTTTACGAACAAGCTTTTATGCGGTTAAGTGAAAGGCGGGAGGCCGGAAGAAGTCTCTCGATCGAAATATGCATCCTGCTCGCAATTCTAGCCGAGGTCGCATTGTATATCTGGGAGCTCTGGTTTTGATCAGCCTAGACTATAGACTAGGTGTCACGGACAAAGGGTATCCAGAGTTTGATTGAGGCCAATGCAACGAAGCCTAGTAGGACTCCTTTGTCTTGTCATAACAGGTTGCCAAGCGTCGCCAGTTCTTGAGTTTGTTGAACAGGCGCTCGATCTGGTTGCGCCATTTATATTTGCGAAGATGATTGAGGGCTGTTTCGCGGCGGTTGCTCTTTGCCGGGATGACCGCCTCGCTATCGGCCTTGTCGATCTCGGCTCGGATAGCATCGGCATCGGAGCCTTTGCCGGCGAGGAATGCCTCAACCCGATCGGTGGCGATTGTCCTGCGCCGGGCGACACCGGCGCCCTCGTTCAGCTCGAAGCAAGCAGCTGATCAGCGCCCATTCCTCATCCGTCAACCGATCCGTTCGCCCAACGCTGCCTCCATACGGCAGATCCCCAGTCAACCTTTGCTCACGAGACCTAACATCTGCCGCTTTCCCAGGACGAGCGAGTATAGCCGAGGGATTGCGCCGCCCGCTTTTCGGCAGACGTGAGCTCAGACCAATCCTTGTCAGAAGTCGAGGACTCACCGTTTCCGTCCCACAGCCTCTGCGAGTAGCCGAGAGCCCCCCAAGCACCCTTCTCGACCGAGCTCAGTTCCGCCCAATCATAGTCCTGATACTCGCAGACATTGTTTGCCGCACGGACTGGCGTAGGCACCAAAGCGGAAATAATAGTGAGGGAAAGAGCGACGGTCAGAAATGCCGACTTAGCTCGACCAGTGTGAAACATTCGAAACTCCTCTCCAAGTTTGTAGTTCAGCCAAGTCTATCGGTGCAACATGGATGGCAGGACCGATACAGTCATGAGTTCATCGGTATTGTCACCCTCGGGTATTGAAAATTGAGGTGCCGACATCTCCCTCACACAGGATGTGTTGATCCGAGCTTCAGGATTTGTCAGAAAGTCCGCGACCACGTCTCCACCGCATTTCGTGGCATCAATCACATCATGACCAACGCCGCGAAACAGTACAAACTGACTGCGCCCCATGTGCCTCGCCAAGTCCTCTGACCAGTTCGAGGGAGCAGCCGGATCATATTCTCCTGCTAGCAGTAGGACTGGAACCTCATTTTTCTGACGCGGTCCATTTGGTTTGACCGATTTTGCAGAGGGCCAAAGCGGACAAGCCCAATTGTAGAAATTATCCCGCACCCAGCTATCCAACAGCGCAAATTTTGCCGGCGACGCCGCGGGAGACATGCGGTCACTGCATACGACCGAGAGATGCATACCATCGGCGAACGCGCGACTGTCTTCCTTCATGTCGTAAAAGCTGAGCATCTGGGCAAGTGGCCCATAATCCTGGTCCGCGGTCTGCCGGATCAACTGGGGTAACATTTCAATCGCGCCGCGGTCATAGAACTGATTGAATATCAATTCCAGAACGTCGGCTCCGGACACCCGCGTGAACGTGGTCGATCGGTCGTTGCTTTTGAGGCGCAGCAATATCGGTTGGGCATCCAGTTGTTGCACAATCTCGTTGATCAATGCCTTCATATTTCCAACGCCACCGCGGCAGCCGGGGTGCGCTGCACAATCCTTATCAAGTTTATTTAGGACCCTGTCCAAATTCGCAGCGTCACGATCGACGTAGTTGACGTCGAGCGGCAGCGTTGAATCGAGCACTGCGGCAATGATCTCCTGGGGATGATGTTCCAGGACGTGCAAGGCGACCTTCGTTCCGTACGAAATGCCGAAAAGCACCCATTTTTCTATTTTGAGCGCCCCACGCAAGTCGTGAATGTCGGCAGCGTTCTCGCTGGTATTGTACGCGGCGAGGTCAATGCTCTTCCCGATCAAATCATCGCGACATGCCTCAACTTCGCGTTTTTGTGCCAGATCAAAATCGAGCGGGTCATTGGGGTGTGATATAATGCCATTCCAGAGCGCCGGACTGTAGTGTTTCGAACAGCTCAGCAACGGTTCCGATAGGCCGGCGCCCCGCTGATCAAATACGACCAAGCGGCGGCCGCGCAACCACGCGCCATTGTCGATAAAACGCCACCATTCTTCAATGTCACCCTTGCTCTCGATCCGCGCAGCTTGACCCGGACCCCCGCTTAGATAAACAACGGGCTCGTGCCGCTCGCGGTCCGGCTCGAAGATGACAACCGCCAACTTGATAACTGCGCTGTTTTCTTTCGTACGGTTCTCCGGCACCACCAGATGCCCGCACCTCATATCGCGATCCTTGGGGACGGTGAACCAGCATGTGGTCTGCATGAATTCCGCTTGCCTTGCAGAAACCGGACCCGCAATCAGCATGATGACGAGCAGCATCAGCAAAAACAGACTTCCAGCCGGTGCGGACCAGTTGCACGGTTGCAGACAGATTTTGGATTTGATCGCGGCCATGATCGTTTTCCCCCCATTGCCGCTGGTCGATTGACGAAACTGACTATGCGGGCATGCCCGACAATAGGCCCATTCTCGCAAGGTCGAAAGTAAACTAACCAATGTAAGCAAATATGCTTAGTTTCTCGCGAGTCGTTACTACGCTGATTGGCAACAACATAGAAATACGCTGAGAAGATTGCTTGACGCATCCGGTAGGCGATGCGGGATGCACTCGCGGCGCAGTCGCCGTTGTCAAAGGGTTGTGTTGCAAACTTTTTGTCAGTGACTGACATGCGATGGGTTTGGCTCAGTGTTCAGCCAGGAAGCCGCAATGTTCAAGGGCCGTCATTTTGATCGAACCATCATCCTTCTGTGTGTCAGGTGGTACCTCTCTTACAATCTCAGCCTTCGCGATCTGAAGGAGATGATGGCAGAACGCGGCATTGAGATCGACCATTCAACCATCCATCGCTGGATCATCCACTTCAGTCCTCGGCTGCTTGAGACCTTCAACAGAAGGAAGCGCCAGGTCAGTTGCAGATGGCATCTGGATGAGACTCTGAGTAATTGATTGTCAGCGCTCTCTGGCGGCTACTATGGCCGCGTCAAAAAGAGGAGAGCAGAATGGAACAGCTTTTTGTAGGTCTGGACGTGTCAAAGGAAGAGACGGCGATCTG
>NZ_PGGO01000026.1 GCF_003010955.1 Phyllobacterium brassicacearum
GAAGTCGGAACCGCCGCCCGTGTAGAACGCGGCCGTGTGCGCATCGGCGCCGATGTTGTACCCGAAGGCTCCGGTGGCCGACGCGTTGAGCACGTTGGCCAGGGTCTCGTGGGTCCCGTTACCGTTGTTGGCGTTCTGGTCACCGTCGAACGGCACCGTGATCGTCGGCCCGTCATCCTCGAAGTTAAGGCTCTGGCCGATGTCGTGTGTGGCCGAGGCCTCATCCCCGTCGTTGTCGGTGATGGTCGCCGTCAGGGTAATGAGGTCGGCAGCAGCCAACGTCGTGCTGTCGTCCGGATCAGTGGCGTCCGCGTGAACGATCGCCCGAGCCTGGTCGAGGCTCACGAGGCCAGCGGCGCTGACGCTGACCGTGAACACGATCGGGCCGGCGGCTGAGCCGGCACGGCCGACCACGTTGCCACCTTCCACGAACAGCAGGACGGGGTCGCCGGTTGCGGTGTCGGTGAGGCCGCTATCGTTCGTGACCTGGCTGATGCCGAGCGCATAGGTGATGGCGTCACCATCTGCACCGGCATCCGAGGTGAAGGCGCCCGCGAAGCTGGCGCTGGCGTCGGTCGTCAGGTCGGTCTCGTCCACCGTCAGTTCCGGCACGACACCGTCTGCCGTGATCGTCGGACCGTCATCCTCGAAGTTAAGGCTCTGGCCGATGTCGTGCGTGGCCGAGGCCTCATCCCCGTCGTTGTCGGTGATGGTCGCCGTCAGGGTAATGAGGTCGGCAGCAGCCAACGTCGTGCTGTCGTCCGGATCAGTGGCGTCCGCGTGAACGATCGCCCGAGCCTGGTCGAGGCTCACGAGGCCAGCGGCGCTGACGCTGACCGTGAACACGATCGGGCCGGCGGCTGAGCCGGCACGGCCGACCACGTTGCCACCTTCCACGAACAGCAGGACGGGGTCGCCGGTTGCGGTGTCGGTGAGGCCGCTATCGTTCGTGACCTGGCTGATGCCGAGCGCATAGGTGATGGCGTCACCATCTGCACCGGCATCCGAGGTGAAGGCCGTCGAGAAATCCGCGCTGGCGTCGGTCGTCAGGTCGGTCTCGTCCACCGTCAGTTCCGGCACGACACCGTCTGCCGTGATCGTCGGACCGTCATCCTCGAAGTTAAGGCTCTGGCCGATGTCGTGCGTGGCCGAGGCCTCATCCCCGTCGTTGTCGGTGATGGTCGCCGTCAGGGTAATGAGGTCGGCAGCAGCCAACGTCGTGCTGTCGTCCGGATCAGTGGCGTCCGCGTGAACGATCGCCCGAGCCTGGTCGAGGCTCACGAGGCCAGCGGCGCTGACGCTGACCGTGAACACGATCGGGCCGGCGGCTGAGCCGGCACGGCCGACCACGTTGCCACCTTCCACGAACAGCAGGACGGGGTCGCCGGTTGCGGTGTCGGTGAGGCCGCTATCGTTCGTGACCTGGCTGATGCCGAGCGCATAGGTGATGGCGTCACCATCTGCACCGGCATCCGAGGTGAAGGCGCCCGCGAAGCTGGCGCTGGCGTCGGTCGTCAGGTCGGTCTCGTCCACCGTCAGTTCCGGCACAACACCGTCTGCCGTGATCGTCGGGCCGTCATCCTCGAAGTTAAGGCTCTGGCCGATGTCGTGCGTGGCCGAGGCCTCATCCCCGTCGTTGTCGGTGATGGTCGCCGTCAGGGTAATGAGGTCGGCAGCAGCCAACGTCGTGCTGTCGTCCGGATCAGTGGCGTCCGCGTGAACGATCGCCCGAGCCTGGTCGAGGCTCACGAGGCCAGCGGCGCTGACGCTGACCGTGAACACGATCGGGCCGGCGGCTGAGCCGGCACGGCCGACCACGTTGCCACCTTCCACGAACAGCAGGACGGGGTCGCCGGTTGCGGTGTCGGTGAGGCCGCTATCGTTCGTGACCTGGCTGATGCCGAGCGCATAGGTGATGGCGTCACCATCTGCACCGGCATCCGAGGTGAAGGCCGTCGAGAAATCCGCGCTGGCGTTGGTCGTCAGGTCGGTCTCATCCACCGTCAGTTCCGGCACAACACCGTCTGCCGTCATCGTCGGGCCGTCATCGTCAAAATTGATGAAGGAGCCAACCTCTTCGCTGTGGGCATTGGTGGTCTGCGCCGAGAAATGGAACTCGGTGATGTCGAGCCCTTCGTTTGAATCGACCCCCGTAACCGTCAGCCGATCCATCTGGCTGCTGGTTGTGACATCGACGGTGGTGACGTTATCGAGCCCGGTGACGGTGACGACGCCGGTGCCGAGCCCGCTGACGGTGACATTGCCGCCCGCCGTAGCATAGGTGCCGTTGGCGATGATGGGCGACGCAAACCCCGATGCGCCCGTCAACGTGATGCTGGTAATGGGCGCGGCGGCGGTCGGGCTGCCGTCGTAGAAGTTCAAGCCTTGCTCGTTGCCCGTAACGTCGAAGGCGCTGATCCTGATGTCCACCCGCAAATTCGGAGCAGACGGCGTGATCTGATTGATCGTGAACCCCGCCTGCATGACGTTATCGAGATGGCTGCCGTACTGGATTTGCGCGGCAGAACCTGCGGGCAGCGTACCGCCGGTGACAAAATCGACCTGCAGCGTTTCGGTCGGATTAATGCTCTGGTTGTTGACGCCGAAGCCCTGTGTACTCACGTTGGCGGTGGCATTGGCCGCCCCCAGAAAACCTGTCACCAGAAGCTGCTTGGTAGCGTCATTGGACGAATTGATCACATAGAAATCATTATTACCTGGCGCGGCGTTCTGGCCTGAGAAATTATTCACGGACGTCCCCGTGACCGAGGCGAACACCTTATCGGTCAGATCGATTTGGTCGTCCGGGTCGGTCGCATCGGGATGGAGCAACGGCACATACTGGACCGTATAAAGGTCCGCATTGGTGTTGCTGGTGCTGATCAGCGCAAACGAGAGGGCAAGCGGCCCGGTCTCAGCGGGCTCGACGAGCGGGTCGGAGGTACCAATGACGCCGATCACGACGGTTGGATCAGTTGAGTCCTGGAACAGCCACACATAATTGCCATCGACCGTCTGAATCCCGCTGTTCACGCCGACGGTAGTGGAAAACGGGGTCCCGGACGAGTCCTGGGTGAGAATGACCGAGGCAATGGTTTCCCCGGCGCTCGCCGTGGCCTCTACGAAATCGGTCTGGAAGGCGACCTCCGGTGAGGTCAGCCCGCCCGCACCGTCGAGAGTTAGCATATATTGCAGCGTGGTGTTGCTGTCGTGCGGCGAAACGGACGGGTCAACATCATTGTCCGTAAGACCGGTGCTCTCGTCGATGATGATGTCTTGGGTGGTGATGTCGAGTGCCATGGAAATTCTCCTCGGTTTAAAATGCATCAGGAAAAAGGATCCAGCCCCCCAGGTGCCGAAGTGCACCCGCCGGGGTTTATCCCCTTTCGCATTGAATTTACGGCTCTCAATTGACTACTATTGTCTCGCCGATCGAGAGCACCCGTCCATTCTCAATTCGATAGTATTAAGGTGAATAGCCATACCTAGAGATCGCTCTGATAAGAACGTCGAAGATTAATTTCTCAGACAGTACAAGAGAGAGCTGGAAAAAATTCAACGGCAATCTATGAATACTATGGCCATCACCCCCCGCGTCTACGCGCGAAATTCTCCTTAACTTTACACAATACTGCAAACTCATTGAAAATGCAGGTAGGCAATTCGATCTACAAAGTGGAGTTATTGTGTCGTGTTTTGCGAGATTGCTTGAGATACAGATAGGCCGGATGCCTGGCCAACGACAGTTACTCTGGCAATCCGGCCATGCGATAGCCCTCGATAAAGTGCTGCCGGAGATCTTCATCGCGGAAGGGTTGCGAAGCCGACCAATGCCGAATTGTGAAATTCGGATTCCTCATCATGAACATCTCTGCCTCCCGGTGCGCCTCCTCCAGGCGTCCGAGTTGCGCCAGGCTCGCCGCTAGAATGCGGCGCGATGTCGTGCGATAGGTTTCGGGCCGGAGCAACGTCTGGACTGCGGACTTGTAGTCGTGAAGCGCATACTGCGCTTGCCCCAGCATCCAGTAATACCAACCAGGCGGGTGAGGATTGAGCCTGAGCGCCTTGTATACGTGTTCGACAGCATCGGCCGGCCGGCCGGCTAACGTAATCAGATCCGAGCGCATCGCCCATGCGTCCGCATAGTTTGGATCAAGTTTGAGGGTGGCTTCAAACTCCGCATCCGATTCTGCCCAGCGGCGTTCATGCCCGAGGATAATACTTAATACCCAGCGGTTTCCGGCGTCGTTCGGGTCGAGCGCCACGGCCCGTTGCGCTTCCGCCTCTGCCTTTGCCCGGCTTGGATCCATCGGCTCGTCCCAAAATTCCCAGGCTAACCACAGGTTAAGCGCCAGCCAGCGGTGCGCCTCGGCATATTCCGGGTCGAGCGCAATCGCGCGCTTCAACAGGAAAATCGCCTCGCGTGCCGCCAGTGACGTTTGAAGGCCCAGAGTCCGTGCACGCACACACAGTTCATAAGCTTCCAGGTTGGCGGGCTTGTTACGCGCCGGTTGAACCGTCAACCGGCCGATCAGGGCCTCGACGATCTTGCCTGTCACCTCATCCTGCACGGCGAAGATATCCTCCAGGCTGCGGTCGAACCGTTCGGCCCACAGATGGTCACCCCGGATTGCATCGATCAACTGCACGTTGATGCGGACCCGCCCGGCGGCCCGCCGGGCACTGCCCTCCAGAAGATAGCGCACGCCAAGGTCGTGAGCGATGCGCCGCGCGTCCAGTGATTTTCCCTTGTAAGCAAAGGTCGAGTTGCGCGCGATGACGAACAAACCGGCGGTCCTTGACAGGTCGGTGATCAGGTCTTCGGTGAGCCCGTCGACAAACGTCTCCTGCTCCGGATCGTTGCTCATATTCGTGAATGGAAGGACGGCGATCGAAGGCTTTGTTGGTAGTGGCAACGCCTTCTCCGCCGAACCGTAATACTCCTGCCTGGAGGAAGGCGCCCAGACCCGATAGACAGGTACCGGCTCGGCGATGTTCTTCATCGTTTGCGGGCCAATTTCGTCATAGACGAAGTCCAGCTTGCGCTTGACCTGATCATACACGCTTCCGGAGATGCAAATATCTTCCGGCATAGCAAGGCTTTGCAACCGGGCAGCCACGTTGACGCCGTCGCCGTACAGATCGCCCCCTTCGACGATGACATCGCCCAAATTGATACCCACGCGCAAAACGATCTTGTGATCCTCTGGCAGATCTTTGTTCGCCTCTGCCATCCTGGCTTGAAGCTCGACCGCACAGGCGACAGCATTGACGGCACTTGCAAATTCCGCCAGAACGCCGTCTCCCATCACCTTGATGATGCGTCCCCGATGGTATGCCATCAGCGGCATCAGGATGTTCTTTCGGCGCTCCTTCAGTGCCTGAAGCGTGCTCGTCTCGTCCCGTTCAATGAGTCGGCTGTAGCCGACGACATCGGCGGCCAATATGGCGGCGAGACGGCGATGGGCGCGTTCTTCGGCCACTTCACATGACTCCTTTCACAGAACGCAGAGCATGCAATTGTATTGGTGCAGTCTACAAAAGTCTATCAGTCCGTCGGCCTGTCGCTTTGATCGGAGCCGTTTGAAAGCAAGCTACCTTGAACGTGCCCTTGGTCGTGTCGCAGTCGGTAATGCCGCCGCCAAAGTTGCCCTCGCACACCATGGACGCCAGTACGGCGGCATCATATTGCTGATGGCTGCAAAACCGGGCAACTTGGGTGCTAGCGAAGTTTAAGGGGTGGAAGAGTGGGATCCAGCTGTCGTCAAGTTGCTGAGCATTTTCATGCCGACGAGTTCTGATCCTGATTGGACGGTCGACAAACCCACGCGCAAGCGCCGCGGACGCCCGTCGCGATCAGGCTCGATGGAGCAGCTGAATTCGGGCCTCAGGGACACAAACACCCGCCAGCTTACGCTTGAAATCCTTAGGAAGGCGCAGCGACCCCTCACTTTGCGTGAATGCGCCAACGCTTTCGCCGAGAGACACGGGGATCGCGATCGATGATCCCATGCTACCGATATCAGCAACACGATTACGCCAGTACTGACAAGGCTCCTGGCCGACGGCCCTGTGCGGCCTGCGGCATCGACGGCGGGTCAGGAACCTAATTGGGAGATTGCAGCCTGAGTATCAGACCGTCTGCACGGTTTACAAAGGCGCGGCAATAGGGATCATTTTGGGACAATCATCGCGAGGCCTGCTGGACATCCGATATTCGCCAGAAAGGGCGTTTGATTTCGACGAGTTGGCGACGGGGATCGCCCGCCTTCACTCTGTCGCGGATGAGCGCAACTAAGTCCGCCTTAACAGCCGGATCGGACAAGAAATAGCTATGGCCGATGAAGCCGCGGCCGCCTGAAAACTCGATGAAATCGACCAGCCCTCCCATGTTAGACCCTGCCCATTGGGACGCCGCCTCGCTCCTGTCCTTGGGAAGTCTTGCGACAGCGAGCTGCCCCAGCCGCAAGGCGCTGCCGAAGAGCAGCGTTGATGCCCCCAACGCCTTGTCCCTGGGAGAGGAATAAACCGTGAGATGCATAGGGCCTTGAGGCGGGAACGCGCCTGGATTTGATTTGCTGCCGAAAGCAAGGTCGGGGTCCGATACCCACGCGAACAACTTGGAAGAAGCCACATCGAGATCAATATCGGGAGCGAAAAACACCGCGTTCGCGATCTTGTAGCGCTGCCAAAGCGAGGATCTGCTAATATAGGCTTCGATGGCGAGTTGCTGGGCCATACTCGCGAGCACATCGGTTCCGCGGCTATGCGCCAGGAGGTGAAGCCGCTCGACACCCTTGGCTTCCGCGATGATGCGAATGGCTTTCTTGAGGTCCGCGACTGCAAACTCGCTCGACTCGCGGTCGATGTTGTAGCCAAAGAAGAAGCCGCCGGAGCCCCCAGCAGGCCATGTCAGGACAATGCAGACAAACTGGTTCTGCAGCGACCTGCAAATCTCGCCTGTGGCGAGCGCGGCGTCGTCGAAGCTGTTGCCGTATCCGTGAATAAAGACCACGACTTCCTTGCGATCGGCTGTTGCGAGACGACGGGCGACTTCGGCCTGCAGCGATGCGGCAGCCTGTTCATGGGCAGCGACTGCCACCGGCGTGCGGCGTGGCCCGTTCGCGGTCGCCACGACGCCGTAAGGCGTCGCCGGAAACCGTCCGGTCTCGGAAATCGCGCCAACACGAAACTTGCCTTTGCTGGAGGGAGAATCGCGCGTAGGGGTGATCGACACCGACCCGAAGCTCAAGAATATGGCTCTTTCGGCACCGTAGGACAACGTTCTGTTCGACGCAGTTACAGGTGCCCGGTCGGTAACGTAGAGGAGGTCGGCGGCTCCGGAACTGTCGCGGGACTGAACGGTCTGGGTGCTTTGCAACGCCGGCGACGCAGTAACGGGCAGCGTTGCAACCTCCGCGCGCTGCGTGGCACAGCCAGCAAGGGAGACAAGCAAGAGGAGCCCTGCCATTGCCCGACAAAAACTTATTGATCCGACCTGTCCCATGCGTCCCCCCACAGCCCGACTGCCTCGAGATGACGGCATAACGGACGATCCTCGCCTCGGTTGCGGCGGCCGGCTTAGCCAATCGGAGCTCGTCGTTGGGGTCGATCTTACCTCCAATAACTCGACTTGTCCCCAGGAACAAATATGCGTCCGGCGGGGCCGAAAGCGACGCTCTTGGCAACATACAAACTTCGACCATTCCCCACGGTCGCCAAATGCAGTTTAGCTCTCTTAGACAAGTGTTCGACTAATAGTACTGCATTTTCTCGCTCTCGATGTTCATGGTCGTCACGTCAAAACACGGGAAGCGTGAAATGAAAAGACCAAGACACCGAGCTCTGCACCGAATCAAATGCGGCTTTAGTGGCTCACCTGTTTCATCGGGCCTTTCGGCCGCTTTGCCAGCCAAATAACGCCGGCAAATATCAAAATGAGACCCGTCGCCATCGCGTAGAAATTATTGGTTGCGAGCATCACCGCTTGCATATCGACCATCCTGGAGAACATGGCGAGGCCGGACCCGTCCGGAAGCCCTGACGGCGTGGTCAGCACTGTTGTCGGATCGATGATCGAGACGAGATCGGCGCGGCTCTCCTTTGTGGCATGCTCCCAGTAGGTGGATGTAAGCGAGGCTCCGACCGCCATTGCCATGATGCGGATGAAGTTCTGCAGTCCGGAGCCGCTCGCCACTTTCTCCGGCGGAAGATCAGAGACGGCGAGCGACGTTAGCGTCACGAGACAAGCCGGCACGCCTGCCCCCAGGACGAACATTGCGATGGCGACGGACATGTAGTCAGCTTGCGCAGTGAACTGCGCGCGCATGTAAAATGAAACGGCCAGGACTGCCATGCCGTAGCTGACGATCAGCCTCGGATCGATCTTCGTCATCAGCCGACCGACAATCGGAGCTGTAATAACCGCAAGTATGCCCATCGGCGCTGTCGCGAGGCCCGCCCAAGTCGCCGTATATCCCATCATCTGTTGAAGCCAAAGGGGCGTCAGGACGATGTTGCCGAAGAACAGGCCGAACATCAGGCCGAGCGACACCGTCGACACAAGCCAGTTGCGGGACCTGAACACCGAAAAGTCGAGTACCGGGTCTTCGTCGGTCAATTCCCAGATGATGAGGGCAACCAGCGAAATGAATGCCACGATGGCCGATCCCACGATGAACGAGGACGAGAACCAATCGAGCTCGCGCCCCTTGTCTATCATCAACTGGAAGGCGCTGACGAAGACGACGAGGAGCAGCAGGCCGACGACGTCGATGCCCTTGCGCTCGATCGGGGTCTCCCGCGTTCGCATCAGCCACCACGTCACGCCGCCGACCGCCGCACCGAACGGAATGTTGATGTAGAAAATCCAGCCCCAGAAGTAGTTGTCCGAGATGTACCCGCCGAGGATTGGTCCGAATATGGGCGCGACCACGGTCGTGAGGCCCCATATCGCCAATGCGACGTTCGACTTTTCCTTCGGGAACACCGACATCAGCAGCGTTGCAGACAATGGAATGAGCGGCCCGCCCACGAATCCCTGAAGAATCCGGAACAGCACCAGCATTTCGAGGCTTCCCGAGAGACCGCAGAGGATCGAAGTGATCACGAACGCAACGACACAGACCGAGAAGAGGCGTACCTCCCCGAACCGTCGCGCCAGCCAGCCCGTCAACGGCACCGTAATCGCCTCGGCAACGGCATAGGCGGTGATGATCCAGGTCCCCTCCGTCGTCGAAACGCCGAGGTCGCCCGAGATCGTTGGCATAGCGACGTTGGCGATCGTCGTGTCAAGAACCACCATGAAGTTGCCGAACGACAGCGCGGCCGCCGCCAGCACGAGCTTTGCTCCGCTCAGCGGCGGATGACCGGCCCCCGACATCCTAATGCGCTCCCGACAGATCGATCGTCGCGTGCATCGACAGTCCCACGCGCAACGGGTGTTCCTGCAGTTCCTTCGGATCGAGCCGGATTCGCACGGGAAGGCGCTGGACAACCTTGATCCAGTTGCCGGTCGCGTTCTGTGCCGGGATCGCGGCAAACGCCGAACCCGTTCCTCCGGCAAAGCCTTCGACGCGGCCGTGATAGACAACGTCTGACCCGTAGAGGTCGGAAACCAGGTGCACGGGCTGTCCGGGCTTGACGCGGCGGAGCTGCACCTCCTTGAAGTTGGCATCCACATACATCGCCTGCAGCGGCACCACAGCCATTATCGGGGTGCCCGCCTGAATGCGCTGGCCGACGGCGACGCGACGTTGGTCGACGATGCCGTCAACGGGTGCACGGATGATGGCCCGCTCAAGGTCTACCTTGGCCTGATCAAGCTTGGTCTGAGCCGCCACGACCTCGGGGTTGGTCTCGACGCTCGCATCTTCGATCAACACCTGGTTGGCCCGCCTTGCGCCTGCGGCCGCAGTCCGGGCAGCCTCCGAAGCAGCGATGCGGGCCTTGGCCTGGGCAATGGCCGCTTGGGACTGACGGACCACGGTTCCCGTGTCGTCAAGCCGATGGACTGGGACTACACCCTTGACTGTGAGGGTCTTCGCGCGGCCGTCGTCAAGGTGCGCCTTGTCGAGATCGGCTTCTGCGCGGGCAAGGTCCGCCCTCGCCGTCGCCTCGTCCGCGGCACGGGCGGCTTCCAGCCCGGCCAGGGTTTCGTCGTTCGCCTCTATCTGACGAACCTGACGGCGCGCTCTCCCGAGTGCCGCCTCGGCCTGATCGACCGCCAGTCGAAGATCGGTGTCATCTAGCTCGACCAGGATATCGCCGGATCGGACCTGCTGACTGTTGACGACCAGGACACGCTTGACCGGCCCGCTGACGAGGGGCGTCACCTGGGACACCTCAACATTTGCGTAGGCGTTCTCTGTGGCTTCCGTGTCCGCAGCAATGAACGTCGTCCAGCCCCACCACGTTGCCGCGGCAAGCGCCAGTCCCACCGCAAACACGAGAAAGAGCTTCTTGCGCCGCGTCCTTTTGGGTGACGCGTGATCGACCGGGATGTCGTCCTCCCGCCTTAAGCTGATCAATGCATTTTCTTCTGTCGCGGTCTCTTTCACGAGTTCCATATTCACCATCCAAAATCTGGTAATGCTCCGTACCATGCTTGACAGGTAAGGTAATGTACCGTACCAGTCAAGGGGCAAAAGCAAATAACGAATGGAGTTCTCCCATGGCTACACCCGCTCGCTCAAAGCGCATGCCCCAGGAAGACCGGCGTGCCGCCATTCTCGAGGCGGCAGCCCAAGTCTTCTTTGAGCAGGGCTATGCCGCAAGCAGCATCGATGCGATCATCGAGCGTATCGGCGGCTCGAAGCGAAATATCTACAACGAGTTCGGAAACAAGGAGGGCTTATTCACCGCCTTGATTACTGAAAGCGCAGACTCGGCCCTCGCCGCGCTCTCCGTCGAGCGGTTTGCCGGGCGGAACCTCAGTGAAATCCTGCTCGAATTTGGGCGGCGGCTAATGGCCATCTACATGTCGCCTGCCCTTATCGGCGTCTATCGCTCGATTATGACCGAGGCACTGCGTTTTCCCGAGTTGGCGAAGGCCTTCTACGACAAAGGACCGGGCCGCGCCTCAGGCCGCCTCGCGGAAGTACTGGAAGAAGCAAAGTCCCGCGGTGAAATCCAGATCGACGACTGCAATAAAGCGGCGGACCACCTCGTCGGCATGCTGCGCGACAATCTCCATCTGCAGGTCATTCTCGGATTGCGGCCGCCGCCGTCGCCTGCGGAAGCGGAAGCCCTCGTGGCCTCGGCGATCAGCATTTTCCTTCACGGAATTTATGGCGGCGATCGTCGGCCTGCTCCAAAGGAACGCGCTCAATGAGAGGAGTTCAGACTTGCGTTGGCAGGCTAGGCTTTACAGCAGCTAATGACAATCGGAAGGGCGGAGATGGGTTCATTCCATTCGTCGCGTTCCTCTTCTTCACCCAATTAGCTGCGACGCTACTGGCATTGCCAAGTTGGTACGGGAGCGTCTGACGAGGTCCAGCCGCGGCCCGAGGCTTGTATGCGACACGTCAAAAGACACTTCATGCTGCTGCATCGACGGAGGGTCGCCTGTTCGCAGCGGGCAAGATGGAGTTTGTTGTCACTGGCATAGCGCTTGCCGCGCTGTGATCATCCATCATCTGAATGGCGCGCCGGACGCCCGGCATCCTCGACATCTCTGGTGCACCGATCTGCACCACGAAGCAGGCACCTAGCAGGAAGGTCTGGAGAAGCGCCGATGCAGTCGGTCTGTGGACAAAAATGTCAGTTTGACGCGCGGTGTCATTTTCAGTCCTTTCTTTGATCGGGTTGAGTATGACCATCATGACCCGATGGCCGCGCGCTGGGCATCGTACTTGCGTGCAGTGGTACTACTCCTTCGTCTAGGTCGACCAATGGTGGAGTTGGGAGAAACGACGGATGTCTCGACTTAGGACTGGCAAACTACGACTCTAAAAGTTAGCGCCGGCACACGCCTTTGCGCGCTGCATCGACCGACATGCGCCTTGCGACACGGGATAGGTCTGTAGATACGGGCCCTTGAACAACGTTGGAAAAACAGTCTCGAAGCAATGCGCTGAATACAATTCTAAGCTCCGGATCGTTAAGCGCCACGTCATCGTCCGTATCTGCCAAATGAGGAGGTAGCGCGGATTTTGGCGCAAAGTGACCATCTCGCAGATCGTCAATCCATCGTGCCAAGTCCGGTCCATGCTCGATGTCCCAGCAGCCAGAATCGCCGAATAGATACGAGCGAATTTTTATTCTGGGAGCCCTGCTTTTCGCAGTCCTTCAGCGAATATGGCAAGATCGTCCGGTCGATGGATCGGAAGCCAGTCCGTGAGATTGGAGATGCGCAGCGCTGGATCGAGCTGGCGTAGATGCTGCATCGCGCGCTGCGCTTCGCCCGCCCGCCCGGCAAGTGCATGGCTTGCCGCGATGACGCTGACCACCATCAGGAAGCTCGGCAAATCCCTGAATGATTTTTCCGCCCATGACGACGCTGTGTCGAAGCGCCTTGCAAACAAATGCGAGATCGCCATGCCGGCCTGCATGCGATACATCTCCGGGTCCAGGGGGCTCAACCGCATCGCTCGCTCGAAGTACTCGATTGCGCCGTCTGGTTCGCCGTGCCAGGTTCTGAGGAAGCCGCCGAGGAACCAGGCGGCCGCGAGGTTCGGATTGAGCACGAGAGCCCGATCGAGCAATGCGATGCCGCCATCGAGGTCGCCAGCGAGATGGCCGAGCGCATGACCACCTCTGGTGAGGGCAACCGCATCGTTCTTGCCCAATTCGACGGCCCGCCGGGCCAGTCGAGAACCCTCGGCCGTCTCCTGCGCCCGATCGGTCATCCAGCCGTTGACCTTGCGCCAGAAATAGCACCAAGCTGCCATCCCGTAGGCCGAGGCGAAATCCGGATCGAGCTGTATTGCCTTGTGAAACAACGGCAGGGCGTCTTCGATGGCCGCTTTGGTGCCCTTTTGCACGTCCGCCACGCCGCGCAGATAGCAGTCGTACGCATCGAGGCTTTCAGTCGGCTTCTTCCTCGCTCGTTCGATCTCAGCCCGCTCAAGCTGCGGCGCAATCGCGCCAACAACGCTCGTGGCGACCTGGTCCTGCAGCTCGAAGATGTCGTCGATAGTGCCTTCGAATCGGTCTGCCCAGAGATGTCCTCCCGTCGTGGCGTCGATGAGCTGCCCTGTGATGCGGACCCGGTTTGCTGCCTTGCGCACGCTGCCTTCCAGCACATATCGAACTCCCAACTCGCGCCCCACCTGTTTAACGTCCACCGTCCGGCCCTTGTATGTGAAGCTCGAATTGCGTGCGATGACGAACAGCCAGCGGATGTGTGACAACGCTGCGATGATGTCTTCTACCATGCCGTCGGTGAAGTATTCCTGCTCTGGATCGCCGCTCAAGTTGTGGAACGGCAAGGCCGCAATGGAGGGTTTGTCAGGAAAGGTCAGCAAGAGTTCGGAAGGCTGGTCCAGTTCAGCGCGTTCGGGATCGGTCGTCGACAAGCTGGAACCATCCGATGAGTTTGCTTCGGTAACCTCGCCAATGAACCGATAGCCTTTGCGGGCGACTGTTCGGATCAAGCGCTGTTCCTGACCGTTGTCGCCAATCGTCTTGCGCGCCGCATTGATATGGCTGGTTATCGTTGCTTCGGAGACGATCCGGCCGTCCCATACCGCGCCAAGCAGGTCATCCTTGCTGACGACGCGCTCGCGATTTTGTAACAGGTGAACCAGCAGATCAAAGACTTGCGGGCCGATTGAAATCACCTCGGAGCCTCGGGTGAGTTCCCGTCGGTCGGGGTCGAGAATGTAGTCTCCAAACTCAAATTGCATTTAGGCGATCTCCAAACCCGTGCAAACGTGTCGGTCATGTAGCCATGCGATTGAGCCAGCACTGTCAGGTGGGAGCTATTGGAAGGACAGTGGCCGTCGTCAGGCGGATCGCGGCTCGACCTCTCACCGGACCACTATTTGCCGGTTTTTAAACGAATATTCAAGGCAGAGTAAATCGTATTTGAAGGTCTCTACAATGACTTCCTGCCACCGTGCTGGCATTCTCCCTCACAATTGATCAGATCGATGTGGAACGGAGGCCAAATCGTGAAAATAGTAGTCATCGGCGGCAGCGGCCTCATCGGAACGAAGCTCGCCAGCAAGCTTCGCCAGCGGGCCCACGAGGTAGTGGCGGCAACACCGAACACGAGCGTGAACAACCTGACTGGTGAGGGACTGGCTATCGCATTCGCAGGCGCTCAGGTCGTCGTCGACGTGGCAAATCCTCCCTCATTCGATGATAAGGCGGTTCTGGAGTTTTTTGAGGCGTCAGGTCGTAGCGTTCTTGCTGCGGAGGCAGCCGCGGGTGTCACACATCACGTTGTGCTGTCGGTGGTCGGCATCGAGCGTTGTCCTGACAATGGCTACTTCCGTGGGAGGATATCTCAAGAACGGCTGATCAAGGCCTCGAGCATTCCTTATACGGTCGTCCGTTCAACACAGTTCTTCGAGTGCTTAGGCCGCATCGCTCAATCAGGAACGGTGGGAGAGCATGTCCACCTTTCACCTGCCCTATTCCAGCCTATCGGTTGTGACGACGTGGCTGACGCTATGGCAGAAATCACGGTCGGGGTGCCGATGAACGGCACTGTCGAAATCGCCGGGCCTGAACGGGTGCCGATCGATGAGCTTGTGCGTCAATACTTGCAAGCCACGAAGGACCCGCGAACCGTGATCCCCGATGTCCATGCACGCTATTTTGGTGCGGAGTTGAACGATCTAACGCTTACGCCCGGCGACAATCCCCGCATCGGATCGACCCGTTTTGAGGACTGGCTCAGCTATACGGTATCTCAGACAAAGGATCATTCGAGAGGCTGAAGTGTCGCGATCTGCAGCGTAAGGCTGCGCAACGCATTGGAGATTAAGATGAACATTTTGTCAGGGCATATAGTCAGCGCAACGGAAACTCGTGCTCGCTTCGGGCCAGACCCCCTTGTATTGGTGGTTGATGACGATGAATCGGTGCGCCTTTCGATTTGCGAGTTGCTGGAATCTGTAGGTATTGAAGCTGCCGGCTTCGACTCGACCCAAGCGCTCATGGACGCCGACGTGCTGGACCGGTCGGGCTGTATGATACTCGATGTCCGCATGCAGGGTGTGAACGGTCTTGATTTTCAGACTAGCCTGGCCGCGAACGGCATTTCCGCCTCGATCATTTTCCTGACCGGCCACGGCGACATTCCGATGACGGTCCAGGCGATGAAGGCGGGTGCGGTCGAGTTCCTGACCAAACCCGTCCGCGACCAGACGCTGCTCGACGCGGTGAACAGAGCCATAGAAATCGACAAGGATAAGCGAGCGAAACAGCGCATCGCCGACGCCAACCGCGCACTTTATGCGACGCTGACCCCGCGCGAACGGCAAGTAATGGGGGCCGTCGTGCGGGGCGCAATGAGCAAACAGATAGCGTTCGAGCTGAACATTTCGGAAATCACGGTCAAGCTCCATCGAAGCAACGTGATGCGAAAGATGAAGACCCCCTTCCTCACGCACCTGGTTCGGGTATGGCAGTCGCTGCCTGCGGATATACGTCATGAATACCCGGCTTAGACATTCGTATGGCTTTGAGAAAGCCGTGATTGATCGGATATTAAAACCTTGCAACGTCAGTGAGTTGCACGAGAGTTTTCAACTTGATCATTGTTTCCATTTATCTGGTGAACGTTCCGACACGACAATCCTCGTGGTGATCGACAACACTGCGCGTCTCGAGGCAGAAGCCAGGTTGCGGAAGGTCGAAGCTGACTTCTCCCACGCCGCACGACTATCGACGTTGGGCGAGATGACCACTTCGATAGCACATGAGATAAAGCAGCCGCTTTCGGCAATCCTGATGAATGCACAGACCGGCCTGCGATATCTCAGGAAGGCTGAGCCAAATCTTGAAAAGGCAGAGCAGTTGATGTCCCGTATCGTCGAAAGCGCTCAGCGGGCCAGCGACATAATCGGCCGGATCCAGGATATGGCCGGCAAGCGCGCACCCACCAATACTTTGCTTGAGTTCAACGACATCGTTCAGCAATGCCTGGTTTTCCTTCGCCACGAGAGCGAAAACAAGAATGTTGTGTTCAAGAACAGGCTGGAACCGAACCTACCATTCATCCGGGGCGATCGGATTCAGTTGCAGCAAGTTATTGTCAACCTGATCGTCAACAGCATCCAGGCTATGAACACTACACCTCTATCGCAGCGCGAGATCCATCTCGAAACCAGTTTGGACGAGCATGATCAAGTTGCCTTCTCGATCAGGGACATGGGCACTGGCATCCCAGCCGACCACTTGGAGCAGATCTTCGGCGGATTCTTCACGACAAAGGAAGGTGGATTGGGCATAGGATTGGCTATCTGCCAATCAATCGTCAAAGCCCACGGAGGAACAATAGCCGCAGCCAATCACCCGGACGGCGGGGCGGTATTCCGTTTCTCGATCCCGACTGAAAGCGCTGCCACCGCTGTGAACAAGTTGGCATTGTCTGAATATCCGACCCCAGCAAATCACGTCGAATGATCAAGCATGCGATCGTCCCATATCCCAGAGAGCCTATGTTATGGTGAACGGGAAATACATCTTTCCGGCGAGAGCGCCGCCCTTCTTAACGATCAGGAAGTTCGTAAAGCCTATCTCGGACTTCACATGCTGCTTAACACCGGTTTTGCAGCGGATTTGTACGGCGATCGCCGCAGATCTAGTATTTTGCAATGAAACGCTCTGTTTCAATCATTGTTCATTTCGTCGTGGTTCATAATTCGCATCGAGCCGTCCAATCAACTGCGAACGCCTAGACGAACTGCGCGGCACGGTTCGTGAGCGTCGAAATCTGGCGAAGTGGGGGCAGATGACCCTACTCACTTTATAACCGTCAACCAGGAATGACTGCAATCGCCTCGACCTCGACACGCATGTGTGGTGCCACAAGCTGCGCGAAGACCGTTGTGTTGGCAGGCCGGGCCTCGTAGCAATGCTTTCGGATGATCGGGATAATCCGCTCGAATTCTTCCTGGCTCGTAACGAAAATCTGCACGCGAACGAGATCCTTCAGAGTTGCTCCTGCCTTTCCGAGTGCGATCTCGATGTTGCGAAAACAGTTTTCGCACTGGCTTTCGACATCTGGCGGAAACTCTTTTGTTTGTGCGTCGAAGCCAGTGGTTCCGGACACAAATATCCAGCCGTTGACAACCGCAGCGCGCGCATAACCCGCTTTTTCCTCGTAAGGTGATCCCGAATAGATGCGTTCTCCTTGCATGAGCTAGCCTCCTCTTAACTCGCTATCTTGTCGCTATTCCCGAAGACTGAGGCTGTATGGCTGAGAACCGCCTTGGGCGATGCACAGAAACGGTACCATGCATTTCATCACAGATGCAGCGTACCACGAAACACCACGACGCCGGAGCCCGATATTTCAGGGTCAGGATCAAGCCTTACCTTCAGAAAACTTCGCCGTCCCATCCGGGTGCCTTGTTCGATCAGGAGCGTGTCCCGCGTCAGCAGGCCCATCGAGCCCAGATATGCACACAAAGGTCCCGCCGCCGTTCCAGTCGCCGAGTCTTCCCAAAGCCCAACCGCGGGATTGAAGAAGCGTGCATAAGCGTTTTCCGGATCGGTGGTTTCGAATGCATAGAGGTAGCATCCCTCCGCACCTGCGGGACCAAGGACCTCGATTAGTTTCTCTGCAGAGGGCGCGGCACGATCGACGGTCTGCCGGTCCCGCAAGCGGACCATAAGATGGCTTGCGCCAGTGTCGGCGGCCCGTGGGACGGGGTTCGAGAGAAGATCATCGGCCACCAACCCAAGTGCTTCCGCTAAGGAATTCAACGAGTTCAGCGGCGGTGACAGCTGCAGGGATGCCTGCTTCATACGGCCATGGACGCGGCCGTCTCGCGATTCGACTGTGATCGGCAATATGTCATCACCGATCTCTTGCAGGAATGTCTGCGCCGTACTCAGATCGCCGAGCTGGCCGTCATACCCAAGCCAGAGCCAGGCACCGAGAGCATTGTGACCGGCACCGAAAACTTCTGCGCCGCTCGCGGTGAACGACCGGAGCCGTCGGTCCGCGCGATCACTTTTCAGGATAAAGGTTGTTTCCGACTGGTTGAACTCGCGCGCGATGAGGCGAAGCACGTCATCCTCAAGGTGGTCTGCCCCCTCGACCACGGCAAGAGGATTACCGCTCAACGGTGTGTCAGCAAAAACGTCGATCATGCCTGAGATTGGATTGGCCATCGGTGCATACGCCTTCTTTCGAGATGAATTCAACTCATTTAAGCCCACAGCATATGTTGTAGACAATGCAGTAGCAAAATCGTATTTCTCATGCTTTTGATGAAACGGTTTCATCATGACAGGTTCAGATATCCCGCCACTTACAGCACTTCGCGCTTTCGAAGCGACCGCCCGCCTCAGAAGCTTCAAAGCGGCGGCAGCGGAATTGTTTGTCACACCAACGGCCATCAGTCATCAGATCCGTCAACTTGAGGAATACCTGGGATTGCGTGTGCTTGATCGCACACCGCGCAGCGTAAGTCTCACGGCAAGGGGCAAGGAACTCTATGACGCGACCACAATGGGATTCGGCGAAATCCGCCGATCGGTCGAGCGCCTTCGCGAAACCGAAAATCCAAGCACCTTGACCCTCTCTTCGACCACGGCTTTCCTGAGCCATTGGCTGGTTCCGCGCCTCGCAGAAATCCGGCACGTCTTGCCGGATCTCGATCTCCGTCTGCATGCCTCCGAAACGATCGTGAAGTTGCAGCCGGGCGAAATCGATGTCGCAATACGCTACGGCATTGGACCATTTGCGGGCGTCGAAGCAACTCTTCTAAAGACCGATGCGTTCGCGCCAGTGTGCAGTCCCTGGTTAAATATTGTGGACCTTCAGGATCTTCGTCGCATCGAACTTATTCATGTCGATGGTCGCACCGCACCGTTGCCTTTACCCGACTGGCCGAGGTGGTGCTCGGAGGCGGGCGTCAGCGGCATAGACACGGCGGTTGGCCTCCGATTTACCAACAGCATGCATGCCATGCAGGCCGCTATCGCCGGACAGGGCGTGACGATTGTCAGCCTGGTGCTGGCGGCAGACGCTCTCGCTGCTGGCCTGCTGGTCCAGCCTTTCCGCCACATCCTGCCCGGCGGTATCTATCATTTTGTCTGTCGGCCCGGTATCGGCAGCCGTACTTATGTCAAAACGCTTCGCGAATGGTTCCAGGATTCATTGAAATGATCGATCGTTGATGCGCTCCGCTCTCTCCGCCATTTCCTAGAGATTATCATTACAATTCATACATTTACCACAACTGTTTTCCTGAACTACCTTAGGACCCACCATTTACAGTGCCTTTGAAGAGGTGCTGCCAAATTACAATTATAAAAAGACGGAAGGCGTCCACACACGTTCCTTTGAAAAGGCCGATAATGGTCATTTGGGCCGATTGTTGATTGGTGCCCGAAATTCTGCAATCACCGCATCGACCCATCGGAGCAGACCGCCCGCATGACGCGGGATGGGCTCTATTGCCCGGTCACAGTTGGAATCCGAGGCTCGTCCTCGCTGCCTTGGAGCCGACTCGCCAACGCAACGGTCAAAGCCTGTGCAAGACACATCGGGGCAGCAAGAGCGTGAAAACGTATATTCATGCTCGGGAACCGGGAAAAGAACGTTCGCAGATTTAGCCAGAGGCGAAAGCGTGCTTTCTGAAATGGCAACGATAGGAAAGCCGCGAGCGGCAGCATCTTCGACCACGTTCACGACTTCCGTTGCATAGAAGCGAAACGACAAAATCTATAGGCTCATCATGGCGCAGATCGGTCGGAATAATAGTGAAACTCAAGCAATAGGCATCCCGTCTCCGACCTGAAGGGACCGTGATAGACGCCGGGTGGCCGGCAAGCATAGGTGTGGGAAAAGAAGCTCAGCTGGTGCTGAGCATCTGCTCCGCCGACGATGAGATCCCCCGAGATCAGATATACCTCCTCCCAATAATCGTGCACAAACGCGATTGTTGTATACGCGCCCGGCTTGAATCGAAGCAGTCGCGTTCGACTTCCCGTCATGTGAGCTTCGTCGAGACTGCCCGCAAGCAGCTTTTGCTCGATCTCAAGCGGATAGCCGGGTGGCGAATGCCAGCCTTCGCCATCCATGTCCACGGAGTGGAATTCCTTATGCTCTTTCTCGCTTGGCATGGTACACCTCAGGCGGCTACAGGGTTTTCTTTGATTTCGTCCTCGAGCGCATAGCTGTCGAGCATTTGATCAACCAGCTGCGTGCAACGATCCCAATCGAACGTTCTGAAGCTGTGGCCCTTGGTCACAAAAGCAGCTCCCCCATAAAACATTTCGTATTGCGTGTGGCGCGACGCAAATTCCGATCCGACTGCATCCCAAGCAAGCTTGAAGAATTTCACACGGCCCTCAGAGGAGGCGACGGGGGATTGCTGCGTTTTCCCGATCAGCTCACGCAGTTCACCATTCGCGAAGTCCGAAACCGAAGATGGCAGCATGATCAGTCCGCCCCCGGCCAGCTCGCGCAGGGTCACCATGACTTGCGCATAAAGTTGCTGGGTCAAGACCTGGGCCGAGTACAAGGTGTGCGCGTCGGGAATGAAGTATGCGCCGTGCATTCGGCCTTTTACTTCCATCGAGTGGACGAGGGCGTCCACCATGGTGTTGTGCGCAGCCAGGGTACCCAGTGTTTCCTTCACCTGGGGGAAGCTGATGACGCCGTTTGTCTCCGCAATGCGCTTGGCGATGCCAACGAGGAACCGCATCTTCACCATCAGGCGTATCTGGGCCTGATAGTTCTGATAGACATGGGCCGGCGTTGCGTGAAACTGCTTCAGGGTCATGGCGATATCCTGATTAACGAACACGCGATCCCACGGCACTTTCACATCATCGAAGTAAAGAACTGCATCGTTTTCATCGAAGCGGCTGGCGAGCGGATTGTCGAAAACACTCGTAGCGTTTTCCTCGTACGACTTGCGCGAGAGGATCTTTAGCCCTTTGGTATTCATGGGCACAGCGAAGGAAACCGCATAGCGCTCATCTCCCTCGCGAAGAGGCTGAATACAGGTCACAAGCACTTCATTTGCCATCACACCGCCAGTTGCCAGCATCTTGGCACCGCGAATGGTCAGGCCTTCGCTGTCCTGATCGACTACGCCCGCGGTAAGAAACGGATCCTGCTGTTCGTTCGCGGCTTTTGACCGATCGGCTTGAGGATTAATGATGACATAGGTGAGATAAAGCTCATTGTCGCGCGCATATCGATAATAGTCGGCAAGGGCAGCGGCGCGGACGGCGTCATAGGCCCTGAATAACTCGATCCCCATATACATGCCTGAGATGCATGAGGCGACGTGATCCGGCGCACGGCCCAGAAAACCGCCATGGAGTTCGGCCCAAGCCTCGAGTGCCTTGCGGCGTTCCAAAAGTTCCTGATAGCTATGCGGCAGCTGCCAAATCCGGTTGGCACGTTCTCCGCCCGTGTCGGGCACTTCGAACGTCATCAGTTCCAGATTATCGGCACTGGATTGAAAATCGTAAAGCATTCCGATCGATCGAACCGTCTGCCGAAAAGCGGGATGGGCTGTGATATCTCCGGCCAGCTGACCGTTGATGTAGACCTGTCTGCCGTCGTTCAGCATTGCGATGTGTGTTGCCCCGGTCTTGATCATCTCCCTCTCCCTCGTCAGTAGTGAATGTCGAGCGGCCAAAGTGGCGCAACGAATTCGGTTGACTGCAGCGCTGCATAGCGCCCCTTGCTGAACACAAGCGGCATCCGGTCCACTGACGACGAGAAGTTCTTCACCTCTGCTATAAACAGTGTGTGGTCACCGCCGTCATACTTGGCCCAGGGAATGCACTCGAAAACCGCGGCAACGCCAAGCAGCAAGGGTGCACCGAATTGTCCGTGCGCAAATCTCGTTCCTTCCCATTTGTTTGAATGAGACTTCGCGAACTGATTGGAAATTTCCGTTTGGTTTTCGGCCAACACATTGACCGCGTAGCCCCCGGCCCTCTCCCACAAGGGGAGGCTCACAGCCTTGCGATCGATGCTAAAGAGGATGAGGGGTGGATCAAGAGACAAACAGTTGAATGAACTCATGGTCATGCCAAGCCGTTCAAATTCCGCTGTGCAGGTCACGACGCAGACGCCGGTTGGAAACTGGCCCAACGCCTGCCGAAATGCCTGTCGATCGAAAGCAGTTTTCAACTCGAGGCCCATTTCCCGCTCCTTTCCGTTCGAATGGTCAGGGAGAAGAACCGCTTTGGCTGCGCCTACTTCCAGACCTCAGGTTCACCACTCAAACACTCGCACCCTCATTTCATCAAAACCGACTTCCCTGCGTGTCAGACACGCTGCGCACCCAGCCTGGTGCTGTCGGCAATCGCATCGCGAGCAAGGTATTGCTCAAGTGCGCGGCTATTGAACCAGCAGCGCGTTCCGGATCGCCGGAGCGTATTGCTTCGACGATGGCAGCATGCTCGGCCAACACAATACGAGTGCGCTCCTCAGAAGCAGCAATTGCGTGCAATCCCATTCGCAACTGTCGATCCCGCAGAGTTTCATAAAAATCCGCCAGTATTGGATTGCCGGCAGAGAGCACGATCGTCCGGTGAAACTCGCGGTCGCACTCGATGAACTTTACCGGGCTTTGCTGCAGATCCGCTTGCCGGCTTACGAGCCGGTCCAACTCTGCTGCCAACGGATCGCCCAACAGCGCCGCGCGTCGCACGCACCAATCCTCCACCAACCCTCTGGCCTGCATGACGGACTCGACATCGGCTTCGGTTATTGCTGCCACGTATGCGCCTTTCTTGGGCACAATCCGGAGAAATCCGTCCGATTCCAATCTCAACAAGGCCTCCCGCACGGGCGTCCGTGACGATCCTGTCGCGCGGCAAACCTCCGCCTCGGTCACGAAAGATGCCTCGTGACGCGGCAACGTCAGGACATGTTGCTTCAACCATCGGTAAACGACATCCTGAGCGGCCTCGGCTGGCGGCTCAATTGTAGAGCGCTTTCTAGCTGATTGTAATCTCGTCATAAACAACATGTACACATGATGTTGACATTTAGGCAAGTAGCTTTCGATCGCACTCTCGAGCGATAGGTTTCCGGCACGCTGGCGCTCTCCCCACTGATTGTGCCCGTGGTCATCACAGTCCAACCTCCGATGCACATGAAGAAGCTGAAAAAGCTGAGATTCGACGACGACACCCGAACTTTAAAGATCGCCGGTGCTCCCTCCCTTTCTCCAGTGGATAGATGGAAAACAGTGGTTAGTCGGTGTTCGTCTTGGG
The DNA here is from genome assembly GCF_003010955.1 of Phyllobacterium brassicacearum. Classification (GTDB taxonomy): domain Bacteria; phylum Pseudomonadota; class Alphaproteobacteria; order Rhizobiales; family Rhizobiaceae; genus Phyllobacterium; species Phyllobacterium brassicacearum. The sequence continues at coordinate 23,377 of NZ_PGGO01000026.1, forward strand.
GTGTATTCTGATCCCCTGACTGCACATTTGCCGCCAAGGCCCGCAGTCAATTTGGTGATGAGCATCGCAGACGGTAGCCGTTCGCGCTCCTCCCGCTCTTTCGCAATACCGCAGTCCTACACTCCTCTTGCTCGGTGCCGGTTTATTCTTCGGCTTGTCCTCTTCGACGACTACTCTTAGAGCCTCTCGGCTTCCGGCAGACTTAACGTAGCTGCCTGTCCTGCGGGCATTCCTCTCTTAACTCGTCTGGTTAGGATTAGCTTTGACATCACGGTTTTGGAAGGAAGTCTCAATGGTGGATCCGCGGCGCTCTTCATCGATCATTTCGGTGGAGGCTTTGGCGGCGGCGGCTTTGCGGGCGGCGGATTCCGTGGTGGCGGGTTCCAAGGTGGCGATTTTGGCAGCGGGGGGTTCCATGGAAATTTCGCCCATGTCAATGACGTCAATGTTGCTCACGTCGGCGGGACTGATTGGCATGCCCCGGTCTACCGCGGGCCTGGTATGGCAGCGGTGCGGTTGCAGCGGGAGTGGCGGCAGGAGCGGCCATAGGGGCCGCGGCAGCCAATCCCTTCCTTGACCCAAAACAGACGGGGATGATCGGTTGGCTGCGCCAATTTGCTTGCGATATAGTTTGCGCGGTCTTTGCTTACTCTGGGCTAGAGGTTGACTCTCTGCTTGCATGAAAGTTTGCTTTCAAACTTGTCAGCGAGTGTGTGCACGCCTAGAGTTTTTGCCCGCACCGATACGAGCTCGAGTCCAAAGGGACGATGATGGAAGCGAGGTCAAACACAGCAGTCGGCGTAACACTGACCATCAACGGTGTTGAGCGCAACGCCAGTATTGAACCGTGCGTGACATTGCTTGATCTGCTGCGCGAGGAATTTCACCTTACAGGCACGAAAAAGGGCTGCGATCACGGCCAATGCGGCGCATGCACGGTCCTCGTCAATGGAACGCGTATCAATAGCTGCCTCGTGCTCGCTGTGAGCCGCAATGGCTCCGAAATCACAACGATTGAAGGAATTGGTACGCCCGACGAACTCCATCCCCTACAGGAGGCATTCGTGCGGCATGACGCCCTTCAATGCGGCTATTGTACACCGGGCCAGATATGTTCGGCTATCGGCCTCATCTCGGAAGGCAGGGCTAAAACACGTGACGAGATCCGAGAGGCAATGAGCGGCAATCTCTGCCGCTGTGGTGCATACATTGGCATTGTCGATGCGATCGAAGAGGTCATGGCAGCCCCCAAGCGGAAGACGGTGCCATGAGACGTTTTGAATACTTGCGCGTGGCGAGCATCAATCAAGCTATCGAGAGGCTTTCTGATGAGCCTGGCGCAAAACTGCTGGCTGGCGGCACCAACCTCGTCGATTTAATGAAGTACGATGTGGCGACCCCGACCACAATCATTGACATCAACGACCTGCCGCTCCGGGAGATTAGCGAAACCTCGGACGGGGGCCTTAGGATCGGCGCTCTCGCGACGAATTCGGACGTGGCTTTCCATCCAGTCGTCGAAAACCGTTATCCCTTGCTAGCGAGCGCCATTCTCGCGGGTGCGTCTGCGCAGCTCCGCAACGTTGCCACAGTCGCTGGCAACCTGCTGCAGCGCACGCGTTGTTCATATTTCTATGACGTAATGACACCGTGCAACAAACGAACGCCCGGTACCGGTTGTCCAGCGCGAAATGGATTAAATCGGAACCATGCCATTCTCGGCGCGAGCCAAGACTGCGTAGCCACCCACCCTTCCGACATGTGTGTAGCTCTTGCCGCAATAGGAACGATGATCATTGTTCAGGGTCCTAACGGCGCGCGCTCGATTTCGCTCGCAGATTTTCACCGGCTGCCCGGCGACACACCCGAGCAGGACACAACTCTGCAAAACAACGAGATCATTCTTGGAATCGAGTTGACCCCTGCGCCCGAGTTTCAGCGATACAGCTATCTAAAGATCCGCGACCGCTTGTCCTATGCTTTTGCGCTCGTATCGGCTGCAGCGTTGCTGACAATCGATGATGGCGTGATCTCGACGGCGCATGTGGCCTTGGGTGGTGTGGCGCATAAACCCTGGCGGGACACGGCTGCGGAAGTCGTGCTGGTCGGGCGTCCCGCATCACGCGGAAATTTCGATCAGTTTGCGTCGATGCTGCTGTTGCGGTCCGATGCGCTGTCGGAGAATGGCTTCAAGATAGAACTCGCCCGCAGAACTGTCGTTCGGGCGCTCGAACAGGCCGCGTCGCGAACGCCGCAATCTCAGTCCGACAAGCATATCCATTGAGAGGGCATTATGGATCGGGGACCTGCGATCACCGGCAAAAGTATTCCTCGGATTGACGGGCCGCTGAAGGTTCGGGGCCAAGCAAAATACGCCGCAGAGTATGAGGTCCCCGATCTGCTGCATGCCGCGATCGTATCCGCATCGATCGCAAAAGGTCGGGTGATCTCGATTGATAGTGCAGACGCAAAAAGTTTCCCGGGTGTTGTGGCGGTTCTCACTCATCAAAACCGCCCCTGGTTCTGGCCGTTCAGCTTTCTCTACAAGGATCCGGCTGGCCCGCCCGGCCAACCCTTCCGGCCCCTGTACAATGATCGCGTGCATTTTAGCGGACAACCGGTGGCTCTCGTTGTTGGCGACACCTACGAAGCGGCACGCGATGCGGCGGCGTTGGTCCGCGTCTCCTATCACCGCGAGCAACACTCGACTGACTTGGCTGCAGAAGTATCAAGAGCCTATAAATCGCCCAGACGTCGGCTCGGTCTTGCTCCAACACCGCAGCCCACTGGTGATGCTGACCGCGCATTTTCGGAGGCTCCCGTCAAGGTTGAGGCAACCTACACGACCGCTGCGGAAAACCATCATCCGATGGAACTGTTCGCAACAACGGTAGAATGGGGTGACAAGACCGTCACAGTCTATGACAAGACACAGAGCCCCAAGAGCGTGGAGATCTTTCTTAAGGTTGCCTTCCGCCTGTTTCGGCGCAAAGTGCGTGTTGTAAGCAGCTTTGTCGGCGGCGCGTTCGGTCTCGGCCTTCGACCTCAGCAATCCGTTTTCCTGGCGGTTCTGGCGGCAAAGGCACTCAAACGATCCATTCGGCTGGTGATCCCGCGCGACCAGATGTTCGCGCTCGGGTACCGTGCTAATTCGATCCAGACGGTTTCCCTTGGTGCTGACAAAAACGGCCACCTGCTCGCGGTCCGGCATCGAGCCATTGCCGCAACCTCGCGAAACGAGGATGCCCAGGATCCGATGCTGAATTTCTCGGCAAGCCTTTACCGCTGCCATAATGTCAAACTCGCCTACGAACTCGCAAAACTTGACACCGTTTCGCCGTGCGACATGCGCGCGCCCGGCGCGGCCACCGGCATGTTCGCTCTGGAATGCGCCATGGATGAGTTGGCTTATGCCACCAACGTTGATCCGCTCGTCCTGCGCCTTGCAAACTATACGGAGCGCGATCAAAGCGAAAACCGCCCGTTCAGCAGCAAGGCCCTTCGCGAATGCTATGCTCAAGGTGCCGAGCGCTTCGGTTGGGCGAAGCGCAGTCACGCGCCGCGATCGATGCGAAAGGGGAAAGAACTGGTTGGGTGGGGTATGGCAACGGGGGTTTGGGAGGCGGCAATGTCACCCGTACCCGCACGTGCCAAAGTCAGGCTTCTTGCCGATGGCAGGTTCGAAGTGACAAGCTCTATTACGGACATCGGCACCGGAACCTACACGATCCTCACCCAAATTGCCGCCGATGCGCTTGAAGCGTCCATCGAGCGCGTGGTTGTCAAGCTCGGTGACTCCGCCCTGCCTTTCAATCCCATTCAAGGAGGTTCGTGGACTGCCGCAACCTCGGGCTCTGCCGTCCAGGCCGCCTGCAACAAGCTGAAGAAGAAGATCCTGTCGCGTGCGAAGCAGGCCGGAATCGTGGGAAATGGACAATCAACCGAATTGCTTTCTCCGGCTGCTCTCGCTGATTTATTAAGACTATCGGACCACGATAATCTGAGCGCCACCGCAACCATCATCAATTTTCCGTTCGGCAAGAAATACACGGGTGCCACTCATTCAGCAGTTTTTGCCGAGGTCCGCATCGATGAAGAGCTTGCGGTCGTTCGGGTCACCCGCCTTGTATGCGCGGTCGCCGCAGGACGCATCCTCAATCCTGCCACGGCGCGAAGCCAGATCATCGGCGCGTCGGTTATGGGCATTGGCAAAGCCCTATACGAAGACGCCGCCACCGACCACAATTTGGGGCGATGCATGGCTCACAGTTTCGCAGATTATCACATCCCCTCGAATGCTGATGTCTATGAGATCGAAGTATTGTTCGCTGAGGAAACTGATGACAAAGTCAGTCCAATCGGTGTGAAGGGTGTAGGCGAAATCGGCTCGGTCGCTGTCGCGCCCGCCATTGCAAATGCGATATTCCATGCGACAGGGCAACGGATACGGGACCTTCCAATCACCATTGATCGTCTGGCACGATCGAGAGATTAGACCCAAAGCGGTCCCGTATCTGAACGGGACAGCAACGCGGGTCACGCTTCTCTTCGCAGTCGATTGGCTCCCTTGCGTTCGGAGCCGCTGCATGCATGCATGGAATCAGGATCTGGAAAGCTTCGCTTGGGACGCGCTCGAAGCGCAGCAGACATTAACTTCATCCATCCCGTCTGCACTCAGGTGTACCAGAGTAGGAACCGGCGATTTCATTGAACACTCGTGATTCATTTATTGTAAAGGAGAATGAGATGGGTCGGTTGATGGACGGTGTGTGGCACGACGAGTGGTATGATACCGGGGAAAGTCGCGGGCGGTTTATCCGCGCCCAATCCCAATTTCGCAACTGGATTACGCGTGATGGCACGGCCGGACCGACCGGCAATGAGGGCTTTATCGCTGAACCGCATCGGTATCATCTCTATGTTTCCTATGCCTGCCCGTGGGCCCACCGCACTCTGATCTTCCGTGCACTGAAGGGGTTGGAGCACATCATCAGCGTGTCGGTCGTCGACCACTACATGGGAGCTGACGGCTGGACCTTTCTTGAAAGGGATGGTTCGACACCCGATCAGCTGTTTGGGTATAAGTTCCTGCATGAGGTCTACACGCGGGCCGATCCTCGCTATACGGGCCGCGTAACGGTGCCGGTACTTTGGGACAAGACGCGGGACACGATCGTTTCGAACGAGTCGTCGGAAATCATCCGCATGCTGAACTCCGCCTTCAACGAATTCGGCAACGCATCCTTGGATTTCTATCCGGAGCACCTGCGAGAAGAGATCGATGAGATCAATGCTTTCGTGTATCCGCACGTCAACAACGGAGTCTACCGTGCGGGCTTCGCGACGACCCAGGAAGCTTATCTGGAGGCCTATCATCAGCTGTTTGACGCTCTCGACAGGATCGAAGCACGCCTGTCTCGCCAGCGCTATCTTGCGGGCAATCAATTGACCGAAGCTGACTGGCGGCTATTCACGACCTTGCTCAGATTCGATCCGGTCTATGTCGGGCATTTCAAATGCAATCGCCAGCGTCTTGCCGACTATCCCAACCTTCCTAACTATGTCCGTGATCTATATCAGGTGCCGGGCGTCGCACCCACGGTGAACCTGTTACACATAAAGTCTCACTACTACGGCAGCCACAAAACCATCAATCCAACCGGGATAATTCCTGCGGGACCGGCGATCGATTACGCCGCCCCGCACGATCGCGGGCAGTTTTGACTGTCCGCCTGGGCCAAGAACAGACATTTAGTCTGTTTCAGAAAGCAGACATTCAGAATGCGATTTTGCGGTACCAGCATCTCCTCCGATCAACACTCAGCAAGGAAACTTGTCGCCGAACATTGCCTAATGGCACTATTGAAAGGTGCCCCAAGTGGACCGTGCTGATTGTCGTTCTGCTCGGCGATGGAGCGAAGCGTTTCAACGAGATCAAGCGCATGGTCGGCGGTATTTCACAGCGAATGCTCGCCTTCACGCTGCGAGGATTAGAGCGGGACGGGCTGGTAACACGCACCGTCTACCCTACGACCCCGCCGCGCGTGGAATATGAACTGACGAAGCTCGGCGGAACGTTGTGGACGGCTGTCGAGCCGCTTAGTTCGTGGGCGCGCGAGCATGTGATCGAAATCCTCGCGTCGCGCGGGATGTTCGACGACAACAAGGATTGATGTTGATTGCGACTGAAGCGCAACTAGATTATCTCGCCAACTCACTACAGATTTGATCGCAGCTTACGTCAGCAAGAATGCATTTCGGGAGCGCTCGTACTCCGGCGCTCCCGAAATGGTCCCAAGCATTACCCGGAAAATTGGACGGACAAGCCCTGAAGTGGGCCGGCTTGAGGACTTGTCCATTGGCTTAGTTCAAGTGCGGTGGCGTGATCGCCAGAAATTCCATACTGCTATACTGCAAGCTCCTTTACTGACTGATAACGGTCGGCAGCATGGACCTGCGCAAAGTTTGGAATCATGAGCTGGCGAGCCGTGTCGAAAGCCTTCCATTGGTCGGCATCCGGAAGCGGCGGGATGGTAACGGTCTCGCGACGATCGAAGCCCACCAGAGCTGCGTCCACCAGTTCGTCTACCTCCATCACGGCCGGAAGCGCGTTCACATCCTTGCCGGAGCGTTCCCAGATTTCCGTTCGCGTCGCCGCTGGCAGCACCACCTGGACGTATATTCCCTTTGGGCCGAGCTCGAGTTGGAGTCCCTGGCTGAGGAACAACACGAATGCTTTGGTCGCTCCATAGACGGTTGAGCCAAACTCCGGTGCCACTCCGACAACCGAGGCGATATTGATGATCGCGCCCTCGCCCGCTTCGATGAAGCGTGGCGTAATTGCACTCGCAAGCCGGGTCAGCGCAGTCGCGTTGAGGCTGATGAGCTTGGCTACAGCGTCCGGCGTTTGATCAGCGAAGCCGCCAGCTGCGCTAGCGCCTGCATTATTGATCAGAATACCAATGCTTGGGTCGTCGCGCACCCGCGTCTCAACCCGGGCGAGTTCAACGTCGTCTGTAAGATCGGCTTGGAGAATGTCGACATTCACGCCAGCTTCGCGGCGTAAGCGGTCGCTCAGAGCTTCCAAGCGAGCGCGGTCACGCGCTACCAAAACGAGGTCGTGCCCGCGCTTGGCGAAACGGTCGGCATAAACGGCACCGATCCCAGTGGAGGCCCCGGTTATCAGGACTGCAGGTTTGGCGTTCATTGGTTTTTCCTTGTGTTTCGGCCATTATTCATGATAGTCATCATGTAAGCTATTAATGATGACTAACATGATTAATGTCAAGAGACGAAATCGAGGACCAAAATGAAAGTCAGTCGCGAGCAAGTGGCCGAAAATCGGCGAAGGGTTCTGGACGCAGCCGGTAGACTCTTCAGGGCCAAAGGTTTCGAGGCTGTCACGGTGGCGGATGTCATGAAGGCCGCCTCGCTCACCCACGGCGCTTTTTATGGGCATTTCAGTTCCAAGGACGACCTGATCGCTCAGACTCTGGCGCACATCGTTTCAGCCGGAATACCAGAGAACCTCGAACTGACGCGCTACGCGACGAGCTACCTCTCAGAAAGTCATCGTGATGATATCGCTGGCGGATGTCCCACTGCAGGGCTGGCTGGTGAAACCATCCGCCAATCGCCAGACGCGCGCGCCGCGATGACTGCAGGCTTGCGACGGCAGATTGAACTCTTCAGCCGCTCAGCTCCGGGTGCGACGGCTGCCAAAAAACGTCAGGCTGCCATTGGGAGCTGGGCGGCAATGGTTGGTGCCGTGATCCTGGCGCGGATGAGCGATGACCCGCACCTTTCGGACGAACTGCTGACGCAGACGCGTGAGTGGATTGGCACGGCATCCATGCAGAATCTGGATATAACTCCTTAATCTCCTTTGCCCTTTCCCGCATTTCGGCAAAGGAAGACATAAGTCGACCGTCTACGTAGCCGCATCGCTCCGCAATGGCTTCAAGTGGCCGAGATGAAAACCTCAGATAACTTGCGCGGGCGCGCGCCGCCGTAACCCATATTGTGAACAACTCGGGCGTACTGTCAGAAAGGAGACACCGTGACTTCGATCAGATGCCCGCTGGTCACCAGCGTTGTGGACACTTGCCAATGACATCCTAAAAAATCGGTTGCTTTGGACCTGAAAGATGGGTTCGCGTTGCCCGTCGCATTCGGTAATGTCCGCCGCTCACACGCCATGGGCGCCAGGACGGCGGCATAATATTGCCGATGGCTACAAAACCGGGCAACGTGGGTGCCAGCGAAGTTTAAGGGGATAGGTAATGGAAGAGTGGGATCCTGCTGTCGTCAAGTTGCTGAGCATTTTCATGCCGACGAGTTTTGAAAGGCGGTTAGCCATCAAAGGATATTCGCGCTTCGTTCATTATACGACTGCAGAAAACCTGTTTCGTATTCTGGATAAAGAGGAGATCTGGTTTCGCAACACAAGATGCATGAATGACCATCGCGATATTGAGCATGGTATTATGCAGCTTCATCAGTGGAGCAACAATCCGCAGAGTACTGCATCGCTGGTTAGCGCACTTGAAGCGTGCATGCCCGGGGTGTGGCAAGCGGGCCTCAAAAAATATCACCATTGGCTTCCGAACTTGCGCACCCAGTCCTATGTACTATCGGTTGCGGAACAGGATTCAGATGAGAATGAAACCGGCAGGCTGGCGCTATGGCGTGCCTTTGAAAAAGGTGCGGTCGGCGTTGCTGTCGTTGTGGATGTAGCTCCATTCATGAAGATGACGGATGCTCTGATGGCCTATCCCGGTCCAGTGACTTACTGGACGCGGCAGCAGTTTGAGGATGAGTTTAACGTGGTAGCTCATCGCATCCTGGCCAACAAAGACTTCCTGTTGCAGGTGAGCAAATTCGCACTGACCGAGATGGTATTCCTGATGCTGTTGTTTGCGGCGACATGTTCGAAACACGCCGCATTACACCAGGAGCGCGAATGGCGCGTCCTGACCAATCCGCTGCTCTGGCCCTCGACCCGGTTTATCGAACACCAGGCGGTCATCGACGGCATACCGCAAACAGTCTACAGACTGCCGTTGAAAAATAGTCCCGATGACAACCTGACCGGAATAGAACTGCCTCAATTGATCGACCGAGTGATCATTGGGCCGTCGATTCACGTCGGTCCGATCCGTGACGCGATCGTCGCAAAACTGACAGAGAAAAACGTACCCGATGCTGCCTCAAGAGTTATCGCATCGGGGATACCGGTCCGCGCGACAGGGATGGGTTGATAAACCCCGGTGGCTGGCCTCGCTCGACGTTGTCAGGCAGACATTGCCGAACAGCCAAACTTAAGCCTGAAATCCGGGGCCAGTCGCGCCCGGCATTTTCACGACCGAATAGTGGCAATCCTGTTCTGGCAAGTACCTGAGCGCAGATGCAAGCGACTTCTTCGCCGAAAGGTCCGAAAATATCCAGGCGGAACAGTGAGGAACCCGCAGAAGCCGCCTGCGTACTCATGACGCTCGTACGGCCGCCCAAGCGCAAGTTGCAAGCGCTAACGCGACAGCTGCTATCGGCAGCCACGCGGTCGCCTCCCCCATCGTCCATAGAGTTAGACCCGACACGAGACACCAAAGAACAGGCACCGGGAACAGAGACCAGCGCAGCCTACCCCGTGCCATCAGCAATAAACCCACTGTTCCGATCGCCGTGGGATCCGGAGCAATCCCGAAAATCTGCGCCTGTTCCCATTTGGAACCGAACGCAGGAAGAAGAACGGGATAGAAGAAAAGTCCGGTGCTGGCGAGCGCCATCCCGCTCCAGCTTGTAAGACCGCGTCCCTCGAAGACGAGCGCGCGCGGAACAATGCCGGCGATCAGCAGGAGCACCGACTGCAGCAAGAAAAGCGGTGCTACGTAGCTGATGGCCCAATTTATGGTCGCATAGCGGTGCCAGAGGAAGGTCCATCCGACAAAGACCCAGAGAAAGGCGAGCGTGAATGCGATCCAGCGTTCATTGCCATTTGCACGTTTCGTGGCAAGGCCGAGCATTAAGAGCCCAGCCCCGAATGTAACCAGCTGGAAAGGCCAGACGGAGGCATTCTGCAGCTCGAACATTCGCCAATAGACGCGCGGCGAAAACAGCAGCATGTCTTCCGGACGGTAAGTCCACCATTGCGACATCAAAGCGCCTGAACGTAGGATACCATGCGCGCGCGCATCCTGGCGTCCGGTAGAATTGCGCGTGCCGCGTCCATATTCTCACGCACATGGTCGACGCTTGTCGTTGCCGGAATGGCAACTGTGACCGCCGGATGCGAGATGATGTATTTGAGGATAAACTGTGCCCAGGTGGTAACGCCGATCTCTTTTGCCCATGGGGGAAGGTTCTCTCCGCGGAGGCGGCGGGTGAGTGCCCCCTGCTGGAACGGTCGGTTGACGATCACCGCGATACCGCGATCTTCCGCCAATGGAAGCAGCCGTTGCTCGGCCTCGCGATCAACGACGTTATAGGTAAACTGCACAAAATCGAGCGGCTGCATGCGCATGATCTCTTCGAGCAGATCATGCCGTCGTCCTTCAGACGTCGTTACTCCGACATAACGAACCTTGCCGGCGGCTTTCATGCCGGTCAGGGTTTCGAGATGCTGCTGCCAGTCGATAAGGTTGTGGACCTGGACAAGGTCAAACCGCGGCACCCCCCAAAATTGACGCGATCGTTCAAGCTGCCTGGGACCGTCCTGACCGGACGTCCACACCTTGTCGGCCGAAAATAACGATTCGAGATTGCCCAGCTTTGCAAGGCCATACCCAATCACCGATTGGGAAGAGCCATACATAGGCGAGGAATCGATCATTCGCCCGCCCGCTGCGAAGAAAGCAGCCATGACGTTGGCGCACTCGTCCATCAACGCCGTATCGTCACCCACATTGAAGGTGATCCAGCTGCCAAGGCCGACCACTGGCATCGTCTCTCCCGAAGAGGGGATGCGCCGCGCCAAAAGCCCGGCCTGGGCATGTGTCGATGCTGGCACGAAAGCCGCAGCCGCGATTGCCAGCAATCCTTCAAGAACTCTCCGCCGTCCTATCGGCATGCTTCTCCTCACTGTCATGAAGATCGCATAAGACCAGTGTCAGCCAAGGTCGGCCCCCAAGCCTACAACTGATCGGCGATCGCTCGAGTTCGCGGCCAAGCATATCGTTCGTTTTTGTCACTTTATGCTCAACAAAAGGTGATCCGGGCTACATGCCATGCAGTGGTTCCCGGCTACTTCAGGATCGGCGAGATGGAGACGCTGGCAATGAAGCCGGGACCTCCATCAGGCCTCCGGCCAGGCACCGAAACGCCTCGATGGCCTTGACGAGGACATCTTGCTGATCGTCGCTGGCTGCAATCCAGAGCGCAGCGTTGAGCGCGGCCCCGTTCAAAAGCCGTGCTGCAGCTTCCGCGTCCACATGCTTGATGATTCCCTGCGCAGTCAGAGCCTCTACTTTTTGCCAGGTCGCCTGGAGACAACTGTTCTGGCTGGTCCAGTTCGAGGGATCGCCCAGGAAGGCCGGTCCGTCCAGCAGCACAATTCGCTGGACTTCGGGCTCCAACGCCATCTCGATATAAGCGACGCCCTCCGCCAGTAGTCCCTCCCAGTCGTTGTCGGCGAGACTACCGATGGCACGAGCGCGCGTAGCCATCTCCGCATCTATCTGGTTGACCACGGCCAGCAATAGTCCTCGCTTGTCACCGAAGTGGTGGTAGAGCGCGCCTCGCGTCAGACCTGCCTCCGCGGTCAAATCGTCCATCGAGGCGGCTGCATAACCCTTCTCGGCAAAGGCCTTTCGCGCGGCGTGGATCAGCCTGGCGCGAGTCTCCTCCATCATCTCGGAACGTCGTCTTGCGACCACAACTCCCTCCTCTCATTCGACATACGTCGCGCATGTCTATTGACATACGCGGCGTATGTATGTGATTTACTGACATACGGGGCGTATATCAACTTATGCCCCGACTGTGAAGGCGGGACAGTCCGATTCAGCTCGGGCCTGCTGTGTACGCCGTTGACGTTCTGCACAAAGGATAGAAACGATGACCCAACGCGAAGCCATTTTTCCAGCCAACAGGCATGCGCTCTACGAATTCCACCGGTATTCGGCAGCCATCCGCTCTGGCGACCTCCTGTTCGTCTCGGGCCAGGTCGGAAGCCGCTCCGATGGCTCGCCCGAGCCCGACTTCGAGCGTCAGGTGCAATTGGCCTTCGACAATCTCGGGGCTGTCCTCAAGGCCGCCGGCTGTACCCTCGAGGACGTTGTGGACGTCACCACCTTTCACACCGACCCGGCTGCCCAGATCGAGATCGTCATGGCAGTGCGTGAGAGGGTGATCGGCGAGCCACCTTATCCGAACTGGACAGCGGTCGGCGTGAACTGGCTGGCGGGCTTCGATTTCGAGATCAAGGCCATCGCCCGCATCCCTCAAGGTGCCTGAGTGGCAATCGGTTCCATGCGCGTGAATTCCGCTTCCGGAACTGGCTGCTCGGAAGCGGACCGCCAAAAACCACCCGTTAGAGTGATGTTTCGGTCGCAAGTATCCCGACTGTGCCAACGACATGACGCGCGAGGCGACCGGCTGCGCTGTACCCTTGCGAAATCACCCGGTCACTCGTCCAATGGCGCGGATGAGCTGCGCTTCTCCGTAAGGTTTGGTCAGAAGGATTGAATTGCAAACCTCGGCTGCGCCCGGGACATCTGCATGCCCGCTAGCCAATATGACGCCAATGTCAGGGTCTGCTGCCCGGGCGAATTTCGACAGCTCGACACCCGACCCATCCGGCAGTTCGACATCGACAAGAAGGACGTCGTATTTCTGCTGAGCCAGAGCGACCCTCGCCTCGGAGGCCGTTGCACTGACTTTCACAATACAGCCGACGTCCTTCAGAACTGCCGCCACTTCACTCCTGATGAGTGGCTCATCCTCGCAAACGAGAATCGATAGTGGCGGCTTCACTGTAACGTCGATCACGACAGTCTCCGAACAAGAATTATCCTGATAGTGGGACTTTAGACAATAAAGAATTCGCGGCGCTGCGGATAGCGGATTTCACTCCTCGATATCCGAGGTGCGTCAGGACGCAGCCTTGGATCGCGGGAAATCGTAGGCATTCACCTTCGACGTGGCGCCCAACGGGAGAGCTTGCCCAATTACCTAGAACTCGGTTTTGGCGCTGCCGCAGGCTTCAAAACTGCTCCGCCATTGGTTGCGCATCAGGCTGCACATCTGTTCGTGAGACAGGTGAGTATTTTCCAGCTATAGTAGCGACAGTCAGGGGCAAATGAATGTACATTGCCGTTATCCGGGACTTGACCGCAAGAGCAAGCGTCATGCTTGCATTGAGCCTGGCTCTTTTGTGTGCCGCTATCGCGGGTTCCCAAGCCCAGACTAATTCTGCGTCGCAACCGCCACCGGAAAAGGTTGAGCAATTGTTGAAATTGCTGGATGACCCGGACGTCAAGGCATGGATTGCAACCAAGAGCGCTCCACCACCGGCGGAGGAACCGGTGGGTGCCTCAGCGAGCGACTTTATGCTCTGGTCAAACGCCATTCGCGCGCATTTGCGGGGTATCGGACAAGCAATTCCGGCTGTCCCCGGCGAGTTTTCGGGGGCAAGCTCTACCATCATGACCGAAATCAACGGCCGCGGACCGGGGGCTATACTGATTCTGTTCGCTGCATTTGCAGCGCTAGGTCTAGGGGCCGAACTTGTCTTCCGGCGCCTTGTCAAACGCGCCAGCCAACGAAATGTTGCGACCGCCACTGTCGATGAGGCACCCCCCGCCCGCCACCACATCATTGGCCGGTCGATTTTCGCCGCGATGGCCCCCCTGGTGGTCTTCGCTGTCGTCAGCATCGGCGCTTTTCACGCGTTCACCTGGCCCCCATTGCTTGCCGCGCTGGTGCTGCCCTTGCTCGTTGCGCTGATTGCTTGGCGGGTCATCATGCGGATAACAGCCATTCTGCTCGGGATCAATCGCAGGCGGGACAGCGAGAGCGGATCTGCCATTGTCCGTCTCATCCCGATGGACGATGTGAAGGCCGCCTTCTGGTACCGGCGGGTTGCGGTGTTCTCGGGCATCTTCTTTACCGGATGGGCGGCAGCCGGATTGATGACCGTGCTGAATTTCACGCCCAACGTCAAGAGCCTGATCATCTACATCCTCGGCCTTGGCCTGTTGGCGGTTGCACTCGAAACGCTATGGCGTCAGCCTGAAGCTCCGGTTGCCTCTCGCGCATTTCGCGTCAAGGAGTGGCTGCTCACATTCTATCTGTGCCTGCTCTGGTTGTTGTGGGTTGCTGGCCTCAGCCTGGCCTTGTGGGTCGGAATCTATGTGCTGGTTCTGCCGCCGATTTTGAGGACGACCAGCACAGCCGTGAAGTCATTCTTTGCCGGACCCGACGACACAGAAAAGCCCAAGGCTCCCGTCCTTGAGGTGCTCATTGAGCGGGGAGCAAGGGTGGTCATCATTGCTCTCGCCGTTGCCTGGCTCGCCGTGGTCATTCGCTTCCGCGCCAGCGGATTGATGGAGGACGAGGCCGTCGCTCGCCTGTTCCGTGGAATATTGGGAGGTGTTGTAATACTGCTCGCCGCTGACCTGATCTGGCATATGGTCAAGGGCCTCATTAACCGCCGCATCGAACGTGCCCGCACCGAAGGGGGCGATCCAGCTGAGTTGGCCCGTAGCGGACGATTGTTGACCCTGCTGCCGATTCTGCGCAACTTCCTTGCAGTGCTGATTGCGGCCATCGCCGTCATGATGGTTCTGTCCGGACTCGGTGTCGCGATCGGTCCCTTGATCGCAGGCGCGGGCATTTTCGGCGTTGCCATCGGCTTTGGCTCGCAGTCCCTGGTCAAGGACATTATCAGCGGCATTTTCTACATGACCGATGACGCCTTCCGTGTGGGTGAATATATCCAGAGCGGCAGCTACAAAGGCACCATCGAATCCATCGGCATCCGCTCCGTCAAACTGCGCCACCATCGTGGCCCGATCTTCACCGTTCCGTATGGTACACTGGGTGCGGTGCAGAACATGAGCCGGGATTGGGTCATCGACAAGTTCTTCCTCTCGGTGAACTACGACGCTGACATCGCCAAGGTCAAAAAGCTGGTGAAGGGGGTCGGCGCGGCGCTGCTTGAAGATGAGGAACTCGGCCCGCAGATCCTCGAGACGGTAAAGATGAAGGGCGTGGAGGAGTTCGGCGATTATGGTATCAAGCTGAGCTTTAAAATGATGACGAAACCCGGCCACCAGTCCACTATCCGCCGCCGGGCATATGCTATGATCCGCGAGGCCTTCACTGCAAACGGCATCGGGTTTGCGTCGCCGACGGTGCATGTCGCCGGCAGCGAGGAACATTCGGCGGGGGCCGTAGCGGCAGCTACAAGCGACGCCGTGGCCCGCAAGAGGGCTGCTGAAGCGAATTTGCAATTGGTGGAGGGCCAAAGCTGAGCTGACGGCTCAGCAAGATGCCTTGTCGCTGCGAGTCCAGCGATCGGCGCTCCCCTGACGGACCTGGAGGCAGACCGTCAAAATTCCGCTTTGGGGATGCTTCGCGGGACTCCTCAAGACGACCATACTGGGCTGACGGCAAAGTGAATCATCGAGATTTGACTAGCGTAAGCACCAAGCGAAACCGTTACCGCACGGCGATGTGGCGGCCGATGTGACGAACGTAGTTGAAAGAACGTTCTTGTCGGAAATTGAAGTGGATGAACTTGCCTTTCGTCGAAATGCGAGTTCGGGCTTCGGGAGCCAATTAACGCAGCTCTGAAAGGATCAAATAATGACCGTATTCGTTGCCGAAATTTCAGGACGAGGCATTGTTGCTTTTGACGCAGCAAACGAGGATGAGGCCATGGCGCGGCTGTCGGACAGGGCGTTACGGAGGGACCTGCATGTGTTCCAAAACCAAGGCCGATCCCTCTGGGACGGTGTCTCGGAAATCAGTTTGCGTGGAGCGCTCCCGAAGGAGGCTGAAACCTGGCATGCTAGCCGCGCGATGGTCGGCCGGTCTGGCGAACCCGGTGATCACGAGGACTGGCGTATCTTCCTAGTCCCAGTTGTCGATCCTTCGAGGTTCGCCGATGACGATGACGATGATGATGATGATGACCGAGGCGATGGCGACTGATGCTCAGCCCACAATGCTATTCTTGATCTTCTTTGATCTGTTTCGCATGAGCTCGTCGATTGCCGCCAGCGCGCAGCTCTAATCTCGCTGACGTGGGTTGAGCCAGATATACGGCGCTCAACAGCCGTATCGTGAGGATACCCATGCCAATGAGATGAGTTCCATGGATCTGTTTCGAATGCGTCAGAACGGCCCTAACCCCAACAACCATGCACCCTTTGCCGCCAAGTCGCGCGACGATCCCATGCAGTACCTTTCACCAGCGACGATAACGACTGATCACTGTCCAGAGGAATGCCGCTCCGGCGTATTCCAGAGCAACTTAATCTCTTGCGAGAGCCAGTGAACAGTCGAGCCCCGGCAGTATATGGGAGCACCTTGCCCCGGCGACCTGCTACTCGCGCATGAACGCCTGCATCTCCTCAGGCGTGACCTTACCGTTCCTGTCGGCGTCGACCCTATCGAACATGCGCTTATGTATCGTCGTCACTTCCTCGAAGGAAAGCGCACCGTCGCCGTCGGCGTCCGCGACAGCGAACATGATCTTCATCATATGCCCGCGCATGGGCATCATGCCGGGTTGCATCATCATGCCCCGACCCATCATCCCGCCGGGCATCATGCCGGAGCCGCCGGGCATGCCCCCCTGGCTCTGCCCCGTTGTTCCGTCGTCCGCGTCAGACGGCGGGGCCGCCTGCGCCGACGTCGCAGGATGATGGGGGTCGGCATCGTTCGTTTGTGCGAGCGCGAGACCAGCTCCGCCGACCGCGATCAGCGCGGCCAGCATGGCCGCATGTGGCAGTGTTGTGGTCGTCATGTCCATTCTCCTTTTGCGTGGTCTTCTCCCGCCTGCGTCCACTATCCCGCGCAAGACAGGCATTCAGATAATACGTCCCAGCCGGCGTCGTCGGGCCGCCTAATCCAAGCGCGAGCGGCGCAGCCGCAGGGAATTGCCAATGACACTGACGGAGGACAGTGCCATGGCGGCGGCCGCGATGATCGGCGACAGCAGCAGACCCAGGGCCGGATAGAGTACGCCGGCTGCCACGGGTACACCTGCTGCGTTGTAGATGAAGGCGAAGAACAGGTTCTGACGGATATTGCTCATGGTCGCGTGACTGAGCTTGCGGGCTCTTGCGATCCCCTGCAGGTCCCCCTTCAGCAGCGTCACCCCAGCGCTTTCGATCGCAACGTCGGTTCCCGTGCCCATGGCGATGCCGACATCGGCGGCCGCGAGCGCCGGGGCGTCGTTAACTCCGTCGCCAGCCATCGCGACGATGCGGCCTTCGCTGCGTAGCCGCGCGACGACCTTGCCCTTGTCCTCGGGCAGGATTTCGGCTTCCACCTCGTCGATGCCAAGCCTGCGCGCAACAGCTTCCGCCGTCGTCCTGTTGTCACCAGTCAACATCACGACGCGGATGTTCTCCTCCTTTAGCAAACGCAGCGCCGCGGCGGTCGTCGCCTTGACCGGGTCGGCGATGGCGATAAGGCCACCAACCTTGCCGTCGATCGCCGCATAGATCACTGTCGCGCCCTCGCCGCGCAGGGCTTCCGCGTCTGCCATGAGGGCCGAAAGGTCAACGCCCGCCTCACTCATGATCCGGTGACTGCCGATAACCAGATTCCTACCGTCGACCACGCCGGTCACGCCCTTGCCGATGGGGCTATCGAACTCGCGCGCCTCGCCAAGTGTAAGTCCCCTTTCCCGCGCCGCTGCGACGATAGCGGTGGCAAGAGGATGTTCGCTGGCGCGTTCGAGGGTTGCGGCCAGCCTCAGGAGCTCGTCTTCGGCGATGCGTCCGACCGCTTTCAGAGCCGTCACCTTCGGCTTGCCCTCCGTGAGCGTGCCAGTCTTGTCAACGACGAGCGTGTCGATCTTCTCGAATCGCTCCAGCGCCTCGGCGTTCTTGATCAGCACGCCCAGCCCCGCGCCGCGGCCAATGCCCACCATGATCGACATCGGTGTCGCCAGTCCGAGGGCGCACGGGCACGCGATGATAAGTACGGCGACGGCAGCAACCAAACCGTGCGCGAAGCGCGGCTCTGGCCCCCATACGCCCCAGGCGACGAAGGCGGCAACCGCGATGAGGATTACCGCGGGAACGAACCAGCCCGACACCTGATCGGCGAGCAGCTGGATCGGAGCACGGGATCGCTGAGCTTCAGCGACCATGCGCACGATCTGCGCCAGCATCGTGTCCCGCCCGACCTTGCCCGCCCGCATCACGAAGCCGCCGCTCCGGTTCATCGTGCCGCCGATCACCTTCGCGCCGACTGCCTTGGTGACCGGCATGGATTCCCCCGTAATCATGGATTCGTCGACGGAACTGCGTCCTTCAATAAGCTCTCCGTCGACAGGAACCTTCTCGCCCGGCCGAACGCGCAGGCGGTCGCCGACCGCGACGGCCTCCAGTCCGACGTCCTCGTCAGAGCCGTCATCCAAGATGCGGCGCGCCGTCTTCGGTGCGAGGTCGAGCAACGCCCGGATGGCACCGCCGGTCTGCTCGCGTGCCCGCAGTTCCAACACCTGGCCGAGCAGCACCAGCGAGGTGATGACCGCCGCTGCCTCGAAATAGATCGCAACCGATCCGTCGGCGGCGCGGAATGTGGCCGGGAAGATGCCAGGCACGGCCGTGGCGACGACGCTGTAGATCCAGGCGACGCCAGTTCCCATCGCGATCAGCGTGAACATGTTAAGGCTACGGTTGACGAGCGAAGCCCAGGCGCGCTCGAAGAAAGGCCATCCGGCCCACAGCACGACGGGCGTCGCCAGCACGAGTTGGATCCAGTTCGAGATCTGTGCAGCAAACACCATGTGTAGGTTGGTGAGATGGCCGCCCATCTCAAGCGCGAGGACGGGTAGCGACAAAAGGAGGCCGATCCAGAACCGCCGGGTCATGTTGACAAGTTCGGTACCCGGCCCGGTCGCCGTGGTCGCCATTTCCGGTTCGAGCGTCATACCACAGATCGGACAGGTGCCGGGGCCGATCTGCCGGATCTGCGGATGCATCGGGCAGGTATAAATCACGTCTTCCGGAGCCTCCGGCTCGGTGGCCGCTTGTGTGGCCGGCCACCCTTCTTGGTGATGGTGATGGCCGTGGCCTTCATGGACGTGGTGGTCAGTCATGGACAGTTCCTCCCCAATGTCTCCGAACACGCCGCCAAGGTGATAAGGTTAGTGGGCCACAGAAAGTTACGCGTTGCCGAGGACCTCGTCCCTTGGCCTTACTCCGGTTGCCGAAAATTATCAGCAGACAACGAGATCTGTGTGCCCAAAGCCTTTGGAATAGTCCAGCACCGAGATAACGGTCGGCGTCACGCGAAAGAGCCGAACCTCATCCCTCGTCGGCATCGGCATCGGCATCGGCATAGAAGTCTGTTCCGGGTACTTCAGCGGCAACATGCGCAAGACTTTGTCTGCCTCGACCGGACCGCCGTGTCGTGGTCGATCGTTAGCGAGAGCCGATCATCTCGATCGAGATTTGCCGCCTTTTGACTGTCCAGCCCGCAAAGGAAATAGAGGGTGAGACCTTCGTTCGCGTATCCGACCGTTGTCGCTTGCGGCCAGCCATCCGGCCTGAGTGTGGCAATCGTCATGATCCGGTGCTGGTCCAGCAATGCCAGGATCTTCTCTTTCATGTTCTTATCCATGGATCTTCTCCGAACACGCGGCCAAGGTGATAAGGATCAGCGGACCATAGAACTGTCGGGGCCATTTGGCATTGATCTGCATCAAGAGCACTCGAGGCAACCCATCATTTGGCTCCAGCATTGGCGGTGGCGAACCACGCCGTTCCCGTGAGCGGTCGGCGAACAATTCGTAATAGAATGCCTGTGACGAAGCCGGGTGAATACTTGCCTGTCAGCGTGAGCCTGGATGTTTCGCATTTGCGGGCATTCCTCACTGTTCTGCTGCACCACGGTTCGTAGTGCCGCAGTCGGCTTGGTTCCTGGCTACTCATCTTAGGGCACGCATAGCGTTGAGGATGACGGCCAGATCGATTAACTCCTGCAGAAGTGCACCCTGAACGGGAGGTAGATAGCCGAAAGCCGCGAAGCACATCGCCACCAATGACAAACCGAGGCCCGCAATCACACTTTGCTTTGCAATTATGATTGTCCGTTGCGCGATTACGATGGCCTGCGCCAGAGGCGCGAGTTTGTCGACCAGCAGGACTACTCCAGCGGCTTCAGACGAAGCGGCAGCACCGCGCGCGCCCATTGCTATGCCCACGTCTGCAGATGCCAGAGCGGGCGCATCATTTATGCCGTCCCCGACCATCATGACGGGACCAGACTTTCTGGCGGCAACCACAGCGTCGACCTTTGCTTCTGGCGTGAGATCGCCCAGTATCTCGTCGATCCCGAGCTCTTCACTGATGCCGGTTGCAACATCAAGGCGGTCTCCCGTTGCGAGAACGATCTTTGTTATGCCTGCTCGCCTGAGTTGCTTGATGGCGAGAGAGGCATCGCTTCTAATTTGATCCGCCATTACGATGATGCCAGCGACCGCGCCATCGATGGCCACTGCAACAACGACCTGACCGGGCTTGATACCGAACCGGAATGTCCGCGGATCGCCTTCATTGGTGCAGTTTTGGACGAATGTGCTGCCGCCGATAATGACCCGCTTGCCCTCGACCTGACCTTCAATTCCTGCGCCCGCGTCCTCCCGGACATCCGTTGGCGACGAAAGCGCAATACCACGTTTTTTCGCGGCGGCAACGAGAGCGGCGGCCATAACGTGGTTGGAAGCCTGGTCCAGCGATGCGGCGAGCCGCAACAGTTCGGCTTCCGGCACCCAACGCGCGGAGCGAATTTGGACAATTTCTGCAGAACCCTGGGTTACCGTCCCGGTCTTGTCGAGCAACGCCACGCGCACGCGGCTGAGCGCCTCCAGAACATCGCCTCCTTTTATCAGGGCACCGGCCTTTGCGGAACGTGAAAGTCCGGAGACGAGAGCGACAGGCACTGCCAGGATCAGCGGACAAGGCGTAGCGACGACCAGGACTGCGAGCGCCCGACGAGGATCGCTGGAAAGCAGCCAAGCCGCAATCGCCAGGCCGATCGTGAGAAACAGAAACCCGATTGCGTACCGATCCGCCAGGCGGGCCATCGGCGCTTTACTTCGCTGGGCGGCTTCGACCAATCGAACGATGCCCGCATACGTGCTTTCTGACGCCGGACGGAGGGTCATCAAGTCGAAGGTGGTTCCTACGGATGTACTCCCGCTAAGGACTTCATGCGGTGCCCGACGCTCAATTGGAATGGCTTCGCCGGTCAGCGCCGATTGGTCCAGTATAGCGGAGCCCGAAAAGACAACCCCGTCGACCGGCAGAACTTCACCATGCCGGATCAGCAGTCTGTCTCCTGGAGCCAGCGTTTCAATGGCAACTTCTTCGAGCCGGTTGCCACGGTAGCGCATTGCAGTTTGCGCTACTCTCCCCAGTAATGCCGTCATTTCCTTTGCTGCGCGGCCGGATGCGAAGGATTCAAGCAATTGTCCTCCGGCATACATTAGTGCGACGACGTTCGCCGCCAGCGTTTCACCAAAGCCCAGTGCAACGGTCATGGATAAGGCAGCAACGATGTCGAGGCCGAAATCGCCACGAAGCATGGAGCGTGCTGCCTGGAAAAGAAGAGCGGTCAAGACCGGAAGCGTTGCGGCGGCCCATACGAGCTGTGGCGCTGATGGCATATTCGTCAATTTCAACGCCAAACCGGCTATGAGACCACTGACCGCAATCACCACCAGAATTTGATCCAAATGATCATCCAGCGACCTCAATGAACCACTCGTGGCGGATTTTGCGAGCATTGTTCGGCCTTTCGAGGAAACATCCAACGACGGCACAACCTTGAAGGCGGGCAGCGTAGAGATGCCAGGATGCGGTTGGTGGCCGACGGTCAACAAAGACCAACTACTGTCTCGGCTGACTCAACTTCAAGATCTCGATAACTTCTTCGTCAGTAAGCTGTGGGAAATCGCCATAGTGGAAGCCGATCGCTTCCAGCGCTTCGGGTTCTTCGAGACAAACCACTTCGTCAACCTCATGTCTTATCGCCTCCATCGTTTCACTTGCCCCAACTGGAACAGCGATAATGATCTTTCGTGGCTTGCGCTGCCGTAATCCCAAGATTGCGACGCGAGCAGTTGCGCCGGTCGCGATGCCGTCATCGACGAGGATCACTGTTCGGCTTGCGATATAGATCGGGATCCTGTTTCCGAAATACAATGCACGGCGACGTTCGATTTCCTTTAGCTGTTCGGCGCATTCACTCTGAAACTCCTCCTCCGAAATTCCATGACTGTGAATGACATCCTCGTTTCGTACTTTTATGGGATGAGAGCCATCCAAGACCGCTCCCATAGCGAGTTCCAGTCGATACGGTACGCCGACCTTGCGCACAATCAGCAGGTCAAGCTGCGCGCCCAGTATCTTTGCGACCTCGGCTGCGACCGCGACACCGCCCCGCGGGAGTGCAAGCACTACGACATCCTCACCCCGATATCGTCTCAAGGCATTGGCCAATTGCCTGCCGGCATCGGCCCGGTCTTCAAACATGGCGGCATGCTCCATCTGATTGGCCGTTGATGAATTACAACAAACTCTCGGGTGCCGTCTTTGATCCAGCTCAATGCCAGGCTCCACCGCGCCAAATACTCTCGATTGGAACCTGGCTGGTGCATTCTTCGGCAAGGAGGCCAAATGAACAGATTTCCTTTGGCAGGATGGTCCCGGTACCATATTTGCCTCGGCTCGTTGGATGATTCCGGGGGGGCGCGGTTTTTTCACGCGTCGCAGGAAGCGTCGCCTTGTGCCGATTCGAGAATTCCAGTGACAATTGCCCTGCAGTTGATCGCCAGCGGCCTCTGCATACTGTTTGTTGGCGGAGGCATCGCTTTCGCAGATTCGTCGCCTCCATCGCTTGCGCCAATGCTGGAGCGTGTGTTTCAGAGTGTAGTGAGCATTTCCGTAAAAGGAAAAGCGGCAGAAGAGATCGACCCCTTGCTTCAAGATCCGTTTTACCGGCGCTTCTACGGCCTGTCCGAGGAATTGCCGCCACAGACCTCTTCATTTCAGGCGGTCGGTTCCGGCGTAATCTTCAATGCGCAGCGCGGTTTGATCCTCACGAACTACCACGTCGTCGAGCATGCCAACGCCATCACCGTCAGTCTTAACATCGGAAAAACGATGCACGCGAGATTAGTCGGTTCAGACCCCGAAACTGACCTCGCCGTTATCGAAATCAGCGCCGACAATCTCTTGGCGATGCCATTTGGCGATTCCCGCCATCTGAGGGTTGGAGACTATGTTGTCGCTGTCGGCAATCCCTTCGGACTCGGACAGACGGCGACACTCGGCATCGTCAGCGCCCTCGGCCGACCGGGTTTGGGAACCGACAATCTTGCTACGTTCATTCAGACCGATGCTTCCTTCAATCCCGGAAATTCCGGAGGAGCCCTCGTCAACCTGGAGGGCGAACTCGTCGGCATCAACAGCGCTACGGCTGGGAGTGCTCTCGGCATCAATTTCGCAATCCCAAGCGTCTTGGCTGAGCAAATTGCAGACGAGCTGGTGGCGTACGGAAAGGTGCGACGGGGTGAGCTTGGCGTCGTCGTGCAGGACATGACTCCAAAGGTCCGCCTTGCACTCATAATCAACCATGAATCAGGGGTGATTGTGAGCCAGGTCAATTCCGATTCTGCGGCGCAGCGCGCCGGCGTTCTGGCCGGCGATGTCATCACTGCCATTGACGGACACCCGGTGGGAAGTGCGACGGAATTCCGGAATAGAATAAGAAGCATCAAGCCGGACACGGCAATCCGGTTGCTTGTCGATAGATCGGACAAATCGTTCGAAATTGCCGCGAGGCTCTCAGAGCTCAAAAACGACAATTCGCCAGAATCTCCCATCACCTACCTTGGCTCCATTGTACTTCTGGACGTTAAGGCAGGCGTGAAACCATATGGGAAGGCAGACGGAGCGCTCGTGATTGCGATCGACAAGGACAGCAAGGCGGCAGCGGCTGGCCTTGCGGCCGGTGATATTATCGTCAGCATAAACCGACAAGCCGTTCATTCATCCAAGGAAACGCTGGACTTGGCCCGGCGTAGCGGACATTCGTTACTTCTTGGCATCTATCGTGACGATGCCCTTCGGTTTTTGACTGTTCAATGAATTGTCGAGATGGCGACAGGACCACCCAGGTCAGATCATTCTACTGGGAAATCCAACCGCTGTCAGAATCGGACCGCGGACGGGAAAATTCGATCGCTCACCGAACTTTGATCCGTATCAAAGACGTCCGATCAAAATCGGAGTTTGATGAATCGATGGTCACACCGCACGCTCATATCGCCTGGTCGGAACCGGATCCGTCCAGTCGGTCGAACGAGCATGTCCGTGGATTGGACTGATTGGCCTTCAACGTTCGAGCATCCCTCGAGCGCTCAAGGCAACGCGTTTCCTTTCCAGACTGTAGTCAAAGGAGAATACGATATGGCCGATAAACTGACCAAACTTCCCATCAAATCCGAAAGGAAGCCAGTCGCTGTCACACCGCAACCATCGACGTTCGAAAGCCTGAGGCGTGAAGTCGACCGGATTTTCGATGAGTTTCATACAACCGCATGGCGGTTCCCGTTCGGGCGGTCGATCTTCGGACTCGAAGTCCCTCATTCCGCCGCGTGGCAGATAGCCCCAGCCACCGATATGGTCGAAAATGACAAGGAGTTTGAGATTTCTGCAGAGCTGCCCGGAATGGATGAAAAGGACATCGAAATCAAACTTTCAAATAATACGCTGTCCATCAAGGGCGAGAAGAACGAGGAAAAGGAAGAACGGGAGAAAGACTATTATCTTTCGGAACGGCGGTACGGATCTTTCCATCGCACCTTCCAGCTGCCTGAAGGAGTGGATGCGGACAAGATCGAGGCAACCTTTTCCAAGGGAGTTCTCAGGCTAAAGTTGCCGAAAACCGCCCAGGCGCAGAAGACCAACAAAAAGATAGCCATCAAGCCGGCATAAAGTCTGCGTCTGCGCACCAGCGCTGATACCGCGAGGCTCCGTAGATGATCGCCACGGAAGAAACTCAGAATGTGGAAATGCGCTGTCGCGGTGCAGAGAGCCAGCTGGGGCCCTGGCCCCAGCTAGCTCTTGCAACATTGGTTGATTTGGGAATGAGCAACAACAAGATCGCAAAGTATCTGCGTGTCGACGAAGGTTGCGTTGAATGGTTGCGTAACGAATACAGAATCCGATTAGACTAGAATGACCGAAGTCCGAAATGTGAACTGCGACGTTACGAGTCTTACTGGGCTCCATGCGGGATGATTACCGCCGCCCCGGTCAAACGTCCGGATCGCAGATCCCCGAGCGCCGTGTTCACCTTATCCAAACTATAGCGAGTGGTAGTCGTTTCCACGCTGGCTTCTCCGATGATCGTAAAGAAGTCTCTTGCATCCTGACGCGTCAGGTTTGCCACCGAAACCAGCTCGCGCTCTCCCCAGATTGTGGCATACGGCATGGCTGGAATGTCGCTCATATGGATACCGCCGCAAACCACGCGGCCACCCTTCCGCACCGCCTTTAGGGCTATTGGTACGAGGTCGCCGATCGGAGCGAAGATGATCACGGCGTCGAGTTCGTCCACCGGCGTTTTATCCGACCCGCCCGCCCAGGTAGCGCCGAGCTCCTTCGCGAAGGTTTGCGCCTGCGTGTCTCCCGGACGAGTGAATGCGTAGACTTCCCGGCCCTGCCATATGCAGATTTGCGTGATGATATGGGCTGCAGCGCCGAAACCATAAAGTCCGATTTTTTCGGCTTCGCCTGCCTTTTTCAGCGAACGCCAGCCTATCAAGCCGGCGCATAGGAGCGGTGCCAAAGAGGCGGGATCTGCAGAGGGATCAAGTTCGATCGAGAAATCCGCATCTGCAACGACATGCGTGGCAAATCCGCCATCGCGGCTGTATCCGGTGAAGACTGGTTCATCGCACAGGTTCTCGGCTCCCCGTTTGCAATAAGCACATCTTCCGCACGTGCGCCCGAGCCAAGGTACGCCGACGCGCTGCCCCACTCGGGTCGGGTCGACGCCTCCTCCGACATCAATGACGATACCGACAATTTCGTGTCCCGGCACAAGCGGCAACCGCGCCTCCGTGAGATCGCCGTCGATGACATGGAGATCCGTTCGACAAACCGCGCAGGCTTCGATTTTGATCAGGATTTCGCCGGTGCCAGGCTCCGGTATCCGGCGTCTCTTCAATATCAACGGCTCTCCGATTTTGTGAAGAACCATCGCTTGCATCTCCGCTTCCATTGGCACTTCCAACAGTTAGAGAAGAACGCGGCTTTAACACTGGCGATTCCAACGACAATCATACAACAACGATGTGGTCGTCTACCACCGTTACGCCCGGGGCAGACCAGGCGGCACGTTTGACGGCGTTGCGTTCCGACCACGCGTTCACGCGCCCTTCAAGTCTGACTCTCCCAAAACCGTCGACGTCCACCGTGATGCCCTTGGCTTCGACTTCGGCTGCTCGCTTCAACGCATCCTCGATGCGCTTCTTGACATCCAAAGCGGTCGGTTGCGGTTTGACCTCTATTTTGTTGTATACGTCAATCACGCCGCTCAGGCCTCGAACCGCTTCCGTAACGGCTACTCTTTGATAGTTCCACTCGACGTTGCCAGTGAGCGTAACCACAGCGTTTTGAACTTTAACCAGAACGGCTCCTTCAGGAATGACAGTGTTCCATTTGATCACATTTACCGCCCGCTTTGCAATTTCGTCGTCGGCAGTCCGATGCTCCCCACGTTGACGAACCTCGATCTCCTGTGCAATGCCCCGAACCCCCTTCACCCGGCAGACGACTTCGGCAATCTTGTCCTTTTCTGCGAACGTCGGGACGTGCCCGGTCAGTGTAATCACTCCGTCTTCGGCGGCGACACCGATATGAGCGGCATCGATGCTCGGTTCGAAATCAAGCTCGTCAATGATATTTTGCCTCAGAATCGTATCGTCCATGATTGTGATCCTTTGCTTTCGAAGCAAGCGGGATCGCCGCTCCTTCCAACGATCAAGTATGGTCTTGTGACGGCGTTTCTGCATTGATGCGGATCAACTCAACGCGCCATCAGAATGGGAAATTTCGGAACGTCAATCATCGACTTCGTCACGCCGCCGAACACGCGTTCACGCAGGCGGGAGTGGCCATATCCACCCATTACGATCAGATCGGCGTTTATGTCGACTGCGTGCTGGTTGAGGACATCTGCGACCGGATTGCCGCCACTCGGCAGCCGATCCACAATCACCCTCACTCCATGATGCGCCAGGTAGGATCCTACGTCCGCACCAGGTTCTGGTCCGTTCATCATTGAGCTTGTGTCGGGATCGACGATCGTGACGTGAACCTCATCTGCCCCGATCAACATTTCAAGCGCCTCACGGGCCGCACGCGCGGATTCAAGGCGAGAATCCCAAGCCAGAAGCACGCGCTTGGGAGTGAGCGTCGGTGCACTTCCGGCAGGCAATATCAGAAGCGGCCTTCCCGATTCAAACAATGCGCCCTCAATCACCTTTGATCTGAGCACGTCGGATTTCAGCGCCTCAGGGCCGATTAATGTCAAATCCGAATAACGGCCGTAACGGCCAATCGTATCGGCGGTCCAAACAAATTCGGCATATTCAGAATGAACGCTGGCCGAAATTCCCGCGGTTCTCACCACCTCCGCAACCTTGCCGGCGCGTTTCGCCAATTTCTGAACCTCGCGAGTACGCTCCTCCAGCCACGCGTCCGAGATTGTGGATGTGTAATCGCCGATGGGCGGCGGCGAAGCAAAGGAGACCACAAGGACCGAGAGCTGTGCATTGTTCTCCGCGCACAGACTGATGGCGGTCTGGAGATCACCGTCTCCAACCTTTACGCCGACAACGCACATGATCGTTTTGATTGCCATCAGTTCTCTCCTGAAGTTGCGGACCACTCTGCACCCGCAGCTTGCGCCTCATGGCACGTGGATGCCTTGATCCAGATCAACCCACGGGTCTTGTCATCTGATAGGATTACAGCTGCTGCTTTGATAACTCATAGGTGCAATTCGTCCGAGGGCCGACAGATGAGCCATGATCAAAACGAGACCATCGAGTTTTTGAAACATGCCCGAAACTACGGGCTGGACGGCCCCGTCGTGTTGCTGGAAACCCATATATCCCTCATTTTCCTGGTTTCTGACAAAGCGTTCAAACTCAAGCGCGCCGTCAAGTTTCCCTACGCGGATTTCTCCACACCTACCGCACGGCTTTCCTGTTGCTTGAAGGAAGTAGAGCTCAACAGCCAGACGGCACCGGAGCTCTATTTGGGCGTCCGACGTATCACCCGCGATGCAAACGGGTCACTCTGCTTCGACGGGTCGAGCGAAACGATCGATGCCGTGGTCGAGATGAGGCGGTTTCCTCAGGAAAATCTTTTCGACCGGATGGCGGAAGCAGGACAACTGACAGCGGCGCTGATGGATACGACCGCTCGAACGATCGCTGAATTCCATCAAAACGTGGCTGCAGTCCATACCGGCAGCGGTTCAGCAAACCTCGAAGCGGTCTTCGACATCAACAAGCGCGGGTTTGCGACCAGCCGCGTGTTCACCGGGAGCGAAGTCCAAACTTTTGACGAAGCGTTCCGTTCGGCACTGGCAACTCACCGAAGACACCTGGATCGCCGCGAAGCCAGCGGCCTGATCAGGCGCTGTCACGGCGATCTTCATCTGCGCAATATCTGCCTCACCGAACGGGGACCCCGGCTCTTCGACTGCATCGAATTCAATGACCAGATTGCAACCGTCGACGTGCTCTACGACCTGGCGTTCCTTCTGATGGACCTGTGGCACCGCAATCTGCGTGACCATGCCAATCTTGTGATGAACCGATATCTCGACATAACGGGTGATAACGAGGGCGTGGCAGTCCTTCCTTTCTTCATGGCGTTGCGCGCAGCCGTCCGTGCCCACGTGGTTGCGAGCCAGGGGGAAATGGCCCAAGTCAAACCCGACAACCTTCGGCAAGAGGCGCGATCTTACTTCAACCTTGCCATTGATTTGCTGGGGCCGCCCTCACCCACCTTGATCGCGATCGGCGGGTTAAGCGGATCCGGCAAATCAACGATCGCAGAGGCGCTGGCCGCACATGTCGGATGCGCACCGGGAGCGCGAATTTTTGAAAGTGACCGCCTCCGCAAGGCTATGTTCGCGGTTCCGGCAACGACACGACTTTCCCCCGAAGCCTATCGCCCTGAAGTTTCCGAGGCCGTTTACAAAAGTCTCTGCAACAAAGCCGGAGCCGCGCTGTCGGCACGCGGATCCGTCATCGTTGACGCAGTTTTCGATAAACCCGGCAACAGGACGTCGATGGAACATGTTGCATCCGCGCTTGGGCTGCCCTTTATCGGGATTTGGCTGAAGGGCGAACATTCAATGCTAAAGTCCCGCATCACGGGGCGAAGAGACAGCGTGTCAGATGCAACTGTCGAAGTGCTGGCTCTGCAGGAAACGAAAGATACAGGCGCAATCGGTTGGCGGCATATCGATGCCAACCTGTCGGTCGATACCATCGTCGAACTGGTCGTCCAGGAGATTGACATCACATGCAGCCATGCCCCCGCCTGACCTCACATGCGTTGAGTGTTAACTGTCTTCCGTTACTGAGATCGGAATCTTCCAGACCCGCACAACGCACTTCAGACGCTGATAGACCTGAGAGCCGCTATCGATGGACTGCTCGAAGAGTGGAACACAGGCAAATACAACAAGATACAGAAGCCGTGTGTCTACCACGCGGGTGGGAAATGGCCATTGCATATCCTACGGCCCCCAGCGAGCCAGCCATTTACCCAAAAGTCTTGATTTGGAGCCTCTAGCCTGCGGCGCTAAGGACTCCGGACTGCGCTCAACACAACTTTGTCATAACTGAATTCGAGCCGATTGATCTGTCGCAAGGGAGATAGAGTTTTGTGAATCAGTAATGTGATTTGTCGATGTTGGTTGGCTATCATGAATGCCTGATTGGTGTCGGCAAAGGGAACCGAAATTAAAGATTGATAAGGACGCCGGATCTCATTGACTTAGGTTAAACGTGATCCACAAATGACAGATCAAACTGCTAAGGCCACATCCGGCTAGCCTGCCGGGAATGTAGGTCGGACACACGGCTCCAGCCTCTTTGACCGAAATCAAAGTGCAGATTAGCCGGCCGCGCTAGCATACTATGAACGAGAAGCCGCAAAGCGGACCCTTAGGATGAAAGGCCTTCTGATGATCGCGAGACCACACCGCGCATTGAACGACCCCAAGCGTGCCGAAGATTGCGAACTGGCTATTCAATTGCGCCTGATGGAACTGCTCAGCGACGCTTTCGACGCGGGATGGGGAAAACTGGAAGTGCTTGCCGCGATGAACAGAGTGGCTGACCAAGCGGCTCTGAAACTTGACGCCAGAGTTCAGGTCGACGTCGCGAGCTACTTGAAAAAGTTCAGCAGGAAGAGTTGAGCGCCAACGGTCGCGATACGATCGGAACACCGGGCTCTGCTAAGTGTTGTTGTCCGTGACAATGTTCCTCTTGTTCAACGGCCGTGTTGCCGGCATCAGCGGAATTGTCGGGCGCTTGGCGCAAGGCCTTGACCTTCGACCTTTTGCGGAGCGCCGTTGTTTCCTATGACTTAACGGCTTTGTGGCCAGTCTTTTCAGTGATCAAGATACGAAAATAGACCGGCTGCAGCCCTCGCACATGATCCCGGATCACCGTTTTCACATAAGCCGGTTCCCACCACTCGGCTCTCCTGCTTAGTAGCGCGTAGGCTTCATTCCGGGCATCGACGGTGTCGGGGTCACCAGCCAGCTCTTCATAGTGCCCGGTGACAATGACGCTTTGCCAGTCGTTGGTGGCAGCGATGTTATCGAATTCCACACAAACCCGCGGATTGGCCCGCATCCACTCGATCTTTTTGCCAAATGTCGTGAACGAGTACAGGCATCCAAGATGGCAGATGAAATTGAGGGGGACAATGTAAGGCTGGCCGTCGTGCACGCAGGCAAGCCGTCCCACGGTGGCGTGCTCCAACACTTGCATGATTTCGAATTGATCCATCTCGGTGATATGCATGACATGTACTCCTTGTTGGACGGCTAAAAATCCTTCATTCAACGGGCCATCAGGACGGGCAGTCGCGGCTCGTCCAACATCGATCGGGTCACTCCTCCGAAGATGCGCTCGCGCATGCGCGAATGACCGTAGCCACCCATGACAATAAGGTCGGCCGAGACGTCAATGGCATGCTGCTTGAGAACATCCGCGATGGCCTTGCCGCCACTTGGAAGGCGGTCCACCGTAGTCTTGACGCCGTGATGCGCGAGATAGGCCGCGATGTCGGCTCCTGGTTCAGGACCGCTCACGATTGAACTGGTATCCGGATCAACCAGCGTGACGTGAACCTCTTCGGCAGAGATCATAATGTCGAGAGCCTCCCGGGCAGCGCGTGTGCATTCCACTCCCGAGTCCCATGCGAGAAGCACGCATTTTGGACGCAGGGTGGGCTTACTGCCGTGCGGGACGATAAGGATCGGCCGACCCGACTCAAACAGCGCGCCGTCAACGACAGTCGTTATCATAAGGTCATGTCGGAGCAGGCTGGAGCCAATGATTGTTGCATCCGTGTATCGGGCGTGCCTGCCGATCACGCGACTGATCCTGGCAGGTTCCGGGTATTCGTCGACTACTGTCGCTGAAATATCGGCGTTCTTCACCATTGTTTCCACCGCGTCGACTCGTTTGCTGAGGGCCTCAAGATCGTCGTGCCGGTCCTTCAGCCATACGTCTGCGGTACCAATCGGGTAGTCACCAAGCGGCGGAAGCGTCGCGATAGCGATCACCACGACCGACAGTTGCGCGTTGATCTCCGCGCAAAGCGCGATGGCGGTATTGAGATCGTCGTCGTTCTGTTTGACATCAACGACACTCAGCAGGGTTTTGAAGGTCATCTCTCTTCTCCAACGTGGGTCGAAAATCTGTTGGTTAATGGATAACTCCGAAATCACATCTCGGCATTGCGCTGGATCAAATGCGGCGCGATGACTCTGGATTGATCCGAGTCAATGCATCTGGTTCCCGCATCGCGGAAGCTGAAGACCTCCGGAAATGAATTCCGGATGTTCGGACAAGGAGGCTTTGCCATGAATTTCCTGGTGCTTTATTCGACCATCGAGGGTCAGACCCGCAAGATTGCCGAGGCCGTCGCCAGCCACCTGGAAACACAAAACCATATGGTCCTGTTAACCGATGCCAATCAAATCGGATTCGCAGATCCCGGGACTAGCGACGGAGCCATCCTTTGTGCACCTGTCCATATCGGTCGCTATCCCGCCGCGTTTGTCCATTTTGCCCGGGACTGGTGCGAGATCCTCAACGGCATGCCCTCAGCCTTCATTTCCGTCTCGCTGTCGATCGCCAGTGCTGATGATGAAGAAAAAGCCGAGGCAAGGAATTATCCGTTGACGCTGACAGCTGAGACGGGCTGGAAACCGCAGTCCGTTCTTAACTGCGCCGGTGCTCTCAAATATACGGAATACGACTTTTTCAAACGCTGGATGCTCAAACGCATTGCCGCCGGCGAGGGCGGACCGATCGACACAAAGCACGATTACGAGCTGACCAATTGGACGGATGTGAAGCGCTTTGTCGATGACTTCTTGCAAGGTCTTCCCCAAGAACGCGATGCGGCAGGCGGGCAATGATTGGTTGGGCTGTAAGAGTCTTTCTCATTGTCGCCGGCACGATCACCGGATGGTTTGTTGCGCGCGACGCTACAAACTTCGGGGTTCTGCAGATGTTCATCATGTTGATGCTGATTACGATCACTGTTGCCGGAGTGGCATTGTGGCCGTTGCTGTTCAACTGGATTAAACAACGGAAATATCCGCCGAACCGCTAGGCCGTGTTGAAAAAGCGGCCTCACAAGTTCACGGCAACCTTCTAAGAATTGTTTGGGTCCGCGGAGATCAAATGGATGCAAAGTGCCACATCATAGAAATGTTGTACGTCCTGCGCGTTGGTCGTCCCTAGCGTGACATGATAAATAATATGGCATATGGACCTCCTCCAAGTTCGTTCAGGCGTAGGGCGAGCAACGCGTTTGGTAGTTCTGATTGAGACACCTTATTTGGATAGTCGAGGTGCTGACTGGAGGGCCAAAGCCGCTTATCCAACGATCAATTGGAGCGCACTCCGATACAGCACGTACGAGGCGACGGCGAAAATTAGCGCTGCGAAGACGCGATTGAGGACGTTCTTGTGAACAGACAATCTCGTCGCAAGCAGCATTCCGGCAAGACCTCCGGTGACACCCCCGCCAATGAACTCAGCTGCGAGTTGCCAATCGATCAGCCCGGACAGGGCGTAGTTAATTGCCGTGGCAAGGCCGAAAGTTCCGACCGCAAGCAAGGATGAGCCGACCGCATTGATCATCGGCATGCCTGTCGCAAGCATGAGGCCCGGCACGATGAGAAATCCGCCGCCGATCCCGAAGAATCCCGACGCACCGCCGGCAGCAATGGCGACAATCGCCGTGATAAGGCACATGCGGCGATTGACCGGACGGACTTTAGTTGCATGCAGCTTGCTTGGCCGCAGCACGAGTGTTCCGACAACGAGCATCACCATGCCGAACAGGAAGAGCAGCCATATTGCGTCCATTGCCTTGCCGAGGCTCGAACCAGCGAAAGCACCGATCGCGCTAAGAAGCGCAAAGACAATGGCGCAGCGCCACCAGACATTGCCTTTCACCGCATGGCCGGTCAAGTTGGCAAAGGCATTGACTGAAACCGCAAGCGCACCCGTACCGATCGCGATATGCGGTTGCGTCACACCGACGACGTAGAGCAGCAGCGGCGTGGCGAGAATCGACCCACCCCCGCCGACCAGCCCCAGCATGAAGCCGACAAGTCCGCCGGAGCCGACCGCAGCGACGATGTTGGTTGTCATGATGCCCTCCGCGCGAGATAGCGGTCGTGAAGCATCATCCCCGCGAGCATGAAGACAACAAAGAGCACGGACTGGATCAGGCCGAGCGACAGCGATGCGACGGCTGGTCCTGGGCAGAATCCAACAAGCCCCCAGCCAGCCCCGAAGATGGCGGAACCAATGATGAGAGGCGGATCAATTCTCTTGTTCGTGGGAACGTGGAATGTACGATCAAAGAGAGGGCGGCCCATGTGGCGCATGACAAAAAAACCGCCCATGGCAACTGCCACCGCGCCGCCGAGAACGAAAGCAAGGCTCGGGTCCCACTCTCCAAAAATATCCAGGAAGCCCTGGACACGTGCCGGATCTAGCATACCGGAGAGGGACAGGCCAAACCCGAACACCAATCCCGCAGCCAGAGCCGCGAGAATCTGGGCCAATTGCGTTTTCATCCGCCGATACCCTTCAGAATTGTGACAGCAGCCACGCCGGTTGCAAGGAACGTCGCGACCGCCGCCACCGAGCGCGGCGAAAGCCGGGCAAGGCCAAGAACGCCATGGCCACTCGTGCAACCCGAACCCATACGCGATCCAAAGCCGACCAGCAGACCCGCACCGATAATCAGCGGCCAGGGAGCGATGATCGTAACCGTCGGCCATTGCCCAAACAGACCCAGGAACAGCACTGGCCCCAACATCAGCCCAATGACAAAGGCGGCGTTCGTAACGATGCCGATGCCTTGAGCCAGCCGCCCGACGATGCCGCTGATACCGGCCATCCGGCCGTTGAGCAGAAGAAGCATTGCTGCGGACAGTCCGATAAGCAAGCCGCCGCCGAGTGAAGATATATACGGGTTCATGCCATCCCCGCATCTGAGCAGAAGATATCGTAGAGCGCACCGACCAGTTGGGCGGCCTTTTCGGCCGTCAGGCGATAGAATATTTGCTTGCCGTCACGGCGTGTCTCAACGATGTTTGCCTCCCGGAGCACAGTCAACTGCTGCGAGAGGGTTGGCTGATGGATGCCGAGCTTTGTCTCCAGTTCGCTTACAGAATACTCCCCCTCAACCAGCGTGCAGACCAGCATCAGGCGAGCAGGATGGGCGAGTGTCTTGAGAAGGTGTGCAACCTCCCCTGCCCGCGCCTCCATCCCGACGGGCGTCAAGCCGTTGTGAGAGATCTTCTTCATGTCCATATCGCTCACCATGTTGCCCCTTCCAGGGCATCAAGCGGGAATTTTAGATAGCGCCGGCCATTTTCTTCCGGCTCCGGCAAACGGCCGCCGCGCAGATTGACCTGCAGGGCATGCAAGATCAGTTTCGGCATCGACAGGGTTCGATCACGTTTCTCGCGCAGATCAACGAAAGCGTCTTCATCAATGCCCTCAAGATGTGGATTCGAACGCTTCTGTTCGCCGACCGTGCTTTCCCAGCGGGGTGCACGTCCGTCCGGTTGATAATCGTGCCCGGTAAAGAGCCGGGTTTTGTCCGGAAGTGCTAGAATATTCTGGATGGACTGCCACAGCGTCCGGGCGTCGCCACCGGGGAAGTCCGCGCGCGCGGTGCCGCCATCCGGCATGAAGATTGTATCGTGGACGAAAGCCGCATCACCGATGACATAGGTGATCGAGGCCAGCGTGTGACCCGGTGAAAACAGCACATGGGCATCAATGGATCCAACCTTGAATTGGTCGCCATCCGCGAGAAGCAGGTCCCATTGCGAGCCATCCGTCCGGAGCGCGGGCCAGTTATAGATGTCCTTCCAGAGGCGTTGCACATCTACGACGTGTTCGCCAATGGCCGTCGGTGCCCCGGTCTTTTCCTTCAGATAGTGCGCTGCCGAGAAGTGGTCCGCATGGGGATGGGTGTCGAGTATCCATTCAACGATGAGTTTCTTCTCCGCGACATAGGCGAGGATCGCATCGGCATTCCTGGTCGACGTCGAGCCCGACTTCTCATCGAAGTCGAGCACGGCATCGATGATGGCGCATTTGCCGGTGTCCGGATCAGAGGCAACATACTGGATGCTTGATGTACGCGGATCGAAGAAACCCTTCACCTGCGGTCGATGCGCATAATACCGTTCCAGCCATTTTACCGCCGAAGAGAGATCGAAACCGAAGCTCTGCCCGTAGGCAGAGATGTCGTTGGGCTTCATGCGGCCATCCAAAGCCTCCCCGAGCGCATGCAACAGGAGAGCACGCGTTCCGGTCTTGCAGTGGGCCAGCACCGGACCCTTTGCAACGGCCAAGGCCGATTGGAAGGCCCAGATGTCCGCCTCTGTGATAGTTGAGCCTGTCACCGGAATGAA
The DNA here is from genome assembly GCF_003010955.1 of Phyllobacterium brassicacearum. Taxonomy (GTDB): domain Bacteria; phylum Pseudomonadota; class Alphaproteobacteria; order Rhizobiales; family Rhizobiaceae; genus Phyllobacterium; species Phyllobacterium brassicacearum. The sequence continues at coordinate 59,851 of NZ_PGGO01000026.1, forward strand.
GCTGTAGGAAAGTCCCGCCTGTTCCGCGCCGTCCCGCTCGGCAGCATTGCCCGCCTGCCCTGGTTCTTCCTCATCGGGTCGGGCGTTCACCACCAAGGCAAAGCCTTGATCGTGAAAGCACTGAAACTCGTGCAGGCTTGGTTGAGCTGAAACGGACAGGCGGTCGGATATTCTGGTGGTCTGCATGAAAGTCGCTCCTACGTGCGATTTGTTCAATATACATTTCGATATAATGTATATTGAAGTCGTATGCAAGTGAAGACTAATCCTGAAATCTATGAGTCAACTCGTGTCGTCGCATCACCAGGGCGAACGATCTGAACATCAATAGCGAAGCCTCTCGTCTCCTTCCGCGAGCATCTTGGCAGACATCGGCCACCAGCTTTGTCCACGGCCTCCAATCCCCTCTTCCTGCTTGAAAGCAATTCGCCGCAAAATGGACCGAGCTTCGTACCCAGCACAGGAACATAATCTACAGCCTGCACCTAACCAATAATCCGTCGTACGGCTGGTAGTAACTTCAATAAGTCGAACATGAGCACCGCACTCACAGCGGCACCCGCAGCGAGCACCGCCTGTACAATCGTCGGACTTGTGAAGCCGAACAATTCGGCCAAGTTGGACTGCAGAATGCAAATTGCAACGACCGACGCTGCTATCGCTGAAGCGAGCCAGAACGCCATTCGCCCGCGCTCGAAAGGACGCAGGACGATCGTCTCGCGGCTGCTGTTAACTAACGCCAGTGACAAATTCCCTGCAGTCACCGCGATAAAGGCCGCAGTTCGCGCCGCCTCGACGGTGGCCTCTTGCAGCAACAATCCTTTGTAAACGGCGAGACAAACGATAAGAAGCACAGCGCCCTGGAGCAGTCCAAACAATATCTGCGGCGGACCTGCCAGCGGATCGTCAACCGGACGCGGGCGTCGATCCATGACATCGCCTTCGGCCGGCGTGTGTTCAAAGACGATGGAACACATCGGATCTATGATCATCTCGATCACCACCACATGCGCCGGAAAGAAGAGCGGCGGCATGCCGGAGATCAGAGGCAGCAATGCGAGTCCAGCGATCGGAACGTGGATCGCCGAAATGTAGATCATCACTTTCCTCAGGTTGTCGAAGATGTGCCGTCCCATCTTCACTGCGCCGACAATGCGTCCGAAGTCTTCGTCGAGGAGGACTATTCCCGCCGCCTCACGGGCAACGTCGGTGCCGCGTTTTCCCATCGCGATGCCGATATCCGCGGCCTTGAGCGCGGGCGCATCATTCACTCCGTCCCCTGTCATGGCAACGATCTCGCCCTGCCGTTTCAAAGCTTCAACAATTCGAAGTTTCTGTTCGGGCATGATGCGGGCAAAGACGTTTACGCAGACGACCAGCCGTTCCACCTCAGCATCGTCCGCACGTTCGAGCTCGTCGCCAGTAACGACGCCGTCTCTTGTGTCGATGCCGGCAGCCCTAGCGATCGCCAACGCCGTAGCCGGATAATCTCCTGTGATCATTTTGACCGAAACGCCCGCACGGAATGCTTCACATACAGCGGCAGGCACGCTTGACCGCAAAGGATCCTCGAAGCCGACAAGCCCAGCAAAAGTGAAATCGAAATCGTGCTGTGATTCAGGCAGTTCATCCAGCGCCGTCGTCCCGATGCCAACGCAAAGGACACGCAAGCCTTTCTCTGCCATGGCCTGAACGTGTACCATGATCCTTGCCGCCTCTTCATCCTTGAGATGGCACAGATCAACGATGGCCTCCGGTGAACCCTTGCAGGCAACTGCAAAATTCCCGGCGTCGTTCTTCCAGGCGATGGACATTGCCAACAGTTCCGGCTTCAGGCCGTACTCGCGCACCATCGGCCAATCCGTCGGATCATGTTCTCCGGCCCGCGACGCCAGTCCTGCGACCGCCTGATCCATCGGATCAATGGACGCATGCCCTGTCGCAAGCCAAGCGGCATCTACCAGCGGAAGGAAGGCTCGCGGTATGTCCCGCAAATCAGACTCGACTTCGAGTTGGTCAGTCAAAGTGTCGAGGAACCGAATGCGCATGCGGTTTTCGGTGAGGGTTCCGGTCTTGTCGACGCAAAGAACGGTGGCTGCCCCCAGAGTTTCAATGACGGCGGGCCGTCGGGCGAGAACCTTGATCCGTGCAAGCCGCCACGCACCGATAGCGAGGAAAATTGTCAGAACGACCGGAAATTCTTCGGGTAGCATCCCCATGGCAAGGGCGATGCCGGAGAGGACGCCCTGCAGCCAGTCTTCCCGGTAGACACCGTAGAAGACGATCAAGGCGCAACATACGACAACGGCCATACCGCCGAAAAGCCGAACGATCCGGTTCACTGATGTCTGGAGTCGGGTTCGTTCAACAACAATCGACGCCAACGATACCCCGATGCGCCCCGCACGGGTTCGCGGTCCGGTATCTGACACTGTCGCCGCCCCATGCCCCTTGACGACGAGGGTTCCGGAATAAATGAATGGTTGATCGTCGCCTCCTGGAACGGCAGCCAGCTCACCGCCGTCGCCCGCGCGCTTGCGGACGGGGACACTCTCTCCCGTCAGCAGAGATTCATCGACAACCAGCCCGGCGTTGCTGATCAAAACTCCGTCGGCCGGAACACGCTCCCCTTCATCGAGCACCATGAGGTCGCCGGGAACGACCAAGTGCGCCGAAACGGTACACGCCTTGCCGTCGCGGAAGACACGCGCCAAGGGTGCGCCGAGCTTCCGCAGGGCAGCGAGCGCGTTCTCGCTTCTCTGATGCTGGTAGATGACAAGCCCGATGGTGAGAACAGCAAACCCGGCCAACAAGAGGCCTTCCGCGAGATCGCCTATCAAGAGATAAAGCGTCGCTGCCACGAGGAGCAGCAACAACATGGGCTCGGTCAGAATTTCTCTCGCGATACCAAGAATTGACCGGCCGGCGTCTTCCGGCATGGTGTTGGGGCCATACGTTTCAAGTTGACGTTTCGCTTCGGCGCTGGTCAGTCCCGCATATTGGGGACTCGAAATACGTGCCGAGCGGGCGATCGGTTCCAATATGTTCACCTCGTCACCTTTGGGTACCACGTCAGCGCATCATGAATATCGGGATCGGCGACGTGTCGATCATCGATCTGGTTACGCCTCCGAAAAGCCGCTCGCGCAGACGCGAGTGCCCATACGCGCCCATGATGATCATGTCGGCAGCGATTTCGGTCGCGTGCTGTTTCAAACGGTCTGCCACGGCTGAGCCGCATGTGCGCAACCGATCTATCTTCACCTTGATGCCATGTCTGGCGAGGTAGGCGGCGATGTTGGCTCGCCGGTCGGACACATCAGCTGAATCGTCGTTGATCATTGTGACGTGGACATCGACGGCCGCGGCCATGACATCGATGGCTTCACGCGCAGCGCGTACCGCCTCGATCCGCCCGTCCCAGGCGAGCATGACCTTGTGTGGATGGAGGGTTGGTCGAGCACCCGCAGGCACCACCAAGGTCGGCCTTCCTGAGTGGAACAGAGTGCCGCTCAACGCGGGAGCTTTCAGGGCTGGCTGATGCAGAAGATCCGGGCCGATAATAGTCAGGTCCGAAAAGCGTGCCCGCTGCCCTATGATTTCGTCGGCCCAATCTTTTTCGCAGTAGTAACTGTCGACGTCAGCCTTGAGGCCATCAGTTTGGACAAGCGATATGATTTGCTTTTCGCGCTTCTTCATCGCTGCGATATCTGCTTCTCGCTCCAGCAACCACGCTGCGGAAACCACGATCCCATAACCGCCGATCGGAGTCGGGGCAAGCGACACGACCAGGACGCTTAGATGAGCGTCCAGCTCCCTGCAGAGGTGGATGGCATTCAAAATGTCGCGATCGCACTGATCTATCCCAATGACGCAAAAGACGCTCTTGCACGACATGGCATCTGTCCTTGTTTGAGAAACTATAGGTCCAGGACCACAGCAATAGGCCGGAGCATCGCCGGACTCATTGCGCTGGATCAAAGCGCAACGGAATTTCTTCGATAGATTCCAGGAGAACAAGGAGGTTTACGATGGTCAATTTGACAGAACTTACTTCTAAATTCCGCCATGTCCGTCTGGTGCTGGCACGCGAGAAGGGGCATCCCGAAGGTGATCCCCACGAAGGATATGACTTGCTGGTGCCTCTCGACGAGAACGGACATCTCGATGCTGTGGAGTGGAAGGAAAACCAGTCCCTATGCCGGGTGCGCCGTTTTCATCCCAAAGGTGAGGACATGATTGGCAGACTTCGGCGGAAGCCAGGGGGCCAATGGTATTTCGACTACGTGCCAGGGGCGTCCGACAATGAAATTGCCTTTCACCTGAGCGACGAACGCTTCGTCCAGGGCGAATATATCTCCATCCGCAACGGCGACGTCATGCGCCCCTACAGGATCACTCTTGTGGAAAAGCCATAGTCACCGCAGCTTTGAAAGGTTACTGCGATGTCCTACAGAACCATACTCGTCAATCTCAACATAGACGGCCCGGTTGCTCGGCTCATGGATTTCTCCATCAACGTGGCCACACGCTTCAACTCGCACTTGATCGGTTTTACGGCGGCAGGCGTTGTCGTTCCAACGACAGCGCGCCAGGGTATCTTGATCGATGGCGAAACAGTGCGTCGCGATCGGGAAGAAATTGAACTACGCATGAAAGAATTAAGACGTGAATTTGAGAGCCTTGCGGGTACCCATGTCTCCCATGAATGGCGCGACGCTGTCGTCAATCCAACCCCGCTTCTTGTCGAAATGGCGAGGGTAGCAGATCTCATCATCACGGGGTCCGATGAAGCGATGACGCTCGGTCATCCAGAACGTTGCATCAATCTGGGCGACGTTGTGCTGCAGGCAGGTCGGCCTGTATTGGTGGCGGCCAAGGATGCAAAACGTATCTTCGCCAATACCGCCCTGATCGCGTGGAAGGACACGCGTGAGGCCCGCCGAGCTGTCGTCGATGCTCTTCCGCTGTTGTGTCAGGCGAACGAGGTTGTGGTCGCAACCGTCGCCCGCGACGCGGACACCATTACTCAGGAAAGCATCGATGACGTTGTCGCATTCCTTCATCGTCATGGAGTGAAGGCGTTGAGCAAGATCGTCGAGGACAAGCACGAGAGTGAAGGTCTCCTCGGTTTCGCCAGACAAGTTGGAGCCGAACTGGTCGTCTCCGGGGCCTACGGACACAGCAGGGTACGGGAACTGGTGTTCGGCGGAGTCACGCGCTCATTGCTCGCGGAAGGCGGTTTTAGCCGTTTCCTGTCAAGCTGAAGGCGAGCCAAAGTCTCATGCTGGTTGCAGATCGAGCGTCGCCAGCATGAGACTGGTATCCGACGGATGATGGACAACCGAAAATCCGAACTCCCGGCACATTGTTAACATCTTGATGTTCTCGCTGAGGATGAGCCCTTCAATCCGTTTTACCCCGTCCGCTCTGGCAAAATCGATCAATTGACGGAGCAACTCCCAACCAAGGCCCCGCCCCTGCAAGTCCGTTCTGACAAGCACTGCGTATTCAGCGATTTCGTGATCCGGATCGGAGGAAAGTCGTGCAATTCCGGCAAGCTCCCCACCATCCTTGTCCAAAGCGATGAACGCCATGTCGCGATCATAATCAACCTGTGTGAGCCGACGCAGGGCATCTTCGGAGAACGTGCGGCGAAGCGCAAGAAAGCGCAAGCGGAGATCGTGTGGTGAGACCTTCGACAGGAAAAGGGGGTACAAGACCACATCGTCCGGTCGGATTGGTCTCAGGTCGTAGGTTCCTCCTTTAAGAGCAACTTCTCTCTTCCAATTCGACGGATATGGACGGATGGCAAGATCGGGATTCGGACCAGATCGCTTCAGCCCATCAAGATCAATTTCGATGCGGGCATCCAGCGCAATGACTCCTGTGGCATCAGCGAGAAGTGGATTGATGTCCATAGAAACAAGGCATGGAAAGTCGATGATCATCTGCGAGAGGGCTATGACTGCATCGATTATTGCCGTCCTGTTCGCGGCTTGGCGGTCCCGGTATCCAGCAAGCAAACGGCCGATATGCGTGCTGTCGATCAGATCGCCGGCCAGTACATCATCAAGCGGCGGGAGGCCAATGGCCGTGTCGTTGACAAGCTCCGCCATTGTCCCGCCGGCCCCGAATAATACTGTTGGACCGAAAACCGGATCACGGCTGGCACCAAGGATCAATTCCTGTGCGTGTTTACGCATAACCATCGGCTGCACTGCAAAACCGTCGATGTCTGCATCGGGTCTGAGAGCCCTGACGCGCTCACCGATTGCGACCGCCGCTTCGCGAGCCGCCTTTGGTGTCGCGACGTCGAGCACAACACCCCCGACGTCGGATTTGTGCGTCAGCGATTTGGAAAGCAATTTCACGACGACCTTGCCGTCTCCCGAAAGCAATTCGCCAGCGACGCCCTCCACCTCCTCGGCAGTCCGGGCCACAAGTGTACGGGGAACAGAAATGCCGTATGCTGAGATCGCCGCCTTGGCCTCCGTTTCAGCAAGCATGTTCCGACCTTCGGACGCGGCCTGCCGAAATATGCGGTAGACGACCTCCCGATCAAAGTGCTTCTCATCGTATCGATTGTCGGGAACCCGCATCAGAACCCGTTGTGCCCGAGACCAATCGGAAAGGTAGGATATGGCATTGGCCGCAGCAGCCGGCGTCTCATAGCTGGCGACACCCGCATCTACGAGCACACGGCGACCCTTGCGCGCTGTGTGTTCTCCCAGCCAGCAGGCGAACACGGGTTTGCCAGCGACCGTCCCCGCGTCCACCAGAGATGCGACGGCGGTCGCGGCATCGATCGGCGATGCCAGTCCGGTTGGACAGTTGAGCACCAGAATGGCGTCGGTCCCAGGATCGGCCGCAACGACCTCCACCGCCTCCTTGAATCGCTCCGGCGGTGCGTCCCCGATAATATCCACTGGATTCGAATGTGACCAATTGTCTGGCAAACATTGATCGAGGCGTTCGAGCGTGCCAGCAGACAGCTCGGCCAGTTCTCCCTTGTTCTCCATCAATTGATCGACGGCTAGAACTCCTGCACCGCCGCCATTGGTGACAATACCCACCCGCACTTGCTCCAACATCGGAAACCTTGCAAGGGTTTCCGTGGCGTCGAACAACTCAGCCAGACCACCGACGCGCAACACCCCAGCCCGGCGTAACGCCGCGTCGACCACGCGGTCGGCCCCCGACAAGGCACCCGTGTGCGTTGCGGCGGCCTTTGCGGCCTCGCTGTGCCGTCCCGGCTTGATCGCAATGACGGGTTTTAGGCGAGCAGCTGCCCGGGCTGCGGACATGAACTTCCGCGGGTGCGGAATCGATTCCAGGTACATGACGATCGCCTTGGTTCCGGCATCTCCCGCCAACAAGTCAAGACAATCGGCGACGTCAACATCTGCCATGTCCCCAAGTGATACGATTTGGGAAAAGCCGATCTGATTGTCGGCAGCCCAATCGATGAGAGACGTTGCGATCGCACCCGACTGCGACAGCAGCGCAATCTGGCCCGGCCGCGCATCCATGTGGGCAAAACTGGCATTGAGTTTCGATTGTGGAAGCAGCAGACCAACCGTATTGGGTCCGATGATGCGTAACAGGTAAGGCTTGGCAGCATCGAGCATTTCCTGCCGCAATCCGTTCGCTTCGTTGAGACCGGCGGTAATGACAACGGTCGCGCGCGTACCTTTTTCCCCCAGATCCCGGATAAGGCCGGGAACCGACCGCGGCGGCGTGACGATCACGGCCAGATCGGGAATGCCAGGGATTTCTTGTACGTTGGGATAACAAGTCCGGCCGTCGACTGTCTCGTGCTTTGGGTTGACCGGCCAGAGTTCGCCTTCGAATCCTCCGCTTACAATGTTCCGCATGACGATACGGCCAACCGATCCAGCTTTGTCTGATGCACCGATCAGTGCGACGGATTTCGGGTGAAAGGCGTGTTCCAGGTTCCGAATGCTCATGCGCAACTCCTATGGCCTACGCCGGATTATGCACATTAACTCATCTTCATCATTGATTCGCGTCAAAGGCGCTTGTCGACCAGCAGCTTGTTGCCGCCGTCCGCCAGTGAACCCGGCGAGTGGGCGCCGAACAAACAGTTTATGGAAAACAGGGCAAATGCACCTCAAATGACCAATGGACTTGATCCACCGCAAATTCATTGTTTCCTATTTCGTCTATAGAAATGTTCTAGGCTGCAACGATGGTGCCGAAATCGAGGCGGCGGTCCGCCCTGTAGTATCATTTAATTTGTCAAGATAGCGGACCAGCACATTGTAATGATGGATAAATCGGCAATCATGATACAGGAGCAATTCATGGACTATCGTCGGTTTTTCGAAGACGCGATTGACCAGTTGCACGCTGAAAAGCGCTACCGGGTCTTTGCTAATCTGGAACGGATCGTGGGAAAATTTCCGCGCGC
>NZ_PGGO01000027.1 GCF_003010955.1 Phyllobacterium brassicacearum
CTCACGAAGATCATTGGAATAGGGTCGCGTCATGGATGCTGGCCTCCAATCCCAGCATCCATGATGAATCACATATCAACTGATTTGGGAATCCCGGTGCGATTCCGACAAGCAATGATCCGCTCTAAGCGCCACCGCTCCGGAGGGCGCGTCCATTCGATTGGTTGTCAACGCTTTTTGGGCGGAAACCGCCTCTGATGTTCTCGTTCTGTGCTTCGAACATCGCAATAGAGGCGACGATAAGAACTTCTCATTGGCGCTCTGTCGTTTAACCGGAGACAAGTTAATCCGAATTGATGTATTGATTTCCTGCTCTTTTAGGAGAAAAATATAGATGTTAATTATTTAATCAGCCGAGAAATTTTGTAATTTTTATTGTTTGCGTAAAGAAATCAGAAAACTAAGAGCTGAACAGCACTGAGTTGCCGGAGCTAACTGAACCGCGTCACATATCAAGAGCTTCTGCCCGCAGGCTTGCCTTGCAACGCCATCATGAGTTCGCCGATCCCGAGGAGGGATGGGCGATGAACGCGTTTGCGACGGCCCGGCTCTTCACGACGGCTTGACAACCACGCCGCCTGAACAGGAGGAACACTATGTTACGCAAGAGCCCAATAAGCATTTTGGCGGCCGCAGGGACGATGACCGCGAGCCTGTGCACCTGAACGCTTCAAACGGAATGATGTGGTGAGACCATGAAAACAACTCGAGGCTATTATGATGACGAGGGGAGGCACACCCGGTCGTTCTTGGTGAAAGTGTGCGATTACGGCGTTGCGGTCTTGTTCGTGGCCGGCGTTCTCTATTCAACCTACCAGGACGTTGGGGGGCGCTTCAAGCCGAGCAACGCCGAGCTATTGGCTGCAAAGCACGCCAGGATCGCCGCCGAAACGGTGATCGAATAAGCCAACGCGGCCTACTCGCTCAGAGGCCCAAAGATGAGCGCCACGACCCACGGCGCAGCACCGACGATGAAGAATTCGGATTCGATCAGTCTAAGAATTTTGGGGCTATGCGATAAAGACGGCTGGTGGAATGATCAAAGGATGCATTGCTCTTAAAAGAGCAGTTCTCACAGAACGGTCATATTGAGGACATCGCACTGTCATCTGGGGCGTTATCCTGGCTGTCATGAACATTAGAAAGGAGCCTCCGATGGCAGAGTATCGTGAACCGACATTGGACGAACTGCTGACCGAGCCCATGATCCGCCAAGTGATGGCGAGCGACGGTGTGGACAGCGCCGAAATCAGGGCATTGATGTCTCGGATGCATTCGCGTCAGTCTTGGATAATGCGACCACGATTATCTCTGGGCGATTTGATGGTGGCGTAACAGAGATCGCGGCGTACTGGAATCGTCGACGCCGGATGGTAAGGCTTTCTGAGCTCCCTTCAAACGGATCGTGATTGAAGGGGCTTTGGTGCATGAATAATTTCTGACCGGTTCGGCCATAGGCAAACAGGATCGCAATCAGCTTGATCCGAGTGCCATGCCGTACAAACACAACGCCGATCGTCGTCATCACATCGCAAAGACGAAATTTCGGATATCGAATTGGCCGGATTATGAGGCAGGCCTGCGTCGACTCTGTCCGCTGCCAGGTTAGGCAGGCATAGTAAACCACCTCAAAGACCGAGGCGCGTCGAATTCCTGATCACTGCACCAATGCGATTCTACGTCGAACAACAGCAGCAGTTACTGTCCATCGATTTTTGCGACAGGCCATGCGGGGGCAGTGTCAAGCAATGGCAGTCGCAGGTCGCTGAAAAGGGAGAGTCGCCTGACACGTAGCCGCGCCGGTGCCGCCAAATCCTGCTGCGGCGCCATCCGAAACTGCATCGGCCTCACGAAACCGCCGGACTGAGCATTTCTGCGCGGCTGAAAACCTCCAACTCGGGGCGGCGACAAGAGCTGTTCCAAATCATACGATAACGGGGCGTTTACAGAACAAAATCAGCACAGAAGGCTTATTCTTTGGCTAAAACCCTAGCGGTAGTCGGAATTCGCCTTCATCGTCATCATGGTAACTTTCTGGAAAGGCTCATGAATCTGGCTAGCGTATGATTTGGAACAGGTCTTATCGCCGCCCCTCATTCGCCCATCTGCAGGCAATGGACTTTCTGTGCCGCGGCCAAATGCTGGGCGACGTCTCGGCGATCATCGGCTCGCTCGACATCGTGTTTGGGGAGATAGACCGATGATGGGGCTTTTATCCGGAACCAATCGCCGCGCAATAGGTTGATCAAGCTTGAAGCCGATGGAGGGAACAGGCCATGGCCAGATGCGATCAATGCGGGAATGACTATGATAAGACTTTCGAAGTGAAGGTCGCCGACGAAACCTACACGTTCGATAGCTTCGAATGTGCGATCCAGAAACTTGCCCCCACATGTCCACATTGCGAATGCCGGATCATCGGACATGGCGTCGAACAGGACGAGATCATTTATTGCTGTGCACATTGCGCCGCGGAGGAAGGGCTGACCGGACTGACCGATCGAGTGCCCTGACGTATTGACGAGTTACTTTCCATATGGCGTGGCCGCTTTTTCGATAAGGATAGCGCGCCTTAATTAGGCTCAGGATCTGAGTGAAGAAGAAAGAGCCTCACTACAGCACGTCTCGCAAGAGCGTCGTCGTTGGCCTTGCTGGCGTTATTTTAGCAAGCTCAGCGTCGGCTCGACGACACAGCAGGGCCGCTTCAACGCTGACCCCCGCGACACGTTGCCGGCGTTATCCGGCGAACATCTCGTGTAACCGGGCAAACACACCTCGTTGTTTCCCGGGAAGCGCCTTACGGATGTGATAGGCGGCCGTCGCGGCGTTCACCGTTTCTCCGAAATGGCAATAGCAGATGACCCGGTGCAATTCATGATCGGTCAGTTCGAAGAACCGCTTCGCTTCGCCGTAACTGTCGTTTTCCAGCCCGGCTGCGCGGAAGACTGGGTCCTCGAAAGCGACCGAGATCGGCGAGCCGTCGTTGCGCATGGCCGCGCGCTCCCTGATCGGCTGATACTCAGTCTGGTGCAGCGTCGAGAGGCGCCGGCCAGGATCCCGGTCGAGGAGCTCCGCCCAGCGTTCAAGACGTTCGCTACGCGACATGGTCTGGCGCGGGTGGTCCTGACTGACCTCGGCGACGGTCTGCAGATGTTCGAGTGCATGGTGTTTCATTTTGGCCTCCCAATCAGACGATGCAACATGAACTAACTGTGATGGAAAATGTTCCAGCTTCGTGGTGGCGGATGGAAAAATAGCGGACAACGCATAAAGAGAGACCTGGCCCGCCACAGAATAACGGATCAAGTCTTGGCTGAGCAACGATGGTAAAGGGCTATGGTCACAAGGGACGATGGGGCCTTATAGCCCAGATCGCTCACCTCGCCTGAACAGCGTGACAATCAATTTGATAGGGTCGGCATTGTTAGCTTCTCCGCATGATCTAACCGTGCCATCTAGAAAGCCTTCGCATCTGAGGTGAACTCAGTCCGTAAGGTCGCTGCCCTGAAAAGTGGATGAAGCAACGCGACTAACGCCTGTGAGCACCGTAGTCCATAAGGATTTTTGCTTCTCTCGCCCCATCTTAGCGGCACGCCGCGCGCGGATCGGAAGCAGAGCGTCTTTGCTCTTGCCGATCACATCGAGATGTTAGGCATCGATGTCATTGCGCTTCAAGAGGTCTACCTCACGCCCTATGATGAGGAAATTAGGCTGGGGCCAAATCAACCGGTCATACAAAGTCGCGCGCTATCGATAGGCGACTTACAGTAGATACATTCAGAGTTGGCCTCGCTCATGGGGCATCGTAGCGTAATCATGTAGAATTGCCAGCAACTCTAAGCACCATCCCCAATTTTCAAATCACGGAAACAATGGAGACCGGTAATTTCTCTGGTGTCATGCGGCGCGGAGTAGTGGCGGTTGGGGCACCGTAAACTTAACCAGTTAGCGATGATTTTTTGTGACCTTGAGTGATGACCGAGGCTCATGATCCACTTTATCACCGTCACCGTTTTCCAGCTGAAATAATAGCCGAAGCGGTATGGTTGTATTTTCGCTTTCCGCTCAGTCTTCGCATGGTGGAAGATATGCTCGCCTATAGGGGCATCATCGTAACGCACCAGACAATCCGCAACTGGGCGGAGAAATTCGGTCGCGACTACGCCAGTAGAATCCGCCGTCGTGCCCCCCGCTTTGATGACAAGTGGCACCTTGATGAGGTTGTCATCACCATCAATGGCAGGAAGCATTTTCTGTGGCTTGCAGTCGATCGATGTCCTGGTACAGAGCCGCAGGGATACAAAGGCGGCCAAACGCTTGATCCGCAAACTTCTCAAGAAACAAGGTTGTGCGCCGCGTGTCATGGTGACGGACAAACTCAGATCCTATGCGGCTGCCAACAGGCAGATTGGTCTGACCGTCTGCGATCATCGCCAGCATAAGGGGCTCAACAACCGAGCGGAGAATTCGCACCAGTCAATTCGGCGACGGGAGCGGATCATGAAGCGATTCAAATCAACCCGTCAGCTTCAACGCTTTGGTTCCATTCATGATCCCATTGCCAATCTCCACCACTTTCCACGCAACAAGTTCTCTTCACCTGACCATCGTGATCGTCGCAACGTTGCCATGGATACGTGGCGTGAGATCGCATGCGTGCAGGCTGCGTGAGATCAGCAACAAAGCCACCAGTGCGCCCAAAAGGGCAAATAGATTCAGGTTAAGTTTACGCTGCCCGGCCAGCAATCAAGAGCGCGAGCAGCGACGCTACGGTGATAGTGAGTGTGAAAGAGTCAGGCATAACGGGCAGCCGCCATAGATACCGTCGCTCCGACGAGCAGGACCGCTGCGACGCGATGGGCGACGACGATGCGAAAGTGCGCGGCAAAGTCGTCGTTCCCGCTCCGACGCAGCTTTCTAAGCGCGCCGCCGGCAACCACTGCCTGGATGGCAAGGGCAAGGAGCGCGCATGCCGCGCCGACTGTCAGCCATTGCTCCATGGTTCCGAAAGAACCTTCATGCAACACGTTCCAAAGGTAAGCGCCTGTCAGGACGGCTACAGCAGCGGCGCCCATCTGGGGGCCGAACAGTTGTTCGCCGCCGCTTCCAGACGTTCGTGCCAACGCAAAAGTGGAGCCCGCCCAGAACGTGGCGGCGAGAATATGAAGGGACAAGGCTATCATCAGTGCCTGCTGCATGACATCGCTCCTGCATTGCGCTACAATTCGATATACAGTATGTTTAGTTAAATAGCTAGAGGTAGTGATGTCAACACGTTCCTATGTCAGCGTCGTGCGGGCCGAGGCGGCGGCCGAGAAACGCGACCGCGTGATCCAGGCCGCCGCTCGTTTCCTTCGCGAGGAGGAGAGCATAGCCGCTTTCTCGTTGGACACGGTCGCGAAAGCGGCAGGTGTCACACGGCTGACGGTCTACAATCAGTTTGGTTCGCGGCGCGGGCTGCTTGAGGCCGTCTTCGACGACATCGCACGACGGGGTCGCCTCGTTCGGCTCAACGACGCCATGGCGGCGTCTGACCCTTGGAGCGGTCTCGACCAGTTAGTCGAGATTTTCTGCGATTTCTGGAGCAGCGATCCCGCCGTGGCCCGGCTCCATGACGCGATGGGTATCGATCCGGAATTCGCTCAGGCGTTGCTTGAACGGAACGCGCGCCGACGGCAATTGCTTGAAGAGCTTGTCGTGCGAATGACGGGGCGCTTAGCGTCCCCTTCGGCCCAACGCGATGCCATCGACTTGACCTTCGCACTTACGAGTTGCGCGATGTTTCGAATGCTCGCGTCGGAGAGGTCGGCGAAGGCAGTTTGCGATCTGGTTAGGGATGCTTCCCGAGCTGCTATTGGAAGGATCATTTCTGGGAATTGAAGTCAGACCATGGATGCGCAGCAGGTCCAAGGCCTGGAAAATCATTGTTAGGTGCGGCACTTGTTCCGGGCAAGACCTATGGCGGGATCGTCACGTGGCCGTTTAAATTGGCGTCAGAAGTCGCGGCGGAAACTATCCGCCGCGGCTTCTCAATCGGCGAAAAGACCGTGCTATTTGCCGCCCCAACGCTCCGGATAGCCGGACAGGTCCTGGCAGCCGCAAAGGCTGTAATGCAGTGCGGGCATACGCTCATCGATATAGCCGGCGAGCGTGTCCTGGCTAATCGCCGGTTGCGGCAGGTTCCACTCCGGGCCGGGCACAGCTTTGCCGTCGAGAATATTCAGCGCAGCTATAATCGGTGTCCGCCACTGATAGGTCGAGCAGGATGGTCCGATAGCGACAAGCTTGTCCTTCTGCCACTTGGGCGGAAAAGTTCGCTCGGAATTTCGCCAATCGAATTCGCCGCAGATCAGGCCGCTTCGGCGATAAATGGCATCTTGTTGAAGTCGTCGTCAGTATCGCGGGTAAAAAGCAATGGCTCTGGCGCGCCGTGGATCAGGACGGCTTGGTCCTCGATGTCCTAGTGCAAAGCCGCCGAAATGCAAAGGCGGCAAAGCGTCTGATGCGAAAACTGCTGCAGAAGCAGGGCTGCGCCACGCGTAATGATCACCGACAAATTACGCTCCTATGCCGCTGCGAAACGGCAACTTATGCCAGTGTTGAGCATCGCCAGCACAAGGGGCTGAATAACCGGGCGGAGAATTCGCATCAGCCGATCCGGCGACGGGAATGGATTATGAAGCGCTTCAAGTCAGCGCGACAGCTTCAACGCTTCGCCTCGATTCACGATCCGATCGCCAACCTGTTCCACTTTCCCCGCAATGACATTTCATCCGCCGAGCATCGCGATCTGCGTAACCAAGCAGTGAAAATCTGGCGTAAACTCGCACGCCTCGACGTCCCCTGAAACCAGCACCCAAGCCATAAATGCGCCGTCACTCACCCCGACATCAGAATCGTGCTTTTAACTTTACGATGCCCGGCAAAGTTAAACCATCCGGCACGACAAATCCGCACATAG
Organism: Phyllobacterium brassicacearum; assembly: GCF_003010955.1. Taxonomy (GTDB): domain Bacteria; phylum Pseudomonadota; class Alphaproteobacteria; order Rhizobiales; family Rhizobiaceae; genus Phyllobacterium; species Phyllobacterium brassicacearum. The sequence goes on from NZ_PGGO01000027.1 coordinate 6,962, forward strand.
GAAATGACTCGCGTTCTCCCCGGCTTGAGCGTTAACTATTCTGACGGAGGAGGCAAGCCATGGCCATGTATCTCACGCGCTTCAGCTACACGCCCGAGACTTGGGCGCGCATGATCGAAAACCCCGAGGATCGCCGAGACGCGGCACGTACTTACATTGAATCGGTAGGCGGAAAGCTCCACGGGTTCTGGTACGCCTTTGGCGAGCATGATGGTTGGAATTTGTGGGAGGCGCCTGATAACGTATCGATGGCGGCTGTCTCGCTTGCTATCGGCGCAGGAGGCGCGCTCAGCTCTTTTGAGACCACGGTCCTCCTCACCGTCGAGGATACGATGGAAGCCCTGGGAAAGGCAAAGTCGATTCGCTATCGTCCACCGGCAGCATAGGCAGCCCACCTTCTTCATCGATACGGTTCGATTCGAGCCGCCGACCGAGAATTGTCAGTGGTCGCTGATGGGGTGCATCGGACCTATGCGCGCGAAGACGTACTCGTTCTGCGCTCGCAAGATCGCATAATGCCTCTTCCGGAACAGGACCCCTCAGAATGCCTCTTTTCACGGGTCTGCGGTTCAATTCCTTTCGGCAGTTGTCATGTCCGCTCCTGAAGTGACCGGCGTGCGAAGCTTATCGGTTCTGCGATTACAAGCGACTCCAGTAGTAGTTCCGTTTATGAACTAGCGGTTCGGCGTGCTCGCGTTGTTAAAGTCCAAACCGCCCGAGGAATGGGTCGACACGGACCAGAAACAGTAACGATTTAGAAAGAGGTGCTTTTCGAATGCAACGGACTTCTTAAAATGGCAAATCCCAATTGCTTGGAGCAATGGCGGCACTCCGTCATAGTCCTGATATCATACTGAATATAAGCTCGGCTGCCCTAAATGGGATTAAACTAACCTGAACAGCGGGCGTATTTTCCCAAAATGAGCCACCCATTTCCGCCAGTAACGATCGAATCCCGCCGCTTGGGCAAGCCCGAGAACATTTGCTCGGTCACCGAAGCTGCAGAATTTTTGTTGATGAAGTGGCCCGTACACCAAGGCCAAAAACTGAAGGCAGCACGTCAGCGTTGCTATGACGTGCTGGACGGAAACGCATCGGCGGCCGATGCACGCTCTGCATTCATTGAAGCTGCCAAAGAGGCTGATATTTTCGTCGATTATATTAAGACGGGCAGATAAGAGCTATTATGGGCGACGACAAGATTTGTGCTTTCAGCGACGATACAGCGATCAAGAACGTAAATGGCAATGCCGCCAGTTTGCACTGGGTTCTGACGCAAACCCTCTGAAACGCAAGCCAATGTCTGTTGCTACCGCGTAAGGCAAAAATTTCGAATAAAAGAGGTCCGAAGGCCGTTAGCACATAATCGCGCGCATTGGGAGTGACCTCAGATGTCAATAAAAGCCCTCTTCTATGCTGTATTTCTTGGACTGATCTGCTTCAGCGTTTCCGCCTGCGTCTCCACGCAAGGCGGATCTTCACAACGCACGGCGCCCGCCGCATCTACAGGAGGCAACTCAGGAGGCAATTCAGGAGGCAACTATTGAATTTCAAACGCCAAGGATAGTCGCCCTTTTTGTAGCCCCCGGAAGCAGCAGGGACGCCCAGTTTCCAGACGTTGCGCTTCTCAGAAGCGTGCCTTCGTGTTTCGGCCGGAGTGGGTCCCGTTCCGGTCGCGCGGTGGCGAACGCGCTATTGGCAGGCTGGGCTGCGGGTCGACGTGATTGAGCTGCACTATTATGATCCGTCACGCGATTGAGCGAGGCGCGCAAGCAGTGTGCGGACAAGCATTCTATGGAATGGCAGACTGCAGCGAGATAGATGCGACCGAGACCGGCATGACACTGCTTATTTCAACGCTGACCTGCCCTCTTTGTGGGCATAGGTCCACGGAGTCCATGTCGGTTGATACCTGTCAGTACTTTTACGAGTGCAAGGCTTGCGGAGTGCTGCTCAAACCGAGGAGGGGCGATTGCTGCGTATTTTGTTCCTATGGTTCGGTCCCATGCCCGCCAATCCAGAACGCAGGAGCAGCAGGACGCGTCGACGACACCGAAAGTGAGTAGTTGGAGATTCCCTGTGCGACAATCATCACATCGGTGTGATCGTGTAACATATTCGCGATACCGCCGAATAGAAATTGATGAGCAAACGTTATTGCTCTTGATCTGATCAAATGACCGAATGCGAGAGAAGGAATTGCGCAATGCCAAATCGCCGTCAGGTGATACTTACAGCCGTGGTATTTGCCGCGGGTACAATGTTTGCGCCCGCATCTTATGCCGCCAGTAAGAGCGGTTTCGTTCAATCCGATTTTGACGCAGCCAAGGCCGCCGGCAAATCCATTCTGATTGAAGTGACGGCTCCCTGGTGTCCAACCTGCAAGGCGCAGAAGCCGATTCTGTCGGAATTGACATCGGACAAGAAGTTCAAGGATCTCGTCATTTACGAGGTGGACTTCGACAGCCAGAAGGACGTGCTTCGTCGCTTGAATGTCCGGATGCAGAGCACACTGATCACGTTCAAAAATGGCAAGGAGACCGGCCGTTCCACCGGCGACACCAACAAGGCATCTATTTCCCGTCTTCTCGACAAGGCAATCTGAGGTCATCGTGCTTGGAACCATCGGTTTTGCCGGGCTAGCGGGACTGGCGTCGATCTTTTCGCCTTGCGTTCTGCCAATTGTGCCCCTAGTTCTCGGTGCTGCGTCCGCTGAAACCAAATGGGGGCCCGCAGCACTCGCAACCGGGCTTGCCATATCGTTCACGGCAGTTGGACTATTCATCGCGACGATCGGATTTGCTATTGGGCTTGACGCGACCGTCTTTAGAGCGGGCGCAGCCATCCTGATGATTGCACTTGGCGCCATCCTGATGGTCCCGCAACTTCAAATGAAGTTTGCGGTGGCATCCGGCCCGGTTGCCAACCGGATAGGTCGCAAGTTTGGCGGGTTTTCAACATCCGGCGTCTCCGGACAGCTCGGGGTAGGAATACTTCTAGGTGTGGTTTGGAGCCCGTGTGTCGGTCCGACACTCGGTGCTGCGTCAGTCCTGGCGTCACGAGGCGAGGATCTTGGCTCAGTCGCGATAACGATGCTTGCCTTCGGTATCGGAGCCTCGGTACCGTTGCTGCTGCTTGGCATGCTTTCGCGTGAAACGATGACGCGTTGGCGGGGACGCATGGCGGCGACCGGTTATGGACTGAGGACGGCAATGGGTGCGATATTGACCGTCTTTGGTCTTCTCGTCCTGACGGGTGTGGATAAAGTCGTGGAAACCTGGCTTGTTGATGCATCGCCGCTCTGGCTTACGGATTTAACAACGCGGTTTTGACGGATTGCGTTCCAAAGCCACCACCACGCCGCACTGACTCTGCCGGGGTGTGCCGGCCGAGATGAAGGCCAATCCTCATAGGCTCGAAGGTTGCAGAATATAAGGGGATTCACATGAGCGAAGCGAGATTTGAGAACATCGAGGCCTGCGTCTTCGATGCCTATGGCACGTTGCTCGATTTTGATTCTCCTGCGAGGCGCGCAAAGGACACTCTTGGGAAAAACGCGGAAGCATTGTCGAGCGTCTGGCGTCAAAAGCAGCTTGAATACACGTGGCTACGGTCGTTAATGGGAGCCTATGCGCCATTTTGGCAAGTTACGGGCGAAGCACTGGACTATGCCATGGAAACGCTTGGCATCGCCGACAATGAGCTGCGTCAGCGATTGATGCAGCTCTACCTGGCGCTCAATCCGTTCCCGGACGTTGCCGCGACACTGAAGGTCCTGAAGCAAGCCGGGATAAAGACAGCGATACTCACCAATGGCACGCCTGAAATGATCGCGGCCGCCTGCAGCAACGCAGGCATAGATGGCTTCTTCGACGCCATTTTATCGGTCGATGAAGTGCAAATCTACAAGCCACATCCGTCCGTCTACCAGCTTGCCGTTGATCGGCTCGGGGCCGCCAAGGAGCGCATCTCGTTCCAGTCGTCGAACTGTTGGGACGCCATTGGTGCATCGCATTTCGGCTTCCGGGTCGTGTGGTGCAATCGTTACGATCAGCCGCTTGATCAACTGTCGGCAAAGCCGGACGCTGTGATCAAAAGCCTGGCTGAACTGCCGCCACTCATCGGTATAAAGTGAGGAAAGCATCCTGCCGACGTTCGCGCAACGTCATCGCCGCTTTGATGCCTTGGACGGCAAGGCGTCAGCGGCCGATGCCCGCTCGGCATCGCCCCACCGTCATTCGCGCATTTATAATCAGTGCTTAGGTTTTTAGCAGTGTTGTAACCGCCATTTGATGCACCTGATTTTTATGTGAAATGCGAAGTTGTGCCGGAGCGGCACGCATCAGAGTTCACGATCATCCATCAATTTCCAGTGAGCGTCTGTTCAAGCCGTGGTTCCTGTGACAAGTTCGGATCAATGACGAGACAATCCGCTATCCGCACTCTTATGTTTGCTTTTGCATTGCTTGGGCTTGTGCTCGGGCCGATGGCTGGTTTCATGAGCGGTGCGGCCATGGCTGACCAAAGCACATCCGTCATGACCGGAATGAACGACATGGCGGGCATGGCAAGCATGCCTGACGACATGCCATGCTGTCCCGAACAACGGGCCAAGATTCCCGATTGTTCGAAGGGCTGCCCACTGAACGTTCTTTGCCTCGCTGGTTTCGCCAACATCGCAATCGGCGACGTGGATACATTCTCCATCCTCGCGCACAAGGACCTGTTCCACCCCTTTCCTGTGGAAGTACTCGCTTCCTGGGCAGACGATCCCCCACACAGGCCACCCAGCATCTGATTGTCATTGGCGCTGAGCGCCATCTCACCGAGCAGCGGAAGCCTTCGGTGAAAACTGCGTGGCATTTGCCGCGCTGATTGCCGTGCATCAAACGCGGCTGATGATAATCGGAAACTGAAACATGACAAAAATCGTAAGACTCCTCGCGGGCGCCATGCTCGCCTCCATCCTCACATCGACACAAATGGCAAACGCCGCACCGTCTGATTACGAATTCCAGCTGGTCCAGCCGGAAACCAAAAGCGGCGAAGCAATCCTTGATGTCCGGCTTGTCGACAAGCGGTCGGGCAAGACGGTGCCCGATGCCGTGATCTTCGCCAAGCGCATCGACATGGCTCCGGATGGGATGGAGACGATGAGCGCGCCCATCGAGGAATTGCCTTCGACCGAACCCGGCATCTATCGCTTCAAGGCGCAGATCAGCATGGCCGGCGGCTGGCGATTGTCACTCGGCGCGAAAGTGCGGGGTGAAACCGGAACGGTCGAAAACCAGCTGGTGCTCAAGGCAGGACAATGACCAGCCGGATCACTTCGGCGTTCCTGACCCTCGTCGCCATATCGGCGGCGGGGGCAGGGGGGTATTACGCCGGCAGTAATGGATTTCGCGTGGAGGGGCTGGCATTGTCCGCCCCTGCGACGTCCGTGGCTGCACCCGCTGCTTCAGGTCCGGTGATCTATTACCGCGATCCGGACGGCAAACCGTTCTACGCGGCAACTCTTCGAAAGACTGCGGACGGACGCGATTTTCTGCCCGTGCTCGCCAGCGAGGACGTCAGCTTCGACGGGCAGGGCTCGACCAGCGGAAATCCGTCTGCACCTGACCCAAACCCCGCGGTCACCTCGGAAAACAAAAAGGTCCTCTACTATCGCAATCCGATGGGCCTTCCCGACACCTCCCCCGTGCCGAAGAAAGATTCCATGGGCATGGACTATCTTCCCGTTTACGACGGCGAGGACAATGACGACGGAAAACTGAAGATCAGTCTCGGCAAGATGCAGCGCACGGGCGTACGTTCCGAACAAGCTGCAAGCCGGGTCCTGACGGTCCCGGTGCGTGCCCCCGGCACCATTCAGCTTGATGAGCGCAGGATTTCGGTTGTCGCCACGCGGTCCGACGCCTTTATCGAGAAGGTGGCCGACATCACCACGGGGGACAAGGTCAAGAAGGGACAGGATCTGGTCCGTCTTTACTCGCCCGACATCGCCACCGCCGGGGCTCAATATGTCACTGAGCTGAGCGATCCAGTGCGCAGGTCAGTGCTGGGCGGTGCCCGGCAACGGCTCGAAAATCTTGGGGCACACGCCGATCTGATCAAGGAAATCGAGCGCACCCGCAAGGTGCCGCTCGCCGTACCCTGGACCGCGTCACAGGACGGGGTTGTGCTCGAGCGCAATGCCATTGATGGCATGAAGGCGGCACCGGGTGACGTGCTTTTCCGCATCGCCGACGTTTCAACAGTCTGGGCGCTGGCCGACATCGCCGATCGCGATCTGCCGAGAATTGCGACTGGCCAGAATGTAACCGTGCGCGTGCGGGGTTTCGATGATCGCACTTTCGCGGGCAAGGTTTCGCAGATTTATCCGCAGGTCAACAAGGAGACGCGGACGACGCGCGTACGGGTGGAGCTTGCAAACCGCGATGGCATCCTGCGGCCGGACATGTATGTCGAGGCCGAGATTGCCACCGGCAGCGAACAGCCCGTCACCTCCGTACCCGCAAGTGCGGTGCTCGATAGCGGTATGCGCCAGATCGTCCTTATCGACAAGGGCGAGGGGCGTTTCGAGCCACGTGTCGTTACCGTTGGGCGGCGCAATACCGACTACGTCGAAATCCGCGAAGGCATTACCCCCGGCGATGACGTCGTGGTGGCGGCAAACTTCTTGATCGATGCCGAGAGCAACCTCAAGGCGGCGCTTCGCGGTCTTGCTCCGGATACGCCAAAACCTGACCAGCCAGGGGAGAAGCCGCTATGATCGGTCATCTCATCGCCTGGTCGGCACGAAACCTGATGCTGGTGCTGATCGGTACGGTGTTTGCCGTCGCCGCAGGCGTCTATGCGCTCAAGACCTCGCCGCTCGATGCCATTCCCGACCTCTCCGACGTTCAGGTTATCGTCTACACCGACTATCCGGGACAAGGGCCGCAGGTTGTCGAGGACCAGGTCACCTATCCGTTGACGACGGCCATGCTCACCGTGCCGAAGTCAAAGGTCGTCCGCGGCTTCTCCTTCTTCGGCGTGTCCTTTGTCTACGTGATCTTCGAGGACGGCACCGATCCCTATTGGGCGCGCAGCCGCGTCCTTGAATACCTGAATGCCGCTGCACCTCGGCTACCACAGGGCGTCACTCCGGGTCTTGGGCCGGATGCGACGGGCGTCGGCTGGGTCTATCAGTATGCGATTGTCGCCAGGGAGCAAACCCTTGCGGAACTGCGGTCGCTTCAGGATTGGGTCGTCCGTTTTGCCGCTGCCAAGGCGGAGGGCGTGGCCGAAGTCGCCAGCGTCGGCGGGTTTGTCAAGCAATACAATGTCGTGGTCGATCCGCAGCGCCTGCGCTCCTTCGGCATTCCGCTGCAGACCGTCAAGGACGCTATCCGCAACAGCAATATGGATACGGGCGGGCGTTCAGTTGAACTCTCCGAATTCGAGTTCATGGTGCGCGGACGGGGTTATCTCAAGGGTATCACCGACCTCGAACAGATCGTTTTAAAGAGCGACGGCGGCACGCCTGTCCTGATGCGCGACGTGGCGCAAGTGGAACTCGGTCCCGACGAGCGCCGCGGTGTCACCGAACTCAACGGCGAAGGCGAAGTCGCCAGCGGCATCGCCTTGCAGCGCTTCGGGGCCAACGCGCTGACAGTCATCGACAACGTCAAGGCTGCGCTCGCCGAGATCGTACCAAGCCTGCCGAAGGGTACCGAGATTGTTCCCGTCTATGATCGGTCGCAATTGATCGACGCAGCGATTGAAACATTAAAGAGCACGCTGTTTGAGGAAAGCGTCATCGTCGCGCTCGTCTCAATTTTATTTCTTCTCCACGTGCGCAGCGCCCTTGTCGCCATCCTGATGTTGCCCGTTGGCGTGCTGATGGCGTTTGCCGCGATGCGTTTGCTCGGGCTTGGCTCCAACATCATGAGCCTCGGTGGCATCGCCATTGCGGTCGGGGCGATGATCGATGCCGCCATCGTCATGATCGAAAACGCCCACAAGCATCTCGAACGCGCGCCGGACGACAAGCCACGCATCGAGGTACTGATCGACGCTGCGAAGGAAGTCGGCCCGGCGCTATTCTTCAGCTTGCTGATCATTACCGTCTCGTTCCTGCCGATCTTCACGCTGGAATCGCAGGAAGGGCGGATGTTCGGGCCACTTGCCTTTACCAAGACATTCGCCATGGCTGCGGCAGCCCTCCTGTCGGTGACACTGGTGCCTGCCCTGATGGTTATCTTCGTCCGCGGCCGCATTGTTCCCGAGCACAAGAACCCGATCAATCGCTTCCTGATCTGGATCTACCGCCCGGTGATCAGCGGCGTGCTGCGTGCCAAGGTGCTGACCATCCTCATCGCATTGCTGGTACTTGGCGCATCGGTCTGGCCCGCCAGACAGATCGGCTCGGAGTTCATGCCGACGCTCAACGAGGGAACGCTGATGTACATGCCGACGACCCTGCCGGGCATCTCGATCACCAAGGCAGCCGACCTTTTGCAGACGCAGGACCGGATCATCAAATCCTTCCCTGAAGTGGCATCGGTCTACGGCAAGGCTGGCCGCGCCGCGACGGCCACAGATCCGGCTCCGACCGAGATGTTCGAGACCATCATCAACCTCAAACCGAAGGAGCAATGGCGACCCGGCCTTACCATCGACAGCCTGAAGGAAGAGATGGACAAGGCGTTGCAGTTCCCGGGCGTTTCCAATGCCTGGACCATGCCGATCCGGGCACGCATCGACATGCTGTCAACGGGTATACGGACGCCCGTTGGTATCAAGGTGTTTGGGACGGATCTTACCCAGATGGAACAGGTGGCGCGTCAGGTCGAAAGCGTCGTCAAGGCCGTGCCCGGAACGTCGAGCGCCTATGCTGAACGCGTCATCGGCGGCTATTACCTCGACATCGTTCCCGACCGGGCCTCTCTCGCCCGCTACGGTCTGATGATTGGCGATGTGCAGGACGTGATCGCCACCGCCCTTGGCGGCGAGACCGTGACAACGACAGTAGAAGGGCGCGAGCGCTATACGGTCAATGTCCGCTATCCGCGTGATTTCCGCAGCGATCCGCAATCGATCGCCCGGGAGGTGCTGGTGCCGCTGCCGAATGCCGGCACGGTGCCGCTCGGAGAGGTCGCCAGCGTTCAGTTGACCCGCGGTGCCACCTCGATCCGCACCGAGAACGGCCAGCTTGCGATCTACATCTTCGTCGACATCGCCGGGCGCGATCTCGGCAGCTATGTCGCCGAAGCACGGGAAGCTGTGGCGAAGGAGGTCGTCTTTCCCGCGGGAACCTATGTCGCGTGGAGCGGACAGTTCGAGTATCTCGAGCGGGCGGAGGCACGGCTGAAGATCGTCGTCCCCGTGACGCTGCTGATCATTTTCCTGCTGCTTTACCTCAACTTCCGCAGGCTGACCGAAACGCTGATTGTCATGCTGTCGCTGCCCTTCGCGCTTGTCGGCGGACTTTGGCTGATGTGGTGGCTCGGCTTCAACATGTCCGTTGCGGTCGCCGTCGGTTTCATCGCACTTGCGGGGGTTGCCGCCGAAACGGGCGTCATCATGCTGATCTATCTCGATCAGGCTTTGAATGAGCAGCGCGACAAAGCACAGGCGCAATGCCGAGACTTCACACGATTGGACCTGCATCACGCCATCATGGAGGGTGCGGTCGAGCGCGTGCGGCCGAAGATGATGACGGTCGTCGCCATCATGGCGGGGCTGATCCCGATCCTGTGGAGCACCGGAGCGGGTTCGGAGATCATGCAGCGCATCGCGGTGCCAATGATCGGCGGCATGGTGTCGTCGACGCTTTTGACGCTCATCGTCATCCCGGCGATCTACGGGCTGGTGAAAGGTTGGCGCTTGTCGGCCCTCAGGGCGGCGGAGTCGAATGTTCATGAAGGCGCGGACGAACTGAAGGTGGCCGCCGAGTGAAGGACGGATGATGGAGCCCGCCGGCCGGCTCCCGCGGATCCTGGCTAAAGGAATGGAGGTGTCAGAAACAATGGACGCCGAGAACAATGATTGGATCACTCTTTGGCCCTACGTGGTCCTGCTGCTCATTTTGTCTGCCGGGGCTGTCCATCTTTTGCTCGCGCCATCGCATTGGCTGGAATGGGTCGGAGCGGGATCGCTGCAAGCGTTCATCGTTGCGTTTTGTGCGGAAATGAACGGCATCGTCCTGACCAACGTCCCGTTCAATCACGGGCGCGGTCACCCTTGGGCTGCACTTTTGGGTTACGGGACGTCAGGGGCCGTTTTCGAAATGATGCTTGGCTCGGTCCTCGTGGTGGTCGGGCTTCTGCTGATTGTCAAAGGTTGGATCAAGCTTTATTTTCATAGCGGCAGACTGATCACCGATGGTGCCTACGCCATGATGAGGCACCCGCAATATGCAGGCATCTTCCTGGTGGTCTTCGGGACGCTGATGCATTGGCCGACGATTCCGGTACTGCTGCTCGCGCCCGTGATCCTGTGGCTATATGTGCGCCTGGCCAAGCGGGAAGAGGCCGACTTGATTGATCGATTTGGAACTCCGTACAAACAATACCAGGAACTGGTGCCGATGTTCGTTCCCGGTTGGTAACGCAGTGGCCGACTGCCAGTAGCAAGTACACTGGTTCGACCGTTGCAACGGTCACAAATGAAAGGAAGCTGCAATGTTGAGATTACTGAGAATCCTTGTCGCCGCTTTAGTGGTTGGGCTTGCCGTCACGCCACAGATATTTGCCGCAGATACCGACCAGGCTCCCGGATCAAAAATGGGCACCGGCATGATGGAGCAGGGCGGTATGATGAACATGATGAGCATGATGCAGCAAATGAACCAAATGATGGAGAGCTGCAACAAGATGATGCAAAAAATGGATGCCGCTCCTACCGACGGGCAGCATCAAAAGAAGATGCCGGCCCAGCCTGACACGAAGGAATGATCAAGAGCCGGCGGGCGGCCACGGCACGGAGAACGCATAAGGAGGTACCACCAGATGAGAAGGCGCGACTTTATTAGCACGGGCATCGGAGCAATAGCCATTGTCCTGACTTCTGAGCAGGCCAACGCTGCAACAGCTTCGGTGATGACGATCTACAAGGACCCGAACTGCGGGTGCTGCAACCTTTGGGCCAAGGCAATGGAAAACGCCGGGTTCACGGTCGAGCGCGTGAACACGGATGATCTGCCTGGCATCAAGAAACGTTTCGGCGTGCCGTCAGAGGTTGAAGGCTGTCACACCGCCACCATCGATGGCTATTTCCTCGACGGGCACGTGCCCCTGGAAGCGGTGAGAAAACTACTGGATGAAAAGCCCGATCTTGCCGGGTTGGCGGTACCCGGCATGCCTGAGGGCTCGCTCGGGATGGGCAGCGACCCCAATGCCAGTTACGATGTCTTTGCAGTCGGTAAGGGGCCCGATCAGAAAACGTCAATCTATTACGAGGTCAGACCCAGGAGCTGAGTTAGCAGCGGCAGCGATGGCCACTCAGGCTGGACTGAGGACCGATAGCACTCACCGCTGAGTCCAGCCGGAGAAAAGCTGTGTTCTTTCAAGCAGGGACCAGAATGCCTATCGTATGAATCCCAACTACCGTGCTGGTGTTTGTCGCCATGTCCGTCTGGCCTTTGGCGCAGGCATACATCTCGCCTTCTTTTACTTTGAATTCCCTGTCTGGCTTTTTGATCGTGAACTCACCCGCAGTGATGTAACACAGCATGTCATTGTCCATCATGGTTTCCGGGACCACCGCGCCGGGCTGAAATACGATGTCAACCAAGTTGATGCTCTTGTAGGCGGGGATATCTGATTTAAACGTGCCCAACTCAACAATTCTGACACCGGGAGCGAGCTCCTTGCCGTCATTTGGCCCGTATTCTTTGGCCACGGCCGGGTCTGCTGAAATGAGTAAGGGTGTTGCGGCCGTCGCGGCAAGACCGAGTGCCAATGCCGATCGACGATTAATGTCTGTCATGACTTCCTCCCATATTTCGTGCGGGGTGGACTTAGGATCCGTTCTTACCCCCACGAGAAATGCATTTTACTACACGGTCGAACCTGTGTCCTCGGCGATTGACGCTGTCGCAGACCGCCGCTGGGGTTTGAGGCGGCCGGACGGCCCTTTGTACTCTAGAACCGCTTTCGGCGGGGGCCAGTTAAGGAAGAGAGCAGCGGATACTATGTCCCGGAGCCCCCGGCGGCTGACGTCATTCTGTGAATGGCGACACGCAGTGACCCAGCTTTTGAAGTTCTCGGTGTGCTCCGAAAATCGCATAATGGCTCGTATGGAACTTCCCTCTCCGGAATACTAGCGTCGTCTTCTCACGGCGTTAGAATTGCTCTCAGCACAGGCATGCCACCTGCCCATCTCCTGTTACATTCCAGGACCTCTCGGATGCAAATTATCCAGCGGGTTTTGGCAACGGCTCAATTCGAATGTAGGGGTTGTGTGTGGATGCCCCCTCCTAGGGTGTGACACGCCCGAAATATTCCGCGTGAAGCTGGCAGGCGAGGCTAAGCAGCGTAAAATCAGCCGCGTCGGCAATCTTGCGACCGGTTAGTGTCTCCACCCGTTGCAGGCGCTGGTAAAGCGTGTTGGGGTGAATGTTTAGGGCCTGCGCGGTGCGGGTCGCCGACTTTCCCTCGAGAATGTAGCGCGAGAGAGTGTCGTGCAGAACGCGATGCCTCGGATCCTGAAGCAGAGGCGCCAGTATTTGACGAGTGAATTCAAGGATATCCTGCCGCGCCCGCCCCTCCAGCAGCAGTTCCACTCCCATATCGCGATGCCGCAGAAGCCCCGAGCGTCCACGACGCGACAGCGCCTCCGCCGCTTGCGTAGCCAAGTCGCGCGACATCAAATGATGTTCGTTCGCCTCATAAATCTCGCTTGCTCCGACGGAGATGGTCTGCTTCGTCGCGGCGTCGGAGATAGCGCGAAGATTTCGTTCCAGCGCCGCCGTGGTCGAAGCGGAGACCAGTATGACGATCTGGGCATCATGGTGAAAGAGCAAGGAGTTTGGGGAGGTCATGCCCTCTTGCAGGTCCGATAGGGACTTGTGAAGGGAAAGGCGCGGGTTGCCGGAAACCTCGCCTAGAGGGGCGCGCGCAACAAACACCTGATTGTAGCGATCGAGCCGAAATCCGTGGTCGCTGCGACGACCATCGGAGGGTAAGCCAGCGGCCAATGCTTCGAAATGCGCTTTCTTGCGTGCATTCAGAACGTCCATCCGCGACATGTCGCGCACAAAGTCGAGCGCGACGAATGTCGCCAGCGTGCCGAACAGCACCTGATGAAAACCCGCATCCTCCGAAGTCCGGAACTGGAACCGACCGACAGGCGCTTCAGCAACCTTGACTGTCTGGCGTAAGGCTTCGCCGTCGTCGCTCCACCCTGTCGATTGGTAGTCGAGCCCCAGCACGTTCTCGAACCTGAAATCGACGCGAAACAGCTGAGCCACGGCGTCGAGCTGTTCTAGAAGGCCGTCACCGGTGGAGAAGATGCGCAGCAGCGCCTCATGCAGCGCGACGGCGCGGTCCAACTCGGCGTTCTTGCGCGCAAGATCGTTGCGCATCTGTTCAAGCCGGCGTGAGGTGGCGACGGCGTTCTGATAGGTCAGCGACCGTTGATAGGCGACCGCGATCTGAGCGGCCAGTGATTCAAGGACGGTACGGTCAAAAACCGAAAAGGCTCCATCGCTGGAAAAGCAAAGCGTCGTCAGCGTGCCCAGGCGTTTCCCCTCGGCCATGACGGGAACGCAAAGTAGCGCGTTCGCTATCTCGGACCGTTCCATAAAGGACTGACTTTCGGGACGCATGACCCGATGGGCCGCGATGATATTCTGCCTACCATTGTGAATGGCCGGTCGGCCGGTTGCGAATACCTCGCCCGAGACCGATTCGTGCGGCTGGATACGATAATGGGTATAATCCTCGGGCAATCCTTCATGCGAAACGGGGATGAGAAAGCCGCTTTCCTCGTCGAACAAGCGAAAAACACCGGCATCGCAATGGGGAAGCACATTCATCACCTCGCGCAGGACGTTATGGACGATTTCGTGTTCGTCCAATGAATTGATGACTGCGGCGTTTACCGAGGCAAGCATTTCAAAGGTTCGGGTCTGAATCTCGATGACGGCGTCCTGAACGGCCTGAAGAATTTTAGCAGTCGTTTTGTCGCCTTCCTCATCACAGATCGCAAACTCGGTCCGTTTGGCTGTGAAATGAGAGTGATCCACGAGGAGGTAAAGGGTTTCTCCTTTGCGCTCAATGGAGTGGCGGATCAAGGTGGGACTGCCCCCCGGCTCGGCATCGATGTCCTTCAGGCGCAACGCTCGAGACTGTGCCAGTTCGCGCAGGACCGGGTGTGACAGCAAGTCAATCTTCACTCGAACATTCCATGTGATAACACACACTAGATTCTGAATTCGTATGGAGCCTTCAACATAGGAATTTCATCGCGATGACACAAACATTAAAAATCAAAATAAAAAGGGAACGGCGAAATGATTTCTAGAATAAAGCGTCGCCACGTCATTATCGGCATGCTGTTTGTCTGCTGGGTCGTTGGCTTTTTGGACAAGACCGCCATCAACATCGCGATCATTCCGATTAGCGAGGAATTTGGTCTGACGCCGGATCATCAGGGCATGATCATAAGTGCCTTCTTCCTTGCATATTCGATGACGCAGTTGATTGGGGGCTATCTCGTAGACCGTCTGGGCTCACGCCGGGTACTGAGTTCGGCTGTGGCCGTCTGGTCGTTGGGCACGGTGGTCTCGGGTGCAGTCACCAGCGCGGTGGGATTGGCGGCAGCACGTGCCGTCACTGGTGCAGGGGAAGCAATCTTCCCCGCAGGCGGCTCTGTCGCCATCACCGAGAATTTCGAAAAAACCCAAATGGCCCGCGCCAAGTCGGTTCTGCAATCGGGTGCATCTGTCGGCTTCGCCCTCGGCTCAATCGTCATCACCTCGTTGATCGCATTCTATAGCTGGCGCCTGATGTTCTTCGCGCTGGGCGCCGTCGGCCTTGTCCTGGCGATAATGCTGTACTGCGTCATGCCGCCGCGCTCCGATACTCTGGTCGCCAAAGACGCTGGCGCGAAAATCTCGGAAAAGCAGCGCATCGCAGGGCTACTGAAGAACACACTGACCTGGAAGATCGCATCGGTGTATTTCTTCACCAACATTGTCTTCTGGGGCCTGCAATCCTGGCTGCCATCCTACTGGGTGAAGGTCAAGGGCATGAGCATGATGGAGATGGGTGCCTATTCGATGATCCCGCCGACACTGGGGTTTGTTTCCTTCCTCACTTGCGGCTGGTTACTTGACCGCTTCTTCCATCAGAAAGAGAAATATCTCATCTGCATCGGTTCAGCTGTGTCGGCAGTGTTCATCTACCTGATGGCAAACGCGGAATCGATTCCACTGGCCTTCGCCTATCTGTCAGTATCGAACGTCTTCCTGAACGCGATCTCGATCAGTGTCTTCGTCAGCATCATGAAGCATTTTCCGCACAATTCGGTCGGGACCGCCACGGGCCTCATCAATTCTCTGGCGCAGCTTGGCTCGTTTGCATCACCCATGCTGATTGGGGCAGTCCTATCTGCAACGAACCAGAACTACGGCATTGCCTTCTCGGTCATCGTCGGCTGCGCCGTAATCGTCTGCGCCATCGCCACAACCTTCCCCGCCATCCACAGCAAAAAAATCGTCGAACAGACCGCCTGAAGGAAGATCATGACCTATATCAACATCATCGAGCGCACCGTCGCGGCGCATGCGGAAAATCTGAAATCCGTGTCGGACGCCATCTGGTCCTTCGCCGAGATTCGCTATGAGGAGACGCAATCCGCGGCCCTTCTGGCGGACGAGTTGGAAAAGGCGGGCTTCGCGGTCACCCGCAACGCGGGCAATATCGAAACCGCCTTCGTCGCCAGCTATGGCGAGGGCCATCCGGTCGTCGCCATCCTCGGCGAGTTCGATGCATTGCCCGGTCTTAGCCAGCAAGGCGGTGTTGCAAGCTACGACCCCACCATTGAGGGTGGAAATGGCCATGGCTGCGGTCACAACCTGCTGGGCACCGGCGCGCTGGCGGCAATTCTCGCGCTGAAGGCCTGCAAGGACGAGTTGAACCTCGACGGCACGATTCGCTACTACGGCTGCCCGGCCGAGGAAGGCGGCGGAGGCAAAGCGTATATGGCGCGCGAGGGGCTGTTCGCAGATGTTGACGTGGCCTTCACTTGGCACCCCTGGGACGAAAACCTTTCCTATAACGCACGGATGCTGGCGACGAATCAGCTCTACTTCACCTTCCGCGGCACCAGCGCCCATGCCGGGTTCGAGCCGCATCTAGGTCGCTCCGCGCTGGACGCGGTCGAGCTGACCAATGTCGGTTCCAACTATCTGCGTGAGCACATCCTTCAGGACGGCCGCATCCATTACGCGATCACCGACACGGGTGGGCGGGCGCCGAATGTAGTGCAGTCTCAGGCACAGGTGCTCTACAAAGTGCGTGCACCTCGAATGGACCAAGTCCGCGACATCACAGAGAGGGTGAAAGATGTTGCACGCGGCGCGGCGCTGATGACCGGGACGGAGCTGGAGATCACGTTCGACGCTGCCTCCGCCGACCTGGTGCCAAACGTGACACTTGCACGGATGATGCACCAGGAGTTCGAAAAGCTCGGTGTCGCCGGCTTCTCCAACAGTGAAAAGGATTTCGCAGGGAGTATCCAGAAAACCTTCTCGGCTGAGGTGCAGAGGCGGATAGCCAAACGCGGCAAGATTCTGTCCGAAGACCTTAACACGTTCCAGGAAGAACCGACGTTCCTGCATGGCTCGACCGATGTAGGTGACGTGAGCTGGCTAGTCCCGACCGGGCAGGTTTATGTCGCGACCGAGGCCTACGGCACGCCACCCCATACTTGGCAGATGGTTGCGCAAGGGACCTCTGGCTATGCCCACAAGGGGATGCTGCAGGCCGGCAAGGTCATGGCCGCCTCGGCGGTGCGGGCAATGACCGATCCAGCGTTGGTCGTCGCCGCGAAAAAAGAGCATCGCGAGCAGCTGGGCGGCGAGAGCTATCTGTCATTGATCCCTGCGGAAGCGATGCCGCAACGTTTGCGCTAACTGAGTCTTCGGCGGGTGTCGGCTTGCACTTGAACGCAAGAATGCGGTAGTTTGTGCGAACTGTGGCATTTAATTATGAGAATTTCAGTGCTTCGGTTCTCAAATATGATGCCACAGCGAGACGCGGACAGCATCTGATGTGGCATTGCATATGATATTGAAAATAAGAAAGGTTTTGACCCGGACGGTTAATGCATGAGCAGTCAGCGCTTTAATCCAACATTCAATAAGTTGAAAAACGATGTGTCGATAGATTCTCAAATTAACTGCTGAAAATCAAGTTTTGGTTATCAAATAAAGTGCTAATTCTCAAATTTACTGCAAGTATAACCTATTGTATTCATTGCCGTGGCATTCTTATATTTAAGTGCCGTCCGACATACGGGGCTCTCCAGTAGAATTCACGCAGCCATTTTCAGTTTCGCCGATACCCATATTGGGCCGTTCGTTGTTGTACGCCCATAGCCACTGCGTGGCGAATTCCTGTGCCTCCTCGATGCTTTCAATGATGTATTGGTCGAGCCATTCATGTCGGACGGTGCGGTTGTAGCGCTCGACATAGGCATTCTGTTGCGGCTTTCCGGGCTGGATGTGGCTCAAAGCAATACCTTGTGTTTCGGCCCATTCCATCAGTTTGCCACTGACATATTCAGGTCCATTATCCACACGAATGGCGAACTGCACCCATGAACAAAGCTATCAGTATCTTTCTTATTTACTGGGTCCTTTGAAAAATTGCTGTGCCCAAAGTATGGCATGCCACATCACTGAACGGAATGGGATGGGGGGTTTTGATGCTGGACCCCAGTCGTCATCGGCACAGTCGCGAGCGGCGGCCCATAAGGCGTCGGCGAGCATATATCCCTGCTCTCAGCTGATTCGCATATCGACCAGTGGCTTTTCATCGCCATGCCATACTTCTATGCTGATTTCACCGAACGCACGGTGGGCAGACACGGCGATGGAATGCATGCTTCCGTGAATCTTCATTACTGAATCCTTTTTGCTGTGTGGCCGGAGATCCCGGTGCCGAGGTAGGCCACACCCGGAGAGTGGTTGGCAGACAGATTAGGCTTCCCCTGCGAAAGGTGCTTGCCCGCAAGCGCCAAAGATTTGCGATGCGATGCCCACGGCACCGCAAAATCATCGTTCCGTGTCAGCCACGGCAGCGCCGCGGTAAATACGTCGAGGGGGCGCCACTCGTATCAGTCTGAGGTGCGGGTGGCCCGATTACTCTGCTGCTTTCAATATGCGTGATCGACGCGAACGTAAGCAATGAGCCCACCACGCTCCGTTCATGACAATGACGAATGCGATGACACCAGCCTCGTCGCTCGGCAACCAATGCGGGCCATTCGCTAGGTAGTCGTCGTTGGAGGGGAACTGCAACGGATCGATGTACTTTGCCAACACACTGATCGACAGCAATATGATCCCCAACATCTTCTCCCCACGCTTCCATTTGTAGCGATAGTTTTTGATCCCACCCCTACGATGGATAGGTATGAGAATTGCCGCCTCCTGCCGTTCGAAGACGTGACAGAGCAAAGCTTCGACATGGTGATCGGCTCCAATTTCAAAGGCGCTTACTTCACCATTCAAAAGGCCTTGCCGCTCCTCAGGAAAGGCTCGTCTGTCGTCATCAATGCGTCCGTTGGCCCGCGCAAAGGGTGGCCGACGACCTCGACCGTCTCGACCTGCAAGGCCGCGGTCGTCCATCTCGCGCGAATCCTCAGCGCCGAACTCGTGGACCGCGGGATTCGCGTGAATACCCTAAGCCCAGGCTCGACGGACACGGCGATGTTCGCTCGTTTCGCAGGCCAAGAGCAGGGCGACGCGGTCAAGGGCGTCCTTGCAACCAGCAATCCCAGCAAGCGAATGGCCAATCCGTCGGAAATCGCGAAGCTGGCGGTTTACCTCGCGTCGGACGATTCCGCGTACGTCGTCGGAGCAGACTTCCTGATCGACGGCGGGGTCGCGGCCATTTCGCCCGTGGGCGCTTGAGCTTTGTTGCAGAGAGTCGAGGCCGTTCCTGTTCCCGCTCACGCAGGGACGGCTCGCACCGCCAAGCCCGAAAACTGTCGGCCGAGACGGCCCTGCCGTCTGCGGTCGTGGATTTGAGTTCGAAAATCGTCGGTTCTGCGCTGACTCAACTACGAACACGGCAAGAAGGAGAGCATGAGGAATTGTATGGCATTCAGGCCGCGGCGAAATTATCGCCGGGTTCGTGATTGTCGTTTGCCATGCCTGGATACCATTTCTCGAAGGTTGACCGCAGGGAGCCGTCCAGGGTCTGCGTTCTGGTTTGTAGTAAAAAATGCGCGCCGTCCGGCTCCATTGCATCTGCTGCTTTTTGGCGAAACGCTTGCTGATGACGGCGTTCACGGTGGCCTCGACGAATGCCGAGGATATCCGCTCACCAGACCGGTAGCGCTCGCCGTAATTGATCAGGCTCGCGCTGTTCTACGATCTCCAGTTTCTGTTACGCGGATCATAACAAAAGCCGATGAGCGATGAGGGGCTAAATCAGGCTGGCATCATCCGGGACCCTTGGCCCCTTCTAAAAGCTTTATGAGTTCCTCTAATTTCCGGATTTCCTCATATTCCCTAGTAATGAGTTGCCTATTCATCTCAATATCACCGCTGTCATCCTGAATAGTTTTTAGCTCATTTATTATCATCTCTGACGCGGCGATGTTCTGAAGATGTACGTTAATCCGGGCGTTATACGAGGCAATAGTCTCCTCAAGAGAAGTCATCGCGGTTCCCTCCGAAAACAGGGAACATAGCAGAAATTCGGACGGTAGAATTGGGGGGACTTTTCGATTGTGGAAGAGCCGAACCGCCGCTCGACATGCCTTGGAGCCTGCGTGCTTGACTGGCCACCGAAAACCTGCGCCCTGCGGGCCGCTGTAGCCGCCCAGCAAGCCGGGGCGTCTTACAGCTAAGCGTATGGTTTTCTTCAGCCCGATCAACAGGCGGACTGTACGCACTTTTCCAAGAGCATGCCTACGCCCCCGGATGGGTCCGACACCCACTTTGTTATCTAGTACAGGGAGCCTCTTATAACATATCGAAGTGGGTTGGATCGCGCGGCAGCTACCCTTTGCTGACCGGCATAGCCCGGAGTCCGGTCCCCAGATACTGCCTGATTGGGTAGCGCCCGTATTTGCGATCTTTTCGCTCCACCTCCTGTTCCTTGATATGGATGCGATGCAGGTCGTCGGTGGGCTGAGCGATGTGCACACGGTAGCCCCGCTTGTCCAACGCGAGATAGATGTCATTGGTGATAGAGAGTGCGCGAAGCAAAGCAGGTTCTGATGAAATCAGATCCGGCAGGATCCTCTTGTAGGGTCGGAGGAATTCACCACTTTTAACATCCCGTGTCTTTCGCAGGTGTTCTTCGACACCAAACAGCAGCGAATGACGAGCCGGACGATGAGGTTTCGGTACGGCCCTGGTCTTGCGCGCAGGGCCTTCTTCCAGCGCTCTTTTTTGTCGTGGTTTCGGGACTGACGGCGTTATCTCGATGGTGTCATCAGATGCCTCGGGGAGCGTTGGCAGCTCTGCCTGAAGCCCAAGGGATTTGCGGGTCCAGTATCCGGATCCGGGGTAGGGTACCCGATATTGCTTGCAGATGGCGGCCAGTGCCGTGCCGGAGATGCCGAGATCCGGGGCGACTTTACTCAGCGGCCTATCGCAGACCTGTTGATAGAGCTCGAGACGTGTCAGTTGCATAGCGAAGGCGGCTATCCCTGCACTCTTCGCCTTTTTGAGCTCACTGCTGACGAAAGACCGCGATCTCAAGGTCAGCATTGACGGGAACGAGTTCGTGGTCCGCGACATTCCGGAGCTTGAAAGGCTGCTCGGAATGCTTTCGGCCCGTGGCATAGCCGTGCCGAAGAAGTAGCCCCATGGATCCTCTGCGGGCCTTGCCGATCTTTGACACCTTCATGGGTCTCATCGAGCAGAACATCCAGACAGTCCCGGAAATCAGGCTCGACGAAAAGGGTATCGCCCACCGCATCCGGATCTTTGAGGATCCCAGATCCCCGCCGATGATCTTTTTCAGCAAACGGGCTTTGGCCAGGTACAAGTCCCGGTTTGACGTCCTCAACCAAGGCATTGCGAAGAAGTCCGCCGAGAGCTTTTGCAGCATGATTTGTTTGCTGCTCGGGCGCGAGCTACTTATGACGAACCGATTCGTCGGCGCCGCTTACATTGCTCACGCATTCACCAAGTTTCGCGCGGCGCGGTCACCCGATGCAGACATTGTCGAGAACATGCTTCAGGCAGTTCGCGAGTCCAATCAGGCCGCCATCATCAATCTGTTTGTGCCCTTGGCACATGAAATCGGGCATTTAGGGCGCTCTCAGGCATTGGCCCCGGCCGAGATCCACAGTGACACGTTTTTCGACACCTACCGCATTAGCCATGAAGAGATCAGGTACCTGATCGGCGATCTGGACTATGCCAGCTGCCAGGAGGACCAAAATTCTCCCCTCTTCCTGCCTCTCTTGAAGGAGGAGGCCATTTCAGATTGGTTCGCAGTCACTGCGGTCTTCGCCTTGGTAGCCAGGACCAGCCGAGAGTTCCAACTCGATCAGACGTTCGGCAATCTTGTAATGTTTCCCTTGGTTGCGGCCCTCGAGGAAATATGCATCAAGGAATGGCGATCGACCAAATTCCTGCAAGAAGTGCTGCTTGCGACCCAATGTAGGTTCTCGCTGCTCATCGACAGCATCCGCGCGAATGCACGATACCTGTTCCCACGGAACCACTCGGACATAGACGAGGCAATCTCTGCGGTCGAGAATAACTATCAGGAGGCTCTTGGGCTCCTTTGGCAGGCCTCCATCCAGCTGAGGGCTCTTTCTCGTGAGATCGTACACTTCTCGGACGCGGAGGTCTCACGCTACATCTCCGAGAGGACCCACAAAGATCAATGGCTACCCTCAACCACTACCTGACAGACATTCTGGAAGACTCGGCCGGCTATCCGCTCTTTGAGGAAAATCGGGCGGCGCTGCGTCGGCTATTCGACCAGATGGTTACATTCGATACGGTGATCTTGACCGACGACGGAACGGTTTTGATCCCGAAGCGAGATGACACGACCTAGCATCCCAATATCGCGATTTTGCAACCACCCTTCCCGCGGCGTTTCCCCGCTGTTCGACTCATGCGCATTGGCGCCGATCGTCACAGAGCTTCCGTGAATATTAATTCCCGCACGTCGCTTGCCCATGCAGAGTTCTCGAGTCTAGATAGCGAATCCATGGGACTGTAGGAGAGACGGAAAATGAATATCAAGAGCGTGCTTTTTGGCTCGTGTGCGGCCATCGTTTGCGCCTCTGCCGCGACTGCAGCGGATGCGGTCGTAGTCGCTGAGCCGGAACCCGTCGAGTATGTTCGCGTCTGCGACGCCTATGGTGCGGGTTTCTTTTATATCCCCGGCACGAAAACCTGCCTGAAGATCAGCGGTTATGTTCGATACGATATCAGAGGGGGCGACGATTCCTATACGGGCGCCGAACGCGATACATAGTCCAAACGCTCGCGGGCAACGCTTCGCTTTGATGCACGGTCTGATACCGAGTTGGGAACGCTCCGTTCCTACATCGAGACCCAAATCCAGTACACCAACGGTGACACGGTCTCATACCTCCCCCATGCATACATTGAACTCGGCGGTTTTCGCATAGGCGCGACGGATAGCCAGTTCTCGTCGTGGACAAACTATGCCGGCGATCTGATCAATGACGATGTCATTGGATATGGTCCGTATTCTGATGCGCCCACGAACCAGGTCAATTACACGTTCGCAGGTGGCAATGGCTTTTCCGCGATGATCGGTCTGGAGCAAGGCAGCGACGGTGACTTTGGCTATTCGGATGAAGAGCTTGAGAAGAGCTACGTCATCGATGATTACATGCCCCATGTTGTTGGCGGTTTGAAGTTGGAACAGCAGTGGGGCTCTGTTTCCGCAGTGGCAGGATATGATGCGTTAGACGAGACCTGGGCCGGCAAGGTTCGCGTTGACGTGGCACTCACCGAAAGCTTTTCCGGATTTGTCATGGGTGGCTATCAGTCTGATTGGGACAGCGCGGTTGGCGTGAACAGCTACTTTGCCAATTGGGAGGGCGACTATGCACTTTGGGCCGGTCTGTCGGCAAAGCTGTGGGAGAAGGCCACGTTGAATGGCCAGGTCGGCTACGAGGAATACGGTAATATCTCCGCCTCATTGAACGTGAGATACAAGGCCATTCCCGGTTTCGATATCACTCCGGAGATCACCTATACCAGCTACGACGATGATCGTGGTGATCCCATAGAGGGCAGACTGCGATTGCAGCGTAACTTCTAAAGGTTCAACACACAATTGCATGCACATACAATCTGGAACCGCATCTGCCGAGTGCCCCGATCAAGAAGATTTGTAGAGATTCATCCGGATGACTTGCTGCCAATGAGCCGCGATTACTGCCCTTCGGAAGTTAGGCAACCAAGCGGGAAGTTGCCGATAATAGCGGATTCTGAATGTATGCTAATTGTCTACAATCACCTCGCCACAGCGGCAAAAGTATCTTGTGGTTAGTATGGTCCCTTTGTGACCGAGTACATTCGAACTCTCGAAAGCTGACATTGGTTCAAGGCGACTAGAGAGTCCATCACCCAACGCCAATGATGGGCGCTCGCAACATTTTGCTCGAGCGAGGACTCAACTGTACGAGCCGAATTCGCGGCTTCGAGCGCGCGTTAAGCGTTTCGACGCCACTTGAATGGCGACAGTCGACGACCATATCTATAGGCACGATCCGTGTATCATGCGTGATCGCGTGACGCCTCGGTTGCGACCGCGCCACATCTCCTCTTTGGAACATGGCGAGCGTTCCCCGCACGTCCATCCAGTTCCGCGCAAAAGGGCTACCCAATGGGCTTCATAGACAAACAAATCCTGCCTGCAGAGGATGCCGACCTGATTGATGGGTATTCAAGAACGGTGGCCGAGGCGGTCGAACGCGTCGGACCAGCGGTCAGCCGTATCAAGCGGGTTGGCGGGCGTGGCGGACACGGGAACGCAAATGCCACTGGCCGTGCAGTAGCTCGGCGATGATGCCCGGGCCGGTAGGCTAAAATGACGTAATGGAGTGTTGCAATGCTATCTGTATCAAACGCAACCCTTGGTTCGCCTCATGAAGGCGTCTGGCCAACACAGAGACGGAAAATACTTGATTGGTTGGTAACCGAGACGCGGAATGAACGTTTCATCGACAACATCCTGGTAGGGATGTGCAAAAGGCTATTGGATGCCGGTGTGCCGGTCACCCGGGCGACGCTCCATTTCAGAACGCATCATCCTCAATGGCTTGGCGCGCGAATCCTGTGGCGGAAAGGAATGTCGGAGGCGGAAATCCGCACCTTCGACTACGGCGTTGAAGAAACCGCCCAGTATTTGAATAGCCCGATATACGAGATCAATAATGGAGCACCCGTCGTCCGGCGACGGCTTGACGAACCGAAGGAGGACGGTCCTCGGTACCCGCTGTATGATGAGCTGCAAGCCGATGGTTATACCGACTATATTGCTTGGCCGCTTGATCATACCTTGGACAAGCGGCACGTCGTCACCTTCGCGACCGACAGGGCCGGTGGCTTCAGCGAAGACCACCTTGCGTTTCTTGCAGATCTTCTCCCGGCGCTAGCGCTCGTCAGCGAAATCAGACTGAAGAACCGGCTCGCACGCACGCTGCTGGAAACCTATGTCGGTCCACATGCGAGTGAGCAGATCCTCGCCGGCGCTACAACCCGCGGCAGTGGCGTGACGGTCGGCGCCGCGATCCTGATCTGTGATCTTCGCAACTTCACGGCAATATCAGACCTTTGGCCCCGGGATGACGTCATTGAACTGTTGAACGGCTATTTTGACGCGATGTCGGGACCGATCGAAAGGCACGGTGGGGAAATCCTCAAATTCATGGGCGATGGACTTCTGGCGATTTTTCCGCTGAGCGACCCAGCGGCATGCGCCAATCTTCTCCAAGCGATCAGCGAAGCGCAAACCTCCGTCGCCGAGATGAACGACGAGAACACCAGGAACGGGCGCGAAGCGCTTGGCTACGGAATTGGCGTCCACGTAGGCGACGTGATGTACGGCAACATCGGTTCCCGCAAGCGTCTCGACTTCACGGTGATAGGACCGGCCGTTAATGTTGCTTCCCGTCTTGAAAGTTTGACCAAGGAAATTAAGCGGCCCATTCTCTTATCCAAGGCGTTCGTCGAGATGGCGGGGTGCATATCCGAATTGGAGAATCTCGGCTCGTTCCCACTGAGAGGCGTCGGCGAACCAATCGATGTGTACGCATTTTCTGGCGACTGTGTTCTGTCGGCATAACACAGTTCCGCGACGAAATGGCCAACCTGGTCTGGGCGACCGAACGAATCATCCCAGGCCTTACCGCCAAGGGAGTCCTACGGCAGACGCAGCCCGGTGAGGTCATCCATCAGGCCATTGATGCGGAGGGGCTGATCGACTCGGCCTACATCTACCGCAGACGCCGGTGCCCCTCACCTGGTTCCCGCTGACCGTCGAAAAAGACTCCCAGGTTCCCGGATCGTTGCTGTTCAGGCGTCGGAACCTTCGCCGAACGTCCCGTCGCCGGGGAGGACAAGCCGCCCATTATTGACGGCAAACCTCTGGGAACCATCCTGCAAGGAAAGGATGGGCTATTTGAAATCGAGGAACGCGAGGTGCCGCGAAGCGGCGGCGTCCTGACCCGCTTCTTTCCTCCGCGTAGAGAACGAAGCCATCCCGGCCGATGACATAACGGCCCGGCATCGGCAGCGTCCAACTTGGATCATCATTGAAACTTGGCAAGTCGTTCTTCAGGCTCTTGTAGAGGTCGACGAGATAGACCGGCAATTCGAAACGGAGCCCGAAAGGCCGCCACGGTGCCCTTGGCGTCCCCCCCCGCAATCGAAACTGTCCATCTGCGATCCCCTCATCTCATCTGCGCCGTCCGTCAGATTTACGGCTGGAATCAGGGTGCAGTTTCATCCGCCATGGAGGAAACGGTTTGATGACACTCGGTCCTTCGATCAATATCTTACGGCAAAGTCGCTGCGGCTGAATACAATCAGTAACCGGTCATTTCGAGGTATCCCCGCCCTGTATGGGAGCCTTTGAAGCTTATTGGACCTTCCCAATAGGGTGTCCGCGTCGCCATCCACGCCTGGCGGTTGAGCGCGGTCGCGGTAATATTGAGATTGCGAGATGGCAATTCGATGCGCCATGCAACCGGGATATCGCGACCGGCCACACGCGCGGTGTCGAGCGGCGTCAGCTTCAGTGTTCCTGGAGGTAACGGCGTCGGCTTTCCTTCTGCGGAAATCCATGTTGTGGATGTAAATCCGCTACCGCCATCCCGCAGGCGAAAGCCCGTCAGCTTTTCACCGCTGTTGAGATGCAAAGAGAACCAATCCCATCCGGTCTGATCTGCTGCCAACGGCTGTGACGACCATTCCCGGTCTAGCCACGCTTGCCCTGTGACGGCAACCTCGCCTTCCGGCAGATCAAGCTTGCCCTCGACGGAGTAAAAAGGCTGCGAGTAATAATAGCTTGCCTGCCCTTTTGCGGATTTCACGGAGTAGCCGTTCTGGCCCTGCAGAACGAGAGGACCGGTTGCGTGAAGCCGTAGATCGTAACGAAACTTCGCACCAGCAGCCTTGAGCTCGATATCCGACAGCGCGTCTTGTTGGCTGCCGCCCACCAAGCTTTGCATCTGCCAATCGCCGATCCAGGCCGCAAAGGGCGAGGCGGTCACGCCGGCCTGGCCGACTCCACCACGCGCGAGGCGCTCGGCGACATACTGCTGCCTTTGCGTCGTCAACGCCGCGTGGCCCATCCAGACCTGCGGGCTCGACCAGCCGGTCTTCTCGCCCGGTGCAAGTGCTGAGCGAAAGAGCGTCCATTGTACGCCATACTCCGTGCCATCGCCGGATTTCAGGTTTGCCGTTAGATACCACCACTCGATCCTATAATTCGGATGCGGCCCATGATCGACCGAAAAGTTCAACGCGATCCCGGGCTGAGGAACCGCAAATCCCTCCGCGGTCGTACCAAGGCCGGCAAAGCCCTGGGCATTAGCCGTGCCGTCGAAAGCGTTGCAGAGCATAATTGCTGCAGAGAGTGTCGACAGCAAAGATCTAGCGTTCATTGGCGAAGACCTTCAGAAGATCGGTGGGCGTGACCCGCGCGAGACGCCGCAGGGGGATCAGCGCCGACAGCAGCGCGGCGGCAAGCGCGATCGTCCCAAGCCGCAGCCAGTCGGCCGGGAACAGATGCAGCGGCAGCCGCCATCCGAATGCCTCGACATTGACGATCGCGAGCAATACCCAGGCAAGCACGATGCCGACTGGTAGCGCAGCAAGCAGGGTAATGACGACGAGCACCATGGCTCGTGCCAATTCAAGCAGGACCAATTGCTGCCGCGTCAATCCCATCGCCCAGGCTGGTGCCAACTGCGGCAGCCGCATCCCCGACAGGGTCATCAGGCTTGCAAACATGGCCAGGCCCGCAACCGCGAGGGTCAGCACATTCAGCGCCGCCGTCACAGCAAAGGTTTGTTCGAAAATTTGAATGGACCGGCGTTTGAGACTCGCCTGATCAACCACGTTCTGCTCAGGAAGATTGAACTGCTTGCGCAGCTCGCTGCCCACTCCGGCGACCTTTGCATGGGCCAAGCGCAGACCGTAGCGAAGCCGGGAGACGTCCGGATAGTGCGATGTCAAGGCAACTATGCCGACGATGACCTGTCCCGTCGGATTGCCATAGTCCGAATAAACTCCCGCGATCGCCGTCGTCCAGCCGCCGGGAAGGATGAGAGGATCGCCGATGTTTAGATGAGCGCGGCGCGACAACTGTTCATTGACCAAAGCGGCCTTGCCGCGGGCCACACGATCCCAAACGTCGGACGTCGCCTGCAAAAGGGGCCAGTTGTCGCGATAGGTCGCATCATCCGCTACGCCGAAGATCTGCACTGGTTGTCCCAGGACATAGCCTTCGACATTCCAGACCGGGAGGATGGCGTCTACCCGAGGTGTGAGCCATTCGCGAAGGGCGGTAGCCTCAGTCTCGGTTCGTGCCGTGACGTATAGTTCGGCAGCCAGTCGCTGATCGAGCCAGCCGGTAAACGTCAAGCGGAAGCTTGACACCATTGTTCCCACGCCGACATTTGCGGACAATGCCAGCAAGAGTGCCATCAGCGCCAGCGCAAGGCCGGGCAATTGCTGGCGTGTGTCCGCCCAGAACCACGCCGTCACGGGTCTCGTCGACCATCGCTGCATGACGAGCAGGAACAGCGCGAGCAGGAGCGGCAATATTAGCGCTGCTCCCAGAAGCAGGCCGCCGAGGATGGAAAATCCGGCGATCAGCCCCGTACCCCAACGAGCGAGCGCAAGCGTCAAAGCAAAAAGCGCAATCGCGGCTATCGCCTGGATGCGAAACGCACCTTCCGACGCCCGCGCCCATGCACGCGGTTGGGCCGGTGTCAGCAGAGGCATGCGCCAAATGCGCCAGAGACTTTGCGCGGCCGACAAAAGTGTTCCGAAAACCGCAATGCCCAGTCCCGTCGACCACCATGTCGGGCGCAACGTCAGCGCCCCCGGAATACTGGCACCATAGAGACCTTGCAGGGTTGCGGCGACTCCCGGCAGAAGAAGCGATGCGATGAGATAGCCAAGCGCCACCCCGGCAACGCCTGCCACCAGCGCCAGCATGATCAGCTCTGTCAGCAAAAGACCCGTCAGCGATCGCGCCGACAGACCGAGCGAACGCAGCGTCCGGAAGGTTGAGCGGCGCTGTTCGAAGGCTAGCCCGATTACGGAATAGACCATGAACAACCCGACCGCGAAGGCCAGAAAGCCGAACGCGGTCAGGTTCATGTGGAAGCTGTCGGTCAGTCTCGCCAGATCGCCCTGGGGGTCTGGTTTCTTCAGCGTCAGTTGCGGCGCAGTCGTCTCAAGCGTGGCACGATCGACGGTCTGATCCGGCGAGACGATCAGGCGGCTGATCTGGCCGGGCTTGCCGAGCAGGGACTGGGCTATCCCGATATCGGTGATTGCCATGCCCGGCAGCAGGTCTTTTGCGATCTGCAATGGCGGCGTTTGCTGGCCTGGCAGCTGTTCTACCGTGGCTGGCGAAACGTAGAGCAGCCCCGGTGGGGTGATGAACGGCAGAAGACTATCGCCTCCTGCCAGATCCACCTGCTGCGCTTCGCGCGGCAAGCTCACAGGATCGATGCCGAGGACGTGCAGCCGCGCGGCGCCGAGACGCAGCTGACCCTCCAGGACTGGAGACACCAGCCAGCCCGCCCGGCTGAGATCGACAAAGACCTGCTGCGGGATTGTTTTCCCGTCCGCCGATACCAATTGTTCGAGGCGATCCTGTCCAAGCATCGACGCTGCACGATTGTAGCTGGCGCGTGCTTCAGCATTGATCGCCTGAACACCCGACCAGAGGGCGGTCGCCAGTGAGAGACCCATGAGCAGCATCGCCAGTTGCATCGGCTGCCGGCGCCAATGGGAAAGCAAGGCAGACATGCTCGCATAAAACATCAGGCGATCCGCCCGGCCTGAAGGTGCACCCGTGCATCGAGCCGTTCGGCAAGCCGCGTCGAATGCGTCACCATTAATAGAGCTGCCCCGGTCTGCACCACCAGTTCCAGCATCAGCGCCAGCACCGCATCACCGGTTGCCTCGTCCAGATTGCCCGTCGGCTCGTCGGCGAGCACCAGCTTCGGACGCGCGGCCAGGGTCCGCCCGATCGCCACCCTTTGCTGCTGGCCGACGGAGAGCTGTTCGGGGTAGCGCTTCAACAGGGCTTCAAGCCCAAGCTTCTCGACCAATTCCGATTGCCAAGCCGAATTGTAGCGTCCGGCAAGGCGCGCGTGGAAGGAAAGATTGGCTGCTACATCAAGCGAAGGGATCAGGTTGAACTGTTGAAACACCAGTCCGACCACACCGCGCCGCAATGCGGCGCGGCCGACGTCGTTCAGCTGCGAGATATCCTGACCGGCGATTTCGATGCGGCCGGAGTCTGGATGATCCAGCCCTGCCGCCAGGTGCAAAAGTGTGCTTTTGCCGCTGCCTGACTCTCCGGTCAAAGCAAGGCTTCGGCCGACATCCAGCCCGAGGTCAACCTCGCGCAGGACCTCCAACGGCCCTTCTGCTGTTCGATAGGATTTACTCACTTTTTGAAGCGCGACGAGCATTGGCTCCTTCGTGGTCAGGTCACCACGCAGATTTCTTAACGACTGATCTAATCGTCCCTAGAACGAATAAAAGGCGATACCGGAAAATTCGGCGCAAATGACGATTGCTCTCACTGCGGTGGCGGTGTCGGCGTCCCGCCAAACCAACCAGTCGCATAGGCAATCACGATCAATACCACGATCACGGCTACGCCGTACCAGAGGCGCCTGTCCTTGAGATCCATCATTACCTCCTAATATCCTGCTCAGTGTTGGCCAATGGGCGAATTCTTTGAGTCTTTGGCCGTCATGTCCCAGATCAGCGACCCATTTGCCCACTGGTCGGAACAGAGTAGGCTGGATGAGGGTCTTTGAGAAGCGCGCAGACATTGCCGGGCGGAAGGGGACACACATGACCGAGCCGCTTTCGCATCAGGCGAGCGTTTTCTTCCCACAATAGGACTGCAATTCGAAAAATTCGCCGGAAGCCGCTCTCCTGGGGCAGATTTCCTGTGGCTTCTGACTTAGCATTCAATTTGAAACGGTAAGGCAGAGATGGGTGCTGAATTTCTGCTTTCGCATTTCAGTTACAGGCCTTGATGCGCTAACGGCACCGGAGCTTGCTGATGAGACCGATTCTCCCAGCGGACGATTTCCAGCATCGTTGCGAAATGGAAGACCAAGCGCTGATGTCGGTAAAGACCCTTCCCGGACTCGCTGTTTGTGGTGCGTTTGGTTTCGACCACGACTACCCATCAGTCTGGCTTTCAACATTTGCATCATTTGATGCGGGACAAGGCGACTTAGGTGCGGCCTTTAGTTTTTCTTGTTCCTTGAAATTCCGGACGATTGTAGTATGTTTAACAAAATTGGTTTTTGTTAAACACAGGAAGTGCCATCATGACTGCTAAGCTCGCCTTCCGCACCCGCCAAGGACGGACAAGTGGAACTACCAAACGCGTGCGTCGTCCGAGCAAAGAACAGCTGCAGCGCATTGAAGTGCTGAAACGGCAGCGGGAACGCATCCAAGCCGTCATTGAGAGCGCCAAGCGATCCGGATTGCTGGAAGAGAAAACTGGGCGCATCGCCGGGCGTGTGAGCGCAGAGCTGATTGAGCAGGCGAAGGCCAGGACCGGTTTGACTTCCGACACGGAGCTCGTGGAATTTGCTCTTGCAAGTCTGGCGCTCGAGGACAATTTTGCGGAGACATTCCGCAAAACACAGGGAACAGTGGATCCATCTCTGAAGCTCGGATTCTGATTTGGCTGAATTCGATTTTGTTGCAGCCGTTCGCTGGGCACAGTTCGATCCTAAAAAAACTCTGAGTCGTCGCAAGGATGGCGATCTGCCCTTTCTTGCTGACGCAGCCGAGGCGGGCCCCGACCTACTGCTCGACACAAGCGTATACATTGATGGTTTGCAGGGCCGCGCCCCCCGCTTAATCGCCGATATGCTTGCGCTCAGGCAGGTCAATCACTCGACGATTGCAATTCAGGAACTCATGCACACCGTTGGCGTGCTGGATCCCAATCATCCAGGCACACAGACAGCGGTTAACCAGATCGCTACAACTGTGAAGGATATGCCTTCCCATCGGACTTTCGCACCCGATTCAGATGTTTTGGGCAGAGCCGCCCTGCTTTCTGGCATGTTGTGTCGGCTGCAAGGCTACAAAGCCGATGCGCGTCTTCGCGCTCTTCATGACTGCGTGTTGTTTCTACAGGCTCAAAAGCTTGGCTTTACGGTTCTCACCGGGAATGTCAGTGACTTCGATTATATTCTGCAGCTCATCCCAACCGGTCGCGTCATTCTGTATCGACAGATCTGACTGGGTCATCTTGCAAAAGTTCCTAAGGAGTCATTGGATTGAAATCTGGACAATCAAGGATCGAATTAGCTCAAGAACTCAAAGACCAACAAAGCGGGCAAGTTGAACATCTTATACAAGTCAATTCGTGAACTCATATACTCGGAAGAACCTTCTGTCGCGATCTCGCAGAGGTGCCCGTGATGGGTGAGATATATGACCTGCCCGATGGACCCTCTTAAGACCGCAGCTCGTGGCGGCGAAGACGTTCGGGACGAATGGTCAAGCATTTGGCCAATATATATACCGCCACTTTCAGCGCGAAGGCATAGTATGCTAGATCAGCGGACTCTTAAGGGGCAGCTGCGAACCCACCACTTCCCGCATAGTTACAGTTACGTACTTGTTAATTGCCCACCGTAGGATTTCACTGGTCGAAAATACTCACGATCAAACGGTACCGCTGCCCACAAGCTATGGTTCCGTTGGTTCTTGGTCCTGATGCCGGGAAGAACGACTCTCGGCGATTTGAATTCTTGGGACATACCCAAACATCTTAGAGATTTTGATGCGTCGCACACATCTTTGCGTCGGTTTCGTTCAAAGCAGAACACAGGAGGAGATCATGCATTTATTAGTTCGGACTGTCCTGGCAGTTGCGGTCCTCACCGTTCCATGTGAGGCCCAGGAAATGTTCAAGAAATATGGCAAGGCCGCCGGTTGGGACATATTTGTCAATGAGAAGATGGGGCCTGGTTGCCTGATCGCCCGGCAAAACCCCGACGCTGGCGCACAAGTGGAGATCGGCATCGATGCTACCGCTGATCTGCGCGGCTATCTGGCGCTTTACTCCAAGAAACCCGAAAAGATCACCGCAGGTGAACAGCTTTCGGTAGTATTCGATGTCGATGGTGAGCAGTTTACGGGCGTGGCTACCGGCCAGGAGATAGAGGGATTCGACGGTGCATCCGTTCCCTTCAACAACCTTGATTTCATCTATGGTCTTGCCAAGAAGAAAAAGCTGACGATCACCGCGAAAGGGCGTGATGCCTTGGTAATTGACCTCACTGGTACCGATGCCGCGTTCAAGGCATTGCGGGAGTGTCAGGCCGCTCAGAAGAAGTAAGCGGCGGTATCCGCTGCGTTTCCCCGCAGTGGCCGTCTGAAATCGTTCTAAAAAAAGGAGGTGAGAGGGGGCCGGTCAAAGCCTCCTGCCTCCGTTTACTGTCGTATCCGCATCTTTGCATCACATAGCGGAATACGGATGTTGGTGGCGATGCCCGCCCGCGCGAACACTAAGTCGGAATTCTCATGGTTAACTGCAGCGCGACACACGTGGCGAATTTCCGCTTGAATCGCGTGTCTATCCTGACATCCGACCGAAGGAGCCGAAACAATGCCTGCTACCGTCATGCATGGTCCGGCGATTCCGTGCTGCTTAATTGCCAACCGCTGCTTCGATCGGCGCGGACAGAACCTGCCCGAGGTGCTCGAGACGAAGCCTCTAGATCGACGGTGTTCCTGGCGCTCGGCGCGCTGGAAGTGAAAATCTAGCCGATGGCTTCGTTAATTCGACTCCGCTCAAGGCGCTCATTGGAAATCACTCATCCCGATATGCTTTGAAGAGTGATTGTAGAATTCTAGGAACCAATCGGCATCGGTGGAAAATCCGCTATTATCGGCATTTTCAAACGAACTTTTGTCCCTAACATTCTACATTGTACAGGCAATAGCGAGTGGTCATTTGCAAGACCTTAATTAAGTGCCATGCGACACAGGCCTTGCACAGCAACAGGATGAGAGTCTCATGTCTCATGGAATTTCGCTCGATTTCGACGGCAGGCGCGTCGCGCTGAAGTGGCACCGCCTCAGGCGCCGGATGAGCGATCCCGTATTCGGCAGCAATAATCTTCGCGAAGGCATGCGACTCGGCGCTTCGATGGAAATCGATTTGCGCGTCACACGCGACTTCGACTTCGCCGTTCTGCACGATGCGGCCTTGGAACGTGAGACAGATGGTAGTGGTGTCGTGGCAGAACGGTCGTGCAACCAGCTCGCATCCATTCGTTATGACGACCGCGATCTGCCGGGCGTGGCGCCAGATGCGCGCCCGCTGCTCCTTCTCGGCGATCTGACCGCCCTTCTGGACGGCGCGCATCCGGAGGCCTTGCTGCAATTCGACATGAAAGACAGGTTGGCGGCGGTGCAGCGAGAAGGCGTAGAGCGGCTGAAGCAGGCTTTCGCCGGCAAGCATGTTCCGCTCGTCATCAGCGGTGCGTGCAGCGACCTGATCCTCGCTCTCAGCAACGAACTGCCGCAAATCCGTCGCGGGATTGATCCGACGGATCGGCTTGTCGATCTCTTCCGAAAGGCTGATATCCGAACGGCGCTGCAGGAGTTCCGATCGGAAATTCGCGGGCCGGCTCAACCCGAGATCGTCTATCTGTCGTGGCAGCTCCTGCTTCACACGCTCCACGCCGGCGTCGATCTTGTCGCCATCTGTCATGATGAAGGCAAATGCGTCGATGCCTGGACCTTCACCCTGTCCGATCCCGAAGCCGGCTTCAATGATGGCGAATGGCGTGACCTGTCCCGGCTGCTGTCGCTCGGTGTCGACCAGATCACGACGGACGAGGCGGTCGCGACGGAGCGAGCCTATGTGACACGCATCCGCTCAGGCTGACTTTGCGGTCACGGGGCTACCTTTTGTTGAATCTGTCTGAAAGTGCGCCAAAGTGACGGACCATTCCGGGCGCACAAGCTGCAATCGCGCCGCCTTCGGCGAGCATTCGGGCCAATGGGGGCATTGTTACCTGCGCGCCTGCCTCGGTCGCGATTAGCACTCCTGCAAGGACGTCCCAGGAATTGAGGTGCGCCTCGAAGTAGAGGTCCGCTATGCCGTCGGCCACCCGAATCAGCCCGACCGCCGCTGATCCAAGCCGTCGATATTCGATGCCGATCTCGTGCAAGCCCCTCAGCATGGTCTGATAAACGTCGAAGCTTGTTCGCCGCGAATAACCGACAATCGCCAGCGCTTCGGTTGGGTCAGATCGGAGGGATACCTTGACCGGACGGGTTTCGCAGAAGGCGCCGCCCCCCAGCGACGCGGAGTAGACATTGCCGGATGCGGCGTCGAAGACGCAACCAACCCTTACCTTGCCATTATGGACATAGGCGATCGACACGCCCCAGTGTCTGAGCCCGCGAATGTAGTTGGCGGTACCGTCAATCGGGTCAACCACCCAGAATCCGGCCTGGGTCGGCTTCCCGCCGGTCTCCTCTCCGACAAATCCGTCCTCGGGAAAGGCGCGTGCCAGTTCAGATTTGATCGTGTCCTCTGCGCGCCGGTCGGCAGCGGTGACGAAGTCCTGCGGGCCCTTCGCCGAAACCCCCAGGGCAACGGCATCGGCGGTGTTGCGGAACGCTTCCGCTTCGCGGCCAACGGAGCGCGCCAGTTCGCGGGCGAAATCGAGCCGGGCAGCAATGGCGGCCGCGCCGACGGAATGGGTTTTTCCGGGCATCAGGCGGTGACTCGCCGCACCAGCGTCACTGGCGTCAACACCGTGCGCTCTTCGAGTTCGGGGTCTGCCATACGGCTAATCAACAGGTCGATGGCCTGGCTCGCCTGAATATCGCATGGCTGCCGGAATGTGGTGAGGCCGTAGGCCTGCCAGGCTGCCTGGCCAATGTCGTCGTGCCCGATGAGCCTGATTCGGTTCTTTGGATCTTGTGGCTTGGTTCTCAGCGCGTCGATCACTCCGCACGCCATATAGTCGTTGATGCAAAACAGTCCGTCGATACCGTCGAGGTCTCGGCCCGCTGCGAGACCGTTCTGATAGTCGTTGATCAAGACCGGTACGACGCGCGGCGCGCAACCGAGGTCCATGCCCCGCGCAACGAAGGCCGCCTCGCGGTGGCGCGCTGCATAAGAGACGTGCGAAGCACTGAGGACGGCAAGTTGTTTCGCTCCGCACTCGACGAGTGTTTCGGCGGCGACACGGCCGGCGGTCGCGTTGTCGGAAATGACCCGATCGACCAGCGGGATCGGGTCGCCCTTGTTGATCAGAACGATCGGAATGCCATGGACGGCGAACTCCCGACAGAGTTCCGTCGGAGGCGCGTCCGAGGTCACCAGCACCCCCGAAACGTTGTAGTGCAGGAGCTGGTCCATGACGTGATCCGCACTCTCGCCCTGGTCAGCCGGCAGAAGGATAGGGCGAAAATTCCGGCTGACCAGTGCCTTGGCGATTTCGTGGACCTGCTGCGCCCGGAAGGGGTTATCCATGCCTGCCACCACGATCCCGACAAGGTCGGAACGGCGATTGATGAGGCTGCGGGCGAGGTAGTTGACGCGGTAGCCGAGTTCTTTGGCTGCCTTGTGGACCTTCTCTCGCGTTTCCGGGGAGACGCTGGCATTGGGCGTGAACGTGCGCGAGACCGTCGCCCGCGACACGCCGGCCTGACGCGCGACGTCGAATGAGGTCGCCTTCCGGCTCGGATTGTCTGAAGACCTCATGCTGCCGCTGCCTTGTCCGCCGCTGCCCTTATCAACTCCGGCCGATCGGAGCATATGCCAAGGACGGGCAAACCTATGAGATCATCGATAATCGTCGGCCTTTCCTCGTGCCAGAGCACAATGCCGCGACCGGCATTCTTCGCGCGTTCGAGAAGCTCCGTGGTGACCAGATCCTGCGGCCGGTTACCGCCACGCTCCCAGCATAGGTGGATGATGTCGGCGCCCGCAGCGTCCGCAGCTTCATGGGGATCGACCCCGAGCGGGACCAGGACCGAAAGCGGATAGGGACATCCCGCGTCGCGCAGTTCGCGCACAAAACTCGTATTGAAGGAGCCCAGCACCGCGAAGCTCTGGTCATTTGCCTCGAGCTCGCGCCAAGCAGAAATGCCAGTCCCGGCAGCCTTCAACTCCACGTAAAGGCCCGTGTCGAGGTTGCGGGCGAGCGCCGCCACTTTCGAGAAAGCCGGCACTTGCGCACTTGGGAGAGCTGCAAGCTCCGAGGCGGTCAGCGCCGAAATGCGTGCGTCGATTCCGAAGACACGCAGTAGATTGTCGTCGTGGCTGACGACGCAGACGCCGTCCTTCGTCAATTGCGTGTCGAGTTCCCACATCTCGGCGCCGAGACTGGAAGCGAGCGAAAATGCATTCAGCGTATTCTCCGTCGCATGCGCGCTCGCGCCGCGATGACCGATCGTCAGCGGAAAACTCAAGCTTTCTGGCCACTTGAACCGCCCCATGAAATCGTTAGCGACAGTTGCTCTCACAGCCTTGCCCCATCCTCTCCGAAAACGAAAATCCTGTCGGATCGCATGAACCATTCCACCTCGTCGTTCAGTCCGACATCAGAACGCACGGGCTGGATCGACCGCAAAACACGGCCATTGGGAAGTGTGAGATCATAAAGGTTCTCACGCCCCTGGGTCTCCACAAAGGAAATGCGCCCTTTGACCGGCACATCCCCCGCAGGCCCGAGATTTTCCGGCCTGATCCCAACCACGACACGCGCGCCATACGAGGGTAGCGCACCGGCCGATTTAGGCAGCCGGATGTCGGTACCGGATATGTCGATCGCGCCGTCGCCGACCACACCGTTCAGAAACGCGATCGGCGGGTTGCCGAGGAACCCGGCCACGAATTCCGTCCGCGGGTTCTCGTACATTTCCGACGGCGTTGCGATCTGGATGATCCTGCCGGCGTCCATGATGGCGATGCGGTCGCACATGCTCATCGCCTCGACCTGATCGTGCGTGACCAGAACGGCGGTGATTCCAGTTTCGAGCTGGATGCGCCGGATTTCCGAACGCATCTCCAGCCGAAGTTTTGCATCAAGATTGGCAAGCGGCTCGTCGAGCAGCAGGACGTCCGGCCGGCGCACCAGCGCGCGGGCCAGCGCCACGCGCTGCTGCTGGCCGCCCGAAAGTTCAGCCGGCCGACGGCCGAGAAGCTTCTCGATATGGACGAGCCGCGCCATCTCGTTCACCTGCCGGCTGATTTCGTCGGCGGACAGCCGCCTGACTTGGAGCGGGAAGGCGATGTTCTCCTCGACGGTCTTGTGCGGATAGAGTGCATAAGACTGAAAGACGACCCCGACATTTCGCTCCTGTGGGGCGATGCGTGTTACGTCCTTGTCGCCGAAAAGGATGCGGCCGCCTGTCACCTTGTGGATGCCGCAGATCGCGAACAGCGTGGTCGACTTGCCGCAGCCGGAGGGTCCGAGCAGGGCGAGCATCTCGCCGTCCTTGATCTCCAGCTTCATGTTTTCGATGACAGTCACAGCGCCGAACGATTTTGTGAATCCGTCGAGCAGGATGCGCATTAGCCTTTCGTCCCCCCACCGTAGATGTTCATGAGATAATTCTGGAAGGCGAAGAACAGGATCAGCACCGGCGCGATGTAGAACAGGCCCACCGATTTGAAGAGCGCCATGTCGAAATTGTTGTCATCGGCGATCAGCGACGCGAGGTAGACGGACAGCACCTGCACCTGGTTGCCCGGTGCGAGAACCTGGGGCAGGATGAATTCGCTCCACCCCAGCAGAAATGAGAACAGCCCGAGGGCAAACAGGCCGGGGCGCACTTGCGGCAGCACCAGACTGTGCCAGACCCTGAATCGGCTCGCCCCGTCCTGGATGCCGGCCATCTCGATTTCCCAAGGCACGGTGTCGTAGAATCCTTTCATGATCCAGATGCCCAGGGGCATGTCGATTGCGGCCTTTACCAGGATGACGCCGACGAGCGAATTGTAGAGCCCGACCATCTGTAGCACGAGGAAGATTGCGACAATCAGCGTGATGGCGGGAAAGGCATGCAGCACCATGACGCCGGCAAGGAAGAAGCTGCGTCCGGGCACGTTGAGGCGCGACAACACGTAGCCCGCGGTCGACGAGACGGCAAGCACGATCAGGCAGGACGACGTCGCGAAGACTAGTGAATTCAGTGTGACCCGCCAGATATTCGGCCGGCCGCGCGGCGTCTCCCAGAGGAAGCTCCAGTGCTCCAGGGTGAATTCGTTTGGGACGAAGGAGCCCACCGGGGAATTGGTAATCGTGTCGACGATCAGGTAGGCATACATCAGTAAGAGGGGCGCGCTGAGAAGGGAAAGTGCCAGCACCACGGGCCAACTGCGGAAATTGCCGGTCATCATTGCCTCAATGCTCGATCAGCGGCCGGGCCACGAGCGCGCCGTAGTTGAACAGCCGCAGGTAAACCAGCGATAGGACGATGCCGATAACCACCAGCACCAGCGCCATGGCCGCGCCGTAGCCGTATTGAAGGTTGCCGGCGTAGTTGTTGAGCGCGGTGTGGTAGATCGCGAGCGCCCAGACTTCGGTGGTCCCGCCGGGACCGCCATTGGTGGACAACAGGATATATTCGAATGACGTCAGCAGAGACAGCGTCTGGTAGCAGGTCACGAACAGGATTGGCCATCTAAGCTGCGGCAGGATGATGTGCCTGATCTGCTGCCAGCGATAGGCGCCGTCGACTTCGCTGGCGTAGAAGAGCGATTGCGGTATGGCCTTGATGGCGGAGGAGAAGATCAGCATTCCCATGGACGCCCCAACGAGCCCATTGATGAACACGACGACAACCCACGCATTGGCCGCGGAGTCGAGCATCCAGTTGCGCGGCCGCACGCCGAAATCATCGAGCACGGCGCTCAGGAATCCGGTGTCCCAAGCCAGCCACTTCCACATCAGCACGTAGATGACGGGCGGCGTGATGCGTGGCAGAAGCCACAGAATCCTGAAGAAGCCGGCGGGCCGCTCGGGCATGTAGTGGACGGCGAGCGCCAGTATCATTGCGAATCCAGTGTTGAAAAGGACTAGCGTCAGACTGACATAGGCCAGTGTGTTGAACAGCGTCCGCGCCGTATCGGGCGTAGAGACCATGCGCCTGAAGTTCTCGGTCGTCCACGTCCAGCCTGAGTAGCTCGCGGCCGCAAGTGCCGCCTTTTCGTCTTCGGTGAGTTGCGCATCGATGGCTTTGACCGCGGCAAACAGCGCGGCCTCGTCCGCAAAGCGTGCGTTGGCGAGGGACCGGCTGAACTCGGCCGAGATCAACTTGACCTCCGGTGTAGAGGGACGCTCGCGAAGGCTGCGGATCATGCGCTCGACATCTCGGCGCACCGTGAACGTCTCATTCAAGTGATTGCTGCGAAGCTCCGCGACAATCCCCGGCGCGACGCCCTTCGCCTCGAGAGTGGCCAGTCCCCGCTCGTCAATCACGAAGCTCGGTTCACCCAGTTTCTGAGCCAGTTCGACCATGCCGAACTGGTCGCGCAGCCTCTGGATCGCATTCGGCGCAAGCTGATAAGCGCCGCCCGTGATGCCGGTGGAGGTGCTCATGGTGGTGAAGGAGAAGACCGCGGTCAACGCCACGGGCACGAGGAAGAACAGGACCACCAGAACGATTGCCGGTGCCATTAGCACGAGGCCAAGGTTTCGCGAGCTGTTCACACTGTCCTCCCTGCTGAATGATCAGCGCACCACGATCGCCTCGCCGAGCGAGCTCTTCAGCTCGGTCTCGAGATCCTGAACCGCCTGCCCTGGCGCCTTCTGGCCGGTCCATGCGCTCTCAAGGCCCTTCCACATGGCGTTCCAATAGGTACCGAAATCCGAGTTGTTGGGCATGGCGTTGGCATAGGGCAGGAGACGCTCCGTCGCCTCGCGCGCCCAGCGGTCGCTGCTATAGAGATCAACGTTCGCCTCCTGCTTGGTGATGCCCAGATGCGCGGACTTGATCGCATGAAGCGCGTTGATGCGCGGTTCCGACGCTATCTTGATCAGTTCCGCGGCGATCCCGGCATTCTCCTCGCTTTTATTCTTTGTCAACAGATAGACGAGCGGGTGGGTAAGCGTATTCGCCTTTCCTTCCTCACCGGCGGGGATGAGCGAAAAGGCGACGTTGCCGAAGAAGTCGGTCAGGCCCTCCTGATTGACGTAGCGGGCATAGTGCCAGGTACCGCCATGCCAGATGCCAGCCTTCCCGCTCGCCACTTCGGCGAACCACTGGTCGTTCGGCGTGCCGATATGGTTCTTTCGGGTGACGCCTGCAGCGACGGCATCGACAAAGAACTGGTAGAAGCGTTGCATCGCGGCCTTGTCTAGGACGAGCTTTCCGCCCTCTTCCATCACGCCGCCGAAGCTGGTGTAGAACTGCCAGTAGTCGGGACCGTTGTTCGGGCGCGGGTAGAACCCGTAGCCGGGCTTGACCACGCCCTTGTCCTGCATCTTCTTGGCGTCTTCGATGACGTTGGCGAGCGTATACTCGCCCGACTGGACCTTGGAGGGGAGCGCATCGAGATCAGCGTCGGAATAGCCGATCGCCTTCATGTGCGGCTTCCAGAAGAACAAGGGACGCGATTCCGCATCCTGGGGAAGCCCGTAAAGCACGCCGCCGTAGGACGAGATTTTGATCAGGTTTTCATACATGTCGTTGATCGGCCAGGCGTCGAGATTGAGGTAGTTCTCGACGGGCACGATGAGCCCAGATTGCGACCAAGGCGCAATGTCTTCGTGGCCGGTGACGACGATATCGGGAGCATTGCCGGCTTCGGCGGCGAGGGTCAGTGCTTGCTTGAAATCATCCCAGGTTGGATAGGTCTTCTTTTCGACGGCTATGCTGAGTTCCTTGCCGCGGATGGCGTACTCTCGCTCCAAGATGTCGGCAGCAATGTCGATGGCATCGACGCGGTAATTGTCGTTCGGTCCGGTTCCGCCGGCCCAGACGCTGATCGTGACGTTCTGCGCGGCCGTAAGCCCTGTGCCGCTAAAGAGCGCTACGGCGACAGCGGCCGCCTTGATGGTCAATCCCAGTTTCGTCATCTTGTGTTCCTCCCTTGTCTTGCCGGTAGCCAGGGACGATTGGCATTCAAAGACGCCGTCTTCGTTGGCTTGGCAGTTACTCCTAATTCCGCAAGCTGACAGCTGAATGACAATTGTTCACGTGCGCAAATAAACCCGAAACTCGCCAGCGCCTCAATGTACACGTGTACATTGCCATGCACTTTCCCATGGGTCAATGGCGCCGGAGCATGCTGGTGGCCTTGTGAGAAGGTCCGCCCAGTCCATAGCGGAGGTAGATCTCCGGGGGCGCTTCGTGTGTCTCCAGAACCATTCGGATGCCTTCGCGTAGCCCGGCTTCCACGCTGTCGTCGCGAAACGGCGCAAATTGCTGCGGATCCTTGGCGAGGTCGAAAAGCTGCGTTCCCATGTTCTCGAAGACCCGTCGATCGACGTTCGGAATGCGGCGGGAGTCCCGCGTCGCGTCGATCCGGAGCAGCGGCATTTGCCTGGTGAAGCCGAAGCCGCTGACCAGTTCGGCGCTGGCAAGCTCGGCCGCCGTCATCATCGAGCGAATATGCATGGGCATCAGCGTGTATTCGTGGAGGCCGGTCGCATAGAGATCCTCGGGATAGATGTAGTAGGCATAGCGGCCGTCGGTTGCGCCGATCGGGCCGCCGAACATGCCGAAAATCCCCACTTCGCGCAGGCGCCCCTTGCCGCGCAGGATCGAGAACACGGACCGCCCTTGCACCTCGGCTGGTCCTTTCACTCCAAAGCAGTCGAGGATCGACGGCATCAGATCATAGGTCTGCGTCAGCGCCGCCTGGCGGCTGCCGGCGAACGACGCAAAGTCCGGATGATGGGCGATCAGCGGGATGTGTGAGATTTCCTCGTAATAGGGCTGCAGGTTCTTGCCCCACCAATCATGCTCAGAGAGCAGGAATCCGTGATCGGTGGTGAGGACGAGCGCTGTGTCATTCCACATCTCGCCGCGGTCCATGAAATCGAGCAGCCGGCCGAAATAGGCGTCGCACATGGCGACCAGCGCGGCGTAGTTGCCCCTGATCTCGGCGACCTCTTCCGCGCTATCGGTGACATGCTCGTAAAAAGGCCAGTTCAGCACGCCGCCCCGCCAACCGCTCTCGAAGGTCTGGCGGAACCGTTCGGGTGCGTCGAAGGGTTCGTGCGGATCGAAACATTCGATCTGCAGGAACCAGCCGTCGGCGTCCTTGTTCGCTTCCAGGAATTCGAGGCCCGCGGCGAAGCAGCGTGGGCCGGGATAGTCCGCTTCCTCGCGCATGGTTTCCTTGTTGATAGCGTGCTGCAGCCGCATGCGCGAAGAGGCATCGATGTCATGTCCGAAGGGGTAATGTCTCTGGTCGAATTTTTCTCGGAAGCGCTCGAGCGGCGGCTGCACCATCGCTTTCCAGGGATCGTTTTCCTGGCCCCGAATGAAATCCCAGGTCGAATAGCGCGTGTGGTAGGTGGCGCCGCCTTCCTCGAAATAATGCGCATGATCGGTGACGAGATGCGTATGCACGCCGCCCTGCTTCAGGATTTCGGCGAAGGAATTGT
Organism: Phyllobacterium brassicacearum; assembly: GCF_003010955.1. Taxonomy (GTDB): domain Bacteria; phylum Pseudomonadota; class Alphaproteobacteria; order Rhizobiales; family Rhizobiaceae; genus Phyllobacterium; species Phyllobacterium brassicacearum. The sequence continues at coordinate 50,519 of NZ_PGGO01000027.1, forward strand.
CGAAGGGCTCCAGCGGGCCCCAGCTGCGATGCGGAAAATTGAGCCGGCCGGTATGGATGTCGCGCCTCGCCGGCATGCAAGGGAGGCTGCCGACGTAGTGGGTATCGAACGTGACCGCCCGCGCGGCGAAACGATCGAAATTGGGCGTCGGGAGCGTCCCTCCATAGCTTCCTAGGGCGCGACGATTCAACGAATCAAAAAGGACCAAAATGAAGCGCATCGGTTTCGACCAAGCTGACCATCGAACGCTGACCATAGCTGCTCCACAGTCGCTCCGAAAAATGATATATTTTGCTTATATCCATAACTTGAGGTTATATCGTGGATCGCCGTGTAAAAGTTTTTCTCACAATCGCCGAAACGGGCAGCCTGACCGCAACTGCCTGCGCACTCAACATTACGCAGCCGGCTCTGACCAAGACGTTGCGGTCGTTGGAATGCGATCTGGGCGCGCCCCTTTTCGATCGGCATGCGCGAGGGTGCAGTTTAACATGGGCCGGCGAAGTGCTGCTGGCCCAGGCGAAGTCGATGCAACGCGCCTGGAATTCTGCCAAGGAGGAGATTCGCGCCATCACGGCTGGTCGCCTCGACACTTTCCGGATCGGCGCGGGCCCGGCCTATCATCCGTTGATCGTGCCCCAACTCCTCTGTCGGCTGACGGGTGAGTTTCCCGAAACCCGGATCGAGATGGATACAGGCGTCAACGATTCCGAAATGCCGAAGCTGATCGCGGGCGATATCGATCTCCTGCTTGGGTCACTGGATGGCCAGCCCCCCGACAACATCGAGCGCCTCTGGCTGCTCGATGTTGAAACGGCGATTTATGTTCGATCGGAACATCCCCTTGCCGCCCGCGACGATATTGATCCCCTAAGCCTCAGTGAGGCCGTCTGGCTGGTCTACAAGAAGGACGACATGGTGCATGCGAGGATCAATACCTACCTCGCAGCTGCCGGATGCCGCGAGACCCGCATCGCCGTTCAGGTCGGCGCTTTGACCTCGGGCTTCGAGATTGTCAGGGGAACCGACCTTCTCATGTCGGCTCCCCGGCAAGTGGAGGCGATTGCGCGTCAATACGGTCTCGTTCCCCTCCGCTATGCCGAAACCATCTGGACGTTTCGCTCAGGCGCCTGCTTCCGAAACGCCAGCCTGGCCTACCCGATCGTCCGTCGCAGCCTCAGTCTCCTCTCCGACCTTTGTGCCGCACCGCTTGGCTGAAAGAAAATGTCAGAGGCGTGCCACCGGCGACAGGTCACCATGGCCCCGGAACAGCACCGCCCTGGCTTGTTGCCATTCCGACCTGGGTTCCACAAAGCGCATCTCCGGCCGCTGCGCTGCGATCACGATCGCCTCGGCGTCGGCCGCATCGTTTTTCTGCCGCTTCACGAACGGCCGGACATATTGTGGTGCAATCAGTTTCACCGCATGGCCGAACTCCACGACCTGTCGAGCCCAGTAGTGCGCGCTGCCGCAGGCTTCCATCACCACGACCGCAGGTGCTTGATCCGCTATAAACTTCAGAAACTGCGACCAGGACAGCTTTTTGCGGAACTTCACCTCGCCAAGCATCGACGCTCCGTGGAGCACAAAAACACTCTTTGCCAGGTCCACACCAATCATCGTATCGTTCATTTTGCCGCCTTCTCCGCTTTGTGGGTTAACGCACCACAACATTGGCACATTGCGATGCCGTCAGGGGAGGGCGGCAACCATCCCATCTCGTCTGGAACATCTGCTCCCAAAGGATGAGAAGCCACTGGTTTATGGGCAAATGTTCCAACGGCAAATACAATCTGCGGCTTATAATGGCGATGCTGACAGCGCCGGGTCCATGCGGGGCGGATACCGCGAGTTCGCTTCTTGGGTAGGAGACTGAGAAACTGTCGGACAGGGTCCTCTTTCCGGCTGAAGGTTTTTGGCAATCTTCAAAATTTGTCGCCCAAGCTGACCATTCCGCCGGGCCATTTCAGGCATCGGCCGCGTATCGAGACTTTGCAACGACGTGAGTTCTTAAATCCCTGAACCGTCGAGCTGCTCGGCATCTTCGCCTTCCCAGGGTGAGGGCATAGAAGTGCGATTAAGATTGGCCGAGGGCATCGGCATCCAGCACTTCAATTCTGGCTCGGCATATTCGACGACCCGACCGGGTGAGGAATCAGAGGCGCGCCAGCCTTCGGCACCGAACTGGTCACCATTCGACCAATAGGCAAGATCAACTTCTGCCTGCCCCTGTTCGGATGGGCGAATCGTTACGAGGATTCGACTGCCGTCTTTCGGCGCGCTCGCCATGTGGCGCCAGCGGTCTGGCTCGTCCATCGTTTTTCCTCTTGACTTGCTGCGGGTTGCAAGTGTCGCCTCGCCATCGAAAACGGTCAACTCAAACTTTTTCACAACCCATCTTGCGAATTCCGTTGCATACCGCCGCCTGACAACGAATGCGCCCTGGTCGCCTGTGGCATGGCATGGCGTCCTTCAAACATGCGCCATGGCGGCCGGCTGCTGGCCGCCGCGGTTGCGTCAGGCCGGTCTGGCGACACGGCGCTTCTTCCCGCGGTTAATCTCGGCCTGAAATCCATTGCCGGCTCAGTTCACGCCTTGTTTCGGGTTTGTGCTGAAAAGATCGCATAACGTCTCAAGAGGAACTGCATGCTCTCATGCGAAGCTCTCGTATTGCGCAGCGTTGGTGCCTGTTGCGGTGATGGGCATTAGCATGTCAGCCCGGTTTCGCATCCAGTTGTAATCGTCCGCTCGTTCAGCAATGGCCCGCTTCGAGGAATGATTGAGCGAATTCTCGTTGAACAGCTCGTCGCGTACTCGCCAATTGAAAATGCGCGTCTCAATTGGTGACGGTTTTCCTCAACCTTACACCCGGACCTTCTCCGTTTTCATCCACGAAAACTACACCTGCCGTTTCAAGGGCTTTTTGCAACGCCAAGAGATTGTTGGTGTTGGGCGTCCGTCGCCCTTTCTCAAAGTCCACGACTGTATTTCGTGAAATATTTGCAGCCTCGGCAAGTTTGGCTTGATCCATTTCGACAAGCGCCCGACCGGCGCGACATTGTGCGGAAGAAATTGGCATTATGCCCAACGTTGTGCATGGTGTTGACAAAGGGCCCAATGTTGGGCATGGTGCGCAATTGATAGCACGAAGCACGCCATAGGAGCAACGCGATGGGCGACCATTTCCGCGAACAGGATATTTTTATCTTCATTGCCGGAGCTGACGCCCTACGGAAGCCCATCGAGGACACGCTTTGGTGAACCCCGACGGACCGAAATGCCAGCGCAACCGCTATGTGCAGGGCGATCCTCACGACGCAATCTACGGCTATAAAAGGTGAGCGTGAGGACGAGCGGGATAAGGATGGTGGGGATGATGAGCCATCGCCAACCTGGACCCATTTAACCAGGTGGGAACACCCCCGACACCAAGCGACAGATAGAAGAGGCGGCGATATGAATGTTCCCGTATTCATTTTCGATGATTTGGCCGAAGCGCGCGACTTGATCAACGCCAGTGCCCGCAAGCAGGTATGGGTGGCGATGGACAAACCGCGTCGCTTTATCGCCGACATCGCCGCGAAGCCTGATGCCGCTTTCTGCACCGATGCTTCAGGGCAGCATCGTACAAACGACAGAAAACTGGAGATGGCTCTGGCGAGCCGATCATGAATCCCGATCGCAATGGACACGTTCGACCCTCTTGCGCTGCGTAAGCTTCTCGCCCGCAATATGCGCATCCGCCAGGCAGAGCTTGCTATCTCGCAGGAAGAGGTTGCCCTGCGCACCGGACTGACCCAGGCCTATCTCAGCGGCATCGAACGGGAGAAGCGCAACATTTCCCTCGACACCATTCAAAAAATAGCCTTTGCCCTTGAAACAACGGGATCGGCGCTGCTCAACATGCGTTAGCGGCCCGATCGTCAAACAAAACGCCACCTCGCCAATGAGCCGGGTCGGCCTTTCGGCGGCGAATGCCGGTGGCGGCCGGATGTTCGGATCCCGTCAAGGCGATCAATGGAAATCGCTCATCCCGACATGCTCTGAAATGTGATTGTAGAATTCCAGGAACCAATCGGATTCGGCGGAAAATTCGCTCCATTTTCCAACGAACGTTTATCAAGGGGTGCCAGTTTTGAACAGACGCCGAAATCAGCGTGAACGTTGAAGGGCTTGTTCCATTTAAAACCGCGGATCGCGAGTTCGATCCCGTTCGTCTCGACCGGGACCGCCATTACCCTCTACAGCGGAGTGCTTCGATCAGGAGGTGGAAGGCCGGCGTATGTTGTCGTCTGCTTGGGTAGTAAAGGTGATAGCCGGAGAATGGCTGGCACCAATCTTCCAGCACACGGATCAGACGTCCGTCGGCAATGTGCTGGGAAACCTGACTTTCAAACGTGTAAGCCAGTCCCAGCCCATCGAGGGCAGCGTTTTCCAGCAGTTCATTGTCGTTGAGGACAAGCGGCCCATTCACCCGGACCTCAAGTTCAATACCATCACGCTCGAACTCCCAGGCATAAAGCCCGCCTCCTGTGCTCTGACGGTAGCCTATGCAATTATGCTCGCTAAGGTCACGCGGCGTTTCGGGAGCCTTTCGGTTGGCAAAGTAAGATGGGGAGCCAACCACCGCCATGCGGATATCCGGGCTCACCCGAATTGCCACCATATCCTTCTGGACCTGCTCGCCCAGGCGGATGCCCGCGTCAAATCTGCCAGCGACGATATCGGTGAGCCCTTCATCAACATTGATCTCGACGTTGATATCGGGATACTCAGGCAGGAGCTTTACCAGAGCGGGCCAGAGCACCATTCTTGCGGCATGCCGGAAGGTCGTGATGCGGATCGTGCCTGCAGGCTTGTCGCGAAGTGCGGTTATGGCGGCAATTTCACTATCGATGTGATCGAATGCCGGACGCAGGCTGAGGAGCAGCCTTTCGCCTGCGTCCGTCAGCGACAAACTGCGCGTCGTTCGCGAGATCAATCGCAGACCGAGCCGTTGTTCCAGCATGCGGACGGCATAGCTGAGTGCCGACTGGGAGAGGCCAAGCTTTGCGGCCGCACGAGTGAAACTGCCCTCTTCAGCAACGGCGATGAATACGGCCAACTCACTGAAGTCGCCCTTTCTCATTTATAAACCCCATTTATAACTTCATGCAGATTATAGCGACTAATCAGCGTCCATGTCCTCCTCTATTTATTCGCCAACACCACACGCCATTACATCGGCAAGCGGATGAGAGACAATGAGCAAGACACACCCGAAACTTTTCGAACCATTCATCTTCGCCAAGGGAATGACTCTGCGCAATCGTGTCGTCATGGCTCCCATGACGACTTGGGCCGGTAATCCAGACGGGACGGTTTCCGACGAGGAGGTCGGTTACTACCGCCGCAGGGTGAACGGAGTCGGCCTCGTGATCACGGGATGTAGCCACGTCTTGCCGAACGGCATTGGCTTCACCGACGAGTTCGCTTCGTACGACGACAGGTTCGGTCCGAGCTTGAAACGGCTGGCGGAGGCCGCCAAGAGCGGTGGCGCGCCCGCGCTGCTCCAGATATTTCACGCTGGAAACAAGGCCGTCTCAGAACTGGTTCCAGGCGGCGAGGTCGTCAGCGCGAGCGCCATAACCACCGAGGCAGGCCCCTTTAGCCCCTCGGTCACGCCTCGGGCGCTGACGCATGGTGAGATACTCGACGTCATTCGCGCGTTCGGCGAGGCAACACGGCGCGCCATTGAGGCCGGATTCGATGGCATCGAGCTGCACGGCGCGCACGGCTTCCTGATTCAGAACTTCCTTTCGCCTCGATTCAACCAGCGGACGGATGAGTGGGGCGGCTCACTTGAAAACCGCATGCGCTTTCCGCTGGCGGTGTTGCGGGAGGTCAAGCGTGTCATAGAGTCCAGCGCCAAGCGCCCTTTTCTTCTCGGTTACCGCATCTCGCCGGAAGAACCGGATGAGGGCGGACTGCGGATCGACGAGACCCTTCTGCTCGTGGAGAGCCTCGTCAATTGCGGCGTCGATTATATTCATGCTTCGTTGGCGAGCGTACTTGAGGCCAAGCCTATCGGCGGTACGGGAGAGAAGACGACAGCGAAGCTGGTTCTCGAGCGCGTCGGCGGACGCGTGCCCGTCATTGCCGCCGGTCAGATCAGGAAGCCCGATCAGGCTGCGAACGCCATGGAGCTGGGGCTTTCGCTGGTTGCCGTCGGTCAGGGCCTGGTGGTGAACCCGGATTGGGTCGAGCTAGCAAAAAGCGATCTCGATGAGCGGATCGACACTGCCCTCAGTCCATCGAAGGTTCCGAGTATTGCTATCCCGGGCAAGCTATGGGCGGTAATCGAGGCTACCACCGGCTGGTTCAAGCTTCAGGCGAAGCCGCGACGCACCACAGCCCAGGCGGAGCTCAGTCCCAGTGCATAAGAGCCCCAACCGGGAGTTCGCCATCGATGGCGCGTCTGATGAGCGCCATTTGAGTGCGGAGTGAGCGTCTGAATCCAACGGCTAAAGCAATCGCAAGCGAGGAGTTCATGGAATACGATCTAAATATCAACGGAGAGCAACGCCGCGTGGACGTCGATGGCGATACGCCGTTGCTCTGGGTCATCCGCGATGTACTGGGGATGTACGGCACTAAGTATGGGTGTGGCATTGCGCAGTGCGGCGCCTGCACGGTCCATATTGATGGCGAGGCAGCGCGATCCTGTCAAACCTTGGTGGAAAGCGTCGGTAGCTCAGCGATCATGACGATCGAGGCGATTCACACTACCACGAACGGCCGCAAGATTCAGAAAGCCTGGCAGGATCTCGATGTGGTGCAGTGCGGATACTGTCAGTCTGGCCAGATTATGTCGGCAGCGGCCCTGCTGTCGGAGACGCCTATTCCCACGGATGCCGACATTGACAATGCCATGTCCGGCAACATTTGCCGTTGTGGCACCTATGTCCGCATTCGCGAAGCGATAAGGCATGCCGCAACGCTCGACGGCAACGCGAAGCAGGGAGGCTAAAAATGTACATGAAGGGTACTTCTTCCAAGTCATCGCCCGTCGACACGCGGCTGTCGAGGCGTTCTTTTTTGTTCGCCGGCGCCGCAGCCGGGGGTGGCCTGCTGATTTCGATCAACGCGTCAATGTTCCGCGCAGATCGCGCGGCTGCCGCTGACGCTCAGGTTACAACCTTTGCGCCAGGCGCGTTCATCAGGATCGACAAGGCGGGCAACGTGACGGCCATCATTCCACAGGTCGAGATCGGGCAAGGCGTCTACACGTCGATGCCGATGCTACTCGCGGAAGAGCTGGAAGTGGAGCCCAATCAGATCCGGGTAGAACAGGCGCCGCCGGACGACAAGCTTTATGCCAATCCGAAGCTCGGGTTCCAGGCAACAGGCGGCTCGACCTCCATTGCCGCGTTCTACGAGCCGTTCCGGCATGCCGGCGCCGTGGCGCGCACGATGTTGGTCGCCGCGGCCGCGGAAACCTGGGGCGTCGACGCGTCCGGCTGTCGGGCCGAGAACGGCACCGTGATCCATGATGCGAGTAGCCAGCGCCTTACCTATGGCGATCTGTCGGCAAAAGCGGCGACGCTCCAGATGCCGGATAAGGTCGCGCTGAAGGATCCGAAGGACTTCAAGGTCATTGGAAGATCGCTGAAGCGGCGAGATTCCGTGGACAAGACAACAGGCCGGGCCCAGTACAGCATAGATTTCATGCTGCCCGATCTGAAGGTTGCTGTGCCCCAGGCTTCGCCTATCATTGGGGGCAAGCTCGTGGGGATGGATGAAAAGGCTGCCCTGGCTGTCTCCGGCGTCCGCAGGGTTGTTCGCTTCGATGATACCGTCGCGGTCATCGCCGACCACACCGGCGCTGCCAGAAAAGGGCTTGCAGCGCTCAACCCTCAGTGGGAAGGCGGCGCGTTAACATATTCGACGGCCAATTTGGTGAGTGATCTCGACAAGGCAGCCGCCGGCGAAGCTGTGGTTGCGACCAATGAAGGCGACGTCAAGAACGCAGCATCTGTTGCGGCAACGACCCTCGAAGCCAGATATGAATCGCCGCTGCTTGCTCACGGGACAATGGAGCCGATGGTATGCTCGGTAAGGATCACAGCTGACGGCTGCGATGTCTGGGTCGGGACACAGGTGATTGCTCGCGTGCAGTCGGCGGTGGCCGAGGCTACCGGCCTTCCTGTCGAGAAGGTCCGCGTCCACAATTTCCTCATGGGCGGTGCGTTTGGCCGCCGGCTGGAGACGGACTACGCCGTACAGGCGGCAATGATCGCCAAGCAGGTCGACTTCCCGGTCAAGGTGATCTGGACGCGAGAGGAGGACTTCCAGCACGACGTCTTTCGTCCTTACTATGTCGACAAGCTCTCGGCGGGTCTTGATGAAAACGGTATGCCGACAGCCTTCTCGCACCGCGTGGCGGGTTCCAGCGTGATGGCCCGTTGGACGCCAGCCTGGTTTGTCAACGGGCTCGACCCAGACGCCGTCGACGGCGCTGCCGGACCCTACAAATTTGACAACCCACTCATCGAGTATAGCCGATCGGAGCCTCCGGCGGGATTGACGACCGGCTGGTGGCGCGGCGTCGGGGTTACCCACAATTCCTTCCCCGTCGAGAGCTTTATCGATGAGATGGCTGTGTCTACGGGCAAAGACCCTGTCGAGTTCCGGAGAGTTCTACTGGCGCAATCACCGCGCGCAAAAGCCGTCCTGGATCTTGCGGCCGAGAAAGCCGGATGGGGTACGCCGATGCCCGCCGGAAAAGGTCGCGGCGTTTCGGTGATAGTGCTGTTCGGGACGCACGTGGCGCAAGTCGCCGAAGTCTCGGTCGATCCCCAGGGTGATGTTCGACTCGAGCGCGTCATCTGCGCCGTTGACTGCGGACTGGTCGTGAACCCTGACGGCGCCAAGGCGCAGATTGAAGGTGGAATCATTTTTGGTGCCAGCGCGGCGCTCTACAACGCGATCGAGATCGAGAGCGGGCGCATCGTCCAGACCAACTTCGACACCTATAGGGTCATGCGGATCGACGAGGCCCCCAAGATCGAGGTCTTTTTCGTGGAGAGCGATCAGCCGCCCACCGGAACTGGCGAGCTTGGTACCGCGGCAATCGCGGCGGCGATCGCCAACGCGGTCTTCGCGGCTACTAGCAAGCGGCTACGCAGGCTTCCGGTTGGTCTCGACGTGACCGCCAAATGAAAGAGCCGATCGCTGGGCTTTTGGAATACCTAGCGATCTATGCTGAGGCGCAAAAAAACAACGCGCCCCGGCATAAGAAGCTTCCGGAGGGTCCATCGTCGTCGGAACTGTGCCGGATGAACTTGTGGCCGAGTCGAGCACTACGGACGTTTGTAAAATCGAAAAGACCATCAAACGATCCGGGGCAGGGCGAGCAAGCTTGCGCTGGAGTGCTCCAGCTTCGGACTCGGCTGCTGAGTCCCGGCTTCGGCTATAGCTTGGCAATCGAGAGGTATGGGCGATCTGGCATCGATGCCGGAAAAATATGGTAGGTGGAAAATCGCCGGGACTAGGAGATTGGCCAAGCGTACTGATCAAGAGGTTTGGACGTCGCCTAACGCGGGCAGGGTGAAGACCCGCTGTCGCTGCTTGACATCCCGCAAGCGGTAGCGTCCCAGATCGATCAGAGGCTGGTCGACCTCCCGCGCAAGGGCATGTGAGACAAGAACTTCTCGATCCAGCCTTTTGGCCAAGTCCAGGAGCCGGCTTGCCCGGTTCACGGCTGGGCCGATGACGGTGAAATCAAGCCGGTGTGACGCGCCGACATTGCCGTAAGCCACCTCGCCAAAATGCAAGGCCAAGCCATGGACGACCGGCGGAGTGTCCAGTGATCTACGCTGGGCGTTTTCGGCTTCGCTTCGTAGGCACATCTCCTGTGCGGCGGCCAGAGCCTTCTGACAGGCCGTCTCGCGGTTGTGTTCGGCCGAAGTTGGGAAGATCGCAAGTACGGCATCGCCCATAAACTTGAGCACCTCGCCACCATGCGCCTCGACCACTTCTCCGATCGTGCCGAACCAAGTGTTCAGGTGAGCCAACACGTCAGGAATAGCTGAACGCTCGGATAGAAGAGTGAAGCCGCGTAGATCGGCAAACCAGATCGCCGCCTCGATCAGCTCGACCGCGCCACGGTCCACCCGGCCCTCGATAATGCGCTGCCCCGTGTGGGGTCCCACGTAGGTGTCGAGGAGATCAATAGCGATGCGGCGGAGGACGTGACGCTCCAGATATGGGCTAAGAAGCTTTGCGGCGAACTCCAGCCCATCAAGTGATACCGGGTCAAAGCCTTTCGGCAGCCGGGTGGCGAAGGAAATCACGGCGGTTCGCGTCCGATCCAGGAAGGGCAGGGGGTACATCACGTAGTCCGTCGCGCCCGACAAGCGCAACTCTTCAAGGAGCGGCATGTCGGGGCAAGGCTTATCGAGCCGGCGTCGGAAAGGCTGTTCGGTATCATCGACGATGCGGGTCGGGCTATTCAGATAAGACTGGGACGTGGGCGCCGTCGCCCGGTCCGATGCCGCTACCGACAGGCTCTCATCCGTCCATACATGCTGCCATCCGCTCACCTCCGGGTGCAGCACCTCGAGCCCTAGAGAGGCGCGCCAGAGAGGTAAACCAGAACGGACGATCTCGCGACAGAATGCGTCAAACAATGCCCCGACGCTGTGATGAGGTGCGCCATCCGCCAGCCAGCGCGCGATATCGTCCATGTAAGTCATTCTTCCTCTTTCGGGGCACACATAGGAGCAACCGTTCTCCGCGCCACTCGAGCTAGCCTTGCATATACTAATCGCCGCTCCCATCAGTCATATGTTACGCATCTGAAGGGCTCTGTAGAGACTTTGTTCCACAATTGCGCTTGAGGGATTTTCTTATATGGCGTGCGATATCAAAAACGGAACGGCATGTCCGTGGTGACCGGGCGTGCGCATCAGTCGTCCTGCTGCACATCAGTGTCATTGCAGAATTCCAGGCGACAATTGAAATCCGCCCTTATCGGCATTTTCAACCAAACGTTTATCTCCATCGGTCGTCGCCACTTTCGAGCAAGAAACTGCCTGAGATTCTCGATATGTGCTTCAAAAATCGCATAATGCCTCATCCGGAACCGCAGGTTGTGGATGCCACAGCTTCGCCATTACGACCCTGAACCGCGCATCCCGTCATGATCCAGTCGTCGCTCGGCGAATTTCCGCTTGGATCGAGAGTCTCTCCTGACATCCGACCGAAGGAGCCGAAACAATGCCTGCTACCGTCATGCATGGTCCGGCGACGTGTGATAAAAACAGGTCGGAGCCTTGAGATTGACAACCCTACTGCCGGAGGCCGATTCACCCCAGCCAATACCTCGGCCCCGGCCCCTTGCGCCCTGCCAAATCAGCAGGGTTCGCCAGGCTACACCGGTCGATCGACAGGCAGCCGCAACCGATGCACTCGGTAAGCCCGGACCGCAGGCGCTGCAACTCGGCTATGCGCTGGTCGATACGCCTTGCCCACTCGCCCGATAACCGCGACCAATCCCGACGAGACGGCACGCGATCGGATGGCAACTTGGCGAGTTCGGCGCCTATTTCCTCAAGCGTCAGGCCGATCCGCTGCGCAAAGACGATGAACGCGATCCGGCGCAGCACGGACCGGTGATAGCGCCTATGCCCCGAGCCCGCTCGCTCGGACGCGATCAGCCCGCGCTCTTCGTAGAAACGCAGGGCCGATGAGGCGACGCCGCTGCGCCGCGACGCGTCGGTGATGGTCAGCATCGGATCCATGCATAAACGAGAGCACGATTCTCGCTTGACTTCAAGTTAACTTGAACTTGTAGCACTACTCCTACGGATTTGAAGGAGTACCGACAATGCTGACGAATATCGATCTTCAGGGCCTTCGCGTGACAGTTACCGGCGGCACGTCCGGCCTTGGACTGGCGCTTGTGCGGCAGCTTACCGCGAAGGGTGCGTGCGTCGCCTTCGTCGCTCGCACTGCCGCAAATGTCGAAGGCGTCGTAGCCGAGACGGGCGCGTACGGCATTGTCGCCGATATAGGCAAGAAGGACGACATCTACCCGATCGCGATGCAGGTCACTGCCAGCCTCGGCGGGGTCGACGTCCTGATCAACAATGCATCGAGCCTCGGTCCTGTCCCTCTGGCGCTTCTTGCCGATACCGATTGCGAGGAGCTGGAAGCAGCGCTCGCCGTCAACCTCCTCGGCGCGTTCCGACTGACCAAAGCTTTATTCGGTGCGCTTGCCGCGTCCGCACGCGAGGGCCGCGGCGCGTTGGTGATCAACATCTCCAGCGACGCGGCGGTCAACGCGTATCCCGGCTGGGGCGCGTATGGTGCGAGCAAGGCCGCTCTTGCCCATCTTACGGCGATTTGGGACGAGGAGGCGAAACCCGATGGCATAAGGCTCCTCGCGCTCGACCCTGGCGATATGGACACCCCGCTTCACGCGCTGGCGCTTCCGGACGCCGATCCGTCGACCTTGAAGGCCCCCGAACTGGCTGCTGCCGAGATGATCGAAAAGATGCTCGACGCCTTGCCGGTCCGGGCCAGGCTTCTCGCCGGGGAACATGCATGATTACCGACAACCGCTCTGATCGGCGCTCCGCCAGGCTGTTCGTCGTTGAGGCGGACGGCACGATGCGTGACCTGCCGCGCACCAGGCTCGCGACGCTATTCGATCCCGGCGATCTGATCGTCGCCAATGACGCCGCGACCTTGCCTGCCAGCTTGCATGGTACACATGTCCCAAGCGGCGAGGCGATCGAGATTCGCCTGGCCGGCTGGCTATCACTTCCCGATCCTACCCGCTTCGTGGCGATTGCCTTCGGCTCGGGTGATCACCGCACGCGCACGGAAGACCGGCTGCCTCCGCCTGCGCTGTCAACTGGCGACCGCCTTCGGCTCGGCCCGCTTGAAGCCGTCGTCGAGCGCCTTCTCGACCATCCTCGACTTCTCGAGCTGTACTTCCCAGGTATCCGCGCAGCGGTGCTTGCAGGAATGGCGCAGCACGGCCAGCCGATCCAATACGCGCATGCTCCCGAGCCGTTGGCGCTGTGGGATGTTTGGACGAAGATTGCCGCCCGGCCGTTCGCGTTCGAGGCGCCGTCGGCGGGCTTCGCGCTCGACTGGCGCACGCTCCAAGCCTGGCGTCGGCGCGACGTCGGCTTCGCAGCACTCACGCATGCCGCGGGCGTTTCTTCCACCGGCGATCCCGCGCTCGACTCGCGCCTTCCCCTCGACGAGCCGTACCGCATCCCTGAGCGCACCGCGGCGCAGGTCGCGCGGGCGAAGCTCCGCGGCAGCCGCATCATCGCGATCGGCACGAGTGTCGTGCGCGCGCTTGAGGCAGCCGCCAATGCCGATGGCAGCGTGCGCGCCGGAAATGGCACTGCGACAGGGCGCATCGCGCGGGGCACGCTGCTTCGCGTGGTCGATGCGATTCTCACGGGCGTCCACCAGCCCGGCGAAAGCCATTTCGAGCTCCTGCGCGCCTTCGCCGACGATGCCCTGCTCGCCGAGGCCTCCGCAGCGCTCTCCGCGTCCCGCTACCGCGCGCATGAGTTCGGCGATTCCGTGCTGCTTAATTGCCAACCGCTGCTTCGATCGGCGCGGACAGAACCTGCCCGAGGTGCTCGAGGCGAAGCCTCTAGATCGACGGTGTTCCTGGCGCTCGGCGCGCTGGAAGTGAAAATCCAGCCGATGGCTTCGTTAATTCGACTCCGCTCAAGGCGCTCATTGAAAATCACTCATCCCGATATGCTTTGAAGTGTGATTGTAGAATTCTAGGAACCAATCGGCATCGGTGGAAAATCCGCTATTATCGGCATTTTCAAACGAACATTTATCAATGACATACGAATTCGAACACAACAGCCAAATGGCGGCTCAGGAGTTTGAAGTCCGTTCGGTCTCGTTACGAGTTTCATCTTAAGATAATTTCCTATAGTGGAGCTCGAGGATGGAAGCTGGATCATCCCACGACTGAGCCCTGCTCCAACCGCAACCCCCGTTCGAAAGCGCGCTTGCCCAGTTTGTGATATTGTTCTCGCGGGAAATTCGACCCAAACAAGGGGGACGGTCGTGGACCGTAAACTTGTTGCCATACTTGCCGCCGATGTCGTTGGCTACTCCACACTTATGGAGCAGGACGAACAGGGGACCTTCGAGCGTCTCAGGGCTGGGCAAAAGGAACTGTTCGAACCCGAAATTGCCCGCCATCATGGCCGCATCTTCAAACTTATGGGCGATGGCCTCCTTGCGGAATTCGGCAGCGTCGTCGATGCGGTCGAATGTGCGGTGAGCCTGCAACGGGGGCTGGCGGAACGCAACGCCAACGTCGCCGAGGACCAACGCGTTCATGTGCGCATCGGCATCAATCTCGGCGAAGTGATCGTTGAGGGTGATGACTGCTACGGCGACGGCGTCAACATCGCCGCACGGCTCGAGCAGCTGGCCGATCCCGGTGGCATCTGCGTGTCGGGCAAGGTGGCGCGCGAAGTGGAGAATAAACTCTCCTTCGGCTTCGAGCCAATGGGCGAGCAGAAGGTCAAGAACATCGCCGAGCCGATCCAGGCCTTCCGCGTCAAATTTGATGGCATTCCGTTACCGCCGAGAAGCACGGGCAAACCGGAAAAACATTGGGCCACCGTCGCAATCGGCGGCGTCCTTGCTCTACTGATCGCGGGGGGTGGTAGTTGGTACGTTCTGCGGTCTCCAGTGGCTTTGTCGCGCGAGCCGTCGATCGCGGTCTTGCCCTTCGCCAACATGAGCGGTGATCCGTCCCAAGACTATCTCGGCTCCGGCATTGCAGAGGATATCATCACCATGCTTTCGTCCTTTCCCGAGCTGCGCGTTGTTTCCCGCAGCTCGAGTTCCGTCTACGACAAGCCGGTGAAGGTGCAGCAGGTCGGGGAAGATCTGAAAGTCAGCTACGTGATCGAAGGAAGTGTCCGGAAAGCGGGCGGCAAGGTGCGCGTTACCGCCCAACTCGTCGATGCATCGACGGGAGAACATGTCTGGGCCAAGCGTTATGACGAAGAGAGCGGCGACGTGGCAGTCCTGCAGGATAACGTGGCCAACAGGGTGAATGACACCATTGCGGGGCTGAGGGGCGAAATCAGGAAGAAGGAGGAGGCCGACGCTTGGAGCAAAGCCGCTCCCAGTCTGGAGGAATATGACTACTACCTGCGTGGCCACCAGTTGTACTTTCGCTTCACCAAGGAAGACAACGCCGAGGCGCGCGCAATCTGGCAGGAAGGGTTGGCGCAGTTTCCCGACTCCGCCCTGTTGCGGACGAAAATAGCCTTTAGTTACATTCATGATATCGGGTGGGGCAGCACCGACGATCCTTGGCGCGACACCGAACTGGCGTGGAGGCTCGGTACGGAGGCGCAGGCCATTCCGCATAAATCGCGGCTGGAGACCTTGTTTTGCCACTGGGTGATGACGGCCCTGTACCAGTGGCATGAGGGCGATTTCGCGCGCTCGGTTGTCGAGGCCGAGGCGGCGGCCAGCCTGGTTCCCTATGATGCCTGGGCCCGAGCCGACCTTGCATACTATCTGGCCGCCGCGGGCAAAACTGATCGGGGGATCGAGTTGCTGGAAGATTCGATCCGGCGCGATGCCAAGAACATGGACTGGTACTTCGGAAATCTGGCTATCGCCTATTACTTCGCCGACCGTCCGGCGGATTCCGTGGTCGCGCTCCAGAAAATGAAGGCACCATGGGACATCAATCTGGCTGCGGCCTACGCGCGGCTCGGCAAGCTGGATGAGGCACGCGCCAGCATTGCAAAGCTTCTCAAAGCCAAACCGGGCTGGACCATCCAGAAGGAAGCAGTGTTTCCGACAACGAAGCACCCGCAATACGTCGAACCGCTCCTCACGACCTATCTCTCCGATCTCGCCAAGGCGGGGTTGCCAGAGAAATAGTGCCTGGTCTCGCCGCGGTATCGGCAGTTCCTTCCGACTTTGTAAAACTTGGAGTTCGTCAGGGCGAGATTCACAAGAGACGAAACCGAAGCACATGATTGGGGTAGGTCTGATCGCCAATCTGAAAATGTGTCTCTCCGACCTTCTCAAAGCCATTTCTACTGTAAAAATCTGCCGCCCGCTCATTTCCAGCGTTTACCGACAACCAAGCGTTCGGCCTTCCGGTGGAGGCACAGAACTCCAAACCGGTCTCCAGGAGACGTCTGCCAGCACCATTTCCTTGGTGCCGTGGTTGAACATAGAGAGTCGAAATTTCAACGTCGGAGCAGATGTCGATGGGCGCCACCGAGCCCAATGACACGCGTATAAACCCCTCGATGCCAATGGAGTTTTGTGAAACCCAGATGGTTTCATTGGCCGATGACAGGATTTCCTCGAAACGAGCAGCGGTAAATTGTTCCAACGCATAGTCCGCAAAGAATGCGTTGACGCCATTGCGGATGTAGGTGTTCAGCCAGACTTCCAAGCTTACCGCGGCCAGGCTGGAAGCATCCCCGACGTTGGCTAGAGCGTTTCATGTTTTCACCGAAGCGTATCCTGCGTTGGTAAAGTAGTTGGCGCATTCGTCTGGTTTGATGGTGTTGGCGAGGTAGCCGAGATGGCGCCAGGTGTCGTCGACGGTTCGCTTTTGAGCCTGGCGCATCCAGTGCTTGATCTTGGCAAAGACCTGTTCGATCGGATTGAGGTCGGGGGAATATTTC
>NZ_PGGO01000028.1 GCF_003010955.1 Phyllobacterium brassicacearum
ATATGCACGACATCTCATGCCCCAGATTGGGCAACTGCACTCGGATGTGTGGTACTGCACGGCATTTGGAGGTCATGGACTGAACACGACAGCGATTGGCGGTAAGGTGATCGCTGAGGCGATCCTCCAGGAGTCCGATCGCTATGAATTATTCAAGCCGTTCGGTCTTGTGTGGGCTGGAGGCCTTGGCGGCTTGTCCGCTGCGCAACTCACCTACTGGAAACTGCAAGCACAGGATTGGTGGCGCGAACAATCGTCTGCGTGACCACGCTGAGGAATCTACGATCATCGCGACCTATCCAAGAACGATCAGACTGCGACCGTTCCGAGTAGGGATTTTGGACTGGCGCGGCGCGTTGGCAACCAAACGTCGTTTAAACGAGTTTTTCTTGCAGACGTCGCATTAGCCGAATGCAACGCGAACACGCTTTTTGAAGGCAGTTTATCCAATCTCAAAATGCATCAGTAACCCTTCGTTTGAAAATGCCGATAATAGCGGATTTTCCACCGAATCCGATTGGTTCCTAGAATTCTACAATCACTCTTTAAAGCATATCGGGATAAGTGATTTTCAATGACCGCCTTGAAAGGATACGAACCGTGAGCCCACAATTTATGATGGTAGATCGGCCAGTATGTAGATAGTCAATAGCACTTGAGCTTCGACCCTCCGGGTAAGAAATTTCGATGCCACATCAGTGAACGCACTGCATAGAAATGCTGCAACCGGCATAGATTTTATCACCAAATGGTGCTATTTTCCGCGCTTCAATTAGGGAACTACATCATGCGATCGACTATTAACCTCGACGACACGCTTATGGAGAAGGCTAGGTTCTTGACCGGTACAAATGAAACTGCGGCCCTAGTGCGCCAGGCGTTGGAAACGCTTGTCCGTGTGGAGTCCGGAAAGCGCCTCATCGCGCTCGGAGGAACTATGCCCGATGCCGAGGCAGCTCCGCGCCGCCGGAGCGCAGCGGCCAAGTGATACTCGCGGACACCTCGATCTGGATTGATCATTTTCGTCGTGTTGATGCGGAGCTGCGCAGGATTATTGAAGACGACCTCCTACTTTGCCACCCAGCCGTGATCGGTGAGCTGGCGCTTGGCAGCCTTAGGGATCGCGGCAGCGTGATCGCTTTTCTGGCGGCGCAGCGCGCGGCGGTCGTCGCCACGCACGACGAAGTCATGACAATGATCGATCGCCACAGTCTTTTCAGCATCGGCATTGGCTACACCGATGCTCACTTGCTGGCATCCGTCCTTCTTGACCAGCGAGCGACCTTATGGACCAGAGACAAGCGCCTAAGAGCAGCGGCCGAAAAGGCAGGCGCTTCACTGCACCTACCCGTGAATCGTCCCAACTAAAATTGCCAAACCAAAGCCCTTATTTCAAACGCCCCAGTAGCAGACGTCAGCCCGGCGTGATTGGAATGACCGATTTGGGGCCGAAGGCGGACTGACAGCTTAGGGTCGCTTCCATTGAATAGCTGTCGCTCAGCTACCGACCTCAAAGCGGACCTGCTGCATCGGCGCGATCCGTTGGGCGAGTGCGTGATCAGGCAGGAATGTAGGTTAACCTAATCACGTCCGCGCCGATTAAGTCGCTGGCCGGCATCGTAAAGTTAAAAGCCCGATTTTGATGTCACTGCGAGGGAAGAAACATTTATGGCTTTGGTTCTGGTTTTAGGGGGCGTTGACGCCTGCGAGCTCACGCCAGACATTCATCGCCTGGTTGCGCAGATCGCGATGCTCGGTGGATGAAATGTCGTTGCGGGGAAAGTGGAACAGGTTGGCGATCGGATCGTGAATGGAGACGAAGCGTTGAAGCTGTCGTGCCGACTTGAAGCGCTTCATAGTCCTCTCCCGCCTTCGGATCGGCTGATGCGAATTCTCTGCCCGGTTATTCAGTCCCTTGTGCTGGCGATGCTCAACACTCGGCATGATCTGCCGTTTTGCGGCGGCATAGGAGCGCAGCTTGTCGGTGATCATCACACGTGGCGAACAGCCCTGCTTCTGCAGCAGTTTTCGCATCAGGCGCCTTACCGCCTTTGCATTTCGGCGGCTTTATACCAGAACGTCGAGGACGAAGCCGTCCTGATCCACCGCACGCCAGAGCCATTGCTTTTTGCCGGCGATGCTGACGACGACTTCATCGAGATGCCATTTGTCGCCGAAGCGGCCTGACCTGCGGCGAATTCGATTGGCGAAATTCCGACCGAACTTTTCCGCCCAGGTCCGGATCGTCTGATGGGAGACGATAATGCCGCGGGCAAAAAGCAGATCTTCCACCATCCGAAGGCTCAATGGGAAGCGATAATAGAGCCAGACCGCATGCGCGATGACCTCTCCGGGGAAACGGTGGCGGCGATAGAGCGGATCATGATGAATTTGGGCCATGCCCACTCATCTCAAAAATCCCTCTCGTGTCTGTTAACTTTACCGTGCCTTCTCGGACCATGTTTCGCCAAGAGTGCCCAATAGTGCAGTTCCTCCTGCCGCGAATGCAGGTGAGATTACGCCGCCGAGTGGTAGTCCGAGAGCGGCTCCGAGCGCAGCACCCAAAAAGCCTCCCGTTACACCCCCAAACGTGCCTACAACCTCGACCGCGACATCCTTCCAGGTGCCACCTTGCTTATTTATCGCACTGGCGTAGTCGTCAATTTCGAAGGCGCCCATCGTGACAAACGAATGTTTGCCGATGAGACTTACAAGTCTTGCATCATACTTGATCGCAGGCAGCCTAGAGATGAACTCGTGGTATGCAGAAGTACTCCATTCCGCAACATCCGCCATAAACGAGTTACTCGCCTCAGCGCTGGATCGAATCGTGGTTACCATGGAGGTCTAATTCCTGTTGGATATCGTTGAATTTGATGCGGATTCCAAATGCCATCGGCGCTATCATTTTAATGATTCCCAGGACACATCCCGCGAGAACAATAGTTGTGAGACCGGTAAATAAGAAGACAGTTTTACTCGCGGGCTGCGGGACAAGTCTGCCGTGCCTTAGGGGATTATCTTGGAACCAGGATGCTGTGGGGTTTAAACTGTCAAAATCTGTAATAGTTAAGCTAAATCTACCAAAAGCAAACAGGACAACTACAAATACTATCGAATATACAACATATATATGAGCCTTGTCTGTAACAAAGACTTTGTTTGGGCAAGAAATGTACAAATATGCTAAATATATAGTGCAACCGATGGCGGCGCCAATCTGAATGAATAGGCCACCAAAATAAGCATTTGCAAACTGTTCATAATCAATACTCTTTAGATAGGCAAAATCATAGCAACTTCTTTGCGATAAAAGGCAAAACAAGTCCTTAAATGAAAATAAATTGAGAATGCTATAAGGCAATATAAACACCACAAATACAGAAAGAAAAAGAAAGCTTCTCGCTTCGATTCTACTATTTCCTCTATAAGTGTAGCGCAATATAGAAGAAAACTCCTGGATCTGGCTTTGTATCAATTAGAAATTTCCGTATTATTGAACGAACTTACGCAAGTTATTTCACGAGTGTGGTTGTTGTGCAATGCACATCGGCATTTGCTTGTTTTCTCTTAAGGGCCACTGCTCCAAACATGTTTGATCGGTCGGCCCAGTTGACGATCGCCTTGCCAAGCCAGATTTACTTAGCCAATCTGATTAAATACTGTCAATACCCTCATACAATATATTTTTCTATCATATTATTTTTGCTCTCAATAGTATAACTTTACGCCTATTTGTAAAATAGATGATTATGCTCGACGACAGTGATGGGCGCTGTAAATATTGCTACCAAGCGGAACTCATATAGGAGGTTTATTTCATCAAAACCATCTTAGAATTTTGCACGGTACTTCATTGTATGAACAATCATGCACGTCTTTAGTACTGAAATTTTGTGATGAGCATCTAACTTTTTCTGTAATCGGATTGCGGAGAAGTACCGGCAACCAGCAACCTGATTTCAAAGTGCGCGCCAATTTCGGTATCGATTAGCTGGATGGTACTTTCGTGGGCCTTTACCACATAGATGTAGAAT
The DNA here is from genome assembly GCF_003010955.1 of Phyllobacterium brassicacearum. Taxonomy (GTDB): domain Bacteria; phylum Pseudomonadota; class Alphaproteobacteria; order Rhizobiales; family Rhizobiaceae; genus Phyllobacterium; species Phyllobacterium brassicacearum. The sequence goes on from NZ_PGGO01000028.1 coordinate 4,038, forward strand.
GTCACGTTGCTGACACCGTATTTCCTGCAAAGGTCAGCAGCCGATAATCCGACCTGATGCTCCTTCAAAATACCGATGATCTGCTCGTCGCTGAAACGGGAAGGCAGTTCATACATGCTCCCCTGGAACTGGACGCCGCGGTCATGACGCCACGCTTACGACCCGCTGAGTGTGGTATGTTTCTGATGTGTTCCAAAAGAGACGTTATGCGATTTTCGAAGCACAGAACGAGAACATGGAGCCCGATATCCCAGAGCCCGCATGGGTGTGAAAACCGATCTTTCGTCACCGTTCCATTTTCTGTGATTCTAAAGCGCGGGCGCTAAACGGACTTTGGCGAATGTCCGCTACACGCCGCCACATGCGGACGTTCGTCGGGACTTCAACAACGTTCAAAACGGACCATTACGAACCCGCTCACGCGGGAGGCTTCTCTGCAGGAGATCCTTTCCTCCGCCAGACGCATCGCCGCGGCCCAGTCGGACGACGCGATGCGTCAAATCCCCATACACCCGAAAAACATACTCAGTCCCGCGGCTTTCCATCTCGGCTGTGTGAGCGTTGGCGACGAGCCTAAATCCGAAACTCTTCTTAGAAGCGGAAATACAGTATCTCGGCAATGCCTCGAGCAGCGAGCGCCCTGGAGGGGTTTTTCAGTGCGCCCGCAGGGTGTTAAACTGCCTCGGACTACTACACGGAGGATGGCATGGACATTGCCGCGTGGCTCTCGGGCCTTGGGCTCGCCAAATATGCCACGACCTTTGCTAAAAACGAGATCACTCCCGAGGTGCTCCCGCATCTGTCGGATGCGGACCTTAAAGTGCTGGGCCTCCCAATGGGCCCGAGGAAGCTCGTGTTGGCCGCGATTGCGGAGCTCGGCAAGTCTGACATGCCAGCGGCCGGTTCAACGCCCCGCCCGGAAGCCGAACGTCGCCAACTAACGGTGATGTTTGTTGATCTCGTCGGATCCACCGCATTGTCAGGACAATTGGACCCGGAAGAGATGGCGGAGGTGATCCGGAAGTATCAGAACGCGGTGGCCGAGGAAATCACGCGTGTGGATGGCCACGTCGCGAAGTTCATGGGAGACGGAGTGCTGGCTTATTTCGGCTGGCCGCGGGCGCACGAGGACGAGGCCGAGCGGGCGGTGCGGGCCGGGCTCGCCATTGCGGCAGCGGTCGCCAAGCTGGTGACGCCAGCGAACGAGGCGTTGGGCGCGCGGGTGGGCATCGCAACAGGCTTAGTGGTGGTGGGCGATCTTGTCGGCGAGGGCGCGGCGCAGGAGGCGGCCGTGGTCGGCGAAACGCCGAACCTGGCGGCACGACTGCAATCCCTGGCCGAGGTGGGCAGTGTGGTCGTGGCCGCCCCGACACGGCGGCTGCTTGGCGAACTTTTCGAGCTGGTCGATCTCGGCCATCACGACCTGAAGGGTTTCGCCACGCCGGTGCAGGCGTGGCTGGTCGTTGGCGAGAGCCAAGCCGAGGGCCGCTTCGAGGCGCTGCACGGGATGCGGCTCGCGTCGCTCGTCGGCCGCGATCAGGAACTGGCCGTCCTCCTCGAATGCTGGCGGCGGGCCAAGGATGGCAGAGGTCAGGTAGCGCTGATCTCGGGTGAGCCGGGCATCGGCAAGTCGCGCATCGCGGTCGCCCTGCGCGGGCGGCTCCGCGGCGAGGAATGCGTGTCTCTGCGCTATCACGGCTCGCCCTATCACACGAACAGTGCGCTGTTCCCGGTGCTGGACCAGCTGCGGCGGGCCGCCGGAATCGAGCACCACGATGCCCCCGAGGTGAAGTTGGCCAAGCTGCAGGCACTGCTTGTCTTGGCTGTGACTGACCCGAAATCGGCGATCCCCTTGATCGCTGAACATTTGGCGATCCCGACAGCAGGTCATTACCCAGCCCGCGAGGATGCACCGGAACAGAAAAAGGCGAAGACGTTTCAAGCGCTTCTCGCCCAACTTGAGGGCCTCGCGGTAAAGCGGCCGGTGCTCATGACGGCCGAGGATGCTCACTGGTTCGATCCCACGAGCCTCGAGCTGTTCGATCGCGTCGTTGATCGGATCGAGCGGCTGCCGGTGCTGCTGGTTGTTACCTTCCGGCCTGAGTTCGCGCGCCGCTGGACCGACCGACCGCATGTGACGCTGTTGACGCTAAAACGTCTCGGGCGGAGCGAAAGCGCTGTGTTGATCGACCATCTCTCCAGCGGGCGGCCGCTGCCAGCCGACGTGCAAGCGCAGATTCTCGCCAAGACCGAAGGCGTGCCGCTATTCGTCGAGGAGCTCACAAAGGCGGTGCTCGAATCGGGACTGCTACGCGAAACCGGCGAGCGCTACGAGCTCACCGGCTTGCTGCCGCCGCTTGCCATCCCCTCGACGCTGCAGGATTCGCTCCTGGCTCGCCTCGATCGGTTGATGCCGGTTAAGGAGATAGCGCAGATCGGCGCTGTCATAGGCCGCGAGTTCAGCTACGAGTTGCTCGCCGCGACCGCGCAGATGGACGAGCCGAAGCTCAGGACCGCTCTGGATGAACTCGTCCGCGCCGAACTCGCGTTTTGCCGGGACACGCCCCCGGATGCAATCTACACTTTCAAGCATGCGCTGGTGCGGGATGCCGCCTACGAGTCGCTGCTGAAGAGCCGACGCCAGCAACTCCACTGCCGGATCGCCACGGTCCTCCGCGAGCGCTTTCCCGACCGAGCGGAGGCGGAGCCGGAGGTGCTTGCCCATCATGCGACCGAGGGCGGACTGCTCGATGACGCCGTGTCCTACTGGCACAAGGCAGGCTTGCGCGCCAATTATCGGTCGGCTAACGCCGAAGCCATCGCCCACCTCTCCAGGGGCCTCGATCTTCTCGCGACCCTTCCCGAGACTGCCGCCCGCGACAACCGCGAGATCGACCTCCAGCTTGCACTTGGCATTCCACAGCTCGCCGCCAAGGGCCATAGGTCAGCCGAGGTCATGGCGGCCTACACACGGGCACACGCGCTGTGCAACAGACACGGCGGCGAGACATCCCGACTGTTCCCCGCCCTGCGTGGCCTGTGGACCGGCTATCGCGCCCGGGGACAGATGCGCACGGCGCGTGACCTCGCCGACCAGCTCGTCACGATCGCCCGGCGCTCGGGGGACCAGTCCCTGCTGCTGGAGGCCCATCACGCGCAATGGACGACACATTACTGCCTCGGCGAGTGGCGGTCAGTATGCGAGCACACCGCACAGGGTTTCGCTCTCTACCGACCTGAGCATTTCTCTCACGCCTTCATATACAGCGGTCACGACTCTGCGGTGTGCGCCACTGCCCACGAGGGGGTAAGCCTGTGGATGCTCGGCTTTCCGGACCGGGCGCTGGCCCGGGCGGAAGAAGCCGTGACCCTGGCCCGCAAACTGGCCCACCCCCCGAGCGTAATGCAGGCCCTTTCGCTTGCGTTCGTTCTTCACTGCTTTCGCCACGATGCCGCCGCGGCTCGGGAAAAGATCGAGGCGATGTCGCAGATCGCGCATGACGGGATGCCCCGCTGGATACCCGATGCCAACCTGCAAATGGCCTACATCTCTGCGCTTCAGAGCGAACAGCAAGCTCGGGCGGGCATGACCGTGATCCAGGAGGCGCTGGCAGCCGACGAAGACGTGGAGGCGAAGGGCTTTTACGTGTGCCTTTTCGCCAGCGTCTGCGGACTTGCCGGCGAGGCAGAAGCCGGCCTGAATGCTCTGAAGCCAGCGATAGAAGAGGTGGCGGCCACCGGCGCGCGCCTCTGGGAGTCGGAACTTCACCGGATTGCTGGAAATCTCCTGATCCACTCCGCTGCACTCGACCTCGAGCGAAGCGAAGCACATTATCTCCGCGCCATTAAGGTCGCTCAGGAACAGCACGCCGCATCCCTCGATCTGCGCGCATCGACCTCACTTGCTCGCCTGTGGGTTCACCGCGGGGACCGGCGGAAAGCCTACGACCTGCTCGCCCCTGTCTACGCCTGGTTCACCGAGGGCTTTGATACGCGTGATCTCGTCGATGCCAGGGAGTTGCTCGACCAACTTCGATAAGTTCTGTCGCAAACTGTTTTATAACCTGATTGGAGGTATGTGCTCTCCATCATTTCCGGAGGCACGACATGTTCAAGGGCCGCCATTTTGATCGCTCTGTGATCCTGCTGTGCGTGCGGTGGTATCTGGCATACGGGTTAAGCCTTCGCGATTTGGAAGAAATGATGGCGGAACGCGGTATTAGCGTTGATCATTCGACGGTGCATCGCTGGGTGACCCACTTCTCGCCCCAACTGCTTGAGCGGTTCAACAGGCGCAAGCGTGCTGTGACCAGGAAATGGCATGTGGATGAAACTTACGTCAAAGCCCGCGGTCGTTGGACGTATCTCTACCGCGCCATCGATAGTGTTGGCGACACGGTAGAGTTCTGGTTCAGCGAACATCGCGATCTGCCGGCCGCGAAGCAGTTCTTCAGGAAAGCGCTAACGCGCCATGGGCGACCAGATCGTGTCGTCATCGACGGCTGTCAGACCAACCGGGAAGCTATCGTTTCCTGCGACACGACAAATCGCCTGCAGGATCGCTCCCGGCGCAAACTGAAGACGATCACGATCAGGAAAAGTCCATATTTGAATAACCGGATTGAACAGGATCACCGACGGATCAAGCGCCGTGTCCGACTGATGCTTGGCTTCAAATCCATAATCGCCGCTAACATCATACTGTCCGGAATTGAACTGGTTCACATGATGCGTAAGCGACAGGCGAGGTTTGCCTTCAATCCAAATCCATCACTGGCCGAGCAATTCGACATGTTGGCAGCTTGACCACTGACTGCAAAACCAATCGCATCACGTCTAAAACCAGAATTTGCGACAGAACCGTTTCCAATTCTCCGGCGATTCATGGGACGTTGTCTCCCTGCCCTTCATTCATTGATCCGACGAACTTCGTCATGGTTCGTCTCGAGCGGCAGAGCACCCATTCGTTGTTGTTTTTTATCATTTAAAACATAAGTCAAGCCTTTTCTCAGAACAATGCACATCCAGCGTGATGGAGAAACCGACCATGCAGCCAAGATTACACGGTTCTACCCGGACGTTCGAACTGGAGACCGCACCATCTGCATCCGCCGCGTGAAAATCGTGGTGGAGGGCAAATCCCTGCACTGTGCGCAGTGCGGTAGACTGCGGTGTCAGGCCGAGGGATTGGCAAATCCCTCATCCTACCAACCGCTACCAGCAGATGAATCCACCATCGACGACAAGGTCGATGCCCGTGACGAACGACGAAGCGCGGCTCGAAAGGAATACGGCGGGACCGATCATTTCCTCAGGCGTCGCCAAGCGACCCATCGGCGTGTCCCGTGCGAATATCTCCACCTGGTCGGCAACTTCAGGCCGACGATTCATGGGTGTTAGTGTGTATCCAGGACTAATCGAGTTGACCCGAACACCACGGCCAATCCACTCCATCGCCAGACTCTTGGAGAGATGAATGACAGCGGCCTTGGACGAATTATAATCTGCCTGCTTCAGGTCGCGGTTGACGATCGAGCCAGATATGGAAGCGACGTTGATAATTGACCCCTTCCTACGGGGCAGCATTACGCGTGCTTGAGCCTGGCAAGACAGGAAAACGCCCGTAACGTTAACGTCATAGACCCGCTGCCAGCTCTTCAGCTCCAGTGTCTCGGCTTCGCCGCCAGCGCCGATGCCTGCGTTGTTAACAGCAATGGTCAACGGGCCAAGCTGTTTCTCAATTCGTTCGATCGCCCCAGAAAGGTCCTTCGCTGAGATTACGGTACCTTCGAACGTCAAGGTCTTGCGGCCCAGAGCACGAATCTTCTCTGCGGTCTGGTCCAAACCACCGTTTGAGCGATGGCCAAAACAGGCGACATCAGCTCCAGCCTCAGCTATCCCAATTGCTATGGCCTGCCCAATGCCACTGCCCGCGCCAGTGACGATGGCCACTTCACCATGCAGATCGAATAGTTTCATTTTTCACTCCTTCGATAGTTGCTGGCCGAATATTGTCTCTGCCAGTCTGGACGCAAAACTTTGCAGCTCAACGGCATTTGAACCAGTCCATCAAATCTCTTGTCAGGAGCCACGATGATTGCCTTGGTTGGGTCGATTCTCAAGTAGCGGAATGCCTGGTCCGTGATCGTGCTATGTCGCGAATCCCGCTAGGGGGCGGCGAATTCCAAGCTTTTGATGGATCGAGCCCCAGACCCTACCGCCAACGCCATAGAAAACTGATGAAAATCAACACTGTAGCCTTAGCTGTGTCTCTGGATCGAAGAGATTGACGCTCGCTGGATCGACAGCAAAGGCGATGCCAATGATCGATATCGACAATTCATTAAACCAAAAACAAGGTGACGGCTCCTCCCCACATGCTGATGTCCAATTTCAAATCCTAAGCCAGAAATCTGCAAAGCGAGGCCTCATTGAAGCTGCCTGGCGCACTGCCTTCTGGGCACTGATTTTTCCGCTCTGCAACCGATCCACGATCGATTTGAAGTGATCACGAGACGCGTCGAGGCCGGCGCGACGCCCCAGCATTCGGAACCCGCAGGCCAAGACCATGCGCGGGCCTGGATGGCCATTCTTTATCCCCTCGCTCCGGACGGCTTCGAACATTTGCCACGCGCGCACGAGGAAATCGTGGGTAGGCGAGCGTGCTCTCAGCGAGAGATCACGGTACGCGACCGCTCCATCGTTCAGTACCAATGTCGGAAAGTATTTGGCGCTGTGCTCGGCCACAATATGATGAAACGTTCTGATGCGAGCGAGGGCTTCGCGAGCATCGGGGTGCAGTGGATTGAACCCGGAAGCGGAAATCATTTCACCGTAGCCAAGCAAGTCGATCCAACATGATACGGAGACCTTGGAGGGGAACCTGACACTCTTGCTGACCACCGCCGACGGCTTCTTCATGTTCCTTGTCCTCCCCTCGTGCTGGGCCGCGAGGTAGCCAATCTATGTTGATCATTTCGGCGGCTACGACGGGCAACACCGCTTGATCGCGAGCATGCCCACAGGTGGCGACCGACATCGACAGACTGAGCTAACAACCTCAATTTGCCTTAAGCGAGTTCAGAGAACCGAAAAGAACCTCAGCACGTTCGAGCGTCTTCAAGACAGGCTCAGAACCGCCGGCCAGTGTGTTTGGATTCACCAGAAGCCAAGGAGCAGGCGTGAAGTGGTTATAAAGCGGCGTCAGTTCAGGTAGTACATTGAAATACGCCTCGGCCTTCTTCTCTCAAGCCGAATCGTCGATGCAGTAGGCGGCGAGGAAAATACGTACCGCTTCCCTGGCATGGGCCTGCAATGCGTCCGGCTGCGGAATTGCGCCATTGCCCAGCAGCATTGCGTCGTTGACCGGCGCACCCATAACAAGCCAGTTAAAAAATGACGCAGCAGCATGCACATCATGTGCCTTGATCTGGCCACGCTCCTGATAGCGGGCGAATGCCTTTGCGAGCCGGCCGATCGACCGGCCAGGTCCACGCTCGTGCAGCGCCTTGCCCAGTTCAGGAAAGCGTTCCGCCTCACCAATCACCAGCCGCCGCAACTGCATCAGCCGGGGTGTCATGACGATGGACAATTGCCGGTCGGCGAAATCGAGAAGAAAATGTTCGATCGGCAGATCGGGTTCGGGATCAGCGACCTGCTCCTGCAATTCGTCCCCGGCCTCCCCTGTCATTCCTCGCACAATTTCGAGGAACAGCGCCTCCTTGCCTTGAAAATGCGCGTAGACAGTCTGCTTCGACACTTTGGCGGTAGCAGCGATCTCGTCCATGTTTGTGCCTAGAAAGCCGTGCTTAAGGAACAGGTCGGCTGCTGCCGAGATAATCGAACCCTGCGTGCGCTCGACGCGCGTCTTTACACCACTGATCATCGCCGCCTCACGCCCTCCGGTATCCGTCCACGGTTCTAACCGCAGGATAAGCCGGAACCATTGACAAATCAAACTAGACGGTACAGTCTAGTTTTTGGATGCTCGGATGGAGATAATCGTGAACGGATTTCAGGGGAAATGCTGGCCTGTGACCTGCGTGTGCGGACAAGTCGCATTGGAAGCTGTGGGCAGGCCTATCGTCAGCGCCGCCTGTTATTGCGCAAGCTGTCAGAACGCAGGCCGGCGACTCGAGGCGCTTCCCGGGGCACCGCGGCTCATGGAAGCCGATGGCGGGACAAGCGTCGTTCTTTTCCGCAAGGACCGGGTACGCTGCATACGTGGCCAGGATCTCCTGGCCGAGCATCGGCTTGCACCCGTCTCCAGGACCCGGCGCGTCGTGGCGACCTGCTGTAACTCCGCCATGTTCCTCGACTTCACGAAGGGCCACTGGTTGACCCTCTACAAGGCGCGTATTCCCGCAGACGATCAACCGCCTCTTGAAATGCGGGCGCATTCCGGCCGTTTCATGTGGCGGCTTCTCGCGTCCTGGGCGGCGATGGGATTTCGAACCCCCGGAATCGATTACGCAAACGGAACGATCAATGTCTGAAAGGATTGAGATCGAGAACGTGGTATCGCCTGGCCGGGTCGTGCGCGTCGACAAAGCCAAGTACGACGCCATGCGGGGCGCGTTGCTGGCGGTCTTGCCTCCCGCCGCGCCTGGTCTAACCGTTGCAGAGGCCAAGCAAAAGGTGCTGCCCTTGTTGCCGCAGGACCTCTTTCCGGCCGGCGCGAAGGCCGGCTGGTGGCTCAAGGCAGCCCAGCTTGATCTGGAGGCGAAAGGCAGCATCGAACGGGAAGCAACCAAGCCGCTTCGCCTGCATCGAAAGCAATAGGATACACATTGTCCTGATCGCCTCCAGCAGGACCAGCAGCCGCTTGCCCCTAAGGAGAGAGTTGGCGCTGTCTGTCGCGCCTCAATTTGTGTGGTTCACTGGCCGTTAGCGATGATGCCGCTATAGGCGGCAATGCGAACGGAAAACGAAATGGTCACCCGGCTCAGGGATCAGAGTTCTGGGGGTCGCCCTCACTGATGATGACAGTTGGGTGGTTTCCGCTGCCGGACCAGCATTCGGCGTTTGCCCCAGAATGCAGACGGCGGAGTCGAAACTGGCACGGCCGGTCACACCGACGCCTTCAAGATCTGCCGGCACAGGGCAAGACCGTAACAGTGAAGCTTCGGTTTAGTCGCTGGCGGTGTACGAATGAAGCATGTGAATGTCAGACGTTCAACGACCAACTGCGACGATTGCTCCACCTTATGCGCGCCGGACGAGGAGGGTCGCAGGGATCGTTGGCCTCCCGAAGTACTCCCATGTGATTGTCCGCTAGCGCGCCTCCTCCGCGACGAACACGTTCAGTAGAATGGTGTTGCTCTCCTGCAACGAATCCTCTGTGATTTCTACAATCCGAAATCGTGTACTTGCCGATCAGCCAGTCTGGTGTAGGGTGACGTCACTCGTAAATCAGATCAGGGAGGCGTGAAATGAAATCCATTATCGTATTTGTGCGCCTCTCTGGCGGAACGGCTGGCGTAGCGTCGATGCGTCGCACATCTAGCCGAGCCCTATGTCGACGCCAGGGCGTCTAAGCCCCGATTTCTGCCGTTTGGCATTTTCCCATTTGACCTGACGTGACCGGCTGACGGAGCGACTTTTCGGATTCCCGCGTTCGCATCCGCACGTCTTTTTAACCTTCGAGAGGACCTGGCAGAGTGGGTGCGCCGGGATAGAAAGTCATGCGTGAAGCACAATTTGATTCCCTTGCGGCAACGGTGGATGAACTATGCCAAAAGTTCGGCGTTTGGAACACTGCGCGAGCGTTGCTTCTGGCAGTCTTGAGGCGTCGTCAAACGAAGAACCAGATCTCCCACCTATCGAATCGCATGCGCCGCGATATCGGCGTTCCGGACAGTGAGGAGGTAGAAGTCACATTCTCCCCCGGTTGGGAAATCCGGAGGTTCATCTAGGCCTCGGCGGCTTAGCCGCCGGGGGAGAGAATGCCCGGTTGTCATTCTGACCAACCGTATATCCATTATTGCCGGAACGGCGCCGGCGCTGGACGACAGCCGAGAAGCTGGAAATGGTCCAGGAAACCGACGAGCCTGGCGTAACCGCCTGTCTCGTTGCCCGTCGCCGGGGTGTTGTTCGGTTGGCGCAAGCTTGCTGCCCAAGGTGCCTTGACGGCAATATCGATCTTGTAGAATCAGGTCCGCGAACTGCAGCGGCTTCTGTGCAAGAAAACCATGGAAGCCGAAAACCTCAAGGATGCTCTCAACATCGCCATAGAACCGACCGGCGGGTCACCTTTCAACCAATACGACGCGGCGGACCATTTGAGGTTCCACACAAGGCATTATGCAACTTTCGGAGCACATATCGGGAACGTCGTCGGCCAAAAAGACGCGGACAACGTTCCTTTGAAATGCCGATAAGAGGGCATTTGTCATGAACTTAGGTTAGCCTTGCGAAGGGGTTTGATGTTATATTTTGCCTTCGTTGCCAAACTCGACGCACGTGACAGGGACCCATTGTAATGATCGAGAGTGACACAAGGCAGGCAGATTGGCGTCGCGCGAACCCGAAAAAATACGATGCCCATTTGGCGGTGCAAAGAGCGCTGAAAGCTGGACAGTTGGAACGACATGCCTGCGAAGTCTGCGGCATTGAAGCTGTCGACGCACATCACGATCGATACGAGGAGCCGCTGCAAGTCCGTTGGCTATGCCGGCGACATCACACCCGCCTTCACCACTATGGGGAAGACATGTTTCCAATTAAATCGACTATTTGAGATACCGAGAGACTTGGCCGCCTTGACGGGATCCGAACCTCCGCCCGCCACCGGCATTCGCCGCCGAATAGAGTTACCTTCCGAAATTAACTGGATAATTTTCGCAAAAGCCGCTCAACTTTCTGTGTGCCGCTATCCAGTTTCGCCAAAGGCGCGTGCGCTGCTAAATTGGTCACAGAGTGATCTCGTGGAAAAAACGGGCCTGTCGCTGACAACGATCCGACGAATGGAAGAGACGCAATCGGCCCTGACCGCAGTTCCGCCGGGAACGTTGCGCTGGTAAAGCGGACGCTTGAAAAGGCGGGGATAGCTCTCCTCAACGATGGAGAGTTGGTGGAAGGTGGCGCAGGTGTGAGGTTGCGCAAATGAGCATCCTCTTCACCGGGATCGTCCCTACCTCAACGCGGATTTGAACAAGAGATTTTTTTATGAGTGAACAGCAAATCGGTGATGATGACGGTATTGCCGGTTCCGCCGCGGCTGAAGAAGGTGCCCATCACAGGGAGACATTTCCAGTTCTGTTGATCGGTGCACTTGGCGTCGTCTATGGCGACATCGGGACAAGTCCAATCTATGCCTTCCGCGAAGCAATTCATACCGCCTCATCCGACGGCGGTTTGATCCGGGCTGACGTGCTAGGCATCGTTTCCATGATCTTTTGGGCACTGACGCTGATCGTGACCATCAAGTATGTGCTGTTTGTTCTGCGTGCCGACAATGACGGCGAAGGCGGCATTCTTTCTCTGATGGCCTTGGCGAGGGCCAGCTATAAAACCCGGCCCACTCTCATCCTGAGCATCGGCATTATTGGCGCATCGCTGTTCTACGGGGACGCTGTCATCACGCCTGCGATGTCGGTGCTTTCGGCGGTCGAAGGACTTGAGGTCGTCGCGCCGGCGCTTGGCCCCTATATTGTCCCGATTACCCTCGTGATTTTGCTGACACTGTTTGCCGTGCAACGCTTTGGCACGGCGCGCATGGCAATCGTTTTCGGGCCGATCACGTTGCTCTGGTTTCTGGCCCTCGGATGTTTCGGCCTCTGGCATCTATTCGATGATCTGAGCATCCTCGCCTCGGTCAACCCCTATTACGGGTTTGATTATGTCGTGCGCAACCCAGGCACCGCCTTTGTAACGATCGGCACCGTGTTTCTCGCCGTGACAGGGGCGGAAGCGCTTTATGCGGATCTTGGCCATTTTGGTCGTCGGCCGATCGTTACCGCATGGATGTGGATTGTTTTTCCCTGCCTGCTTTTGAACTATTTCGGCCAGGGCGCGTTCGTTCTCGCCCACGCAGAAGCGGCCAAGAACCCATTCTTCGAAATGTTCCCACCATGGGCATTGCTGCCCATGGTGCTTTTGGCAACAGCGGCAACGGTTATCGCCAGCCAGGCGGTTATTTCCGGGGCCTATTCACTTTCGCGGCAGGCGGTGCAGCTCAATCTCCTGCCGCGACTGACCATCGAACACACCTCGGAAAAACAATCGGCACAGGTCTATCTGCCCCGGGTGAATTTTCTGCTCGGGCTTATTGTCATCCTCCTGGTGGTGGGCTTTGAGCGCTCGACAAATCTTGGGGCGGCCTATGGTATTGCGGTCACGGGCAATATGCTGGTTACAACGACATTGCTGTTCATTGTGATGAGCCGGATCTGGAAATGGCCCTTGTGGGTTTCCGTGCTGGTAACGGCAGGCTTTCTGATCATCGATATTACCTTCGTCAGCGCGAATCTGATCAAGGTGATAGATGGTGGCTGGGCATCCTTGCTTGTCGCAATCGTTATCGTGGTCGTTATGTTCACCTGGGTAAGGGGAAGCCGTCAGCTATCGGCGAAGGTTCGAAAGGACGAAGTGCCGCTCGATCTGATCGCCAACAAGATGGCACAAAATCCCCCAACCCTGGTTCCGGGTACTGCAGTCTTCCTGACCGCGGATCCAACAAGCACACCGGGTGCCCTCTTGCACAGCCTGAAGCATTACAAAGTCGTGCATGAAAAGAACGTCATCCTGACCATCGTTACGGCACCTTCGCCCTTTGTTAAAAAGAGCGAGCGTGCACGGATTGAGCCCATCAATGATCTGTTTGTGCGTGTGACACTGACGTTTGGCTACATGGAACAGCCCAACATCCCCCGCGCGCTGGCGATCTGCCGCAAGCAAGGCTGGAAGTTCGACATCATGACAACGTCCTTCTTCCTGTCACGCCGTTCGTTAAAAGCGGCAGCCCGCTCCGAAATGCCCTATTGGCAGGACCGGCTGTTCATCGCTTTGGCGCACACAGCCAGTGATGCCACGGAATATTTCCAGATTCCAACAGGCCGCGTCGTGGAAATCGGCACGCAAGTTAATATCTAGCTATCCGTCGGGCCGGGCTCGGCCAAACCTGCTCGCAAGACGCAAAATGAATCTCATCAGTTGCTTAGCCAGCGTCATTTTCGGTCAGAGATGCTGGTTCCCCTTGCCTCGCCTATGTCGTGCGCCATGCCCGCAAAGCTAGGAACCCCGTGCTCGACAGGCTTGTCGCTGAAATCCAGAACGAGATCATGCGCTACGGCCGCCTCGCTCTGGCGATCTAAGATTGGAAACTTTCGCTCAGGCAAACACGGAGCATCGTTCGCATGTCCCAAGCTGAAAGCGGTGAGTCGCAAATGTCCGCCCAGGATATGAAGGATTTGGACGCTACCAATTACTCTATGAAGCATCCCAAGCGTTCCAAAGTGGCGTCGACCCAAGCACGATCATTATTGCCCGTTTTGATCGCTTCCATCTGGCGCGTCTCCGCCGCGTGTTTCTTTGTCGCTGCGGTAAACAGTTCTTCTACCGACCCGAATGGTACAGATACCACTCCGTCGGCATCACCGCAGACCAGATCACCCGGTTGGATCACCATACCATTTATGGCAATGGGTACATTCACTTCGCCCGGCCCGTCTTTGTAAGGCCCGCGGTGAGTGACGCCGGCGGCAAAAACAGGAAACGAACCCGCGCTCAGTTCCTCGCTGTCGCGAACCGGACTTTCCGAAAGACTTCCGGGAAATGGCGTTGGATGAACAGCGATGGACCGGACTGAAACATGCCTGCAATAACTTTCTCCACTCGCTGACCGACGACGCCAGCGCGGCGATGTTGGGACACCCTCGGCCAGCCGCTCTACAGCCCACGCCGGCCTCCATGCCCGCGACGCCGAGCAATATAGCGGCAAATGATGCAATGCAAACGTTGGGGTTCCGTTGCAAACTTTGACAAAGGCGTAGCAAGAACGAGGGTTGTCGGTACTGTTACCTTAACTTTCGTTGAGATCCGTTTCGGTCTTTGATCTCACGATTAAGCGTTTTTGAGGCATGCGACTTCGCGCCATGCGTGCATGGCAGCCTGACGAAGTTGGCGGTGAGCTGATGAAGTGAATTTGTTGCGGGGAATGTGGTGAAGGTTGGCAATTGGATCATGAATGGACACAAACCGTTGAAGGTGCCGCGCCGATTTAAAGCGCTTCAAGATCCGCTCGCGTCGTCGTGTCGGCTGATGCGAATTCTCTGCTCGATTGTTCAATCCCTTATGCTGGCGATGATCGCAGACCGTCAGTCCGATCTGCCTATTGGCCGCCGCATATGACTTCAGCTTGTCTGTGACCATGACACGGGGTGCAAATCCGTTGGCTGTGAGTAGTTTGCGGATGAACCGCTTCGCGGCCCGGAATGTCACGTTAATGGGGAATACTGCCTTCTACTCGTCAAGCAGAAAATCTCACGACAATGAAATCAGGTATTTAGCGGATTGCGAAACGGCGTGGAGAACCGACAAAAGCACTATACTGAATTAACGTGACATCCCCGCGGCGCGTGCTAAATCACTTGCAACGGATGCGCCGGCGTGGTGCGGCGTGCCCGCAATCTTATCAGGCAAGGGCGATCACGATGAGACAACTCAGTGAAGAGGGCCGACGAACCCTGGGAGGGATTGCAGAGCGGTACGGGGTCAGCTTCGGCGCGGTGGAGCACCTTCTGATGGCGATTATCGCCGGGCAGGCGACACAGGCCCAGTTCAACCATCCCGATCTGGGTGGGATGGGGCAATGGTCGCAGGGTGGCATGATCATGGTCGGCGACATGTTCAACAATGCGCTGAAGGCGAACGCGGCCGGGATTTGTTCCGAGCTTGCGGACTTGGTGCGCGGCATGGATTTTCTGGGCCCGCAGACGTCGCACCAGTCCCAGAATCAAGGTCAGGGCGGCGGCGTCAGCCTGTTCGTGCCTGGCACGTTGTCGGCTGTGAACTGGTGGCCCGAGGAGTTTGGGCATCCTGCCTCGACCGGGGCGCAGAATGACCTGCGCTATGCCTTTTTCCCGACAACCCGACGGCTGGCGATCGATATCGGCGGCCGGGTTACGGTCTATGACACGAAGGACCATCGCATTGGCGGGTTCTCGCAACAGCAAAGCGGCGACCAGTCGCTGAGCTTTACCTCTCAGTATGGGCTGGTGAAAATTTCGGAACTGGATGTGGTACGGCAGGGCGGCAAGGAACCGGCGGACGCGCCGGCTACCGGAACATCCGCCGCCACGGCTGCGCCGTCGATATTCGCATCGTCCGTGCCGGAATCCGCCGAGCCACAACAAGCGGCACGTCCAGCACCGGAGGCGCTTCGGTCGGATGAGGACATCTTCGACAAGATCGAACGCCTCACGGCACTTCATGCGAAAGGCGTTCTCACGGATCAGGAATTCGCGGCCAAGAAGTCGGAGTTGCTCAGCCGACTATAGCATCCGATGAACGGGGCTTGCCACACGGAGGTGAATGGAGGCTTTCCATCGAGCCGCGCCGGGCGATGACGACCGTCAATGACCTCCGACAAAACCACAATCCGATTGAGTTCGCGCTCGCTCATTGAAACCCATTCCATCCTGCGTCTCTCGATCGCGTAACAGGGGACCATAAAAAAGTGGGGGGGCATTACGCAGCAATCTTGCAATGATCGTTCTGATGAACGTCGTTTGCCATGCCCGGATACCATTTCTCAAATGCCGTTCTCGATGACCTGATAGGGAGGGTGCAGAAACTGATGAGCAGCAAGGCCCGCTGCGTTAGTCCGCCTTGAGCGGAATCGAACCGCGGACCTACAGAATGCGGCATTCTGAGGGTGCAGTTCCAGACGAGACATTATGCGATTTTCGAGGCACAGAACGAGAACATCATCGCTGAGCATATTTAAAGAACCGCGCAGTTAGCTGAATATTCGTCGCGCTGCAGTTAGTCAGGGTATGTCTCTAATGTGTGCTCGGCTCCATCGCGTTAACAATCGCCGAAAAACTTGCGTTTGTTTCGATCCGTGGTGATGTAGCCGGTCGGATTGCGCCTGATGATTGCCTGACATGGCATAGCCTGGGCCAGGTCAGGTCAAGGCTGCACTCGCAGCGGGCTTTGGCAAACGGCCCGCCATGAATATGCATTGCATGGAAGCGGTGTCGGTCCCGATGGAGCCGCCCCTGTTTTCTATTCGCCCAAAGTACCGTACATTTTGCGAAACTCTTGTCGTGATCCTATTCTGCCGAGCAGGGCGAAGATTTGCTGTGGACCGCCGCTTAACCGTCATACTTGCTGCCGACGTTGTTGGATTCAGCCGCCTCATGGAGGTCGATGAGGAGCGTACGCACGCCGCGTTCAGTACTTGCCACACCGCTATTGCAGGACTTGTCGCCAAGCATCGCGGCCGGATTTTTGCCGGCGCCGGCGACAGCGTGTTGGCTGAGTTCGCGAGTCCTGTCGAGGCTGTGCGGGCCGCGATCGACATCCAAAATGATCTAGCTGAACGACGTCTCGACTTAGCTGAGGGCCACCAGATGAAATTTCGAATTGGCATCAACCTCGGTGACGTGATTGTCGACGGCAGCAACCTCTATGGCGCTGGCGTGAACGTGGCAGTGCGTTTAGAGACGCTGGCTGAACCTGGCGGCATATGCCTATCGGGCAATATTCACGAGCATGTTGAGCAAAAATTGCCATTGCAATACCTGGATCTTGGGGAGCAACGGGTAAAGAACATAGCCAAGCCTGTGCATGTCTATCGAGTGCTGACAAGCGAAGCGACACAAGGCGTGCTGTCGATCACGGCAGCCGAGACTTTCGCCACCAATTGGCTGGTGCCGCGTCTGGGTTCTTTCCAACTAGTGCATCCAGACATGGCCTTGCGACTCGAGATTATGGGCCGGGTGGTCGACTTTGCGCACGAGGCTTTCGACGTTGGTATTCGCGAGGGTCATGGCAATTGGCCCGGTCTCAAGTCGCATATGCTGATGCCGGTCGAGTTTACGCCGCTCTGCAGCCCGGAGTTCCTCGCCCGCGCCGGCAACATCGCCGCCCCGATCGATCTCTTGCAGATGCCGCTGCTCAGCTGGAGCATCAGTGACGACTGGTGGAGAGAGTGGTTCAAACTCTCTGGTATCACAAACCCCGAACCGGCAGTTCGCCCGTCGGTTCAACTCAAAACGCAGCTGGCGATCAGCCAAGCCGCGATGGCGGGACAAGGTATCGCCATCCTGACGCCCGCTTTCTTCGCCGCTGAGATCGCCACCGGCCGTTTGATCCAGCCATTTAGTATCGTCGCCGGTATCGGGTCTAGCTTTTGGCTCGTCTATCCGGAGGACCACCAGAATTCGCGCAAGATTCACGCGTTCAGAGAATGGATTCTGGAAGAGGTCAAGCGCGGCATGGCGCGGGCAGTAGTCTAATTGCGTGCGTTCATCGCCGGCGATCTGTTGTTTTTTAAAGAGGGGACGGCTGGAATTGCCAGGCAAAACTGTGCCGAACACAGGAATCGATATCACTTCATGTCGCCAGCCGCCCAATATTCTCCCGAGTCACAACTTCGCCGAGCGTGTATGTACAATTACGGGGGCTGCGAGAAACCGTTCGTTTGAAAATGCTGATAAGAGCGAATTTTCCGCCAAATCCGATTGGTTCCTGGAATTCTACAATCACATTTCAGAGCATGTCGGGATGAGCGATTTCCATTGATCGCCTTGACGGGATCCGAACATCCGGCCGCCACCGGCATTCGCCGCCGAAAGGCCGACCCGGCTCATTGGCGAGGTGGCGTTTTGTTTGACGATCGGGCCGCTAACGCATGTTGAGCAGCGCCGATCCCGTTGTTTCAAGGGCAAAGGCTATTTTTTGAATGGTGTCGAGGGAAATGTTGCGCTTCTCCCGTTCGATGCCGCTGAGATAGGCCTGGGTCAGTCCGGTGCGCAGGGCAACCTCTTCCTGCGAGATAGCAAGCTCTGCCTGGCGGATGCGCATATTGCGGGCGAGAAGCTTACGCAGCGCAAGAGGGTCGAACGTGTCCATTGCGATCGGGATTCATGATCGGCTCGCCAGGGCCATCGCCAGTTTTCTGTCGTTTGTCCGATGCTGCCCTGAAGCATCGGTGAAGAAAGCGGCATCAGGCTTCGCGACGATGTCGGCGATAAAGCGACGCGGTTTGTCCATCACCACCCATACCTGCTTGCGGGCACGACGGGTGGGTTTTGCCGGTGTTGGCGCGTCGGCGGTCCCAGCGCCCCTGCCAGGAAGGGAATCGACATCGCTTGCCGCAAACGTCGTGACGGGTCGCTCCATGTCCGCTGCCAATATTTCAACGCGAGGGAAGCCGATAGCCGTGACCAGACGACGCTCAAGGCGCTGCTGCCTTCGGCAAAGTCGCTCGGCAGTTCTGTGAGCCGCCATCCATTGCAGCCAGAGGGAAAGAACGCGATCGTTGCTTCCTGCCGAGGCAGCCGGACTAGCATCTGCGATTTGCGCCGTAAGCCAAGCCACCGAGGTCGATTGCAGTGATGTCCGGGTGACTGGAGGCAAAGTTCTGCTATTCTCAGAATCACCCATGATCCGAGCTCCCAACAGCTTGATTGTGGTCAGGCTGCGCGAGGTGTTGTGAGCACTTTGTGCGGCCGCTTTTTGCGAAACGAGAAACTCGTATCAAGGTTACGATAAGGCCGATGAACCAAAACATCAATCAAAATCGTATCCCTGATACGAAATGAATTCAGTCCAATGCAAGATGGCGCGCGCAGCGCTAGGCTGGGGAACGCGAGACATCGCACGAAAGTCCGGAGTTTCGCCGGATACCATCGCGCGTCTGGAGAGGGGCGAGCAGTTGAAGAGTTCGACGATTGATGCAATTCGTCGGGCCTTTGAAGCTGGTGGCGTCGAGTTCATTCCGGAAAATGGTGGTGGGCCCGGCGTGCGGCTGTCTAGTCTATCTGGCGGAAATTAGTCCATCGAGCTTGGAAAGCCTTCAAGAGAGCGATTCAGAAAACCCGAGAAAGATTGCGGCTGTCTTGCTTCTAGATATGGAGGCTGGCCTGACGCCGTGGACGTCCTGAAGCCCCACATGCTGTCACTTTAGACTCAAGGACGCCACAGCCTTGGTGATCTGGAGCCCGCCCTCTACACCAGCCCCCGGGAGATGTGCCACTCGTGGATCCAGGCTCCGCTGTAATCCGTGATCTGCTCGCCTTCGGCCAGACCCGGCAGAATCATGAGCCAGCCGACGGTGTTATCAGGCCCACCTCCATTGCGGATCAGCACATTGACTTCGTCACGTGCCTGGATTGTTTCGATGATTTTGTTGGCCTCTCTACCGTGATAGTGGGGCCTGTTAATGTCCTCGGAATAGACGAGCAGTGTATGATCTCTGTCCAAGGCCTCTTTGATCAGTTGCTGAAGTATGTTCATCTTAAGCTCTCGGAATTGGATGTTTGGCGCTTGGCGGTGAACGGGGTCTGCCCTCGCCGGTAACGTTAGAATGACGGCGCCGGGCGAAGACCGTTACATCTTATCGCTCCTGCATGGCCTGCGATGAAATCTCGGCAAGCGGCGAGAACAGGTATTCGAGGATGCGGCGTTTGCCGGTCTTGACCTCGACCGTCACCGCCATGCCGGGTGACAGCGGCATGGACTTGCCATCCACCTCGATCAGCGTCGTGTCGGGTTTGACCGTCATTGGGAACACAAGGTTCTGCATGCGCTGGACGTTGCCGGTGGGGATGATGCTTTCAAGTTCCTTCGCCGCCGCCCCTTCCAGCTGTTGTGCGTCCGGCTCGGGGATCGCGTCAGTTGCCACCCGATCAACGCGGCCCTCGATCGTCCCGTAACGGGTAAACGGAAACGCTTCGACCTTGATGACGGCCGGCTGTCCGGCAGCGACAAAGCCGATGTCGTGATTGGGAAGATAGGCCTCGATTTCGAGCGCAGCATCGCGTGGAACAATCCGCATCAATTCACTCGCCGCCGAAACCACCTGGCCGACGGTGGTGATAGCCGAGGCCTGAACGGTGCCGTCGATCGGGCTTCTGATCGTCATCGACTGGCGGCGTTTGCTTGCCTTGATCAGCTGCTGCTCCAGTTCGTCGACACGGCGGGCTGCATCCGACTGTTTCTGGACATTGTCGGCCACAAAGCTGTCTGCCAGCTTTGTGGCCTCACTGGTTGCGACATTGAGAGCGGCCTTCGCCGCTGCCAACTGGCCGGTCTGGGTCACCAGGCCGGTTTCTGCCTCCTGCTGCGATTGCAGCGCATCAATGACCTGCGCCCGCGATCCTGCTGCCGACGGGATCAATTCGGTGCGCATGGCGACGCGCTCGGCAAGGGTGACGACAAGGGCTTTTTGCGCGGCGATCGTCTCGGTCAAACCGTCGATCTCGGTCTGGCGCTGCTGGCGCTGCGCCTCGAGATTGTCCAGTGATGACCGCAGCTGGGTAAGATCTGCCCGATAGACGAGCTGTTCACGCCGGCGGATGGCATCTGGAATATCATCGGTAAAGGCGAGCGGGCGTTCGGTTACCGGATCAGGAGACCGGAGGCCATTGCTTTGCCAGCCGGCTATCGTGGACAGCACCGCTTCCCTGCGGACGACTTCGGCGCGGAACGCCGCGAGGCTCGCGGCAAGAGCGGTTTCCTCGGCCCTGATTTCGGTGTCGTCCAGTTCAACGATGACATCACCTGCCTTGACATCCATGCCGTTCGCCACTGGAACCGATCGTGTCTTGCCGATCTCGATCGACTGGATGACCTTGACCCGTCCCGTTGGCTGCACCTTGCCCTGCGCCGTCGCCACAATGTCGAAGGTACCAAGATAGCTCCACAGCAGCGCACTTGCCGCCAGGATACAAATGAACCAGATAAAGGCGGTGCGGACCGGCGATGCCGGAGTCTCCAGAATTTCGAGAGCTGCCGGCAGAAAGGCGTTGTCCTCGCGCTGCCGTTTCGCTGCCCCCTTCAATGCCTTTGCCTTGATCGCTGCAACCGTTGTCGAGCTCATCCCCTTACACTCCCGGTCTGGAGTTTCCAGAGATGGGCATAAAGTCCATCGGGACGTGCCAGCAGTGTGTCGTGCGTTCCTTCTTCGAGGATACGCCCGTCCTTCATGCCGATAATGCGATTGCAGTGACGCACCGTGGCGAGACGATGGGCGATGATGATGACGGTGCGCCCGCGCACGATCTCGCGCATATTGGCAAGGATGATCCGCTCGCTCTCATAGTCGAGCGCACTTGTTGCTTCATCGAGGATCAGAATGGGCGGGTTGGTGGCAAGCGCGCGGGCAATGGCGAGACGCTGGCGCTGACCCCCGGAGAGATTGGCACCGCGCTCCTCGATCAGCGTATCGTAACCGCGCGGCAGCTTGGTGATAAACTCGTCGGCTCCGGAGAGTTTGGCCATGCGGATGGCGGCTTCGCGCGACATGGCCGGATTGCCCAGCACGATATTGTCGTGGATCGTCCGGTTGAACAGCATGTTTTCCTGGAGGACGACGCCGATGCTGGCGCGCAGCCAGGCCGGGTCCACCTGGGCAATATCCTGCCCGTCGATAAACACCTGGCCATTGTTCGGGATATAAAAGCGCTGGACAAGCTTGGTCAGTGTCGATTTCCCCGACCCCGAGGGGCCAACAATCCCGATGACCTCACCCGGCTTGACGCTAAGCGTGATGTCCTTCAGGACGTCCTGGCCATCCGGCGAATAGCGGAAATTCACCGACTTGAATTCGATGGCCCCGTTCGGTGCCGGCAGGCTGACGGCAATCGCCGGGCGCGGTTCCTGCGGCGCATTCAAAATGTCGGCAAGGCGCGAAACGGAAACCTGTACCTGCTGAAAATCCTGCCAGAGTTGCGACAGTCGCAGGATCGGCTGCGCCACCTGTCCGGCGATCATGTTGAAGGCAACCAGCGCGCCGACCGTGAGTTCGCCATCGATGACCGCCTGCGCGCCGAACAGAAGCAGGGCAGCACTGGTGATCTTGCTGACATACTGGATGGCATTCTGCCCCTTGGCAGCCAGCATCGTCGCCGCGAACGAAGACTGCACATAGGCTGCCAATCGCTCCTCCCACTGCGCGGCGACGACCGGTTCGATGGCCGAGGCTTTGAGCGTCTGTACCCCGACCACGGTCTCGACCAGCAATTGCTGGCTATAGGCACCGCGATCGAATTTCTCATCGATACGGAGTTTCAGGAACGGGCGGATAAGAAAGCCAATGGCGAGGTAGAATGGCACTGAGGCGACGACGATCCAGGCAAGTTTTGTCGAATAGCAGAACAGCACGAAGATGAAGACGATGGTGAAGATGAAATCGAGACCGGAGAACAACCCCTGCCCCGTCAGAAAATTACGGATGGTCTCGAGCTCGCGTACACGCGCCACGGTCTGGCCGGCGGCCCGTGTCTCGAAATAGCTGAGCGGCAAATTAAGGAGATGGCGAAACAGCCGGCGTCCGAGTTCAACGTCAATGCGGTTGGTGGTGTGCGACAGCGCATAGGTGCGCAAATATTGCAGGAAAACATCGAACAGTCCGACCGTCGCAAGGCCGATGACGAGCACGATGAGGGTCGAATAGCTGCGGTGCGCCAGGACTTTGTCGACGACGACCTGGAAGAACAGCGGCGTAACCAAAGCAAACAGCTGGACGAATAGCGAGGCCAGGAGAACGTGCCCCAGGGAGCGGCGGTAACGCCAGATCGATGGCAAAAACCATTTGAAGCCGAAAGTCTCGCGGGAGGCACCGGGACCGTTAAATCGCCTTTGGACGAGGATGAATTTTCCGCCGGTCAATTCCAGTAGTTCAGTGGCACCCACATCCCTCGACTTGAAATCGACAGGACTGACGAGCCGGAAAGTACCCTCTCCTGCCGCTCCGCCAAAGATGGCGAAGGTCCCGTCGGTGAGACAGGCAATGGCCGGTGTTGGCAGGGTTTTGAGGCGCTGCTCGTTGCGGGCGTCGATGATGCGGGATTTGAGACCGATGGAACTCGCCGCACGCAGGATGTCCTCGCGTCCAGCAAAGCCCTTCAGAGCATATTCGCGTGCCAGGGTCTCGGCACGCGCCGAAATGCGATAGTAGCCGGCGATGGCCGTGAGGGCGACAAGCCCACTGTCAGGCAATTTTTCGTCCGGCGCGTGGCCGACGCTCTCAGGAGTTTCAACATCGATCGCGATGCTATCCATAATTGTACCGAAAAATTCTGTTCGAGCGCATAGGGGTTACTGGTTCATTTGGGCGAAGGAGGACACTCGGTCCGTTCGGCGGCGTTTGGAAAGGATGGCGAACTGGTCGATGGCAACAGCAAGGGTTTTGTTTCCAGACAGCAGTCGCCGCAATCAGTGAAGAGAAGAAACGGCGCGGAAACGCGCCGTCTCCATAGTGAAGGCACTGTTATGCGGCATTGTTGGCTCGAACCGACGAAGCAAACGCAAGCGTCGCATCGCCGACCAGCCGTGTCGTGCCATCGGTCATTTCGTAGGAGCTGGTGCCAGTGATCGCCGAACCATCCGGGAACTGAATGGAACCTTGCGGGGATGGCAACAGGTTGACGAGCCGGATGCCCGCCTCCGACATGGTCTTGAGTTCGCCCTGATCGCTGATGCCGTTCTGGTTCGCATCCTGCCAGATCCGGAACTCATTCCAGCGGGCATCATTGTTGTCGAGCACGTCATCATGGTTGGTATCGAAAACCAGCCGCAAAGCCTCAAGGTCGGTCGGTTCGTCGCCTTCCGTTGTTCCCTCCGGCCACATGGAAAATGCGAGTTCCCTCGCCTGATCGATGGACCCATCGGCACCAGCCTCACCATTCTCACCAAGATCGATTGCCAGGAACCCGTCCTGCGGTCCAACCCAGGCCGTGCCGTCGCGGATACCGTCCTCGTCCCAATCATATTGGGGATGCGTGTCCTCGGCGAATTCTTCCGGATCGAAGGGACGAAGATCGATGTGATTGTCGCCATTGAGGTCAAGCAGGATGGGATCCTTGTCGGTCATGTGGCTCCAATGATCAATTACGCGGCCGCTCGCGTCATACAGGGTCCAGCTATAGGTCAACTGCCAAACCTTGTATGAGCCGTTGTCATAGTACTCGGTTTTGCCCTGGAAATTCCCGTTGGCGGCGTATCTCATACCGAGATGGAACCTGCCATTGGAATAGCCTGATAGTTCAATGCGGCGGCCATCATCGTAATACTGCGTTTCGGTGACGGGTGTCCCCGCCGCATTAAATGTCCGAACGATGCGCGACCATGTCGCGACGTTGGTCGGATCAAAGTAGGTTTCGGTCCGAGTGCCGTTATCGAAAGTGGGCATATCCAGCAGCAACTGGCCCGCCGCATTGAAATGATACTGGATGTTTGACCATGTCGCGACGTTGTGAGGATCGTAGACAATGTGGATCTGCGTGCTGTTGTCATAAACGTTATACTGGGTCGTCAGACTTCCCGTCGTATCGAGCAACTGGACGATGTAAGACCAGTTCTGTGCATTGGTGACGTCCCAGGTGTAGGCGGTTTTCGTCCCGTCATCATTGCTGTTGAGCTGATAGGTCAGCCGGCCCGCCGCATCAAAATTTTGATCCACCCGCGACCATGGCTGTGCATTGTTCACATCGAGCGTGATGGCCGTCCGCGTTCCATTGTCGTAGAATTCATTCTGAAAATACAGCCGATTGGCGGAGTCAAATAGTTGATCGATGTGGGCCCAGCCTTGAGCATTGGCAGGATCGTAGGTGTAGGCGGTCCGGGTCCCGTTGTCGTTGAATTCATTCTGATAGGTTATTTGTCCCGCGGCATTGTAGCTGCGTTCCATGCGTGTCCACGGACTGACGCTCGTCCAGTCGTAGGTGGTCGTTTCGGTCAGCACATTTGTCGCGCTGTAGAAATTCACCTGCTTTTGCTGGCCGGAGGCTGCATCGAACGCGATATCCGCTCGGGTACCGTCGTCGTTGAACTGTTTCTCGAGTGTCTTCTTGCCGGCGGCATCAAATGATTGTTCGACACGGCTCCACGAATTGGCATTGAGCGGATCGAACAGCGCTGCGCTGGTGAGGATCCCCTTCTTGTTGATCTGGCTCACGCTGAGTTGCTGGCCACTGGCAGCGACAAACGTCTTCGCTGTCATTGTACCGTCAACATTAAGCACAATTTCTGCCGTTTTGCGTCCGGCAGAATCCGTGGTGAGACTGCTGAGCAATTTTCCGGCCGCCGTGTAATTCTCCGTCACGGCTTCCTTCAAGGTGCCATTGGTGTTTCGATCAACAGCGGTGAGCGTTATCGAACCGTCATTGCGCGTGACCGCCGTCTCGGTGCGATCATAGATGCCATCATTGTTTGCGTCCTTGTTGAGGACCGTTACAAGGCCATCGGCACTGGTGGAGATGGTGCCTTTTGCCTTGACACTGCCGTCGGCATTGGTTTCGGTGATCGTCGATAGGACCGAACCATCGATCTGTGTCTTCGACACCATAACGTGCTCGAAGGTACCATTGCCGTCAAAGTCCGAACGGACAGTCATCATCAGACCATCGGTGGAAACGGTGGTTTCAACCTTCGCAGCGACGGCCTTCGCCCAATGCACCTCGCCTGCGACGAGATTGCTGAGTTCACGCGCTTCGGCATTATTGGTGACAGTCGTGACGCTTGCCCCGGACAGGTCAACAGTGGCTGTTTCGACCTGATCGACCGTGCCGCTGCCGTTGACATCCCGCGAGGTGGTGCGGGTCATCGCATCGGCGCTTCTGACGATCGTGGTCCTGGAAACCAGCTTGCCGGTTTCGTCCGTGTCGCTGGTGACACTGCGCTGACTGCCGTCGGCATTAAAGGTGTTGGTGGTGGTGCGGCGGCGGTCGATCGTGCCCTCACCGTCGAGATCCCACTCCGTGCTTGTCGTCAGGCCATCGGCCGACGTTTTGGCAACCGTCCGGTTGGCAACGCTGTGGTCGGCGCGGAAGCCGGTGATCGTCGTCGTCAGCGACCCGTCAACCGCCTGAATACGCTCTTCTTTCTGATCGACGTTGCCGTCGCCATTGGTCTCGCGTTCAATGGTGAAATAGCGGCCGCCGGCCAGACTTGATGTGACCGTCCAGTCGGTGACATTGCCGCTCGCGTTGGTGGTCGATACCGTATCGACTATCGATCCGTCCGCAAGGACGTCCCTGACGATCTTGCGCGTGCGCTGACCAAGGCCAGCCCGCTCTTCCTGAACAGTGACGGTGCGGCCGTCAGCACTGGTGGTCTCGACGCTCCAGGACAGTACGGTACCATCGGATTTGGTGTTGGCCACCGTGCGCGTGCGAGTACCATCTCCGTTGACGGTGGTGACGTCCGTTGATTTCTGATCATAGGTGCCGGAACCGGTCGTGTCCCACTGCGTGGTGACCGATTGCCCGTTTGCACTCGTATTGATCAGCTGGCGCTTGACCAGAGCAGCGGCCGCAAAGGTGCTGACTGTTCTCGTCCGCGAGCCATCCGCATTCAACACCGTTGTGTCGGTCTCGGTGCGGTCAAAGCTGCCCGAGCCCGTCGTGTCCCACTTGCGCGTTGCCGCCAGCCCGTCGCCAGAGGCGTCGACCACGCTCTTGCCCTTCAGCACCAGCCCCCCGGCACCGGCAACGAACCGGCTGAGGGTTTCCGTCTTGCTGCCGTTTGGATTGAGAACGACGGCGCGAATGGTTCTTGTATCGACCGTTCCATTGCCGTCGGTATCATAGTCGGTGGTTTCGGAAAGTCCGTCCGCGCTGGTTGTGATGGTCTTCCTGCTGCTGATGGTGATGCCGTCAGGCCCATAATCCGTCAGCGTTTGGGCTGTACTTCCATCAACATTTTCAACGGTGACCGCCTGCTGGTTGGTCTTGCCGTCACCGTCAATGTCTTTGACCACCGTTGAGGTACGCTTGTCGGCACTGACGGTTGTCGTCATCTTGCTTTCAAGTGTGCCGTTGGCTTTGTTGTAGCTGACGGTCTGGACCGTGCTGCCGTCGGCATTCAGAACGCAGACCTCGCTCATTGAGCGCAGGGTCACTCCCGTGCCTGACGCCCATGTCGTGGTTTTTGTCAGACCATTCGCACTGACAACGATGGTTGTGAGCCAGGCCGGCGCGGCATTTGCACCGAACTCGGCAATTGTTCGCGTCCGGCTGCCATCGGCATTGAGCACCGTCGTGTCATTGGTGGAAAGGTCAAACACCCCATCGCCGCTGGAATCGATCCTGGTGACCGTCGACAGGCCGTCCGCCGACGTTTCCGTCACCGATCGGCTCATCAGCGAACCGTTCGCCTTATATTGATCGACGGTTTGTGTTGTCGACCCCTCGGCATTGACGACACGCGTTTCATGTCGGTCCACCACGCCGTCGCCATTAATATCGTCAACGACGGAAGTGCTGTTCGCGTTGGCGGAAACGGTCGTCACGGACTTCGAAATCAGGTTACCCGAGGCATTGGTCGTCGAAAGGGTTTCAACCGTCGAACCGTCCGCATTCAGGGCTTTGGTCGCCGTGGCCGTTGCATCAACCGTCCCGTTGCCGTCGAGATCGGACTGAACGGTCGATGTCAGGCCATTGGCGCTGACTGTCGTGATTGTCCGGTGGGCCAAAGCGCTGCCCGCTACATCCGAAACGGTCTTTGTCACAGAACCATCGGCATTGAGGACAGTGGCATCCCATAAAGTCGTGTCGACAGTGCCATCGCCGTTCAGATCAGTATCGACTGATTTGACGAGGCCGTTGGTGAAGATCGTTGTAACGGTACTCTCCAGCAGCGTGCCATCGGCACTTGTGATTGTGACCGTCTGCGTCCTGGTTCCGTCAGCATTAAGGACGGTTGTGTCGACTGTCTTTTCATCAGTGACGCCGTCGCCATTGACATCGCTCAACGTGGTTACCGTCAAGCCGCTGGCGCTGGTGGTGGAGATTGTTCGCGCATAGATCGTCCCATCGACATTCGTCCGGGTGACCGTTTTGCTCCGGCTGCCATCGACGTTCAGAACCTCGACTACTGTCTGATCGACATTGCCATCGCCATTGTCGTCAGTCGTGATGGTCGTGGTGCGGCGATCGGCAATGGTCAGCGTGACGGTCTTGCCAAGCAAGGTGCCATTGCCGCTCTTGCTCTCCACCGTTTCCCGGCGGCTCCCGTCGGCGTTAATAACGATGGCGCTGGTCGTGATCTCATCGACAACCCCGTCACCGGTGGTGTCTTGCTCCAGCGTCCGGGTCAGACCATTTGCCGAGTTGATGGTCGTCGTCTTGCCGAGCAATGTGCCATCACTGCTCCTCGATGTCACAGTCTGTGTCCGGCTGCCGTCGGCATTAAGGCTCGTGACTTCGGTCGTGACCGTATCATCCGTTCCGTCACCATTCAGGTCCGTTCGAACTGTCTTTGACAGCCCGTTCGCCGAAGTCTCCGTCACGCTCTTGGCAATCAGCGTTCCATTCGGATTGAATTCGCTGACGGTTTCCGTCGTTGAACCATCGGCGTTGACCAGCACGGCACGGCGCGTGTCGATCGCCCCATCACCGTTTGCGTCTTCGTCGACCGAGACATTTCTGCCGTTGGCGCTTGTGTTCCCGACCGATTTCGACAGCAGCGCCCCGCTGACCGACCTTGTTTCCGTGGTCTCAACGGTGGAACCATCCGCGTTCAACGTCTTCGCTGATGTTGCAATCCGATCGATCGTGCCATCGCCATCGGCATCGATTTGCGTCGCCGAATTCAACCCGTTGGCACTGACGGTGGTGATCGTCCGGTCCTTCAGGCTCGTTCCGGCGTAATTCGACACCGTCTTCGTGATCGAACCGTCGGCGTTGAAAATCGAGGTTTCGCTTGCTTTGGCATCAACGGGACCTGAACCGTCGACATTCACTTCCACGGTTTTGACCAGCCCGTTGGCACTGACCCTGGTGACCGTTTCGCTGAGCACTGCACCATTGCCGCTCGTTGTCGTAACCGTCTGTGTGCGGCTGCCATCGGTGTTGAGCACGGTTATGTCGACCGTCTTCCCGTCGATCGAACCGTCACCATCCACATCATCGGTCGTCGTGATCGTGAGACCATCTGCGCTCGTTGTGGTGACCGACTTCGCCAGAAGCACGCCGGCGGAATTCGTCCGGGTAATGGTCGATGTTTTGCTGCCGTCGGCGTTCAGAACCTGGATCGCCGTCTGATCGACATTGCCATCGCCATCACGGTCGGTTGTGACCGTCGTCGTCTTGCGATCGGTGCTGGTCAGCGTCACTGTTTTGCCAAGCAGCGCACCATCGCCGCTCTTTGTTATGGTGGTCCGCTGGCGGCTGCCATCTGCATTGAGCACTATAATCGTGTCGGCGATCTGGTCGATCGAGCCGTCGCCATTGAGATCCTGCTCGACCGTCTGGGTTAGGCTGTCCGCCGACGTGATCTTAACGATCTTGCTGATGATGGAGCCGTCTGCACTCTTTGCGACCACCGTTTGCGTGCGGCTGCCATCGGCGTTGACCGTTGTGACATCGGTTTCGACGCGATCAATTGTTCCGTCGCCATTCAGATCGGAGCTCGTTGTGGTCGAAAGACCATCGGCTGTCGTCACGGCAATTGCCTTGCTCTGCAGCGAGCCATCCGGATTGAGGCTACTTGCGGTTTGCGTCGTCGATCCGTCCGTATTGATGATCACCGTCGTCCGGGCATCCCACGCGCCATCGCCGTTCCGATCCTCATCGACTGTGATGGTCTTGCCATCGCCGCTTGTTGTGGTGATGGACTTCGACAGTAGTGTGCCGTCGGCACTTTTCACCGTCTCGGTTTGTGTGCGGCTTTGGTCGGCTCCGACCACGGTCACTTGCGAGCTGACGCGATCAATGATCCCGTCACCCGTCAGGTCGCTCGATGTGGTTTGCGACAAGCCGTCGGCACTGGTTACAGTGATGGTCTTGTCACGCAGGGATTGATCGGCGTTGAAGCTCGAAACCGTGGTTGTAATTTGCCCCGCAGCGTCAACAGCGATGCTGGTCGTTTCAGTCTCGTCGAACGTACCGTTGCCGCTATGATCATATTGAACAGTACGGGTTCGGTTATCCGCGCTGGTCTGAGTGATGGTTCTCGCGATCAGGCTGCCGTCGGCACTCTTGCCGTCCACCGTTTTGGTGCGGCTACCATCGGCATTGTTAACGGTCGCTTCGATGGAATTGAGTTCGTAGACGCCATCGCCATTCGCATCGGTGCGTGTTGTTTTGGAGAGGCCATCGGCGCTTGCCGTCACGTTGATCTGTTTGCTGAGCGAACTGTCAAGGCTGAATGCCTTGGTCGTTGTGACCGTCGAGCCGTCGGCGTTGGTGACAAAAGTCTCGCTCTGGTCGGCCAATCCGTCGCCGTCCTGGTCGACAGTGGTGGTGATCGTCTTCTTGTCCGCGCTGGTGACAATGGTCGTACGGTTCAACAGCGAGCCATCGGCATTGAAGTTCGAGAGGGTGCGGGTGCGGGTTCCGTCGCCAGCAATCGCGAGACCATCGCTTTGCGACCGGTCAAAGGTGCCGTTGCCATCATCATCGAACTGGGTTGTCTTGGTCAGACCGTCGGCACTACGGGTAATCAGATTGCGGAAGGCCAGGCTGCCATCTTTGTTATAGGCAAGGATATCTTCCGTTGTCGAACCGTCAGCATTGGTCACGCTGGTGCGCTTGATGATGTAGCCGTTCGGATCCGAGGCCAGAATCGCGTCGCCGACCGTGCCGGTCGTGCCGTCGATCCGGGTAAATTCCGTCCGACCGACAATAGCCGAGCCGTCGGCAAAGTTCTGGCCACTGCCTTTCGGCGTCAGGTCGATTGAAGCGATGCCGAGCGCGTCGAGCGATTGCATCTGGCCGTTGACCATGACCTTGAACTCAGCCCACCTTGCATCGCCCGCATCGAGCTTGCCGTTGTGGTTGGTGTCGAAGACATTACGGATGGCCTCAAGGTCGCCGGTCGCCGACTTGTCCCATTCGGTGAAGATGAATTCATTCGACTGATTGATCTTGCCATCGTCGTTCGTGTCGATGATCAGGACACCCGTCCCCTCGCCCGCCCAGGCCGTGCGATGCAAATAACCATCGCCATCAAGGTCGACGAATTGCGAGGACGACGACAGTGAGTCGACGGTGAGGCCATTGCCGGAAAGATCGAGGAGGACAGGCTTGTTGCCCCACGAGCTCTTGTGGTCCTCGTTTCGGGTGCTTTCGCGGGTGGCAGCATTGGAGCTCTTGCTTGAATGGCTGCTCGAGCCTGCTGACGAACTGGAATTGCCACCTCCCAATAACGCGCCTAGCTTGCTGAGCCCGGCGTTCATTGTGTCACGAATTGCTCCAAGGAAGCCGCCAAGAGCAGAAACGCCTGCTTCAATGCCGCGTCCTACGGCAGCCGCAGCATCGTTCAAGGCCTTGCCCCAAGTGTTGGTTCCTCCCCACAGCTCCGCCAAACTTTGTGCGGGACGGGCAATCGAGTGTGAAAGGGGGACTGGAGGCTGCACCGGCTTCGCCACCGGGATGGGGATGGGACGGGCAACGGGCTTTGCCACTACGGTAGCCGTCTGAAATCCCGTGGTGAAGCCAGCCGTTGGCGTCGTCCAATCAAGTCCAGGAAAAACTCCCGTAGAAACTTTTGGAAGGCCTGACCTTTCCAGCTCCAACCCGGCGTGGAAGTTCTGCTCCGGTAAACTGGGCAAACTGTGCTCGGACGGATTCTTGACACCCCAACTTGTGTCCGCATAGTTGTTGCCGGCATTCGGGTCGCGGTGAGCATTCCGCTTATCTCGCAGGTCTGCCAGGTCCGCCCGGCGGTTGCTCTGGCTGGTGCGGTCTTGCGCCAGGTCCGATGGCGTTGCACGTGTTCCGTCACCGCTACGGTCTCGATCACGGTCAATCTGATTTTGTGTTTCTCGCCCGACTGGCGGCGTGCGACTGGGCCGGCTAGGCGCACTGAAACTGTCGTGACGAGCGGCATTCCGCGCATTGGCTTCAACCTCCGCTGACTCAGATCGTATCCCGGTCGGAGAAATGTTGCCCGCAACAACCGGCGAATGCGTCAGATGGCTCCGCCCACCGTTTGCTGGAGCGGCGGCCGCCTCATTTGATTTTTGAATAACTGCTCCATAATGAAGATTACCTTGCGAATCCAAGTAAGGGAGCGATGAAAGATTGGGAGCGCGAATAGCTGACGCAGGCGTGGCAGGCGTGTAAGACATAACGGTTATCTGGTAGCCTGCAGGTGTAGTTGTGCCACCAATCACACCCGAGATAATACCCCAAGCCTCATTTATTTTACCGATTAGGTTCGGTAGAGACGAATTTGGGATAAGTGACATGTCTGGGATATCCGGAAGCGGTGCTATCGTCTCAACGTCAACGCGTATTTCACCCCACGTCGGTCCAGTGAGAGCACCAGTCGTTACTGTCACAGTTGACGGGTGGTAATGTCCACCAATTGGAACCGATTTGTAAGCCATTGTATTTGTATATGGATTTAAGTAGGAAACGTGCGCGATTGCTGGCGGATTCCATTCATAAAGTGTGCCACGGGCACTAATAGAGATATTCATGTTGAAAGGTTGCGACGTAGTGTAAGAAAACATCGCGCGTGGGTTGTTAAAATAATTAATACTTTGCGTGCGGTTTGAGTTCTTCTGTCCCACGATCACAATCTCCTGATTAGGCTTCTTTGTGTATACTTATATTCACTAAGGCAAGTGTTTTTGATACCTTATTTTGTTTTCATAGAAAACATTAGGCATTTTTTTAAATTATCAAGAACCGAATTTCAGTTATATCAATTGATAAATGTATTTCTTACGCGCCCGGAGTTCTTCAGATAAATTGGCCATACCAATACCTGGATTAAATGCAATGCTGCGCTGTAATTGAGTATTTGATGCATCCATATCTCGATAGACACATTACCCCATACAGTTTCGAGGATGATGAAATATCTGAATAGTTCGTATACCTTCCAAACCGCAAGGGCGACGAATAGAACCGTGCACAACTTCGGAAAATGTTTACTTTTCACAAAAAATAAATACACACACATCAATGGAAGTATAAAACATACAACGTATACAGGCATATCCCTAAATATCAAATTGATATAAGAGATTTCACCATCAATCACTTGTGAAATGAAGTCAACAGCGACGCTGTATGTCACAATCCAATAATACAACGTCAATATAAGTATATTTGCTCCCAACAAAATAAGCCACCCTCGAATGCCTCTTGGTGACTGTGCGCCTTGGGTCGATATGTCTGTCAGCAATTTTTTTCCTTTACAGAAAGCAGAAACCTGATGCTCGAAGAGAGCGGCCCGATTGGTTTGCATAATTGTTAAGACTGGCCAAAGTCGCGCCAGTCACTGCACTGATTAGATTGATAGGTTAGCCGCAACGAGCAACCAAGATGGGGATCTCGCCATTGGCGTTTTTGGCATCCGTTCAACAAGGACGCATGCTGTTGGCCGCCTTCCACTCACAAGGCCCCTCGCTCCGAGCCTGCGTATCACACGCGAATATTTCCTGCCGTTACGTTTTTGATCGCACCCCGATGACCCGACACAATGATCCTGTTGTCGAATAGCGGATAAGTAACTGGGTTCGATGAATACTGTCAATATCTACGATCAAAATCTTTTCGCCACAATATATCTCCAATTGTGCAGATTGATATTCAGCACTCTATCAGGCTTGCAGAATTATTAACATTAATATTTAAAAAAGTACACTATAGAACGACTCACGTCCACAAGAATACTTGGGTCCTATGAGAAGAAAATGGCCAATATATACAGGATTTTTCCATAGGATGGAGCTGACTTTGAATAAAGTACTTATTTACTACGGCGCGATAAGGACTACTTCAATGATACTACTTACCGTCGCCAGTTTTCACCGACGTCACATATGACCCGGCGCTCTCTTACAAGAATGGCGGTGGCGCGGAATGGGCTGCGCCAACAGGCCTGAACGGGAGTCGCGATTTAGTAGGCAGCGCTGGTGATCTTGCCGATATTGATGACATTCTGCCCTTGGCGGCCAGCATTGTCGCGGCAAAGGATGACTAGACGTCGTCGACCATCGCTCCTTCCAACGACGGGCCACAGGCTCGACGGCCGAGGCTTCCTTAGGGAGAGTTCCAGAGGAGGCATTATGCAACTTTTGACGCACAGAACTAGAACATCGATCGATGAGCCTGACGTCCGCTTCGCCGCCAACAGCCCAACAGCAGACCTTCCCTAATTATCTAGAACTCGGTTTTTGGCGCTGCCGCAGGCTTCAAAGCAGAACTGCGCCACCATTGGTTGCGCATCAGGCCGCAAATCGCCCGACTTCAACGGTTCAGCGGAACATGAATAGATTCCGGTCAGATTGATGTGTTCCCCGGCCATGGTCGGTCCACAGCTTCGTTAGGTCCGTCTGCCACCTGCTGCTGTGAATGCACCTCTCCGCCGGACCAGCCTATGAGACGGCTCTCATGCGCCAGAAGCGGTCAATGGAAAGCCTGCTCGATGCTATCCCAAGAGTCGCCTTGCCAAGGTGCGGTTTGTTTTACCGCAGCCAACTCGCCCCTCACTTTGGCAGACCCGCTTTGACGTAGCCGTCAATGAAATGCTGCAGGTCCGCGTCTTTGCGGAACGGTTGTCCGCTTGCCCAGTAATCGACCGAGAAATTCGGGATCGCGGCAAGGTAAAGGCGAGCTTCCTCCCGGGCCTCCTCAATGCAGCCAAGCTGCGCCAGGCTCGCGGCCAACAGCCGCCGTGAGCCAGTCCCCCGTGCGGCATCTTGGCGAAGCGTTTCGATGGCGTCTTCATACCGATCTGCCGCATATTGAGCCCAGCCGAGCACCCAATAATACCATCCCGGCGGATACGGATTCAGACGAAAGGCCTTCAGGGCACAATCTATCCCCTCGACAGCGCGTCCTTCGAATACCATCAGGTCGGTGAGCAGCGCCCAGACGTCGGCATGGTTGGGGTTGATTCGAAGCGCCACCTGGAACCCTGCCACTCCTCCAGCCAAGTCACCGTCGTAGGCCCGCACATATCCGAGAATCCAATGTGCGTCGGCATTTTGCGGGTCGAGCAAGACCGCGCGTTCGGCAGTGACACGCGCCTGCGCGCGATGTGGGTCAACGGCTTCTCCCCAATACAGCCAGCCGAAATGGTGCGTCATCGCGAGCCAGGCATATGCTTCAGCGAAATCCGGATCGAGTTCTATTGCTTTCTCGAGGAGCGGGCGAGCCGCCCGGTTTCCTTCGGGCGATTGCATCGCCAGCACGCGTCCGCGCACGAAAAGATCGTAGGCGTCGAGATTTGTTGTCCGTTGTCTGGCGATGGGCCGGGCAGACGGCAGGACATTTGCGAGAGCGCTCACGATCTTCGCCACGACCTCGTCTTGAAGGGTGAAGATATCCGCCAGGTCGCGGTCGAAACGGTCAGCCCAGAGATGGCTTCCATTGGTCGCGTCGATGAGCTGGGCATTAATCCGCACCCGCGCTGACGCCCGCCGGACGCTACCTTCGATGACATAGCGAACGCCAAGCTCCCTGGCGATCGCGCGGATGTCAACCGACCGGCCCGCATACGCAAAGCTCGAATTGCGAGCGATCACCAGAAGGCCAGGGACCTTGGAAAGATCCGTGATCAAGTCTTCCGCTAGACCATCGCCGAAGAAACCCTGTTCCGGATCGCTGCTCATATTCGTGAAAGGCAGCACCGCGATCGAAACTTTGTCCTGCAGCCTGGGCTGGGTCGACTCGGGCTGGAGCGCCGGGCCCGCGGGAACGGCCTCCCAGCAGACTCGATAGACTCGGATCGGGCGAGCGATGTGCTTGAGAACGCGCTCCCCCTGATCGTCGAAGCGGACTGGCAATTTGCGATCGACATGCTCATAAACGGTATGGGAGATAAGTATTCCGCCGGCGTCGGCCAAAGCCTCCAGCCGAGCCGCGATATTAACTCCGTCGCCGAAGATATCGTCGTCCTCGCTCATGATGTCGCCGAGATTTATGCCCATCCGAAACATCAGACGGCGATCTTCCGGATGGGCCGCGTTTCGCTCCGTCATTGCCTGCTGCAGTTCGACCGCGCAGCGCACCGCTTCTATGGCACTGGAGAACTCAGCGATGAGCCCGTCGCCAGCCGTTTTTACGATGCGGCCGCGATGCGTCTCCACCGCTGGCCTGACGACATTTCGCAACAGCACCCGCAGCCGCTCGTGAGTGCCCTCCTCGTCGCGCTCCATTAAGCCACTATAGCCTGCGACATCAGCCGCGAGGATCGCCGCCAGCTTCCTTTCAGGGCGGGCAGAAGAGGTGGTCGGATCGCTATCGTCGAGCATTTCATGAGTGTACGCTGCCCCTGAGAAACCCACAATCGCCGCAGCGGTCAGTGTGCAGGGAATTACACGTGGTGAGATTGCAAGCGCGGCCGGTCGTTCTCACATGCAGCCATATTGAACCGGTTGGCGATCTTCACTCGATGACCAGCCGGCTCCCGACTGGATGCGGAGAAGAACCCCACGTCTCAATCACCGTCGCGAGCGCAAATGCACATCCCTCTCGATGCCAACATTCGGCCACTTCGAGAGGATCTCGAGAGGTGGTGTGCTTTAGCATTGGTGACGCCTGTTGGATGGGCCCGCTTGCTGATGACAAGTTTATGCCGTCAGGACATTCTCTATTTGGATTGGCAGCGTACGCACGCGCTTGCCTGTGGCATGAAATACAGCATTGGCGATTGCCGGCGCAGTTCCCACTAGTTTCGAACCAGATTCACCATCACCATGCCGGCACCCGAACGTCGCTTGAACTCCGAAGAGTATCTAAGGGGATGTCGTGCAGATATGTCCCTATCTTCAAGACCTCGATCTATTCACGGATGGAAGGCCAAGAGCGAACTCATGGATGAGCCGCGGTGACAGCCATCATCAGTTCTCCCATGAATTCGCGTCCGTTGTGGTGCGAGATATCGCCGACAGAGAGCATTCCGACCATCCGTTTCTTATCGTCGATAACCGGCAGGCGTCTGATCTGCTTTGATTCCATCAACCGAATGGCATCTTCAACAGTCTCGTCAGTCCGGCAATAGACAATCCCTTTGGTCATGACATCTCGCGCCGTCAAAGAAGCCGGATCCCTGCCGTTGGCGAGAGCCCGGAGCGTGATATCGCGATCCGTGACCATGCCGATGAGGCGGTCATTCTCGCCGACGGGTATGGCGCCGACATCATCGTTTTTCATTATTTTCGCGAGTTGTGAAAGCGAGGCATCAGGCGTGACCCAATTCACCCCCTTATGCATTGCTTCAGAGACTTTCATAGCAACCTCCATATTTTGAAAGTGCGGCATTGAATAATACACCTCTTTGTCCATTGATGCACATCAACACGGCGGCAACTGACGCTAAATCCCTTATCAATGACGTCTGCGATGCTCAGTAGCAAGGCTGATCATGTGCAGCAGCCGCCTCACTCTTGAGAGATCATCGCACAGCGGGATTGTGTCATTTCGGGATTGGCGTTCGCATTTAACAACAGGCCAGCGCGATTTAGGTTCCAATCATCGCCGTGACGTGGCGACCGAGCCATGGCAAGGTCCTCGGGCGAATAAACGCCGTGAAATTCCGCGGTATCCATGATGCGCTTCTGAAAAATGGGCGGGAGCATGTATCGTCTCTTAAGCGTCAGTGCCGAAAAATGCCTGACGACAAGATGAGCTTATATTAACCTGCTCATTCAGCAAAAATACCGTTGGGCGACAGCTGCCGGACGGCGACAGGAGTGATCGGTCTTGATACCACTCGGCAAGCCAATCGAACAGATTCTGGGGGTCGGCGCGCTTCTTTTGCTGGCGATCGGCTGCGTTGTTGTGCTTTGGCCTTTCCTGTCGGCCATCCTGTGGGCAGCGGTCATATGTTTCTCGACATGGCCCATCTACAAGAAGTGCGAGCGGGCAGTCGGCGGCTACAAAGCACTGGCGGCCGCCGTGATGACATTGCTGGTAGTCCTCGTTCTTGTCGCCCCGTTTGCCGTAATGGTGGCGACCCTGGCGGACAGCGCAGGCAGCCTGATCACGGGGACGATCCGCATTCTCGAGCAAGGTCCTCCGGCGCCACCGCGTTGGGTCGAAGGGGTGCCGGTGGTTGGGGAGATCTTGGCTGTCTATTGGGAGAGCTTGGCCCACGACGTCCCCGCCTTCATCATTGAGCTCAAGAAGTTGATCGGCCCCGTCACCGACATCGCCGTAACTGGCGGAACGGTGTTCGGGATTGGCCTTCTTGAAATCGGACTGAGTGTATTCACCGCCTTTTTCTTCTATCTCCACGGCCGACGGATGACGGCCCATATGCGCGAAATCAGCGAACGATTCGCCGGGTCCCGCGGCCAGCAGCTGCTCATGGTGGTCGGAGCAACCGTAAAGGGCGTCGTTTACGGCTTGATCGGTACGGCACTCGCCCAAGCCCTCTTGGCTGGTATCGGCTTCTGGATCGCCGGTGTTCCTCAGGCGCTATTGCTTGGATTCCTCACGTTCGTTATGTCGTTTGTCCCGGCCGGCCCTCCGCTTGTGTGGGGCGCGGTGGCGTTTTGGCTCATTGTGCAGGGAACGGTTTGGTGGGGCGTTTTCGTCGCGGCATGGGGTTTGCTGCTTGTCAGCAGCATCGACAATGTCCTCAGGCCTTATGTCCTCGGTAAGGCCAACAATCTGCCCGTGTTGCTCGGTCTGCTCGGGTTCATTGGCGGCGTTCTGGCCTTTGGCCTCATCGGCATATTCCTCGGCCCTGCACTGCTCGCTGTCGCCTACAGCCTCTTCCTTGAGTGGACTGCCGCCGAGGTAGAGGAACGCAGGCATCCCACGCCGTCACCGACGGATCCCGACTGAGCTTTCTTAGTCTGACCTCGGTGGCAGGCTTGACTAGCTCGGCCATGGACCGGGCCGGTGACAACCTTGTCCTTCGTATAGGTCTTGAGGGTGACGTCGGTTAGAGGCAGATTGATGGGTGGCTCTTGATTGCGGCGCAACAGAACCTTCATAGTGTCAGCCTCGTCAAGAGGTGCCCGGTCCTCCCCATCGGAACTGAGCAACCTCTTCGCAGCTGGCTTACACGAGACCGAATGTGTTCGAACCCGCGACCCGTCAGATTGCCCATTTCATGTAAATCAATCTTCAAATACCAAGAATGAACTTAAATACACGACGTATGTAACTGTTCTTCCCGGGGCGCGATCTGCTCACGTCAAGGGGTGCCTGAACCGCTAAAGCAACAAGTTGAGCAGGCTTGTCTATGGAACGCCACCAGCCCGGCTGGCGAAGCGCCCTCTCATCCATGCAGATCTAGCTCGCTCCGGAACAAATCGGCCTGAACACCGTTCCTTACCAGCTCCATTTCAAGGAATAACTCAATGGCCGACGCACCTGAGCCTGAAACCCCGAATGCCGACGAAATCCAAAAATCCCTGGAGAAACAGATCGCAGCCCTTCGAAAGGAAATCACAAAAATCAACAGAACCATTGCGGAGCGGAGCACCAAAGTTTTGGACAATGCGCACGAGCAGGCCTCGGACCTGTCTGGCAACGCATCGTCGCTGGCATCACGGGCAACGCAGCAACTGCGGACGCAAGCTCAAGCGGTTTCCGAGATCGCCCGCGAAAACCCCGGCACCACGACTTCTGTACTTGGCATCGTCGGTATTGTTGCCTTCCTGTTGGGCGTCGCCGTTGGACAGACTTTGACCGATACGCGTCGTCGATGGTATTGACCTTGAACATTCGCGACCGATGTCCGTGACGATAACCTCTTCCACATTCTGGAAGGCTGGACGGATCGCGCTTCGCAGCAAGCCCACGTTTTCAGGGAGCGCTCGTCGACCTCGCCACCAAGGTCGAAATCGTGGCGCGCAACGCTCGGCCAGGAGCACGTCGGCCTGCCAAACAAGGCGTGGGCCTGCAAAGACTCTCTTTCCAATTTTCTGAATCCTTCATGCCTCAGAACTGCAATAAGACCGGACACTATCGGGATCTTGAGGCATGAGCTGAACCCAACCTGAAATCACCAGCACCCGGTCCCCCAATTCCAGTGATGCTCGAACACGTCGATGTATCGACTTCGTTCACGCATAACGGTACGTGAAAAATTCAGCGTTGCTTGGCTTTGCGGGTAGCATACCGCCGATCGCGCTCCGTCTTCCGTTCGGCTTTATCGGTCGCCACGCGCGTGATACGATTTTTAGCTTCAGCTTCGAGCGCATCGGCCTGCGCCGATGCAGCGCGAGCGACTGCTGCAGCCTCGACGATCTGGCGATCACGTTCTTCCTGGACTGATCGTTCGCGTTCTACAGAATGAGGTCCAGCTTGTTAAAATCTTTGTCATCCTTGTCTCGCAGATTTACGGAGAGATGGTTTCCATCCTCATAGACGAATTCCACTGTATACCCGCCGATACCGCCTTCATGCGGAGTGACATAGGTTTGCCGTATTTTCATAATGCCCTCCGAGGCTTCTATCTTCCTTCGCCAAACCCTACTCAAGTCGTTTTGGTTCCATCGAACGTCACAGGCCGCGGCTCCGCTTGCAGCGCTTTGCAAATCCGCCCTGGGGCTTGAGACCCGTGTGCAGTCGACCCGCCAGGCCCGAACATCACCAGATATCACTCGCCAAGGCGCCATCCGGAGCCGACAAGCGTTTGCGGCTAACATTCGCGGAACCGATGCTGCTCCGTCGCGTTGTGCGAGCGTTGGATTAAACTTTTGAAGAACGGGAGATACTGTCCATGAAACTATCCCACATTGTTCCAATTGCCGCTGTCCTTGCTCTTGTCGAACTTTCAGGGTGTGCAAATACCATTCGCGGTATGGGGGCTGATACGGCCAACACCGTCAATGCAACCCAGAGCGCTGGCCATCGCGTGGCCAGATCTGCCAATTAATTGGATACCAGACCCAGGCTACATCGCTTTTGTCGATTTGAATGCTACAACGGCCGCATCCTGATGCGGCCGTTTCGCATTCCATAAGGCTCCCAGAGTTGATGTACTGGCGTTTCAAAAATGTCTTGGCGGTCTCTACCGCCGCATCGCTGCAGTAGGCATCGCGAACGCGCGGGCATGGTGGTCGGAGTCGGAGCAGTGGCGACATGCCGAGAATATCGGGCCGATGTTGTCGCCGCCAGATCGTTTTAATTCGACAGGGCATCGGGGCATTTGCAAAAAACGGTTCGCGACATTCGTGAAAGGAAGATATATCTTGCTCATGGGGTTATACGTGGGCTGTCTCAGTCGCGGCGTGGTTCAGATGGGATCAGCTTCCTACCATGATCGACCTGCAGAATATCGAAGACGCGCAAAAGCTTGCACAGGCAATTGTCAACACAATTCCCGAGCCGTTTATCGTGCTTGATCGTGAAATTCGCGTGCTGGCTGCCAGCCGTTCATTTTACGAGACGTTCCAGGTCGATCCCGAAGAGACGCGGGGCCATTTGCTCTACTCGCTGGGGGACGGACAATGGGACATCCCTGCCCTTCGTGTCCTGCTCGAGACAATCACTCCCGAATGTGCCGCGATGGATGGCTTCGAGGTCGAGCATGACTTTCCCAATCTTGGCCGCAGGACCATGCTGCTGAATGCTCGGACCGTCCTTTACGACGACAACACGACTTCCACCATCCTGCTTGCTTTTTCCGACGTCACCAGCCGCCGGGCGAACGAACGGGAAAAGGATGACCTTCTCAAGCAGACTGAAGAGCTGTTGCGTCAGAAGGACGTCCTGCTTCAGGAAATGCAGCACCGCGTCGCCAACAGCCTGCAGATCATTGCCAGCATCTTGCTGTTGAAGGCGCGGGCCGTCACGTCCGAGGAAACACGGCTGCATCTGCACGACGCCCATCAGCGCGTCATGTCGGTGGCCGAGGTGCAAAGGCACCTGCATACTTCCAACAGTATTGACCAGATTGAAGTCGGTTCTTACCTGACGAAGCTTTGCGGCAGCCTGGCCGCCTCGATGACCGGGGAAAGCAACCCCGTCACGCTGGATGTAATGGCGGACGCGGGATGGATAGGATCAGACAAGGCCGTCAGCCTTGGCCTGATCGTGACCGAACTTGTTATCAACGCGATCAAATACGCTTTCCCATCAAACAAGTCCGGCGACCGGATCACTGTTACCTACGAGATTGACAAAGCGGACTGGAAACTCATCGTTTCTGACAATGGCGTGGGGAAAAACACTGTTACCGCCGGCGAAACCACGGGCGGATTCGGAACGGCCATTGTCCAGGCCCTGGTGAAGCAGCTCGATGCACGCATGGACATAACCAGCGGTACAGATGGTACCAGCGTGTCCATCACCCGGGCAACCTTCACGTCTCGTAGGACACACGCTGCGTGAACCGTGTTTCCACCCGGAACAAGTCCCCTGTTTCCAGAAAATTCTGTCCTGATCACTGAACGACAGCCTCAAAAGACGCCTTCAAGGCCACATCCTTATGGCCAGCGGGAAGATTGCGGAAAACGTCCTGCCCCCTTGCGTTAGCTGACGATCCCAACTTGAAATAACCACATTGCGCGCCCATATAAGAACGGTCGACGAAGATAGTTCGGCCAGTTCTGCAAGCTCCTGATCGAGCGCAGATTTCGCTCCTGTAGCAATTCAAAGTTTGATCGCTGCTCTTTTTGCAGCCCGCCTATCGTCTGCCTGCAGCCGATGTATTCCAATATGACATGCTGCGCGGCCTTGCCGCAGCAGCCAACGGACCAATATGCAAATGATTACCGAACTGAACCGCACTACGGTGCGGCCGCCTCAAATTGATCGAGATACAATCAACAACCCGCCGCGAATAATCGCCGCCACGTGTGAACATCAAGCTTCCGGCTTCACTCGAGAGGAACTACGCCAGATTGTAGCCGATCAGATTGATTGATCCCTGGTCGCGATTTCCTCCAAACCGGCAAGTTGCTCTCAACCAGCCCACAACAATATTAAAGGAGTGAGCCACCTAATGGCTCAAAATTTCAATGAATATGAACCAATCCAGATCAGCAACAGAACCGCACGGGCATTCGATGCAGTCGGCTAAGAAAGCCACCGTCGCGCGCCATCAGGGCGCGCGACTGAACTATGAACGCTATCTCGCGCAAGCCAGAACTCAAGCGCTTATCGGAAATCAAATCGAGGCAGAAAACTTCTACCAGCATGCCGAACATTATTTCCGGTCGTTCAACCAGAACGAAAACTCACGGAAATTGATAGCGTAATTTTCGGCCTTGAACCAACGGGATAAATGCAATCACCTGCCATTCCCAACGCGCTTCAAATTTTACGCCTTCGCCTATCGAGATTCCTCATCACCGGGGTCACCGCAATGCCGTGTAGCACGATCGACCCAAGCACAACGAGAGATACCGTCACCCATAATAGTTCGGTTTTTTCGAATGCGGCTTGTCCGATCGCATAGGCGATATAATAAAATGAACCCAGACCGCGAATACCGAATATTGCAATCACCGCCTTCTCCTTTATCGGCAGCGAGGTTCTGATAAGGCCGAGCCATCCTGAGAGCGGCCGAACGACGAACAGAACGAGAAATGCCGCCGCGACCACTTTCCAGTCCAGCGCACGGAAAACCGAGCCTTCCGCAATGGCTGC
This sequence comes from Phyllobacterium brassicacearum, assembly GCF_003010955.1. GTDB lineage: Bacteria > Pseudomonadota > Alphaproteobacteria > Rhizobiales > Rhizobiaceae > Phyllobacterium > Phyllobacterium brassicacearum. Next base: position 47,723 of record NZ_PGGO01000028.1, read on the forward strand.
TCCAAAACAGACCAGCATTACCATCATCAGGAGGCGCTCTATCTGTTCGGCGAAAGCGTGCAAGTTTTCATGGTACCGGCTTTCTCTTTCCGCCGCTCTCAGGGTAAGGGCCGTCACGAACACGCCGACAAAACCGTATCCGTTGGCCATTTGGATCAAGCCGTAACTCACACAGGTGATTCCCAGCGCGACGAATCCGTCGCCGGTGCGCGCGAGCTTGGTTCTGTTTGGAAGTCGGAATGTAAGAAAGCCGAGGAGTATTCCCGTAAGCCACCCCAAACCAACACCCGCGGCAAGCCTCCAGAACACATCAATGAGCAGCCAGTTGCGAAACCATGGTTCACCTGTGGCGGAAGCAAGTGCGATCGCAATGGAAAGATGAACAAACGGAAAGCTTAATCCGTCATTCAGCCCGGCTTCTGAGGTCAGCGCAAAACGTACGTCACCTTCTTCTCCGGATTGCGGCGGCCCGACCTGAACATCGCTGGCGAGCACTGGATCCGTTGGCGCAAGGGCTGAGGCGAGAAGCAGCGCTGACGCAAGTCCGAGTCCAAGCAGGCCCCAGCCAAGAAACGCAATGCCGATGATTGTCAACGGCATGGCAATGGCGAGCAAGCGCCATGTTATGACCCAACTGCGCCAACCCATCGGTCGGTCGATTTTTAGTCCCGCCCCCATGAGCGATATGATGACAACGAACTCCGTTGCTCGCTCGGTAATGTACCGGCTGTCGAACGGATTGGAGCCGACAATGCTCGAAAGTGGCGACCAGACAAAGAGAGCGCCAAACGCAATGCATATCATCGGGAGTGAGAGTGGTAATTCCTTCAGCACCATTGGAAGCCAGGCGGTCAACAAGACCACCATTCCGAACAATGCGAGTAGGATAATGTAGGTGTCCATCAATGAATACTGACTGCTCTGAGTGAAAAAAGTTGGAACGACAACGGTTCGAAAAGCAATGTCACTACAACTATTTTCACAGTTGGTGGACCATGCAAGGAACCCACGTTAAACAAGCGTGGCAGCGATTCCTAAAGCCGTCCGGAACGCATGCAGCTTTCCCCATATCGCCATCAATTCGCGCGAAGTGGAACCTGCTTGTCCAGCGCTGATCGCCTTCAGGCGGTATTCCGTTGGCAGCAAGAAGACAAAGGACCGGTTAATTGTCTTGCCTCGGGCTGCACCAAGAGGCGACTGGGCGGAATCAAACTCCGATCTGTATCATCCGGTGGACATGTTTGGTTCAAACTCCAGTTCCGCAAGCACTGTCAGTTCGATTCTACCATCCACATCATCCTTCAGTTTATCTGAGTAGAATCCAAGTCTGGAAATTGTTACAACTCGGTGCGGAGGAGAAGTCCGTTGACCAGACTCGATCGACACTCGCACACAGCGCTGATCAGGGCCCCATCCAATCTCGGCCTGCGGCCTCTGCGCCCCGGCCACGAACCCGGTACGTGGCGAGCACCGCAGGTTTTGAGTGAAGCTGGACTGGTTGAGGCCCTCGAACCTGTCCGCGTCATTGATCTTACCCGACCCAAATATGATCCCGAAGTCCAACCCAACACACGACTGCTCAATGGTCAGACGATGCGCGACTTCAACCTGCTGCTTGCGGACACCGTTGCCGAGGTCGCCGGCGCAGGCCAATTTCCAGTCGTCGTCGGTGGCGACTGCTCGATCCTTCTCGGCGCCTTGGCTGGAATCCGCCGGTCTACGGCACTTTCCCTGGTACATATCGACGGACACAGCGATTTTCGACACCCTGGCAATTATGATCCGTCCGTCTTGCTGGGTGCTGTCGCGGGGATGGACCTCGCGCTCGCGACAGGACGGGGGGAGCCGCTCATGACCGAATGGCCGGATGCACCAGCACCGCTCGTACCTGAGGAGCAGGTGGTTCAGATCGGCGAACGCGAGGGGCGCGACGCTGACTTCGCATGGCCTGATGTGAACAAAACGGCCATTAATCGGCTGGACATCTTCACTTTGCAAGAATTGGGGGTGGGCGCAATCCTCATGCGAACAATTGAAACCATTGAGCAGAAATCTCGCTGGCCTTTCTGGGTGCATTTCGACGTCGACGTACTTGACCAAACGGTGATGCCCGCTGTTGACACGCCGGGCAGTCCGGGCGTCGATCCAGATCATCTCGTCTTTCTTTTGCGCAGGCTGCTTGCTGATGAGCGTTGTATTGGCCTCACGGTGACGATCTTTGATCCCGAGCTTGATATTGATGGCAGCTGTGCACGCCTGATCGTTTCCATATTGCGCGACACATTTCGGGCTCAGTGAGTCAACATCAAGCGGCATCGTAACCTTAACTTGCGAGTAGATGTCACGCTGTCTTTGTTTGCAGTGTCATGCGGTTTTCACGCATGCGATTTCCTGCCAGACTGTCATTGCAGCCTGCCGAAGTTGATGATGATCAGATGAAGAGAATTTGTTGCGGGGAATGTGGTGAAGGTTGGCAATGGGGTCGTGGATAGAGATGAACCGCTGAAGCTGGCGGGTTGATTTAAAGCGCTTCATGATCCGTTCGCGTCGTCGTATTGGTTGATGCGAATTTTCTGCCCGGTTGTTTAATCCTTTGTGCTGGCGATGATCACAGGATGTCAGTCCGATCTGCGTGCAGGCTGCAGCATAGGAACCAAGCTTGTCGGTTATCATGACGCGAGGAGCGCAGCCACTTTTCGTGAGCAGTTTTCGGATCAAACGCTTGGCTGCCTTGGTGTCTCTGCGGCTTTGCACAAGGACTTCCAGCACGAAACCATCCTGATCGACGGCGCGCCATAGGAAGTGCTTCTTGCCATTGATCGAAATAACGGCTTCGTCGAGGTGCCACTTGTCACCGAGACGTGGTGTCCGACGGCGAATCTTGTTGGCGTAATCCCGACCGAACTTTTCTGCCCACTGCCGTACCGTCTTGTGCGTGACGATAATTCCTTTGTAAGCCAGCATGTCTTCGACCATGCGAAAGCTTAAAGGAAAACGGAAGTACAGCCAGACCGCCTCGGCGATGATCTCGGCTGGAAAGCGATGGCGATGGTAAAGGGTAGTGCGAGCGTCGGTCATGACGCATTGTCGTCAAGCAAAATTACTCGCAAGTTAAGGTTACGATGCCGAACCAGTGGGGAAGGAACTGCGGCGAGCCGCTCACCTTTGTCTATCAGTATTCGGGGTCGTGCACTCCGCCGGATCCTACGCCTACGCCTATTTGCCCGCCTGGTATGCGCCCTTGTCCGGGGCATGATTGCCTGACGCCTGGCATGGAGTGCCCTGCGATAAGGTGAAAGCGTCTTACAGGCCTGCTGGCCGAGATCAATTTGGAGAGCATAAAGAATTGTGGGGCACTTAATTTCGAAGATCCTCTGATCGAGCCTGGATCGCGCGGCAAGATGTGCCTGCTTGCGGGCCACAGCCCAACTGCCTCACAGATCTTTATGTTCTGCTAAACAGCTTGAAAAGCTCAAGACTTCGAAGCCTCCAATACCGGTCAAGCGAAAAGGGGCTGTTTTCGTTCTGCCAACCTTGATCGCTGAAGTTGAATTTCGTGCCTGGACGCAGGACGGTATTGGCAATCGGGGCATATGCCTGACGTTGGCCCGCAAGCAGACACGACCCAGTTGCCCTCATCGCTAAATACAACGCTTTGCACTTTAATACCCGGACCGGGCGACCATCTCGATTTCGTTCGCATGTCAGCCCATACCGGCATCATCGCTAACAGCCGGTGAACCGTTAATCATGAGAATGCCGAATTAGTGATTTCAATGAGTTAGCTTGTACTTATTTTGAGTGCGTGCGCGCATTGAATAACAGTGGCAGATGAAGTGTTCAATGATGCGGTGGGATGGCAGGCGGTGATTTTGCGTCGAAGCTTGGGCCGTACAACCTTAAGAGGGAGTGAACGATATGAAATCAATACTCGTTGCAATGGGAATTGTTGCGGCCGGCAGCTTGTCTGCCTTTGCTGCTGAACCGGTCAAGATGATGGATACGAAGATGGGCAAGGTCATGACCACCCCCAAGGGCATGACACTCTACACGTTTGACAAGGATACGAAGGACAAATCCAACTGTGACGCGAAATGCCTGAAGAACTGGCCGGCTTTCCATGCAGATGCAAAGGCCAAGGCCGAGGGTGAATGGACGCTTGTCAAAGATGCCGACGGCAAGGACATGTGGGCCTATGAAGGCAAGCCGCTCTATATGTTCGCGAAGGACAAGAAGGCCGGCGATATGACCGGCGACGGCGTTGGCGGAGTCTGGCACCTCGCAAAATAAGGATTATTCATCGATCGAAAGAAGGGCGGCTCTTTTGGGCCGCCTTTACTTTGCGAGGACAATTGCAAGTCCTTGTCAAGGATGCTGATCTTTGGCCATGAACCCGACGACGAAACGGAGGAAATCATGGCCTTGAGATCTTTGAGGCGTTGGTGCGTAGATAACTTCTGAACCGTCTCGAGATATCACCGCCATTGAGCGGAATCGAACCGCAGAGGGTACCGTAACCTTAACTATCGCCAAGACGTAACGTTGTCTTTGATTGATGTGTTATGCGGTTTTCACGCGTGCGATCTCACGCCACACTGTCATTGCAGCCTGACGAAGTTGGCGATGAGTGGATGAAGAGAATTTGTTGCGGGGAAAGTGATGAAGGTTGGCAATGGGGTCGTGGATAGAGATGAACCGCTGAAGCTGTCGCGTTGATTTGAAGCGCTTCATCACCTGCTCTCGTCGTCGTATTGGTTGATGCGAATTCTCTGCCCGGTTGTTCAGTCCCTTATGCTGACGATGGTCGCAGGACGTCAGTCCGATCTGCCTGTTGGCCGCAGCATAGGATTTCAGTTTGTCGGTTATCATGACGCGAGGAGCGTAGCCATAGTTCGTGAGCAGTTTCCGGATCAACCGCTTGGCAGCCTTGGTGTCTCTGCGGCTTTGCACAAGGACTTCCAGTACGAAACCATCCTGATCGACGGCACGCCATAGGAAGTGCTTCTTGCCATTGATCGAAACAACGGCTTCGTCAAGGTGCCACTTGTCACCTAGGCGTGGTGTGCGTCGGCGTATCTTGTTGGCGTAGTCCCGCCCGAACTTTTCTGCCCATTGCCTGACCGTCTTGTGCGTGACAATAATTCCTTTGTAAGCCAGCATGTCTTCTACCATGCGAAAGCTGAGCGGAAAGCGGAAGTACAGCCATACCGCTTCGGCGATGATCTCGGCTGGAAAACGATGACGATGGTAAAGGGAAGTGCGAACGTCGGTCATGCCGCATTGTCACCAAGCAAAATTACCCGCAAGTTAAGGTTACGGTACCCTTAGCCACTGTAGGGCGCTCCCATTTAATGCCGGTTTCGTTGGAGGAACAGCTCCCTTACTGATACCAAATTTTCTGTAGCTGCGCTTCCAACGTTAGCTGGGCGACAACGATGGAGTCATCGTGCCGCAGTTATTCGACGGTTTCCGGCGCTCTGGCTTCGACGGCGCGAACCCGAAGCCAGTCCAGGCCAGCAAACAGGGCCTCGAACTCGCATGGCTCAACGTCATCAAGCCATCCAGGTGAATGTGTGCTCTTCCAGCCGCTTGTAGGCCATCACAATACCGGTGCCATCCCAGTAGATCAGCTTCAAACGGTCTGCCTTGCGCGACCTGAACACGAAGACCGTTCCGGTGAACGGTACTTGCGCAGCTCGTTCTTCACCAGCGCCGCCAGCCCGTCATGGCCCTTGCGAAAGTCCACCGGCTCCGTCGCCACCATGATCCGCACGCGGTTTGACGGGAAGATCATGCCGAGGCCGCAAACGCACGCGCAACAGCCACGATCCGGGCGGTCGACGCGCCTTCCTCCAGACGGATGATGACAGGACCGACGATGATCTCGGGGCGGCTGACTTCTCTAATCGGCGGCGCGGCATCACACGTCTCGACAACCATCGCCGCGAATTCCACCGCATCCTCGGGCGCAGGCAAACCAACTTGCCCTGCCGCGCCATCGTGCGCCACGAAGAAAGGTGGTGCGGCTTCAGCCCATAACGCTCCGCCACTTCGTTCACCGTCACGCCCGGCCGCAAACTGCCGATACGACCGCGCCTTCAACTCATCCGGCCAGTGGCGATGCCCTTCACGTCTGGCCCTGCCGGTCGTGAAAATCTCCAGCGTAGTCTCCATGGAGAAACTCCCTTCGTTCATCCATGGAAAGCCGATCGCAGATCATGGCAAACCGAGCAACGTGGGGCAAGGTTACTTTCCATCGCCTTCGAGGATTTCACGCGATTCAAGCACCTTGTCGATAAGCCCAAACTCAAGTGATTCCTGAGCCGTCATGAAGTGATCGCGGTCCAGTGTCCGCTCGATTGTATCGTAGTCCCGACCCGTGTGCTTGACGTAGATCTCGTTCAGGCGGCGCTTCAACTTGATGATGTCCTGGGCGTGACGTTCGATATCGGACGCCTGTCCTTGGAAACCGCCCGAGGGCTGGTGCAACATCATGCGGGCGTTCGGCAGCACAAAACGCATGTCCTTTTCACCGGCCGTCAAGAGAAGCGAACCCATGGAAGCAGCTTGGCCGAAGCAGAGTGTTGACACAGCCGGACGGATAAACTGCATCGTGTCGTAGATCGCCATGCCGGAGGTCACGACACCGCCTGGCGAGTTGATGTACATGTTGATTTCTTTTTTCGGATTTTCCGATTCGAGGAAGAGCAGCTGCGCGCAAATCAGCGTCGCCATGCCATCCTCAATCGGTCCGGTAATGAAAATGATGCGTTCTTTCAGCAGGCGCGAGAAAATATCATAGGCCCGCTCGCCCCGATTGGTCTGTTCGACGACCATTGGTACGAGGTTCATAGCTGTTTCAATTGGATCTCTCATCGGTGGGCCTCAGCGTTTGGGGAATAAGGGGTTCAAATGCCCCAGATTCGTGGACTACTATTTCGATAGATAGGGCGTTGCCACCCGTTTCCGCAAGATGTTCCGGGGCCAGTTCGTCACCCTGAATTTCATCTTTCCGATGTGATGACGACGATCTGCGTTGTGTTTGTACGGCATGGCACCCGGATCAAGCTGATTTCGATCCTGCCTGCCTATCGCCAAACCGTTGACAAAGGATCGATGCACCAACGCTCAAATTCCTTCAATACGTCCGCCACGCACATCATCGTCAGAGGCTCGTCCTCGCAGACAAGCACCGAGAAGCTCGCGGCTGAGCGTTGGTCGATCACGTTTGCCCCATTGCGGACGGTGTTCAGGAGGCATGCCGAAGCAGGCTCCTAAAAGCAGTCTTCCGACTGGAATGGGCGGCGCTTTAAGAACGAAGCAAAATGTCCACCCTGAGCGGACATTTGCATCTTTAAAGCGTGTCGCCGCTTATGTTTCATCGCGGATTTCCCGCACCAGTTGCAGTTTGTCAAGACGGTTGATTATCGGCCGATTTGCATCGCTTGTCAGCGGCAAATCCTTCAGAAGGCCGGGCCAGATATCCAGCGCCTTTTCGACAGTAAGCCTTACTTCCTTGACCAGGAGCTTCGGATCCACTTTCAGCAATCCGGCCGCCCTTTCAAACCGACGTGTGCCCACGGTGTAAGGGTTATTGTTGTTGCCAAACGGAAGGGCCATGTCGTCGTCGCCGTAGAGGAACGTCGGCACCAGGTCGTATGCGGGGCTGAGCGAAATGTCCCCGGCATCAGGATAGAGGAACGACCAGTTCTTGAGGTGAGCGTCGCCGTTGCCGATCAGGATGTTGACGACGATGCGCCTGACGGCCTCGAGCAACTCACCCCGCGGGTCCGCAGAAAAACGGTGCACTATGTTCATCACCGTGGCTTCGTTGCCCTTCGTGTATTTTTGGTTGCCGACCGCCCCAAGGATTTGTGCAAAATCCTCTATCTGCGTCCGTCGGTGCTCGGCGTGCCGATCGAAGCGGCGGACCGCAAGCGACTTCGCACCCGACGGGAGGAATTCAACCGGGATGCCATCAATCTGGTCGGCGTCGACGAGCCAGGCGTCGACCACGCGTACGCCTACTGCCTCTGCGAGCTTGAGGGCAATGTATTCGGCCTCCGGCACCCGTTCATAGTGGCGGGCAGGTGTCTTCAGAATGATTTCGCCTTCATTGTCCACTGCCGGAATGGTCAACGATCCGTGTTTCATCGTCATTGAGAACTTCAGTTGCACGCCGGCGACCGAGAACCTGATGCGCGGCGAGGTCTCGGGAACCTCCACGCGTTCGGCCCGCGTCGTGGTTGGAGCCTTCGTGCCCGCTTCCCATCGTGCAACGACTGCACCCGGCAAGTCTTGCCCAAGCCTTCCAAGGACATCGAAATTGTCGAAATTGCCAGCGCCGAATTCCTTCGCGACGAGCTCCCTCAAGGCACCTTCAGGCAGCAGGTTCTCGAAGAACGGAGGCAACAGGCCTCCGTGCATGATCTTGTCACCGCGGTTGGTCAGCCTTGCGGTGGTTTCGTCTTCGCTGCGCCCCTGCCATGCCAAGCTGACCAGCGGCCTGCGCGGCCCCATGGCGATGTAGCCGTCGTCCACGACAAAAGTGACGGTGCCGGCCTTGTCCCGGATCAAAGTACCGACCCTAAGCTCCCGGTTGGGCGCAGGCACCAGGTGGATGCCGATCACGGCCGCCCGTTCAACGATCAGCATCTGCATCCCCGCTTTCGTCGTCGATTTCCCGGTCGTCGATAAACAGATCGTCGTGCGCGCTCCTCCAGTCGCGCGGCACCGGATCGCGAGACTTGCCGTCGTCGGTCAATGCAAGCGCGGCGTCCAGTTTTGCGGTCGGGACAAAAACTAGGGACAGGCCCAAGGCGGCTCCGACCTCGCTCAGGGAGTCGACCGTGCTGTTGACCCTGCCGCCTTCCATCTCGTAGATTCTGGACTTCTGTCTTGCCGTCCTTTTCGCAACGTCTTCGGCGATCCAGCCGCGCTTAACACGGGCTTCCGACAGTTGGCGGCCAAGTAACGTTCGGGTTTCGCTCATATCCGTTATACCGTAGATTTCGTTAGTAAGTCTGTTATACCGTACACGAATCAAACCGTCAACAAATGTCCGGTATAACGGATTATACTCTGCAAAATACGGTATAACGGATAAACGTAACCGAAGGAGCGCTACATGAATTTCACGGACCTGGTTCAATATGTCGGCCGCAAGGGAATCTATTTTGAGCGTGGATACGTCTTGGAAGTCGAGATCGTCAACGTCAGCCCGATGGAGAACAACCAGGAAGGTGCGGGCCGTTCCTGATGCAGGAAGAGGACGGCTTCCTCAATGTCGGCTCGATCCATATCGACGTCGACAATGAAGTGATCCGGGCGTCAGGCTATGCGGTGTGGACGATTGTCCTCAACGAAGCCGATCTCGGCGAATTGCGGCAGGCCTTCGAAAAGGAACCTGCAACAGACGCCTATTCGATCTGCAGGAGGATCATGAGGCGCGCGCCGGCGACACTTTAGTCAGGATTATTTTAATCTGGACTATTATAAAAGCGACGTGGGGGCGTCTTCGCTATCTAATGCCGCTTTAGAGGCGCTGTTGGCAGTGTTCGATGATGACCGCTCAACCGATTTCATGGATGAGCAGTGACCTTGCCCCTCGCGTGTAATCCAGTTTGAAATTCGTTTTTGCCTTCTGGCCTAATCAAAGGACCAGAACATGAAACGTAGCCACTTCTCGCATCAGCTTGACGCGTGGCATTCGTCGTCAAGGGCGGAAATGAAAGAGTCATGACCAAGGACTTTGCAAACGAACATACGAGCTTTGTGTTCCAGCTTCCCCAACATCAGCAGCTGCCCGGCGCGTACGCTAGCGATCCGAGGAAGGCAATCGGCCAAGGTGGCGAGGCGACTGCCTAGTCGTCGTTCTCAGCCGATCGGGTCTGGTTCGTTCTGCTCGCGCCCAAAGAGTACATAGTAGGGGTCGAAGCGGTGCCCGGCGGTGGTGTCGACGGTCACAAAGCCGAAGCCCGCGAACATCCGCGACTCCGGTGCCGCTCGGCGAATGGTCACATAGTCGCCCCAGCGCGTATGGGTCCAGGTGCTGCCGTCGCGGTACCAAACCACGTAGTCGCCCATGAAGCCTACCGCAGTGTTGGCGTTCAGGCTTCCACCACCGCCCCAGCCGAGAGTGATGCCGACCTCGTTGTCGGAATTGGTGGCCAGACTGGGATAGCCGAAGGCCAAGTCTGGATTCCAGACTTGCATCTGCTCGATCACCGACCAGTCGCCAATGTTGAGTTTGACAATCTGGACATGTGGATGCGGGAAATCGAACCCAGCCGAACTGCCTTTGCCATTACTTGCGGTCCAGCCCAGCCACAGTTCATTTAGGCGGCGGGTGATGCCGATCACTGCGTTATTCGGAAAACCCCAGCCGAACCAGTTGTTGCCGTTTGGCCCGTTTGAGCTGAGCGTGGTGTTCGGCCAGTTGCGGACCTCGACATCGCGCCAGAAATAGGTGGTCGAGTCGTTGCGCCAACTGAACACACGCATCGTGCTGTTGTCGACATGTCCGGCCCAGAACACCTCGTTGCCGGTGTCCTGCGACACCCCGCTGCCCCAGGCCACGGCGCTGTCGGCTGCGGTGGTGAAGCGGAAATTGATCGTGCCCCCCGCGGCGATCTCTGCGAGGCTCAAGCGCACCACCACAAGGCCGTTGTCGGCAACCGTGTCCGCAACAGTGTCGAGCACGTCAAAGCTGAAATAAACCTCGGCGTCGCCCAGCGACATCGATGGATAATCCATCCAGTCGGTGCCGAGCCCGAAGCTGCCCGATGTCAGGTCCCAGTAAGTCCAAGCGGTGCAATTGCTGTTGATGACATCCTGTGGGCTTGCCATCGCCAGACGATAGCCGTTCGCGCCAGTGGCACCCGACTGGTATTGCAGCAGCCAGATAAAACGGTCGATCTGGGGAGCGTATTGCAGTATCTGGTCGCAGCAAAAGCCGTTGCCGATATCTTCGGGGAAGACAGTCGTCGGGTTCAAGGTGGTAAAAGTTGCGCCAGCGTCGGTCGAGTAATCGATGTACCAGTTCCCGCTCATCAGCACGACATTGCCGCCCTTGGCACCGCTGATGTCGGCTGCGTTGGTGCTGGCATTTGCTACCGAAGGATCGTCGGTCCAGACCGGGAAGTCCAAACCGGCGGCACCCGGATCTCCCGACCCGACGTCGCGCAAATCTGAGCCTTCGGTGCGACGCAGGATGCCCCGGAACGGGCCTGTCGGTACAATGCGTTGTGGGCGCTTGTTCGGTTGACGAACCGGGTGGTCTTCGCGCCGCACCGGCGGATAGGGCGCGTCCTTGACTTTCCGTGGCTTGACCTGGCCCGGCTTTGACTCGCCCGAGCCGTGCTCCAGATCTTGACCGTCTGGGCATGGCACATGCTTGCAGGGAGGCGGCCCGCCGTGACAGTCGCAGATGTCCAAGCAGCGGTCGAAGCCGTACTTGCAGTCGAGAAGCTGAGCAATTCCGGGTTTCTCCGCGCGCGCAATGTCGACCTGATAGGCCAGCAGCTTCAGCAGGCAGCCTTGCAGCGCCGTCTGGCTGTGCAGCTCGTTCTGGGCCTCGCAGGTCTGCCGCGAAATCTGCTCCAACTGGCAATTCGCTCGCTTTTGCTCAGCCAGCACCTGGCCGAGCAGATCCGTCTGGTATGACATCTCCTCGAGCATGCGTTTGATTGTATTTTGCTCTTCATCGCGCCTATCGCTATCGGGGCGCTTGTCGTTTTTCATGGCGAAACCCCTCGATCATTGCGGAAAGCGGTCCCGTGTCCGGCGGCCGGTCAGCAGGTGCACAGCGGCATCGAGCACAAACCAGGTAGCCAGGAACGCTGCGCATTCCAGGGTGAAGCTGTGGAACTTGTAGAACAACTCGGCGATAACGAAGGCGATCAGGAACACCGGCAACTGTCGCTTAAACAGTTCTCCGGTCGAAATGCTGGTGAGCAAACGGAACATGAGACAACCCCCCTCTCAAGGAATGGCGGCGCAAAATCCAATACGGCTCCGAACTGCGTCTCCGCAGGGAAAGTGAAGAAAGCTTTATACAGCATTCGCACTATTTTCGCGACAGATAAGTCGATCCGATGCCGAGAAAATTTTCCGCGAGTAACGATCGGCTCTGTAATCGGCACATATCGTTTAGCCGACAAACTTGTTAGTCCTTGGTGCTGCAAAAATGAATGGCGGACCGATCGCATTTGGTTCCATTCTTCCCCGACTGAACTGTCTATATATTTACCCATGCAAGAAATCCTTCATGGTTTTTGAATACTAAGTGATAAAAACGAAAGCTTGGAGCGAGCATGGGGAACTCACTTTGCACTTCCAGACATCGAACTGTTTGGACGAAGACCAAACTTCTAGGAACCGAGACTCAGTTCCAGAGACTGACGATGCTTGTCAATCAGCACAGAACTTTGACCCCTTATCGGCATCCAATTTTGACCCCCTTGTGTATGAGGTCAGCACTTGCCGGCCCGACGCTGGTCGGGGTTGCAGAGGGTCGGCAAGTGCGGCGTTGCACCCGCCTGGTCCCCTTCCCTCTCCATCCTAACCCGTCGAATGCCCTTGTGAACGCTGTCTCACTTTTACCGGCAAGAATCTCGATTTTAAAGGCAAATATCATGTTTAATGGCAAAGCATCGCCATTGATTTTGTTGAGTTGCTCATCTCGCCTTTAAGGGCAAAGCGACAGCCGTCCTTGAAGCCCGTTGACCCTGCGTTCCTTCGCCCAAAGAGTGCGCGTGATGATGATCAACTCTCACAGCGGTCCTATGTCGTCTTGTCCTTGTAGACGCCAAATCACTCGACCACGCCACGATATCGCCCCATTGGTTTGGCGAGGTAGCCGAGCCTCATTTGTTACCAGCGGACCTGCATCCCGCTGGGAGGGGCCGGTTGCGTACTGGTTGGGCCATCTCCAGTCGTTCCGGGCCCGCCCTTCCCGCATAACCTCACGCGTTTCCCGGACTCTTTTGGGGCATCTCGGAATCGCGTTGGCTCCGCTGGCCTTATTATGGCCTCGACACTCAACTCATCGATGACGGAACGTATTTCGTCATCGAGCAGGGCAGCGCTATCGCGGGATGTGGGCGGCGACCGCTCACAGGTCGCGACGCCGCCTTGCTGGAGGCGTGCCCTGCCCTCAGGCCGGACACGCTTTTCATCTGTACCGGGCTGCACTTTCAAAGACCTGGTCGATCTTGTGCAGCGTTTGAAACGCCACCGCCAAATTTCGGAGGTCGTCGGGGCTTTTAGCAACGAAGCGATTGCAAAGAGAGCCAACAGCGTTGAGATCGGCACAGAGCTTTTGCCCCTTTGTGCTCAAACGGACCGGCGTGGAGCGTCTGTCGCGCTGTGAGACAACGCGTTCAACAAATCCTCCTTCCGAAAGCTGTCTCAGGTGATAGGACATGTTCGTACCGCTGTAGTTTCCCCGCTCCAAAAGCTGGCCAACGGAGAACTCGTCATTGCCGATCCCGAAGAGAATCATTGCTTGAAAGGGGCCTATTTCAGTGACGCCCAGTTTCGTCAATTCCGTTTGAAGGAACATAGCGAACCGCCGGTTCAGCCGATCGAGCGTGCGGGCTAATTCGAAATGGGTAACAATTACCCCATGAGATGGCTTTGAAATATCTTCAGCCTCGTACCCGATGGATGTTTCGGCCGCTGTGACCTCATGCAGAAGTTTTTTAATCATTGCCGTTCCTTCTAATTCGCCATGTTGCAGGCGGAAGGGGGCGATTTCGTGGTGCGCTGCTACTATCAGGGTGAGCAGAAAGGCGACAAATGTGATCGACGCTCTGTCCGATCTGTTTTTCCTGCGTGGCATTCCAGGCCACACGCGAACCGACAATGGTCCGAGTGCAGTCTGTTTGACACGATCCATCGAACGCAGCCGGAAGCAGCCGTTGGACCTGAAATTTGGGGGCAGTCGTCAGTTTTTGCCTGGAATCGGGGTCAGAATTACCGAGCGCTACTGCGTGGTCTACCAGACCATACGTAGCGGCCCACCGGATCAGGTCAGGCTACACCGTTCGTGACGGTTGGCGAAGAAAGGCAAAGGCTTGGGCCGCTCTTTACCTTCATTGCCATCACCGCCGAGGCAGCCAAGAAAGGGGCGAATGCCGTTCGTAAGGAGCATTCTTGCCGCCGCCCTTTACAGTCCCGTCTGAACCCCGACGCACCGGAGGAGATTGGCCAGGCCGGTCCACACACCACGTTCGGGAAGCGACGGGATGACCGTTATCGATTATTGCCGGAGATGCAGGCTGAGCAAGCTGGAAACCTTCATTGCGGCGTTGAAATCGAGCAAGGGTTCAATTCGGCGTTGGTGCGCGGATATGGAATCGAACGCATTTCGATCTTACGATGTAGTCGGTCATGCCGGCCTGACTTGATTCCGGACAGACTCCGGGTGTCCGCACGCCAGTATACGATTGAGAACGATGCAACCGATGGCCACCTCGGTCTGCTGTGCTGCGAACGAACGAGCAAGCGCGATCCGATCAGCGCCTTGTATCGCCCGATGGCGGTTTCGATCAGAGCGCGCTTGCCATAACCGGTGGCCGCCTGCCATTTCAATCGGCCTTGTTCTGCAATCACCGCGATGTGGCCGTCCCGTTGACCGGGTGGCCCAGTATCACCGCTTTCCACTGCCGTCGAACGGGGTGGAATGACGACGATCGCGTTGCTGCTATGCCGCAGGATCGTCTGATAGGTCGGCTTGCCATCGTAGGCTCCATCAGCCGTGAAGCGATCAATCTTACCGTCGATCTGGCTGAGCAACGGCTCTATCTGTGAAGGATCATCGGTGTTCTGGTCTGTCAGACTATGAGCAATGATTTCGCCATTCTCGGCATCCAGCGCCAGGTGGAGCTTGCGCCAGTTGCGACGTGATCTGGCGCGCCATGTTTCTCCTCCAGCCATTGCCCGGCGCCGTAGACTTTCAATCCCGTGCTGTCGACCAGCACATGCAGCGGGCCGTCCGGCAGAGGCCGGTTTCGTCTGGCTGGCAGCTCCCACGTCTGCGACCGGCTCAATGTCGTATGATCGGGAACTGGCACATCAAGTCCCATGAGATCAAGCACCGAGCACATAAACCCCTCGATCTGGCGCAGCCGCATTCCGAAGACGCAACCCAGCGTCAGGGCTGTCTCGATGGCGAGATCGGAATACCGGCGCTGGCCCCGCGGGTCTTGCGTCGCGGAGTACGCCATCCCGCCAGTGCTTCCGGCGTTACCCATAATGTCAGGCTACCCCGCCGACGCAGACCTGCTTCGTATTCCCGCCAATTCGTCACCCTGAATTTCATCTTTCCGATGTGATGACGACGATCTGCGTTGTGTTTGTACGGCATGGCACTCGGATCAAGCTGATTTCGATCCTGCCTGCCTATCGCCAAACCGTTGACAAAGGATCGATGCACCAACGCTGTTTCCGATCCAATTCGGTGCAACCTGTTGGCCATCATTGGAGGAGAAGACGTCGAAATCGATCTGCAGCGGATCCAATGGCCGGCATATGCCCGCGAGGCTGATTGGCCGAGATAGAGGCGACAGACCTCTGAAGACAGCGGGCATCAGAGTAGCAAATGCTTATTTCTGTGACTTTTGGGTTACGCTTGATAGATGACCGACAAAGGATGGGCAGCCCGGGGAGATTGTGCATTGCGCACATTCCTATTCTAAGTAACGTGCAAACGATTGATGGCGTTGCCCACAAGCGGTATCCGTCATCAGTTGAAGCCTTACCGTGATTACTTAGGCGAGTAGGTGCGGGGATGCTTCAAGAGACTTGGTCCTCGGGCCAAGTCTCTTTTAGAAGCCCGACACTTCTATCGGAGCGCTTAATCATTTGTTAACCATGCGGGAGCAGCTTTTGGTTGCTGACCCCTTCCCCAAGTCCCCATACTGGTCAGTGCACCCGACCGCTGCCCCCATCGGCGGTCGGGGCCTTTGGTCATCACTCCAAATCCTTTGGTCATCACTCCTATTATCGAAACAACGACTTATTGTTAAATATCGGATATATTTCGAATGTGTCCGTTAACGGCATAGGCTCGGCGTCGAGACCCAGACCACAATCGCCATCTCCGCCGGCCTTTCTTCAAAATTACGCGCGCCTCGCGATCCTGTTGTGATTTGACTCAAATTGTTCGCAGGGCGACAGTGGCTCGTCGGATCTTGAATTCGATGGGGCTCGGTGTGCAACCTTACTCTGCGGGCAAGCGACCGAGCCTCTATCACCTCCCGCAACGATCCTAGTGAACTTGGTCCGTCAGCAGTTAAAGGCCTGTAGTTGCATCAGTCGATCATGACCGTAAGGATTACGGAAGTACCTGTTCTCGGTAACATATTTTCTACCTGGCTCGTAGCCAAGTAGCGAAGGAGTCATTTATAAATTTCAGATAGCTAATCCAAGGTCTGGTGATTTCTGCTACCTAATTCAGCAAATTAAGCGGCTCATCACGCGCAATGAACCGCTGCAGTGGCCGCGTGGATGTCAGATGAAGAGTCGATCGCTCTCTTCTTCAATCAGGCCTCGATGATTCGCTCGCCCTCCATTCCCACTACGTTTCTGCTACCAACACATGAAACCGCCATCCACGACGAGATCAATTCCAGTTACAAAGGAAGAAGCCCTGCTTGCAAGGAATACGGCAGGACCGACTAATTCTTCGGGAGCTGCCAAGCGACCCATGGGAGTGTCCCGTTCGAATAGTTTCACCTGGTCGGCGACTTCGGCTCGACGGTTCATGGGTGTCAGCGTGTAGCCCGGGCTGATCGAATTGACCCGGATTCCTCGATCAATCCATTCCATTGCCAGGCTTTTTGACAGATGGACAACTGCGGCCTTGGATGAGTTGTAGTCGGCTTGTTTCAAGCCACGATTGACTATCGAGCCTGACATTGAAGCAATGTTAATGATGGAGCCCCTCTTTCTGGGGAGCATTACCCGTGCTTGCGCCTGGCAGGATAAAAAAACACCCGTTACATTTACATCATACACCCGCTGCCAGTTCTCCAGTGGGAGCGTCTCGGCATCTCCGCCAGCACCCACACCGGCATTGTTGACAGCAACTGTCAAAGAGCCAAGCTCGTTTTCTATGAAATCAATCGCTCCCTTCAGGTCCGTGGCAGAGGTTACGGTGCCTTCCAGCGTGAGTGATCGACGTCCGAGAGCGCGAATTTTCTCCGCCGTTGCGTTCAGGCCGCCGCTTGAGAGATGACCAAAACAGGCTACGTCAGCTCCGGCCTCGGCCAAACCAATCGCAATAGCCTGGCCGATACCGCTGCCCGAACCCGTGACTATCGCTACATGTCCTTCAAGGTCGAACATTTTCATCGAACTCTTCCCTACGTCAGAAATCCCGCCTTCGGGCGATAGTTGGATTGGAATGACTTTAATCTACATGAAAAAAGTCTCGTCGGGGCTCAGACGCGTTCTGTCTCACAAATTCCGATTTCAACGTATTGTGTCTGCTTCTCTAATCGGGCATTTGGGTCAAGCTCTTTTCTAATTTTCCGGCAACCTGGTCGTTCACGCGGGTCACGATGACAGTTCCGCTCGTGTCCCTGGCGATCGTGGGGATATCGCGAAACCGATGCTTAGTTGTGACGGCACTGTAACCTTAACTTTCCCGACATCTTGATGCCTGACAATG
The DNA here is from genome assembly GCF_003010955.1 of Phyllobacterium brassicacearum. Classification (GTDB taxonomy): domain Bacteria; phylum Pseudomonadota; class Alphaproteobacteria; order Rhizobiales; family Rhizobiaceae; genus Phyllobacterium; species Phyllobacterium brassicacearum. The sequence goes on from NZ_PGGO01000028.1 coordinate 65,400, forward strand.
CAGCATGACCAAGGTTTGTGACCAGCTCTATCACCGCCATCGCTTTCCAGCCGAAATCATCGCCGAAGCGGTGTGGCTTTAC
>NZ_PGGO01000029.1 GCF_003010955.1 Phyllobacterium brassicacearum
CTCACGAAGATCATTGGAATAGGGTCGCGTCATGGATGCTGGCCTCCAATCCCAGCATCCATGATGAATCACATATCAACTGATTTGGGAATCCCGGTGCGATTCCGACAAGCAATGATCCGCTCTAGTGCGTAATTCGTATCTTTTGCGACCGCGTTGAGGGAAACATGGATCGTCGAAATCTGTTGGTACGTTCATTCGGTTTCCTGAGCTACGCAGCGATGACGAGTTCATCGATCGCTCAAAATGTTTCACCGAATTCGGTTGACGTAGCAACCTTTGCTGACAAAGTACGAGATCAGAATTGGCGCAACCAGATTTTTATAGACGTCGCTTTCGTCCATAGTTGGCGTAGCGTACTAGCGCCGAGAGGCTATGAAGACGAAAGCTGGGCACATCGGGCATCTGAAAACCGGAATGTGGTTTGGCAAGGTTTAGAGCAGAACGCCGCTGAGGTCATTTTCAAATCGAGTAACTTTATTCTAGAGTATGAGAAGGTCAGCTTTGAGGCCTATTTAAAGAACAAGGACGATTTTGGCAGTTTTCTTAATAGTTTAGGGATTTCCGGTGATGGAAGGCTGCAAACCGTATTGTTCAATCACTTCAGGAATACACACTTTTGAACGCAAGCATCCTTGGTAAGGACATAGAGGTCCCAGCAAAGGAATCCTTCTTCTGGCTGTTCTGTTAATTGAGAATTTGGGCTCACTACTTCCACTTCGAAAATATCGGCTAATCCGTTACGTTCCACCACCCCGTCTCACCATCTCTGCCATCGCGCGTGCTTCCGCCGTGTCCTGATCGGCTTCGAGACCGTCTGCAACGCCGGTGCGGTCGCTTTCCGGGCGGTTCTGGCTGACCTTCCACTTGCCTTCGATGGCGGCGATGTCGATCTCGATGCCGATAATGCCCTTGAGCTGGGCGTCGATGAAGGTCTGCGGGGCGTCGTCGACCGCCCAGGGTTCGGCGCGCGGTGCCTCATTGTGCCCGGTGAGCTGCGCGACGTGGTGTGCCAGCCAGTCGCGATCCTCGATGATCCTTGCCGTGCCGCGCGCCTGCACGATGGCATAGTTCCACGTGGGCACGACCTTGCCGGTCTCGCGCTTCGTCGCATACCAGGAGGGCGTCACATAGCTGTCGGCGCCCTGGAAGACGACAAGCGCCCGCCAGTCTACGGCTAGCGCACGCCATTGCGCGTTGGCGCGAGCGAGGTGGGCGCGCAGCGTGCCCTTGGGCGAGGCGCCGGCATCGAGCAGGAAGGGAATGGCATTGGCCATCGGGCCTTCGTCGCCGGTGGAGATCAAAAGACCGAGTGGATGCGCCTTGATGAGCGCGTGCTGGACTTCGAGCCTGTCCTCGCGGAAGTGCGGCGGCTGGTACATGAAAGTTACTCCTCGGCTTTGGCGGCGGGAGTTTGCCTGAGGGCCGGGATTTTCTCAAGGACGGGATTTCGATGGGCGAAGCGCGGGGATGCGCGCTTCGCTGGCGTTCAGGCGGCGGCCTGTCTGGCATAGGCGAGGATGAAGGCGATGAGCGCGGCGATATTGGCGAGCGTGCGTACATGGTTCCACGGCAGCCATTCGGCGAGATAACGGGTCCATAGGGCGGTGCCTTCCGGGCTTTCCGGAGTGACGGCGGCCAGCGCATCATTGAGCGGGACATTGAACACCATGGTGACAGCGATCGTCCCGGCGAGGTAGAGGAGGCTGGCCGCGAGGAGCCATGCGGATCCCGGTTCCGCCCAGCGCAGAGCACTAATGACACCAAGCGCGAGGCAGAGCACAGCCGTGCCGAAGAAGGCCAGTCCGAACGTGGCGTTGAGGATCGTAACATTGATCGAATTCATGGCGGAGATGCCCTGCTCGGGCGGCAGCTTCGCCAGCGCTGCCATGACGAAGCTGGAGAAGGCGAAGAACAGCCCGGCCATCAGGCCGCTGCCAAGCGCGGCGAGGAGAGTGAGGAGCGGGACGAGGGCAATCATTTCGCGCCCTCCCAGACGCCGGTTGCTGCAGTTTGGCGGGCGTAGTCGGCAAAATCGCGCGGGCTGCGGCCAAGTGCCTGCCGGACGCCGTCGGTGAGATATTCGTTGCGCCCATCCAGCACCACGGTGAAGAGCTCATTGACGAGCGCGGCGATATCGGCGGGTACCTGCTCCTGTTCGAGACCTTGCATGAACGCATCCGGGCTGATGGAGACGTAGCTGATGTCGCGCCCTGCGGCCTTGGCGATTTCGGCGGTGGCTTCGGCGAAAGTCAGCATGCGAGGGCCGGTAACCTCATAGAGTTGGCCGATATGGCGGCCGTCTGTGAGGGCAGCCGTAACGACATCAGCGATGTCGTCCACATTGATGAAGGGTTCGCGCACCCTATCGACCGGCAGCGCCATCTCGCCGGCGAGGATGGAACCAAGCAGCATGCTCTCGCTGAAATTCTGCATGAACCAGCTGGCGCGGACAATGGTCCAGTCGGCACCGGAGGCTTGTAGGGCCTGTTCGGCGCGCTGGGCCTCCGGTTCGCCGCGGCCCGACAGGAGCACGAGGCGCTTGACGCCCTTGGCAGTGGCGAGACGTGCAAGGTCGCCGACCGCATCGGCAGCGCCGGGCACGGCGAGATCGGGATAATAGGTGATGTAGGCGGCGGATACGCCTTCGAGCGCGGTCGCCCAGGTGGCGGGGTTTTCCCAATCGAAGGCAGGGCTGCCACTGCGCGAACCGATGCGGACGGGAACGCCCTGCGCGCTCAGGCGCTCGGCGACGCGGCGGCCGGTCTTGCCTGTGCCGCCGACGATCAGAACAGGGAATTTCGAAGCGTGAAAGGTGGTCATTTTCATCTCCCTTTAAACATGAGCAAATCTCATATTTGCAAATGTGATAAATCCTCATATTATGAGAGTCAAGCAAAATGTGAGGGATACTCATGAATCATGGTGCGACCATTGAAGGAGCGAGGCGCGAGCCGGCGCAGAAGCGCAGCCGCGAGCGGGTGGAGCGGATCCTTGCCTGCGCTTCAACCTTGATCGAGCAGGGTGGCAGCGATGCCATGCGCATGAGCGAGGTCGCGGAAATGGCCGGGATTTCGATCGGCTCGCTCTACCAGTACTTTCCCGATAAGGGCGCGATCATCCGCACGCTGGCGGAACGCTACAATATGGCGGGGCAGGTGTGTATCGCGGACGGTCTGCAGGATGTCCGGGACGCCCAGGGGCTGCGACGCGCCTTCGGCGAACTCATCGACACGTATTATGCGAGGTTCCTGGCCGAGCCGGTGATGCGCGATATCTGGTCGGGGACGCAAGCCGACAAGGCGCTGCGCAATATCGACCTTGCCGATAGCCGTATCAATGGCGCCGTGCTCGCGGCGGCGCGGGCGCGTGTCGATCCCGAGGCGGATCGGGCGGCGCTCGAGACCTCGAGTTTCCTGATCATGCAGCTCGGCGAGGCGACGATGCGTCTTGCAATATCGGTTGAGCGCCGCGAGGGCGACGCGCTGGTGGAGAATTACAAGCGCATTGTGCTGCGGGAGATGCTGGCACCCTAGTTAGGCCGGCGGCACTCCGGTTTTCACGATCTCACCGCCGAGCCGGATTGTTTCCCGGATTAGCAGGTCTAGGTCCTCGTGCCGGGTCCGGTGATTGTTGATCGCCACTCGCAGGCAATGCTGGCCATGCACGGTCGTATCCGATATCGCGGCGGTGCCTTCTTCCTGCAGCCTCAGCATGATTTCGGTGTTGAGCGCCTTCAGGCTGTCGCCATCGATCCCGTCGGGGCGATAACGATAGCAGACGATATTGATGTTCGTTGGCGCTACAAGCTCAAGCAGAGGTTCGGCTTCGACCAGGGCCGTCAGATAGTGGCCTTGCGCAATGTTCTGGTCGATCAGCCGTCCGAACTTCTCGACGCCGTGCTCCTTGAGCGCCATCCATATCTTCAGTGCCCGGAAACCGCGCGTCGTCTGCAGCCCGAAATCATGCAGCCAGTGGGCCGAGGCGAGGCCGCGCGGCGTCATCTCCAGATATTCCGGCGTGACCGCGAATGTGGCGCGATGCGCAGCGGCGTCGCGGATCAGTGCGCATCCGGCTTCGAACGGCGTGTGCAGCCATTTGTGCGGATCGAGAGCGACGGAGTCGGCGAGCTCGATACCGGCAACGCGATAACTGTTTTCGGGCGCGATCGTGATCAAGGCGCCGATGCAGCCATCGACATGGAACCAGAGATCCTCCTGCGCAGCCAATTCGGCCAGCGCCTGCAGGTCGTCGATTGCGCCGGTATTCACCGTCCCGGCGGTCCCGATTACGCAGGCGGGCCGGAACCCCGCCGCGCGATCCTCGGCGATCGCCGTGCGCAAGGCATCAAGGTCGATCCGCAACTCCTGGTCTGTTGGAATGCGTCGCAGGGCCAGGTTTCCCAGCCCGAGAGCCTCCACCGCCTTGCGATGACAACTGTGCAGTTGATCGGAGCCGTAGAAGCGCAAGGGTTTTACCATGGCCGCGACACCGAGTTCCCGTACGTCGATGCCGGCCTTCAGGTTCCGCGCAACGGCAAGACCAATGATGTTCGCCATTGAACCGCCGCTGACCAGTGTGCCACTTGCTGTTTCAGGAAAACCCAGCATTTCCTTGCACCAGTTGACCACCTGCTGGTCCATATAGGCCGCCGCATGATTGCCGCCACCAAGGTTCGATCCCTGGATGGCCGCCAGAAAATCCGCGAGCGCTCCAGTAAAATTGCTGGATCCCATGTACCAGGACCAGAACCGGGGATGGATGTTGCCCATAGGGTGCGACATCACATTCTCCGCAACGTCGCGATAGATGTCGGCCAGCGGCGCAGGCGCTTGCGGCAGGGGCGTTTCAAAGAATGCCTTCACGGTCTCTGGCATATCCTGCCAGACCGGCCGATCGCGTATGTCACGCAAATAACCGACAGCATCGTCGATAATCTGATGTGACAAATCCTGCACGCCGGTCCAGTCGTCCGGATCAAGCGTTTCCTCAGGGATTGCGCCGCCCGGCGCTTTTCGCAAGGTAGTCATCGAGCCCTCCCAAACCGCGCCCGATGGGAGCACAAACTGGTATCCCTCCGCTCCTTCAGGGGCAATCAGGTGCACTATGAACCGTCTGGGACGGGTTACAACGAAAATCCAGCCAGCAGTTATTAGCGCCAGACGGCAGATAGTTCCTCAACGCTGCATAGCATGGCATCGCCCATATATTTCATGCTGGCCATCGCGCGCTCGGCCGCCTCATTGTCACCGCCACCGCAAGCATCAGTGACGACGATCGGGATGAGGCCGAGATCGGCACCATGGCGGACGGTTGGCTCGATGCCGATCTCGGTCGCAATGCCGCAGATTACAAAGCTCTTCAGGCCGCAGTCGCGCATGGCGATCGCCAGTGGGGTGCCTTCAAAGGCTGAAAAGGTAATCTTGTCGAAGATGACCTCGTCGTCGCGGACCTCAAGTTCCGGGGCGAGGGCGAAGCCGGGGCTGTCGCGTAGAAACCACGGGTGGACGTCCTCCGCCAATGATTTGCGTTGCCAGGTCATCATTTGCCGGAACTGAAAGACGCCTGCCATCCGGGCGGGCAAAGACATATGCCGCATGAAGAAAACGCGGGTTCCGGCGGAACGAGCCAGTTCCAATGTACGCAGGACGCTCTCCAGGACAGCCGGACCATGGGGGAGCTGCCGCAATATTCCAATCTGCATGTCATAGACGACAAGTGCCGTTGTCTCTGGCGCGGCCGCCTCGGCAAGGGTCTCAGGAATGGCAAGACCGTGGATATTCTGCATGGTGTCCTCCGTAAATATGCATCGAGCAAATCAGTTCGACTCGCCGCTCCCGGGCTCACGTTATCATGGCAACACACGGAAACCACACCAAGGGTTATGCCGGGCCGATGGTGGATTGAACCATCCATCGCCAGCATTTCCTCAATCTTCGGGGCGCAGAGATGGAGAAACACTTGCCTCGCTAGGCGGATTGCACTAGCCAATGTAGAGAAATTTTTAGCCAGGAATGACAGGCCAGCATGACTCTCGTTGATACCCGTACGCCCGAACCCAAGCGTTTCATATCCGGTGCCACAGGCGACTGGGAGATCGTCGTCGGCATGGAAGTCCATGCCCAGGTCACCTCCAATTCGAAACTGTTTTCCGGTGCGTCGACAACTTTCGGCGCCGAGCCGAACGAAAATGTCTCGCTGGTCGATGCTGCCATGCCGGGCATGCTGCCGGTGATCAATGAATGGTGCGTGCGCCAGGCGATCCGCACCGGACTTGGCCTGAAGGCGCAGATCAACTTGAAGTCGGTATTCGACCGCAAGAACTATTTCTATCCGGATCTGCCGCAGGGCTACCAGATTTCGCAGTTCAAGCAGCCGATCGTCGGCGAAGGCAAGATGATCATTTCGGTGGGCCCCGACAAAAAGGGCGAGTTCGAGGACATCGAAATCGGCATCGAGCGTTTGCATCTCGAGCAGGACGCCGGCAAGTCGCTGCATGATCAGAACCCGACCATGTCCTATGTCGATTTGAACCGGTCCGGCGTGGCGCTGATGGAGATCGTTTCCAAGCCGGACATGCGCTCCTCCGACGAGGCAAAGGCTTACCTGACCAAACTGCGCACCATCGTGCGCTATCTCGGAACCTGCGACGGCAATATGGACGAGGGCTCGATGCGCGCTGACGTCAACGTTTCTGTGCGCAAGCCCGGCGGCGAATTTGGCACGCGCTGCGAGATCAAGAATGTCAACTCGATCCGCTTTGTCGGACAGTCCATCGAATATGAAGCCAGACGCCAGATCGCCATCCTCGAAGATGGCGGTTCGATCGACCAGGAAACACGGTTGTTCGACCCGGTAAAGGGTGAGACGCGTTCCATGCGTTCCAAGGAGGAGGCGCATGACTATCGCTATTTCCCCGATCCTGATTTGCTTCCGCTCGAATTCGAACAGTCCTATGTCGACGAGCTGAAGGCCGACCTGCCGGAACTGCCGGATGACAAGAAGACCCGCCTCGTCTCGGAGCAGGGGTTGTCAGTCTATGATGCCTCGATCCTGGTGACCGAAAAGGCTATCGCTGATTATTACGAGGCCGTGGCCAAGGGACGTGACGGTAAGCTGTCCGCCAATTGGGTGATCAATGATTTGCTCGGCGCCTTGAACAGGGCCGGCAAGGGCATCGAGGAATCTCCAGTGTCGCCGGCGCAGCTAGGCGCAGTGATCGACCTGATCAAGGAAGGTACGATTTCAGGCAAGATCGCCAAGGATCTTTTCGAAATCGTCTGGAACGAGGGCGGAGATCCGCGCGAGCTGGTGGAAAGCCGCGGGATGAAGCAGGTTACCGATACAGGAGCTATCGAAAAAGCCGTCGACGATGTCATCGCGGCCAACCCGGACAAGGTTGAACAGGCGAAGGCGAAACCGAGCCTTGCCGGCTGGTTCGTCGGGCAGGTGATGAAATCAACGGGCGGCAAAGCCAACCCGCAGGCGGTCAGTGATCTCGTGAAAGCCAAGTTGGGGATTACCGAGTAAAATGTGGGTTCGCAGCGCAACGAAAGAAGATCTGGACGCTGTGCGGGACATGCTCGCCCTTACCTGGCATGCGACCTATGACGACATTTATGGCGTTGAGAAGGTCAACGCTATTACCAATCGCTACCACTCGCTCGACGCGTTGAAAAAGCAGCTGGCCAAGCCTTACTCCGAATTCATCATCGCCGACGACGGTGCAGATATAATGGGCATGGCCTATGCGTCACAGAAAGACCATAAGCTTTCCATCCTTAACCAGCTCTACGTTCACCCTGAACATCAGAAACAGGGCGTTGGCTCGCTTTTGCTTGCGGAAGTAGAGAGTGCCTTTCCTGGCGTGTTTGCGTTACAGCTCGAAGTTATCGAGCAGAATCAAAATGCTATACGCTTTTATGAAAGCAGGGGGTTCGAACGCACCAATGGCCGAACCGACAATTGGGGCGAGCCAAATTCCGGCATATCTGTTGTCGTGCTGGAGAAATCGCTGACCGGATACGAGCTGGCACCGTGAGCCTTGAAGCCGATCTGACCTTCCGGCGGGCCACGCGCGATGACCTGCCGCCGCTGATCAAACTGTTTGCCGATGATTCGATCGGCGGGCACGGCGATACGACCGATCCAACGGCACTGCCGCAGTACGAAAGTGCCTTTGCGGCGATTGAGGCGAGCCCGAACGACCTGCTTTTCGTTGGCGTCCTTCATGGTGAGGTAGTCGCAACCGCGCAGGTGACCTTCATTACCTCGCTGACTGGACGCGGTACGAGGCGAATGGCGATCGAAGCCGTGCAGACCCGCGCCGACATGCGCGGCAAAGGCATCGGCGCACGATTGATCAATCATTGCCTCGATGTGGCACGGGAGCGAAACATAGCGCTCGTGCAGTTGACCTCCAATGCCAAACGCCCGGACGCTCACCGTTTTTACGAGCGGCTCGGTTTCGAGAAGAGTCATGCCGGTTTCAAAATGCGTCTACGACCTAGTCACGCGGCAACTTGACCCTTGCTATCGGGCAATGATACGGCCATAACCCGGTGAGTTGCCATAGCGCTATGGACAAAGCAGGACAGCCATGAAGACTTTCATTATCCAGTTTTTCACTTGGTGGAACGGACAGACCCTCGGTACCCGCTTCTTTACATGGCGCAAGGGTACGAAGGTAGGCGAAGACCAGTTCGGGAATGTCTACTACGAAGGCACGTTTGATTCCGAAGGGCGCAAGCGCCGTTGGGTCATTTACAATGGCTATGCCGAAGCTTCGGCGATTCCTGCCGGTTGGCACGGTTGGATACACCACCGAGTTGCCACGCCGCCCTCCGCTGAAAACTACCAGCCGCATTCGTGGGAATTGAACCATCAGCCAAACCTGACGGGTTCCCCCGCTGCCTATCGCCCGAAAGGCTCCATCGCTCATGGCGACAATCGTCCGACCGTGACTGGCGACTACGACGCCTGGACGCCTGGTTCCTGAGCCGATCTTCTTCTGCCACAATTGGTCATTATCGACGGATTGGAATCGCAATCTCCTTGGCAACCGCTAAAACCGGAAGTGAAATGATCCGTTCGACCCTGTCCTTTCCCTTCCGTGTGAATTCGCGCCTTATAGCTACCGGTCTGATCGCTCTGAGCACGGTCACGGGGGCAGTGAGTGCGCGCGCACTTGCCGACGAAAAGATCACCAACCCGATTGCTGTCTTTTCCGGCCTCGACAAGATCACCGGACGCATCACCACGTTCGACGTTTACATCGACGAGACGGTGCAATTCGGTGCGCTGCAGCTCACGCCGCGCGCCTGCTACACGCGTCCGGACACGGAGGCGCCGAAGACGGACACATTCGTCGAAGTCGACGAAATCACGCTTGATCGCAAAATTCGCAGGATTTTCTCCGGTTGGATGTTCGCTGACAGCCCCGGCCTCAACGCTGTAGAGCATCCTGTCTATGACGTGTGGCTGAAGAGCTGCAAGCAGAAGTCGGACGTGCCCGCCCCCGACAAAGGGTGAGGCGGCCGATACAACCGGCCGCGACGACTGCGTTCAGAAGTTACATCGGCCTGGAACAGTTGATCATCCACGGAGTGCCGAACCGATCAACAAACATTCCGAACCGTTGCGCCCAGGACGTTTCGCCAATCGGCATTATGACCGTTGTCGCGTCCTTTGAAAGCGCCGCAAATAAGCTCTCGGCTTCGGCTGGCGTATCCGTGTGAAGGGCAACGCTCATGCCCTGTGCCTTCTGAAAAGCGGGAGAAGGATCGTCCGATCCCATCAGAACATTGTCGCCGAACCTCAATGACACATGCATGATTTTCTTTGCGGATTCGGGCGGATAGTCACCACTCTCCTGCATTTCGTCAAACCGGATCATGGCCTCGATCTTGCCACCGAGCACGTCTTCGTAAAACTTGAACGCTTGTTCGCATTGACCATCAAAAAGCAGGTATGGGTTGATTTTCACGGCAGGTCTCCTTTTGTCCTTGGGGTCTTCCCGCATCTAAGACGAACGGGAGAAAGACAGTCCGACATCCTTTGCAAAAATTTATTGCGCTGAACATCAGCGGTGATGCTGCAGGCTAACACGACAATGTGGTGGTTATGTTGCGCTAGAATTCCGCCGGCTGGGCCAGGGCATTTTCCAGCATCTTCTGATACTGGCGGCGCGGGATTTCAACGGCACCAAATGATTCCAGATGGTTGGTGGTGAATTGCGTATCGAGCAAGGTGAAGCCTTTCTCAATCAGATGGCCCACCAGATGGACGAGGCAGACCTTCGATGCGTCCCGTTGGCGAGAAAACATGCTTTCGCCGAAAAAGGCAGAGCCCAACGCGATGCCGTAAAGGCCGCCAACCAGTTCACCGTCACGCCAGGCTTCGACCGTGTGGCAATAGTCAAGCTCGAACAATTTGCTATAGGCTTCCCGAATGGGAGCGTTGATCCAGGTGCGAGCCCTTTCCCCGCTGCCACTGGCGCAGCCATCTATGACGCCGGCAAAGTCGGTGTCATAGCGGATGTCGAAGCGACCCTGCCGGACAACCTTGCGCAGGCTGCGTGAGACATGAAAATTCTCGAAGGGAATGACGCCGCGCTTTTCCGGACGAACCCAGAAAATCTCCGGGTTATCGGCTTCTTCGGCCATGGGAAAGACCCCGGTTGCATAGGCGCGCAACAGCAACGCGGGGTCAATTCTGAAGATCTCTTCCGGGTCTCTACCCGACATGCCTATTCTTCTGCAGTGTCTGCTGTGTCGCCAGCCAGATATTTTTCCAGCCAATGAATATCATAATCGCCATTGGCAATGTCAGGATTGTTTATGAGATCCTGGAAAAGCGGCAACGTGGTTTTGATGCCGTCGACGACGAACTCATCCAGCGCCCGACGCAGACGCATCATGCATTCCACCCGGTTGCGGCCATGAACGATGAGCTTGCCGATGAGGCTGTCATAATATGGCGGGATCTTGTAACCGGTATAGACGCCGGAATCGACGCGAATACCAAGGCCACCGGGCGTATGGTAATGGGTGATCTTGCCCGGCGAGGGTGTGAACGTGCGCGGATCCTCGGCGTTGATGCGGCATTCGATGGCATGCCCGGAAAAGCGGATGTCGTCCTGGGTCACGGACAGACCACCACCCGAAGCAACGCGGATCTGTTCGTGCACGAGATCGATGCCGGTGATCGCCTCGGTCACAGGATGCTCAACCTGGAGGCGGGTGTTCATCTCGATGAAGTAGAATTCACCGTTTTCATAGAGGAACTCGATTGTGCCGGCGCCGCGATAACCCATATCCGCCATGGCATTGGCGCAGATCATTCCGATGCGCTCGCGTGCATCGGAATTGAGGGCAGGTGAGTTGGCCTCTTCCCAGACCTTCTGGTGGCGGCGCTGCAGCGAACAATCGCGTTCGCCCAGATGCACAGCCTTGCCATTTCCGTCGCCCATGATCTGGACTTCGATATGGCGGGGTTTTTGCAGGTATTTTTCGATGTAGACGGCATCGTCACCGAAAGCGGCGCCAGCTTCCGTGCGCGCGGTCGACAGCGCAACAGAAAGCTCCTCCTCATTCATCGCAACCTTCATGCCGCGGCCGCCGCCGCCAGCAGAGGCCTTGATAATGACCGGATAGCCAATCTCGGCACAGATCCGGGCGGCTTCCCTGTCATCCGTCACACCGCCGTCAGAACCTGGAACGACCGGGATGCCGAGCCGCTTTGCAGTACGCTTGGCTTCGATCTTGTCGCCCATGACGCGGATATGAGCGGCAGTGGGGCCGATGAAGGTAATGTTGTGCGCTTCGAGGATCTCGGCGAACTTGGCGTTTTCCGAAAGGAAGCCGTATCCCGGGTGGATTGCGTCGGCGCCCGTGATTTCGCAGGCAGCGACGATCTGGTGGATATTCAGATAGCTCTCGCGCGAAGGAGGCGGTCCAATGCAGACGCTTTCGTCGGCAAGCCGCACATGCATGGCATCAGCGTCGGCAGTCGAGTGTACGGCGACAGTCTGTATGCCGAGCTCCTTGCAAGCACGCAGGACGCGCAGTGCAATTTCGCCGCGGTTGGCTATGAGAATTTTCTGAAACATCACGCTCTCGATCTGCTCAAGCTTCCGGGACCTTACTCAATCACAACCAGCAATTCGCCGTACTCGACAGGCTGGCTGTCGCTGACGAGAATTGCGGTCACTGTACCGGCGCGCGGCGAGGGGATCTGATTCATGGTTTTCATGGCTTCGATGATGAGGAGCGTCTGGCCTTCCTTGACCTGTGTCCCGACCTCGATGAAGTCGCGTGCGCCCGGCGCGGGCGCCATGTACACCGTTCCGACCATCGGCGATGGGATGGCATTCTTCGAAGGATCACCGGCGGGTGCGGCAACAGGAGCAGCGGCTGTCGTGGCAGCTACCGGTGCGGCGGCTGGAGCTTGCGCATAGATCGGCTGAGGAGCTGCCGCCTGGACCGTTACCTGCCGCGATACGCGAATGCGAAGGTCGCCCTGTTCGATCTCGATGTCAGTGAGGTCCGTCTCGTTCAGGATTTCCGCGAGGTCGCGGATCATGACCTTGTCGATCCCGGTGTTTCTGCTAGCCATGCTTTTTCAAGCCCCTTATCTCTGTTCGGCAGTGTCCGCTAATGCGACGCCGCCAGCTTGATGAGTGCGCGCAGGCCCATCACGTAGCCATCGACTCCGAAGCCACATATCACCCCTTTGGCCAAAGAGGAAACGTAGGAGTGATGGCGGAATGACTCGCGCGCGTGAATGTTGGAAAGATGAACTTCCACCAGCGTGACGGAGGCCGCGCGGATGGCGTCATGCAATGCGATGGATGTATGCGTGTAGGCGGCGGGATTGATCAATACCAATGCCTTCTGCTCACCTGCCTCCTGAATCCAGCTGACCAGATCACCCTCATGATTGGACTGGCGAAAAACGATTTCGACACCGAGATTCTCACCTTCCGCGCGGCACAAGGCCTCGATATCGCCCAATGTCGCAGCGCCATAGATCCCAGGCTCACGCTTTCCCAGCATGTTGAGGTTCGGGCCGTTGAGGATAAAGATCTGCTGCTTCATGATTTACCGGACGCTCTCGCAAATTGTGGTCCCATATAGACGGCTTATCGGCAAGCGAAAAGCCTGCAAAGCTACGTTATTGCTTGTCCAATGGGTTTTCGCAGGCAGAAGTAAAGATTTATCTCTATTTGTTGCGAATTTGGCTGATCCGTTCGGCCAGTGCATCGGCGCCGAGCGCACCTGGCACGACTTCGTTGCCCACGACATAGGAGGGAGTGCCAGTGATGCTCAAACTGTTTGCAAGGTCGTAATTGTCGCGAAAAGCCGCAGCAACCTCAGGCGATTTCATTTTCTCGCGGATTTGCGTTTCGTTGGCACCGAGTTTAACCGCGATTGCCATGGCCGATTCCTCTGTTGCACGGCCTTCGCCGCCCAGCAGATCACGGTGGAATTCAAGATATTTCTCCGGCATGACGGCCTTGAAAGCCTTCGCCACCATGTGCGCACGGGTTGAATCCGCTCCGAGGATCGGAAATTCCTTCATTACAAAGCGCAGGTTCGGATCGCTCTGCAGCAATGCATCCATGTCCGGAAGCGCCTTTTTGCAATAACCGCAATTGTAGTCGAAGAATTCAACGATCGTCACATCGCCATTGGGGTTCCCGAAGACGGCGTCCATCGATGACAGGAATATCCTATCCTTGTTTTCACTGATTACCTGCGTCGATGCTTCTTTCTGAGCGGCTTCCTGCTTGGCGTTGAGCGCGGTCTGAACCTCGATCATCACCTCGGGATTGTTGATCAGATAGTTTCGGACAATGCCTTCGATTTCGGCGCGGTCTGTCGTCGCAGCCGTGATCGTTGACATATCGGGCGCCGCACCTGCCATGTCGGTCCGACCGGCCTGATAGCCGAGAGCGAGAGCCGCCAGGCCAACGAGACCCGCGGCTGCACCAATCAGAGCGACTTTTGTCATAGTGAACTGTCCTTTTTAAAATTCTGTTCTGCAACGGATGCAGACTACGGCTTATTTGCTGTTGCGTTTGGTACTGATGATATCCTGGGCCTGTATCCACTCTGGCGTACCGCTTTTCAAGCCGCGTTGTGCTCTGGTCGCAAAGATTTGAGCCTCCTGGATCTTGCCGGAGTAATATTTTTCCTCTGCACTGGCGAGGTCGGAACGTGGCATGTCGCCCAACTGGCCGTAGGCTTGCGCCAGGTAGGCATAACCGGACGGAGACTCGCGGTCACGGCCGATACTGGCCTTGATGATGTCAATGGATTCCTTGAGATTGGCTGGCGTGCCCGTCAGCATCAGAGCCCGGCCGTAACTCATGCGGATGAGACCGGATTTGCGCGGGTCAAGCGCGCTGGCCGTCTGAAATGCCTTTGCAGCTTCTCCAGCCTTATTCTGCTTCAGCAGGATCTCACCCTTGATCTCCTGGAAATACGGATTCTTCGGCTGCTCTTTGATCAAGGCGTCCAGCTTCGACATGGCTGACTGTGAAGACCCGTTAAGATAGGTGGCGATGGCGTCGCCGTAGCGTGCACCGATATTCTGCGGATCCTTGCGGAAGGTTTGCTGAACGCTTGCGCCGCCGCCCGTGTACGCCGCGATCTTGCCACGCATCAGGTCGTGGCGCTGCTGCAGGGCGGGGCTGTCCTTCTTGTCGAAATAGGGGCTCGCATGCGCCAATGTTTCCAGGTTCGCTATGCGCTCCCGCGGCAGGGGGTGGCTGATGCGGTAGGGATCGGCCCGCGCGCCGGTCAATGACAACGCATTGGAGAAACGCTCGAATGTCGTCAGCATGCCCTTGGCGGACTGGCCCGTGCTTGCGAGATAAGTGACGGCGGAACGATCTGCCGCCATTTCTTCGGTGCGCTGGTAACTGAGAAGGCTGCGCATGGCGACCTCGTTGCCGCCCATGGCAACACCTGCTCCGGCCTGCGCGAGCCCACCCTGGCGGCTTGCCGCGCCGGCAACCATTGCGCCCATGCCAAGCAAGCCGGCAACTACAGCCATCGTCTTGGCATTGGCAAGCTGTTCGCGGAGCTTGAACTGGTGGCCCCCAGC
This sequence comes from Phyllobacterium brassicacearum, assembly GCF_003010955.1. GTDB lineage: Bacteria > Pseudomonadota > Alphaproteobacteria > Rhizobiales > Rhizobiaceae > Phyllobacterium > Phyllobacterium brassicacearum. The sequence goes on from NZ_PGGO01000029.1 coordinate 15,112, forward strand.
GAGGTGGCCGGTTTCATGGGCGAGCACGCCGATGATTTCATTTGGCGTTTCGGCCTGGAGCAGGGCGCCGGTGTTGATGAATATACGCCGACCATCCACAAACGCGTTGAAGCTGCGATTGTTGACCAGGACGATGCTGATGGCGCGTTTGGAAAGGCCCGCAGTTTTGATGATAGGGGTGGCATAGTCGGTGACGAGAGCTTCGATTTCCGCATCGCGGACAATCGGTACAGACGTGGACTGAGCTCTGCTAGACGCCGTTTGGGAGACGCAAAAGGCGCCTGCGATAAGCGTTATGAGCGCGCTGCGCGCCATGGCAATGATCGAGTGACGTGAACTGATCTTTTGAAATGCAATCATGTCTTATTCGTACCCAAATCGATCTTTGAAAGAAAGAGATGCCTCTGCTGCTCCCCACTTTGTGAAGCCTCCTTTTCGGCAAATCTGCGGCGCCAAGAAGCATAACCAGAGTCTCACTAAAGAAAAACCGGCGATGGCGCCGGTTTTTCAAGTCATTTGTCAGCTTCCCAAGGGATCAAAAGAAGCCCTTCTTTTGCCACCAGCCACGCTTTGGAGCGGGTTCACCTTCCGTTTTCTTTTCCTTGGGGCTGGAAGAGGTAACGACAGGCTTGCTCTCGTCGGCCTTCTTGGGCTCAGGCGCTGCCACTGGTTCAAGCGCGGGCTCCGGTGCCACTTCCACCGGTGCAGCCGGTACTTCGGCGACGGGCGCTGCTTCGGAAGTCACCTCGACTGCCTCGGTCTTTTTCGCCGATTTGCGCGCGGCGCGTTTCGGCTTGACCGGCGCTTCTGCGACTGCAACATCAGTCGGTTCTGCTGCTGCTTTGGCGCGAGACTTGCGCTTTGCGGGCTTCTTTGCAGGTGCTTCCTCGGCCACGGGAGCGGTTTCCGCAGCAGGCACCTCGATCACATCGAATGTGGATGCGGCTTCAGCTGCATCCGCGATGGTCTCGATGGTCTTCGGCTTGGCGAAATCCGGCAACGGGATCGAGACAAACACCGGCTCTGCATCCGGTACCGTTTTTGCGGTTACCCGATGGCCAGCATCGTCCCCATCTTCGGGGCGCTTGTTCTTGCGTCCGCCACGACGACCCCGGCGGCGCTTTTTGCGACGCTCGTTTTCTTCCTCGCGTGCCTTGGTAGCGGCGGCATCTTCACCTTCAACGGGCGGCTGATCGACATCATCCGCATCGTCGTCACTGCGAATAGGCTGGCTTTGCTCTGCACCGGCAACGTCCTGGCGATCACGACCGCCACGGCGACGGCGCTTCCGCCGGCGCTTGCGCGATGCATCGTCATTGTCGGCAGTTCTGGCACCTTCAGCAGAATTGCTCTCGGCAGTTTCCTCATCCGTCTCGTCGAAGACCGGATCGGCCTCATCAAAATCGTCAGCAATTCCGAGCGCCGGCGTTTCCGTCAAAGGCACGATTGGCCCAAGAGCGATGGAGCCCTTGTCAATCGCAAAGTGCTGCGCACCCACGCTATCGTCAGCTTCGATGCTGATCGTCAGGCCGAAGCGCGCTTCGAGGTCCGCAAGGTTCTGTCGCTTGTGATTGAGCACATACAGCGCCGTCGCGACAGTCGTACGAACAATGATGTTGTTCTGCGAGTGACGCAGCAAGTATTCCTCGATCGACCGCATGACATGCAGGGCGATGGAAGAGGCGGAGCGCACGTGGCCGGTACCGCCACACATGGCGCAGACCTGGGTCGTTGATTCGAGGACGCTGGCGCGGATGCGCTGGCGCGACATTTCAAGGAGTCCGAAGTGCGAGATGCGGCCAACCTGAATGCGGGCGCGATCATCTTTCAGACAATCCTTCATCCGCTTTTCGACCGCGCGGTTGTTGCGATTTTCTTCCATGTCGATGAAGTCGATCACAATCAGACCGGCAAGATCGCGCAGGCGAAGCTGGCGAGCAACTTCGTCGGCGGCCTCAAGATTTGTCTGTAGCGCCGTGTCCTCGATCGAATGTTCGCGTGTCGAGCGACCGGAGTTGACGTCGATCGCAACCAGCGCTTCCGTCTGGTTGATGATGATGTAGCCGCCGGACTTCAATGTAACCTGCGGCTGCAGCATGCGGTCGAGCTGTGCCTCGATGCCATTACGCGCAAAGATCGGAGTGAGTTCCCGATAGGGCTGCACGACCTTGGCATGGCTCGGCATGAGCATGCGCATGAAATCCTTGGCTTCGCGGTAACCGTTTTCGCCGGCAACGAGGATTTCCGTGATGTCCTTGTTGTAAAGGTCACGAATGGACCGCTTGATCAGGCTGCCCTCTTCATAGACCAGAGTGGGCGCAGTCGAAGCGAGGGTGAGGCTGCGGACATTTTCCCACAGACGCATCAGATATTCGTAGTCCCGCTTGACTTCCGGCTTGGTGCGATTGGCCCCTGCGGTACGCAGGATCACCCCCATACCTTTGGGTACTTCCAGGTCCTTGACGATATCCTTGAGACGCTTGCGGTCCTGGACGCTGGTGATCTTGCGCGAAATGCCGCCGCCGCGCGCAGTGTTCGGCATCAGGACGGAGTAACGGCCGGCAAGCGAAAGATAGGTGGTAAGGGCCGCACCCTTGTTGCCACGTTCTTCCTTTACAACCTGCACCAGCAGGATCTGGCGGCGCTTGATGACGTCCTGGATGTTGTACTGGCGGCGCTGGAAACGTTGATGCGTCGGAACTTCCTCCATTGCATCCTCGGCTCCGACGGATTCGACCTCATCCAGCTCGTCATGGCCATCGTCCTTGTCTTCGTGCGACCGCTTGGACTTGCGGGAGCGGCTTTCAGTGACTTCAGACACGGTCCTGTCCGAAGAATCGTCTTCGGACACTTCATCTTCGCTAACAGTAACGGCTTCCGAGATCACATCCGCATCGATCGAAGCGGCGAGCGTCTGACCACTGCTTTCCTCGTTCGATCCTTCATCGGTCGACTCGCTTGCTGCAGTCTGCTCCGTTGCCTCGTGATCGTCGCTCGTTTCCTCGGCGGACTCGTCAGTGTTTGCATTTTCATCTTCCGAAGCGTCGAGCTTTACGGAATCATCACCGTGACGCGGGCCACGGCGACCGCGGCGGCGATTGCGCGAGCCGCGATCATTGCGGTCGCGGCTGCGTTGTTCGCTCGCGTTTTCCTCATGATCCTCGTCTTGGCTTGCAGCTTCAGCTTCGGCCTCGATCAGCGCCTGCCGATCGGCAACCGGGATCTGATAATAATCGGGATGAATTTCGCTGAATGCGAGAAAGCCGTGGCGATTGCCACCGTACTCTACGAATGCAGCTTGAAGGGACGGTTCGACACGCGTCACGCGTGCTAGATAAATATTGCCCTTGATCTGTTTCTTGTGTTCCGATTCAAAGTCAAATTCTTCAATTCGATTGCCGCGAACCACGACAACCCGTGTTTCCTCCTGGTGGGAGGCGTCGATTAGCATTTTGTCCGACATTATAATTCTTCTCCCCGGCTGAAACGCTTTCAACGCGGGGCAGCCAGGAAACCCTTAAGGTCCTGGGAGCCGCATCTTCACATTTGCCGGATTTATTTAAGTTCGCAGAAACAGACAGACACGGCATCGCGCGGAGCTGCCCTCGGGCAGCCGCGGCTTGCAAGCCGGTAATAGTCACGTCTGTACCAAACATCTCTGTTCCTGACGAAACGACCTCACGAATGGCACGCTTTGCTGCAGTGCCGACACTGTTAGCACCCTCGAAAGGGCTGGCTTGATGCGCCTTGTCTGCGCGATCTGCCGTTCACAAAAGCGCTGCCGACAATCCCTGTCTGCTCGCGCCAAATTCTTTATCGGTTACCGCAGCGAAGCTTCGCCATTGCAACTCCGTATTTCCGTCTCTTCGTCAGCCGGTCATTTGCCGTGACATCAAAGAGCCTGATTCCGGAGGGCAGGAAGTAACCCACCTTTGCTTTTAAGAGGTGTGTCGCCTTATGACAAGGGCTTCTTCATAATCCTGTCATTGACATATCGGTGACATGGGGTGCCATAAGATATTATTAACCATGGTTCTTTACCTGTTAGCCACAGATAGTGTGCCCGGGGCAGGGTGCCAAGCTATGCCGCATCTGATACACGTTGTGCTAGCGGGACCTGCCTACACGCGTGGCACCGGTTGGCAAGAGAGATGAGTGTGATCTGTCGAATATTCATGGCGGCTGCCGTCAGCTTTCTTATTTTTGTGCAGGCAGGCAAGCCTGCGCTTGCGGCAGACGATCTGGCAGCGCTGACCTATCAGGCGGCCGGTGATGAGCTGCGTACGCGCGTCGTCATCAATTTCGACCAAGAGCCTGACGTATCGACAATGCTGCTCGACCAGCCGCACAGGCTGGCCATAGATATGCCGAAAGCAGTCTTTGCCTTTGACAAGAAATCGATCGAGCCGCGTGGCCTGATAACGGATGTACGCTATGGTCTGATTGACGACTCGCGCTCACGGCTCATTTTTACCATCAAGGGTCCCTTTGCCGTTGAGCAGCTCAACGTCATCAAAAATGAAAACAGCCCCGGGTACCGACTCGTTGCGGATTTCGTAGCATCATCCGACCGGAAGTTCGCCGAGGCTCTGACGACGCAGAATGCCATAACCGCGTCAACCGAAGCCGCACCAAAAGGCGATCGGATCGCAACCGCAGCACCCAACGAAGTGAGCAAGGCTCCGAAGCCATTTACAGTGGTGATCGATCCAGGTCATGGCGGCATCGACAGCGGCGCCGAAAGCGCCAGCGGCATCCTGGAAAAGAATGTGACGCTCATGTTTGCCCAGCAGTTGCGCGAACAACTCGGCAAGGTGCCTGGCCTGCGGGTGGAAATGACCCGGAACGGCGATGAGTTTCTGCGCCTTACCGAACGGGTAAGGGTCGCCCGCCAGTATGAGGCCGATCTCTTTATTTCCCTCCATGCCGATACGATCAACAGCGGCAACATCCGCGGCGCGACAGTCTATACGGTCTCGGACAAGGCTTCCGACGCGGAGTCGCGGGCGATGGCCGATCGCGAAAACCGTTCGGATGCAGTGGCCGGCATAACATTTGACAATGAGACGCCGGAAATTGCCGACATTCTCATGGACCTGACACGCCGGGAAACACACACGTTTTCTTTGAGCTTTGCCAAGACAGTGGTGAAGTCGCTCAAGAAAGACGTCAACATGATCAACAACCCGCATCGTTTTGCCGGGTTCCAGGTACTGCGCGCGCCGGATGTTCCCTCGGTTCTCGTTGAGATCGGCTATCTTTCCAACGAGGAAGATGAGAAATTGATGCTCGATCCGGTATGGCGCGGTCATGTCGCCGAGAGGCTTGCCGCGGCCGTCGGCGAATTTGCCGGCAAGAAGACCGCAGGCGCGCTAAACTAGAGCGTTAACGATCTTTGCGTTGCCGAAACTCCACAATTGGTATTTAAATTGTGAACAGGAACGGGTTCTCCTTGCCTTTGTCACATTTGTCGCTCAATTGCGTCGACGAGCTACCGGCCGTGCTTTGGACGATTGCCGGATCAGGAACACCTCCCGCCGGTGTTTTCAAGACGCACTCTGCATGGATCGGATCATGCATTGATAGTATACATGCCAACAAGTGAAATGGGTTCCGGGTACAGATGATACGCTTGATCGGATATTTTTTCGGGATCGGCACGGTCATGGCGCTTCTGGCGGCGGGCGCTGTTGCGCTCTATGTCGTCAACATGTCGAAGGACTTGCCGGACTACGAAGTTCTGGCGAAGTACGAGCCGCCGGTCATGACGCGTGTCCATTCGTCGGACGGTTCACTGATGGCGGAATTTGCACGCCAGCGCCGCCTTTATTTGCCGATCCAGGCAGTTCCCGATCGCGTCAAGGCTGCCTTCATCTCGGCTGAAGACAAGAACTTCTACCAGCATCCAGGCGTGGACATTGGCGGTCTCACCAGAGCCGTTATCACCAATATCCAGAATTGGGGTTCGCGCCGCCCGGTCGGCGCGTCGACCATCACACAGCAGGTGGCAAAGAACTTCCTGCTGAGCAATGACCAGACCATCGGACGCAAGGTCAAGGAAGCAATTCTGTCCTTCCGTATCGAGCAGGCCTATTCCAAGGATCGCATTCTCGAACTCTATCTCAATGAAATTTTCTTCGGCCTGAACTCCTACGGGATCGCCGGCGCCGCCCTGACCTATTTCAACAAATCGGTCAATGAGCTGACGGTGGCCGAGGCCGCCTATCTCGCAGCGCTTCCCAAAGGGCCGTCCAACTATCATCCATTCCGTCAGCCGGAACGCGCGGTCGAGCGGCGCAACTGGGTGATCGATCGTATGGCCGAAAACGGCTATGTGACGATGGAGGAGGCAAAAGAGGCCAAGGCAGAGCCTCTCGGTGTTACGCCGCGCAGAACCGGCAACTATCTCTTCGCGTCCGAATATTTCGCCGAAGAAGTGCGTCGCCAGATCATCGCCCGCTACGGCGAAAACGCACTTTACGAAGGCGGCCTGTCCGTTCGCACGACGCTTGATCCGAAACTGCAGGTGATGGCACGCGCCGCGCTACAGCATGGTCTGTTCAAATATGACCATGCGCGTGGCTATCGCGGTGCCTGGAAGACAATTTCAACCAATGGAGACTGGGGCATTCCGCTTTCCGAGATCAAGGCGTTTTCCGATGTTCCGGACTGGCAGCTTGCCGTCGTTCTCGAGGTAACGCCGGAGCAGGCAATTATCGGTCTGCAGCCGGAGCGCGACGCCTCTGACAAGCTCGCCAGCGAGCGCAAGAAGGGCACCATTGATGCGGCAGACATCAAGTGGGCCTTCCGCCTGCTCAACGGTGACAAGCGCACGACCGCCAAGAGCCTGGAGAATATCTTCAACGTGGGCGATGTGGTTTTCGTCCAGAAGAAGGAAGGCAGCGAGACGGCCTTTGACCTTCAACAGGTTCCGAAGATCGAGGGCGGCGCGGTAGCAATGGATCCGCATACGGGCCGCGTTCTGGCTATGGTGGGTGGTTTCTCCTTCGCCGAGTCCGAGTTCAACCGCGCCACGCAGGCAATGCGCCAGCCGGGTTCGTCCTTCAAGCCCTTTGTCTATTCGGCAGCGCTCGATAACGGCTATACGCCCGCGTCGGTCGTGCTCGATGGTCCGATTTCGGTCGATCAGGGCGGCAGCCTTGGTATCTGGGCTCCGAAAAACTATGGCGGCAAGTTTGCCGGCCCATCGACCTTGCGCTACGGCATCGAGCAGTCACGCAATCTCATGACGGTACGGCTCGCCCAGGACATGGGCATGAAGCTGGTCGCGGAATATGCCGAGCGCTTTGGCATCTATGACAAGATGTTGCCGGTGCTCGCGATGGCACTGGGATCGGGCGAGACGACCGTTTTGCGCATGGTCACGGGCTACTCGATCATAGCCAATGGCGGGCGCAAGATAACGCCGTCGATGATTGACCGTATTCAGGATCGCTATGGCAAGACCGTATTCAAGCATGACGAACGCAAGTGCGAAAACTGCTCGGCGGCAGAATGGAAGGGGCAGGCCGAACCGGAACTGATCGATGATCGTGATCAGGTGCTTGACCCGATGACCGCCTACCAGATCACCTCGATGATGGAAGGCGTCGTCCAGCGCGGTACTGCAACGATCCTGAAGAGCCTCAATCGTCCGATTGCCGGTAAGACCGGAACCACCAACGACGAAAAAGACGCCTGGTTCATCGGCTTCACGCCGGATCTCGTGTTCGGCCTCTATCTTGGGTATGACACGCCAGTTCCGATGGGCAAGGGCTTCACCGGTAGCGGTCTTGCCGCGCCAGTATTCAAGGACTTCGCCGAAGCCGCCCTCCAGGGTCAGCGGTCCGTTGATTTCCGTGTACCCGAGGGCATGACCGTTCTGCCCATTGATCGCAAGACCGGCATGCAGGCCGCCGAGGGCGGCGCGAACGTGATCATGGAAGCATTCAAACCGGGCACGGGCCCGGCTGGCAGTTACTCCGTCATTGGTGCTGACACGTTCTCTGAGGGCTCGCCTGTTACCGTGCAGTCTCCCAATGTCAATCGCGCCATACAGGGTGGCGGCGGCGGCCTTTTCTGACCGCTTCGGCTCTATTATTTCATGGAAGCCAGAAGACTTTACATCGCGTGGACCAGTCAATATGGTCCGCCGAAATTCGAAAGCCATTTAAAGACAAGAAGGAACGGATAGCCAATGCGCGCCGAAATTGAGACGCTGGTCGACGAGATCAAGCAGGCCATAAGCCTGCTGAGGAGGCATCTTTGACTGGGATACGTCAATCAAACGCCTGGGTTATCTGAACCAGCTCGCCGAAGATCCGTCCCTCTGGAATGACGCGCAGGAAGCGCAAAAACTCATGCGCGAGCGCCAGCAGCTGGAAGACGGAATCAACTCGATCCGCATGCTGACCCAGTCTCTGGAAGACAATATCGAACTCATCGCCATGGGCGAGGAGGAGGACGACAAGTCGATCATCACCGAGGCGGAAGAGGCCATCCGCGGTATCAAGCAGGAAGTGGATCGCCGTCAGATCGACACGCTGCTTTCCGGCGAAGCTGACGCCAACGATACGTACCTCGAAGTACATTCCGGTGCCGGCGGTACGGAGAGCCAGGATTGGGCCAACATGCTTCTGCGCATGTATACACGATGGGCCGAGCGCAAGGGCATGAAGGTGGACCTGCTCGAAGTTCATTATGGTGAAGAGGCGGGTATCAAATCCGCTACGATTCTCGTAAAGGGGCATAATGCCTATGGCCTCCTGAAAACGGAGTCGGGCGTGCATCGGCTGGTGCGCATCTCGCCCTACGATTCGAATGCACGCAGACACACGTCGTTCTCGAGTATCTGGGTCTATCCGGTGGTCGACGACAATATCGACATCGAGGTCAACGAATCTGACGTCCGTATCGATACCTATCGCGCATCCGGCGCAGGCGGTCAGCACGTCAACACGACGGACTCGGCCGTGCGCATCACCCATATAGCGACAGGAATCGTGGTTCAGTGTCAGGCGGAGCGCTCCCAGCACAAGAACCGTGCGACTGCCTGGTCGATGCTGCGCGCACGACTGTACGAAGCAGAGCTTGAAAAGCGGGAACAGGAAGCAAACGCGATCTCGGCGTCGAAGACCGATATTGGCTGGGGGCACCAGATCCGCTCCTACGTGCTGCAGCCGTATCAGTTGGTGAAGGACTTGCGTACCGGAGTCGAAAGTACGAGCCCTCAGGACGTGCTCGACGGCGATGTCGACATGTTCATGGAGGCGGCGCTGGCGCACCGTGTGCACGGCTCGGACATGGAAGTGGAAGACATCGCCTGATCTGAGGCGGTGTCGGGCCCAGGCGCCTAAAGTTCAGCGGCGAGCTGGCGGCCGATTGTCATAAAGCCAACCGGATTGATTGCGTTGCCGTTCTTGCGCACTTCGTAATGCAAATGCGGGCCGGTGGATCGGCCGGTACTGCCGACCTTGCCAAGAACATCGCCTGGTTTGACATGCTCGCCGACGCTAACGACAATCCGGCTCATATGACCGTAGCGCGTGGAGAGACCATTGCCATGGTCAATTTCCACCATGTTGCCATAACCGCCATTGTAGTCGGCCGCGGTCACGGTTCCATTGGCCGTGGCCAGTACCGAAGATCCCGATGTGGCGCGGAAATCCATGCCCGAGTGAAAGGCCACCATGCCTAGAAGCGGGTCTTTTCTGACGCCGAACGGGCTTGAGACCGGCATTCCGGGAATAGGATTGGCGATAGGGACTGCCTTTGCGAGGGCCTTGGCGCCTTCAAGGCGTGCCAGTGCTTCATCAAGATCCGCGAGTTTCGTATCTAAACCTGATGTGGGACCTGCGTTTGCCAGGAGCAGCGGACCGCCGCTGCCCGCCTTGCCGTCATCCAGCACATGCTTGGCCCCGGTCGCCGCCAGGGCTTCCATGATCTTGTCGGCGCTTTCGTAGGCAGTGTTCGAAAGCGTCTGTATTTGCTGCGCCTGCCGGGACTCAATGTCATTCAGAGAATGGTCTACGGAATCCAGAAGTTCAGCCTTGTCGATGGTCGTCTTTGTCTTGTCATCGCGCGGCACGGGCTTTCGCGTCGACGTGGTAGGTCCCGTGATGATCGGGTCAATGCCGTAAAAGTCATCGGAATCTTCGGATTTCACCAGATCCTGATCATCGCGGTCCATCACCGGGTCTGAATCTGTTGTTGCTCCGGCGCGTGCCGCGCGCTGCATGGCTGGCACCAGTTTGTCATGCCGCTCGGCGAGGGCCTTTTGCCGCTGAATGAGCTCGGCGACTTTGCCATCCACTAATTTCTGATCGAGCATTTGACGGCTCGTGACCCGATCGAGCTGGGTACGAAGTGTGGCAATGCGGTCTTCATATGCCTGTTGCAGGCGTGCCTGCCGGGCAACGCTGCCGGTGATCAAATCATCGCGAAAAACGAGGTAGGAGGTCGCCAGCAGATAGCTGCCGGCCAGACCGAGGGCGAGGGTGCCGCCAAGCAGTCCCGCCCATGGCCTGATAGTGAAATGACGGATTGTCTCGCCCCGCGCGATGATGATCGTGTGAGGCTCATTTGTGCTGCCGAAGATGCTGGATTTTATAACCTTCTTCATTGCGGCTAGCTCATTGATTCGCAGCTTCAATTTATGAGAACATTACACTCCGTTAGGGTTAACAAACTCTGACGTGAGCAGTGCGATGCGCTCGTAATTCAATTGAAGCGTGCAAATTATGTCTGGAGCATTCTTGTTGCCTCGAGCACTTCGGCCGCATGGCCCGGAACTTTTACCTTGTTCCAGATTTTCGCGATCTTGCCGCCCGAATCGATCAGGAAGGTTGTCCGCTCGACGCCCATATACTTGCGCCCATACATGCTCTTCTCAACCCAGAGTCCATACGATTCGATGATTGACTTGTCCTCGTCGGCAACGAGATCAACCTTCAGTTCATGCTTGGTCTTGAACTTGTCGTGCTTTTTGATGGGGTCCGGCGACATGCCGATGACCTTTGCACCGAGCTTCTCAAACTGAGGCTTCAAGCCAGAAAACTCGATCGCTTCCTGCGTACAACCGCTCGTGTCGTCCTTGGGGTAGAAGTAGAGGACAACGGGATTTCCGCGCAGGCCCGAGAGGGTGATCGTGCCGCCGCCATCGCGGGGCAGGGTAAAATCCGGAGCGTTGCTGCCGATATCCAAAGCCGTCATAGGAATGCCTTTCTTTTGATTATTGAATGCGCGCCTCAGTTACGCAATTATAGAGAGGTACGGGAATCGTCTACGGTTTCCCAATTGATTCCTCAATTGGCTTGGGAATTTGACAGAGAAACCGGAAAAAGTCCGTTTTACAAAGCGAGACTTCACAAAACTGCACCTGTACCCTTCTGCTTCAGAGCAAGGCGAAGCTCGCGCGGTGATCCCGCCAAAGCGGTCCCGCGTGCGTTTTGCTTGCGGCGCTGCTTCGTCTTTCTTGATCCTGATCGCTGTGCTGGCCGGGATTGCCTTCGTGATCCTGCGTGTCGGGATTGGTGGGGAAGCGCTGACCACGCGTGCGCAACTGGCCCTCAAGACGGCGCTTGGCCCGGAAGTCGACGCAACACTCCAGTCTGCACACATATCGCTCGACAAGCGACGCCACGTCGCGCTTGAAGCGCGTAACGTCAATATTGCCGACACCAAGCGTGGCATCGAAATCGACGATGTCCGCTCCGTTCGTATTGGCCTCGCAACCCTGCCGCTGCTGCAGGGCGATGTGAAGGTCGAGCGGCTGGAGCTGGACGGTGCCCATATCAAAGTCACGTCGCAGGTGCCGTTCGACTTCATGGCATTGGTGCCCCTGGACGACCGCGGTCTTGTGAATCTCGATGCTGCGACGAACGTGATCTTTGCCGGACTGGAAACTGCCGTGTCGCTGCTCGATCAGCGCGAGACACGTGACATCACCATTGCCGATACGTCCTTTGATTTCGCGATGGCCGGTAAGCCCGAGCAGTTGCATATTGTCAATCTCGACTTGTCGGAAACAGGAGGCCCGGTGGCGATCAGCGGCACCGTGGAATGGCGCGGTAAGGCGATCGAGGTAACAGCGACGGCCAAGCGATCGGCTGCCGGCGCCAAGGTCGAAGCCTTCTCGCTTGCGATCAGCAACATTCCTTTGACCGGCAAGTTTGGCAAGGCGCCCGTTCCCGACGTGGACGGCATCAAGCCGGATGGAGCTTATCTCGCCTACGATAATCAAGCCGAAATCAAACTGGACGGCACTGCCGCAACTGCGTCCGAACCCGCACGTCTTTCGGGTACACTGAACATTGGTGATGGGCCGGTAACCATCGGCAATGTCGACGACATGCCGGTGGAGACGCAGATCAGTTTCGAACACGTTTCGGGTACCGACAAGGTCCAGATCCGGCCATCCAACATTCATTTTGGCGCCTTCAAGGGCGTTGTCGAGGGTAAGATAAGTCCTGTATCGCGTTCTACGGGGAGTGCTCCGCCAGACTTTCCGGGCTATGAGTTTGAGTTGAAGACTTCGCAGGCAATCTCCGCTCCACAGGATTCGACGGAACCACCGATGCCATTCGATGCGCGGCTGGCCGGGTGGTATTATCCCGAAGAAAAGCAGCTTGAAGTCTCGGAGATCGCTGTCCGGGGCAACGGCGAAAGTGAACTCTATGGTCGGGCGGGAGCAACGTTTGGCAAGGGTTCGCCTGCCATGACGCTCGGTTTGCACATTGCGAGAATGCCTGTTGCCCATGCCAAGCAGCTTTGGCCAGTCTGGGTCGCAACCGGCGCGCGCCGCTGGGTGCTTGAGAATCTTCATGGCGGGACCGCCAAGGACAGCCGGATTGATGTCGTCTTTGCGGCTGGGCGTTTTGACGGTCCAGGAAAACCACCGCCGCTGAAGCCCGATGAAGTTCAAGTCGATTTTGCCGTTGAGAATTCGCGTTTCGATATCGTTGGCGACCTGCCGCCCGTCCGTAATGCCGACGGCAAGATCAGCGTGCGTGGAGCATACACGACCATCAATCTCGAAAAAGGCTCATCGTTCACCCCCAACAACCGCGAAGCGCGGATTATCAATGGCACGCTGATCATTCCATGGGGGCCGCAACGGCCGGTTCTGTCCGAACTCGACCTCAATCTGGAAGGCGATGCGTCGGCGGTAGCGGAAATCATCGGATTCAAGCCGATCAACGGACTGAAGAACCTTCCATTTGCACCCGAGGATATCAAGGGCAATGTGAAGACCCACGTGCTTGTGACCTTCCCGGTGACGCGCCGTTCGCCGCCTGGCAGCCTGAAATGGTCCGCCGACATGGCGTTGTCCGATGTTTCGATCTCCAAGAAGATTGATGGGCAGATCATTTCCAGTGCTGACGGAACATTGTCCGTCACGCAAGACGAAGCGCGCATTGATGCCAAGGCGCAGCTCAATGGCATCCCTGCTGATGTTAGTCTGTTCGAACCACTCGGGAACAATACTGCCAAGCGCGAACAGAGCGTGACGCTGCAACTGGACGACAAGACGCGCAACGCGCTGTTTCCGGCGCTCGACCCGTTGCTTTCCGGTCCGATATCGGTCGACATTGGCAAGGCAGCTGACGGCTCGCGGTTAGCCACTGCCGATCTCACCAAGGCAGAAATAAAGCTCGCGCCGCTTGGCTGGACAAAAGGGGCAGGGGTCAAGGCCAGCGCCAAATTTGCTTTGCAACAGGATGGTGACAACGCCACCATCAAGGACCTGGATGTATCAGGCGATACGTTTCGCTTGCGCGGCGATGTAAACGTCGTGAATGGCGACCTGGCCTCCGCCGATTTCACCGACGTGAGGCTCAATCGGGGCGACGACATCGCTGCGAAGGTCGCCCGCACGAAATACGGCTATCGTGTTGATGTGAATGGCGGATCCTTTGACGCGCGCCCATTGCTCAACCAGATCACCGATAAGAAGAAGAAAGGTGCCGCCAGCGACAGCACGCAACGTGTCCTGGTCAATGCAGACATAGACGAGGTTGCGGGATTCTATTCGGAAAGCTTTCGCAATGTGTCGCTCTCCTATGAGGGCGTAGGCTCGAACGTCTCGGGACTGGCTTTCAATGCGATAACCAAATCCGGGCAAAAGGCAAATGCCACGGACAGTTCCGAAAGTGGTGCGCGGTCCATCAGTCTGCAATCGAGGGATGCCGGCGCAATGCTGCGTTTCTTTGGTTTTTACGACAAGATGTCGGGTGGCAGCATTAGCGTCGCGCTGGACTCCAGTGGCGACGGACCACTGCGTGGACAGGTGGACGCCCAGAATTTCACGCTGGTCAATGAGCCGCGCCTCGCCAAACTCGTTTCCACTTCTCCGAGCGGAACAAGCCTAAACGAAGCCGTGCAGAAAAACATTGACGTCTCGAAGGTTACCTTCGATCGCGGTTTCTCGCAGATTGAAAAAGGCTCCAACTACATCAATCTGGCCAACGGCGTCATTCGTGGCTCAACGATCGGTGCCACATTTCAAGGCGTGCTCAGCGATCCGCAGGGCAACATGTCACTGACCGGCACATTCATGCCGGCCTATGGCATCAACCGCATTTTCGGTGAGGTGCCAATCCTCGGGCTGGTTCTTGGCAATGGTCGCGATCGCGGGCTGATCGGCATCACTTACAAGCTGCAGGGGCCGTTGAAGCAGCCGCAGATATTCGTCAATCCGATCTCGGTGATTGCGCCCGGCATTTTCCGCTCGATCTTTGAATTTCAATGAAACCCACGCTGCAGGGCGTGCATGGTGGGTTTCCTGGTAATCAGACCAATCAGACAGGTTTGACCAATATATGCCGCTTCTTTCCAAGCGACAGCTTGATCACGCCGTCCGAGGTAATCTCGGACGCTCCAATCTGCGCTTTCTCGTCGGAAATGCTGGCATCATTCACCCTGACGGCACCGCCCTGTATGTGACGGCGCGCTTCACCGTTTGACGATGCAAGCCCCGCCTTGACGAGAAGGGTCAGTATGCCAATTCCATCCTCCAGTTCGCCGGTGGCGACTTCGACTGACGGAAGATTGGTGGCCAGCGCGCCTTCCTCGAAGGTTTTGCGTGCGGTTTCCGCTGCTTCGTCAGCCGCCTGACGGCCATGCAGCAGTGCGGTGATCTCGGTGGCAAGGACCTTTTTGGTCTCATTGATCTCCGCGCCGCCCAATGAAGCCAGTCGGGTAATCTCGTCGAGTGGCAATGTGGTGTAGAGCTTCAGGAAGCGCTCGACATCGGCATCTTCCGTGTTGCGCCAGTACTGCCAGAAATCATAGGGGCTCAGCAGATCGGCGTTCAACCAGATCGCGCCGTTCAAGGACTTGCCCATCTTGGCGCCGGACGAAGTCGTCAGCAGCGGCGAGGTGAGGGCATAGAGCTGCGGCGTCCCGAGGCGATGGCCAAGATCGATGCCGTTGACAATATTGCCCCACTGGTCCGAACCGCCCATCTGCAAGCGGAGACCATAGCGCTTGTTCAACTCGACGAAATCGTAGGCCTGCAGGATCATGTAGTTGAATTCGAGGAACGACAGCGACTGCTCGCGGTCGAGCCGCTGTTTGACCGAGTCGAAGGATAGCATGCGGTTGACCGAGAAATGCTGGCCGACATCGCGCAGGAACTCGAGATAATTGAGCGGCAACAGCCATTCGGCATTATTGACCATCAACGCGTCCTGCGAGCCGTCGCCGAAGTTCAGGTAGTTGGAGAACACCTGCTTGATACCATCGATATTGCTCTGGATGGTTTCCGGCGTCATCAGCTTGCGTGCCTCATCCTTGAAGGACGGATCGCCGACCATGCCGGTACCGCCGCCCATCAGCGCCACAGGGCGATGGCCGGTCTTCTGCATCCAGTGCAACATCATGATCTGCAACAGGCTGCCCGCATGCAGGCTGGAAGCTGTCGGATCAAAGCCGATATAGGCTGACACGGTTTCCTTGGCGAAGAGCGCATCCAGACCCGCATCGTCGGAGGTCTGATGGATGAAGCCGCGCATGGAAAGCGTGTGCAGAAATTCGGATTTGAAGGCAGACATTTCGGGTTTTCCTGATTGAATCAATGGCACAAAGCATGTGCCTTGTAAGACGGTGCCGTTTAACATCATTCTCTATCGAATCACAAGAAAGGCAGTGTCTTGGCAGCGATAAGGCGTGCAATCGGCTTGATGAGCGGAACGTCCATGGACGGAATCGACATCGCTTTTGTTGAAACCGATGGCGAAAACCTGGTGCGGCGCGGCCCATCCGGCTTTGTGTCCTATGAAACTGCGTTCAGGCGCTGGATCGAAACCGGTCTTGAGGATGCCAAGTCAATCAAGACGAGAGCGGAACGGCCCGGCGCACTCGCGGCTATTGAGAGGGAATTGTCGAAACGCCATGCCGAAGCCGTGCTCAACTTCGTGTCCGATCACAAGATCGGCAAGGATGGTATTGATATAATTGGTTTTCACGGACAGACAGTACTGCATCGCCCCTTTGAAGGTTTGACTGTGCAGCTCGGCGATGGCGCGACGCTGGCCGAGATGACGGGTATTCCGGTCGTCTACGACATGCGGGCCAATGACATGGTGCATAGTGGGCAAGGTGCACCTTTGGTCCCGGCCTATCATCAAGCGCTTGCCGCGCATGTTCCGACCAAACTAAGCAACGGGAAGCCCGTCGTTTTCGTTAATATTGGCGGCATTTCCAATGTCACGATCATTACCGGCAAGGGCGATCCGATCGCCTTCGATACCGGACCCGGCAACACCCTGATCGACCAATGGGTCTCCGACAAGGCAGGTATCGCTTATGACGCCGGCGGTTCGATCGCCAGTGAAGGGCAGGCTGTCGCCGACGTCGTCAGCCGGTACCTGGCGAAACCATTCTTTGATCTGAATCCACCGAAATCGCTGGACCGCAACGATTTTACGCTTGAGGATCTTGGCGGACTTGAACTCGCAGATGGTGCCCGCACTTTGGCGCGTGTAACGGCCGAGGCGATCCTCAAGGCCGCGCCTCACGCTCCGGAAACGCCGTCCCTGTGGATCATATGCGGGGGCGGGCGCAAGAATGCGACGATCATGGCCGATCTGAGAGACGGAGCTGCAAGCTCCGGCGCGAAAGTCGTTGTAGCGGAAGATCTGGGATTCAACGGCGATTCAATGGAGGCCGAGGCCTGGGCCTATCTCGCCGTGCGAGCGCTGCATGGATTGCCATTGACATGGCCAACTACCACCGGCTGTGACGCCCCCGTTTCCGGTGGCGTCATTGTCAAACCGTTTTAGCGCAGGCGCTTCGGCTTGGCCTCGACCAATTCGCCATTCAAACGGCGATCGAGATAGTCGGAGCATTCGGCGATGACCTCGTCAGTCATGCCCGAGAAGAAGTGATTAGCACCGACCATCGTCTTCTGTGTGATGGTGATACCCTTCTGCGTCTTCAACTTATCAACCAGGCCCTGTACATCCTTGGGTGGTGCAACCTTGTCCTGATCGCCATGAAGGATCAGTCCGGAAGAAGGGCAAGGCGCGAGGAATGAGAAATCATAGGTGTTTGGCTGCGGCGCGACGGAGATAAATCCTTCGATCTCCGGGCGGCGCATCAGTAGTTGCATGCCGATCCAGGCGCCGAAGGAATAACCGGCGACCCAGCATGTCTTGGAATCCGGATGCAGCGACTGCACCCAGTCGAGCGCGCCTGCGGCATCCGACAATTCGCCCGAACCATGGTCGAACTCGCCCTGGCTGCGGCCAATACCACGGAAGTTGAACCGCAATGTCGTAAAGCCGCGCTGCTGGAACATGTAGAACAGATCGTAGACGATCTTATTGTTCATGGTGCCGCCAAACTGTGGATGCGGATGGAGGACAATCGCTATCGGGGCATTTTTTTCCGTCGAAGGCTGATATCGGCCCTCAAGACGTCCCGCTGGTCCATTGAAAATCACTTCAGGCATGTGTACTCCACTTTTGGCCGTAAGGCTGTTGTTGCAGGTCGGGCTTGACGGCAATCAACGACGCCCATAAAACCAGTTTAGAACTGTTCAAAACTGGTGTAGAATTTCGTCTCGAAACGGCTTAATAGGCTGGTACGAGACTGAATTTCAAGAAAATTGCGCTTTTGGAGCGTTCAGAGTTCAAAAGAACACAAAACAGGACAGGCATGGCCCGCAATCGCGCCTATTTGGACTACAATGCAAGTGCGCCGCTGATCCCGGCTGCGCGCGACGCTGTTGTTCATGCGCTGGAGCAGACGGGCAATCCCTCGTCCGTTCATCAGGAAGGCCGCGCCACCAAAGCGATTCTGGAAGCAGCGCGCCGCGATGTGGCGGCACTCGTCAATGCCAAGCCAGACCACGTGGTCTTTACTTCGGGTGCGACCGAGGCCGCTTCCACCCTGCTTACGCCGCATTACATGATGGGGCGGGCGGCAATGCGGCTGTCGCGGCTCTACGTCAGTGCCAGCGAACACCCTTGCATGCTTGCTGGTGGCCAGTTTGTAAGCGAACAGGTCGAAATAGTGCCGATCGATGGCAATGGTCTGCTCGATCTCGATCGTCTGCGCACGCTTCTGGGTTCCCATGACCGCAGCGAAGGTCTTCCACTGGTCGCCGTTCAGGCCGCCAACAATGAAACGGGTGTATTGCAGCCGATTGCAGCAATCGGCGCACTCGTGAAAGAATTCGGCGGGATATTCGTGGTTGACGCCGTTCAAGCCGCTGGGCGCATTCCGCTCGATATTACAACATGTTCTGCAGATTATCTCATCCTTTCCTCGCACAAGATCGGCGGGCCGAAGGGTGTCGGTGCGATAGTCGCGATTTCGGATCTCGTCATGCCGAAGGCACTGGTTCGCGGTGGCGGCCAGGAAAAGGGGCATCGCGCCGGGACCGAGGCGCTACCGGTGATTGCCGGTTTCGGGGCGGCTGCCCGCGTGGCACGCGAGCGCCTGAACGCCGGTGGCTGGCATCAACGAAATCGCGAGACGATCGAGTGTGGTATCTGGGCGATCGCGCCAGACGCAGTCATCTATGGCGAGGCAGTGGACCGGTTACCGAACACAACGTTCTTCTCGCTGGCTGAAATGAAGGCGGAAACGGTGCAAATCGCTTTTGATCTGGCTGGAATTGCGCTATCGGCAGGCTCTGCCTGTTCGTCGGGAAAAGTTGGTCCGAGCCACGTGTTGGCCGCGATGGGACATGGCGAAGGTACAGGCGGCCTGCGGGTTTCGACAGCACCGGAGACAAGCGAGGAAGACATCGCGCTATTCCTCGATGCGCTTAAAGATATCGTCGCGCGGCGCGACCGGTCAAAGCCGGCTGCGGCCGATGCGGCATAGAGAATTTCGTTTAACGGCGGGTTATAGCCGTTAATTGCAAAAAATCCGGTGAATACCGGTGTTAAATCGTGCGGTTGCACATTACATAGAAGGCAAATATTCAAGACGACATACGCCTTGACGTTTGCAACTGCGGGGCCTTGACCCCCGCGTGGATGGAGAACGCCAATGCCTGCCGTGCAGGAAACTATTGATCGTGTCCGTACGCTGGATATGGACCAGTACAAATATGGCTTTGAAACCCTTATCGAAATGGATAAGGCGCCGAAGGGCCTGAACGAAGATATTATTCGCTTCATCTCTGCCAAGAAGAACGAGCCGGAATGGATGCTGGAATGGCGTCTCAAGGCCTACGAGCGCTGGCTGACGATGGAAGAGCCCACATGGGCGCGTGTGAATTATCCGAAGATCGATTTCCAGGACATGGTCTATTTTGCCGGTCCGAAGAACCAGACCGGCCCTACTTCGCTTGCAGACGTCGACCCTGAGCTGCTGCGCACCTATGAAAAGCTCGGAATTCCGCTGAAAGAGCAGGAAATCCTGGCTGGTGTCCGCAAGACCGGCGAGGCGAGCCCTTCCGACGAGGAAGAAGTCAGCGACAATGTCTACAAGTCCGGCCGCGTCGCGGTGGACGCCGTTTTCGACAGCGTTTCGGTCGTCACCACGTTCAAGGAGGAGTTGGCCAAGGCCGGCGTCATCTTCTGCTCGATTTCGGAAGCGATCCGCGAACATCCTGAACTGGTGCAGAAGTACCTCGCAACGGTTGTCCCGGTTTCGGACAATTTCTACGCGACGCTGAATTCGGCTGTCTTTACTGACGGTTCGTTTGTCTATGTGCCGAAGGGCGTGCGTTGCCCAATGGAACTCTCCACCTATTTCCGCATCAACGAACGGGATACGGGCCAGTTCGAGCGGACACTGATCATCGCCGAAGAAGGCGCCTATGTGTCCTACCTTGAAGGCTGCACCGCGCCGCAGCGCGACGAGAACCAGCTGCATGCGGCTGTCGTTGAATTGATCGCGCTCGATGACGCCGAGATCAAATATTCGACCGTGCAGAACTGGTTCCCCGGCGACGCGGAAGGCAAGGGCGGCATCTACAATTTCGTTACCAAGCGTGGCGATTGCCGTGGCGTCAACTCGAAGATTTCCTGGACGCAGGTCGAGACCGGTTCGGCGATCACCTGGAAATATCCGTCCGTCATCCTGCGCGGTGACAATTCACGCGGCGAGTTTTATTCGATCGCCGTTTCGAATGGTCATCAGCAGATCGACAGCGGCACCAAGATGCTGCATCTCGGCAAGAACACGTCGAGCCGCATCATCTCCAAGGGCATTTCCGCCGGCAAGTCCAATAACACGTATCGCGGCCAGGTTTCGGCGCATCGCAAGGCTGAGAACGCCCGCAACTTTACCCAGTGTGACTCGCTGCTGATCGGCAATGATTGCGGCGCACACACCGTGCCCTATATCGAGGCGAAGAACGCCACAGCTCAGTTCGAACATGAGGCGACCACGTCGAAGATTTCGGAAGATGCGCTGTTCTATGTGATGCAGCGCGGCATTCCGGAAGAAGAAGCGATTGCGCTCATCGTCAATGGCTTCGTCAAGGAAGTCATTCAGGAACTGCCCATGGAATTTGCCGTTGAAGCTCAGAAGCTCATCGGCATCAGCCTCGAAGGGAGCGTCGGCTGATGGCGCCAGTTACGAAGGAAGAACTCGATAGGCTGCGGCGGCGCTACAAGGAGCTGGGCGAAGTGATCGAGGAGCTGACGGATACGCTGGCCCATTCTTCCTCCGCGACCGAACAAGTGCTCGAGCCGGAATTGATCAAGGCACGCAAGGAGCTTTCATCAGTCGTTGAGCGGCTCAAGAGCCTGGGTGGCGAGAGTTCATAGATCGGGGTGGCATCGAGCCACCCGGCGACAGGATCAAGATTATCATTGGGATCGGCAAGGCTCTGATCCCCAGGAATTCAAAAGGTAGAACTATGCTGGAAATCAGAAATCTGCATGCGCGCATCGCCGAGGATGGCACCGAGATCATTCGTGGTCTGAATCTTACGGTGAAGGCCGGTGAAGTCGCGGCGATCATGGGACCGAACGGTTCCGGCAAATCGACGTTGTCGTATATTCTCGCCGGTCGTGATGACTACGAGGTCACCGAGGGTGACATTCTCTACAACGGAGAATCGATCCTTGAACTCGACCCGTCCGAACGCGCCGCCAAGGGCATCTTCCTGGCATTCCAGTATCCCATGGAAATACCGGGCGTCGCGACCATGGAGTTTCTGAAGGTGGCCTTGAATTCCCAACGCAAGGCGCGCGGTGAAGAGCCGTTGAAGATTCCAGAGTTCCTCAGCCGTGTGAAGACTGCCGCCAGTTCGCTCGACATGGATATTGGCATGCTCAAGCGTCCGCTCAATGTCGGTTTCTCCGGCGGAGAGAAGAAGCGCGCCGAAATCCTGCAGATGAAGCTGCTTGAGCCAAAGCTCTGCGTTCTCGACGAGACCGATTCCGGCCTCGATATCGATGCATTGAAGATCGTTGCCGATGGCGTCAACGCGTTGCGTTCGCCGGATCGCGCCGTGATCGTCATCACGCACTATCAGCGCCTGCTCGACTACATCGTGCCGGACAGCGTGCATGTCCTCTACAAGGGACAGGTCATCAAGTCGGGTGACAAGGATCTCGCGCTCCGTCTCGAAGAGAATGGCTATGCCAATATCATCGGTGAGGCAGCCTGAGGGATAGCATCATGAATGTTCATACAGGACGCCAGCCCACTCCCGCTGAATCGGCACTGGTCGACGCTTTCGTCGACCGGATGGGCGAATTACCCGGTGATGGCGAGATCGCCAGCGCCCGCGACAACGCGATCGAAGCGCTGAAGACGCAAGGTCTGCCGTCGCGCCGCGTCGAAGCTTGGCATTATACCGATCTACGCACCCTGTTGCGCAGTGTTGCTGCCTACGATGGCGCAGCGGGCACCAATCCATTGCCGCCGGTCATCGCCGGCTCGGCAGTGGCATTTGTCACGAACGGCGTGGCCGTTTCGGCGCCACGCGTTGAAGGCGTTGAATTCACGAAATTCAGTGACAAGCTGTCTGATGGCTCAGTCATCCGCGAGCTTGCCATTCGTGATGGCGACGATGCGATCGGCCAGATCAATGCGGCCTATGTCACCGACGGCTGGGCGGTCACGCTCGCCGACGGTCTTGAGCTGGAAGCACCGCTCGAACTGCAGAATGCGCAGGCGCGCGGGCAGGGGCATGTGCGTTTTCCGGTCAAGATCGGTAAGGGCGTCAAGGCGACAATCATTGAGCGGCAAACAGGGGGTGAGGGTGAAGGTTTCTCAACCAGCGTCAGCAATGTAACAGTTGCCGACGATGCCGAAATCACCTGGATCATCCTGCGCGAGCAGGGCGTCGATGCAACGCAGCTGGCGCAGTTCATCGCCACGATTGGCTCCAATGCCAAATTGACGCTTTACGTAGTCAATGCTGGTGGCAAGCTCGTCCGTCAGGAAGTGCATGTACTGGTGAAAGGCGAAGGTTCCGACTTCCAGCTGCGCGGCGTCAATTTGCTCGGCGGCGACAGCCACACGGACGTTACGATGACGCTTGGCCATCTGGTCGAGAACACAACGTCGGTGCAGATCATGCGCAACGTCGTGACGGACCGTGCACGCGGCGTGTTCCAGGGGCAGATCAACGTCAACAAGATCGCCCAGAAGACCGACGCCCGCATGGCGTGCAACACCCTGCTTCTCTCGGATGATGGCGAATTCGATGCGAAGCCGGAACTGGAAATCTTTGCCGACGACGTGGCCTGCGGCCATGGGGCGACGGTGACTGAGATCGACGGCAATCATCTGTTCTATCTGCGGGCGCGCGGCATTCCGGAAAATGAAGCGCGCGGTCTGCTGATCAAGGCGTTCGTCGCCGAGATCGTCGAAGAACTGGAAAGCGAACCACTCGTCGAGGCGCTTGAAGCGATCCTCGAAAAATGGCTTGCCGAACACGTCTGATCGATCGAACACAGGCCACATTCACAGGAAAGCGCGGCAATATGGATACGAAGATCATTCAAAGCAGCTATGATGTCGAGGCTATCCGCCGCGATTTTCCTATCCTGTCGCGTGAGGTCTACGGCAAACCGCTGGTCTATCTCGACAATGGCGCTTCGGCTCAAAAACCAAAGGCTGTTATCGACAAGATCACGCATACTTACTCGAATGAGTATGCCAACGTACACCGCGGCCTGCACTTCCTGTCGAATGCCACAACTGACGCCTATGAGAAGGCGCGCGAGAGTATTCGACGCTTCCTCAATGCCGCGTCCGTAGACGAAATCGTGTTCACGAAATCGGCCACCGAGGCGATCAATACGGTCGCCTACGGTTATGGCATGCCGAATATCGGCGAAGGTGATGAAATCGTGCTGTCGATCATGGAGCACCATTCCAATATCGTGCCGTGGCATTTCATTCGCGAACGGCAGGGCGCCAAGCTGGTCTGGGTACCCGTGGACGATCAGGGCGCATTCCACATCGAGGAATTCGAGAAGCGGCTAACGGATAGCACGAAGCTCGTCGCCATAACCCATATGTCGAACGTGCTCGGCACCGTCACGCCAATCAAGGAGATCGTCCGCATCGCCCATGCGCGCGGTATTCCGGTGCTGGTGGATGGCAGCCAAGGCGCAGTTCACCTTCCGGTCGATGTGCAAGATCTCGGCTGTGACTGGTATATTTTCACCGGCCACAAAATCTACGGTCCGTCCGGCATTGGCGTGCTCTATGGCCGCAAGAACATGCTTGAGGCGATGCGTCCATTTCAGGGCGGCGGCGAAATGATCGAAGAGGTGACCGAGGATATCGTCACTTACAATCACCCACCGCACCGTTTTGAAGCCGGTACGCCACCGATCGCCCAGGCGATCGGGCTCGGCGCTGCCATCGAGTATGTCGAAAAGATTGGCCGTGCGGCTATTCTCGCCCATGAGGAAGATCTGCGTGACTACGCGCATGAGCGGCTGCGTCAGATCAATTCCTTGCGCATCTTTGGTGATGCCAAGGGCAAGGGCGCGATCATTTCTTTCGAGCTGGAGGGTATTCACGCGCATGACGTGTCAATGGTCATCGATCGTGCCGGTGTTGCAGTGCGCGCCGGCACCCATTGCGCTCAACCGCTTTTGAAGCGGTTTGGCGTCACGTCGACCTGCCGTGCCTCATTTGCGATGTATAATACGAGAGACGAGATCGATGTTCTCGGCGATGCGCTGGAAAAGGCGCGGAAATTCTTTGGGTGATGACGATGACCGATAAAGTCGAGATACTGGAAAAAGAAGCAGCGCCGATTGCTGAAGCTGAATCCGCTCATACGGAAGTCGGGACAGCATCCGTATCGGCCATCCCCGCCGAGGAACTGGCGCGGATGACTGACGATATCATCGCTGCGCTGAAGACTGTGTATGACCCGGAAATTCCCGCCGATATCTATGAACTCGGCCTCGTCTACAAGATCGACATCGAGGACGATCGCTCGGTGAAGATCGAAATGACACTGACAGCCCCGGGGTGCCCGGTCGCAGGCGAAATGCCGGGCTGGGTCCAGGATGCCGTTGGAGCTGTCGAAGGCGTAAGCTTCGTCGATGTTACCATGACGTTCGACCCGCCATGGACGCCCGACCGCATGTCGGAAGAGGCACAGGTCGCCGTCGGCTGGTACTAAGAGGCTGTTTGAAATCAGTATCTAAGGCGCCTCGCAGCCTTCCGGCACGCTATCCTCGAATGGCTTGTCGGATTTCTCCAACGTTCCATCAAGTATGGAAAGCGGCACGTAGGGCACGCCCTGAATGGCCGGATTGGCGAGCCTTAGCCTGTAACAGCCGTTGAAGACCGATACTGTGCCGTCCTTGGCCTCGGATTTGATCGCCAGCGGCTGGCTCCAATAGGCAGAACCGGCGGCGCCTTCGCCTACCGCCTTGCCGAAGAGGACGGAAACGGACGTGGTGTTCTCGTAGCCGGCCTGGAATTGCGGGAATGGCTGCGGTGGGTTGTCGGATGCGTAATAGCTGTAGGCGCGGGCATATTCCTGCCGGTTGATGGCATTGTAGTAAGAGTTGATCAGCGTCTCGGGCGTGCTGCGATTGTCGAGATATTCAGAGTCTTTGGGTGCGGGTGATTCCGCAGGTGCGGATTCTGTTGGCTTCGGTTCGGGCTGCTTTGTTTCCTGGGCAACAGCAGGCATCAAATTGAGTGCCGATGATGCCAGGCAGCATAGTATGAGATGGCGATAATTCATGATTTCAGCCTTCTGCCAGTCATGTTTATCAATCGCGGACAGTTTGAACACTTGCGGTGACGGTTGTGTAACATTAACTATGGTATGCGAGTGATCGTTCCGCGATCTCGAGAAGAGAGATGAGAAATGGGTCGTTTTTCTGTCATGACGTTGACTGACGCCGCAGCGCGCCGCGTAAGCGAAATTGTTGCGACGCGCGAAAATGCGCTCGGCATCCGCGTCGGCATCAAGAAGGGCGGCTGCGCGGGCATGGAGTACATGATCGACCTCGTTACCGAAGCGAAACCTGGTGATGATGTCGTTGAGAAGGACGGCTCGAAAGTCTTTGTAGCCCCGGAAGCGGTACTCTACCTCCTCGGAACGCAGATGGATTTCGAGGTGACGACACTGCGCACCGGCTTCGTTTTCAACAATCCTAACCAGACCTCGGCCTGCGGCTGCGGCGAGTCGGTTGAGTTGACGCCGGCAAAACCTGAAGCGCTGGCATCCGCCGCCTCCTGATTTACCAAGCTCGTTGAAGACTAAGCGCATGCCTGTTTTGGGCGTGACGTCATTGCCCGTGCCTGCAATAGTTCGGGCATGGACAATGATGCGATTCACGATCTGTTTGCGGGGCTCGGCCCGGTTACCATCAAACGCATGTTTGGCGGCAAGGGTATTTATTTTCAGGGCTTGATTGTCGCCGTTGAGCTTTCCGATGGAGACCTTCTCCTGAAAGCCGATTCGATCTCCGCGCCGGAATTCGAAGCGGTCGGTAGCAAACAATGGATGCCTGTAGGTAAATCCGGACCGGTCAAGATGCCCTATTGGTCGATACCGGACGAGGCAATCGATGATCCGGATGTCATGACCGAATGGGCAAGGCGCGCCTATGAAGCCTCGCTGCGCGTGGCCAAGTAACGTTTAAACCAGGCTGCGCTGCCGGAGCAGATCGATGGCGTGGCGTGTCGGCATGGTCACGTGTTCAGGCAGGCTGTCGAGCAGAAACCAGTCGATCCCGCCATGCTTGTCCGGCTCCAGCAGTTGCATCTCACCGGAATAGGTCTGCGCTAGGAACAGGACGCCCAGCCAGTGCTGACGCTCGCCATGAAAAAGCTGTTCGCTAAGTCCGAGCAGCGAGATTGCCCCAGCCTGGAGGCCGGTCTCCTCAAAGGCTTCGCGGCGGATCGCCTGTTCGGCTGTTTCAAGAAAATCCACCTTGCCGCCAGGAATGCCCCAGGCGCCGGCCTCGGGGCTCTTCTTGCGCTGCAACAGGAGGATACGGGCGTCTTTTAGGAAAACGATACCGCATCCTACGCCCGGTGATTGCACGAGAACCTCAGATCTTGGTGTCGATCAGCATGAAGGCGGGGATTTCATCGCCGAAACCGACTGGTGCCGAACCCATGTCGTCGCGCTCGCGGCGGTGATCACGGCGCGGCTCGGCATGCGGCACGCGTGCACGGCGCTGCTCATTCTCGGCCTTGATCGCAGCCTTCTGCGGCTTTTCTGCTGTGCGCACGACCGGCTGCTCCTCAGCAGGCTGAGGATGTGCTTCCGCTTCCTTCGCCCGTTCGGCAGCCGCAATGATGTCGATTTCCGACTGCGGCCGTTCGCGCTCGCGACCTTCATTACGCGGCTTGCGCTTGGCTTCGGGCTTGCCCCTGCCGCGGCCACGGCGTGGCGCCTCGTCCGGCTCGGTCGAGGGAGGCAGGGTCGAGAGGTCACCGTCATGCCAGATGATATCTTCGCCAATCAGTTTTTCGATGGCCGACAGATGTTTGGTATCAGCGGGCGTAACCAGCGTAAAAGCCTTGCCCGAACGTCCGGCGCGGCCCGTGCGGCCGATGCGATGGACATAATCTTCCGAATGGATCGGCACGTCGAAATTGAACACATGGCTCACATCGGGAATGTCGAGACCGCGAGCGGCGACGTCTGACGCGACGAGCAGCTTGAGCTTGCCGTCCTTGAAATTCGCCAGCATCGTCGTGCGGGCGCGCTGATCCATGTCACCGTGGAGCGCACCGGCATCGAACTCATGCTTGACCAGCGAGCGGAAAAGCTCGGAAACATCCTTCTTGCGGTTGCAGAAGATGATTGCGTTCTTGAGGCCTTCATCCTCGGCGCGGATCAGGTCACGCAGTACGGCGCGCTTTTCCCAATCCTTCTTGCCGGATTTGACCAGCTTCTGCTCGACAGTCTTGGCGGTCGTCGCAGCCTTGGCAACTTCGATACGCACTGGCGAATGCAGGAACTGTTCGGTAAGTTTGGTGATTTCCGGCGGCATGGTTGCCGAGAAGAACAGCGTCTGGCGGGTGAACGGGATAAGCTTGCAGATGCGCTCGATATCCGGAATGAAACCCATGTCGAGCATACGGTCGGCTTCGTCGATGACGAGGATGTCGACGGCGCTGAGCAAGAGCTTGCCGCGTTCGAAATGGTCGAGCAGGCGGCCAGGCGTTGCAATCAGCACGTCGGCGCCGCGTTCAAGCTTGCGCAACTGGTCTTCGAAGGAGACGCCACCGATGAGGAGGGCGACATTCAACCGGTGGTTCTTGCCGTATTTGACGAAGTTTTCCTCGACCTGCGCTGCGAGTTCGCGCGTCGGCTCGAGAATGAGGGTGCGCGGCATACGGGCGCGGGCACGGCCCTGCTCGAGCAGCGTCAGCATTGGCAGAACGAAAGACGCAGTCTTGCCGGTTCCCGTCTGGGCGATGCCGAGAACGTCCTTGCGTTGCAGCGCATGCGGGATGGCGCCAGCCTGGATCGGTGTCGGAATTGTATATCCTGCTGCTTCAACAGCATTGAGCACTTTCGTGGAAAGGCCCAGATCGGCAAAGGTGGTCAAAGGAGATTTAACTTTCTATCTGCATTCGGTGCTGCGCACGTCCGTAGGCGGCCCAAGCACAGGCACTCGAATTGCACAGCGTTTTTGCTGCAAGTGCGTTACGGCGCGAGGCAGCAAAAGTCAACTCTCACGTGAGGTCACATTTAAGAGTTTGTTATATTTGTGCGTGATTTTATTCTGATGTTGTCAATAAAGGAACTGTTCCTTGAGAATTCGTTCGTTCCATGAATGGTTCTTGTCAAACAGAATGGTTGCCCGCAGGTGAGATGCTTCTTCGACTGTAACGGATAGAACAGACTTTACTTCCGTGTGATCGGCAACGGCGTTGACCGGTCGCTTTTCCGGTTCGAGGATATCGAAG
This sequence comes from Phyllobacterium brassicacearum, assembly GCF_003010955.1. GTDB lineage: Bacteria > Pseudomonadota > Alphaproteobacteria > Rhizobiales > Rhizobiaceae > Phyllobacterium > Phyllobacterium brassicacearum. Next base: position 43,945 of record NZ_PGGO01000029.1, read on the forward strand.
CGCACCGTCACCCGGTTGGGTAATAGCGCACCGCGCCAGCGGCGCGGTCGAAACGCCGAAACCGGGGTGAGGGCAAGCAACCGCGCATCGAGCGGAATGATCGGGCCCTGCGCGGAAAGGTTGTAGGCCGTGGAGCCGGCGGGCGTCGCAACCATCACGCCGTCGCAGATCAATTCTTCCAGCCGCACCTTGTCGTCGACAGTGATCCTGATCTTCGCCGCCTGGTAGGACTGGCGCAGCAGCGAGACCTCGTTCAGCGCGAATGCCGTGAACGTGCCGTCCTCGACCGACTCCGTCTCCATCTTGAGCGGCCGGATCGTCTCGGCATGCGCGGCTTCCACCCGCTCTTTCAGCTCGGTATCGCTGTATTCGTTCATCAGGAAGCCGACCGATCCGCGGTTCATGCCGTAGATCATCTTGCCTTGGTTCATGAAGTTCTGCAGCGTCTGCAGCATGAAGCCGTCGCCGCCCAGCGCAACGATCACATCGGCTTCGCGGGCCTCAACATGACCGTAGATCCGTGTCAGATCGCGCATTGCCTCATCGGAGTCGGGCGTTCCGGAGGAAAGAAAAGCAAATGTTTCGATTTTCCGGGTCATGGCTGCCTGCACGTACGCGAGTAGGGATGTATCGCCTAGCATGGTATGAGTGATCTGGCAAAATGCCGGGCACGCAAAAAAACGGTGAAATTATCGCGAGCGGCTGTTTTTTCGTTTTACAGAGCGGAGCTTTGTGCTAATCGGACGCCGCTGCCCTTATAGCTCAGTTGGTAGAGCATCTGATTTGTAATCAGAGGGTCGGGAGTTCGAGTCTCTCTGGGGGCACCATAAATTTCAAACACTTAGCTGTCTTTTGGGAGGTCATTCGGCCTCCCTTTTGCCGTTGGGGGATACTCTGGGGGACACATTGTCGCAGGGGGATACTTGGGCCTGCTAACCGCGTATCCCCCGGGGATACTTCCTAGGCAACTGTCCTTGAGGCCATGAACACGTCTAGATCGACTTTCCGCCACAGCTTGCGGCCAAGCGCCGTCGAGGGCTTCGGAAAGCCTTCAAGCGGCGGATGATACTTGCCGCGCTCATCGGTATAGCCATGCTCATAGCGCCACACCGACATCACTTTAACGCCGAGGTAATCCGCGACCGCCTTCTGGGTGAACCATTCCCGCTCAACGGGAGGGATGGATGGCCCACCCCCGCAACAAAAGGCAAAGATGATGAACAGACGGGAATTTGATGACCTTGCGCTCGGGGACATAGTCCACGCAAAGGTCAATGGAATGTACTCCTCACGGCCCGAGATGGAGCCGCTATGCGTGGTGATCGGGAAGACCAGCGGCGGAGCCCTTTGGCTCGCGGACACGCTCACGGCACAGCGGTTCAGTGCGCCGTACCAGCGCTATCAGACATACCCGGCGACGGAGGCCCATACGGCGCTGTTACACCTACGGGTAGGGTTCTCTACGGCTCCTTGACCGGAATTTGCGCAAAGGGGATGCTGGACGCCATTAACGGGAGCTAGGAGACTGGTATGGCGTCCATCGAGCTAAATAATCTTCCCTTCCCTGATAGCAATATAGACGACGAAAAGCCGAACCTTGCGCTTGGACGGTTTATGACTGTTTGGGCTCAAATCGAAGTTGTATGTGGTTTCCTGTTTCGAAAACTTACGGACCTCAACTATGATTTGACGATGATTATTTTTGACAACGTCAGCAATGTAGACCAGTTGGCAATGCTGACCCAAATCTGCGAACTCTTGCCCAAGGAAGAGCATAGGGTCGAACTGCAAGGGCTTTTTGCCGAAGTGCAGAAATTCAGCACCATCAGGAACAAAATCGTCCACGCATCGTGGGGAGAGTTCAATCGAGAGCCAGCACGTTTCTCATCCAATCTTACGTCGCAGCAGATGGACGAAATCTTTAACGAGACGCAAAAAGGGAAAAGCCTCGCCGACAAACTCATATTTCCCGTGACGCGAATGGAGAAATTCATCCCCGAGATGATCAACCTCCGGGATCGCTTGGAAAAATCGCTCGATGCCATCGAAATTCCGGACGGCCCTCTATCCCGTCACCAACGCAAAATGGAAGAGCATAGGCGCGAGATGCTGGAACGAAGAGATAAGTGGCTAGCGGAGAGGGATCAAAAACCTTAGGGCAGATCGCACTATAGTTGTGGATGAATTTGTATATCTATCCCATGCATTGACGCCGGATCGCGTACGGTGGATCGTGAGCGGAAATGAACAGCAGCGGGATGAAAACATCTTGGCGGAAGAAAGCATAGATCGCTCAAAACTGACATTCGAGCAGGCGGAAGGGTCTGCCCCGCTACCACGGCAGTTAGAATTGCAAGAAGTGTCTCAGCAGTTGAGAGCGGTTCTGTGGGAATATATATCCACGGCTCATTGGTTGCAAAAACGAGCCGCGAGGGATACGTCTTCGGAGATTGGCAAGTCATCCTACGTGACATGCATGTGCATCGTTACCACAAGATGGCAGATGAATTTACGTCAGATGAGGACGTGCTGTACCCGCAGATCAAAGGGATTTTTGTTCGAGGAACATATCTCGAAATCTTTGGCTTTCTGCAATGGGTTATGCGCCACCCCAACTGCGTCTACGAGTTTGCTAGAAACGTTGATCAGCGATTGAGGTTGGGCCACGCAGCTTATCGCGTGGTGAACGGTGACACGATTGTCCCAGTCTCATCATCCGACGAAAAGCAAACACTGGAACGTGCATTCTCCGATCTTGCATCTACAGAATTCAACGGAGCGCGTCAGCATTTGAAATTGGCCGCCGAGGGGGCGACGGCAGGGAACTGGGCAGGAAGTGTCAGGGAAAGCATTCACGCGGTGGAGGCTACGGCAAAATCGCTTGTCCCGGACGCCAAAGAGCTTGGTCCAGCGCTGGCCAAACTCGAAGGGCACGGGGCAATTCACAAGGCCATGAAGCAGGGATTTAGTTCCCTCTACGGATTTACTAGCGACGAAAAAGGTATCCGCCATGCTTTGTTAGACGGGGATGCCGCGAAGGTGGACCAGACGGACGCGCTGTTTATGCTTGGAGCATGTGCGGCGTTTGTCTCGTACCTCATCAACAAGGGCAGAGCGGCGGGACTGATCAAAGAGTAGGGCGGAAAAAGGGGAGGAACACAAACGCCGGATTAGGACCTTTGTTGCTGCCCCTCCCAGCAGCAGTTCAGCCCGGGCACAGTACACACAGACCGACCCCCGGTCTTTCAATACAATTGCTTACCCCGCGAGGGTGAAACCGATTTCCGGGGGCCCGATGGTCAGGCGGACAAAAGCTCAATTCTGCCAATGGGTTATTTGTATTTTTATTTTTTGGATTTCATTGCCCCTGTCAGTGCCATGGGCCCCACCTCGTACCACCCGGGCTGGCGCTGGGCCTGGGGGAACCCCCGTACCTGGGGTGCTGCCTAGAGCATCCAAGCCCCCGGGGCGGTGGCGCTGAATGCCCCTTGACGTATCCCTTGTGCGGAAAACGATGCGGGTGTGTTCGACCAAGCTACTGTTATTGCAGGCATTTCAGCAATAAGGCCCTCTGATACAATATCAGGTGTTCTGGAATGTTGAGCCCTGAGACGGCCAATTGCCGGGTTGTGCTGCGCTGTCATCCTGTCATGCTGTGGGCATCCCACGGTCCAAGGGCAGGGCGTTAGTCCGGGGGTTCCTGGATTTGCAGTGCCAAGATGCTGAGTTTGTGACGTAGTGTCGCCTGCAATCGGGGGTTGAGCAGACCACTCAACACAACCAAAAGTAATACATAAGCAAAGATTTATGTGATAATAAACCGTCTCGTCCCGCGTTCGGTGTCTCAGGGCGTTTTCCGCCAAATGCCTAAGCGTGTTGGGCCTGCGGGAAGGGCACAACGACGGGCCTTGGCTTGAGAGGGCCACCGCTGGCCAGTCGCTCGACGGCTTGCCCCCACGCTTGCAGCGCCTCCTCCTGCTCATCGGCGTAGTCATCCACCTGATATACACATCCTTGAGGCTATTGGCCTTGTCGGCGCTCGTGTGGGACAGCACGGCCTCAATCACATCGGGCGGGGTTCCAAGCTTCTGCATCCCGGTCGCGGCGCTGCGGCGCAAATCGTGAAGCCAGAAGTTCGGAATGGTCACGGGCTCCTTGCGCTCTTCGTCCGCGATCTTCGCTATTCATGCTTGGAGCCTGTGCGGCGTTTGTATCGTATCTGATCAACAAGGGCAGAGCAGCGGGATTGATCAAAGAGTAATAGCTCCCAGATGCTTGTCTGCCGTGTATTCTTCGTGTCTTCCTTGCAGGGCCAAATACAGCAATAGCGCGAAGACCATCGCAAGGCCTAAACCTATTGCAATAAATGCGGTTCTATCGAGCATGATGTAACCCCCCCTTCGCGCGGTCAGCAGGATCAGGATACGCCCATGTGTAGCGCCGGTCTGTCCGTCGAAAGGCATTAGTCGGTTCGGGTTAAACCCAATTTTGCTCAATAAACTCAATGAGTTCCGCCAATTTAATAGTTGTCACAACTCGCAGCCTGTGGGGCGTCGAGGCTTCACAACTTGGGTTCTGTGGCCGCTCAGAATGCCCCTAAGCTTTTGTTTTTATTTTTATTTGTTGGTTTCACAACTTTTCTTTGTTTTCATCCGCGCGATCAGCCTTTTGGGACCAACTCAGCCACCCAGCCGTACGCGGGTGCTTGGGGAAGGGGCCACCGGGGCTTTCCTAGGGCGGAAGATACACTAGGGAGCCGCTCCAGTCGGGCCGAAAAAAGGGGGAGAAGCATAAGACAGGGTTGGGGAACTCTAGTCTCTTACTCCTCCCCATTGAGCTGAACCGGAAGGCGGGGCAGTAGGGTCTAGGGGCCCTCGCGGTTAGCTGGATCAGAGTACACAAAGAGAAAGCGCAGGTCTTTCAATAGATGGGTTTACCCAGAGCGGGTTAAGCCGGGTTCCAGGGTAGTTATGTGACCCAATCCATTGGCCATCTTGCCTTTACACCAATATTCTGACCCGAGACTCTTATCCGCTTTCGTTCCCGGGTTGTTCGGCTTGCCACGTTTTCGCGCCAGCCATATCATCGATGGTTTCGGAGAGGGGGAGAATCCGATGCGCATTGCGATGCCCGTGACAATCTTGACGCTACTGGCACTTGCAGGATGCCAGTCCACCGGCGATGACGCTGACGCCGTGCCTGCATCAGCCATACCGCCCGGCATGGCATCGTCGGTCACCGTCCCGGGTGGCGCGCCCGGCGATATAGCCGATCTGGTCAATGCTACCGCTGCCAGCGGGCAAAGCCAGTTGCTGGCACGCGGCTACAAAAAGACCATCCAGCAGGGCCAGACCACGTTCTGGTGGAACCCGACCACGACAATCTGCGCACAGGTCGTCACGAGCAACGGGCGATACCAGACGATCGGGGCGGCAGAGATGCGCTATTGCGGATACTGATCGGCGAGGATCATCGTTCCATCAATTGACGAGCGACCGGGATCGATTGATCCATTCGATGGTTTCGTGTTGGGGCATTGGCTTCGCAAAATAATAGCCTTGCATGGTGGAACAACCGAGCCGCCGCAATGTTTGCATGTCGGCTTCTGTCTCGACACCTTCCGCGACGACTTCTATTCCCAGCGACTTGCCGAGGCTGAGGATGGATTGCACCACGTTGCGATCATCGACCGATCCGGCAATACCATCGACAAACGACCGATCAATCTTGATCCGGTCGACATGGAGCTGGCGAAGCGACGACATCGACGAATAGCCAACGCCGAAATCGTCTATCGCAATCCGCACGCCCTCATTGGTCAGAGCGGCAAGTTTGCTCTTTACAGAGCGGATATCCTTGGCCGTGTCCTCGGTGATCTCGATTTCCAGCATCGCGGCGGGAAGATCGAGTCGACGCAATTTGGTAAGGATCAGGTCGTCGACGGCGATCTGCGCCATTTCACGCGGTGACATGTTCATCGCCACCTTGATGTGACCGAGGTTCATCGCGCGCAATGTCTGCATCATCGCGCATACATCCTTCAAAATGGTCCGAAACAGCGGTTCTGCCAGTCCGGACATCGATGCGACCGCCACCAGATCGGGTGCGGGGATTGATCCATGGCGAGGGTGGTTCCAGCGCACCAAGGCTTCCAGATCAGTAAGCTTGCGTCCTCCGGCGCCCAGGATAGGCTGGAACCAAACTTCCAAAGCGTCGCTGCTGAGTGCTTTGGCGAGGTCCCGCTCTATGTCGCGCCGCATTTCGAGGTGTTTGCGCAGGTCGTCATCGAAAATATAATACCGGTTGCGTCCCTCGGATTTTGCACGGTAGAGCGCAGCGTCTGCCTGAATCAGCATCTCGTCGATATCCCGCTCGTCTGATGCGCAAATACCGATGCTGACGCCAATACGGCCGGCGTCAAAGGTGGCAAATGGAATGGACATGGCGGCGATCAGCTTGGTAGCCACGATTGAAGGGGCATCCTCACCGAGCCTGGAGTCGAACAGGACGGCAAACTCATCGCCGCCCCAACGAGCCACAATAACGTCACTCTCAAGGCTTTGACGGAGTCTCCGGCTGACCTCGACAAGCACGCGGTCGCCTGCCTTGTGGCCAAAGGCATCGTTAATCCCCTTGAAGCCATCGAGATCGAGCAGCATCAGCGTAAGCCGTGTGGCACTTGCAGGGGGCAGGGATGCAACCGCTTGCATGAGCCCATTGCGGTTGAGAAGTCCCGTCAGTGCATCATGAGCTGCGCGATGCCCGAGCTCAACCGCCGCTTCCGTGGCCTGATCCCTGGCTGCTGCCAGCGACGCTGCCATGGCGGTGGCCTCGTTTTTCAACCGGCTGGACTGCCGGAACAGAGCTTCGCTTTCAAAGGCACCGCGCATCAGTGCTGCAAGGTAAAGTACTGCCGTCGCCGCCAGACAGTAGCGTTCAAACCCGCCCGCATAGATTAGGCAGCCGGCGACCGACAACAGCACCGGGACAATGTAACAGATGGGCATGCGCGCGTAAGCAAATCCGGCGGTTATAGCGCCCGCGGTAATCCCGCATATCACGGTCAGGTAGAAGACCGTTTGCGGGGCAGTGTATCCCTCGCACAGGATCGCGATGAAGGCCCAGACCACCCCCGATGCGGCAGCCATGGCCGATTGCCATGAGAGATGCTGCCTGACCGACGACGGATCCAGGTTCTTTGGCTCAGCCGACCCATCGGGATTGAGAAGGCGTACGGGGTACCGGCAAAGCACAATGCGCGCCACATTGACGACGCTTGACGCAAAAAACCACAACAACCCGGCTAGTCCAAGCCCGTAGTAGACGGCGACGAGCACACTGATAACCCCGAGAATGATGCTCACCGGCACCGATATCAGCATGCTCCGGCGCACGGCCATGAGCTGGTCGGCCAGGATCAGGTGATCCAACGACAGTGTGTCCGTTTCTGGCGCCTGTATGGTGCTCATCATCTCTGTTTCAGGAAAGGCGCTTGGAAGCGACCGGAAGATGCCACTGATTAACCCTTAACTTAGCATTAGCTTTGCCAGGGTTGGATGGCAATTTCCACGCATTAATTTTCGTAGCGTTAACGAATGAGAGCGTGCGGCTATCAGGCGGTGAGCGTCTTGAAGTGGTTGAGCATGCGCGTGGCATCGGGCTCGCACCCGGTGAATAGGCGGAAGGCGCCCACAGCCTGGAAAACGGCCATGCCGCCGCCATCGAGCGTGCTGCAGCCACGCCGTTTGGCTTCCGCCAGGAGCGCGGTTTCCAGGGGAAAGTAGACGATGTCGGCGACCCAGTGGCGAGATTCCAGCATCTCGGGAGGAAGCGGTACGCCCGGATATTTCACCATGCCCGTCGGCGTCGCATGGATGAGGCCAGCGGCAGCTTTCATTGCTGCAGCGAGATCTGCGCCAGCACGAACGTCGGAATCCGGGAAAAGCGCCGACATGCCTGCTACCAGCGCTTGGGCGCGGTGGATGTCCTGATCGAACACGGTCAGCGTGCGGAGCCCGAGCGCGAGGATTGCATAGGCCGTTGCGACACCGGCTCCTCCGGCGCCAATCTGCACGGCGGACGACATGTCGGCGTCGGGCAGCCCGCGGCGAAAGCTCTCGCCGAAGCCCCACCAGTCGGTGTTGTGGCCAAAACGCCGGCCATCTTTCAGCACAACCGTATTGACCGCACCGAGATTGCGGGCCTCATCCGACAGTCCGTCAAGCAGCGGGATAACCAGCTGCTTGCAGGGATGTGTGATATTCAAACCAGAAAAGCCGTCGAGCTCGGCCTGCCGCAACAGTTGCGGCAAGTCCGCGGGCGTCGCGTGGCGCTCACCGAGATCGATCAGTTCATATTCATAGGCGAGGCCCTGTGCCGCACCTTCCTGCATGTGCATCGCCGGCGTAAGGGACGCCTGGATACCGGCGCCGATCAAGCCGGCCTTCAACGGTTTGAGGAGTGTCTCGGTCATCTCGGGTTCCATCAATCGGAGGGGTGCCGGCCTGCTGCAAGCGAAGGCCGGCTCCCGAATTACTGTCCGCGCGCCGCGTCCAGTTGCTTGAACAGCGCAGCTACCGTATCGGCGCCGATCTCGGCACTGAATTTGTCGATCATCGGCTTGACCGCATCCCGGAGTTTCTGCGTCTCTTCCGGCGTCAGTTCGGTGACTTCCATGCCGGTCGCCTTGATGTCCGCGATGGCCTTCGCGTCCAGTTCACGCGAAACCTTGCGCTGATAGTCGCGGGCTTCCGTGGCAGCCGACTGCAGCAGCGCCTTCTCCTCGTCATTGAGGCCATCCCAGAACTTTTTGCTGATCAGCACGATCTGCGGATTGTACTGATGGCGGGTGACCGTCATGTATTTCTGCACTTCATAGAATTTGGCATTGAGGATGTTGGCGGCGGGGTTTTCCTGACCGTCGACCGTACCCGTTTCCAGCGCCGTATAGAGCTCGGTGTAAGGCAGCGGCACGGCATTGGCGCCGAGACTGTTGAACAGTTCGATCGGGATCGGTGACTGAATGGTGCGGATCTTCAGGCCCTTGATGTCCTCGAGCTTCGTGACCGCATGACGATTGTTGGTCAGATTGCGGAAGCCGAGTTCCCAATAGCCGAGACCGACGAGACCGGTGTTTGGCAGGAGTTCCATGAGGCTGGTGCCGAAAGGTCCGTCCATCACCTTGTCGGCTTCCTCGCCACTGTTGAAGAGGAAGGGCAGATCGACGGCGCCGAACTGCTTGACGTTGCCTGCGAGAATCCCGGCATTGAGCACGGTCATCTCGATCACTCCGCCTTGAAGCGCAGAAACGGTCTGCACGTCACCGCCCAGCACGCCGCCGGGGAAAAGCTTGACCTCGATCTTGCCGTCGCTCTTCGCGGCCACCAGTTCGGCGAATTTTTCCATCCCGGTCACTTGCGGATGGCCCTTGTTGTTGGCGGCAGCGAATTTGATCTGGTGTTCACGGATTTCGGCCATTGCCGGACCTGCTGCCAGCAAGACTAGCGGAACAGCAACGCCCATCGCTATTTTCATCAATCTGTTCAACATTGTTTTCCTCCCATGTTTGGCCGGGTTCTCCCTTCGGCCGGTTGAATCTTGCGTTCCTATCGCCCGAACCAGGAGCTCGGAACGGTCACCAGCTGCGGGAACAGGACCAGCAGCAAAAGGACGATGAGTTCAGCAATCAGGAAGGGCATGACACCCTTCATCAGCTCTTCCATCCTGAGTTTGGAAACGCCGCAGATCACGTTCAGAACGGTGCCGACCGGCGGCGTGATCAGGCCAATCGCGTTGTTGATGATGAAGAGGACGCCGAAATATACCGGATCGATGCCCGCCTGCTTGATGATCGGCATCAGCACCGGCGTCATGATCAGGATTGTCGGTGTCATATCCATGGCGGTGCCCACGACAACGACGAGCCCCATGATGGCGAGCAGCAGAAGGGTTTGATTGTCCATCAGCGGCTCAACGAGCTGGGCAAGTTCGCCAGGAACGTTTGCCACAGTGATCAGCCAGGCAGAAACGGCGGCGCAGGCGACCAGGAACATCACCACCGACGTGATTTTCGCCGCCGCCACAAAAACCTGGAACAGCTTGGCCGGCGGCAATTCGCGATAGATCACCATCGAAACGAACAGCGAATAGACCGCTGCGACGACGCCGGCTTCCGTTGGCGTGAAGACGCCGAACTTCAGGCCGATGATAATGATCAGCGGCAGCAGAAGCGCCCAGATACTGTCGAGAAATGCCTTGAGCCGTATCGCGCCACTTTGCTTTGCGGGCAGGGCGAATTGTTCCTTGCGGGCGACGATCGCCCAGGTGATGCACAATGCTCCGGCGATCAGCAGACCAGGAAAAATGCCGGCGAGGAAAAGCTTGGTTATCGAAACACCGCCCACCACGCCATAAAGGATGAACCCGATGGAAGGCGGAATGATCGGACCGATGATGGAGGCGGATGCCAGAAGTCCGCCGGTGCGCGCCGGATCATGGCCGGACTTGAGCATCATCGGGAAGAGCAGCGCGCCCAGTGCTGCCGCATCTGCCACGGCCGAACCGGAAAGGCTCGAAAGAACGCAGGCCGCGAAGATGGCGACAAAGCCGAGGCCGCCGCGCACATGGCCAACCATGGCCATGGCCAGATCGACTATACGACGCGACAATCCCCCGGTATTCATGACTTCGCCCGCCAGCAGAAAGAACGGCACCGCCATCAGCGGAAAGCTGTCGGCACCATTCAGGACGTTCTGGGCGACGATCTGCGCGTCGAACATGCCGAGATACATCATCAGCGCCACACCGCTGATGATCAACGCGAAGGCAATGGGCACACCCAGCGCCATTGGACCAAGCAGGGCACCGAGAAAAATCGTGACGGTCATGGCGTGCTCCTCAGGGCTTTGCGATCGGATGGGGAAGCGGCGGCACTGGATGATCGTCGAGCGCAAGCTGATCCTCACTGTCACGCACCAACTCGGCCGTCGCGATATCGATACGGCCCGTGGCGACTGCGAAGGCGTCCCAAAGGATGATCAGGAATGCGGGAACCCCGAAGGCGATGCCGGCGCCGTAGAACATGCCCATGGAAATGCCAGTGGCGGGGGCGGCGACATGCAGGTTGATGAGCGTCTGCGTCCAGCTTCCGCTGATCATCAGCCACGTCGCCCACAGCATCAGCGCCTGTCCGGACAGGACCGCAGCTTTTGCACCGAGCGGCGGCAGCTGCCGAAGCAGCGAATCCATACCGAGATGCGCGTGCTCCCGCATCGCGACGACGGCACCGAGGAAGGTCAGCCAAACGAAGAAGATCCGCGACAGCTCTTCGGAGTAAGTGATGCCGGCATTGAAGGCATAGCGCAGGACGACGTTGCCGAAGACCAGTACGATCATCCCGGCGAGCAGCAGCGCTATCACTGCCTTCAACAACAGGAAAAAGAATTCGATTATCCGGACCATTCGCTCCTCCCAGGCGATCTACCGCGCAATGCAGCTTGTCGTGACCGGCATTGGCCGGGGTCAGACTTGCGCGAGCGGTGCATCACGGTCGCTCCTCCAGCATTTCGTGACGCTCGTCCAAAATGTACGAACTAGTTCGAATGTCAAGCGATATCTCGGAAAAGCGCCGTGGGCTCGACATTTCCTAGGTCTTGGATTCGTCAGAATGTTTGAGTTTGCCGTGGCCGCGACAGGGATGTATCCCTTAGGTCACAGCTACACGAAGCCATCTGACAGCGTGGAGTTGCCGGTGAAAATTCCACCTTTTGTACGGGAAAGACCCGATAGACGTTCGCCAGACAATGGTGTTCAATCGATGATCCGGATTGTGCATTGGGACAAGGCACATGGGCGAGGAAGACCGGTTACTGCTTGGCGTGATCATATATGGCGGTGTCTTCGCCGCGGTCTGCGCGATGATTGCTTGGGCGATCGCCTTTCGCATGCACCCGCCCCGAAATGGGATCAAGCAGGGGAGACGAAAATGACAACAGATACCCTAGCACGCTTCCAAAAGCTGGTAGACGAGTGGGATCCAAGCGATTGGGGCCCGGGCGAGCGCGATCTGCTCGAAGACGTTGCCACTGAACTGCGAACCTATCGCCGAGAATTCGGCGAGCTGCTGGATTGGCGGCAATCGCCTGAATGGCGGCTACCGCAATAGATGCTCCTGTAGGTGGCTAATTTTCTTCTGTCACAATGGCCTAGTGGTTTCTGATCACGTTGAGAAAGATTGTCGCGATACTTGCCAGATGACTGTCGCCGCCTTCCAGGTAAGCCTGTCGGCCCGCTGCCGCGATTGCATCGAACAGGCGGTTTTCTTCGCCTGCCGTTTTGGCGATGTCTTCAACGATTTTTTCGCTATTTTTGACCTGCGGATACTTCGTGTTCAGATAGGTCACCAGCAGGCGTTTCCGGCGGTCGGTATCGTCGGTCATCGCACAGTAAAAGCCCCAGACAAACCACGTTTCTCCGACTTGCATGTCGTCATCGCTGATTTGGTTGCGTTGCCACTCGGGAAGATTTGCGCGCTGTGCATCGGCTGTCCTGCTCGCCAAGTCGTAAGCTTCGCTGTCTGTCTTGCTGGTTCCGGATGTCATGCCAACCTCCCGATAGAGCCAATCGGCCTGTCTGGGCCGCAGCATAACAACACCGACCGGCCGGCGACAACCTCAGACGAGTAGGGCTCGAGGTTCACACCTGTCGGTCCGCTCTGGATCGGCTCGGAGGTTCAATCACCGCAACACGCATCCATTTGTTGTTACAACGTTTTCGGATTTGGGATAATGTGCCTGCTAACTATTGGGGGGATAAGCAGAAATTGACGGTATCAGGCCAAGCACCGGCTCCATCGGGAAATATCGACGGTTCGAAATGGACCAGGTCTCTTCGAACTCTCCTCAGTCTTGCCATGGTCAGTTTGCTCATCGTGGTCTCTTTGACATTGGTGGGTTTGGATTACCGCCGTGCCCGCAATGCTGCAATCGAGGACACCAAGGCAAGCATGCGGGTGTTTGCTGATCGTCTCGTCGACCGGTTCGGCGTTCTTTCCGGGGACACGGTTACACTGGTCGAGATCGTGGCTTCTGTGGCGAACTCGCTGCTGACGCCGCCACCTGAACGCATGGATGACAAGATAGCCATCCTTCGCGAAGGCATGTCCAAGTCACCACATATTGACGGCGCCTATGTCGGATATCCCGATGGATCGTTCTTCCATGTCGTGAGCCTCAAGGCGAGCGGCTGGCGGATTGCTCTCAATTCACCGCGAGGCGCGGAGACGGCCGTTCGCTCAATTGAGAACGATCCTGCTGGCGGACAGTACAATCGGCTGATCTTCCTGGATGCCGACGGCAACCGGATGTTCGAGCACGCGGCACAGACCTCGGGATACGACCCCAGAACGCGGCCATGGTATAAGGCCGCCATGGGTCTCAGGACGCCGGTTTCCATCGGCCCCTATGAAATGGCGACCACCGGAGCCCTAGGCATGACTGTCGCCCAAGCGCACCGTGGCAACGGCAAAGTCGTTGTCGGCGTCGACATTGTCCTCGACACGATCATCGATTTTCTCTCAGCCGAAAGGATGTCACCGGATACGGTTGCGTTCATCGTAGATACTTCCGGCAATCCTGTTATCCATTCCGACCGGGCTATGATGGACCGGATATTGTCGCCGAAGGAAGCCGCGGATGCCGGGCTCTCGCCGTCCTCCGATCCGCTGATCCGAAGCGTTCTGTCCGACGACTCGTGGGCGGAGGAGGCCAGGTTCATTGATGTTGGGGGCCGGACCTTTCTCGTTATGGTCGCCCCGATTAAATCCGCGCTTCTCCTTGCTAACCACCGCGTAGTCGTGGCGGCACCGATGGATGAGTTGATGGCTCCTGCTAACGCGGCCCTTCTGCAGGGATTGAGCGTTTCGGTCTTCGTGGTCGCCCTGGCCGTCGTCTGCGCACTTCTCCTTGCTCGATTGATCACCAAGTCGCTCTACCTGCTCACTGACAGCGCAACCAGGCTGCAAAACCTTGATTTTTCCACTCCCATAGCAGTGCCTTCGCACGTCAGCGAGATTTCCATGTTGGGCAGAGCAATGAACAAGGCGCGCAACGCGATCTTCACCTTCGCGCTCTATGTTCCCAAGGAGCTCGTACGCAAGGGCATTGAGTCAGGCCATTTTACCGGCCGGGCGGCGTGGCGTCAGGAGGTGACGGCACTTTTCACGGATATCTATGATTTCACGACCATCAGTGAGCGCCACACTCCGGAAGAGGTGGTCGCGATGCTGTCGGAGTATTTCGATATTTTCAACGAGACCGTCGATGAACACGGCGGGACGATCATTCAGTTTCTCGGCGATTCGGTCTTTGCCATGTGGAACGCTCCAATTCCGGATGACAGGCACGCGGAGCATGCCTGCCGCTGCGCACTCAAGACCGAAGAGAAAATCCGTGCCTACAACGAGACACAGCGTAGCAAAGGATTGCCGGAGTTTCGCACACGCTACGGGATTCATACCGGGATGGCCGTCGTCGGCAGCGTTGGGGCGAGAGAACGCCTGCAGTATACCGCCATGGGCGACACCGTGAACGTCGCTTCCCGGCTTGAGGGAATGAACAAAACCTATGGGACAACTATTCTGGCCAGCGCTGCGGTCGCGGCGCTTAGCTCCGATAGCATCATCTTCCGCCAGCTTGGCACCGCTCAGGCGAAGGGGCGTGTCGAGGCGCTGGAAATCTACGAAGTGGTCGGTGAAATCCCCAGCCCCGTCTCAGATGAGGCGACGGCGGAGACACAGAAGAGATCGGCGTAGCCGGGTTGTACGTGGTTCGACAAGCTCACCATGGCAGGTGGTCGGCTGTTGGGGTGACCGAAGGCGCCCACCTTTCCGTCGTCCTCGGGCTTGACCCGAGGACCCAGATAAAGAGTCACAAGCGCCCGGCGTTTCAATGGGCAGAACTTTGAGTTATCTCGTGGGTCCTCGGGTCAAGCCCGAGCATGACGGAAGGGGAGTGCATTACGATAACGCGGGACGATTGGCGTGGACCAGATAGTTCCTTCAACGAGTGCCGATCAAAAAATCGCTGCGCACTTATCCACGTCCCCAAAACCTCGCTTATCCTATGGCTGTCCTTCCCGTGTTGGGGTGGACGGCTCCCAACGGCATCAAATGTGCCAGAATGAGTTCGTTGAAAGCTCAATCGAAGGAGACCGTCCGTGGACCAGATTATCCGAATTGGTATGGATACGTCAAAG
>NZ_PGGO01000002.1 GCF_003010955.1 Phyllobacterium brassicacearum
GGCTTGTGCGACCCCAGGCTTCCTTGGCGGCATGTGCTGCATCCAGTGCAGCCTCGACATCGGTTGCATCGGATCTGGCGATTTCGCAAAGCACCTGACCGTTTACCGGCGACGTGTTGTCGAAGTAGCGTCCGGATTTCGGCTCAACGAACTGTCCGTTGATGAAATTACCGTAACGCTTCTTGAAATTGGGTTTGACTGTGCGGTTGAATTCTACCTTGTTCATCGATCTTCTCCTCCCTGGCGCAGGTGCCCGCTCATGCGAGAACCGCCTGCGCTATGAAACACCGCCTCCCGCGGCATCTGAGGGAACATTTCAGCAAGGGCTGCCGCTGTCATCTGGTGCAGCCGAACAAGAAATTGAAAGTGTCTCAGATTTGAGACAATCGATGAAGTGATTCAGCTGGCGACGCTGAGCGTCAGTGGATACCCAGCTTTTTCAGTTTCCGATGCAGGGTTGCGCGGCCGATACCCATCATTGCGGCAGCGAGCGAAATATTGCCGCCAGCGCTTGCAAGAACGCGCTGTATCACACTGCGCTCAGCGGCTGCGAGTTCCCGTTCCGCGTCCGCGTGCTGGCCCAACAGATTTGCCGCAGGAAGAGGCTTGCTCATGGCCTCGTCATTCAATCCCAGCAGGCGACGCGCCGCACGCGAAGCCCCGATGACAAGATCATCCTCGTCGACGGCGATCAGCGCATGCATGGTCCGGTCGCTTATTGGATCTCCGACTCCCTGCGCCAACACAATACGCGCCTTGGGGAAGGCCAGACGGAAATTCTCGGCTTCGACCCGCCGTGCGGCGTCAACGACGGCAACCGCAATCAGTTTGACGAAATCCTCCGTCAGGTCCCAACGGGCAGACGAAACGTCGATTGCGGCCATCAAGCGACCACGATGATCAAAGATCGGAGCGACGGTGCAGGATAGCGCTGTATTCCTGCTGAGGAAATGCTGATCGCGGTGAATGGTCAGTGCCCGCTGCTCGGCAAGCGCTGTTCCGATGCCATTGGTCCCTTCGCTTTCCTCACTCCATACCGCTCCGGTCCAAAGACCCATCCTGTAGAAGACTTCATCGTCGGACGCAGAGCCGCGGCGGTCGACTGGAACGCCATCCTTGTCGGCCAGAAGGACACAGCATCCGGCACCGCCAACGGCTGAATAGAGGCGATCAAGGCTGGTCTGAGCGGTGTGGATCAGGGAACCAAGGCGCTCGCGTGCCTCTTGCAGTTCACGATCTGTCAGAACGTTTGGCGAGGTACCTTCCTCGGGATTCAAACCGTAGAGGCGCATCGATCGCCGCCATGACGCAATCAGCGCTGACTGCGCTGCGGCGCTGCCGGAAAGCGCAGATTGAATATGGTCAGCGTGTAAACAGTTCTGCAGTGTTCCCATGTTCTCCTCCCAGAGCCAGGGCGATCCGCCGATCAATTAGCCATGTTAGTCCCTTAAGTATGCCACCAGGTTCGCGGGCCCGAAGCAAAGAAATAATTCTCGAACACGATCTCGGACGACCGTTTTTGCCAAGTGGGCTCCCATCAGTCGGCCCTTACAGGGTTGGTCGTAGCTGCGAGACGTTCAGCAATGTGTTCACGTGGTGCTAGTGTGCCATCAGAACAGGTATGCTAGGCGCATTAATCATCGATTCTGTTACGCCTCCCGAAACACGTTCAAACATATGAGAATGACAGTGGTTACCAATGACTATCAGATCGGCGGAAATGTCTCTCGCGTGATGTTTGAGTACACTCGCAATTGACTTTCCCTGGCTTGGCAACCGATCCAGCACGGCCGTAATCCCATGGCCCGTGAGGTAGGCAACGATATGGTCTCCGGCGTCTCGGACACTTCGAGTGGGCCCGTTATCAGCGTCTACAAGTGTAACGTGCACTTCTTCCGCAGCAATCATTAGATCTAGCACTTCATGGGCCGCGCGGGTGCACTCCACACTTGAATCCCATGCCAAAAGGATGCAATTCGGTTGGAGCGGCGGCTTGCAACCGCGCGGAACAATCAGGATCGGGCCGTCGGACTCAAACAGACCGCTTCGAACTGCCCTCTCCTTCAAATTCTCGTTTTCGAGCAAGTCGCGACCGATGACCGTCGCGCCCCTAAAGCGCGCGCGTCTTCCGATCAAATGCGCTTCCCAAGTGCTGTCGGGAAGATCATCAACAAGGGTCGTTGGTTTATCTGCATCGCTCAGCAGCACTTCAAGCTTATTGATGAACGTCTTGAGCGTATCGATGTCTGACCGGAGTTCATCGGTTTTCTTCCGATCACGATCGACCTGTTTGCTATCGATGAGACTCAATAGGGTTTCTAGGTTCATCTTCTTCTCCGAGTAAATCCTGAAAATTGGTGCTCGTTGAATTTACCGCTAGTTGGGCACTCGTTCGTTGCGCTGGGACAAAGGGAAAATGCGATGACGGATGGAAGCAACCGGACTCCAGGTGTCAGTGCATCATGAAGACGGGAAGTGGTGGGGCGTCGATCATTGATCTTGTCACACCACCAAAGACCCGCTCGCGCAGGCGCGAATGCCCGTACGCACCCATCACGATTAAATCGGCCGAAATGTCGACGGCGTGTTGCCTGATGACTTCCGTGGCGGCGCGCCCCCAAGCAGGCAGGCGATCTGTCACAACCTTGGCACCATGACGTGCGAGGAAGGCAGCGATACTTGCAGGAAGGACGGGATTGGTTTTATCCGCTATGTTGCCCGTATCGACGACGGTTACGTGAACCTCCTCTGCTCCGGCCATCACATCGATCGCAGCGCGGGCCGCTCGCATCGCTTCCATCCGCGCATCCCAGGCAAACAATACTTTTCGCGGCCGCAATGTCGGATGCGCATCGGCCGGCAGGATCAAGATCGGGCTTCCCGAGTGAAACAGCACCCCTTCGATGGCAGAGGTTCTCAAGTCGGGTTGGCACAACAGGTCGGGACCGACGATTGTGAGATCCGAATAGCGGGCACGTTCACCGATGATCTCATCAGCCCAGCGCTCCGCGACGTAACAAATGTCAACGTTTGTCGACACGCCACAGGCGATCGCTAGTGATCGGATCCGTTGCTCGCGGGCTTTGATAGCAGCAACGTCCGCCTCGCGCTCGAGTGTCCAGGCGTCTGCAAGGATCGCCCCATATCCGCCCATCGGGACGGGGGTCAATCCAACGATCAGTACGCTCAGATGTGCATTGAGCTCGTTGCAAATATTGATCGCGTTCATGATGTCACGGTCACATCGATCTGTCCCGATAATGCAGAAGACGCTCTTGCACGGCATGACGTAGTCTCCGGTCCAACTCCGAGAGGCACATTACGTCTGCAGATCGCTATCTTCCTTGCGCTGGATCAAAGCAATCAAAGATGACGCTGGTAGATTTCATTCGAAAAGGAGAAATCTTCCATGGGCGAAACAGCGCAACTCACGTCCAAATTCCGGCGCATACGTATGGAACTCGCGCGGGAAAAAGGACATCCGGTACGGAATCCGCACGAAGGCTACGATCTTTTGGTTCCACTTGATGAGTGCGGTCGACTGGACGAGGACGAATACAAGCATCACCAGGACCTGTGTCGAGTTCGCCGCTTTCGACCCAAGGGCTCGGACCTACTGGGCAGAGTGCGCCGCAAGCCCGGGGGCCAATGGTATTTCGAATATGCCAACGGAGACTGCGACGACGAACTCGCCCTTCATTGGAGCGGAGAACATTTCCTCTGGGGTGAATACATTTCTGTTCAAAGCGGCGGGACGATCCACACCTACAGGATCACGCACATTGAAAGACCCGTAGAATAGTCCGTGAACTAAACGCACACCTGATCAGCAAAAAGGATCCGAGGCTGTGTCCCACCGCGACATACCGCGACCCGCGATACATACATATGGCTTAGGGGAACGATGTGCCGCCTGGTTAAGGAAATGAATTGTTGCTCGCTTCAAGCCAAACTGATCGGTGTGTCCATATGCAGTCCTCTTTGCTTCGCGACAACGTGGAACCAACTTTCCCCTTGTAGACCACTTGCTCGAAAGGAGCGCCTCCATGCAGCAAACAGCGCATCTGTGTTCTGGTTTCCGCCGAGTGCGTTTGGCACTGGCGAGGGAAATCGGCCGACCGGCCGGCGATCCGCGGAAAGGCTACGATCTGATGATGCCGCTCGACGGGCGCGCGCGACTCGATCTCCGAAAATGGGAGCATCATCAACGTTTGTGCACCGTGCGCCGTTTCCGAACGGTGGGCGAGGACGTGTTCGGCCACCTTCGACGCAAGGCAAGCGGGCGTTGGTACATCGAGTATGAGCAGGACGTAGACTACTTCTTTCATTGGGGTGATCAGCAGTTCATGGAAGGAGAATATATTTGTGTGAGAAGCGCCGGGAAAATGGAGACCTACGTCATTTCGGCGGTTGACGCGCCAGAGAACTTCAGAACGTTCACCTACGAGGTCGTATCGTGACGTACAAAACCATCCTGGCCAACCTCAACATAGACGGTCCGACAACTCCACTTATTGAGTTTTCGGTCAATTTGGCGGCTCGGTTCAATGCTCACCTCATAGGGTTCTCCGCCGCTGACACCCCTGTCCCGTCACCCACACTTGAGGGCCATCTGGTGGAAGGGGCATCCATGCGGAGGGACAGGCAAGAAATTGAGCAGCGTTTACGAAGTTTGCGCGAGGAGTTTGGCAGGATCGCCGGATCTACTGTTTCCAATGAATGGCGGGACGCAATTCAAAATCCGACCCGGTGCCTCGTTGAAACCTCACGAACGACCGACGTGATCGTCATGACCCTCTCGGGAACTGCAAGTTTTGGGAAGGCGGATCGTTCAGTCCATCTTGGCGACCTGGTGCTGCAAGCGGGACGTTCCGTCCTGATCGCAGCCCGAGGCGCTCGTTGCATATTTGCGAACACTGCATTAGTTGCTTGGAGGGACACTTGCGAAGCACGGCGGGCTATCCTCAATGCTGTTCCGTTGCTTCGTCAAATGAGAGAGGTCGTCGTAGCAACGGTAATCGCCGAGACAGACGGCCGCATCAAGCAGAGTCTCAATGATGTCACCACATATTTACTGCGACACGGAGTAAATGCGCGGTCGGAAATTATCCAAGAAAAACACGAAAGCAGGGCGTTGCTGCAATTCGCACGATTCATTGATGCCGAACTTGTAGTTTACGGGGCATATGGCCATAGCAAAGTGCGGCGCATGCTTTTCGGCGGCATGACTCGTTCGCTACTGAACGAGGACGGTATCAGTCGTTTCATGTCCTGCTGAGACGCATAAATTCTCAGACGGCCAAGTCCCTGATAGAAGCTTCAACATCGCAAATTGCTCGTTTGACAACATCCGAGGTTATTCTGCAGCCTTCCGAGGCGAGCCTGTGCGCTTCATTCGTGTACTCTGCCACGGCGTCGCGATAGAAATCATCTAAAACACCGAACGCGTTGTGATACTTTCCGGATGCTACAAGTTCGGTGATCAAATGCATGTCTTGTTCGAGGCGGTGCTGGTAAAATGACAACAGCCCAATCTGGACGCGGATCATTTCCTGGAGAGCATGTGCCCGTCTGCTCACAGCTGCCGCGCCAATTTTTTGGCCGTTGATCGTCATTGCAACTGAGTTGATAAAGGGCTTGGCTGTAGGGGCACAGCTATATGTCATGTCGTCGGCCTTTCTAAAAGTCAGGCTGGTTTCAATAGCACTCCAACATCTCACGGCAAACCGAAGTCATCCTTGAGCTAGGTCAAATAATTTTGTCCTATTCTTGGTGCTTTAAACCGTGAACCGCCTGCCACAGTTTCTGAACTGCCCCAAGCCTTGCGCTGGATCAAAGTGACACAACGCATCGATGGTAGGAATTCGGAAAACAACATGGAAGGCTGTCATGAACACAACACAACTGACTCGCAGATTCCGACGTGTGAGCTTGGTACCCGCGCGAGAACGTGGCCATCCCTACAGCGATCCTGATGAAGGCTATGACCTCCTTATTCCGCTTGACCGGGATTCGCGCCTCGACCAAGCGGAGTGGAGGACCCATCCACACTTGTGCCGAATCCGACGCTTTCGTGCGAAGAACGTTGCATCGTACGGACAGCTGCAACGCAAGCCGGACGGTCAATGGTATATCGAATACTCTAACGGCAAAACTGAAGTCGCATTCCATTGGAGCGATGAGCACTTCGTTGAGGAAAAATACCTCTCGATCAAAAGTGGCGAAACAATACACTGCTACCGCATCACCCTCGTCGAGAGACCCTGACCCCTCCTGATCGAGGAAAACGAGCTTCAGCGGGTTACGTCATCTTGGCCAACAGGAGTCCTCCTGCCGCCGCAATGTATGCCGCACATTAGCCTTAGCCTGATGGCTCTGATTGTTGTTGAAAAGACCGCATTTATTCTGCTCTGTGTTCTTGATACGACTCCGCACTCAATCCGGAACCCGATAGCACCATGCCAGCACGAGACATACCCGGCCTCAGGGGACGGCTTCTGCAAGCCGCCCTTTCCCCACGATTTGAAGGGACCCGGGGATATATGCTCGCGGCTATAGCAGTAGCGATCGCTTTCTTCATCCTGTTTGCCCTGCAAGGCCTGTTACAGGACAGGGCTGTTTTCAGTTTGTTCGTACCTGCAATCCTGGTCGCCTCAATTGCCGGCGGCATCGGTCCTGGACTCGCTGCCGTCTGTTTCTCACTTCTATCAGCTCTTTATTTGGGCGGCATGCAATTCGACCACTCGGAAAACGTGGTTGAGTTTGGCGTTCTCATTACCATCGGCCTTGTGATTGCATGGATGGGTGGACTGCTTCATCGCGCGAGACGGGTCAACGATAAGACGGTGAGCGACCTCGACGCTCGGGAAGCGCATCTCCGATCGATTCTGGATACTGTGCTCGACGCGACGGTCGTCATTGAAATGGATGGAACAATCACATCATTCAACGCTGCAGCTGTCCGCCAATTCGGCTACACGGAGGCTGAGGTTGCCGGCCGGAATGTCAGCATCTTGATGCCTGAACCCTATCAACACGAGCATGACGGTTACATCAACAGGTATTTGAAAACAGGCGAAAAACGCATCATCGGCATCGATCGGGTAGTCGTGGGCAAACGCAAGGATGGTTCAACTTTTCCGATGAAACTTGCAGTCGGAGAAATAAAGACAGGAGATAAAGTCTTCTTCACCGGGTTCATCCGCGACCTCACCGAGCGTGAAGAATCTGCGGCACGGCTACAGGAAATCCAGGGGGAACTGGCGCGACTGGCACGGCTCAGCGAGCTCGGGGAGATGGCCTCGACGCTGGCGCACGAACTCAACCAGCCACTATCAGCCATAGCCAACTATGCTCAAGGATGCACCCGCCTGCTGCGCGACATGGATGATACCCTCGCATCGAAAATGCGTGAAGCCTTGGAAGAGACTTCGCGGCAGGCATTGCGTGCAGGCCAAATCATCAGGCATTTGAGGGAGTTCGTGACACGCGGTGAAACCGATAAAACGGAGGAAGATATCCGTAAGCTGGTTGAGGAAGCTGGTGCCCTGGCACTCGTGGGCTCGCGTGAACGTGGCATCAGATCAGTGTTCGAGTTCGGTTCCGAAGCCAAGTTGGTCATGGCCGACGGTGTGCAGATCCAACAGGTCTTGATCAACCTGATGCGCAATGCCATGGAAGCGATGCGGGACAGTGAAAGGCGCGAGTTGCTGGTGCAAACCAGTTTGGACGGGGACGGAAGAGTGGTCGTTGAGGTTGCCGATACCGGAACCGGAATTCCCGACGAGGTTGCAGCGCAGCTCTTCAAGCCCTTCATGACCACGAAACCCGGCGGCATGGGAGTCGGTCTGTCGATATCCAAGCGTATAGTTGAGTCCCATGGCGGCGAAATAACGGCAAGGAAGAACGAGACCGGGGGCACCACATTCCGCTTCACGCTTCCGGCAATCGAGGATGCACACCCAAATGGCGATTAATGACTACACGGTCCATATAGTGGACGATGAAGAAGCTGTGAGAAAGTCATTGGCGTTTTTGCTGACCATGTCCGGCTTCACCGTTCGCGTACATGAGTCAGCAACGGGGTTTCTTGCTGCTGCGCCGACGATCCGCCATGGTTGCCTGGTCACGGACTTGCGCATGCCGGACATGAGTGGCGTGGAATTGCTGCGTAGCCTGAAGACGGCGGACCTTCAAATTCCGTCAATTGTCTTAACAGGGCACGGGGACGTGCCTATGGCGGTGGAGGCGATGAAGGCCGGGGCGCTGGACTTTATAGAAAAACCTTTTGACGAGGAGCTTTTGATCGCGGCGGTCAAGCGTGCAGCGGCACAATTGACTAATACGCACGAAGGTTTGGACGATACTTTGACCATCCAAGCACGGTTGGAGGAGTTAACCGAGCGCGAGAGGCAAGTCCTTTCAGGTGTGGTGGCGGGTCTCGCCAATAAAACGATAGCCTACGATCTGAACATTAGTCCACGCACGGTTGAGGTTCATCGCGCCAATGTCATGGCAAAAATGAAGGCCAAGAGCTTGCCGGAACTCGTGCGAATGGCACTTAATGTCAGGCTCGACTTCGATTGACAGTCTCACGCGGTCAATCTGCCGATTTGACTTAGCGCAATGCGCATCCTCAAAGACGCGATTAAATTAGTTTGGGCCATCTCCGGCGATCGATCACTCGGTCATATTTCGAGGGAATGCCCATTGTCAAATTCAGGCCAAATTCTTGTTGTTGCCCCCGACCGCGGGTTGCGACGGTCGCTTGAGTTTGCGCTCGAGGTTGAAGGATTTATCGTACTGCCGTTCGAGGATGTGACCGCTGCTCTTGCATCGCCTCGCGCCGCAGAGGGCGCTTGCATTGTAATAGACGAAGACGCGCTTTTGGATGACCCCTTGGCAACGGCTACTGTTCAACGATTCAAAAGGCCCACAGTGCTGCTGATAGATCGCTCTCGGCCTGTAGCGGAATCACTCGGCATGCAGGTACTCCGAAAACCAGTCTTGGGAAACGCTCTCATAAGAGCCGTAAGAGCGGCTGAAACTAACCGCACGGTTTAATCTACGTAGAAACGCGTAGGTACATAACCGAATTTTGCGACCCGACGAATTAGGCAATTGATGTCCCATCAAATCAAATGGGGAGATCGTTATGCTAGCCTACACCACAATTCAAATGTCAGCTCAGCTCAGATCGGATGGAGGCGAGACTCCGATCATTCCGTTGCCGTTCTGTCCTCATCCACAGCAAATAAATTTTTTCGCCCCTGGCTCCGAAATATACGCCCAAGGCGAAAAGGCAGTAAATATTTATCAGGTCGAGTTTGGTGCCGTCCGTATCTATCGGCTACTCGCCGATGGGCGGAGGCAAATCAGCGCGTTCCATCTATCCGGCGAGATCTTTGGCCTTGAAGCCGATGCAAACCACCATTTCTTTGCCGAAGCGATAACGGGCACCAATCTGCGCGTGTTTCCGCGCTCGAAGCTCGGCGACATCTCCCAGGAGCTCTTCTCACTGACATTGCGCAGCCTCACACGAGCGCAAGAACATTTGCTCGTTCTGGGCCGTCAGACTGCAGCCGAGCGCGTGGCGGCGTTCCTGCTCGATCTGGCGGAACGTCAGGGCGGCCTGGAACAGATTGAGATGCCCATGTCGCGAATGGACATCGGCGATTATCTAGGCCTCACAATCGAGACCGTGTCCCGGGTGTTTTCCAAATTAAAGGATACGGGAATCATTGCCCTCCCAACTCTGCGAAGCGCAGAAATTAGAAAATGGAATGCCCTTCAGGCGATGTGCGAGTGAGCCCCAATATAAACCCGTGAAGTCTGCGGCCAAACCATGAGAAGCTATTTGCGACGGCTGACCGGGCGAGTGAGAAGCGACGCTGCCGACCGCCACTTGGCCTATATAATGACTATCGTCGCGGGCGCGGCGAATGCCGGAGGATTTCTGGCAGTAAAGCAGTATACCTCGCATATGTCGGGCATCGTTTCGTTGATGGCCGACAGTTTTGCACTCGGCGACGTCAAACTTGCCCTTTTCGGATTGGGAGCGTTTGCCTCGTTCGTCGCAGGAGCAGCCGTCTCGGCTATCCTGGGTCTCAATTGGGGACGGCGGCAAGCGCTCCAGAGCGAGTATGCCTTTCCACTGATGATCGAGGCCATTCTCTTGCTTTGTTTTGGCCTCATGGGCAGCAACTTGTCCCGGCATGAATGGCTCTTTGTCCCTGCAATCGTGATGCTCCTTTGCTTTATCATGGGCCTGCAGAACGCAGTGATTACCAAGCTTTCCAACGCGCGAATTCGGACAACCCATGTCACGGGTATGACGACAGATATGGGAATTGAACTTGGAAAGCTGGTCTACTGGAACACAGTGCGCAACGATCTGGAAATACCACTTGTGCGCGCGGACCGCGCGAAACTGGGGGTTCACGCATTGCTAGTCTTCTTGTTCTTTGCCGGAGGCATAATTGGGGCAGTCGGATTCAGGCTCGCAGGCTTCGGCGCAACGGTAGTGCTCGCCATCGTACTGCTGGCCTCCGCTGCCGTCCCATTCAATGATGATGTGAAAGCAACGCTGGCCAAACGCTTCCGCGTTGATCAATGGCGTTAACGTCAGTTGATTGAGGTCAACACACGCAACCACTTACCAACTGCGGAAGGCTGACGGTCAAAACCACTTCGGTATGCGCTAGAACTAATTCCCAGAGGCGAAAGGCAGGAGTAGGCCGTCGCCCGCGTGCTGCCGCTGATGTCTCACTAAACTAGGCTACGATGAGCAAGTCCTCGACCATTTGAACACCGGGTGCGGACCAAGCGGCCTGCGCCGCCAGGTTGCGGTCCGACCAAACCTTCACGCGCCCTTCGAGCGTTACCTTGCCAGAATCGTCGACCGCCACCCTGATGTCCGATGCCCCGACATGAGCATTTCTCTTCAAGGCATCCTCAATTCGTTTTTTTAAGTCAAATGACGATAAATGCGGTTTGACCTGAATGTTGTTGGTCACGTCGAATACGCCTGCCAGCCCTCGGACCGCTTCGATAGCAGCGATTTTCTGGTAGTTCCATTCAACTGTGCCGGTGAGCACGACCGAGCCATCCTCAACCTGTACCTGGACGGCTCCTTCGGGAATGGCCGTGTTCCAATCGAGCAATTTCAATGCCCGCTTGGCGATTTCATCGTCGGCTGTGCGATGGCGGCCGGCCGGCCGCACTTCCATATCTTGAGCGATGCCGCGAACTCCCTTCACCCGGCAGACGACGTTTACGGCGGTGTTTTTTTCTATGTAGGTCGGCACATGGCCCGTCAACGTCACTACGCCATTCTCAACCGACACACCGATACTTGCAGCGTTGAGACTCGGCTCGAATTCGAGTTCGTCGAGAACGTTCTGTCTCAAAACCATATCGCTCATCGTGAATTCCCTTTCTGCAACGGCCATTGCCGAGACCGGAATTCTCGCGTTTTCACCCTTTCTACGCATTGATCGAGATCAATGCGTAGTCGGCGAGCAATCCGCTTATCGGTCGTATCTCTATTCCTCTGCTCATTGAAAACGGTGCTGTCGCGGCTCCACAGGAGAGTCCGCCATTGAATCCCTGCGACAATGCACTATTTCTGGCATCTACCCGTAAACGAGAATTCAGGCAGCCAGTAATGACGCTTGGACTTTCCGGGATTGAATGGGCGCTCCCCGGCAACGGGTTGAGCGCCCATTTCTTTTGATGCACCCTTGGGCAAACCACTCCCGATAGTCCTGCATGCGCATGGCGATGCCTGAGAACAAAAAGATCATCCCCTTGCACCTTCAATCATCCGTTGCAATTCGCCCCGGGCATAAGCGTCAAGGTCATCCGGAAACAGTCCGGCATCGACGTAGTCGCGGAAGACTTCAAATCCCGCCAGCGCAACCAACGCCCTCCTCAACAACGATTTTCTCGAAGCCGGAAGATTGACCGCAAGAATGTCGAATGCGGGTAACTCCGCCTTCGTATTGCCAAAGCATTTGTCGAACCCGGTCATCGGATATCCGGGGAGCTTAGGGAAAACGGCTCCGCCAGTCGGGATCCGCTATGGCTTCTGAGAAACCCTCTAAACCGGGAGAAGAGCGTCAGGCTTAACATTGCCAATTGACGCGTAGGTATGGGTCTCTCTTACACCGGGTAAGGGCAGGATGACTTCCTGCAGGAAACTTTGGTAAGCAGCCATATCCGGGATTCGCGCCTTAACCAGATAGTCGAACCCGCCGACCACCATGTGGCATTCCAGCACTTCCGTTGCTTTGGCTACAGCTTTCGCAAAGCGATCGAAAACATGAGGAGCCGTGTGATCAAGCCGGACCTCTATGAAGACAAGCGTTCCCCGCCCAATCTTTTGCGGATCGAGGACGGCTCTGACCGCTGTGATGAACCGATCCTTGAAAAGCCGTTTAACCCGTTGGCTGGTGCCAGTTGGCGACAGCCCTACACGCTCGGCCAAATCAAGCGTGGTTCTGCGACCATCCTCTTGAAGAAGCCGAAGGAGGCTGCGGTCTATTGAATCAAGATTATCCATTTGCATGACTCACATATTTTCCGTGTTTTCTGCGCGATAAACCCGCAATATATCGCAAATCAATGTATTTAACCACGCCGTTTGTCGCAATATTCTGTTTTATCGCCTGGTTCTAATGGCGAACCACGCGCCCGAAAAGAAAACGATGGAGGTTCAAAAATGTCCCAACCAGCACTTGGTCCGCTCAGTAAGAGTTCAGCCGAAATTATGAAGGGAGAAACAAAAATCTTAGTTTTGAGTGAGGCGGACGTTGTTGAATGCATCCGACTTGGTGAACTTCTGGAGGTCTTGGCTCACGGCTTTAAGGCACTCTCGCTTGGCAAGGTCATCAATCCGGAACGTCCGCAGCTTGATATTCCCCGGATGGGCTATTCACTTTCGATGCCGGCTTGGATGGAAGGCATGAATTTGACCGTGAAGATTGTCAACGTCTTCGAGGGCAACCTCGTCAACGACATACCCAGCCACCTGGCCACTATAAGCCTGTTCGATCCTCGATCGGGTCTACCAATTTGTGTCATGGATGGAACCTATATAACGGCTGTGCGAACGTCTGGCTCTGCCGTCCTATCGATCCGTGAACTGGCTCGTAAGGACGCAAAAATTGCTACCGTCGTCGGTGCAGGCGTCCAGGCGAACCAACATCTGCATCTGTTACCATTGGTCCGTAATTTCAGTGAGATACGTGTTGTTTCAAAGCATTTCGAAGACGCCAAGAGATTGGCTCGGCTTCACCCCAACGTTCGACCTATGCAGAATATCGAGCAAGCTGTCAGCACATCAGATGTGGTCTGCCTTGCAACTCACTCCTACGAACCAGTACTCGACCCAAGCTGGATTCTTCCCGGGACTCACGTTTCTTCTGTGGGTGTTGCACCTCCCGGCGGAGAAATGCCAAAAGAGCTGATTCGCAAGGCAACACTCTTTGTGGAGACTAAAGATTCCTTCAAACCGACCCCGGTAGGTTCTTGCGAACTTGCAGGGCTTCCGCCGGAAAGCGGCACTGAACTTGGCAACGTCCTGCTCCATCCGGAGCTTGGGAGGGAATCGAGTGAACAGATTACGGTTTACAAAGCAATGGGAATCGCCATGGAAGATATGGTGGCAGCGGACCTGGCCTATCGCTGTGCGCAGCGACTTGGCAAAGGACAAACAATCACGCTTTGATTGAAGCAATGGAATCACTCCACGGCCCTTTGCTGTGAAGTGATCGTGGTCAGCCCCGGCACCAACTCCGACCGAGGCGGGCGAGCGGAACAACAGCGCTCTGACTAACTCTCTTCCCTATCGCTAAGAAAACCGACGACTCCATCGGAAGACTCCCGTAGGTTCCTTTTCCATTGCGCTGCACTAATGCGCAGCGATCCGCCCGGCATAGATTGGACTTGGTTCACTCCGCACCCCTGGTTTCGTGCGAACTCCAACAAGATGGCCCACTGACCCTTGATGATCTTGCGTTCTGCCTCACGCAATGCGAACCAGCCTCAACGCCCTACATCTCCTTAGCGTCGGCACTCGCCTGCTTATGAGTTGCTAAAGCTGGTTGCTTACCTCAACGAGGTTGCCGTCCGGATCCCTGAAGTAGACCGAAAGGATCTTGCCCATTGCTCCGGCCCGCTCGCCTGGTCCGTCGATAACTTCTATACCCTGACGTTTGAGGTGCAGGATGACTTCATCCAGCGGGGTGTCGGTGAGCAAACAGAAGTTGCCACTGCCTGGAACGGTGTCGCGGGCGATACCTGGAGCTGCCGCGGCATCCTGAAGACTGATCTTGTTGGTGCCGAAATGCAGCGACCACTTGCCGGGCCGCTCTTCCTGCGGCTCCATGTGCAGCATCCGCTCGTAGAAGCGGCGGGTGGCATCAACATCGTTGACACAGAGCACGATATGGTCGAGCGCACGCATCTTCATGCTATATCTTAACCCCACACGCTGTGAGGTGCGAGCCGGCAAGAAAAGTTTGCGGACGTTGAACACCGTTGAGCGAAGTTTCTGCCACTGCCCCGGTGCTGGCGTTGGTGGCCTGGCTCTCTGACAAATCGGCAAGCTGGCGAGCCGGGTGAAAACATGACCTGGGGCTTTCCTTACTGTCACCTCAGCCTGGGCTGGAGTGTGAGTTTCATGTGCCGGTTGACGTCCTTGTAGAGCAGATAGCGGAAGGGGCCAACGCCGCCGGCATAGCAAGCCTGTGGGCAGAAGGCGCGCAGCCACATGAAATCGCCGGCCTCTACCTCGACCCAATCCTGATTGAGGCGATAGACGGCCTTTCCTTCCAGCACATAGAGGCCGTGTTCCATCACGTGCGTCTCCGCGAATGGAATGACGGCACCGGGTTGAAGCGTAACGATTGTCACATGCATGTCGTGCCGCATGTCGTCAGGATCAACGAAACGCGTGGTTGCCCACCGGCCGTCCGTACCTGGCATTGCTGAAGGTTCGATGTCGTTTTCATCGAGGATGAGCGGTTCCGGCAGATCGATGCCCTCGACGGGCTCATAGGCTTTGCGTATCCAGTGAAAGCGTACGCTCTGCTTCGCGGCATTGAGAACGGACCAGTCCGTTGCCGGGGGGATGAAGGCATAGCCGCCGGGCCGTAGCACGTGCGTCTTGCCGGCAAGCGTCAACTGCAGTTCGCCCTCGACAATAAAAAGAACGCCCTCGGCATCGCGATCCGGTTCCGGACGCTTGCTCCCCCCTCCGGGCGCAACTTCCATGATGTATTGCGAGAAGGTTTCGGCGAAGCCAGAAAGCGGTCTTGCAAGCACCCAGCATCGGGTCTTGTTCCACAAGGGCAGTGGACTGGTGACTATGTCCTGCATGACGCCTTTGGGAATGACGGCATATGCCTCGGTGAATACAGCACGACCTGTCAGAAGGTCGTTTTGCGAGGGATGACCTCCCTGCGGGGCATAATATGAATTTCGGGACATGAAAAACTCCTGAACGGTCAGATGCAGTATTGGCCACCTGACAATGCGGTAGACAATGTTTCCTGCCGGAACTCAAGCGGCGTGCCGGCACCTGGCAAATAATTACTCAGCCGCGCTTGAGCGGCCGCACCCGACCGGTCAGGCCTCTTCGCCTTCGGCAGGTTGCTTCTTGGCGAGAAGGCCGAAGTCGCTCACGATCAGATTTGTCATATAGTGCTGTTCGCCGCCGCTATCGGTGAAGCTATCCTGGCGCAGTCGGCCGCGGACAAACACGAGATCGCCCACCTGCACGTGCTCCGCGACATAGTTTCGCGTGCTCTTGCGAAAGATCACCACTTCGTTCCAGTGGGGATCATCCGCCCAGTTGCCCTGATCGTCCTGTCGGCGATAATTGGCCGCGACCGTTACACGAATGGCACCCTCGAACGGCTTGATCTTGCCAACGCGACCGGTGACCTGGAACTCTGCAAAGTTTTTCATTGGCGCTCTCCTTAATGTTGTTAACGGCATGTTAACGAGCCTGTGCAGTCGCGAAATCCATCAGAATTGCGGAGGTCCATTATTGCGAAACCGTCATTCTGATTGACGCAATTAGTCGTGCCAGGCGCAAATATCCCACTTGATCAACAGCATGACGGGAACGCACCCGGCAAAACTCGCAACTCCAGTCATCGCATTTCGCCGACTCCGGATCAATCGTGGTGTCCACTCGGCAGGTGTCTGAACGGCTTTGCCGGCGGACGATCAGTTCCGGCAATCGCGGCGATCAGCCGGCGGTTTTGATTGGAGCGCGAGGCACGAATGGTCTTGTCCAGCTGGAGCGGCCCGGCGCGATACCGTCCTGTCAGGCTGCCTGCCGCCCGCCGACAACAATTGCTCCGTGTTATGTCGTTAACAAAGCACGCAAAGGCCTGAAGGTTGCGAATAGCGTTAGGTTATATGTTTCGGTTTGCATGTAAAACAGCCACACGCGCTTTTGATGTCTCTTCCAGGTGCTCCCTGATGAGGCGTTTGACGTAGTAATTCAATGACCTATCCTCAGCCATCGCCAATTCCTTCAGTTTCTTTCCTGTCGTTCTGTCAATTCGTATACTAACAATCATATCACCCATTGTTTACTTCCCATCAACCAATGCTCATGTGTCGCTGTTTGCAGTCATTTGTATACATATTATCATTTATGTACTGATTATTACTCACAATCGAGCTAATTATAAATCAAAAATCGCAATATAGTTTAACTTTTTGTGTTTATTGAGAAATTTTATTGTGTTAATCATGACGTCGAGCCTGCTGCCGACAACCGAACTGAAAGAATGAAGTATTGTGAAGAAAGCACTGCTTCTGATTTTGATACTCACTGTTGGTACAGCGCCGGCATTGGCTGACGCACCCGATGCTGAAAACGCCGGGAAAAGCTCCGGCGGCAAATCGTCGGGGGGCAAATCGTCTGATAAGTCTTCTTCTGGAAAAGACAGCGCACCACGCGGTTTTTCCAAAGGCGGACCAAACCCGCCTGATCAATCCAGCTTTAACGTTAGCAGGAAGGACGCTGTGAAAGGCCTTGCAGCTGGATTGGATGCGCTAGGCGATCTGGCACCTTCCGGACCCGGAAAAGCTGGTGCCAAAGCGGCCGGAAAGGCGTTAGGTGATTGGGCTGATCGTCAACAGGACGATCCGAATGATCGCACAGGACGTCGCGGCGATGATCGTGGCCCGGGTGGTTCCGGCCGCAGCGGTGGTGACCACAAATAGCAGGAGAAATGCATGATCGGGATGGCAGTAACACTTTACGCGGTAGCTCTGCTCTGTATTGCTGCCATCCCTTTCTGGAAACTCCGTGGCAACCTAACCGCCCTGCAATATGGCGCGCACATGATGCTTTTCGTGGCGCTCGCAGGCGTCGTCCTTGGCGACATCTTTCCGCAATTCACAACATGGGCGATCCTGGCTTATGCGTTCAGCGAGGAATTGCCACGGGGAGTGTTGCTCTATCTCCTCGTCATCGCCGGAACCGGGGGCATTGCCCAACGTGCGATTTTGGGCGCGACCTTTGGCTGGCTGGAATTGTTCATCAAACTCTACACCGAGTTCAGTGCGGGATCAGCCACGATTGACGCACTTCCGTACCTTGGCGTTGTCGGAGGAGAATCCGTGCTGTTTCACATCGTCATATCAGTTGTGATCTATCGAAATCTGAAAAGTCCAGGGCAACTCATCTGGTCGATCATATTGGCGACACTGCTGCATACCGCGGCGAATCTCTTTGTTCAGAATGAGGTCTTCGGCGTAGCCGACAATCTGGCGAAGTATGTGCTTCCATCAACGTGTCTTCTGATCGTTTATGCCCTGATGCTTGGCATTGCCTGTTTCAGGAAGCTCCGTAGCGGCGAGGTCCGTCGCCTTCTCTCCGCCTGGAGGCAGTAGGCTCAAGAGGCGACGTACAAGGGCCCCTCGTTTTGTTCTGCATGGCAAAGCGAGGGGTTTTTGTAATACAACAGTATGGTAATGTAAGTATTTGTATGATAATGTAAGTATTTTATCTTTTTTGCCAAGCACAATTGTAATTTTGTCAAAGCTACATTAACGTCTTCCTTAGGTGATATATTCAATGCACCGGAGAATGCTCTATGACGCAGCGCACGCAACCTTAATAATGCTATTTGTTATTGTCGCATTCGTCAGAGTCTGCAGAAAACAGCAATCAGCGGCGGACCTTCCGACCAGATCGGAGGTGACCACCCAGTAAGAGAAAATTGCCCTTCGATATGAGGCAGAGGCGTTTCAAACGCCTCTGCTCCTGCAATCAAGCGAGGCCCCGTATGAACCGAACTATCGCAATGACAATCGCCATCGTCCTGTTGAGCGGCAGCCAATTGCTCGCTGTGGACACAAGCTCCGGTCGTCGCATGGCCGACGCCATGACGAAAAAGCTGAGAACATACGGCGTAATCGGGCGCATCTCTGCAGTTGCAGCCTTTCAAAACGAAGGTAAGCCAACTTGCAACCTGAGCCGTTTCAACGGAAGCAAGGCGCTGACGTACCTAAAGGACTGGAAGGTTGACCAGAACGTAATTGCTGGAATCGAAGACCTGAAGAAGTATGGCGATCCACTTACTGCCGGGTTTCAACAACCTGACATTGTGAACGCCAGACGTAATGCATTGTTGGTTCCGCACGATGAGGCCTTCTGCAAGCAGCTCGATCTCGACGCAGGCAAGGCAGATCTTTTGCAATGAGATTCTGAGGTGACAGATCCGCATGGAAATATTGAAGATGCCAACGGTGACGGTCGCAGGTAGCCGTACAGCATCGGCCAACGTGTGACCGCGGACCGGTTTATAGTTAGGGACTTGTTAAAGGATTGAAAGTTAACGTGACCCGGCTGATCCAACAATCAGCCCCGTTCTGCCGCTGTATCGTGCATCCGGCAGGAGGGTTTTGGGCTTTTGTCGCCGGGATTTCAGGCTACGACCGGCGTCAAAAAACCAGGCTGGTATTTCGTCATCAGCTTCTCAGACCTGGTCCGCTACTCCTTGGCGGACCAAGTCACTTTTTCAACCTTGGGTAAATCGTGGACCTGCACCACCCCGGCAAAGGGGCGGGCCCGAATGGGCGGCGCCAGGCCTCACTTTTTGGAACCAACCTCAATGCAACACGTTTAAGAGTTGCCGAGACAGCGTTGGACAAGTTCCGAAATGCATCTCGACAGGGCTCAGCGTTTTCACGACCAAAACCGTGACAATCTGGGCCCACTTTTTTGCCCGGAACAAATTGCCTCCGAACAAAGTTTCCCTGGCACGCTGAGACCAGTTCAGCAGAAACCCTAACCAGCCAACCCATCTGATTGTTCAGGACTCCTGGATTAACGGAGGGGCGTGACGCTCACCATCTTTTTTACTTCATATCAGAAGCCGGGATATGTCTTCCGCCCCTAATCATTTCTATTGAGCAGGCGATTTATTGCCGGGATTCGGCGACTCGCGCACCATGTGGAAAAAAAGAAAGGGGACCGATATGATGCGAAATCACGATATCGAACCGCTGCACTTCCGAGATTTTATGATCCTGCTCGCCTTGGTGGCGACGCTGACAATCGGACTTTGGGGAACAGTCTCAACGATTGCGAGCAACAGACAGAATTTTGAAGTTCCGCCTGTTGTCGCGAAGTAGCGTGATTTGAGATCAACAGGATGCTGAGAGGCTGCGTATCCACTAACTCTCCAGACCGGACAGATGCTACGTCGTCCTCACTCCAATTACCGACATCACGATTTATTGTAACTCTCTGGGAATTCATTGCACATTTCTGATGTGCCGATCATCCGTTAACGGCATAGGCTCGGCGCGAGCGGATTTCCCCAAGCGAGCCACCGCCGAGCCTCTTTTTTCATTTCCAATGCGACGATGCCTGCGCCGTTCCCAAGTGTGATTTGACTCAAATTGTGTGCATGGCGACAGTTGATTGTCGGATCTTGGGTTCGGCGCGGAGGCTCGGTGTGTTTCTACCTTACTCTGCGGGCAAACTACCGAACCTCTTCTACAACCTCAGAGAGCCGCCGCCGCAGCGAAGAATTGGTCCACCGTAGCCGCAACGAAACCCAATGCAGCATATCGGGCCTGCAGCATCACGGATGCGCCTTCGAAACGCTTCGACGGCAGACGGGAAGTGCGAGGAAAACGAACGGCTTTGCCTGCTGCCTTTTGACACCGCATGAAATCGACGCCGCGTGCATGTAAACCCTTGCGCAGTAGCAACTCGGGTTTCGTATTCGTCCCCCGGATACCGGACATCATCCGGCTGCGTGTCTGCGGATCTACAATATCAGGCAACAGCCCTCATCTTCCTGCGCGTTGATTTGTCCGTTTGGACAGCCCCTTTGATAAACGGCTCCATGTGCCGCGCCACAGCCTCCACCACGGGCACCACTACCACATTGCCAAACTGGCGATAGGCCTGCGTATCAGAGACGTCGATAATGAACTCCCTTTCGCCGGGCTTTTCGAAGCCCATCAGACGGGCGCATTCGCGTGGCGTCAGACGACGAGGATTTTTCCGTTTCTGGCTGACGAGTATTTCCGAACCGTCCTTATGATAGCGGGCACAAAGAATCCACAAAGATTCAATACGTAGTTTTCACAACCATCCCGGTACCGGAATTTATTCATACCCAGAATGCGGAATAGCGCGTGCTGATCGCGACCGTGTTTTCAACCGGGTTTTCTGTCGGCCAGAGTCATGCATTTTTCATTGGTTCTGTAGCTGGTCGGGTTTTTCACTATCGGCCTCTTACTTGACCACGAGCCATCCTTGACGCCTTATTGGTTGTTCGATCAGCGATCCGTCAGAAAACAGGGACGCACACGATACTGCCCGGGAACCATGGGAGGGTCCTCGCTTGACGCTACGCCACCAGATCATTGCGCTTGCGATCATTCCGCTCGTCATTGCAATCCTCGCGATCACTGCCTTTATCACCTGGCAATCGGCAAGCCTCACGCAGGACAATATCGCGACATTCGAGCAGAACATGCTGAAGGCCAAGGAGACGGAGATTCTCAATCTCACCCACCTCGCCCTGTCGGCGATCCAGGCCACCTACCGCGATGCCGGCGCGGACGACCAGGGCGCCAAGGACAAGGTAGCGGCAATCCTGACCTCGCTCGATTATGGCAAGGACGGATATTTTTTTGCCTATGATTTTGAGGGAAACAACGTCGTTCATCCGCGCCAGAGCTTCCGGCACGGCCGCAACTGGCTGGACCTGACCGACGCCGACGGTGACAAGGTGATCGCCGAGCTGATCACCACGGCCAAAGCGGGCGGCGGCCTGCATCAGTACAAATGGCAGAAGCCGTCGAGTGGGCAGAACGCCGACAAACTGTCTTTCGTCGTCAGCCTCGACAAGTGGAATTGGATCGTCGGAACCGGCGTCTACCTCGATGACGTCTTCGCACAGACTGCCGCCGCCAATGCCAGCATGCGCGCCAACATCAAAAGGACTTTCGTCATCGTGGCGCTGATCGCCGTGCCCGCTGTGCTGGTCGTCTTTACGACCTGCATGCTCCTGACTTTCCACGAGCGGCGCATGGCCGATGGCAAGCTGAAAGAACTGACGCAGCGGGTGATCGATACGCAGGAGGAGGAACGCGCGCGGCTCGCCCGCGAACTGCATGACGGCATTTCGCAGAACCTGGTTGGCGTCCGCTACGCCATGGATCTCGCCGGACGGAAGGTCAGGACCGACGTCAACGACGCAGCAATCACCATTGACCGGGGCGTGGAGGCGCTGAACGGAGCCATCAAGGAAATCAGGCGGCTCTCCCACGATCTTCGCCCGCGCGTGCTCGACGATATGGGTCTGACCGCTGCACTTGAGGCCCTTTGCTACAATTTCCAGGAACGCACCGGAATGACCACGGAAATCGACGCTTCGGATTTCGTCGA
The DNA here is from genome assembly GCF_003010955.1 of Phyllobacterium brassicacearum. Classification (GTDB taxonomy): domain Bacteria; phylum Pseudomonadota; class Alphaproteobacteria; order Rhizobiales; family Rhizobiaceae; genus Phyllobacterium; species Phyllobacterium brassicacearum. The sequence continues at coordinate 21,941 of NZ_PGGO01000002.1, forward strand.
CCGGCTCAGGCCCGAGGCGAGCACTGCGCTCTATCGCGTCGCACAGGAAGCGTTCAACAATGTAGAACGGCATTCCGGCGCGAGCCGACTTACCGTCAGACTCTGGAGCGAGGACGGTCGGGCTCGCATGACGGTTTCTGACAACGGAACCGGCTTCGGCGACGGCAGGGCGGGAGAATCGGTCGGGCGCGGCCTCGGTCTGCGCAACATGCAGGAGCGGATAGCGCATTTCCGCGGCCTGCTTCTGATCGACAGCACGGCAGCGGGTACGGGGCTGACGGCGATGATGCCGGAATCAGCGAACTTGCGGACCCATGAACAGGTCGTAGCCGCATGATCGAACATCCGAAAATCAAGGTGCTCCTGATCGACAACCATCCGCTGGTGCTGGACGGGCTGAAAGCTGTGCTCGAAACCTTTGAGCACATCGAAGTCGCCGGAACGGCCGGGCTCGCGCAGACAGGCCTCGACATCGGGCGACAGACCCGGCCCCAGGTCGTGCTGATGGATATCAACATGCCGAAGCTGAATGGCATCGACGCCATCGAACTCTTCCGGAAGGAACTTCCCGATGCACGGGTCGTGATGCTGTCCATGCATGACAGCCGGGAATACGTCTCCTCGTCAGTGATGCGCGGCGCTGCCGGCTATATCCTCAAGGATGTATCAACCGAGGAGATCGTTTCAGCGATCGAAACAGTAGCGGATGGTGGAAAGTATTTTTCCTCAGGTATCTTCGATGTGCTGATGGAGCGGGAGAGCGAAAATGACGCCGATCCTCTGACTCCGCGCGAGCGTGACACCCTGAGCCTGATCGTTGCGGGCAAGAGTAATCGGGAGATTGCCCAGGCGCTCGGGATAACGCCGGCCACGGCCGAAACGCATCGCAAAAACCTTAAAAAGAAGCTTGGCATCGCCACGACGGCGGGTCTGATCCGATATGCGCTCGATCGCGCGATCAGCGTCAAAGAGGCCTAGATCGCGTCTACCCACTTCTGGGTAGCTCCGGACATTTCACCACACTCGCCACCTTGAAGGGTCGAAACCTTCGCCATAGGACATTCACGCGGCTCCGTCGAAGGCGGGCCGCTGGGAGGAATTTCATATGGATACGTCGGCTTCTGCATAGTCGGAAACCCAATTGCAACGGCCCGAGCAAAACTCGTCGTGGCCGCCGGCTGACACACCCGCCTTCCACTTTTGAAAACTGGAACACGGCGGCCATACGCGGCGCCAGAAAGGTATCCGACATGGAAAAAACCTACAGCAAAGCAGCGCTCTGGCTGCTTGTCATTCCCTATATCGGCCTGCTCTGGCCGCCATTTTACAATATCCGGGAGCCCGCCCTGTTCGGCTTCCCCTTCTTCTACTGGTATCAGCTCCTCTGGGTACCGATCACCGCTGCGTTGACCTGGATCGCCTATCGGAGCACACGCCATGACGACTGATATCAACAGCACGGCGCTCGCCGTCTTTATCTTCTTCTTCGTACTGGTCACGGTCCTGGGCTTTGTCGCAAGCCGTTGGCGCAAGCCAGAAACGCTCGCCCATATCGACGAATGGGGCCTCGGAGGTCGTAGCTTCGGAACCTGGATCACCTGGTTTCTGGTCGGCGGCGACTTCTACACCGCCTATACGGTCATCGCCGTTCCGGCGCTGGTCTACACGGTGGGCGCCTATGGTTTCTTCGCCCTGCCCTACACCATCATCGTCTACCCCTTCGTCTTCATGGTCATGCCTGTTCTGTGGAAACGCGCCAGCGATTTTGGTTATGTGACGGCCGGCGACGTAGTCCATGGCCAATACGGATCGCGGGGCCTCGAACTCGCCGTGGCTGCAACCGGCGTCATCGCCACCATGCCCTATATTGCCCTTCAACTCGTCGGTATGACAGCGGTCCTGAAGGCGCTTGGGCTACATGGTGAACTGCCGCTCGCCATCGCATTCATTGTTCTGGCACTCTACACCTATTCCGCGGGATTGCGCGCCCCGGCGCTGATCGCTTTCGTCAAGGACATCATGATTTATATCGTCGTGATCGCGGCCGTCGCGCTCATACCCTCGAAGCTCGGCGGCTATGCCAATGTCTTCGCTTCCGCCGATGCCGCGTTCCAGGTCAAGGGAAAGGGTGATCTCCTGCTCGACAGCAGTCAATATGTCGCCTATGCGACGCTGGCGCTCGGCTCGGCGCTTGCGGCCTTCATGTATCCGCATACGCTGACGGGTATCTTCGCGTCAAATAGTGGCAAGACGATCCGCAAGAATGCGATCATGCTGCCTGCCTATACGCTGCTGCTCGGCCTGCTCGCCCTGCTCGGCTATATGGGCCATGCCGCGAACCTGCAGCTCGACAGCGCAAACGACGTGGTCCCGGCGCTGTTCAAGACACTTTTCTCGGGCTGGTTCTCAGGCTTCGCCTTTGCAGCGATCGCTATCGGCGCCCTGGTGCCGGCGGCAGTGATGAGCATCGGAGCGGCCAATCTCTTCACACGCAACTTCTGGAAAGCCTATGTCAATCCTGACGTCAGCGACGCTGGCGAAGCCAAGGTTGCCAAGATCACATCGCTCGTGGTCAAGGTCGGCGCCCTTCTCGTCATCCTGTTTCTGCCGACGCAATTCGCGCTTGATCTGCAACTGCTGGGTGGCATCTGGATCCTGCAGACGCTTCCCGCCCTGGTCTTCGGCCTTTACACCAACTGGTTCCGCGCACCCGGTCTGCTTGCCGGTTGGTTTGTGGGCTTCTTCGGCGGCACATTCCTTGTCTGGGATGCCGGCTGGAAACCGCTGCACCTGATCAGCCTCGGCGGTGAACCCTTCACCGTCTATACCGGGTTGCTCGCGCTTGCAGCAAATATTGCCGTTGCCGTGGCGGTCAACGCGATCGTTCCGGCAAGATCGACGGTCCAAGCATAGCAATTCATGCGAAGGGCCGTAAAGCGGTCCTTCGCATGAACCTGGCCGCGCCACCTCAAGGCAATTCCTACATCAACTGTGCCCGGTACCGGGCACGGAGAAGCGCAACTACGGCAGCATGGCCAACGTCGCCCTGGTATCTGGGCGCAAATCCGAATACGGCGGTTTATTCCGCCCTGAGGTAGCGGTGATTGCCTTTACCATACCCGACAGGGAGCTGTTATGAACCTCTGACTTGAAATCAATCATCAGGCTTGCGGGGTTGCAGACTTGTAGGGGAACACTTTGCCGTCGAGATAGCAATGATCCCCTTTACCGCGCGAATTGTCGTATCCAACTACCTTTTGCCGTGATGGCCGTAAAGCAACCGGCATTTAAAAGAATGGAAGCTTCCGGGCACTGGTACTTTCCAGATGACAATCTCGCTGATCGCACATCTGGAAAGACTTCGTTTCCCCTGAATGTAAGTGCTGCTTCCATGTTGGCAATCATGCCAACAGTAAGATGTTGTCAACGATGACGACGCCGATTTCGCGATCCAGTTCGATTTTTCCGATAGTGCACAGATAATCCATACCGCGACCCTTAAATATTAGAGTGCACCGGACCAGGCGGGACGGAACAGAGCAAAAAGAGCGGTTGCTGCAGGTGTTCGCGCAGATCGGTCAGCGCTGCGTTTTCGCGGAGGCGGAAATCGGGCCCCTCCTGATCAGAGTAATGCCAACGGAATTGCCAACAATCGCGGATTGCCAGTCTCGATGCGTCCGATTTTCGCCATATGGCGATCGCAACTCCGACAGAAAGAGATCTGCCCGGGCTCGACAGGCAACAGCAAGCAAAATATCTATAATATATGACCACAATAAACGATGATACGATTGCCAACCGCATCAGCCGGGTCCTCGCTGACAGGATCGTAACCGGGCAGCTGGAGCCGGGTGCGAAGCTGCGTCAGGACCATATTGCGGAGGAATTCGGCGCCAGTCACGTACCGGTGCGAGAGGCGTTCCGCAAACTGGAAGCGCAAGGGCTGGCAGTCAGCGAACCTCGCCGTGGCGTAAGGGTCGCATCCTTCGACCTGAAGGAAGTGCGGGAAGTGGCGCTGATGCGTGCTGAACTCGAGGGGCTTGCACTTCGGCAGGCTGCGCCGCATTTGACATCATCGATCCTCGACCAGGCAGAAGCGGCCACCGTCGCTGGAGACAATTCGCGGGACGTGCGTTCCTGGGAGGAGGCAAACCGGCGATTTCACCGGCTGATCCTTGTGCCGTGCGCAATGCCGCGCCTGCTTGCGGCGATCGATGATCTCCATTCCGTGAGCGCGCGTTTCCTGTTCTCGGCCTGGCGGTCCGACTGGGAAGTGAGGACCGACTATGATCATCGGGCGATCCTGGGGTTTCTGCGCCGAGGTAACCTCGACAATGCTGTTGCGGTGCTTGAACGCCACGTCCAATGGATCGGACAAAAACCGGTCAAAAGCGCAACCGGTTCGACGCGGGACGCTTTTGCGATTGTCGGGTAGCTTCCTTGCCTAGCGGCAATACGTGTAGGCAAACTCGTTGAAATGCCTACAACGAAGTTGGAGTTCCTGTAGACCGGTGGCCACAGGTATGTCCACGAAAGGGCGAAATGCTCCATCAAGATATTTCCGCAAGAGGAAAGGACGAGCCCACAGCGGACTCATTATCAACCTAGATTCCACAATCGGGTTAGTGGCAGGGGCCTTACTGTAATCCCTTTTGAACGGGGTTGCGCTTTCCCGCATGCGCCGTTTAAATTTATAGATAATTTGTGATTCTATCTATAAGAGCCGCTTCAAGTCGGGAGGATTTGCATGTCAGACAGGTCGGTGTCGGATAATAAAGACTATTCGGCACCTGACGATCGAAGGGTGAGCATCGCGGAAGCCAGGAAAATCTATAATTTGCCCTTTAACGACCTGCTGTTTCAGGCGCACACCATTCACAGGGCGCATTTCGACCCCAACGCTGTGCAATTGAGCAGGCTCCTGTCGATCAAGACGGGCGGGTGTCCGGAAGATTGCGGCTATTGCAGCCAGTCGGCGCATTATCCCACCGGTCTCAAGGCGTCCAGACTGATGGAGGTCGAGAAGGTCATCGCTGAAGCGCGAAAGGCCAGGGAGGGCGGAGCGACGCGCTACTGTATGGGGGCGGCCTGGCGCAGTCCGAAGGTCCGCGACATGGACATGATCGTCGCCATGGTCGAGGGCGTCCGCTCGCTTGGCATGGAGACCTGCATGACGCTCGGCATGCTCTCGCCTGATCAAGCTTGCAGGCTCGCCGATGCCGGCCTCGACTACTACAACCATAACATCGACACGTCGGAGCGCTTCTACAGCGAAATTATCACAACGCGCAGTTTCGCGGATCGTCTGGAGACGCTGGCGAATGTGCGGGAGGCAGGGATCAAGGTCTGCGCAGGCGGCATCCTCGGCATGGGCGAGACGAGTGATGATCAGGTCGCCATGCTGGTGACGCTCGCCAATCTTCCGGTTCCGCCGGAAAGCGTGCCGATCAACATGCTGATCCCGATCCCTGGATCCAGACTCGGTGACGCCGCGCCGATTGATCCCATCGACTTTGTCCGCGCCATTGCGCTTGCCCGCATCCTGATGCCACAAACGCATGTCCGCCTTTCTGCGGGCCGCACGGAAATGAGCGATGAGATGCAGGCGCTGTGTTTCTTTGCCGGTGCAAATTCCATCTTTGTCGGCGATACGCTGCTGACAGCCGACAATCCCGGCGAAGATCATGATGCCGGGCTGTTTCGCCGCCTCGGTCTGAAGCCGATGACGCTGGATGCAGCTGAATGATGCCCGAGCGTCTTGCCCGCTACGTGACGACGCTGAACGGGCTGGAGCGGAAGGGACGGAGGCGCGAGTTGGTAGCGCAGAATGGCATCGATTTTACATCGAACGACTATCTTGGTCTCGCCAGATCACCGCGCATCCGCGCCGCCATTGCCGGCGCGCTCGAGCGCGGAGTTGCCGGCGGTTCAGGTGGCTCCCGGCTGCTTCGGGGCAACCATCCGGAGCATGAGGCGCTTGAAGCGGAGGCTGCCGCCTTCTTCGGGACGGAACGGGCGCTGTATTTCTCCAGTGGCTATGCCGCCAATACCGCGCTGTTCTCGACGCTGCCGCAACGCGGCGATCTTGTTGTCCATGACGCTCTTGTCCATGCCAGCGCGCATGAGGGTATCGCGGCGAGCCGTGCAGCGGCTGTTCCCGTCCGCCACAATGACGTTCAGCATTTCGACGATGCAATCCGTCGATGGCGGGATGCGGGTGGTATGGGCCACCCATGGCTTGCAGTTGAGAGCCTTTATTCGATGGACGCAGACCGCGCCCCGCTGGCCGAGCTTCTGAAGCTGGCAGATCGGCATGATGGCTTTCTGGTCATCGACGAAGCGCATGCGACTGGCGTTTTTGGACCCAATGGCCGCGGTCTTGCTGCCGGGATGGAAGGTCGGGACAATGTCATCCTTTTGCATACATGTGGGAAGGCCTTGGGCGTTGCGGGGGCGCTTGTCGGCGCGAACAGCGTCGTTTGCGAGTACCTCATAAACCGTGCGCGGGGCTTCATCTACTCCACAGCACCTTCACCTTTGATGGCAGCTTCTGTTCGGAAGGCTCTGAAAATACTGGCGGATGAACCGGAACGCCGCGCAAAGTTCGAACAACTCTGGACGTTCGCCAATGCGCAACTGACTGCGGCGCTTGGGTTCGAAGGCAGCGGTTCGCAGATACTGCCGGTGATGATCGGGGACAACAGTCGCGCAATGCGTATCGCCGCACGGATGCGGGCCGAGGGCTTCGATATTCGCGCGATCCGCCCGCCGACAGTGCCGGAAGGGACAGCGCGGTTGCGGATCGCCATCACACTCAACGTCGACCGGTCTGCGATTGTGCGCATGTTCGACGCTTTGGCGAATGTGTTTATCGAGGAGGCTGCATGACGCTCCGTTTTGTTGTCACAGGGACCGACACCAATATCGGCAAGACCGTCTTTGCAGCGGCATTAACCGACGCGCTTGGTGCCTCTTACTGGAAACCCGTCCAGTCAGGGCTTGACGGCGAAACGGACAGCGAGACTGTCCAGCGTCTCGGACGGATATCGTCAGCACGCATATTTCCCGAGGCGTGGCGGCTCAACACGCCGGCCTCGCCGCACCTTGCCGCCAGAATCGACAATGCCCGGATTGACCCGGAAGCACTGTCACCACCGGTGACGGAGGCTCCGCTTGTCATCGAAGGAGCAGGCGGCGTGCTCGTCCCCTTGACCGAAAGCGAAGTGTTCGCGGATGTCCTTGCCCGCTGGCAGATACCGGTCGTCCTTTGCGCCCGTACCGGGCTTGGAACGATCAATCATACCCTGTTATCACTTGAGGCCTTGCGCCACCGCTCCATTCCGGTTTTTGGCGTGGTCTTCATCGGCGACGAACAGGCCGACACGCAAAAGATCATCGCGAAACTCGGCAATGTGAACTGCCTTGGGCGTCTGCCGTGCATCGACCCGCTGACGCCTGACACCTTGCGCCAGGCCTTTCGGGATCATTTCGATGTCTCTTCCTTTCAGAAAGGGATCCTGTGACGCCCTCCCCTGTCTGGCATCCCTTCACCCAGCACGCACTTGAACCTGCAATGAAGCGCATTATCAGGACAGAGGGAGCTTATCTCTTCGACGATCAGGGCAATGCGATCCTCGATGCCATCTCCTCCTGGTGGGTCATCACCCACGGACATCGGCATCCACTGATCATGGATGCGATCCGACATGCCTCCGAGTCTTTCGACCAGATCATCTTTGCCGAATATACCCACCAGCCGGCGGAAGAGCTGGCGAAACGTCTGATTGCCATCGCCCCTGCCGGTCTCGACCACGTGTTCTATTCCGATAGCGGCTCGACCTGCGTCGAGGTGGCGCTGAAGATGGCCCTGGGTTTCTTTCACAATTCTGGCGCGCCGCGCTCACGCATTGTCGTCATGGAGCATGGCTATCATGGCGATACGATCGGGACGATGTCAGCGGGCGAACGGGGCGTGTTTAATGCGCCCTATGAACCCATGCTTTTCGGTGTGGATCGCCTGCCGTTTCCGGTGCCGGGACGGGAGCAGGACACACTCGACGCTTTCGAGGCCTTCTGCCGGGGCGGACAGGTTGCAGCGCTGCTGATCGAACCATTGGTGCTCGGAGCCGGCGGCATGCTGATGTACCCGGCTTCACTGCTGGCAGAACTGAAGGCGATCGCGACAAGGCACGGCAGCCTGATGATTGCCGATGAGGTGATGACGGGTTGGGGCCGCACGGGCACTCTCTTTGCCTGCGAACAGGCGAACATCGCGCCGGATATCCTGTGCACGTCAAAAGGCTTGACCGGCGGGTCTTTGCCTCTGGCAGCGACCTTGTGTTCGGCGGAAATATTCGACGCGCATCTTTCATCCGATCGCAGCCGGACCTTTTTTCATTCGAGCTCCTACACTGCCAATCCGATCGCCTGTGCGGCAGCGCAGGCCAACCTTGACGTCTGGAAGACGGAGCCGGTCACAGCACGTGTCCAGTCGCTTGTCGCCATGCATGGGACAAGGCTGGAGCGGTTCAAGGCTGACTCCCGTTTCGGTAACGTGCGTCAGACCGGGACGATCGTTGCGCTGGATGTCAATGTCCCGGCGACCGGCTACTTTTCCGAGGCAGGGCCAAAGCTCAGGGCTTTCTTCAAGGGAAGACATCTCCTGATCAGGCCACTTGGCAATGTGATCTACCTGATGACGCCCTATTGCGTGACAGCCGCCAATCTCGATCGTATCTACGATGCCATTGATGAGGCAGCGGACATGATTGTCCAGGGCGGTGCCCGATGAACCCGGTCAAGGCAAGCCGGATCGCCGGATTTGGCCATTACGCGCCAGAGCGCCGTGTTGAAAATGCACAGATTGAAATTCAGCTCGGTCTTGAACCCGGCTGGATCGAGCGCCGGACCGGCATTCGATCCAGGCGCTGGGTGGCGGAAGGAGAGCTATTAACCGATATCGCGGCCAATGCAGGGGCAGCCGCCCTATCCGATGCCAACATCTCACCGGGCGACATCGCCCTGACTATCCTCGCCACCTCGACCCCGGATCACTTGCTGCCTCCATCAGCACCCCTGCTTGCCCATCATCTGGGTTTAGTCAATTCCGGCGCGATCGACCTTGCCGGGGCCTGCTCCGGGTTTATTTATGCGTTGACATTGGCCGACGGCTTTGTCCGCACGCAAGGCAGACCCGTGTTGGTGGTCGCAGCCAACATCCTGAGCCGCCGCATCAACCCGGCTGAACGAGCCACCGCCGTGCTCTTTGCAGACGCAGCCGGCGCTGTTGTTCTGGCTCTGTCAGATGATCCTGAGACGGGACTTCTCGGCGCGGACCTTGCATCGAACGGAAGCCGCTATGACCTCATCTCCATTCCGTCGGGGGGATCGAAGCAGCCATTTGGCCCGGGTGTGGCCGCCGAGGAATGTTTGATGACCATGCGCGATGGCAGGGAAATGTTTGCGCAGGCCGTGAACATGATGACACTCTGCGCCAAGCGGGCACTGGCACATGCAGGGCTTTGCACATCAGGTATCAGCCGGTTTGTCCCGCATCAGGCCAACGCCCGCATCTTCGACGTTGTAGGTGAGAATGTGGGGATTGAACCTGAAAGGATCGTCCGCACGATTTCAGAGTATGGCAACTCCTCCGCTGCAACCATTCCTCTGTCGCTGTCGCTTTCCCACCAGGCAAGGCCATTCATCTCGGGAGAAAAACTGCTGCTGACAGCAGCCGGTGCCGGCCTGACAGGCGGTGCGATTGTGTGGGGGACATAGCAGAACCAGTTCGTCTGCTGCCAAACCTGAGGACTACCAGTTCCATAGTACTGAAAATTTGGCAAACGCCAGAACGAGAACCCTCAGGGTCAATTTAATTGATCGCAATCTTGATCCGAGCCTGCCATCAACCTCAAATCAGGATGCCGGTGATCCGATTGCAACTGCCATCTGACCGTTGCGGAGTGCCTATGTGCATTACCTGGCCTCGTTTTCACCAGGGATCAAAGCGCACGGGGATGCAGCTATGCACTGAATACGCGGGTACCGTATCCCATCTATGACATCTTCCCGGCCATCGCCAAACTTCGCTGGTCCCTTAAATTCCCGCGTATGCGCAATGATATCGAGGGCGTAATTTAATACACCTCGCGAAGTCGCAGTTCGTCCTTGAACCCACCTGGCTTGATGGACTGACGGCATAATACTAGAGACAAAGGGCCTGCCGCAGGGGCGCATTGCCCGCGAGCTTGTAGTCAAGGTCTTCCTCGATATGATCGATATGATTCCGGATCACTTCGGCGGCTCTCTTGCCATCCCGAGCAACAAGTGCATCGAGAATATCCGCGTGCTCCGATCGCGCGCAGCTCGAAGCACCCGATTGCCCGTAGAGCGCGATGACGAGTGATGAGCGGGCGACCAACTCGCGCATGAATCGTTCAAGGATCCGGTTCGCCGCGACTGATGCCAGCATGAGATGATAGTCGCCAGAAGCCTTGATGGCAGCGCGGCGCGCATTGGGCCCACGCTCGGCCAGCAACCGCTCCTCATCCTTCAGATGCGCCTGAAACAGCCTGATGTCGGCTTCTGTCATCCGCTCGGCCGCCCGCTCGGCGATTTCCGGCTCGATCACCCGGCGGGACTCGAATATCTGGCGCGCTTCATCCGGCGTCGGGTGGGCGACAAAGGCACCGCGATTTCGCTCGATCTTTACCAGCCCTTCGAAAGCCAGCATCTGCAGCGATGCACGGACCACCGTGCGGCTGACGTCGAACAGTTCACCGACTTCCGTCTCGACCAGTTTCGCTCCGGGAGAAAGCCGCCGTTCGACAATGGCATTATGCAGCGCATCACGTATAGCTTGCGCCCGATCATCCTGCACGTCGTCTCGAACCGGCAATGCGCCATCCGCTTGATTCATTGTCATACCCTGTCTGCACTATTCCTTTTAACGCGATTTGTGCGCAAGACCAGCTCCAATATTGCACACCGTTGAACAGGATTGCATACAATTTCATCGTTGATTGAAAACATGAACATATTTTGTGCGTCGCAGCATCACAGCTTCGAATTGATGTTTGTGCACTCAAATATTGAAGCAAGGATTTCAGGGAGTTAACCGACGGGACGGAAGTTGGCACGATACATGCAGAGTCTCATTCAGTCAGAAAGGGAATGCTGCATGGGCAAAGCCGCTGAAATTGATATCGTCTCCGTTTCCAAAGTTTACGGCGCCACCACGGCCGTCGATACGATCAGCTTGAAGATACCGGCAGGCACCTATTGCTGCCTGCTTGGCCCGTCGGGCTGCGGCAAGACCTCGACGCTGCGCATGATTGCTGGCCACGAAACGATCTCAAGCGGCGATATCCGCCTCGGCAACACCGTCGTCACCGATTTCCCGCCGGCAAAACGTGGGACTGCGATGATGTTTCAGTCCTACGCGCTGTTCCCGCATCTCGATTTAATCGACAATGTCGGTTTCAGCCTGAAGATGAAGGGTATCGACAAGGAGCAGCGCCGTGCCAGAGCGCTGGCCATGCTCAAACTCATGCAGATGGATGGCTACGCAACACGGCGCCCCGCACAACTTTCCGGCGGTCAGCAACAGCGCGTAGCGCTTGCCCGTGCCTTGATCACCGATCCGGAAGCGCTGCTGCTGGACGAGCCGCTATCGGCGCTCGATCCATTTCTCAAAATCCGCATGCGCGCGGAATTGAAGAAGCTACAGATAAACCTCGGCATTACCTTTGTGCATGTGACCCATAGCCAGGAAGAAGCGATGGCGCTGGCCGATCTGATCGTTGTCATGAATGACGGCAAGATCGAACAGGCCGCGCACCCGCGCATCGTGTTCGAGCGGCCCGCGACCGCCTTTGTTGCCCGCTTCATGGGTGACCACAATGTCATTTCAGGCCGTGTGACGAACAGCGTGAATGGTCTGGTAAGTTTCGAAATTCCAGAGGGCGTCTCCCTCAGCGCATCGGGCCAGGCAGAAATCGGCAGTTCCGTCGACATCGGCATCCGCACGGATCGCGTGCGCATCAGCGATGCACCCGCCCCAGGCTTCGGCTTCACCGGCATCGTCGCCAACATCGAATATCGAGGTTCTTCCGTGAAAATCTCGGTCACCGGTGCAGGCATTGATGACTTCACCGTCATCGTCAGTGATCAGGCCTTCTTTGAAAAACCTGTTGCGGTGGGCGACGCCATCCCGCTCGCCTGGGATATTAACGACGCCATCATTCTTGGCCGTCTCGACTCTTGAAAAAACCAAACAACAAAAAGGGGAATTGAAAATGACTGATACAACCGATCACAAATCAGGATTGAGCCGCCGCACATTTCTCAAGACTGGCGCTGCGGCGGCAGGCCTGGCCGCCGGCTCGGGAGCAATCACGGGGTTTCCGACGATCTGGGCGCAGAACATCAAGAATGTCACACTGCGCCAATTCGGTACCGGTGTCTCCAACCTCAACGACGTCGCCAACAAAGTGAAGGAGGATTTGGGCTTTACCTTGCAGATGACCGCACTCGATTCCGATGCGGTCACTCAGCGTGCAGTTACCCAGCCCGACAGCTACGACATTGCCGATATTGAATACTGGATCGCCAAGAAGGTCTTTCCGGCAGGCGTGATGCAGCCGATGGACGTGTCGAAGATGAAATATTTCGACAAGATCGCTCCACTCTTCATCACGGGCAAGCTCACCCCCGAAAGCAAGATCGCCCAGGGAACAGCACCACATACTGTTGGCTTCGTGGAGAGTGCGGATTCGGTCACGTTTGCGTCTGCCCCGACCAACTGGATGACGCTGATCCCGACGATCTACAATGCGGACACGCTGGGCATTCGCCCCGACCTGGTTGGCCGCGACATTACCAGCTGGGCCGACATCATGGACCCGGCCTATAAGGGCAAGGCATCGATCATCAATATTCCGTCGATCGGTATCATGGATGCGGCAATGATCTGCGAGTCCATGGGCATCGTCAAATATGGCGACAAGGGCAACATGACCAAGGATGAGATCGACCAGACAGTCGCATTCCTGATCAAGGCCAAGGGCGATGGCCAGTTCCGCTCGTTCTGGAAGACCTTTGATGAGAGCGTCAATCTGATGGCGTCGGGCGAGGTGGTGATCCAGTCAATGTGGTCGCCTGCGGTTGCCGCCGTGCGTTCCAAGGGTATCGCTTGCAAGTATCAGCCGCTGAAGGAAGGTTACCGCGCCTGGGGCGGCGGTCTTGGCCTTGCCAAGCATCTGAGTGGCATCGAGCTCGATGCCGCTTACGAATACATAAACTGGTACCTTTCTGGTTGGGTCGGCGCCTATCTCAACCGTCAGGGTTATTATTCGGCGGCTCCTGAAACCGCCAAGAAATTCATGACTGCCGATGAATGGGGTTACTGGATGGAAGGCAAGGCGGCGACTGGCGATATCGTCGCTCCGGATGGCAAAGTAATGGAGAAGGCCGGTGCGGTACGCGACGGCGGCGCCTTCGAAGCCCGCATGGGTGCCGTAGCCTGCTGGAATTCGGTTATGGACGAAGATCGCTACATGGTCCGCAAGTGGAACGAATTCATCGCCGCTTGATGTTTGAAAGTGGCCGCCCTGCCTTTGCAAGGCGGCCATCGCTTGTCACGAGGAAAACAGGCCATGGCAGCAATTGCAGCAGATGACACAACGACAAGTTCAGAGAGCGTCGTAAGGCCCCGACATACTGGGAAGGTGAGGCGCGGCGGTGCGTCCTTGTCCTCTTATCTTCAGGCAACGCCGCTGGCGGTGATCCTCGGCCTGTTTCTGCTCCTGCCCATCCTGACCATCGGCATGGTCAGTTTCTGGGATTATGATTCCGTACGAATATATCCCGACTTCGTCACCTTCAACTACACCGAGACACTCGGGTCCTGGGTGACATGGAAGACCTATCTCAACACCATCAAATTCACGGTGATCGTCTGGTTATTGACCGCGGTAATCGGCTTCTGGGTCGCTTACTTTCTAGCATTCCACATCCGTTCGGCTACCATGCAGATGGTGCTGTTCCTCATCTGCACCGTGCCGTTCCTCACGTCGAACATCATCCGCATGATTTCCTGGGTACCGTTTCTCGGGCGCAACGGGTTGATCAATTCATCGCTGATCCAACTTGGCATTGTCCCCAAAGCGCTGGAATTCCTGCTGTTTTCCGAGTTCGCCGTCGTCCTTGCCATGGTGCACCTCTACACGCTCTTCATGGTAACCCCGATCTTCAATACACTAATGCGCATTGACCGCTCGCTGATTGAGGCCGCGCGCGATGCGGGTGCCTCCGGCTTTCAGGTCTTGACAAATGTTATCATTCCACTCGCCAAACCCGGGATCGCTATTGGCTCGATCTTTGTCATTACGCTCGTGATGGGCGACTTCGTCACCGTCCGCTTCATGTCAGGCGGACAAAGCGCATCTGTCGGTCTGATGATGTCGAACCAAATCTCGCTGCTGCAATATCCGGCCGCTGCCGCCAATGCCGTTATCCTGTTGATCGTCGTCCTCCTGATCGTTGCCGTAATCCTTCGTGTCGTCGACATCCGGAAGGAACTTTGACATGCATTCAGAAAGAGGCTCCCGAGAATTCTACATCCTCGCATTCTTCTTCTCGCTGTTCGTGCTGTTCCTTTATGGACCGCTCTCGACGATCTTTATCCTGTCGTTCCAGGGTCCGTCCGGAGGCCTGACATTCCCGATGAACGGCGTCTCCGTGCACTGGTTCGGCAATCTCTTCGAGCAGCAGGCGGTCGGTGATTTCGGCGGCTCGTTCCGCCGTTCCATAATCCTCGGCCTGATGACGACCACGATAACCGTTGTAGTCTCGCTGCTGGCTGGCCTCGCCTTCCGGCGCAAGTTCAAGGGATCGACCTTTCTGTTCTATCTGGCGATTTCCAGTCTCGTCGTTCCCTCGATCCTGATCAGCCTCGGCATCGGCCTCTTCTTCCAGGTGCTGGGGATCAGGCCGGCCTGGTGGTCGTCCGGCCTTGGAGCACACCTGACTTGGACCCTGCCCTTTGGCGTACTCATCATGTTCGCTGTGTTCAATCGCTTTTCTCCCGCTTATGAGGAGGCTGCGCGTGACCTTGGCGCCACACCGTGGCAGACCTTTCGCCATGTCGTGCTGCCGATGATAGCGCCAAGTCTGGTAGGTGTCGGCCTCTTCGGCTTCACTCTTTCCTACGATGAATTTGCCCGCACACTGATGACCGCCGGCACATTCAATACCCTGCCGCTGGAAATCTACGGCATGACGACAAATGTCACGACGCCGGTTCTGTACGCCCTCGGCACAGTCACAACCGTTTTCTCCTTCCTGATCATCTTCATTACGCTGACGGCGATCATTGTCGTCGGCCGCCGCCGTGGCCGTATTGGATAAAACACAGATAAAATGCGCATTCTCCTCGTCAATCCCAATACCACTTCGAGCATGACCGCGTTGATCGAAGGCGCAGCAAAATCCGTCGCTTCCCCAACGACTGAGGTCGTCGCCAAAACATCGCGCATGGGCCCGGTGTCGATCGAAGGCTATTATGATGAGGCCTTCGCGGTACCAGGGCTGCTTATGGAAATCGCCGAGGGCGAGGCGACAGGCGTCGAGGCGGCCATCATCGCCTGCTTTGATGACACGGGGCTTGATGCAGCGCGGGCGATGGTATCAATCCCGGTTCTCGGCATCTGCGAGGCAGCCGTCGCAACGGCTGCGCTGGTTGCCCAGCGTTTCAGTATCGTCACCACGCTCGAACGGTCTATCATGCCAGTGAAGGGGCTGGTGCATCGTTATGGTATGACGGAGCGTGCTACCGTACGTGCCGCGAATATACCCGTATTGTCCCTCGATGATCCATCATCGGGAGCATCGAACAAGCTTCGATCGGAAATCGAAAAGGCGCTCGAGATTGACGCTGCTGAAGCCATCGTCCTTGGTTGCGCCGGCATGGCCGACCTGGCCCATCATCTGCAGGAGGAATATGGCGTGCCGGTCATTGATGGTGTCAGCGCAGCCGTCAAGCTTGCTGAAGGCCTGATCTCCCTTAGCCTCAAGACGAGCAAGCGCGGTGCCTATGCAACGCCCCTGGCCAAATCCTATCACGGTATGCTTGCACCCTTTGCGCCAGGATTCGCTCCCTAACCAGGTAGATCGATTCGTCAGATCATGCCCCGTATCGAACATCGGTCTCACGAGGGACTTAATAACCGGGCGGAGAATTCGCATCTGCCACTTCGAAAACGGGAGCGGGCGATGCAGGGCTTCCGGTCCCCGGGAGGTCTTCGTTTCGATCTTTTCGGCTATGCGCAACCTCTTCGTCCCGTCGCGCTCCAAATGTTCCGCATTTCAAATTCACCTCCATCGCCTCAACGCCCACGCACAATGGAAGACGGTGACAGGTGCATTAGCCTGAAATCTGACAGCCAAAAGGATTTCTCCGCCGCGAAGAGTTAACCTGACAACACCCACGAGCCAATGCGGCAACTGCACGACCGCAAGCGGATCATTCAACCAATCGGTTGACTTTCTGAAAACGCGCATTTATATTCAACCACATGGTTGAATTAGAGACACTTCAGATGAGTTCCGTCTTTCACGCCCTCGGCGACGCCACGCGCCGGCGGATGCTTCGCGAACTCGCCAGTGGCGAGCGAACGGTAGGCCAACTTGCGGAACCCTTCGCAATCTCGCTCGCCGCCGCCTCGAAGCACATCAAGGTGCTGGAGAACGCCGGGCTGATCCGTCGCGAGGTGCGCGGCCGAACCCATCTGTGCCGCCTCGACCCCGGACCGCTCGCCAGCGCCCACCAGTGGCTGAGCTTCTACGAGCGCTTCTGGACCGACCGCCTAGATGTGCTCGAACGGCTCCTTCGCAAGGAGGACGCACCCGAATCCCCAACCCACAAAGGAGACGACCAATGACCGAACACGCGACTCTGGACGCCTATGGCGTGCTGACCGAGCCTGCCACTTTGAAGATCCAGCGCCTTCTGCCCGGCCCCATCGAGCGCGTCTGGGCCTATCTCACGGACAGCGAACTGCGCAGCCAATGGCTGGCCGCGGGTCGGATGGATATGAAGGTCGGCGCGCCCGTCGAATTCGTCTGGCGAAATGATGAGCTTTCCAATCCGCCCGCTCAGCGGCCAGCCGGCTTTCCCGAGGAGCACCGGATGCAGAGCCGGATCACGGAGCTCGATCCGCCCCACAAGCTCTCCGTCACCTGGGAAGGCAGCGGCTACGTCTCCTTCGAGTTGCAACGACAGGGCAACGAGGTGTTGCTCACCGTGATCCATCGCCGCCTGCCCGATCGCGAAACCCTGCTGCAGGTCGCAGGCGGCTGGCATATGCACCTCGACATTCTGATCGCCCGCGCCACCGGCAAGGAGCCGGAACCATTCTGGGACGGCTGGAGCCGCCTCAAGCAGGAATACGACCGGCGGCTACCCGCCTGACGGAATTCACCAGGTGCAGGCTCCGCCCGGTCCAACGGGCGGAGCGTGTTGTAACCATCCGGCCATTAAGAGGATAAGAGCTATGAAAATCACCTTGGCCCTGCCAATCATCGCAATCAGCCTTATTGGCATCTCGGCACGTCCAGGCCAGGCCAATGAGACAACTATCGAGCAAATGCCAGCCAGACTCGAAACTCAGTTTGCACTAAGCGCACTGCCTCCCGCGCTGCGGGACCAGGCAACCGTTTATCTTCTCGATCCGAAGAAGGGCTATCAACTTTCCCGACAGGGAACGAGTGGTGTGACTTGTCTTGTAGAGCGCACTGTCTGGGAACTGGCCGACTTTCGCGACGACATCTATATTCCTCTCTGCTACGACGCTGTGGGCACAAAGACTTACTTGAAAGTCATCATGGACACGTCCACGCTTCGCAGTCAGGGAATGAGCCCTGTTGCATTGAAAGCTGAAATTGAAAGTCGATACAACAACAAGACCTATAAGGTTCCAGAAAAGTCAGGTTTGTCTTATATGGTCGCGCCGGTCATGCGCACCGTGGGCCCCCCTGACATGAAGGTTCATACCATGCCCATGCCGCATGTGATGTTCTATGCTCCGAGCATCACGAACGAAGACATTGGAGCATTTCCAGATCTCAGTGTTCATTCCAGTCTTCTTTATCCGTTCATTGATAAACAGGGAATCGCTGAGCAAAGCTACATGATCCAACTTATCGGAGAGGCAGAGAAGGCCAAGATCATGGCTGATGAGAAGACTCTTCTCGATGATCTCTGCACCTATCGCGATATTCTTTGTCTTCCGCATACGGAGCATTGACACGTACGGATGCGCTATCAAAAAGCGGCCGACCGAGATCATTGCGCGACTCGGCGCCGACACAGCCGATATCACTTGCCAGATCCAAAAAGACTTCATAGCCGAGATGGCGACCCGTCTTCTGATTGAGTGCACGGTTGATCATTTTGCATCTCGCTCCATGATCCACTCGACCTCAGGCGCGGGAATGAACCGCCACTTGCGCAGCGGACCGGCCATGACATTGAGATAGTACATCTCAAAACCATAAGGTGCGCCGCAGGGGTGGTGCCCTCGCGGCACCAGCACGACGTCGTGATCCTTCACTGCCATGGTCTCATCGAGAAGCCCGTCGTCGGTGTAGACGCGTTGTATGCCAAAGCCAGAAGCGGGATTCAATCGATGATAATAGGTCTCCTCGAGATAGGTGATCCGGGGGAAATCGTCTTCATCATGCCTGTGGCTCGGATAGGACGACCAATGTCCAGCTGGCGTGAATACCTCCGTCACCAGCAGACTGTCGCAATAGTCTTCACCCTCCATGGCGATATTGTTGATATGCCGCGTATTGGCTCCCTTGCCGCGCCCCGTCAGCGAAATCCCGTCGGGACCGATGCGCCGTGCACGATGGCCGCTCTTGCCGGGCGCCGAGCACACCGCGATTGTACATTCGGTTTCAGCGTCCGCCCACCAGTCACTCGCATTAGGCACATAGAGGCAATGGGGCGCCGTTTTCTCGAACACGTCCATACGGTCGCCCAGCACACCCCAGTGCTGGCCGGCCGCATGGAAAGCCGCCTTCCCCTCGACCATGACGAGGATCACCTCGCGGTCGCCAGTGGCTTCCTCGACGACTTCACCCGGCCTCAATCGGTAGACCGAAAAGCCGACGTAGCGCCAGCCGGCGGATTGAGGGGTGATCTCATGAACTTTTCCATGAGAGCCAAACGGCCTGCGCAGCAATCCGGTCATTATCTCTCTCCGTCAATCAAACGGTCGTTGATGGGCAGCGTTTTCGTTGTAGCGCGCGCGAGCGCGCTCGAGACGGTCGGGTCCTCCGACCTGGGGCACTGCGACATCCCACCAGTGACCACCAACGCCTGTGGCGGGAACAGCGTCCGTGTCGATAACAATCACGCTGGGAATATCTCGGTTCCGGGCTTCAACGATCCGGACTTGCAGTTCCGCTATCGAGGCGACTTTCTCCGCATGCGCTCCCATAGACGCGGCATGCGCAACAAAGTCGATCTCTGGCTGCGTCTCGACATTGCAGTCCTTGTACATGTTGTTGAATTCGGCGCCACCGCACTCGATCTGGAGCCGATTGATGCATCCGTAGCCGCGATTGTCAGTCAGCACGACGGTGAACGGGACGCGGCGCGTAACAGCGGTCGCGAGTTCCGAGTTTGCCATCATATAAGAACCGTCTCCGACGAAGCAGATGACTTCCTTGTCGGGGAGGGCAAGCTTGATGCCCATGGCGCCGGCGACCTCGTAACCCATGCAGGAAAAGCCGTACTCCATGTGATACCCGCCTGGCATCGATTGCCACAGCACCTGCAACGCGCCGGGCATCGTGCCTGCAGCACACATGACGACCGTGTTGTCGGTCGCCACTCTTTGCACAGCACCGATCACCTGCGCGTCGGTGGGCAGGTTGTCCGGCCCCTCCGAAGCGGGAGCTGCCGTCACCCGACCAACGGCAGCATGCCAGTCAAGACGGCTCTGACCGTTAATAGCGGCGAAACGAAACGGACCAAGTGCTGCTGTCAAACGCTCGAGCGTGACCTTGGCATCTCCCACGCAAGGCAGCGCGTCGTGCTTCATTGCGTCGTAGCCAGCGAGATTGATCGAGGCCAGTCGACGGGAAGGGTTGCGAAAAAGCGCCCAGCTTCCAGTGGTGAAATCCTGAAAGCGCGTTCCAACGCCGATGATGAGGTCAGCGTCCGCACAAAGGGCATTGGCGCATTCCGAGCCGGTGACACCCGGAGACCCGAAATTCAACGGGTGATCCCACCCGTTCGCACCCTTCCCCGCCTGAGTTTCCACGAACGGAATATTGTGGAGCTCGGCAAACGCAGCGAGTTTGGCTTCGGCTCGCGAATAGATGACACCGCCCCCGGAAATGATTACCGGCTTCCGGGCGCCGCGAATGGCTTCGGCCAGGTCGGCAACATCTCGTGGGTCCGGTTCCGGGCGACGGATGCGCCATGTCTTCTGTTTAAAGAAGGCCTCCGGATAGTCGTAGAGTTCGGCTTGAACATCTTGACTGAAACCAAGAGTGACCGGACCACAATTAGCAGGGTCGGTCATTACGGCGAGCGCCCGCGGCAGGCACGTAAGAAGATGCTCTGGCCGGGAAATGCGGTCAAAGTAAGCAGATACTGGTCGGAAGCAATCGTTGGCGCTGACCGTACCGTCGTTCATATCCTCGATCTGTTGCAAGACTGGATCCGGACGGCGATTGGCGAAAACATCGCCCGGGATGAACAACACGGGCAGACGATTGACGTAAGCGAGAGCGCAAGCCGTCACCATGTTGAGCGCCCCCGGCCCGATCGAGGAAGTAACCGCGTGGGCTCGAGTGCGCTTCAGCGTCTTTGCGTAAGCAATCGCTGCGTGAGCCATCGTCTGTTCGTTCTGGCCGCGCCATGTCGGCAGCGCATCGCCGATCCCGTGCAGCGCCTCTCCGATACCTGCCACGTTACCGTGTCCGAAGATTGCCCATACGCCTTCGATGAAGCGTTCGCCCTCTTCAGTCATCTGTAGGGACAGCCATTTCACCATGGCCTGCGCAGCCGTCAGTCGTACCGTCTTTGTCATGCTGCCTTCTCCCGTGCGACGGTCCTGGCCTGATCCCAAATTGAGCACAGGCGCCGATAGCGATCCGCCATCTCTTCGATGGCCGTCTCGTCTTCCATTTCACCTGTCATCCAAAGCCTTGCGACCTCGCCGAAAATTGTCCGGCCAACCGCGAAGCCTTTGACCAGAGGGAATGCCGCAGCAACCTCGAAACTGGCCGCCAGCTCTACCTCCGGCGCATCCAGACCCAACACCACGATGCCACGCGTGTAGCGGTCATTTTTTTCGATCGCGGAGATGGTGTTAGCCCAGGCGCCTTGCGTCTTCATCGGTTCGAGCTTCCACCAGTCCGGAAAGATGCCGACGTCGTAGAATTGCTGGATCAAAACAGCAGTCGTCTCGTCCCCGACCGGCCCGACCTTTGACGGAATGATCTCCAGCAGGAATTCAAGGCCGTTTCGCCGCGAGGCTTCGAATAGACGTTTGATCGTCTTTTCCTGGTCCGCGCGCGTTTCAGCATCGTCGTCCGGATGGCAGAAGCAAAGTACCTTGACGACGTTTTCCCGCGCCCACTCACCAAGGCCGCCGTAATCGCTTCCCAATTCTGGTTCCAGAGCGAGTGGCCGCGACCCCGGCCACTCGCACGGCCGTCCAATCCACAGGCCGGACCCCGACGCAGCCTGAAGCGCTTTTCTTCCGATCCGATTGTCACAGAGAATACCGTAGCCGAGCCGTCCGGCCTGAACTCGCATGGCTGCCTGAAGGCAAAGCTCCTTGAAGGCGCCCCCCTTTTCGGGCGTGAAGCCCGGCATCTGCTCAAGCTGCATGCGGTGATCGAAGGCGAAGACCCGATATTCCGGCCAGTCTTCTGCGTGATTGCGATGGCGGTTTGTCGACCAGTGGATCTGCTCGAGCTCGGCATCGTTGCGCAAATCCGGCTGTTTGATGCCACGTTCCAGAAAGAACTCCAATTCCTCCAATGACGGATAGGCCGGCGTGCAGCCATGCCGGGAAACGGCGAAAGCGCCGCAAGCATTGGCGTATTTGAGCGTCGTCGACCAGTCCTTGTCCTCAAGCCAGCCTTTCAGCAAACCAGAGAAGAAACCGTCTCCTGCCCCAAGGACATTGAACACTTCAATCGGGAAGCCCTCGCCCGACACGCCCTCATCAAGATTGTCGGGGATTGCGCCATCGAATGCGACCGCACCCTTGGCGCCACGCTTGCAGACGAGCGTCGCTGCGGATACGCCACGAACGGCCCTGAGCGCTGCCACAGTGTCCGTCGTGCCACCGGCAATGTGGAACTCTTCCTCGGTACCGACGATCAGATTGAAGAAATGGAGTGTCGACTGGAGTTTATCGGTCACCTGCCGGCTCGCCACGAACCGGCTTTCCCCGTCGCCATGACCGGCGACGCCCCAGAGGTTTGGCCGATAGTCAATGTCGAGGGTCGTTTTAGCTCCGTACGCACGCGCGAACCCAAGTGCTTTTAGGACGGCCGCTTCTGTCCGGGGATTGGACAGATGCGTGCCGGTGACGACCACGGAGCGAGCAGACGCAATATACTTTTCGTGGATGTCGCCTTCATTGAGTGCCATATCGGCGCAGTTCTCGCGGTAGAAAATCAGCGGAAATGTGTCCTCATCTCGAATTCCGAGGAGAACCAGCGCTGTCAGCCGCTCCGGATCTGTCATCACGCCACCTGCGTCGACGCCTTCGCGTTGAAGTTGTTCGCGGATGAAGCGGCCCATATGTTCGTCGCCAACTTTCGTGATCAGGCCGGACCTCAGTCCAAGGCGCGCCGCGCCGCAGGCGATATTGGTCGGTGACCCGCCAATATATTTGTTGAACGAGCCCATATCCTCCAGTCGTCCGCCAACCTGTAGGCCGTAGAGGTCGACCGAGGACCGGCCGATAGTGATGACGTCGAGTGATTTCATGTCAAGACTCCGAATTGTTCAGAAACCGGTGCGCGCGAGGAAAGAGCGGCTGGCCGCCAAATCCTCAAGGATTGAACCGGTGTTACGCGGATCGCGCTCCTGTTCGATGGTGATGTAGCCGCTGTAATCAAGTTCTGTGAGAAGTGTGCGGATGGCTGGATAATCGATCGAGCCACGCCCGATCGGACACATGACGCCTTTGGCACAAGCATCGAAGAAGCGGATACGCTCGCCCATCACTTCCCGGTAGGTTCCGCTATCGATGTCCTTGAAATGGATATAGTCGACGCGGTCCCAATAGCGGCGCAAGGTGGCAACGGGGTCCATCCCGGAATAGGCCATATGCCCGGTGTCAAGGCAGAGGCCTGCCAACTCGGCGGGAACGTCGTCCACGATACGCTTCAGTTCGTCGGCAAATTCGATATAGCCGCCGGCGTGCGGATGGATAGTGGCGCGTACACCATATGTGTCACGAGCAAGCGTCGCGACGGCGCGGATGTTTTCGACCATCGCGTCCCACGCGACATCGTCAAGTCGTGGGGCACGGTCCGAATGACCGGCAGCATAGTCTCGCTCCTCATGTCCCCAGTCCATCACCGTCAGAAAGGGCGCCGCATAGCGCTGGCCCGGATGGGTCTCGGGCTTCGGCAATCGGGTGATCAGCGCGCAAATCTCTTCGGTCTGGCGCAGCAGATTGTCTCGGTTCGACGGCGAAACGAGATCGTCAAAGATTGTTCCAGCGACAACCTTCAGGCCGCGTTGGTTGAGCGCCTCAGACACCAGGCCAAGGTCGAGCGGCAGATAACCGTACGGTCCGAGCTCAAGTCCGCCAAATCCGGCCACCTGCGCCTCGTCGAGCACCTTCTCCCAAGGGGGCAGATGCGGGTTCTTCACATCATCGACACCCCAGCAGCAGGGCGCGGTAGTAATGGTGATCGGGTTAGCCATCTCGTCCTCAAGGTGGTTGGCGGGGGCCGCGACAGCGGCCCGCGCCGAAATCAGCGGCTGATCGTCGCTTGCAGCGCGGCAATGGAGGACTGGATGCCGGCCTCGGTCGACATGGTGAAGTCTTCCATCTCGAGGCTGACCCAACCATTGTAGCCGACCATGCGGACCACCGAGAAGAACTCCTTCCACCATTGCAGGTCGTGGCCTGCCCCGACGGCAACGTAATTCCAGGAGCGGTTTGCAACGTCGGTTACGTCCTTCAGCTCAAGCAGGCCGTTTACATCCGCGAGCCCGCGTTCGATACGGGTATCCTTGCCATGGCAATGGTGAATGGCCGGACCGAGTGCACGCGCCGAGGCGATCGGATCGGCGCCCATCCACATCAGGTGCGACGGGTCGAGATTCATGCCAACGGATGCGCCAACCTCGTTGCGCAGGCGAAACAGGGTTTCCGGGCTCCAGACGAGCATAGCCGAGAAGTTTTCAAGCGCGTATTTTTCAACGCCTACTTCCTTGGCGAGTTTCACCAGATCGTGCCAAAGCGGAAAAGCACGGTCTTCCCACTGATAACGATCGCGCTCAGGCATCTCATCGGGCCAGCTCTTGGTGTAGACAAGCCAGTTGGGCACGTTGTCGCCAGGTGCCGCTTCCGGCAACCCGGACATCGTCACGATGGTCTTGATCCCAATCTCGCCGGCGAGACGGATGGTTTGTTCCATCTCCTTGCGATGACGCTTGCCCATGTCACCGGGATCGAGGGGATTGGCCGAACAATTCAGTGCCGCGATCTTAAGACCGCGCGCTTCGATTTCCTTGAGTTTGGTTTTCAAGAGCCCCTTGTCGGCCAGAAGGTCGTCAGCGCGAAAATGCGGCGCGCGGGACCAGCCGCCACCAGTCATTTCAATGCCTTCAACACCGAGCTTTACACATTTGTCGAGCATATCGGTGAATGACAGGTCGCCCATCACGTCGGTGCAGATCGAAAGTTTCATTGTGCTATCTTTCCGGAGTAGAGATTGTCGGGGCGCTCGATGACGTGGGCAGCGACGCGCCTCTCTTTGGTCACTTGAAATCGACCCAAGCGGAGCCTGCATCGGCCGAACTGACGCAGTTTTCCAACCAGCGGACACCTTCGGTGCCCGCCTTGATGCCGGGGTAGTGGTGCGTCTTCAGGAAGGCTTCGTCGCCGCGATTTTTCGCGTCGATCGCCTGCGCAATCCAGAGATAGATATTCGACCAGCTATCGCCGAGACCTTCCGTATGCAGCGCACCCATACGATCAGCGACAAGGCTTTCCTCTTCAAGATAGGGCATGCCGTGATGCAGGATGCGATTCGGTTCACCCTGAACTTCGTAGATCAGCTGGTCAGGATGCGCGTCGGACCATTCGACGGAAGCCTTTGAACCAACGAAGCGATACCGCTGCGAACCCATATTGCCTGCATTGACAGACGAAACCCACAGGCGGCCACGAGCTCCGTTGTCATAATGCATCAGAACTGTTGCATGGTCCTCGAGCGGCGCACGGGTCGGGATGAAGGCTTTGCGGTCGCAGAGTAGCCTTTCGATCTTCAGATGCGGCAGAACTACTTCGGAGAGGTAATAGAGATGCGTGCCGATGTCGCCGAGAACGAAAGTCGGGCCAGCGGTCGTCGGATTGGTACGCCATTTTAGAGCCTCGCCCGCGCCAACGTCGTCGCCAGCATTGAAGCCATGGGTGTACTGCATATCGACGATGCGGATATCACCGAGCATGCCCTTCTTCACCATGGCTGCCATCTGAAGAACCAGCGGATGACCGGTGAAACCATAGGTTACCCCGACGATCAGGCCCTTTTCCTCGGCCAATTTCGCAACTTCATCGCATTCCTCAACGGTAAAGAATAACGGCTTCTCGCAGATCACATGGAGGCCGGCTTCAAGGCAAGCCTTGGTGATTTCGTAATGTGTGAAGTTTGGCGTGGCAATCGAGACGACTTCGACACCGTCCTCACGTGCTGTCTCCTTGGCGATCAGTTCCTTGTAATCGGCATAGCAGCGATCAGCCTCGACACCGAGTTTGACGCCGAAGTCGCGGCCACGCGCGGCGTCGAGATCGAAGGCCCCGCAGATGAGCTTGTAGGTCCCGTCGCGCAAAGCTCCGGTCCGATGCTTATAGCCCACCTGACCGGTGCGTCCACCGCCGACCATACCCCAGCGCAGAGGCCGTTCTATCAGTCGTTCGCCATTTATCATGTCTGTTCTCCTCCGGCCTCGTGCCGGCTTTGGTTTGCCAAAGCTTCCGCCCGGCGGCGGGACGGTCCCGTCGCCCACGTAAGCTGTCTCGTTGAATCTGGCCTGTGTGGTTGCTTCCGCGCCCTGGCCTATTTCTTCCAGTATTTGTCCACGTAACGCTGCATCTCGGAGCGCATGAACGTGCCCGAATGGTCGGCCTTGTCCTCCCAAGCGAAGACGCAGGCCGTCATGATACCGTCAAAGCCCACCTCGGCCAGTGTGCCGAAGAAATCGTCCCACGGCACTTCGCCCTGGCCGATATTAAGATGCTGATGGACGCGCGCCTGCGTGCCCGGCGGATTGAGAATGTAACGCAAGCCCGAACTGGCCTTGTGATTGAACGTATCGCCAACATGAACATGGGCCAACACATCAGCACATTCCCGCAGCATCGCTTTCGTATCGTCGCCGAAGTAGAAAGTGTGAGGAGCGCAATAAAGGAACTTGACGTTATTGGAGTTCACCGTGCGGATGATGTCCACGGCGGGTTGCAGTGTCTCGCACCAGTCTTCGGGATGTGGCTCGACATGCAGGTTGATGCCTTCCCTCTCGAAGAGAGGCACCAGATCCTCCATCGAGCGCCACCATGCATCCTCACAGGTCTCGATCATGCTGCCGGTGTGGCAGCAGTAGCAGGATCCCTTGTCGGGATGCGGTCCGCGGCCGAATTCCGAGTTCATCACATCCACTTCCATCTCGACCGCGATCTCGATGGCACGCTTCCAGTGCTTGACGGCAGCTTGCCGCTCGGCCTCGTCGTTGGAGGCCCAGCGATACATCGGCAGGATAGAAGCAATTCCGACGTTTGCACCCTTCAGTGCACGCTTGAACGATTTGATCCGATCAGGAAACACGCGGGGCGCCTTGAACCACTCAAGGAAGTCTCCGCGAGGAGAAAGTTCAATCCAGTCGTAGCCGAGTTCTTTCACCTTGGCAGGCAGTTGCTCAAGGCTTAAATGGCGATGCATGAACGGGTCGAGAGCGATTTTCATATGTATTACTCCGAGTGTCGGCGGCTGTTAAAGAAGCCCCGGCCGGTAGCGGCCGGGGCAGGTTCGGCGTTCAAGCCGCGGGAGGATTGTGTTGTGCTGCGAGATGGCCTTCGATCTCAGCCTCGAGTTCCGCCATGGCTTCGCCGCCTGCCATCAGGTCGGTGATCTCTTCGCGGGACCTTTCGCCCTTGCGGAAATCGGCGGCAACCGCGCCACGGATCAGCACCGCAAAATGGTCGCCGACGGTCATCGCATGTGTCACCTGATGGGTGATAAAGATCACAGCGAGGCCACGTCGACGTGCCTCCAGCACGATCCGCAGGACGTGCGCCGCTTCCTTGACGCCAAGTGCCGCGGTAGGCTCATCAAGGATCAGTACCCTGGCTCCGAAGTGTACGGCCCGGGCGATTGCCAGCGATTGGCGCTCGCCACCCGACAGACCGCCGATCAGCCGGTCGCCGTCATCGATGCGGGTGATGCCGAATTCCTGCACAGCCTTGACGGCAATCTCGTTGGCCTTCTTCCGGTCGTAAACCTTGAACGGGCCGAAGCCTTTGGTTGGCTCGACACCGATGAAAAAGGATCGGCCGATCGACATAAGCGGGAAAGTGCCGCCGAACTGATGCACCGTCGAAATCCCGGCTTCCTGGGCATCCCGAGGGCCGCGAAACTCGACGGGTTTGCCATCCATCAGCAGCTCGCCGGAACTGGGCTTGAAGACGCCAGCCATGGTCTTGATCAGAGTGGATTTGCCCGCTCCGTTATCACCGAGGAGGCAGAGCACTTCACCTGCATGCACCTTGAGCGAGATGTCGTGAAGCACATCGATCGGGCCGAAGGACTTGTCCACGTTTCGTAATTCCAAAATTGGAGTGATCATCACATATCCCTCACTTCTTCTTCGGCCTGTAGGCCAGCGCCATGTTGCGGAAGGTGTTGTTCATCAGGACAGCCAGTAGCAGCATGATGCCGATGATCAGGCTCGACCAGTTGCGATCGAACGTCGTGAAATAGATGCCCTGATTGACGATGGCGAAGGTGATTGTGCCGAAGAATATTCCGATTACTGAGCCGAAGCCGCCCGTAAGCAGAACGCCGCCGACGACAACCGAGATGATCGAGTTGAAGATGAAAGTCATGCCGCCCGAAACCTGTGCTGAATTGAAAAGAATGGCCTGGCACATGCCCACGAAAGACGCGCTGGTAGCTGAAAGGACGAAGAGAATGATCGTCAGACGTGTGGTCGGGATCCCGGCGTTGCGGGCGCTGACCTTGTCGCCGCCCATCGCAAAAATCCAGTTTCCATACGGCGAGTAGTGAACGAAAAAGATAAAGAGGGCTATGATGGCGAACCACCACAGGATGATCACCTGGAATGAGCCGCCGACAAACTGACCGAAGATGAACTTGGCCAATGGATCGGCTGTCAGAGCCACGCTTGTCGTGCCTGTCACGAGAACTGAAAAGCCCAGCAGAAGGCCCTGAACAGCAAACAGTGTACCAAGCGTAACGATGAGCGACGGGACCGCAGTGCGCACGACAAGAATGCCATTAATCAGGCCCACCCCGAGACCAAGAAAGAGCGAACCAAGCATACCGACCCAGATCGGTAGATCATAATGGCCGGAAAGTACCGCGACCATCATAGATCCTGCAGGGATCATCGCGCCGATAGAAATATCGAGTTCCCCCGCTATCATCAAAAGCCCGATTGGAAGCGCGACAATGCCGAGATTGGCGGCCACGTTGAGCCAGCTCGCCGCTCCGGCGGGCTCCAGAAATTTGGTGCTGCCGAAGATGACGAAGAACACAAGCACGGCAATAAGGCCAAGAAAGGCGCCCGCCTCGGGACGGCGCAGGAGGTTGCCGAAAGAAAGGTTGTTCATGTGCGATACCCCAATTTTGGGCTTGAGTTACGGACGCCGTGGGCCAGACACTCGGTACACTCCGCCCGCAGATCGATGTGCGGGCGGTGAGCCGGTTTCGATCCTATCAGCGGGCGCCTTTTTCAACGCCAGCAAGCGTCACATCGATATTCGATGCATCGACAATTCCAGGACCGGTGAGGACCGGAGCGGTCGGCAAGTTGGTGCCGTAGTCGATATGCGAGGCAAGCAGCGTTACGCCGAGCAGCGACTGCAGATAGGGCTGCTGGTCGATTGCAAAGGTCTGCGTACCGTCTTTGATGCGCGCTAACCCGGAGGCGTTCAGATCGAAGGTCCCATGGAAGACTTTTCCGGCCTTGCCCGCCTGCGCGATGCCACTTGCAGCCGCGTCGGCATCTGTGGCGCTGACATTAAGGATGCCGTCAACGGTGTCGTCCTGGAGCAGCGTTGCCTTCGTGGCTTCTGCGATGGCGGTCTGGTCACCGAAGCTCGTCGCCGGAAGTGGGAGTTGCTTGCCCGCCCCCCCCTTTCCGGTGATGCCATCAATAACACCCTTGCACCGGGCCTCCTGGTTCGCCGCACCTGGAACGGTGTTAACGCAAATGACGTTCTTGGCACCCTTGGAAGCAAAGTACTCTCCGGCGGCCTTGCCAGCGGTGAATTCGTCTGAGCCGACATAATTGATCGCACCAAGCTCACGGGCCTTATCGATACTTCCGGCGTTCATCAGGATAACTTTTATATTCGCCGCGACAGCCGCCTTGATGGCCTCGTCTTCCGCCTCTGGTACCCAGTTCGGGACAACGATGCCGGTTACGCCTTGGCTGATGGCAGTGCGCACAAGCTGGGCTGCGTCAGGTCCGAGATTGTCATAGGTTTGCAGCTGCAGGTAGCTTACGGAGCCGCCGTTCTTCTCAACCACTAAGCGGGCATCATCAACGCCCTTCTTGATGCGGTTCCAGAACTCGTCATCCGTCTTGCCGCCAACGACAGCGATGTTTGCAGCAAATGCCGCCGGAGCGGCGAAGGACACAATAGTGGTCGCAAGCAACGCTGCACAAAAGTGCTTCATATGTTTCATCAAAACTCTCCTCCCAAATCCATCCATCGATGGCTGCAGTAATTGCGTATTGATCTGTAGCGCTTGGAATGCCAGAATGGAACCATCTTGGCTGACAGAGGATCATTTCATTCCAAAGCATGCCATTCACAAATGACACAGAACGGAACTTCTGAATGAACAGACCAACCATCTCTGATCTGGCGAAGACCGCAGATGTCAGCCTCTCGACGGTAAACAGGCTTCTGCACGGGACGGGCACGGTTCGACCGGAAACGGTAGACCGCATTCTGGATGCCGCCGATGAGATTGGTTTCTATGGCCTGGGGGCCCTGCGGCAGCGTAAACGCGAGAACCTCCCGCATCGAAACCTGGGATTCCTGATGCAGCAGTCTCACCGTCCGCTCTATCAGATGTGGGCAGAAGCACTAATGTCGGCCTCGATGCGACGAACCGATGCGGTCATCGAGCCTAATGTTGTCTTCGAAGATGATCTTTCACCCGAAGCGGTGTCAGCCAATCTGCTGAGCATGGGACAGACCTCGGACGCCATTGCCGTCGTGACGGCCGATCATCCGCTTGTCAGTCAGGCAATCGATGAATTGCGCGGCAGGGGCATTCCGGTTGTGGCGTACGTGACCGACTTGTCGGCCGCTAGCCGGGCAGGCTTCGTCGGGACGGACAACTGGAAGAGGGGACGCACGGCAGCGTGGTTTATCAGTCAGACGGCGGATGGT
This sequence comes from Phyllobacterium brassicacearum, assembly GCF_003010955.1. Taxonomy (GTDB): domain Bacteria; phylum Pseudomonadota; class Alphaproteobacteria; order Rhizobiales; family Rhizobiaceae; genus Phyllobacterium; species Phyllobacterium brassicacearum. The sequence goes on from NZ_PGGO01000002.1 coordinate 52,864, forward strand.
CCGGGCAAAGTGTTCCCCCTCGTCGGGAGCAATCGCTATCAATGTCAGGATATCGCAGATGCCAGTTTTCGCTCCTATATGCGCGAGCATGCTCCCGCATACAACGTTAGCGAAACGCAGCTCACGCACGAGGTACCCGACAATGCCTACTCTATTGTTCGCCGCCTGATCGAAGAAGAGCCTGACCTTAGGGGTATTTTCGTAAACGGTGGCGGGATTTCCGGCGTCTTGCGCGCTTTGCGTGAATTGCCGCTGGACGAGCAGCGCACGATACGGATCGTTTGTTCTGACATCGGACCCGAAACTCGCAAAGGATTGAGCGAAGGCTTGATCACCGCATCGCTTTGCCACCCTCTAGATAAGATGCCGCAGGAACTGATTGATGTCATGCTGCGCTTGATCGAGCGGAGGGATGCCGCATCAATCGAACAAAGAATCGTCCCGTTTGACATCCTGACCCCGGAAAGCATTTGGACGTAGCTTTTACCAAAATCATTCGGCGGTTTCATTGCGTCAACCTACAATACGTGATCTAGCGAACGCCGATAACGTATTGATTTCAAAGGTCACTCGCGTTCTTGCGTTTCCGAAAGGGTTAAAGCCAGCTACCAGCCAGCGGGCAACGCTTGCGGCACAGCAGATCGGCTTCAATAGCTTCGATCTCATTGGAAGCCGAACTCCTTCCACTGGTGCAAAGCGAGTTCGTATACAAGCGCCCCCAACACCATCTTATCTTCGGGAAATCGCTCATCTACGAGAAACCAGTGCACGATCTCGTCTCTTCGATCGGACTCGTCTATGCCGTGATAAGCACCAAGAGCCTCGAATGAGGATCCATGGCAAGACATCAAAGGCAAGCTATTCGACGTGCAAACTCAAAGTTCTTGCGGCTTCTAACGACCTCTGCCTTCAATCTCGATGAAAAGCTTTACATCATCTCCTATCATGCCAAGTGCAGCCTTCATCCCGAAGTCGCTTCGCTTGACAGTCGTCTCGGCGCTGAAGCCAACGACATGACTCTTGTCCCAAGGGTTTTCGCCTTCCTTGTTGAAGACGACGTCCAGAACGGCAGGCTTGGTGACGCCTGCAATTGTCAGGTCGCCGAGGATGGTTCCTGATTTCGCGCCGGTCGTTTTGAATTCGTTGCCAACGAAAGTGATATCCGGGAATTCGGTAGCATTGAACCAGTCAGCGCCCTGGATGTCGCTGTCACGCTGTGTATTGTTGGTGGAAATGCTCGCGACCTTCACCTTCACATCAAGCGAACTCGCTTCTGGCTTGGCTGTGTCAAACTCGAAGGTTCCTTCAAAGCCCCTCGCAACACCAATGACACGCGAGAAGCCAAGATGGTCGATGAAGAATGCGATGTTGGAATGAACGATGTCGATATCGAAGGTTTTTGCCTGAAGCTGTCCTGGAGAAAGCACGGCGGCAAAAGCGGCAGATAAGATGTGGGCACGCGTAAGCTTGAACATTGACATTTCCTCCCTTGTCAAATTGGAAAGCTGGAACCGTATGAAAAAATGGCGATCGTGACTGCGCATGCGGCGGGGATTGCGCAAAGGAGCGCGAATCCCAGCAGACGAGTGAATCTGGCCTGAAGCCCGGCCAACCACTGCATGCGCCGACTGACTTCCGGAACGAAGAAGATGAGGCCGAGCGTCGCGAGCGCGAGGAGATCGGACTTGCGCGTTATCAGGGTTACTGCACACACGACCGCTAGCATCCCGCCAGCGCCGCCCAGAACGGCAGAGGTGCCGAACGGATTATCTTCCGTGCCGAGACTCCAGGGCAACGTCGCCAGAACCGCAACCGCAAAGATCAGGCAAAGCTGAAGACTGGTCGAAGATGCGCCCAGCAGGGCGATCGGGGCAAAGCCCAGCGACGCGATGGCAAGAAGCAGGGCGCGCTTCACGCCGTCCTCCGCCGCAGTTCCTCCCATCTTTCGCTGCAGCAAGAGCATCACGGCAACACCGGCGGCTGCGGCAACGAGAATCTCCAGCGGAGCCTCGCCCAACCGGCTTTGCCCGATATACAAGGCTGCTGCCAGCGGCTGGATCAGTATCAGCATTGCCGCGAGGCGTGGCCGACCCGCGAGGTCGGCCGCAAGGCCAACAAGAGCGCCGGCGAGTGCTATGTAGAAGACCTTGTTCGCCGCTCCTATCGGCGGAAAGGCCGGGACTTTGTTGTAGGCGACGGCATAGGCAGCGAGAAAAGCTGCCGATACGATAGCGCCGGACCAGGCTACGCCGAGACGTGACATGCGGCAAAGGCCGGCCAGCGTGAAGGCAACAAGGCCAACCGATACAATCCCAAACAGGAGCGCGTCCTGAGGAGAGTTTGCCACGGGTTTATACCGAACAGGCCACGGTGCCGCAACGCGGCAAGTCACAAGCAGCAAACGGAGAACTTGTAACGCCTTTACACCACACAATAGTGCGCATGACGACAGATGTGTCTTGATGATGCGTCAACATGTTATTCCCTCCCAATGTCAGCTCTGCATACCGATAAAATGCAAATACTAATCAGTCTCCCAATACAATAGGTATTTCAATTGTGTCCGATTGTCAACGATTGGTTACCTTGAACCTGCCATCGATCAATCTTCAGGCGCCAGGGTTACGATCATCCCTTCAAACTCTGGCTTGAAGGGAATTTGGCAAGAAAGGCGCGACTGCTCTCGCCGGTGATCTGAACTGTCAAGCAACTCATCCTCATCGATGGAAAGCGCCGGCAGACGACCATTCATGCCGTCATCAACGTAGACATGGCAGGTGGCGCAGGAACAGCAGCCGCCGCAGAGCGCAAGGAGTTCGTCGAGACCCGCATCCCGGATATGCTCCATGACTGACACGCCATTGCGTCCCTCAACAGGGACGACCTGGCCGGCGCGCGTGATTACTGTAAACGTAGACATCTCGATCCTCCCATATAGTCCGCGTCACGCATCGCGCGGCGATGACGCCAATTCACCTGCTCACCAACGATTTCAATGTGATGCTGGCGTCGGCCAGAATATCCGCAGCGATGCGCGCGCCGCGCTCAACAAGGGCGCGACCCTCGACATAATCTTTCACGGCATTGACGCAATCGAGCGCGATGACAACGCCCTCGCGGAGATAGACGACGCTAAACTTTCGCTCGTTTGGGTCACCCCGGACGACAGTCCGATCATATCCGCTCGACAACCCCACCGTCTGAAGACGCAGGTCATATTGGTTGGACCAGAACCAGGGCACCGAAGCATAGGGCACCGGTCGTCCGCATAGTGTCTTGGCCACCGCCGTGGCCTGGTCGCTTGCATTCTGGACCGACTCGATCCGGAGGCCATGGCCAGAGACCATACGCGCGCAATCGCCGATGGCAAACACGTCGGCCAGGCTGGTTCGGCAATGCTCGTCTATGTCCACTCCGTTGCTTCCCGCGGCGCCCGCGGCGATCAGGGGCTCGACGCAGGGCAGGATGCCGATCCCGACGATTGCCATGTCAGCAGACAAGGTTTCGCCACCGGTCAGCCGCACGCCGGTCAGGTGGCCATTGTGACCGACAAAGCTCTCGACGCCGGTTCCCAATCGCACGTCGACGCCGTGATCGCGATGCTCCTTTTCGTAGAAGCGAGAGAGAGGCTCGGCTGCCACGCGGGCAAGGACCCGGTCCATTGCCTCGAGGACGACAACTCGCTTGCCAACCTTGGTCAGAACAGCTGCCGCCTCAAGCCCGATATAGCCACCTCCGATCACGACTACGTGCTGGACGTTGCCAAGTTCCGCCATGATACCGTCGACATCGCCCCGACTGCGCACGGAATGGATGCCGCCAAGTTCCTGACCGGGACAAGTCATTTTCCGGGGCCGCCCTCCGGCGGCCCAGATCAGATGGCCATAGCCAAAGGCCGTGCCATTCGCACAAAGGATGCGCTTTTCCCTGGCTTCTAGGGCGATGGCTTCGTTTCCGAGCAAGAGGTCGATATTCCGCGCAGCCCAGAATTCGGGAGGACGGATGAGAATGCGCTCGAATGGTCTGGCTCCGGAAAGATAATCCTTGGACAGCGGCGGGCGCTCGTAGGGCAGATCGCAATCGTCGCTGACAAGCCCGATCGATCCGGGAAACCCATGCTGTCGAAGCGAGATCGCCGCCTGGACGCCACCGTGTCCACTGCCAACAATAAGACAATCGTAGTTCATCTCCGCGCTCCTCCCATCAGGCGCAATCGCTTCGAAATCGGTTCTTAAGCTGTGGTTCGCCGGATGGCGCTGCGCTCCATCAAGACCGCGTCGCGCCGATCAGGATAAAGGCCATCGTTGCCGGCGATGTGCCCTTGTTACGCCAGGCATGGCGTGTACCGCCCTGGATCGCAATGTCGCCCTGCCGAAGATGGACCTCCGCGCCGTCGTCGAGTTCCAGCCAGATCTCGCCTTCGAGCACGATGTCGTAATCGACCGTGTCCGTCGTGTGCATGCCGGGAGCCTCACTCTCGAAGAGCTCGGCGAGCCCAGGCAGATGCCGGCGCTGTTCTGCGTCGGCAGTTACCGGATCGAAGGACGGTCCAGCCATTGCGGAATCCGGCGGGAAGCGCACGACCATCAGACGCGTCTCACCCGGAGCGGGCGTTATGCATATTCCGGGCAGAGCCGGGTCAGTTCTATCGAGTGGCAGACTGAGCTGCGACGGCGTTGCCCAGCAGACCGAGGTCATGAAGCCCGGCACCGACTGGTGCAGGTGGGCGTTTGGAACGGTATCGTCGCTGATGAAGACCGACTTGCCATCGCGAATACCCGTCACCACACGGCGCGGCACTCTGGTGCTGATATCAATCGACATAGACAAGCCCCTCCTCCAGCAGTCTGAGACGCATGTCGTTCACGTCGAGGCTGAGTTCTCCGGCTGCATAACGCTGGCGTTTCTCCTCCTCCATCCGTTCCCTGCGGCGGGCTTTTTCCAGCACATCTGCGGCGCTCTCCATCGGCACCACGCAGACTCCGTCATCATCCGCAACAATCACATCGCCCGGCCGGACGAGACATCCGGCGCAAACAATCGGAACCTGTACGTTCGCCAGGGTCTCCTTGACGGTCCCCTGCGCGGAAACCGTCCTGGACCAGACGGGAAACCCCATCTCAGTCAGCGTAGCGATATCGCGAACACCCGCATCGATGACCAGCCCGTGAATGCCGCGAGCCATTGCAGACGTGGCAAGGAGATCGCCAAAATAACCGTCGTCACAGGGTGAGGTCGGGGATACGACGAGAATGTCACCTGGGCGCGCTTGCTCCAGTGCCACATGGATCATCCAATTGTCGCCAGGCGCCACTTCGCAGGTCAACGCGTTGCCGGCAATCTTCACAGGGCGATAGATCGGACGCAGAGACGAGGCAAGAAGCCCTTTTCTTCCCTGCGCCTCATGAACCGTCGCGACACCCAATTCGCCAAGAGCGCGAACAATGGCGTCGTCTGTCCGCATCACATTTCTCACTACCTTCGCCATGCTTACCTCCCGTAACTTCCATTGCAGGCGCGGCCGTCAACGATGAAGCCGCCAACTGATCAGGAAGCCTCCTCCGACTTCAATTCAGGATACCGCTAGTATCCGAATTCTATCTGGAATGTCAATAGTCATTTCGCATTGGGGGTGTTGAATCCGCACCGGACGCTGTCGCGACACCACGGCCAAAGAAAAGGGGGCAGCCTGCCCCCTGCGAACCACAGGTTCTTTTTCGATCAGTGCCTGGGTGTCTTGCCTTCGAACGAAATAACATCGCCCATTGGTTGATAGGCTGCCCCGTCGAACTGGAAGAGCTGAAGTGATTCGATCGGATAGACGTCCTCGCCGGTTTTTGTCGTCAGCGTGATACCCGGCAGCAGCAAATCCAGCTGAGCGTGATCGAGGTTGCGTGCAGCCTCCATCATAGCCTCGCGGGTTGGCGCTTTCATCGATTCAAGCACCTTTACCAGCGCATCGCCGATCGCATAACCGGATTGGCCGAGTGCGTCTTCCGTCGAGAACTTCGACTGGGCGGCCGCGTGATCGGCCAGGTAGCGTTTCACGCCCACATCATCTCCGGGCATCGATGCGTTGACCTGTTTCAGAAACTGGCTGGTAATGACCCCTTTGGCATTTTCGAGGCCCGCCGGTTTCAGTGAGGCGATCGACGCTGCAATGTTGGAGATGAGTGTCGTCGGCTTCCAGCCGCTTTCGGTGGCAAAGCGCACGGCTTCGGCACCCTGCCTGGGTCCGGTGATCACGACAAGCGTATCGGCACCGGAAGCCTTCAGCGTCGAAAGCTGCGTTTCCACTGTGGGATCGGCCGATGTCACAGGCTGAGCCGCAACGATCGTGACGCCGGAGTCACTGATCGCACTTTCCAAAGCGGCCTGGAACGTCTGCCCCGTTTCCGTGTTCAGATAGAGAAGAGCGACCTTGGCCTGACGTTTGTTGTCGAGGAGATATTTTGCGAAAGTCGCCGCCTCTGTGGTGAAGGACGGCACGAAGCCGATCTCCCATTCAGGACCGGCGAGTTCATGTACACCGGAATACATGAACAGGTTGGGAATGCCGCGCTGATTGATGTAGCGCCCGATGGCCTGGTTGTTCGGCGTGCCGGCCGTCGCCACTACGGCAAGGACTTCTTCCCGCTCGACGAGCTTGCGCACATTGGTAAGCGTGCGCTGTGGATCCAGTCCGTCATCCTCGACCAGCAGTTCGATCTTGCGCGTTTTGCCGTCGGCCATTCTAACTCCGCCAGCGACATTGATCGGATCGGTCCTTGTCCTTACACCATCGGCAATGGCGCCAAGCGCAGCTACCGGACCGGTCAGCGGTCCAGAAATCCCGATCTTCACCGTATCATCGGTAATGCCGGCCGACGGCTCCTCTGCTCGTGCTGGTGCCGCAGTCAGCATAGCGAATACAAGCGCCTGCAACGCAAGCGGGGCTTTGATGAGTGTAGGCAATCGCATGTCATTCTCCTCCCAATTGTCCGGGCAAGGGGCCCGGAACCCGTGACAGATCCTTTTTGTTGAAGATGCCTCCCAACGCCTGCAGGCTACGGCCAATCGGAAGCCCGGCTATGCCTTGCCGTGCCACCATCATCATGGCGATCAGGCAGAGACCATAGATCAGCCCCCCGAGTGCAGGATTAATGTCCGTTGTCCAACCCGGCACGAAGACGATGAAAACGGCGCCAATGAACGCTCCGGCCATGCTGGTGATACCGCCAACGATGCCGCCGATCAGAATGTCGATCGATTTCATCGGCAGGAATGACTGCGGACTTATGAAGCCGTTCAGGATGCAGAAGAGGCCGCCGCCGAGACCCGCCAATGCTGAGCTGGCCGCGAAAGCGGCCAGCCGCGCCTTGGTCAGATTGACTCCCAGCGATTCAGCGATCAGTGGATTGTCGCGCAATGCTCGCATCAGACGGCCAGTGTCACCACGCAGCAGTCGCCTCAGCATGAAGACCGAGATAGCAGCGCAGATCAGAGAAAGGCCATAGAGCCACAATTCCTGGCTGCCCGGGAACCACTTGGGCGCCAGCGGCTGGTCGGTCGCGAGACCGGTAACGCCGCCAGTGATCCAGTCCATCTTCAACAACAGCTGCGGAAACGCGCTAGCTACGCCGAACGTGACGATCGCAAGCTGCAGTCCCTGCAGGCGTAGTGCCGGCAGACCGATCAGAACACCGATGAGGCTGGTGATGATGGCTGCAAAAGGCAGAGTCGCGATCGGATCCATGCCGAAATTCACATTGAGGATGGCGGTCGCATAGGCGCCAATGCCGAAGAGTGCACCCTGAGCAAGACAGATCTGGCCGCTGAACCCTAAAAGCAGGTTCAGGCCGAGGATCGCGATGCCATAGCAGACAGCGATGCTGAACTCGAACAGCATGAAGTCCGGAGCAAGAAACGGGAGACAGAGGGCCACGGCCGTGACAAGCGCTGCGGGAGCGGACTGGAACAATCGGGTGCCGTTCATACTTTCACCACTGTGCTGGAGCCGAAGAGGCCGACCGGCCGAACCAGGAGAATTACAAGCGTCACGGCGATCGGAATGACGACGCGCAGATCCGCGCCGATGAAGGGGAGGAAGGTCGCACCGAGGCTTTCGGCAACACCGACGATCAATCCGCCGACCAGCGCTCCGAGCGGGCTATCCCAACCGCCCAGCGTTGCCGAGGCGAGTGCATAAAGCAGGATCGGCAGCATCATGGTCGGGCTCAGGAAAAGACGCGGGCCAACGAGGACAGCTGCGATGAATCCGATCGTGGCCGCAAAACCCCATCCGAGCATCAACATTCTTTCGACCCTGATGCCGACAAGCAGGCTCTTCTCGCTGCTATAGGCCGAGGCCCGCATGGCAAGCCCGAGACGGGTAAACCGGAAAATTGCACCCATGGTCGCGGCAAGACACAGCAGTACGAGCAGGATGCAAAGAGCGCTTGCGGTCACACGGACGCCAAGGATGTCCCAACCGCCGCTCGGGAACATTGCCGGGAACGCCCGCTGGTCGGCCCGCCAAAGCCACAGACACAGCGACTGAAAGAACACGAACAGCCCCAACGTGATGACGACGATCGTTTCAACAGGCGCTTTGGAGACCGGCTTGATGACGGCACGGAAAACAAAGACCCCGAGCAGGAACGACGCGGCCCCGACTATGAGGAAGGACAGCGCTACCGGCAGGCCCCATTCGCAGAGTTGCCAGGCGCAATAGGCAGAAAGCGTGGCCATCTCGCCTTGGCCAAAGTTGACGATGCGCGTCGCACGGAAGATCAGAACGAGCGCAAGTGCGAGGGACGCATAGATGGCGCCGGAAGCAAGGCCGTCAATGAGCAGTTGGAAAAAAAGCACCATTTCAAACCCCCAGGTAAGATTGCTGGACCGCCTCATTGCGCAACAGATCGCTCGCCGGGCCGCTGACCGTGATATCGCCGGCCTCCAGGACATAGGCGGTATGCGCGAACTGCAACGTGAGATCGGCGTTCTGCTCAACGACAAGCAGCGTCATGCCGTGATCGTGATTGAGCGACTTGAATATCTCGAAGATTTGCTCGGTTATCGCCGGCGCCAGTCCGAGGGACGGTTCGTCGCACATCAGGAGCTTCGGGCGGGACATCAGCGCCCGGGCGAGTGCCAGCATCTGCTGTTCGCCGCCGCTGAGATTGCCGGACTGCTGCCGCCGGCGTTCGGCGAGGCGCGGAAAAGCTGTGTACCAGCGTTCCATGTCTTCTTTGATCTGCCGTTTGCTGTTTATGGTGTAAGCGCCAATGGCGAGGTTCTCTTCAACGGTGAAATCACCGAAGGTGCCGCGCCCTTGCGGAATCTGTGCCAGCCCCAATTCCACGCGCCGGGCCGGGCTGCACTGGCGCAAATCCGTCCCGCCGAATTCAACAAGACCTCGCGACGGAAGAAGCCCCGACAGAGCACGCAGGATCGTGGTCTTGCCCGCTCCATTGGCACCGAGAAGGGCAACAATCGAGCCTTGTTCCACGGTAAAGCTTACCTTGTGAAGTACATCCGTGGCGCCATATCCTGCGCAAAGGTCCCGGACTGTGAGGATATTCATCTGGACCTCCCGAGGTAAGCGTTGATAACGGCCGGATTGGTTCTCACCTCTTCGGGCCTGCCGCTTGCCAAGTTCCGGCCGAGATGAAAGACCTCGACCCGGTCGCACAGGCTCATGACGAGCCCCATATGATGTTCGATGAGGACGACTGTTACGCCATAGGCTTCCCGCACCCGTGAGACCAGGGCGCCAAATTCTGTCACCTCGCCATGGGTGAGACCACCGGCGGGTTCATCAAGGAGCAGAAGGGTCGGCCTCGACGCCAGTGCGCGGGCGATCTCCATGCGTTTCTGCGTCGCATAGGGCAAAGACCCGGCAGCTACGTCGGCGACGTCCTCCAGGCCAAGGTCGGCAAGGATGTCCCTGCAGCGGCGCTCTATCTCCTGTTCCCGTTGCCATGAATGTCGGGGACGCACCAGGGCATCAATAAAGCACCCACCACTGATGTGATGGGCGCCGAGCATGACGTTTTCCAGCACAGTCATGCCGACGTAGATGCCAAGGTTCTGGAATGTCCGTGCAATACCGCTGCGAATGACCTGGCGGGGTGGCAGGGTCTCGATCGGTTGCCCGTTCAGCCGGATCGTGCCGGTGGCCACGGTGCTCAGCCGCGTAATACAATTGAACAGCGTCGTCTTACCCGCGCCGTTGGGGCCGATCAGACCGCAAATCTCGCCCATATGCACATTGAGCGAGACGCTTTTTAGCGCCTGAATGCCGCCGAAACGGACATCGACGTTTTCAACCGAAAGCACTGGGCAGCCCTCCTCGGCAGCCGGCGCAACCACAGCCATAGTCTCTCCTCCCTTGCCCTGGAACTACTTGTGCGAGCCATCTCTCCTCGTCGCGTTTCGCTCTCCTCAAAACGCGGTTGACAGCTCTTGATCCTTAACATACCGTAAAGTATCTGAAATCCTAACAGTATGTCAACCGCTACTTTACACAGGCAAGGAGAATTGTGGTGCCGACGTTAGACGCCACGTTGACGGAGCACGGAGGAGAACGTCCTGACGTTGGGCAGGCGGCTCCTCCCGCCCATTTTGGGCGCATGACAGACCTCAACCCGGTGCCTCGGCAATCCATCCGAGCCTCACCCTAAACAAAGGAGATTACTTTGATTGACGCGCGTACTGCCCCTTATGCCATCCTCGTCCTGCGCGTAGCGCTCGGCCTTTTGTTTCTCGCACATGCGGGGCTCAAGATCTTCGTGTTCACGCCTGCGGGAACGGCTCAGTTCTTTGGGAGCCTTGGGCTTCCCCCTGTGCTTGCCTATTTGACAATAGCGGTCGAACTTGCGGGCGGCTTTGCGCTAATCGCTGGCATCTTCGCACGCATCGCTGCCGTAGCACTCATTCCCGTGCTGCTTGGAGCCATATTCACCGTGCATGCCGCAGCTGGCTTCTTCTTCACCAACCCCAATGGCGGATGGGAGTTTCCTGCATTCTGGATCGTTGGCCTCGTTGCCGTCGCTCTGGGCGGCGACGGAGCGCATGCGCTTCGCCCCACCCTGAAGGCCTAGTGCTTCTGTCCGGCGGGCCGGCGCGCCAATGGACGCACAGGCCCGCCGGAAACATGTGCAGGGAGCGGCGTGGACAAAATTTTAGCCCTGCCAGCCGGTAAAAATGCTTATCGATTCTTACGGCCACCATACGATTGAGCTGAAATCCACCGGCTTTCCGCAAGGCGAAAATCGACTATGCCAATGACCAGGTGCGAAATGCCCTTGGGCGCGGCCATTCGAAGTTGGATGCACAAACCTGGAGCTCAAAGATTTTGATTGAATGTGGGCGCCGATTGGAGCGGTCGGCACCCGACAGCAGCACATCAGCTTGCGGTCGCGCGCTCCAGGCCATATGCCTTGTACATCGAGGTCAACGCGACCTTGACCAGTTCACCGACCGTCGGGCCATTTGTGAAGCTGGACGCTGCGCCGTACGTTAACTCGAACACAATTCCCCCGAGCGCCGCCGGTTCGGCCGGTGCCTTGCCGTCCGGGAACAGACGCAGCAAGATCTTGCCCAATCCTTCCCACTGTGCACGAAACAGATTCGAGTGTCGCTCGCCAAAAGTCGCGTCGCGTCTCGCGCGCCGAAAAAGTTCCAGCGCCAGCATGCCCCAGCTTGGGTCCGTTGAGCGCTGTTGCGCCCAGTTGCTGAGAGTGTCAATCAACAGCTGTCCGTCATCGATGTCCCCGAGAAGACGTTGCAGTTCCGTGACGTCTTCTCCGGAATGGGTCTCCAGAAGGTAAAGGAAGATGTCTTCCTTCCCGTTGAAGTTGGAATAAAACGCACCTTTGCTGAACCCCGCCTCCTCGGCGATGCGCTCGACTGTTGCGCCCTCATATCCGTCGCGTGCAACAACTTCACGCGCAGACACCAGCAGTTTTGCTTTCGTCTGCGCCTGGCTCTGTTCGCGTGTCAATCGCGCCAACTTTACACTCCTTGATTGCTCCGGCACTCAGATACTAACGCGTATCCCGAAAGCCGGCTGGCGTCAATGGAGTACGGAAAGTATGCAGGACACGGACCAGAACATCATGAATTCAGGCCCTTGCTTCTGCCATCGCCAGTTCCAGCCGTTTATCTTGAGTACGGCATAGCTGGCGCCCAGCAGAACCGCTACCGCCATGCCCGCCGCCAGCCAAGGAAAGATATTGAATACCAGACCCGCTCCAGCAATCAGCTCCACGATGATCGTCAAAATGACGAACAGGCGAGCAGGATGAAATCCGGCTTTGGCAAATGTCGCAGAGGCGGGACCGACATGTCTGATTTTCCCGACGCAATGCGGGATGAACCACATGCCGCACAGTACCCGCAGGATAGTCATAGGTTCAAAGGCGAATTCCATGACTTTATCCACCTAAGCTGCGACAGTATTGTTGACGAAGCTGTCGTCATACGCTGTCCGCGCCTGATCCAATATATCCTTCAGTTGAACCCGTTGTGCCCGTTGGCCGCCGGTTAGAGTAAGCATTTCAACCTCCCGATTTCGCAATAAGCCTGTGACCTGCGCAGGCAGGGCCGAGCCGGCATTTATCCTTCTGATTCAAGCCACCGTCGCATCTGCTGAAAGATATGGCTTGCAATTTCAGATACCCATCAGTATCTACAGACTATACCGAACGTCAAGACAAAATGGAGCCCGGCTCACCGAGGGGAAGACAACAGGAGGTACAACGAATGTCTGCGCGGCGTGGGACAGCCGACGATCGACCGGCTGATGCATCCGAAGCCGACGTTGTCGTCCAGGCACCAATCCGCAGCAGCATGACACCAGATCGCGGGGTCGTGCGGCACCATCCCTGTAGCAGTGTCCGACACACCGTTGCGCCCTACCAGCCGCCACGGTCCTTCTTCAATGCAACGAATGCGGGTACGCCCGCTTCGCGACAAAGGATTTTCACATGAAAGCACGCGCTGCGGTAGCCTGGGCGGCCAACAAACCTCTTACCATCGAAACGATCGATATCGGCGGACCCAAGGCCGGCGAGGTCCTCATCGAAATCATGGCGACCGGGGTCTGTCACACTGACGCCTATACGCTCTCCGGTCTCGATTCCGAAGGCAGGTTCCCGGCAATCCTCGGCCATGAGGGCGCGGGCATCGTTCGGGAGGTAGGCCGGGGCGTGACGTCGCTCAGAGTTGGTGACCACGTTATCCCGCTCTACACGCCGGAATGCCGGGAGTGCAAAACGTGTCTTTCCCGGCGATCGAATCTGTGCACCTCGATTCGAGGGACGCAAGGGCTGGGGCTGATGCCGGACAAGACCACCCGCTTCTCCTGCGACGGCGGAGAAATCTTCCACTACATGGGCTGCTCGACCTTCTCGAATTTCACGGTATTGCCGGAGATCGCAGTCGCCAGGATCCGGCAAGACGCACCTTTCGACAAGATCTGCTACATCGGCTGCGGGGTAACCACCGGCATTGGGGCGGTGATCTACACCGCAAAGGTCTGGCCGGGCGCCACTGTTGCCGTCTTCGGCCTTGGCGGCATCGGCCTCAACGTGATTCAGGGAGCCCGCATGGTCGGCGCCGACCGGATAATCGGCGTGGACCTCAATCCGGCAAAGGCCGAAATGGCCCGCAAATTCGGCATGACGGACTTCATCAATCCGCAGGATGTCGGCTCCGACAAGATTGTGCAGGCGATCCAGGATTTGACCGGAGGCGGTGTCGATTTCTCCTTCGATGCCACCGGCAACACTACCGTCATGCGCCAGGCACTCGAATGCTGTCATCGCGGTTGGGGTGAATCGATCGTGATCGGCGTCGCGGAAGCCGGCAAGGAGATATCGACAAGGCCATTCCAGCTGGTGACGGGGCGCGTGTGGAAAGGCAGCGCCTTCGGAGGTGCGCGCGGACGCACGGACGTTCCAAAGATCGTCGAATGGTACATGGACGGCAAGATCAACATCGACGATCTCATCACGCACACCATGCCGCTGGAGGAGATCAATACCGCCTTCGATCTGATGCGTGAGGGCAAGTCGATCCGGTCCGTCGTCACCTTCTGAGAAATCGGTTCAAACGCGGCTCGGTGCGAGGCACCCTCCATTCGTAACGGCAACAAACCCATGGGGTAAGATCATGGCTTCTTCTGGCTACACCTATGAAGTATCGCTAAGGCTGGTTCGAGGACGCGACGGTCACGCTCCCGGCAAGCCCGCCACTGTGACCTTCGAACACATCAGTCATGATGATATCATCGCTATTGTGGAACGCATGCGCGGCAATTCCGGCTTCCCGCCGGAAACGGCGGCGGCGGTGGCGCTCGGCACCAAGCTGCTTGGGGAAGTCATGCTAAAGGAAAAACACAATCCGCTCTTCAATCCGCTAAGAGCCGGGCTCCATGCTTTCATAACTGCATTAAAAAACACTACAACGACCGAGCGGACTGATCCTTGATCAGGCGTCGACCAATGCACTGTGCACCTCGCCGGTATCCGCCGGATACGGCGGGTGCCGACACAATGGAACAAGAACCGCACAATGCAGAAGCTGAGCATTCAAGGTCGAAACCAGTCCATGCCCGGCAATGAGCAATGCAGCTACAGGAAGGATCCGGCGATCCCGTCCTTTTCGGATGATAGGCCCATCTTCGTCTTCGACGGCCAATGCGTCTTTTGTTCTGGCTGGGTCAAATTTGCGCTAAAGCACGACAAGAGTGGCAGGTACCGGTTCATGACTGCGCAGTCGGAAGTCGGTTCGGCGCTGTATCGGCACTATGGACTTGACGACCGGGAATACAAAACCAACCTGTTTCTTCAAGACGGTCGGGCCTATTATCGCGCTGAAGGCACTATTCGGTTTGTCGCCGGCCTCGGGTTTCCCTGGACGATCTGCCGCATCCTGCGCCTCATTCCGGGAAAGTGGGCGGACGGGCTCTACGAATTCGTAGCGCGCAATCGCTACCGGCTCGCCGGGAGAACGACAGCTTGCTTCGTTCCGAAGCCCGAGGAAAGAGAACGCTTCATCCTTTAGGATATTCTATAGCGCCCGCCCGTATTGGCGGGCGTCGGCTTTCGAGCCATCGACCGGCAATGTCGTCACAGAAGGGCCGAGCAGGCCTGCCCTGCCCTCCCTTGAATGGGTACAGGCCCACTTTTATTCATAGTCGCTGTGAGTCCGCTTCGCCGGTCGGCTAGAGCGTAACAGCGTAGTAGGTAAAGCCGCCGTCGCCCTTGGTCACGCCGGAAATCGCTTCATTGATTTTTTCCAGCGGCCAGACCATCGGCTCCATAATCGACAGGTCAACCACATTGCCTTCGACCATGGCGGCGATTTCCATGCCCTCGGCCGCGGTGAACCAGACCGAGCCGATCAGTTCCATCTGCTCGTCCATCCACCATTTGACGTCGACGGGCAGATCGCCTGCCGTGCCACCGATATTGATGATGCGGCCGCCACGCCGGACCCCCTTCATGGCATCGAGCATGGACTCCAGGGGTGCCTTGGCACCAAGCGTGTCGAGCATCAGATCGACCCCCACACCGCCGGTTCTGGTTTTGACGAATTCAGCGGTAGAGCCGGTCCGGTTCGAGAAGGTTTCGATCCTGTTTGGGGCAAGCGCCTTCAGGCGAGCGAGCAACTCATCGCCGCGCGCGACTGCGTAAATCTTGCCGACACCCATGGCGAGCGCGAAGAGAGTCGCTCCTATCCCGAGGGTTCCAGTCGCACCATTGATGATCAGCGAGCGCCCCGGTAACGGGCCGCATTTCTTCAGGGCCGAGTACGACGTGCCGAGATAGCCCATGCGCGATCCCTGCACAAAAGACATGTTGTCGGGGATCTTCACGATCTGTGCTTGCGGCGCCAGCATGTATTCGCAGAAGCCACCGTACGGATAACGCTTGAACATCTCCAAGCTCTTCGGGTTGTAGCCGAAATAGCCGCCGAGCGTCCAATGCTGACAGGCCTGCGGATGACCCGACGAGCACGCGTGGCAAGCTCCACAAAAACGGCCAGGATTTACGTAAACCCGGTCCCCAGGCTTGAGGCCCACGACCTGTTCGCCGACCTGGTGAACGATCCCAGCAGGGTCGAGGCCGTGAATTGCAGGCCGCGGCGGCAGAGGCATCTGGGGGTACCACGTCTCCCAATTCGCAAGGACGTTCCCGAGATTGGGCACCATCCCGCAGGCCTTGACTTGCACCACGACATCGCTGCCGAAGCCGACTGGCCGTTCCACTTGTTCAATTTTCATCGGCTCGCCAACCGCGTGCAACCGCGCGGCGCGCATCGTCTGCGTCATGATTTCCTCCCAGTTATATTAGATACCAATAGTTTTCAAATACCAAAAAGTATCCGTATTGGCAAGACTGTTGCACCATTGGTCGGCTGGCTTGCCTGAATATCCGAAGATCCCCCGCTTCGAATCGCAGAAGCGGCCCTGAGTTTCGCAGCGAAGTTGCCCGGCCCATTGACAGCTGGATCGCTTTAGGATACCAATTAGTATCTGAAGTCTTTAGGTATGCGAAATGCTTCATCGGCCCGGCTTCCGGCCCGGCACGAACAGAGGAATCGTAACGGCGGGAGGAGCAGAGCTGAATCAGCACTGCCGCCTCAATGTGTTTAAACGGGAGGAAGAAATGGCGAACGACGCGTCGGCGCTGACTGGCGACAATTTGTATGCAGACCCCTATCCGGTCTATGCGCGGTTGCGCAAGGAAGCTCCAGTGGCCTTTTTCGAGGGGACAAAAGAGTATTTCGTCACCCGCTATGACGATTGCCGTACGGTCGGTGCAAATGACAGGATTTTTGGCCCGTCAGGCGCCGCCGACCGACCTGAGGCTCGCGTCATGGGCATGCCGAACGTCCTGACCATGTCGGGCGAAGAGCATGCATGTCTGCGGCAAGGCATTGAAATCGATCTGACAGCGGAGCGGGTTCGTTCCTATGTCGATCGCCTGACGCGGCCCGTGGTGCAGCGCTTCGTCGACCAGATCAAGGACAAGGGCGAGGCAAACCTGACGATGGAACTCTTCGAGCCGATTTCCGTGCGCTGCATCGGTGATGTGATCGGGCTGACGGGGACCTCGAATGACAATCTGGTCGAGTGGTTCCACGCCATGGCGCTCGGCCTGCAGAATGTTTCCAACGACCAGGGCGTCTGGGATCGGCTCGATGCGGCGCTCGAGGACATTAGCAATCAGCTTGGCGCGCTCTACGATGTGGCACTTGTCAAACCCAACAACACGCTGATGAGCCACGTCATGTATGGCGGCATGCCGGAAGGCAAGGTGCGCAGCCTGCAAGAAATCTCGCCAACGATGCGCGTCATCATTCTGGGAGGGCTGCAGGAGCCTGGACATGCGGCAGCGAATGCCTGCGCCGGCCTGCTTTCGAACTCCGATCAGGCGAAGGTGATGGCGCAGGACCCTGCGGCACACGCGCTCAGGGCTTTCGATGAGGGGTTGCGCTGGATCGCGCCGATCGGGGTGACGCCGCGTGTAGCCGCTATGGATTTCGATATCGCGGGCACAACGATCCCCGCCGGTTCCTCGGTGGCCATCGTCATGGGCTCGGCAAACCGCGACGAAGCACGTTTCGAAAATCCGGAGCAGTTCGACATGTTCCGCAAGAAGAAACAGCATGTCTCTTTCGGATTCCGGCCGCATTTCTGCTCGGGCCATTTCCTGTCTCGGGCGATGGGTGAGATCGCGCTTGAGGAGGCATTCAGGCAGCTCCCGAACCTGCGTCTCGATCCCGACAAGGAGCTGAAGGCCAAAGGCTGGCGCTTCCGAGGCGTGAACGTTCTTCCAGCAAGATGGGACGCGTGATGAGTTTGATTATCGACTGTCACGGCCACTTCACTACCGAGCCGCAGAAACATCATGACTTCCGCAAGGCACAGGTTGACTATGCGGAAGGCAAGGCGAATGAAAAACCGGTTTACCCGGGCATTTCCGACGAGGAATTGTCCGCGATCATCACAGGCAATCAGTTGCGGCTCCAAAAAGAGCGTGGCTGCGACCTGACGATCATCAGTCCGCGCGCGTCCGGAATGGGACACCATATTGGAGACGCCGATATCGCGACCGAATGGGCGTACATATCGAACGATTGCATCAAACGCATCGTCGAAATGTTCCCGAAGAATTTCGCTGGCGTTTGCCAGCTGCCGCAGACGGTTGACGGTGACCTCAAGCCGGTGATCGCGGAGCTCGAACGCTGCGTCGATCAAGGCTTCGTCGGTTGCAACCTCAATCCTGATCCCTCAGGGGGTCGGTGGAGTGCGCCGCCAATCTACGACGAATGGTGGGATCCTGTCTGGGAGGCCATGGCCGCGCTTGACGTGCCGGCGATGATCCATGTGTCAGGCTCATGCGAACGATGCCTGCATACGACCGGCGCCCACTACATCAATGCCGACACCGCCGTTTTTATGCAGCTGGTTCAGGGCGACCTGTTCGAACGGCATCCGAAGCTACGCCTGATCATCCCGCATGGTGGCGGGGCGGCGCCTTATCACTGGGGGCGTTACCGGGGCCTGTCGATCATGCTCGAGAAGCAGCCGCTTGGCGAGCATCTGATGAACAACGTGTTCTTTGACACCTGCGTCTATCACCAGGCAGGTATCGATACGCTCTTTCGGGTGGTCGACAAGAAGAACATCCTTTTCGGCTCCGAGCTGCTTGGTGCCGTGAAGGCCGTGGATCCGGAAACGGGGCACAACTTCGATGACACCAAGCGCTATATCGACGCGCTTGATCTCAGCGCCGAAGACCGGCACGCGATCTTCGAAGGCAATGTGCGGCGCGTTTTTCCGTTGCTCGACAAACGACTCAAGGCACAGAACCGCTAGTTCATCGCCGACATATTGGAGGAATGTTCATGACGATCACAGTTAAATTGGCCGGTGGCGCGCAGGGGTTCAACTGGCTGCCGGTCTTCGTCGCTGAAGAGCAGGGGATGTTCGAGAAGCGCGGGCTCAAGATTGAATATTTGCGCATGGGCAGCGTCGACAAGGCAACGACTGCCGTTCTGGATGGCGAGGCAGATCTCGCGATCACACCACCTGAAGGAGCTGTTGCAAATTACGTCCGGGGCGGCGAACTCCGTGTGGTGGCCTCGAACTCCAACCGTCTTCCCATGTCGATCGTGGCAAATGCTTCGATCAAGTCGATCGCCGAACTAAAGGGTAAGAAAATCGGTACCTCGTCGCTAACCGAGGGTACGGCAATCTACACGCAGGTGCTGCTTGCCCGGGAAGGGCTCAACTATCCGGGCGATTACGACTTCGCGCTCGCCGGCATCCACACCAAGCGCTGGGAGGCGTTGCAGGCAGGCGAGATCGATTGCGCGCCGCAGCCGGCGCCATGGAATTTCGTGGCCCAACAAGCGGGCTACAACCTGATCGGCGAGGTCAATGACGTCATTCCGGAAATTCTTTTTGCCGCGCTCATCGCCAACAGGAGTTGGCTTGAAGCGAATAGCGAGACGGTCGGGAAGCTCCTGGAGGCGCTGGCCGACGCCTATGCGATCACCAACGATCCCTCAAGGGAGGAGATCACGCTGCCAATCTTCCAGCGCGTCACCGTGCCGGACGATGCAGATCTGGCTCGCCGCGGGCTACGTTATATGCGTGACATGGGCATGTGGCCTCAAGGCCTCTCCATTCCCGACAAGGCGCTTGACGCGACGATCGACCTGATGATCCGCGCGGGTCTGCTCGACGAAGGAAACCGGGTATCGGCCGCTGGCGTCTTTGACCGCTCCTACCTCCAAAAGGCACTTGGGTGACACATGCCGAAGACATCCAGATAGCGGGCCGCCTGGCGCCGGCACAATGATCTCGATCTCAGGCTCTTCGGAACTTCAGAAGCGGAGGTGAGCAGTATTCCTCCGAGCTCCAGACATGGCACATGGTCTGCTGTTCCGCCATGTCGCGCCGCAAACTGAGCGCACAATCGACAGACCCAGAACTGGCTAGGTCGGCTTCACCAAGCGCGAGGCAATTAACACGCACGCCCATTTCGGCCAGTGCCCTGACCGTGGAGCTGACATCGATCGCGTCGCGGCCGAGCCGGTCGAGCTTCGTCACGATCATCCCCGACCTCGAAGCGGTCCGTGAGCCGATCAGGTGGAGTGGTCGCGGCCACTCCACCTGGCTATTCAGCTGCTGGCCGCCTTTCAATTTTATGTCGTCACGCATTTGCGCGCCGGCGTGAAGCGTGCGGGATCTATTTTGGCCGAGCCGCTCGTGCGCGCCGATGTCCCGTCTCAATTGCTCGACGGGCAGTTGGGGACCTCAGCTATTCATGAATATAGCTTATGACGACATGCAGTCTTTGCAATCTAATCAAATGGTCTGATGTTCAGTACAAGATTGGAAGGCGTGCCTTTGTCGAACCATGCCCTCGAGTGGAGGCATCAAAGCGCCTCGCTAGAGCATCGTGGGCAACTCCGGTCCGCGCGCGAGGTTGACTATCCTCTGCTTTCACCTGGTCCGCAGCCGACACTGGGAGACGAGTTAAGGCGGCGGTCACTTGGTTTTCAGCCTCTTCGGATGCAGGGCTACTGGCGCGGACCGCGACATACCCTCCATCGATTTATCGGTTTCTGGACCGCCTGTTATAGTACAGGGGAAACCGGAGCGCCGGTGGCGACATATATTCCGACAGCCGTAGACTTTTACGCGACAATCTCAACATGGAAGCGTTCAGCCCGGCAAGGCGATCGGCGGTGATGACTTGAAAGGTAATTCTGGCGAGACGTGCGCGAGTTCATGTGCTCCAAAAGTCGAAGTGCAGCTTCACATCCGTCGAAAACTCAGACACCACTCAGCCGGTGCAAAGCTTCGGCGACGGGCGTATCGCCTTGAGCTAGTTCGATTATGATACGGTTCACTTGCGGACTGTCGACCAGTTCGGCAAGCATCGCAGCCACATCATCGCGTGAGACATCGCCATACGGAACGGCAAGTCCCGCACGTACCTTGCCGCTGCCGGCCTCGTCCAGCAGCGTTCCCGGCCGCAGGATGACCCAGTCAAGGTCGCTTTCGGCCAGATGGATATCGGCGAGTTTCTTCACGGCCATATAGTTCTCAAAACTATCCGGCATCTGCTTGCCGCGGAGCGCTTCCGGAAAGGCGGAGACCAGAAGGAAGCGCCGGATACCGGCCTGCCGAGCCGCTGCCACTGCCAGTTCAAGACCGAGGCCATCGATAGCGTTAGTCATCTTCGGGCCGCCCTTGCCGCCAGCCCCTGCAGAAAACACCACAACGTCGCTGCCAGCCATCAGACGGGAAAGGCCGGCGGCATCAAGCTCCAGCAAGCTGCCCGGTACCGGTTTCGCACCAAGCTGTGACAATTCATCGGCCTGTTCGGGGTTTCGATGCAAAGCGAGCACCTGATGGTTCCGCTCGGCAAGTTGCTTGATAAGGCGTTTGGCAACTTTGCCAGCGCCGCCAACAATGAATACCTTAGTCATGGCGTATCCTTTCACGGATTTGGCGGGGTGTACCCAGCCGGAACAGACGGCCTAGTCAGCCGGTTGCGTGGGTGTGGTAGATCTTGTTGACCACGGTCCAATTGCCTTCAACCTTCAGCAGGTTGAAGAAGTCCGTGAAGGAGAAGCCCGAGATGTCGTTGGTGTCGATACGGGCGCTGGCCGCGGTGCCAACGATGTCGATGCGCACGATCGCAGCCTTGGCATCAGGCGACGGCTTGAAGGTGCTGTCGATCGTATCGAACAGACCCTGGATCGGCCCCCCGACCAGCTTGTTGTCGCTATCGATGCCGAAGATCGTCGCCTGCTCGCTAAAGGCGGGCTTCATGATGGCGCTGTCGGCCTTGGCACCGCCTTCATTGTACTTGTTCAGCACTTCGACGATGGCGTTATATTCATGGACATAGATGGGATTGCTCATGGCATGACTCCTGTTGAGTAAAATAGAAAAACTCTTTGATGCTTCATCCAGTATGGAGAAGATCCTATTATCCGAGGATCGTCGGCATAACTGTCTGGTCTTAAAGTCCGAGGGCTCGGCAGACCTCCTAAAGTGGCACATGGCGTGGAATGGCGCGGTGACGCCGACGATCTCCGCGATGTCTTCCAGTTGCAGGGAATAGTTGGTTTCGGCCGCCCTCGACTGGCCATGACTGCACACCGGCGTTGGCAGTCTTCGATCAGACCCGCAAGCATCTCACCTGACTTTGATTGCAAGAAACCGAGCGACCGGTCATTCGCATGTATCAAAATATCATTTGCCCGATTGCTTCTTCCACTCTTCGTAGCGGGCCTTGTTTTCAGCGTTTGCCGGATACAATCCCGGTAGGGCAGCGCCTTGATTGACCTGCTCCATGATCCACCCCTCAAGACGCTCCTGCTCGGGTGCTAGCTCAAGGATATCGTCGATCAAAGCTGCGGGGATGACCACAGCTCCATCGTTATCGACGACAATGATGTCATTCGGGAATATGGCAGCACCGCCGCAGCCGACGGGCTGGTCCCAATCGACAAAGGTGAGACCGGCGACTGACGGCGGAGCCGCGACGCCCGAGCACCAGACCGGAAGTTCTGTCCCCAAGACACCGTCGAGATCTCGGACCACGCCGTCGGTAACAAGTGCTGCCACGTGCTTCGTCGCCATCCGAGCGCAGAGAATATCGCCAAAGATGCCGGCGTCCTTGATACCCATGGCGTCAACGACCGCAATGCAGCCGTCCGGCATCGCTTCGATCGCCGCGCGGGTTGACTTGGGGGACGACCACGATTCAGGCGTTGCCAGGTCCTCGCGCGCCGGAACAAACCGCAGGGTGAAGGCACGTCCCACGAGACGTCCCTGCCCGGGTTTGATTGGCATTGCTCCGCGGATCCATACGTTGCGCAAGCCCTTCTTGAGCAGGGTGGTGGTCAGCGTCGCCGTCGTTACGCCGGAGAGGATTTCTTTGATTTCAGCATCGGTAGCCATTGGAATGCCTTTCGGGTTGTAGTGTTAGATGCTTGCGATCATTCCACCGTCCACGCGAATGATGCTTCCGGTGATGAAAGATGCCCTCGGACTGGCCAGGAACGCGACCACGTCGCCGTATTCCTGCGGCCTGCCATAACGGCCGACCGGGATCGATGCTGTGCTTTCCGCACTAACGTCTTCGATCGAACGCCCTTCCCGCTTGGCTTTTTGCTCATCAAGGAACATGATGCGCGGGGTGGCGATGCGACCAGGCACCACGATGTTGGACGTGATCCCGGCGCCGCCGACCTCCTTAGCAAGTGTCTTGGACCACCCAACGAGAGCCGATCGCAGCGCATTCGACAGCCCGAGATTCGGGATGGGAGCGATTATACCGGACGAGGTGGACGTGATGACGCGGCCCCATCCGGTATTGCGCATGCCCGGCAGCACCCGGTCTGTCAGTGCGATCACCGAGAGAACCATGGATTGGAAGAACTTGGCCCACTGCTCCGCTGGCTGGCCCGAGACGGTGGTCGGCGGCGGTCCACCGGTGTTGTTCACGAGGATGGCAACGTTGCCGTAACGGCTCTCAATGTCCGAGACATTGCTCTCGATTGCCGCAAGGTCGCTGATGTCCCATTCGATCGAGAATGCTTCGCCGCCCACCGATCTGATGCTGTCGGCCGTCTTTGCTGCAGCACCGCCATCGATGTCGGCGACAACCACTTTTGCGCCTTCTGCGGCAAGCGTATGGGCAATTGCCCCGCCCAGACCACCGCCAGCACCCAGTACAAGTGCGCATTTTCCTGAGATTCCGAGATCCATTTTCGTTCTCCTTTGATTATTCAAGCGCACCGCACGCTTCACCGATGCGCGAGCATGCGGCACGCAAGCGCTCGGTCGAACTGGCAAAGGAAATGCGGAAATAGTCTCCAAGCCCGAACGCCGAACCAGGAACAACAGCGACACCGGTTGATTCAAGCAGGTACGTCGCGAACTGAACGTCGTTTTCGATTGTCTCGCCGTTTGGCTGACGCCTACCTATGATCCCCGCGCAGGAGGAGAAGAGATAGAAAGCACCATCCGGCCGACGGCAGCTGAGACCAGGCGTCGAATTGAACGCGTTCAAGCAAAGGTCACGGCGTTCCTGGAACACCGCATTGCGTTCCGTGAGAAAGTCCATCGGCCCTGTCAGCGCAGCCACAGCAGCCGCCTGCGAAATAGAACTGGAATTGGTCGTGCTCTGCGACTGGATCGTCGCCATCGCTTTGATGAGATCCGCCGGACCACCGGCATAGCCGATACGCCAGCCGGTCATCGCAAATGCCTTGGAAACTCCGTTGCAGGTGAGGACACGCTCGCGCATGCGAGGCTCTACCGCCGCGATGGTGGCAAATTCCCAGCCGTCATACCGGATGTGCTCATACATATCGTCTGTCAGCACCAGGATGCTGGGGTGGCGCAGCAGCACCGCGGCAATGTCCTTGAGCTCGCTGGAAGAGTATCCCGACCCAGTGGGATTGCTTGGAGAGTTGAGAACAAGCCATTTCGTGCGTTCGGTGATCGCTTTCTCCAGGGCACTTGCCGTCAACTTGAAGCCGGTATTCTCGCCGCACGCAACGGTAACCGGCACACCGCCAGTCAAAAGCACCATATCGGGATAGGAGACCCAGTAAGGTGCAGGTATGATGACCTCGTCGCCTGTATCCAGCGTTGCTGAGAAGGCATTGAAAATCACCTGTTTTCCGCCTGTGCCAACCGAGACATTCGATAACTCGTAGTCGAGGTCGTTCTCGTTCTTGAACTTTTGAACAATGGCGCGCTTGAGGTCTGGCGTCCCGTCGACATCGGTGTACTTCGTTTCGCCGTTGTCGATAGCCTTTTTGGCCGCGGCCTTGATGTGATCGGGCGTGTCGAAATCAGGCTCGCCCTGCGAAAGAGCGATGATATCTTTGCCATTTCGCCGAAGCTCTGCGGCCAGCCGGGTTATCGCGATTGTCGGTGATGGCTTCACCGTCTTCAACCGTTGCGACAGGCTATCGGGGTCAAATCGCAAAGTCATCGCATGTCCTCTAGGCCAAGTTTCCGCCCTAGATTGACACGCGTATGAACGTGAGAAAATATGCGTTTTAGTGTGTTTGACATTCAGAAAGGCTAAACATTGGAGACCCGATTTCTGAAAACATTCCTATCCGTCGTCGAATCCAGTTCGATCGCTGCAGCCGCCCGCAAGGAGAACATTACGCCGTCCGCTGTGGTCCAGCGGCTGCGCGCACTGGAAGACGAAATCGGCGCGGTTCTGGTGCGCCGAGCCGGCCATTCGATGCGACCAACCGAGGCCGGCTCATCTGTGATCGAGACCACCCGGCGGATCGTGGAGGCCGCGGAAAGCATGCAGACAATTGCCAACCAGAAGGAAGAGATCGGCACCATTCGCATTGGCGTGATCCATTCGATGATCACAGGTCTCCTGCCTGAAATATTGACCACGATGAAAGAAAGGCGACCGGGTATTCAAGTGGAAGTGCAGCCCGGCCAGTCATCGGACCTCTATCAAAAGATGGGCGAAGGGCACTTGGACGCCGCGATACTGGTCGAGCCTCCATTTGCGATTCCAAAGGAATATGGCTGGTACGAACTTCGGCAGGATCCCCTGATTGTCTTAACCAGCATCAATGAAACTGAGACGGATCCACTCGCCCTGCTGAGGAGTGCACCGTTCATCCGCTACGATCGAAAGCATTGGGGCGGGCGACCCGGAGACACATACTTGCGGCGTATCAGGCTGAACCCGAAGGATAAATACGAACTGGACTCGCTCGAGGCGATTGTCGTGCTGGTGAACCGCGGGTTGGGCGTGTCCCTGGTGCCTGATTGGTTTCCCCCCTGGCCAGAGGGCTTGTTCTTGCGAAAGCTTCCTTTAGAGGGCGCGCCCTCCCGCGGCGTCGGCCTAATCTTCCCAAGGCTTGCATCAAATGAGCGTCTGGTGCGTGCCTTTGCGGAAGAGGCCCGCGACGCCGCGAAATTGAAAGAAGCATCATTGGTAAATACTTAAAAAAATCAATGTCTATGCGATTTGTTGCTCGAGTCGAAATCACTTGGAACGCTACTACTAGGAAGAAATAAACCTCCGATCTCGCGGCAAGGCGGATCTCGACGACGCCAAAGCCCTCGCCCTGCTTGTCTCCGACAAGTTTTTTTAACGAACTCTATTCCCCTTTTCTTGGCCATTCTTCCAATTGGCTTTTTGGCCCGCACTTTTGTTCGATCTCTGTGTCGTTTCAATGCTCAGGGCTCATTCCGTTCCCGGATTCTGTCGCCACTAACAACATGGTATGGATGAAGCGGAGTCTTGCCTCCGATAAGTCGAGTCTCAGCGTCGTCCTCCATTCCTCGAGCGTGTACTGAATCATGGGCAAGAGCGCGGGTCCCGACGAAATCGACATTGCCGAGAAAGCCCAGACACTAGCCCCGCGGCGGCCAGTCAAGGCTGCACCACGGGGCGCGCGGGAGCTGCAAGACGCTGAGGCGAATGATGTTACTGCTTGTTCTTCCCACCCTGCCAGAGGCCTGTCTCGTCGTTACGCCACCATAGCCCTCCGACAATAGCTGCAACGCAGAGCAATATCACGAATAAATAATACGAATCTTTGGGGAAAAATTGATAGGAAATGAGTGTGGCCACACCGACAATCAAACCTCTCAATAGCAATCTTGCCAGAAATGAAGTTCTTATAATTGCGTTGTTTGCTGATACTAAAAGTTCCATCATTGATATCTTCCTTCCATAAATCACATGCGTGCTTCGGCTCTTTTGCGATTAGTTCCTGGAATTCAGCAACTAGTGATGATCGCCAGCATCTCGACCACGTCCACCTGGACCACTGCTGCCCCCGCCGTAATTGCCCATTGCGTCGTACTGAGAGTCGTCAGGCACGCCACTCCAATCAGTGTCGCCCAGTTGTTTGCCGACACGCTCCCCGATTTCTCTTCCGGCCTGGCTTCCCAGGCCTGTTCCTATGGCGCCCCCGGTTGGACCGCCCACTGCAGCACCTCCAGCTCCGCCGAGGCCAGCGCCAACAGCGCCGCCGATTCCGCCGCCAATACTCTCGCCATCAAGTGCACCGGCAAGCACCGGTTGTATAGCAATAATCACAGCAAGCGCAGAAGCCGAAGTGATCAGGGCAAGAGAAAAGGGACGAGCTTGAAATGGTTTCGTTGTCCGCATGTCTGAATAATCTCCTCAATTGTTAAAGCCTCCCAGGAACGACGATGAAAGTGTTCTTTCCTGGCAGAAGTATAATCACATGAAATATTGCAAATTGACCATGTATGCTGGTATCTATAATATGACATATAGTATATAATAAATATCCAATGATAAATGGATATGCCGAGCCGATCATGATCTATGATCGCAATGGACCAATTCCACGCTCATACATTTCGCAAGATTCTGGCCCGCAACATGCGGATCCGGCGTGCGGAGCTGGATATCACCCAGGAAGAGGTTGCTCTGCGTACGGGACTCACCCAGGCGTATCTCAGCGGCATCGAGCGGGAGAAAAGGAATGTCACCCTGGACAACATTCAAAAAATTGCCCTGGCTCTCGAAACAACAGGGGCGGAACTGCTCAACATTCGTTAACAGCTTGATCGTATTGGACGTTACAGTAGTCGCTGCCGGAGGATGGCCCTGACGTATTTGGTGTCGCCCTCTGATCGCGAAGGCCCCTGCTCTAAAGGTGCATGCTCGCGGCTGCTAGGGAGTCTAGTTGGAGCGGGGCTTCTTCCTTGGAACCACTGGTTTCTCGATCGCTTCTGGGCACACAAGAAGCGATCCTGTAGTGCCTTTCTGTTCTGTTTTGGTCACCTCGTCGCCTCTGAGGCGGCGTTTTGGGCAAGCTGGCGAAGTGACATGCAATGAAACCGAAAACATCTCACGGCAAAACGCCAGTCCGAATGTGTGACAATCCCTGCTTTCCACAGGCCGGCAGTCCCTGTCGTAAGTTGACTTCGGTTATCAGTCGGGCATGTTGAGGAAATCATGGCCACCGATTGGGTCACGACACTGCAGGAACAAGCGGATTTTGCGACACAGATCGCAGAAGACGTGAAGCAGACCCTCAAAATGCCAGATCTGACAGCTACCCAGGCGTCCCGGCTCTATCGGGTGGTCGAGCAAGGGGCTCAAAGCTTTGACCGCATTATCGATGAAATGGAGCAACACGATATAGAGAGTAGTCTTACCGAGGCAGCCGACACGATCGCTGACATGTGGACTAGTCTTTCGATCGCTACTGCAAACAGGTTACGCGCTTTACAGGGCCTGAAGCCCATCGAATTCCCGTCCGATGAAAGCGTTACCGACAGCAATACTTGAAATGAAAGTTTGGAACCTACAATCTTCCGGTTATGGAAATTACCTGGAAGCCGATTCACCTCGATGCTCGTAACAACCCAGATGAATTTGTCGCGATTGCGTCCGACATCGTTATCGGCCGTATTTACCGCATTTGCGGCGGCCCCAAACACGGAAATTGGTACTTCAACTTTCAGCTTGGTCGCAGGCCCTTTCGTACGAGTGCCATGAACGGAGTCGTTTCGAAACGAAAAACAGCTCAACAACGTGTGTTGCAATTATTCATAGATTTCTTGGCAACGCCATCTGATGATGGCGGCGGCAAATCCGGCGCGCCTAGCGGCCAGTAGCGCTATCTTACATATGCCGAAGATGCCGCGGGTGCGCACTTGCACACAACCGGAGATTGTTTAACATTCTTTGCACAACGGTGCGTAGAGCGGGATCATCAGTAGTAGTCGGAATGCCTTTATGGAGCGCCTGAAGAGGGTCATCCTCGAGTACGAGGAGACGATCGAAAGGCTCGAGACCGGGCAAGAAATGGGCCACCGAAGCGGTACGGCCAGGAATGGTATTGCAGCGAGCACAAACGGGACGGTGAGAACGGAGGCTAACCCGTCAATCGCTTCTGACCGATGTAGATATCAGCTTCTCGCGCAGCTTCCAGGCTGTCCTTAGTCCGATGCCTGCCCCACCCCCCAACGGCTTTACTGCTACCGAGGATGAGCTGTCGAACGATGTAATACTTTTAATCGAAGGAATTATTATAAGTATAAGTGTCGAGGTGACACTTAAGACAAATACGCGCATGTTAAACTGCCTAAAAACTTACTTTCGGCGAGGGAGAAATCGGGATGACACAGAAAAAACTGGTGCAAATGGTCTTACTTGGCATCGGAATAGCACTTGCCGGTGCGGGCGCCCCCGCGGCCTACGCGGGCGACTATGGTTGCGAGCCGCCGGGAGAGCAGGCCAAGGGCAACAACGGATGGGGACAAGAGAAGAACAAGGGTACGACGGACGGAACCAATAATGGTAGCGACGATGGCGCCACGGCGGAATCGAAGTCTGTCAGCACGGCTCGATAGTTCCAACACATTCATTTGGACGGCGGCGGTATTGCGTTATCGCCGTCTTTCGCTGTCCGGACCCAGGCATTTCTGATACCGTTTTGAGACGATGGAAGATTACAAACCGTTCAAAATCGTCTCTGTCCTGCGCGACGGCAAGGCAATAGGCATCACCTCTGCCTACGACGCAGCGGTATTCATGCTGGAGAAGTGGCCTGATGAGGATGGTCTCAAAGCCAGGCGGGCGCGCCAAATCCTATTGAGCTGTCTCGCTGGAGAATGCTCGGCCGCTGTCGCTCGTGTGGCCTTTGTTGAAGCTGCAAAGGAAGCGGGCATCTTTATAGAGACGACGCCGCAGCTGCCGGACTTCTTCTTGACGACGGTCATGCCGGCGCGATCTACAATGCTACCGGTCCCGTAGCAGTGACCGGCGCAGACCGAGCCGCAATCATTTCCGAAATCACGGGGAAGCCTCTGCGCTTTACCGTGCTCGATGAAGCGCAGCTTCGCCTCAGTCTCCCGCAGGCCGGCGTACCCGATCGATACATCGACTCCTTGATCGATATTGAAAAGCATTTCCTGGCGGGTAGTTTCAACATCGTCACTGGAGATGTGGAACGCATCTCGGGCCGTCCACCGCAGCGCCTTCGCGAGGTTCTTTTACAGCAACTCGCCTAGCCGATGGCTGTCTCGCGGCTCGCCCGTCCTGGCCCAGGCCCAACCGCAAGGACAACCAATCAAGCTTGTCGGCATTCAGAGCAGAGCGGCCCACGCCCCCTACAAATCAAGGATGAGCGAGCCACAGTCAGGCAAGACCGTCGAGCACGTAATGGTATGAGTCTAAGAGTACAGCGCAACAATCCAAACAAAGGCGCAACTTTTGCCGACAAAGAGCAATTTCTATAAAGTTCATCCCTTGTGCAATCGCCAATGGTGCTGAATAGGGGATCGTCGGGTCTGTAAAAGACGCCATAGACGACAATGGTAGGTTTCTGCGTTGGAGAGGAGGACTACGGGAAAGCGGTCTCTGGAGTGCATTAGCACACAGGAACCTGCCAGCCGAGCATGGGGGAGCCTCGAATGCCGAAGAAGATTCGGAACGCGACTTCAGAGCATCGCCTCGCCGATTGGTATGAAAAAAGCGGGCTGGCGCGCTTCTGCGAAACCATGGAATTCCGCGCCAAGGGTACCGTTGAGATGTCTGATGTCTCTAACAAGCGGCTGCATGGAACGGTCCCGGCTGCGACGGGAATCCTTATCGTCAACAGCCGTGGGTTTGGGCATTATCGACGCAACCTTGGCTACGGCTGGGAAGAAGGCCGTCAAAACGGTACCGTGACACTTGTCTTGCCGGCAAATTGTGATTGGGATGTCGCTTTCGAACACCACACCCGGTCTTTATCATTAGACCCGGCCCAACTTGAAACGCAGATGCATGTCCGCGCCGAGCGCCTTGCGGCAGCGTTCGAGCGCCTGTCAAATCACTGCTTCACCAAAAACTTCGTCAATAGCCTGATGAAGGAGATGTGGCACAACAGCGCCGAGGAGACGGGATGGCTTGGCGAACTCTTCTGCGACAGTGCATCGCTGGCACTCGTAGCTTACTTGCTCCGCGAGGAACTGCGGTCCGATCAACAAGCCAAACGAGGAGGGTTAGCACCGCATCAAATGAGAATGCTCATCGAATTCATGTCGTCTCGTCTCAGTAACAAGCTCCGGATATCGGAACTGGCGGGTATCGCAGGCTTAAGTGAATATCATTTCATTCGGGCATTCCAGCGGGAAACTGGCATCACGCCGTACCAGTATGTCCTGCGTATGCGGGTCAACAAAGCAAGCGAGTTACTGCGGCAACAACCATATATTTCCATCGACGAAATTGCGCTTCTGTGCGGATTTGGTTTGGCGTCTGCGCTGGCACAGCAGTTCCGGCGCCTGATGGGTATGAGCCCCCGGGCATATCGTGATCGGCTGTGACTGGGAGCGACCATTCACTTTGCCCTGTTTGCGGAGTCCAGCCATTCCAGCACTACAAAGAAAGAAGTCAACGCTCCTTGTTCGATTATGTGAAGGGCGAGCATCCCTGACAGCGGCTATCTGTCCGGTCGTTTCCTGACCAGGTGCCGAATGTTGAGAGCGACTTGAGTGAACGGGTCCCCTGCAAGATCGGCTATCGTATAGTGATCGAGACGCGCGAAAAAGGCAGTTTTCGCGTGCTCGATTGCGAAACGATAGATCGAATTCGGATGCTGGACAACGCCGTGTTCGTCGGGTTCCAGCCAAGGGACAAGGGCAAGATCCTGCTCGAGCATGGCGATCATTTCGCCAAGAGAGAGCGTTGACGGATCCCGGATGAGTGAATATCCGCCCGACCGGCCAGCATGAGACGTGATTATTTCGTTATCGTTCAAGGTTTTCAGCGGGCGCTTGAAGGCAGTTGGTTTGATGTCAAAGGTTTTCGCCATGTCTGCGATAGAGACAAGCTTCTCTTTGCTGGCAGCCATATAGACCAGGGCTTTCACCCCGAGGTCTGTCGTAAACAGCAGATGCATTAGTTTATTTCCGCCCTTCAGCCGCGGATTTCTTAAGCGATTTCGCCGCTCTTGTCCAAATATTGCTGTCACCATCAAATTATTGCCATAACCGGAAAAGTGTTTGATCGTATGGACTTATCATCAATCAAGGTAAATGGGCACATCCATTGCTTTTGTTTAATCTAACTCGTATGTGACACTTTCTATTTTTTACGATCGCGACGTGTCCGAAGCCATAGCCAACACGGTCACATAAAAGCGCGTTATTGCATTGAATTTACACATATTTATAACTTTTTGAAACTCGTTGTCGCGGTTGAGTTTCAAGCAAAATCCTGATCGTTTGAACAATGCAATTGAATTGTCACACTTCTTTTATTGACATCAAATGTCATTAATAGGTATTTCTAATCTTCTATTTTAGGAGACCAATTGTCGTCAGCAAGCGACTTGCAGGAGAGACGATGAGTTCGAATGTTCTTAACATGGCGTTGTTCCTGGGCGGCTTGATTGCCGCTGGAATGGCAGTTCCAGCGCCTGCCAGGGCCGATGACTGGGCCTGCAAAGTTGCGCTTTGCATTTCAAATCCGGCTGGGCCAATGGCAGTTTCCCAATGTGTGCCTCCGATGAGAAAGCTCTATCGTCATCTGGCGCGCGGCGGTTCGTTCCCGATCTGCAAGTCGGCTGATGGCGATGTGAATGTCAGGAGATATGGCCAGGAGCACTATGACGATTGTCCGGCTGGCACGAAAGCGGTCAACCGAACGATTGGAGACAAGGGGCGTGGAAACCGCCGTTACTGCGAAACATTCGCGCCAGTTAAGGGCGCTCGTTCCATCGGCCGGGGCGACTCTGATCGTCAATATGCCGTTCGCATCATCAACGGCAAACGCGTTTGGGGAAGGGTCCAACTCAGTCTGCCGCCACGACGGGAAAAGCCAAGCTATCTGGAATACGTCGTCCGGGGTCAAACACAGCGCATCTGGTGGTGATCCATGGATGCTCTTTCGATTTTAGCACTCGCCACGCAATGCGTGACGGCAGCGCCGGCCCCGGTCGTTGCCGCAATGGCAATCGCGGAAACCAATGGCTCAGCCTATGCAGTAACGATCGGCGACGAACCCGTGTCGCCAGCAGATATCGACGCAGCGGTGCAAGCCGCTGCAATCGGACTCTCGAATGGCCACGTCGTCAAAATTGGCATCGCGAGCGTCCCGACAACGGAATTCGATAAGCGAAATATCGCTTATTCCGATGGTTTTTCCATCTGCCGCAACATGGCTGTCGCCGGCGATCAGTTGCGAGAGTCCTGGCAACGGTTCGGCGCTCGAGACGAGCACTGGCGTCTCGCCGTGCTCGAAATCGCCACCGGTAATCCCGGCGTCGAAGGTGATTTCGCGCACAGGTTCGACACAGCGATGACCGAAGTGCGAAAGGCTGCGCAGGGTCTTCGGCAACCGTCAGGAGCGGCCGTAGCTGAAGCACCTGCGAAACCGGCCGCTCGTAGCGGTTCGTCATATGCCGACACAGAAACCGCACCCTCTGAACCAGCAAAGGCAGCTGGTGCATGGGACGTCTACGGCCGCGATTCATCGCAGTCGCTCTTGATTTTCTCAAAGTGAACCAAGGAGCTCACGAATGTCTATCAGCGCATCGCGCTTCCTCCCGTTGACTATTGTGGCGCTGTTGCTGTCAGTGCTTTTTGTTGAGCCGGCCGCTGCTCAAAGCCTCGGCGGCGCAGAGAACATTCTCCAGACCATCGTTGATGCCCTGACCGGCAACATTGCCCGTCTGATCGCAATCATTGCCTGCATCATCATAGGCTTCGCGTTCCTCTTCGGGTACGTGGATCTTCGCACTGTCGGCTACTTTGTCGTGGGCGCCATCATCGTATTCGGTGCCAAGGAAATCGTAGACCTTCTGGCACAAAAATAGGCAGGCGCTCGAAACGATGGCGGCATACGTTCCCGATACAGAAAAGCCAACAGAAGATTTGCTGTTCCTTGCCTGCACTCGACCGACAATGATGGCCGGTGTAACGATCGAGGCTGGCTTCATCATCCTCATTGTCACCGGCATTGTTTTCCTCGCCGGTGGCAGTCTGCTTTACCTGCTGTCGGGTGTGTTCATTTATGCAGCGTGCCGCACGATGTGCGCGCAAGACCCTAACCAGTTTGCAATTCTGTTTGCCTGGGCTCGCACCAGGATGCGGTGCAAGACACGGGCATATTGGGGTGGCTCGTCCACCGTGAGCCCGTTGCGTGTGCGCAAGCCACGAACCTGGCGTGAATTTGAAAAATGGGAGGCCTGGAGATGAAACTTGCATCGGGCGCGCATGCATTGCGACGAGAAGCAGATGCGGCGGAGCAGCTTCCCTATCGCCGGCACATTACCGATAATGTTATCGGCCTCCGAAGCGGTCAGATGATGGCGGTGATCGAACTCGAAGGCGTATCCTTCGAGACCACAGATCAGACCGAACTGAACGATCTTCATACCAAGCTCAACTTGCTCTGGCGCAACGTCAATGACGAACGTCTTGCTCTTTGGTCCCACGTCGCACGCATGCGCGAACGCAATTACCCGGACGGCACATTCCGTTCGGATTTCGCCCGCTGCCTGGACACAAAATACAAGGAACGCATGACCGGCGAAAAGCTCTATCGTAATCGCCTGTTTCTTTCGCTTGTATGGGCCCCGGCGCGGGGCATGGAGAAAGTTTCGTCCCTGGCGGCACGGCTGCGCGCAGCTCGCAAGAAGGGCGTTGAGTTGAACGAAAAGGCACTGCGCGATTTCGAGGTTGCGTTGCCGACGATTGTTGCGGGCCTGGAACGCTATGGCGCGCGCCTGCTCGGCCTCTATCACCACAACGATCTCATTTACAGCGAGATCAACGAATACCTGAACGCAATCGGGACGCTTGATTTCCGGCGCTTTCCGTTGGTTGCAGGGCCTATAGGCGGAGCAATCCTGCTTGATCGGCCGCTTTTTGGTCGAGAGGTAATTGAGCTTCGCGGTGCGGGGTCGTCCCGCTTTGCGGGCATGTTCGGCGTCAAGGAATACTCGGCCGTCACACGACCCGGTATGCTGGATTCCCTTCTTCGGGCTCCTTTCGAGTTTGTCCTGACGCAATCGTTTGCCATGGCCTCGAAAGCCGAGAGCCGGACAATCCTTTCCCGCAAGCAAAACCAGATGACCAATGTGGGCGACCGTGCACTTTCGCAAATTGGTGAGCTCGATACTGCGATTGACGATCTGGAATCGAACAGGCTCACCATGGGGCGCTATCATCTGAATATGATGGTCGTTGCGCGCGACACGAAAGCCCTGTTGGATCAAATGGCAATCGCGCAACGCTATTTGTCGGACGGCAACATCGTTGCAGCTCGCGAAGATCTGGCGCTTGAACCGGCCTACTGGTCGCAGTTTCCCGGCAACTTCCAGCATCGCCCGCGGGCCGGACACATATCGTCGCGAAACTTCGCATCGCTTGTTCCCTTCCACTCCTACCCGAAGGGCGAGCTGACGTGCGAATGGGGGCCTTCGGTAGCGCTGCTGAAAACCCCGTCCGGTTGCGGTTTTCACTTGAACCTGCACGTGGGAGACCTTGGAAACACGTTCATTTGTGGTCCCTCGGGTTCCGGAAAGACCGTTCTGCAGAACTTCATACTTGCGCAGCTTCAGAAGCACGAGGCGACGATGGTGTTCTTTGACAAGGACCGTGGTGCTGACATTTTCGTCAGAGCTGCCGGCGGAACCTATCTGGCACTGCAAAGCCGTCGCCCGACTGGCTGTGCACCTCTGAAGGCGCTCGATCTGAATGATCCCTCTCAGTACGATTTTGCAGTCAAATGGGCGACAAAGCTGGTGCACAGGTCTGACAAGCCGCTAACGGTGACCGAGCAGAGGGAAATCGAAAACGGCATCGTCCAATTGCGTCATCTGCCGCAGGACCAGCGCACCATTGGCGCACTGCGGGCGTTTCTGGGGCAGCGCGACCCGGAAGGCATCGGGGCTCGCATGGAGCGTTGGACGAAAAGCGGGCCGCTCGGATGGGTGTTCGATAATGAGTTCGATGCTCTTGGCCTCGATGCGAAGTTCATGGGCTTCGACATGACGGATTTTCTGGATGATGCCGAAGTCCGTACACCTCTCATGATGTACCTGTTCTATCGCATTGAACGACTGATCGACGGGCGCCGCATCGTTATTGACATTGACGAATTCTGGAAAGCGTTGGGTGACGAGGCATTCCGTGACCTGGCCAGGAACAAGCTCAAGACCATTCGTAAGCAGAATGGCTTGATGGTGTTCGGTACACAGTCGCCGGCGGACGCGATCAAATCTCCGATCGGCTATACGATCATCGAACAGTGCCCGACAAAGATTTTTATGCCGAATGCCTATGCCACGCCTGAAGACTACATTGATGGCTTCGGGCTCTCGCGCAAGGAATTCAAACTTATCAAGGAAGAGATGACTGTTGAAAGCCGGCAGTTCCTCATTAAGCAGGAACATAATTCGGTGGTGGCTGAGCTGTCCCTCCACGGTTTCGATGATGAATTGACCATTCTTTCCGGCCGCACCGCGTCCGTAAATCGTCTCGATGAAATCCGTGCCCGGGTAGGCGAAGATCCGGCGATCTGGATGCCGATCTTGCTAAACGAAGGAGTTTCCGCATGACGAGGATCTATGCAGTTCGCTCGCAAAGCCAATTCGGGCGGGTGTGCAAACTGATACGCGTTTCACGCTCGATAGTCCTGGCCACAGGAGTGGCATTGGCTGCAGCGGCCAGTGCGCATGCTCAGGGCATCCCTGTCATAGACGCGACTGCTGTTGCCAAGCATCTGGAGCAAATCTCCGAGCTTCAGAAGCAGCTCCAGGAAGCCAGGAAAATCTACGATACCGCAAACCACCTCAAGGAGAGCATGAACGGTATCACCGACATCAAAGACGTCGCGGGGCTCCTTAGTAACAGCGATTTTCAGCAATATCTGCCGCAAGAGTATAGCCAATATTCGGGTGCGGTGAATGATCTGATTAACGGCAACGTGGGCGGCTTCGCAAAGCAGTACGATTACTATCAGCGCGAGGGCAACAGCCCAGCAAATGATTTTTATTACAATGAGTTGAACCGCCGCAAAGATGAAACCTACAAAGACATGGCCGTAGGCGAGGCTGTCTACAATCAGGCATCCAGGCGTGCCGAAGGTCTAAATGAGCTCAAGGACAAGCTGGCGTCCGCGTCCACACCAAAAGAAGTCCTCGACCTTCAGGCCCGCATTTCGGCCGAAAGCGCATTTCTTCAGAACGACATTAATCGGATGCAGGGCCTCGCGATGATTCAAGAGGCGCGCAATCGCGTCGATCGACAGCGTAGCATCGAAAGAAAAAACCAATATCTGGACGAAATTAGAAGTGCAGTCGGGTCGAAAGGTTAACTATGCGATACGCAATTTTTGTGCTGGCAATCTTCTCTCTTACTGCGTGTGGAGAAGACATGACCAAGAAAGCAGATCACGATGCTACTGCCCGCGATGTCCAATATTTCCTCGATAATCCGGATGAGAGGAAGGCTGTCTTCTCCAAATGTGAGAATAATCCAGGTGAATTGAGAAACGCTCCCGAGTGTCAGAACGTCAGAGAAGCAAATAGTAAAGCTTACCTCGATGACATCAAGAAGGCTGTGAGCAAATAAAGGTCACCGAAAAATGGCGTACGCCTCCGATTTTGTAGAGAAATTTACTGATCCACTGGATAGATTCATGACGGATGGCGTAACGTCACTTGCCGCAGCCGTGAAAGGTCCGCTTTATGCTGGCGCAACGCTCTACATCGTAATTTTCGGCATATTCATACTTCTTGGCTACGTGCGTGCGCCGATTTCCGACTTTATCGGAAATGTCCTCAAGATAACTATCGTAGTCACATTAGCCACCAAAGTAGGCGACTACAATTATTATGTGAAGGATCTATTCTTTACACACCTCCCGGAGGGTATAAGCAACGCAATAGGAAAAGTAGCTAGTGGCGACACATCTGCAACGTCCGTGAGCAACGGAAAAGCGTTTGACGATGTGACCGATCAATTAATCGCATTCTCAACGGCTGTTTATTCCCAGTGGGATTGGGACAATTGGTATCCTCTTTTGGCAGCGGCAATAGTGCTACTCGGTCTCATTCCTATCGCGGCTTTACTTGCCGTCGTGTTGCTAGCAAAGGTAGGACTCACCTTGATATTGGTGCTAGGGCCGGTTTTCATACCACTGTTTCTATTTAGGCCAACGCAGTCATTCACGTCGGCGTGGATTAGCGCGCTAGTGAACTTTGTCGCTCTACAAGTTCTGTCTATCACCTTCATCACCTTAATGTTGAATATCACGACTGGCTTTATCGACGATGCACAGACGCTGGAAGGTGGCGCGCAAGCGGCAGCGGCCTTAAGCATTTTCTTAATTTTCGTCCTGGCTCTTATTCTGGCGGTCTACCTCCCTACCATTTCTGCGCATCTTGCCGGCGGAGGGTTCCAGATTGGATCCAGCCTCATCAATTCAAGTAGCGATCCGACACGTACCGTAGGCAGCGCAGCGGGCAGTGGTGCTACGCGCGCCGCCAGGTGGGGCTGGAACAAAGTGCGCGGCCTTGGCCAGAGCAATACTGTCAAAAAAACGGGGTAGTTATGTCATTAGTTTTTCGCGTGCTGACGCTGTCAGCCACCCTGTGTCTTGCCCTAGGTGCCTGTGCGTCCATCGAAACAAAGGGCCTCCCTAGATGCTCTGGTCAGGATCGCCGGCCGCTAAACGGTGACCTTTGGCAATGGAGCGATGCGCAGCCTTCGTCACAAGCCGGAGCTGAACCGATGGAATTTGCCGCCGCGAATGCGCAGCAGTCGGGAGGCGTCACCGCGTTACATCGGATTGTCGCTCCCGAGGGTGCGCCGCGATGGAATATCGCAGCATCCGAACAGCATTGCCGGTAGGGGGAAACTGGCATGGTCACTGAAGAAAATCTCAAAGAATATTTCGAGCGGTCCCGACGCTGGGAACAGGATGAGCTTCGCTCCGCGCGTCGCTCGAAGCGATTGGCGTGGACGGTCGCGGCTGTGGCAGCGGTTGGAATGATTGTCTCGGTCGGTGCGGTTGCAGCGTTGGCTCCGTTGAAAACAGTTACGCCGTTCCTTGTACGCGTCGATAACACAAATGGCATTGTGGATACGGTTGCGTCTCTGAAGGACGCACCGGTGCAGGTTGACGATGCCATGTCACGCTATTTCGTGGCTAAATATGTTCGGGCTCGCGAGGGCTATTCCCCTGACACGGCGAAATTTAACTATGATGTGGTCAGCAACATGTCCGCCGGCCCGGTTCAGGAGTCTTACGCGAATGCTATTTCGGGTAACAATCCCGCCTCGCCGCAACGTATCTACGGCGCGCAAACCAGGGTGTCGGTAGACATTACATCAGTCCAGCTCGTCAGTCCTGGCCTTGCTTCGGTGCGTTATCGCCAGACGATTGAGTACGAGCAAAACCGCACGACAAAGCACTGGATTGCAACGGTAGTTTATCAGTTGCTTCCGGAAGCCGAGTTGACCATCCAGCAACGTCTCATCAATCCGGTTGCCTTTGCCGTCACAGAATACCGGACCGATCCGGAGGTCATAGAGTAATGGGGTCCTTGCGCACCTTTTTGCTGGCATGCGGTGTTGCGTTGGCTGTATCGCCCGCATTCGCGCTGGACACACCTGTGGGTGGGTCCAGTGACAGGCGCATTCGCTTCGTGGACTACACCCCGAACGATGTTGTGAAAGTCGTTGGGCGTTTCCGCGCAAGCACACAGATTGAATTCGCGCCTGGCGAAGAAATCGCCCATGTGGCTATCGGCGATAGCGTGGCATGGGAAGTAGCACCAGCAAAGAACATTCTGTTCGTGAAGCCGCGCGAAAAGAACCCGGCGACGAATTTGCAGGTCGTTACGATCCGGCAGACTGGCGAGCGGCGCGTCTACCAGTTTGAACTGCAAGCGGCCGAAGGCGACGTGCGACGAGAGGATGCCTATTTCGTCGTACGGTTCCGCTATCCGAGCGATCTTGCGGTACAACGCAAGGCAGAAGCTGCCGCACAACGGGCCGCGGTCGACCGCAACCGGGTAGACGATGCGCTATCGTTGCATCAAACCTACGGCGCGCGAAACTGGCGCTATAGCGCGCAAGGATCCCGCGCAATTCAA
Source organism: Phyllobacterium brassicacearum (assembly GCF_003010955.1). Classification (GTDB taxonomy): domain Bacteria; phylum Pseudomonadota; class Alphaproteobacteria; order Rhizobiales; family Rhizobiaceae; genus Phyllobacterium; species Phyllobacterium brassicacearum. The sequence continues at coordinate 93,025 of NZ_PGGO01000002.1, forward strand.
CCTGATGCAATTTATGACGATGGCAAGGTCACAACGTTGCGCTTTGCGGGCAATCGCGAGATCCCGGCAATCTACATGGTCCAAAGCGACGGTAACGAAACCCTGATTCCGTGGGACGCCCGCCAAAACGGTGAGGTTGCCGTCATTCACGGCACTTCCCGCGAATTCCGCCTGCGTCGGGGTGGCGACGTCCTTTGTATTTTCAACGAAGCCTATGATCCGGTCGGCGTGAATCCCGGCACCGGCACCACATCGCCATCCGTGGAGCGCGTTGTTCGGCCCAAACCGCGAGGGAGCGACCGTTGAGCAACAAAAATCAGAAAAACGAAGAATATCAGATCGATGGCGAGCGCGGCTCAGGAATTACTTCTGTCGCGGGTGAATCGAGTACGGGGCAAAATTTCGGCAAGATGGTGCTGGTTACCTTTATAACGGTCGTCGGGCTCAGCTTTCTTTATTTGACTTGGAATAGCGGCGAGGAGGCACCAGGAGAAGATGATCAGCGGCGCACGTCGATTTCACCCTCCGTGCCCTTCACGCCCGCTGCAACTCCGCGACCGGCCGATCCGGCTCCGGCTGTTGCGCAACCGAATGAGCCCGAGCCGGCACCTGCGGATCCGGAGATCAATGAAATGCTGGAAGCGAGCATCCGCGCTCCAGTTATCGCGTTCAGTGCCGACGTGAACAGAAACGACAACCAGCAAGCCTCTGGCGACGGTGCACCGCAGGACTTTTCGATGGGACTGCCTCCGGGTCTCGTGGAGGGACAGCAGCAGCAAGATCGCTTGCGTGACAAGTTGCAGCCCACGCCACTTGAAGGCGTGAGCGCATCGGTTCTGCCAAACCTGCACATGGTGGTGCCGCAAGGCACGCAAATTCCCTGCATATTGCAGACTGCCGTTTCGTCTGATCAGCCGGGTTTCGTAACCTGCGTGGTGCAACGCGATGTTCTCAGCGCTTCCGGCCAGGTCGTGCTGATGGAAAAAGGCTCGACGGTCGTTGGCGAATATGAAGGCGGACTTCGACGCGGACAGCGCCGAATGTTTGTGCTGTGGAACCGCGCAAGGACACCAGGTGGCGTTATCATCAATCTTGAATCGCCGGCGGCAGATGGCCTTGGTCGATCCGGCTTTGACGGAAAGATCAAAACGCATTTTTGGGAACGGTTCGGCGGCGCCATCCTTATGTCAGTTGTGTCAGATGCGACGAAATACGCTTTTTCGCATCTGGTTGAGGGCCAGGACCTTGAGACCGAGAACACTGAACGCGCCTCACAGGATGCCGCATCGATCGCGCTGGAAAATTCGATCAACATTCCACCGACGCTCTACAAAAATCAGGGTGATGTGGTTTCCATCTTCGTTGCGCGTGACCTCGATTTTTCAAGTGTTTACGACTTGAAGCTAACGCAAACGCGCAAGCAGATTTATGACCGTGCTGTCACCGGCGACATGCGACGGGCTCCTGGTATCATTACCAAATGAGTGTTGATACGGGAGCGCTGCGCACATTTCTGGAACCGATTGGTGCGTTTCTCAAAGAAGACGGGCTAACTGAACTGTGCATCAATCGCCCGTATGAAGTCTGGTGCGAAGGGCGTAATGGCTGGTCGCGGCATGAGCTCAAGGACGAGAAGCTTGGCTTCTCCGGCCTTATGGGATTGGCGCGGCTTGCTGCGTCCTTCACGAAGCAGGATATCAATGAAGAGTGGCCGGTGCTCTCTACAACCCTCCCAGACCGCGAGCGCTGTCAGATCGTTATTCCTCCAGCCGTGCCGGAAGGCACGGTTTCGGTGACTATCCGAAAGCCGTCCGATGTGAAATTCAGCCTGTCAGACTTCGATGAACTGGGCTTCTTCAAAAACGTCGCTCCTGATACCGGTCAGATAAGTGACGTCGACAAAGAGCTTGTCAACCTTCGGAAGAGGGGTTCATGGCTCCGTTTTTTCGACCTGGCGGTCAAGACCCGGAAGAACATCATTATTTCCGGGGCGACAGGTTCTGGTAAGACAACCTTCTCCAAATCCCTTATCGAGTGCATTCCGTCGCATGAGCGTATCATCACCATTGAAGATACGCTCGAGCTTGATGTGCCACTACCGAACCATGTTAGGTTGCTCTATTCCAAGGACGGGCAAAGCCTGTCGAAAGCTGGGCCGAAACAGCTTCTGGAAAGCTGTTTGCGTATGCGGCCGGACCGTATCCTGCTCCAGGAACTGCGCGACGGAGCAGCCTTTTTCTATTTGCGTAATGCGAACTCCGGTCATCCGGGATCGATCACCACGGTCCATGCCGAAAGCCCGATGCTCGCTTTCGAGCAACTGACCTTGCTGGTGAAGGAATCGGAAGGCGGCTCGCAAATCGACCGGGCCGATATTCGCGCGCTGTTGCTTATGCTGGTCGATATCGTCGTCCAGGTAAAAAAATTTCCGGACGGTCGTCGGCAGGTCACCGAGGTCCATTTCGATCCGGAGAAGCAGCTGGCGCAAGGTATCTAATTCACGACGGTGGTGCTGCATGTCTTTCAACCCGAAATACACGCTATGGGGTCTTGTCGGCACCCTTCTCCTTATGGCGGTGATCGTCTTTGCCTCGAATTTTGCGCTGCTCGTCACCCGCTCACATGACGGTCAACTTCATCTCTTCGACGTTTTCAGTCTGTTGACCGGATCTGACGAGCGTGCGGCGGGAGCGGCGAGGCTCGGCCTCATCATTGGAGCCGCCGCCGCGTTCTTCGCTTTGGTGGGGATCTGGCGAGCACGGAATGCGAAAGAGCTTTACGGCTCCGCGCGCTTCGCCTCTGAAGGCGAGATCAGGAAAGCGGGCCTACGCTCCAGCACCGGAATAGTGGTTGGCAAGCTCCGCGGCCGCTATCTGATCTTCGGCGGCAATGAGCATGTCATGGTCTATGCGCCCACACGTGGTGGTAAAGGTGTCGGCGTCGTTATTCCGAACCTGCTCAACTGGCCAGGTTCTGCCATTGTTCTCGATATCAAGAAAGAAAACTGGCAGCTCTCGGCCGGTTTTCGCAAGGCGTCCGGACAGGACGTCTATTTGTTCGATCCTTTCGACCCTGAGGGCCGCACGGCGCGCTATAACCCCCTCGCCTATGTGCGCCGGGACAATCCGACCGATCTCTACGACGACCTGCAGCGCATTGCCGGAATGCTGTTTCCGGTAGAAGGCCGAACGGTCGATCCATTCTGGACGGAGAGCGCCCGCACGGCATTTCTGGCGATCGGCGGCTACGTGGCTGAGACGCCAGAACTGCCTTTCACCATAGGCGAAGTACTCCGCCAGTTTGCAGCATCGTCAGACATCTCCAGGCACTTCAAGACTGTCATGCAAGACAGGGCCGCGGATCGCCCGCTTTCGTGGCAATGCCAGACGGCCATGAATGATTTTCTGGCTGCGTCAGAGAACACGCTGCAGTCGGTGCGCAAGACAGTGACTGCCAAGCTCGGGCTTTGGCTGAATGCGCGCATTGATACGGCGACGAGCGGAAACGATTTCGATCTGCGCGACCTCCGGCGCAAGCCCATATCCATTTATCTCGGTGTCACGCCCGACAATCTCGACCGCATGGCTCCGCTGCTGAACCTCTTTTTCCAGCAAACGGTTGATCTCAACACGCGCGCCCTGCCGGAACGTGATGGGAGCCTGACGCTTCAGGTCATGCTCATGATGGACGAGTTTCGCGCCATGGGAAACGTCGAAATCATTGCGAAGGGCGTTTCGTACGTCGCCGGCTATAGCCTGCGCATCGTGACCATCGTGCAATCTCCCGCTCAGTTGCGGGAGGTCTATGGTCCGGACGCCGCCACCAATTATATGACCAACCACGCTGTTGAGGTCGTCTTTACGCCGAAAGAACATCACGTTGCCACAGAGCTTAGCGAGCGCTTCGGCTATGACACAGTCAAAGGTCGCACCAGGTCGCGCGGTCTCGGTTTCTCTCGGTCAGCGTCGCGATCAGAAACAACGAGCGATCAGCGCCGGGCACTGATGCTGCCGCAAGAGCTCGTGCTGACGCCCTTTGAAGAGGAATATTTGCTCAAGGGCGGCATCCGCCCAGTGAAGGCAAAGAAGATCGTCTATTACAAGGACCCGGTTTTCAGGAAGCGCCTGCTGCCGCCGCCTGTCGTCGAGCCCCACACTGACGAAACCCAAATTCGGATTCCGGTTCTGGAGCACCCAATTGAGGCGCCAGGTCGCCCGCCTGCGGAGCGCATTGTTCGCACACCGACCATGGCCGAAGTCGTTGCAGGCGAGCAACCCGCAGACGGCGAGGACGGCAAAATCTGGACGCTGCCGAACGATCTGGCCGATGCCTTTAGAGATGTGAAAATCTCCGACGATCCAGAGGAAAATCGCGAGAACGCGGAACGCAAGGTAGCGGCATGGCTCGATTCTGTTACAGGCGATCTGGAGCGCGCAGGGTAAGAAGGAGTGGGATGATCCATGAAACCTGTCGTGATCTGCGTGAAGCCATCCCAGGCTCGTTACGTTCAAGCCGCCGTGGGTGCCGCCACACAGATGAACGTGGCGGAGAGAATTGCCGAGGCAAAGCGACTGACGATCCCCCTCCTGGAAACGTTGCAATCGACGTCGCTTCCATACGGCTGGATTGAAGCGAATGGCAGTGGCGGGTCAAGGAAGTCAAGCGACACAAAAGGCCAAAAACCGCGAGGAAGAAGCGATGAATCCGAATGACGAGGAAGAAAAGCAGCTCGAATTCTCGCTGGAGATCAAGCGTGATCCCAACAAGGAGATTGCACGACCAGCCGCGGCGGTCGACCACAGTACCGCTGAAGAGATCGCTGAAATTCGCCTTAACCCCGATGGGCCTCAGCTCGGTACGCAAAAAGCCGAAGATCGATCGAACCCTGTTGATCGGGATCGCGAGGAAGAAAACCGACGACGCCAGAAGGACCAGGGCGAGACCAGCAAAGACAATGAAAGGGAACAGCCGAAAGAGCACCAACCCGATCGTACCTTTCCGGCCGATATTCAACGCCGGCTTTATATCCGCGCTGATCATCGTGGCGATCAGCACGTCTATGCGGATTCGCAGGGCAAGCGCGAGATCTTTCAGGAATCTGGCGATAAGCTGTGCACCAAGGTCAATGATGCACACGCGGTCAAGCTTATGCTCGATACGGCCGCCCACCGTGGCTGGTCCAGCATCAAAGTCAAAGGCTCGCAGGAATTCCGCCGTGAAGCCTGGCTTGAAGGACATGCCCGCGGTATCGCCGTGACAGGTTACACGCCCACCGAGCTCGATCTGCAAGAGTTGAAGAACCGCGAACAAGCATACTTGCGCAACGAGATCGTGCCTGCCGGAGATCGAGCGATTACCCAGGACCGGCCGCAAACCGTTGTAACAGACACGCGGCGCTCGTCTCCAGGCACGATCGGAGAGCCGAACCGCGACGACGGGCCGGGCGCTCCTGACGAACATACGCGTGCTGACAGAAGATCATCGGATTATCGCGATGGCCTGGAGGGCGTCCTCGTCGAACAGGGATCGCGCCCCTATAAAGACAATCCAGGCAATGACCCCTCCCCTTATGTCACCCTCCAGGACAATCGGGGCGAACGGCATACCGCGTGGGGTGTCGGACTGCCTGATGCCATGCTCAAGTCCGGCGCACATCAAGGCGATTATGTGCGTGTCCGGGAAGCCGGCATGGAAACCGTCACCAAAACCGTTCTGCGCGAGATTAATGGACAAACGGTGCGTGTTCCGAAGGAAGTGCAGCGACGTGCTTGGGATGCGGAAGTCTTGCAAGAACGCGAGGCGAGCCGGATCGAACACGTTGATCATGAACCTCAATCGTCAGATGATCGTGTAAGCATTGGCAATGCCGCCAACCGCGACGTTGGCCGGTCGGTATCTTCTGCAGAACGCACGCTTCATGTCGGCCCGGGCCGCGATGCAGCGCTTGAAGATGGCGTCTATGCAAATGAAGCGCGTGCCGAGGAATACATGGCGACTGGGCGCATTGCTGCTAGCCGCACACCCGAATTGAAGAATGCCGCCGGTCTGGAAGCGTACGTGGAACGCAAGGTCAGGCAAAAGTATCCAAATGATCCGGTCCTCGTTGAAAGAGCGATGCAAACCGCCCGCACCAGGATTAGTCATTCACTCGCTCGCGGTTACGACTTCCCGCAGCCGCGTGTTGTCGAAATGAAACAGTTCGATCAGGGTCGCCAAGACCGCGATCAACAGGGTTCGCAGCGGGAGCAAAGCCAAAGCGAACAGCGTGAACAAAACCGAAATCACAACCGGAGCCGATAAAAGCTTGCCTCCAAGAATGCGCGAATAATTGAAGGGGTCACGTTTTCCATCCCTACTTCGGATCAATCCGTGTTCTTGAGCGTTGGAAAGCCAGCACCTGAAATCCAAGAGGAGGACACAGCTATGCACGCCGCCAATTTGCAACTTGAAGGTCTCTGTCTCGCTCTCGCATCCATAAACCGCTTGTTGGTTGCCAAAGGCGTCGTCACCCAGGAAGAGTTGGACATTGCATTCGAAAAGGCCGAGGCAACGGCCCGCGGCGACAATCGATTTGCCGGCAACATGTCGTCTGCAAACCGGGACGCCGTGTGCTTTCCTATAAGAGTGCTGCAAATCGCCAACGATACTGGCGCCGAAACGCCATGGTCATTTTCAGAACTTGCCAAACTCGTCGCGGAAACCAAAGAGCCCTATGGCGAAAAATTCTCTTCTAGAAAAAACCTGCGCGAATAAGGGGGCCTTTTGTTCAATCCAACAATCCATGTTCAGACAAGCTTGCGACAGCGAGCCACTTCTTGCTTTCCGGCGAGAGTCACGATTGATTTCTTTCCCATGTAAGCGAGCGGATTCGCCGCTTTAGCTATCAGGAGACATTCGCAAAATGGACACGAGTGATTTGCCAACGGACTTTATCTGCTTACGTACATCTGCTTCGCGCTAAACTTGGGCCACCCCGTCCGCTTCCGTTGTCGACCCACAATGGCCATTTCTCGGCTACTCGACGATATGCTTGAAGCCATCCGGAAGATAGTACAGTGTTATGGCCGATACTTTTTCCAACGGCTCCGATGAGGGTTAGGCCATGGCCGGTGATGTGAGTCTGACGAACATGCCGGCCTACGAGGTCGTTGATCTTCTGAACCGGGGAACGGTGTCGCCGTTCGACTGCCTGGAAGCGCTCGAGGCTCGCATCACGGCTGTTGACGGCGCCGTCAACGCCCTTCCCACCCTCTGTTTCGACCGTGCCCGCGATCAAGCCCGCCGATTGATGCAACTGCCCCTCGGTAACCGGGGCCGTCTGGCGGGATTGCCGGTGCCAATCAAGGATCTGACGGACGTGGCCGGAGTGCGCACCACGTACGGCTCGACTATTTTCGCCGAGTACATTCCCGAGACGTCCGATATACTTGTGGAGACCATCGAGGCTGAAGGTGGCGTCATCTACGCGAAGTCCAACACGCCTGAATTTGGCGCCGGCGGCAACACGTTCAACGAGGTATTTGGTGCCACGCTGAACCCTTGGAATACGCGGCTCTCGGCCGCGGGATCATCAGGCGGGGCCGCGGTCGCCCTTGCGACCGGTACGGCCTGGGTGGCGCAGGGATCTGACCTTGGCGGAAGCCTGCGCAATCCTGCAAGCTTCTGCGGGGTGGTCGGATTAAGACCAAGCCCTGGTCGCGTTGCCAGCAATCCGGGAGCGAAGATTGATCGCCTGCTCGGCGTCAAGGGCCCGATGGGTCGTTCGGTTGAAGATACGGCCCTCCTCCTCGACGCGATGACGGGAGAAAGCCCCGCAGATCCTGTTTCGCTGCCGAGGAGCGAAGGCTTCCTCGCTGCTGCGCGATCCGGCTGGCGACCGGCACGCGTTGCGTTCTCCGCAGACCTCGGTATTACGCCAGTGGATCCGGAAGTGGCTTCCATTTGTCGAACCGCAGCCGCACGTTTCAGTGAAATGGGTGTCGTTGTGGAGGAAGCACATCCCGACCTTTCCAAGGCACATGACACATTTCAAGTCATGCGAGGCGTGGCCTTCGCGACGAGTTATGCAGGACTTCTTGAGCGCCATCGGGACAAGATGAAGCCGGAAGTCGTCTGGAATATTGAGAAGGGCCTCAGCTACTCGATCGCGGACCTCGTGCGAGCGGAGAATGATCGCGCCGCCATGCTCCGGCAGATGAACCTTTTCTTCGACTCCTACGACCTGCTTCTATGTCCCGCCACAATCGTCGCTGCCTACCCAGTAGGCGAGCGCTATGTCAAGGAATGCGCCGGCCACACATTCACCAATTATGTCGAGTGGCTAGCGATCGCCTATGCGATAACTTTGACGACTTCCCCGGCCCTTAGTCTTCCTTGCGGCTTCACTAATGATGGCCGCCCCGTCGGGCTCCAGATCGTTGGCCGCCCCCGCAGCGATGGACGAGTGCTGGCCGGAGCCCGCGCGCTTGAGCTAATTCTCAATTTGCGATCCGTCACGCCGATCGACCCACGCTCGCCCACCTGAATTTGCTGTAAGTTGGTGGCGGTCGGGTATTGAGCCATCTGGAAGTATGGCTGCTTGGGCCAGCACCGGACTTTCGACCCCGGGGGAGAAAGGCTGATGGCGCGATTGTCGAAGCGATCTACCTCGTTGAAATCGATATGCACTTCGATGATACTCGAGCTGCCCGCATCCACCGAAAACAAGAAGCGAAGTCGGACAGGCCTCTACGAAAATGCAATTCCCAAAAAGGCGAGGGCATTTTCGTAAGGGGCAGCAAGAACCGTTTGCGGCGTGAGTGTCCGAATGGCGAAGTTGGCGCGAAGCCGATGTTGATAGCTGGCGATTAATTCGATCGCACCCGCTTACCGCCCACGGAAGCGCTTCCAGCCGAAAACGCTCAATCCTGTCCGGCGTTGCCATTCGCGCCTCTGGCCTCGTTGGCCATGATTATCCTTGCCAAGAGGTCCCTGAGCAATTCCCGCTCGTGATCTGACAAGGGAGCCATAGCACGGTCTAACACGCCATCCATCGCCGGGCGCAACCGCGGGTAAAGCTCAGCACCCGATTGTGTTAGAATCAGTCCCAGTGAGTATCGCCTGTCCAAATTTGACAGGTGCTGAACGAGCCCGTGACGCTCCAGTCGCTTAATCATTCGCCGAGCGATCCCTGCGTCAATACCAACTCGCTTTGCAAGCGCGCGTTGGCTGATACCCGGCGCATCGCCGAGCGATGCGAGTATTGCAAATTCGATCGGCTCCAGGCCCTCCTGTCTGGAGACCTCCGTCAGCGCATCGCGGAAAATCTTGTGGCAGCGCCTTACAAGGTTCGCCTCATTATTTCGATGGATCGGCGGAATGGAATACAACGTTGGTGGCCCTGACGGCCGAGCCATATAAGCATGGACGGGGGTATCGAGATTCTTCACCCACTGTAGTCCAAGATCTTCGAAATCCGCCGGAACGGTTCTGCAGGCATACTCGTGCGCGGTTGCGGAGAGGCACACAAGTCCAGGCTTGGCCAAAGTCTGCATACGGGCAGCGATGTTCACTCCGTCGCCGAACAGGTCGCCATTCCTGATCATTGCCTCTCCGACATGTATGCCAATACGGAACACTACACGTCGCTCATCAGGAACTTCCGCATTTACGCTGGCGACTTTCTCCTGAATGTCGAGTGAACATCGAAGAGCATCTACAGCGCTTGGGAACTCAGCCAAAATGCCGTCCCCCGCAGTGTTGGCAATGCGACCGCCGTGTTGCAGGATAAAACGGTCTGTCATCTCCCGATGAGAAGCAAGGAGACGCAACGTTCCGACCTCATCGGCATTCATCAAACGGGTGTAACCTGCAACATCAGCCGAAAATATCGCTGCAAGGCGTCGTTGAACGATAAAGACAGGCTTCCGCATTGCACCAGCCCCCTCACCAAGATAAGCGCAAAGCACGTTCCCGACAAATAAATATCTCGCTCCCGAGTGCCTATTGGGTTCGACTCACCGGGTGCCTAGAGCCATGGTACAGTTCTGAGTCGGTAGGACCTGACGGGCCGGCGCTAGGGACGTAATGGGAGACAGGAACCGCTTACATCGGCCCCGTCCAACGCCTGCCGAGCAAGAGAAAAACGATATAATGCGTTACGATTAGTGCGGGAACCCAAAATGCGGGTATCCAATAAGCTGGCCCCATAAAGGGTGCGGCGTTGTAAACAGTGGCACGCACAATCGCGTCGATTAGGTCAAGCGTTCCTACGACGTTGAAAATTCCGACAAGCGAACGAGCGGCACGCGATCTGGCCGACACCGCCCCAATGGCAATAAGTGCCAATACTGCGGTAAGAAGATCCCCATAGGCTGCTGGCGTCGAGAATTCCGAAGGGATTCCAGCATAGACAGCGCCAGGAGCGAGGAACATCAGACCTAAATGTCGCAGGGAATGCAGCAGAAGTATTGGCAACACAACGGCAGAAGGTTCCAGTTCTGACAGCTTTGGCAGGAGATAGATTCTGGCGGCGATCCAGAATACGAGCGTGCTGAACAGCAGATTTACAGTCAGGATATTCACGGAAGCCTCCTTTATCAAGACGTGCTTGCTCTGAGGCGGGGGCCGGGTCATGCATGTACCTGGCCCTACTTCCCCACCCCTTGCCAGAGTGCTGTGACCCATTGGGCCATCTCCGCGATTGAGCGCGCGGGAGGACACAAGCGCTAACGTTGACTGTTTCAGTCAGCCAGGACACGTCGATCGATTTCTTCGATGCTCTTGACGCCGGTGAGCGCCATGGTGACATCCAGTTCCTTGCGGATGATCTCGATTGCCCTGGCGACGCCGGCCTGGCCGCCGGCGCCCAGGCCGTAAATGTAGGCGCGGCCGATCAGGCAGCTCCTGGCGCCGAGCGCGAGCGCGCGCATCAGATCTTGTCCAGAGCGAATACCACCGTCGAACAGGACCTCAATCTCCGAGCCGACTGCGTCCGCAATTCTCGGGAGCATCGATATCGACGACGCACCGCCGTCCAGCTGTCTGCCGCCGTGATTGGAGACGACGATAGCCGCCGCGCCCGTTTTGCTCGCAAGCTTGGCGTCCTCCACGTCGAGAATGCCCTTGATGACCAGTTTTCCTGGCCAGATGCTCCGGATCCACTCGACATCTTTCCAGTTCAGGGTGGGGTCGAATTGATGCGCGATCCATTCAGCCAGCGCGGTGACCCCTTGCTCGCCCTTGAGGTGGCCGGCGAGATTACCGAAGGTCCAGCGCTTTCCGGTGAGCACGCGATAGACCCAGCCAGGCTTGGTTGCCATGTCAATGAGGTTCTTGATCTTAAGCGACGGCGGTACCGAAAGGCCGTTCCTGATGTCGGCGTGGCGCTGCCCGAGTACCTGCAGATCAACCGTCAGCACCAGCGCGCTACACTTGGCGTCCGCAGCGCGCTCGATGAGGGAGCGCGCGAAGCCCCGATCCTTCATGACATAAAGCTGGAACCAAAACGGTTTCTCGACTGCGTCGGCAACGTCCTCGATCGAGCAGATCGACAGCGTGCCCAAAGTGTAAGGAATGCCCGCGGCGTGGGCGGCGCGACAGGCGAGAATCTCGCCATTGCCGTATTGAAGTCCGCCGATTCCGATCGGCGCCAGCGCTAATGGGAGCGAGGCTCTCTCATTAAGGATTTTCGTGCTCGTGTCTCGTTCCGAGACATCGACCAGCACCCGCTGGCGGAGCCTTACGCGTTCCATGTCGGCACGGTTGGCGCGCAGCGTTTGTTCCGAATATGAGCCTGCCTCAGCATAGCCGAAGAAGGCGCGCGGAACTTTGCGGTGAGCGGCTTGCCTGAGGTCTTCGATGCAGGTCATGTTGTTGAGCGAAGAGAGTGCGGGTGAAGACGCAACCTTCTCGCGAACTTGTGCCTTTGAGGGCTCATGAGTCTGATCTGTCAACGGCCTTCTGCCGTAAGCGCTTTCGCTAGCAGTTCTGAGGATTTCTTCGTCGCCGTCACGCATGAAGATCACAGCCTGGATAGCCCCTTTCATCTTCTTAATAACCATAACAAAATTGCCGTCTAATGTCTCTGAAATGGAGAAGTCGAATTTTCCAGGCTGAATTTCGCGGGTGAAGGACCAGCTGACCGTCATCTTGACTGGAGCAGGTCCGGAAATTCAGATTATGATGGAGGGCCGCTTCCCCGCCTTCGCGGCAAGACATCTTCTCAGCCGAGACACTTCGCCTTCGCCCTGAAGCGGTTCCGCAGCGTAATCTTCGGGGGCTGAGCTCGTGAGCCCGATCGACCATACAAGCTGCGGCGCAAGACGCCCCCGGTCTCTGGTGATATAGTTGTATGTCTCTGATACTCGGAGCCTAAAAATGACCGAAAAGTATTTCTCGACACTTGCGGCCGCAATATTCGCAGTCGTTGCCGTGTTGCACCTGGTTCGCATTCTCATAGGCTGGTCGATTGTCGTCGACGGCTGGACGGTTCCTATGTGGGTGAGTTGGCTCGGCCTCATCATCGCCGGTGCCTTGAGCTACTACGGCGCCAGGCTCGCCATGAGATGATCCAAGCCGGTTGTCACGAGCGTGGATGTGGCGTCGCAATGCAGACGTTTTGTCTGGCGGCGTAATGGTCACGAATTGGCGCGCCTTGTTCGTTCGGGTGGACAAAAACAAACAGCCGTATTGCGCCTCTTAATGGCAGTTGTCAGGTAAGCTCACCTTGCATCTCTTCAGAGCTCTCGCTGAATTTGAGCACAACCTTATCCGGGAACGGGCCGTCCGCAGCTCGAGCCCGGGGAACGCAAAGGCGGACGACCGCCTGTGCTCGACAGGGATAAGCGCGATCTTGCCGTCCAGCTCTACAGTGAGAAGCCAGGTCACGCTTGATATCGACCGGCAAACCGCCCGCGACGATCGGGATACATGCGCCCAGGTTTGTTCATTGCAGCGGCGTAGTAGCCTTCGGCCGCGCGCTCAAAATAACGGCGCGCAAGTTGGAGGTCTTTCGGCAGGCCGTCGTGTCTTACGGCTAAATCCTACATGTCCACCGCTTGCGCGATTTCGATCGTGCCACCCGCTTTGAGCAACGGACAGCCCCTGGCCTTGTGGTGAGCGTCTTCGAGGCTTGACGCCTCGATCAAACTGTAGCCGCTCGCCGGATTGGCGCCGCCGCCAGTGACGAGCGAGCCATCCGGTTTGACGGTGCTCGATTGACCTACGGGATTTCCGCCATCTATCACGGCAGTACCCATGGAACCAAACCAGGCTCCCCAGGCATCCATCGTCTTCTTGATTTCATCGGGGTTTGTTGGGGCCTTCGCCCCGTGATAGACAAACAGGTATTTAGCCATTGCGCTACTCCTTCGGACCACATCTCGGAAAATGGTTATTATTCCCAGAGGCATGCCTTGAACATGGTGATACTTCTGGTAAATTGACCAGTCTCGCTGTGAAGACTTAACAATGGCTGCACATCAACACCCCGAGCACGGAGCGCTTCGGCGGGCTTTGGCCCTGCTTGCCGAAATCGGCATCGTTCCGCACGCGGCCGCGGCGCTCGACTACACAATCGAAAACATGCACAGCATGCTTCGCGATGCCGTGCTGGCGGACGTTCCGGCTTTCAATCATTCAGGCAACCCTGATGTGCTGCCGGAGCTCGATCGGCATGGCGGCGAAAACCTTCATGAAATCCGGCGGCTATTGGGCGGCGGCGAGGTTGGCGGCTTCGAATTCGTCAGGATACATGCGCAGCGCCGGGCAGCACAGCGCTTTCCTCTCGAAGCGATCCTCGACGCCTATCGGTGCGGCCATCGAATCCTGTCCCGTTGGCTGCGCGATGCGGCCATTGCAGCGGGCTCCACCGACCTTGAAAATGGTATTGCCGCGATCACCGACTTTGTCATTGAATATACAAACACCGTCAGTTCCATCACCACGGCTGAATATGTCGATTGCATACGGGCACTGGCGGAAGCCGAGGGCGATCGCCGCAGCGAGCTGTTCAACATTCTTCTGAATGGCTACGATGAATCCGATGGCCGCGTTGCAAGGCTACTGAAGCGCGCGGGTTATCTCGAGCAACGCCAGGCCTATTGCATCTGCGCTGTGCAGCCCATCAATGCATCTGAGATGGAAAATCCGGCACGGGCACAGCGTATCGCGACTGCACTGTCCGAGTCTTTGGCTGCCGCGTCCATCCGGTTGCTCATCGGGATACGCAACAATGCCGTGGTTGCCGTCATTTCGGCCAGACGGCGGCAATCGGGCTGGACAGCTCCGCAAACCAACCTCTCCGAGCGCATTCACCCTATGCTTTTTGTCCTGGGTCCTGCCGTTCTTGTCGGCCTAAGTGCCGATCATCCATCCATGTCGTTTCTGCCAACAGCCCTGCATGAGGCGACGATTGCGCTAGACTTTGCCAGCGTGGAGAACCGCGTCGTGCAATTCTCCCGTCTGCCGATCCGAGGTTTACTGGTTCATCGCGGCATTGAGTATATACAATCCGCACCGCCAAACTGGGTTGTCGCGCTTATTGCCTCAGATGCAAAGGCGGGCGGCGCTCTCGTCCAGACACTGCGCGCCATCGCCGACGCTGACATGAATATGCAAAGGGCCGCCCGCATCCTCGGCAAACACCCGAATACTGTTTATACAAGGATCGAGCGGATAAGGGACCTGACAGGACTCGACGGCCAACGCTACCACGATTTGACCGAATTGCTGCTGGGTACCGACTGCGCGGGGGCCGACCCACTCCGTCTGAAGTCAACGCAATAGCCTGGTACAGGGGATCGGAAATGATGGACTCTTTTGGCTCAGCCATCGCTGCCGCTGCTAACTCAGCTCCTGGGTCTGACCTCGTAATAGATTGACGTTTTCTGATCGGGGCCCTTACCGACTGCAAAGACATCGTAACTGGCATTGGGGTCGCTGCCCATCCCGAGCGAGCCCTCAGGCATGCCGGGTACCGCCAACCCGGCAAGATCGGGCTTTTCATCCAGTAGTTTTCTCACCGCTTCCAGGGGCACGTGCCCGTCGAGGAAATAGCCATCGACGGTGGCGGTGTGACAGCCTTCAACCTCTGACGGCACGCCGAAACGCTTCTTGATGCCAGGCAGATCATCCGTGTTCACTCGCTCGACCGTGAACCCGGCGTTTTCCATGGCCTTTGCCCAAAGGTTGCAGCACCCGCAGTTCGGGTCCTTGTAGATCGTCATCACCGAACGCCTTGCGGCGTTGGCCTGCTCAGAAGTCAGAGCAATAGCTATTGCTCCGATGCCAGTGCTAATAAAGTCGCGCCTTCTCATCTGGTGGTACCTCCTTTATTCTCCGCCGCTGACAGCCCACCCCCATAATCAAGAAAGATCATGTTGTTACTGTTTCTATAAATTAGGTACAACACTTTCAGGACGCCCCCCGCCTTGCGTTTAGAAGAAGCCAGCCGGGAAATGCTGAAGTCAGCAATCATCGAGGCCTGTCGATTGGACCAAAAATCTCCTCATAGCTTTGTATTCGATATTCCAGCCTAGCCCGTGTCGAAGGCCTGAGTCACTTGCTCCAGAGCTTTTTTTACGAATAGTGGCCCCATTATGGCTGTGGTGTTTTCCAAAAAAATAAATCTATATGAAGTCAGAGATGACATATGGTTTCTCCTGCCCCAACGTTTTCGTCAATCCAGAGTTCTCAATGAAGCCTACGAAATCATTTGTAGTTGAAATCAAACGCAACGGCCGTCGGCAGGCCGTCCGGGATCAAGAACCTCTCTGGGATCCAAAGCTGCTTAAATCAGCAACGGACGCGGTCGAGGAGTACCAAAAAGCCACTGAGTCAGACGCTCAAGCAAAGTAGGTCGACACCCGGGTTCAGGCTTGCTTTGGTTATGCGGGCAACGGCTCGCGCCGAAACTGACCAGGACGCTGATCCCCTCGCGAAATCTTATCAAAAGGCGAGAATCCATGGGTGTCGATTGGGTAGCTGCGCTGCATCCGGCACCTCTCAAACGGCATTCTTCAGATTGACACGTTTCTCCAGTTCAGCTGCGCTCTCCTTCCGCTCGCTGTAGCGGTCGGTGAGATACCCCGAGACATCGCGCGTCAGTAGCGTGAACTTGACCAATTCTTCCACCACGTCGACGACGCGGTCATAGTAGGCGGACGGTTTCATGCGACCGTGCTCGTCGAATTCCTGATAGGCCTTTGCCACTGACGACTGGTTGGGAATGGTGATCATGCGCATCCAGCGTCCCAGCACGCGCATCTGGTTAACCGCGTTGAACGATTGGGAGCCTCCCGAGACCTGCATGACGGCAAGCGTGCGCCCCTGGGTGGGCCTGATTGCTCCCATCGCCAACGGTATCCAGTCGATCTGCGACTTCATAACCCCGGACATGGCACCGTGTCGCTCGGGGCTGGTCCACACCTGGCCTTCCGACCAGAGCGACAGCTCCCGGAGTTCCTGTACCTTCCGGTGATCGGTCGGCGCGCCGTCCGGAAGCGGGAGCCCGGCGGGATCGTAGATGCGGGTCTCCGCACCGAAGTGCTCCAGCAGCCGCGCCGCTTCCTGCGTGAGCAGACGGCTGTAGGACACTTTGCGCAAAGAACCGTAGAGCAGGAGGATGCGTGGACGATGCACCGAATGCGGACTGGAGAGCCTGGAAGCATCAGGCACCCGCAGCGCATCAGGGACAGTATTCGGCAGATCAGACAACACGCTTTCCTTCAGAGTCGATTACGACCTCGCCATCTTCCTTTGTGAACGCGCCTTGTTGAGGTGTCGGCAGAATGTCGAGGACCAGTTCGGACGGCCGACTGAGACGCACACCTTTCTCCGTGACGACAAAAGGACGATTGATCAGGATCGGATGGGCTTCCATGGCGTCGAGCAGTTGCTCGTCGGTCAACGACATGTCATCGAGACCGAGCTCAGCGAATGGCGTTCCCTTCTCGCGGATGGCCTCGCGGACTGTCAGTCCTGCGCTGCGGATCAAGTGTTTGAGTTCCTGACGGCTCGGGGGTGACTTCAGATATTCGATGACGGTCGGTTCGATACCCGCGTTGCGGATGAGAGCCAGCGTGTTGCGTGAAGTGCCGCAAGACGGATTGTGGTAGATGGTGACGTTCATGGTCATTCAGCACCTTTCAGTTTGTTGAGCGCTTGGGGCGTAAGGTTCTGGTCAGCCAGCATCCAACTGGCTAGTCCCATCGCGAGCAGTGCGCCGAGGAATTCTGCAATGATAAAGCCGGGTAAATCGACGGGCCGGATGCCTGCGAAGGTGTTCGACAGTGCTCGCGCGATCGCGACGGCCGGATTGGCAAACGATGTCGAAGCGGTAAACCAGTAGGCGGCGGTGATATAGAGTCCGACCAGCCAGGGAATTGCATCTGGCCGGAACCGAAGGCCGGCAAGAATGGTAAACACGAGACCAAAGGCCGCCACGGCCTCTGCAATCCACTGCCCCGTCCCGGTGCGCACCGTCGCCGAAATCTCGATGATGGGAAGCTCGAACATCGCGTGGGCTGTGAGCGATCCTAAAATGCCCCCCGCGATCTGCGCAATGATGTAGAGGAGCGCCGCCTTCGCTTCGATCTCGCGCCGGAGCGCGAAGACCATAGTCACTGCCGGATTGAAGTGTGCGCCCGAGATCGGTCCCAGAATGGTGATCAGCACCACCAGGATCGCGCCAGTTGGGATCGTGTTCCCGAGGAGCGACAGCGCCACATCGTTGGTCAGCCGGTCAGCCATGATCCCGGAACCGACGACGGTAGCAACGAGCATCGCCGTGCCGAGCGCTTCTGCCGTGAGGCGGCGGGACAGGTCGGGCATGGCTTTCCTTAAATTGAAACGGAACGCGTCAGGACGGACGCTGTCGCAGGGCATAGGGTCGAGGCCTGCGGCGTTGCCAAGATCGCGGCGGGTACAGCGGTTCGTTCAATCGGATTGAAGCCGAGTTTGCCGAAAAACGGAGCCGCATCAGTCGTCAGGACATACCCAGTTTCCGCGCCCTGAATGTCGGCATACCGGAGCAACAGTCGTGTGATCGCGCTGCCGTGACCGTGCTTTTGCGTTTCGGGAGGCACCGCGATCGAGCGCAGCAGAGCATCCTTGCCGTAGAATTCGATACCGCCATATCCGACACGATTGCCTTCTCGGTCGGAGAAACGAAAGAACTTTCCGTTGGATTGGCCCAAATCTTCCGTCGGAAGAGATGCCGAACGCAAAGTCGCGTCAAATTCATCGTCGATCGGACTGATCTCTTCAGCTTCCAGCCCCTCACGCCGGCCGATGGCTTGCAGCTTTGTTGTCAGCCACAGCCGATCGATGGAGTCGTGCCGCAGATTGAGGAACGCCATGATCCTGTTCTTCATGTAGCGGGCGGCCAGCGAAAAAGCCCTTTCCTTTTCGATGTCCTTGCCTTCGACGACGGCAGGATCTTCGATGCCCCAATGAGCGGTCAACGGATGCCCGGGCCAAATCGGGCACGCCTCCCCCGCTGCGCTGTCGCAGACCGTGAAGATGAAATCCATTTCCGGCGCGCCGGGTTCGGCAAATTCGTCCCAGCTTTTCGAACGGAAACCTTCCGTTGGATAACCGAGAGCATCGAGGACCTTCAACGCAAACGGGTTGACCTCCCCCTTCGGCTGACTGCCAGCAGAGTACGCGCGAAAGCGCCCTTTGCCCTCCGTGTTCAAAATCGATTCTGCCAGGATCGATCGTGCAGAGTTTCCGGTGCAGAGAAAGAGAACATTGTAGATGCGATCATGCATTGAACTTCTCCTTGGGCGGGCAGCATGGGACGATGTCGGCAAGCAACGGCGCGCAAATGTCGGGATGGCCCGCGCAGCAATCTTTCAAGAGGAAATTGATAGCTTCGCGCAGGTTCTCGAAGTTGGCCCTGTAAATGATCGAGCGGCTCTGTCGTTCCGAGGAGATCAACCCCGCCCGCGTCAGGATCGCGAGATGGGTGGACATGGTGTTCTGAGGAACGTCCAGGACGCGCGACACCTCGCCAGCGGCGATGCCGTCCGGTTCGTGCATCACGATGAGCTTGAAGGCGTCCATGCGCGTTGGCTGCGCTAGAGCCGAAAACGCTTCAATGGTCTTGTCTTTTTCCATATATCGGGATTTACAGATGTGTTCTTGCGATGTCAATCTTCGTATGACTTTGAAGTTCCGTTCAAAAAATGACGCTCTAACTTGCCCTACACAGGCGGCAATGCAAGAGAGACATCTGGAGAAGCCATCAGGAGGTCATGTGCGCGAGAACAAACCTGCGATTTTTGGTGCCGGGTCGATGGTCGGCATTTCTCGGTGGTCTAATCGGACTTGGCGGTGCAGAATTCCGTTTGCCCCTCCTGATTGGACTATTTCGATTTGGCGCACTGGAAGCTGTTGTCGTGAACAAGGCCACGAGCCTCGTCGTTGTCGCCACAGCCCTTCCCTTCCGGACGGCAGCGATCCCGCTTGCCGAGGTTGCCGCCCAATGGCCGATAATCCTCAACCTTTTGGCGGGAAGTCTGTTGGGCGCATGGTTCGGCGCAGGATGGGCCACGCGTTTGAAATCCGCCACGCTCTACAGGGTTATCGCCCTGTTGCTGGTGGCGATTGCGGTCATCCTCGTACTTGACCATGGAACGGGTTCGGCGGAGGGCCCTGCTCTGACAGGCATGGTGCTCGTAGTCGTCGGCTTAATCGCGGGATTTTGCATCGGGGTCGTCGCAGCCCTTTTAGGTGTTGCCGGCGGAGAACTCCTCATCCCGACGCTTGTGCTGCTGCTCGGTGCAGACATCAAGTTGGCTGGCAGCCTGTCTCTAGCCGTGAGTTTGCCGACAATGATCGTGGGGTTTGCCCGCTACAGCCGAGATCAAAGCTTCACGGTTCTCGGGCGAAACAAAACGTTCGTATTGATCATGGCGGCTGGTTCCGTCGTCGGAACATTCATCGGCGGTCAATTGCTGGTATCGTTCCAGAAGGCGTGCTTCTTCCGGCACTGGGGGTCATCCTGATTGTCTCGGCATTCAAAGTCTGGCAGCACCGATGATGCCGCCAGCATGGGGCATGCCCGCTGAAGCGGGCATGCACTGAGCCGCGTCACGTTGTCGAATATTGGTTCGACTTGAACGACCGATACTTCACGTTGTCCGGGGCATCCGAAATTTTCCGGATGTTGGCCCAAGTCTGCTTGTAGTTGGGAAGCACCAATTCGTTGGTCCCGGCGTTGATCACATTGCCGACTGCGCCCGTCGGGTACCCAAACAACATGAATGTCTCGCCCTTTCGCGCCGCCGGCGTCGGATAGACAATGGCCTGCGTCGAGCCGCTTTCGTTATAGATTTCAACGAGGTAACCGTTACCGATGCTAAGCTCCTTCATGTCATCGGGGCTCATTTCGATGAATGGATACGGACACGGTCATGCCATATCGGGTCCACAGGAATGGCTCGGATGGCGCGCCGATCCTTGCTTTCAAGTGTTCAATCGGCGATCTTTCGTACCGTGCGGAGGCTTCAACCATGCAGGGCAGACCAAGATCACTTAGCTTGACCCCGGCCCTCGTCGCACGGGTCCATCGCGCGATCGAAGACAGTGGCATAGAACCGGGTGTGGAGCTTCACAACGATGCGGACTATGACGATTGGGTGAAGCGGATCATCAAGACCCATCCCACTCCGGGTTCACCAACTCTCCTCTTCGCGTATGGTTCATTGATATGGAAACCGGAGATCGAACATGTCGACGAACAAATAGGCGTTGCTCGAGGTTGGCATCGTTCTTTTTGCTTTCGAATGACCCGCTTCCGGGGGACGCCCGAACAGCCTGGCCTTATGATGGCTCTCGACCGCGGAGGGCAGTGCCGGGGTATCCTGTACGAGCTACCGAAGAATGACCTGGAAGGGCAATTCGGGAAACTGTTTCGGCGCGAGTTCAAGTACAAACCTGCTAACAGCATGCCGCGCTGGATCACGGTCGAGACGACCTCTGGCTCAATCCCAGCCTTGGGCTTTGTCATGAACCGCGCTTCACCGCTCTACGCAGGAAATCTCTCTCTCGAAGTTGTAGCGGATGTGTTGGCTCAAGCATGTGGTCACGTGGGTTCAGGGGCAGAATATCTACTCAACACTGTGACGCACCTCGAGGCAAAAGGCATTCGAGACCGCAATCTGTGGCGGCTGCAAGCGCTCGTAGCGCAGCAGATCGACCGCAAGAGCGGGATAGCAAACCCACCAGATCGTCAAATCTTGAACGAAGGCCTATGATGTTTTGAGCGGGTGGTCCACTGGAGCACCAAGGTATGAAAGAGAAGCTGCAGACCGAAGAAGGTTCCCGATACGCTTTCTACCGTGCGCAATACGCTCGGTTCGGAAGCCCACTCGCCGCCGAGATCAGGCAAGAGGTTTACGGTGAGGATATCGGGCAGGTGGGCTGGCGAACGCTTGAAGAGCAGGACAAGATCACTGCACTCGTCGCCGAGCGGCCGGACTCCCACCTCCTCGACATCGCGTGCGGATCCGGGGGACCATCGCTGGCAGTCGTTCTCTCGGCTGGTTGCCGCCTCACAGGGGTGGATATTGAGCCCGAAGGCATCACGGAGGCCAGACATCGAGCCCTTGCAATGGGCCTGGACGTTGGCGTTGAGTTTGTAATCGCTGACTGCAGTCAGCCGCTGCCTTTCAATGGGAATACCTTTGACGTGGTGGCCTGCATCGATGCGGTGCTTCACCTCAAAGATCGATTTGCGCTGCTTGCCGACTGGTTCCGGCTCCTTAAGCCAGGTGGTCGCCTGCTGTTCACGGACGCTGCCGTCTTGACTGGTGCGGTATCTAAGCAAGAACTGGACGTTCGTGCCTCTCAAGGCGAGTTTGTTTTCGTCCCACCCGGGTTAAATGAGGCCGCCATTGTCAATGCGGGCTTCCGATTGCGAAAATGCGAGGATACGACCCATGCCACGGCTGACATAGCAAACCGCCTGCACGCGACGAGACACGCTCGATCGAAAGCATTGCAAGAAGAAGAAGGAGCCGAATGGTTCGCAAAGCGGCAGACCTTTCTGGCCATGACCGCCGATCTTGCCGGTGGAGGTAAGCTGTCGCGATTTCTCTACGTCGCAGATAAGGGTTGAGGCAAGTTGCCTATTATCGCTTGCGTTCAATCCGAATGGGAAATGTCCACAATCGGCGCGCATGGCAGAAATACACTTCGTGAACCACACTCCTCGGCGGTTAACGATAATCAGCAAACGGCAATGAGGTTGGGCATTTGCTAGCGCTCCTTCGGAACCATTCCAAAGCGGGCCATCTTTTCCCACAATGGAGTTCTCGAAATGGCTAGCAAGCTTGCGGCTTTCGAAATCTGGCGGCCCGTTGGACTTTTTCAATAGTATCGGCGACAAGCGGCCGCGTGCATCCACTGATGATCCCATCAGCGGCCCTATCTCAATAGGTTTGCGTAGGACGGGCCAGCTCATTTGGATCGATAACCCTCGAATCGAGCCCACCTCGACAGCTGGGCGCATTGGCTGTACCCGAATGAGCCGTTTTCTACCGGGTCGATCTGGCTCAAAAAGCTCCCAAACTGCGCCAGCTGTAAACGCCGTCTCTTTGCCTCGGCCGCGTCGGACGAGTCGCTTGATCGCTTCGCCGGGCTTATGGAAGTTCGATCTCGCCGTCCACCACGTGGGTGAGGCCGGTGCCTTCCGCTGTCAACGTCATGCGGACCTTCAGCTTCCTGCCGCCGTTCTGCTCTTCGCGCACCATCTCCTCGATCTTGCGCTGAGAGGTGACGCCGACTTCCTTCAGGAACTTGCGCAGCGACATGTTGAACGCGTCTTCGCTCATGGGGGAACTCCTCTGTGTCGGGATTTCTTTAATAATTTTCGCTCGCCGCAGTCCAGATCAGCAGAGCCAGGCCGGCGAGGAACACGATGTCGCCGAGCCAGCCGGCCGGCACCGCCGCCGGCAAACGGCAGCGGAAAAAGCCAACCGAGTGCGAGCCCGGCGATCGCCCAGGCGATCGGCGGCCGTACCGCCGCGCCTGAACTGTCGCGCAAATTTCCGGCTGCGTCGTTCATGTCGCCCGTCCGATCCGCTTCCCGGTCTGCCGAAATTTTCGCTCAAAGGGAATGGGTTTTGTCACTCCTGCCAAGGCTTCCTCCACCGGTGGGAGTTTATTGGCAGCCAATCCGCTGTATCAGTTTAGAAACGTCTCGCTGTGGGCGTGACACTCCCATCCATGTGACCCGCGAATCCAAACAGAACTATCGGCTGCTCTCAGATTTTGCGACTTGCCGTCCATCGTAACGCTCTGCCGAACTGTGTATGCAATAAGCGCAATGTCGGAGGAAGGCGTTGACACTTCGACATCTTCGAGGACATAGGATTCGAGGCTCCAATTTCCTTCCTCGGTCATCTTCCCCATTTTCTCTTTCTCGATACGCATAACCCCCTGTGCGCCGGTGACGAGGGCTGTCTTCCCCGAGAGTTCTGAAGTGCGACGGCCGTCTTTCGACTTCATCGCGTCCCAATAGGATTTCTCAAGGGCCACGATCTCGTCCTTTGTTGGCATGGCTTGAGCGTTCATGATGTCCTCCTGCGATGTTGTATCACCGCAAAACGCTCTACATCTGCCTCAAGTTCCAGCAACCCCGCCCATCCACGGGAGCGAGACCTGCAGATGCCGCGATTGTTGAGGCAATGTACCTCGCGGAAGTCGACATGCAGTTCGATGACACTCGCGCCGCCCGCATCCATCGCAAGGAAGAGGCGAGATCGAAGGTGCAGTCCATGCAGTATCGCTCCATTTGAATCAGCGACCATTACTACGTGAGGCATCCGACGTCATATTTACTGTAACGTACTTCCCAACTTTGCCGCCAATTGCTTGTTTCTTGATCACGTCGAATACCGATGTCGTCAACATCTCGAACAAGAGAGCAAGGGGGCGCGAAACGTGGACGGGATCCTTCTTCTCTTATGGCACTCCGATTGGGTGCTCTTGGCTTTCTCTGTCCTCATCTTTGAAATACCCCGCTACACTTTTTCGCTCGTCTCTCTCGCCGTTCTGGTAGTCGGCAGGAGTGAGCCACGCGCAGCCAAGCCCGACTTGCGCATCAGTGTCGCAATTCCCGCGTTCAACGGTGCCGGTGGTCTTCGTCAGACAATTGCGTCGCTTCGCAATCAGTCTGTACCGCCGTACGAAATTATAGTCATCAACGATGGCTCAGTTGATCAAACACCCGCCATAGCAGAGCAGGCGCTTGCCGAGGGGCTGATCGATCTTGTCATTCACAATCCCAGCCGCTGTGGCCGTAGCCCAGGCGTGAACGCCGCAGCACGTTTTGCACGTGGGGATCTTATCCTCACCGTTGATCCGGACACCGTGTTTTCTCGCACCGCCCTCGAGCGAATGTCCGCGGCGTTTATCGATCCACACCTTGCGGCGGTAAGCTGCAATATCGGTGTCAGGAACGAGAGCGCTTCGATCTGGACTGAATTGCAGGCGCTCGAATACCTGATGTCCATAAGTGCTGGAAAATCCTTTCTCGCGCAGATCGGTGCCATCTCCTGTTGCTCTGGCGCCTGCTCGCTCTATCGACGCGACATCTTCTTCGATCGCGGTGGGCTCGACGTAGGACCGGGGGAGGATCTTGAAATCACGTTGCGATTGCGGCGGTTCGGCCATCGGATTGGTTTCGTGCCAGAGGCGTGGGCATCGACGATGGCACCTGAATCGTTCATCGCCCTGGCCCGCCAGCGATTGCGATGGGACCGCGATGCCCTGAGGGTCCGACTCATCCAGTATCGTGAGTGCTGGCCCTTCAAATCAGAGGGGCTCGCCGACACGCTTCAACGGCTGGACTTTATTGTCTTCGATGTCGTTCCGACGCTTTCTCTGCCGTTTTATCTGGCCTATTGCGTCCTTGTATTCGGTCCGGACACACCGCAATTCCTTGCGGGAGTGAGCCTGCTTCTCATGATCCTGGGCTTGTTCAATCTTGCGCTGACCGGCCTTCTGTTCAATCAGCGACCGAGACTTTTCAGCGTGCTCGTCGCTCCGATCTTCCCAATTTACCAAGGCATACTGATGAAGAGCGTGCGCTTTTGGGCTTTCACGTCGGAACTGCTGTTTTCAGCCTCGCATCAAGATGACTTCGTACCTCCGCGCGTCCGACGAGCGCTTGCGGATCCATCTCCGAGGGAGATTTCACCATGAATCGTGAGATTCATCGCCTAGACCCCAACGTACCCGACCCGGTCGAAAGTCGCCGTGCTGGGGCAGGAAGAATTGTCCGGTTCGTTTATGCCGCCCTCGTGTTCGGGATACTCGGGTTCTTTGTCATCCGTTTTGGCGCCCCGCTCGTCTTGCTCAATGGACCAGGCGTGGTCACCGCCCAACTCTCGGTGATTTCCTCGCCATATCTCGTACAGATCAAGCGTATGGAGGTACAGCCTGGTGCCAAAGTTGAGGCGGGCACGCCGATCGCCATGGTGAGTTCCCCCCAAGTCGATCAAACCTCCTCAGACCTTCTGCGGGCACTTGCGGAAGTCACCGGCAGTGAGGCCGAACTGCGGGTCAAGGCGCGCGTCGCACGTGATTCTATCGATGCCGCCCGGGCGCGATCCCGTATGGCCGATGACACGCTCCAACGTTTGGAAAAAGCAAATAGTGGGGAGGATTTTGGCCTGATCTATCGCACCGACGTATACCGGGAGCGCGCAGAGGCCGTCCAAAGTCTGTTAGCGCTTGAAGCTGAGGCTGACGAGGCCGCGGCTCAGCTCGTACGACTTGAGGCAGTTCGACGGGAAATCCGCGGACAATATGATGCAGTCAAAAGGGAATTTGACGACGGGCGCATCCTGTCGCCAGCAAGCGGCATCATTGCGGCACGGACAGGCCACGCCGGCGAATCCGTGGTTGCCGGCTCCTCCATCGCGGAGATTTTTATTGACGGCGACACGTTCGTCGATTGGTACATCCCCAACTTTCGGCTGGTCGACCCACGCCCGGGCCAAACGGTCGTCGTCGTGTACGGTCGCACGCGGCTACCAGGTACGATCAGTGAGATTCTTCCGATCTCCGACCAGCTCGAATCGCGGCGCAGTTCGGTCTTGCGCGAGCCGTCAGCTGGACAAATCGGCCGCATTCGATTTGACCCCGGGGTGTTGCCACCACCGCTGAACGCAACCGTGCATGTTCACATGTACTATTCGGAGTTTACCGATCGCATCGCTTGGGCACTTATAAGGCTGTTCAATCTCAACTGAAACGGTAGCGACGATGAACGACCGGTCTTTTCCCGAACGGTGCCCCGCCTGCAATTCCACCGAACTGGAACGGCATGTTATCGTCCACCATATGATTTGTGCCTATGTGGGACCCGAATACGATTTCGCGCGGAATTCAGAACAAAAGCGCTGCCCCAAATGCATGCGGCGATTGCTGGGCTGCGGGGACGATTGGGAAGCGGTGGGAACAAGCGTGCTGTGTGGGCAGTGCGGAAGCGAAGCAATTCTGCCGCCTTGACCGGCTGCCTACAGGAGATCGCCGTGGAATTCGTTGCGAGCTTTTCACCAAGCTTCAGAAGGCGGGCATCGTCGTCGCACGCAAGGGAATCGGCGGCGGCTTTGCGCTTGCGCTCCCCGCGACAGACGTCACCGCTGTTGAAGTCGTTGAAGCTGTCGATGGACGAAAAGCCCTGTTCGAATGCAAGGGCATCCGTGCTCAATGCGCGCGCTTCGGCGACCGCACGCCCGCCTGGGCCGTGGACGGCGTCTGCTCCATCCACGCTCTGATGCTCGAGGCCGAGCAGCGGGCAAGAGATGCGATGGCGGCTCACACACTGGCAAGCATCAAGGGGCGCGTATCGACGAAGACACCCAAGGACCACACTGGCCGCGTGCAGGAATGGTTGGCGGCGCGCACGCCGAGGCGCGGCCGCCGCCGCTCATAGCTCCCGAGCGACAAAGGAGCAGGCCGGCGTGCTGCGTTCGGTCCGCTTGGGCTCACGTGAAGTCAGCGGAATGAAGTCTGACGAAGTCAAGCACGTTGGTCGGTGCCTTACCTGTGAGCTTGAAAAGGTCATTGGTCATACGATCATAGCGACCCTGCGCGTGGAGATCTGCCATGACCGCAAGGTGGCTAATCAAATGCGCGGGCACGCCAAGTTCCCGAAGTTTTTCGACCCAAGCATCAAGCGGAACGTTACGGTAACGAATCGTCCGGCCCAGCGCCTCGGAGAAGACCTGCGCATAGCGATCCAAATCCGCAGACTCGAAACCAGTCAGATTGTAGATCTTCCCGATATGCGGGGCGGGGTTGTCAAGGATGACCGAAACAGCCTCGGCAACGTCGACGGCGGAGATAGGCGAAGTTTTGCTATTACCAAGCGGCAGCATCAACTCGTCATTTGCCTTCACGCCCGCTGCAGCTAGGCGGAGAAAGAACCCCTCCAGGAACACTGTAGGGCGGACAGTCACCACTGGCAGCCCCGACCATGCGAGGGCCTGTTCGCCAAGCCAGTGCAGCTTATGTTGCGGACTATCGGTAGTTTCGGTGATGCTCATCTGTGTCACGGTCATCTGTGACATGTTGACGAAAGCTTCTACGCCATGATGGCGTGCCACAGCTGCAGTGTTGACGGTAGCTTCCAGATATGCTGCGGAAACAGACATACCGAAATAGATGCGCGAACAACCTTCGATCGCGCAATGCATCGAACTGAGGTCTGTCAGGTCGCCCTGTACGACTTCGGCACCAAGCCGTCGCAGAGCTTCGGCTCGCTCGTCCTCTCGCCGAACCAAGGCGCGTACCTTGTGTCCTTTGGAGAGAAGGCTTGCGGTGAGATTTCGGCCGACGGCGCCGATGTCGCCTGCCGCACCTGTGACCAGAATTGGCCTTTCTTGGCTAGAGTTCGTTGCCATATCTATCTCTCATTCGTGCCTTTGGGTTCTTCAGTATCCAAATGCTTCAGCCTTGGCGTAGTCGTCAGCAGCCTCGCCCACAGGGGGCAGTCCGGGCGAGAACCTTGCACCATATATTGCATATACAACATATTAGAACTCATTACTCGCTAAACTCGACATGGGCGATGCTGTCGGCGATGCCGACTATTGCATCAAAATTTTCCTTGCCGAGCAACTGCTTCGCCTTGACTTGCGCTTCGCTCCAAGTCGGTGCCGCAGTACCCAGTAACTCTCTGCCCGTCTGCGATATCACGATCGGTCGACGCCGTCCGCCGCCTTCGGTTACCTGTTCCTCAATCCAGCCTTCCACCAGGAACAGTGCCAAATTACGTGTCAGGGTTGAGCGCTCCTGATAATTCGCTCGTCCGATCTCCGCACGACTGGCCGCCCCAAGCTTGGCGATGAGGACCAGCAGCGAAAACTGCGGTGCATTTATACCGTGACGTCGAAGTGCCTGATCATAGATGTTAGTGACAAGACGGGATATCCGACGCGTACGTGTCAACATACAGTCGCGGGTTATCTCGCGAACAACGTCGGCGTTAACGCCTTTATCTTTGGAACTCATCTGCATACGGCCGTATAGTGTATATACAACATAGTGTCAATTCCTCGCTCGTGAAATGGAGCGTTTCGGGGGCGTGAACCGCTTCGAGTGGGGTTTCGAGTGTGTGGTTTCAGACGAAACATTCTGCGATTTTCGAAGTACAAAACGGGAATTTCGGTTTAACCCTAACGTCGACAACGCTCTTAACCGAGCCGCCGCCCTTGGCCCATTCGAGAACAGTATCGGCCAGATGCGGACACCCAAGTTTGATCTCTATGCGCCCAGCGGTACGTGCAGGCCAACCTTGACCCTGTCCATCGCAACAAAGGTCCGGAAGCGCTTGACGTTGCTGTTACCGAAGAACAGCCGCCTCGTCAGGGCCTCGTAATCACCCATGTTCGGAACCACAATGACGAGGATGAAGTCAGCCTCGCCGGTGACGTAGTAGCACTGCTGGATTTCCGGTGCAGCCGCGAACTCCCGCTTGGCATCCTCGATCTGTGCTGCCGTTTCGCTGATCACCTCGATCTCCACGAAGATCGTGATCGACTGGCCGACGGCGGCTGGGTCAAGAACTGCTACATTGGCCTGGATTACTCCGGCTTCGGTCATCCGTTTGATCCGGCGCTGCACCGCCGGAGCCGACAGGTTGATGGCGTCGCCGATCTCGCGCTGTGGCGTCGTGTTGTCCTGCTGGAGAATGTCGAGGATTTTCCTGTCGAAGGCATCCAACGGGGGCAATTGAACGCGTTTGTTCAAAATCGGGTCTCCAATGAAACAAACTTGCAAATGAGAGCCCCATATTCAGCGCACATTTCGCCCGGTTTGCAATATCGTTCGGTAATCAAAGACGAGGCGACCATGTTCCTGGTGAACTCCACATCCGACTACAAGAAACCGTTGATCGCGGGAGATGCCGATACTCTTGGGGTAGATGCAGCCGTCGAGGTCGAACGTTACCTCACCTTCCGGGACAATCATGCCGAGACACCGCTCGTCAGTCTTCCGGCACTGGCAACGGAAATCGGTGTCGGTGCGATCCACATCAAGGACGAAGGCCAAAGGCTTGGGCTCGGCAGCTTCAAGGCGCTCGGCGGCTCCTATGCCGTCATTCGGCTGGTTCTGGAGGAAGCGGGCCGCAGTCTCGGCCGGAACGTGGATGTCTTTGAACTCCAATCCCCCGAAGTCCGGGCCATCGCCAAGACCATGACTGTCGCCTGTGCAACCGATGGAAACCACGGTCGCTCAGTGGCCCAGGGCGCCCAACTTGTCGGCGCTAAGGCGGCGATCTTCGTGCATTCCGGCGTCAGCGACGAACGGGTCGCGGCCATCGCCCGGTTCGGCGCTGATATGATCCGGGTCGACGGTACCTATGACGACTCCGTGCGGGAAGCAGCGCGTGTTGCCACCGGGCGTGGTTGGACGATCGTTTCGGATACATCATGGCCAGGTTACGAGCGCATTCCGGGTCTCGTCATGCAGGGGTACACGGCCATCGTCCGCGAGGCGTTACGGGAGATGCAGGAACCACCGTCCCATGTCTTCGTCCAGTCAGGTGTAGGCGGAATTGCGGCTGCGATCTCCGGCCACCTGGCGGTCGTTATGGGAGAGGACCGGCCGACCTTCGTCGTCGTCGATCCAGCGCGAGCCGCCTGCATCGTTGAGAGCGCCAAGGCCGGGTATCTGATAAAGATCGATCATGGCGAGCCGACGGTGATGGCGATGCTGGAATGCTACGAACCGTCCCTGGTCGCGTGGCGCGTGCTCTCTCGTGTCACCGACGCTTTCATGACGGTCGATGAGGATGACGCTGTGGCGGTAATGAGAAAGCTCGCCAATCCCGCGGACAACGACCCGGCCATGGTCGCCGGCGAAAGCGGCGGTGTCGGTCTTGCAGGACTGATCAAGGTTGCGTCCGATCCCGGAATGAAGGCCGCGCTTGGTCTCGATCAAGCCTCGCGCGTTTTCCTGATCAACACCGAAGGCGCGACCGATCCGAAAAAATATGAAGAACTCGTAGGCCGTACGCCTGAGTCTGTTGTCGCGAACACATTCGAGAGAGCAAAGGCATGACCACCGTTCAATCGACGTCGGTGCAAACGTTTTGCTCGATGTCGTGAAGCGGCTCACTGGAGAGGCATAATGCCGAACGATCTCAACATTCTGCGCCAGGAGATGATGGCTTGGCGTCATCATCTGCACGCCCATCCCGAATTCGGCTTCGAGGAGACCGGAACGGCGGCATTCGTGGCCGCCAAGCTTCGCGAATTCGGCCTCGATGATGTGACGGAATGCGTCGGTGGGACAGGTGTCGTCGGCATGCTCAAGCGTGGTTCGGGCAATCGAGCGATCGCGCTTCGTGCGGACATGGACGCGCTGAGAATCACTGAACGGAGCGAACATGCCTATCGCTCTCGGAACCCCGGCCTGATGCATGCCTGCGGTCATGATGGGCACACCACGATGCTGCTTGGAGCCGCCAAGATTCTCGCTGAAGAGGGAAACTTCGACGGCATCGTGCGCTTCATCTTCCAGCCCGCAGAGGAATGGGGCAAGGGTGCGCTCGCCATGCTCGACGATGGCTTGATGCAGCGATTCCCATTCGATGAAATTTACGGCCTGCACAACATGCCAGGTCTCGCGGTTGGAAGGTTCGAAACTCGCTCCGGCCCTTTCATGTCGGCGGAAGACAATTTCGAGATCGTACTCAGGGGTCTTGGTGGGCACGCTGCCCGACCCCACCAGGGCAATGAGGTCCTGGTCGCCGCTTGCGCCTTGGTGACCAATCTGCAGACGATCGTGTCGCGGCGGCTCAGCCCTGCCGACATCGGCGTCGTTTCTGTCACCGAGCTGGTCACCGACGGTACGCGCAACGCGCTTCCGGGGCTGGCCCATATCCTCGGCGATGCCAGAAGCTTCAGACCCGAGGTCAGCGCATCGATCGAAAAGCAGATGCGGATCATTGCCGAGGGCACAGCACTTGCGCACAACGTCGCGGCGGAGGTCACCTACACCCGCGAATTCGTGCCGCTGATGAACGATCCAGTGCTCGTCGAAGAAGCCTTTACTGCGGCACGGACCATTCTCAATCCCGACGATGTTGCAGTCGCCAATGAACCGATGACAGCGTCCGAAGACTTCGCCCAATTCCTCGCGCATGTTCCAGGCTGTTTCGCCTTCCTCGGCAATGGTAAGGAATCGGCCCCGTTGCACAATCCGAACTATGACTTCAACGACGATGGCCTGCTGCGCGGAGCCAATTTCCATGCGGCCATCGTTCGCAGACGACTGCCGATGGCGTAACCCAGAACGGGTCTCGGATATACGATCGAGTACCTCGGCAGAGGTCTGGGGCGCGCCAACAGGGACGCCCGATTAGAGAAGCGGTCACTGATGATGGCCGCTTCGTTCATCGCTTTGAACGTCAGATACATGATGGGATGTGGGCAGCGGCATACTACCGATTGAGAACGGAAAGTTCGTGTCTTTTGATGTCGAAGTTCCTGAATTTGCAGCAGTGGATACGCGGAACACTTCTGCTTGCCTCGAATTTGGCGAGCGAAGAAGCGCCAATCCCGGCCGGAGTTGTCGACCGCATGCTGGAAGGCGAGAACAAGGTTAAACGTTGGCGCGAGCATCGAGAGCTTACTGTCCGGGAAACCGCTGCCATCACCGCTCCGGCCCGTCCCGCTGCTTCACGGCCGTTGGCGGCGGCTTTGCTCTTTGTGCAAGTTGCCGCTCAAGCGCCTGCTTGTAGAGATCGTGCGCGAACATGGGCGCCGGCATCGATCGAACGAACTGCTCGACCTGTTGGGCAAGCTTTCGATCGGCCGGGCTTGCGCTTGCAGCTAGTTCGCGTGCGGCGGCGGTATACACCGCCTTGACGCCCGCATGGCGCTCCCTCGCCGCCTTGACCCATGGGCGTAGTTTCTCCTCGTCTTCGGGATGTGAGGCGCCGTTCCTCGCGCGCTCAAGATCCCGGAAAGCCTCCCGGATGGCTGCGCTCTCGGTGCGGGGTATCAGCCCTTTCGCGCGCATATGGCGCGCATGCGAGCGCTCGGACTTCATGGTATGCCCGCGCGCACAACGCGGCGTTGCTTCCGCCTCGATGCCGCGATGGCGCAAGGCGCCGGCAAAGACCTCGCGAAAGTGCGCAAGCACCGGCGGTCCCGGATTGAAGGTTTTGCCGTCGTGCTGACGACCGCGCACGGTCACATGCGCGTGCGGGTGTTCCGTGTCGTCGTGAAACGCCAGCATGACATCGACACGCGGCCGCAGTTCGGCGTCGACGAAATCGCGCACCGCATTGCGGAAGGCGTCCCGGTCAACGCCGGGTGGCATGGACAGCACCATGTTCACCGACGGCGGCGCCTTGCGGACCTGGTGCTGACCCGTGTAGATGATTTCATCGTCCGACCAGTCGGCATGGATATCCCTGACGGCGTCCTTGCCTTGCATGGCGCCGTAATCGGTCTCTACGGCCACCTTCCCGTTGCGGGTGATATAATCCATATGCGCTTTCAGATGCGCGCCATCGCGTGTGCGGCCGCTGATCTTGATCATGACTTCCGGCGCCTTGTTGGCGATGCGGGCGAGCCTTGCCTTGTCCGCCGCCGTGTTGCGCGGCCTTGGCCTGGCCCGCCCCTTTAAAAGCGCATCGCGATAAACCCTGATGTGCGATGGCGGCGTCCAGGCCGCGGCCACACCGACCTCTTTGTAAAAATCGTCGTAAAGCATGCGGACCTTCGGGTCATTTGCCATCGGCCTGCCCCTCCCAGACGCGAACATTGCCACGCGCCAGCAGATGCAGCGCGGTCAGCGTCCGCTCGACTTCGCCGCGCGCGGTGTCAACAACCTTTTTGTCGACGGCGAAGGGCGCATGTTCCAGGCGGGCCTCATGGGCGGCGCGGACAAGCTGATTGAGATTGACGCCGATCCTGCGCACCTGGTTGGTCAGGGCGCGCAGTTCGTGCAGCTCCGACGCGCTGTACTGCGTGCCGGCCCCGAGACGCACGCGCACCACCGCGCGAAGCCATTGCGCCGGCTTCATGCCCCGGGCGGTCGCCGCCCTCCTGACCGCCACAACCTCGTTGGCCGAAAGCCGCAGCGACAGATGCACGGTCCGCCCGGCGGGGTCGGGCAACCTCGGCGTTTGTTCCGGCGATGATCCATCGACGGCCAAACGCACGAAGTGACGCAGCAACGCCGACTTTCCGCCATGCGCCCGAGCCAGCGCTGAAAAGCGTTCGGCCAGTCTATCATCGATGTGGGTGCTTAAGTGCTGCATCTCTCCCGTTGGCGCCAGTTGGCAAAATTCAGTCGCGACAGCTATCCCGCCCTAGAAACATTTTAGCCAAAAAATCTGTGAGAACAAACGTTTACATGTCTGTGCTGTCTCGCTGCGCTCGGCAGTTGAAATTGGAAGGGGGGAAGGCGCTCCGCCCTCCCCCTGAACCCCACCCGGACACCCTCCAGGGGTTCACCCGAAACGCCGCTTCGCCAAGCCCTGTGTCACCGCCTCACCCATGCAAGGGACGCTTCGCTCCTGCCCCTGCATGGCCGCGTTGCGGCGGCATGGCCGGGATGTGCGCGGCTCCGGGGGTTCACCACCAGGTGAGCAAATGCCCCAGGGTGCAGACACGCGTTCACCGTCTGGCCACATGAGATTCGTTCAAGCAGACGTTAAATCTCATCATTTGCGACGGTGTTTCAAAATCCCAATAGTTTCCTCGTCAGAAATTCTTAAGGAGACGTCAAATGTTAAAACACAGTTTCTTAGCCAGTGTCTTCGGTGCTTGCCTTCTGTT
The DNA here is from genome assembly GCF_003010955.1 of Phyllobacterium brassicacearum. Lineage (GTDB taxonomy): Bacteria > Pseudomonadota > Alphaproteobacteria > Rhizobiales > Rhizobiaceae > Phyllobacterium > Phyllobacterium brassicacearum. Next base: position 127,323 of record NZ_PGGO01000002.1, read on the forward strand.
TACCGGAACAGCAGCGATGGCCGATGTGACCTTGAGCGGCCGGGAGGCCACTCCTGAAATGATCGTGCGCGTGGCTAAAGGTGAGGTCGTCACTGTTACTCGCGAAAGCCGCGACAAGGTAGCGCGAGCATATGCTGTACTGCTCCAGGGAGCGAAGGAGGGGCAGGAAATCTACGGCCTTACCGTCGGTGTCGGGTGGAACAAAGACCGCAAGATGGTCGACGCGAAGGGCGACCTTACTCCGGAACTGATGGAAGCCTCACGCGAATTCAACGAAGGCCTTTTGCGGGCCCATTCTGTTGGTGTCGGTCCCGACACCGAAGTTGTAGTCGTCCGGGCAACAATGGCAGTGCGTCTCAATAACATTCTGACCGGCGGCCCGGGCGTACAGCCCCACGTGGCCGATACCCTCCTCGCATTCCTGAACAAGGGGATCACCCCGATAATGCCTTCGCGCGGATCGGTGGGCCAGGCGGATATGACACTACTCAGCCACATCGGGTTAGCCATGCTTGGGGAAGGAGAAGTCGACTATCAAGGGCGGCGCATGCCTGCATTGGAAGCGTTGAAGGCAGCAGGCATTGAACCTTTGAAGCCGTTCGGGAAGGACGGCCTCGCGATACTCAGCTCTAATGCCTATGCTGCGGGATTGGCGGCGCTGGCCGTCCATGATGCCGAGCAGATGCTGGCCACTTCGCAATTGGTCTATGCCCTTAGCCTGGAGGGGTTGAACGGCAATGTCTCGCCGCTTCTTGAGGACGTGGCCAATCTGCGGCCATTCCCAAGCTACATCAGCGCGACCAACGAACTTCGTGGACTTCTCGCCGGGAGTTATCTCTGGCAGGAAGACGAAAAGCGGATTCTCCAGGACCCGCTAAGCTTCCGTACGGCACCCTATGTGCTAGGGAGTTTGGCCGACAGCCTGGCGAGGACCAGGGCGCTCGTGCAAATCCAGATCAACTCGTCGGACGACAATCCCGGCATCGCCGTCGGCGTTCTGCCCAAATCCGAGTTCCCCCAGGCGCGCCGGGGCTACGTCGAAGGCGGCGCAGTACTCCCGACCGCGAACTTTGAGCCACTACCATGGGTGATTGCTTTCGAAGAGCTCGGCATTGTCCTTGCACACCACACCACCGCTTCGTCGGAGCGCGTCCTGAAGCTGAACAATCCTACGCACACGAAACTCGCGCGATATCTCGGCACCGGGAACACCCATCACGCGTTCCTGGTCGTGGAAGCGCCGCTCATGGCGATAGCGACGGAGAATCGCGCACTCGCACAGCCCACCTCTTTTGATTCCCGGCCCATTGCAGGCGGGGTGGAAGATGTCGGTACCAATGCACCGTTCGTTGTCGAACGCGTGCGTGAGCAGATTGAGAACAGCTTCACGATTTTCGCCATGGAGCTCCTCCATGCGGCGCAGGCCGCTGACCTGCGGCTGAAGGAGCACCCCGAGCGTAAACTGGCTTCATCTACCATGGCCTTCCATGATGCCTTTCGTGAGAAAGTACCGTTCCTTGACACAGACCGGTCGATGACGCCGGACATTGTTGCAGGCACCACGTTTCTAAAAGGCTATTTGACGAAGGACGATTGACGTCAGATCGACGGTTTCGGCCCGGTTGCCTGCGATCCATTTGACCGCAGCCAGCCGGGCTATGCACATTACTGCTGCCGGATCCAGTCAAGAAATTTTCGGATTGCCTTTTCATTGGCGCGGCGCTGTAGATAGGTGAGATACCAGCCGCCGGGTTGCATGACATCGGATTGAACCGGTATCGCCAATGTCCCAGTAGCCAGGTCCGCTTCGACCAGAAACTCAGGCACCACCACCACTCCTTGCCCGTTTACTGCGGCCTCGATCGCCAGAAGGTTGCTGTCAAAAACAGGCGAGGATTTCTGGATAAGGCCGGGAAGCCCGACGCTTGCGGCCCAAATGGATGAGTCCTCGGCCGTACCGGTCACCGCCAGAAACGGAAATTGCCTGATATCCGCAGGTGAAGATATAGCCTTGGCGGTTGCACTTGAGCACACAGCCACAAGCCGCTCCCGCCGCAAAAGCGTATAGCTCACATTCGGCCGGTCCGGCGAGCGCGTGTAAATCAATCCTATATCGGCCCGATCGGCATTGAACTCCCAATCCAGAAGGCTGGCATCGAGACTGATGGCAATTTCAGGCGAGGCGTCCTTGAATTTCTGGAGCCTTGGAATAAGCCAGCGAACCGCTACAGTCACATAGACCTGCACAGTCAGCGCTGCTGGCGCATGGCTTTGCCGAATGAGATCGGTTGTGAGTGCGATCCGGTCCAGGGCGTCCTGGACGACCGGAAAATAGAGTTCGCCCGCTTTGCTCAATTCAACCCGGCCCGGCAGCCGCCGGAATAGTGACGTTCCGAGATTTCGCTCCAGCGATGCAACCTGATGGCTGATAGCAGACTGGGTGACGTTCAACTCCTCAGCTGCCTCCTTGAAACTACGCAGGCGCGCGGCAGCCTCAAACGCTTTCAACGTAGACAGTGGAGGTAACGTTCGCCGAACCATTTTCACCTACATGAATTTTATTCATGTAGACGTTATTTCTAATCGTTTGCAAGGACCCCAAGGCGTTTTCATACTCCAGTCATAAATCCTGGAAAAATCAGGGGAACGAAGATGAAACACCACCTTCTGAAGTCTACAGCTCTCGCTCTTGTCGTTGGCGCCTGTTCGTTAAACGTTACAACTGCCTTCGCCCAACAAAGCTGCGTGCGTGTGCTCGGCTACGAGTCCGACGGTGAAAAGCAGACCATGGATCCCGCGGCTTTGATCGGCACCGACAGTGCCTACCATATCCGTGCTGTTTATGAACCTCTCGTTGACCGCAGCAACACCATGACGCCCGTGCCCGTTCTGGCTGAATCATGGGAGTCAAATGCCGATGCGACCGAATGGACATTCCGTCTGCGAAAGGGCGTAAAGTTCCATGACGGGTCTGATTTTGATGCCGCGGACGTGGTCTATTCCTATCGCCGGCTGCTCGATCCGGCTGTTTCCCCCGGCGGATTTTCAACCCTTGCCTTCCTTAACGCGGAGGGGATCACAGCCCTGGACGACCATACTGTCCAATTCAGGCTCAACGAGCCTGTGGTCGAATTGCCGACGCTGATCGCGACCAAATATGCGCTGATGGTGCCCGAGGGAGCAAAGAGCGAGGATTTGCGCACCAGGGGCAATGGCACTGGCCCCTTCACGCAGGAGACCTTTACTGTCAACAGCCCTGTCCGGGTGATGCGGCGCAACCCTGCCTATTGGAGGTCGGGCCTGCCCAAATCCGAATGCATCGAGATAACCACCAGTCTTGAAGCGACATCCCGTTTGTCGGCCCTCTTGTCAGGATCGGTCGATCTGTCACTGACGGTCGACCCGGCAAGCCTCATTACGCTGAAGGACAATCCTGCCGTCGATCTTGTATCGACGCCAGGTGCGACTTCGCTTTACCTGGCGCTCTGGACCGACACGCCGCCTTTCGATGACGTCAAGGTCCGGGAGGCATTGAAGCTCGTAATGGACCGTAAAACGATCCTCGACACTGTCCTGTTGGGTTATGGTGAGGTTGGCGGGGATACGCCGATACCTCTGACCTCACCGCTCGGTCTCGGGACGCCACCAAAAGTGTCCGACATCGACCGGGCGAAGACCCTGCTTGCCGAGGCCGGCCATCCGGACGGTATCGAATTTGATCTTTACACGTCCGATTCCTATCCCGGCATGATGCTGCTCGCGCAGGTCTATGCCCAGATGGCGGCTCCCGCCGGTATCAAAGTCAACGTCATTACGTCACCGGCAGAAGGTTACTGGGACACCGTATGGCTCAAGAAACCAGCTGTCATCTCATATACCGCGGCCCGCCCGCCTGCGGAAGCACTGACGCTTTCGCTCAGCAGCAAGTCTGAATGGAATGAGACGCATTGGAAACGTCCCGACTTCGATGCGCTTGTTGCCAGGGCTGGTCAAACCATAAATGAAGAAGAGCGAAACAGGCTTTACCGCGATGCACAGCGCATTGTCGCCGAAGAAGGCGGCATGGTTTTGCCAGTCTTTACCTCCGTGGTTGCAGGACTTCGCAAGGGCTGCACAGGCTATACGCCGCATGTCGACGTGAACCGCCTCGATTACGCGGAATTAAGCTGCGCCCAGTAGCAGCCAGCTTCCTCCCGATTGACCATATCAGCCACGGAGCCTGATCGCTCCGTGCCGGAGACCTGACGCATGACGCATCGCAAATTGACGAAGTTCATTCAATGTTTCGCCGATGAACTGGATCGCGGCGAAACGCAAATCGCGCGGTCGCATGCAAACCGTTTGCGCGCCCTGCAAGCGGACCTGACTGGCGCGGGCGAGGTTCCTGACGGACGCGTACCGGTCCAGGACATCTGCGAAGCCGAGCTGGCTGCCTGTGCACCCGATGCTTCGTTGGCGAAAGCACTTCTGGATCTGATGCCGTCGCTGCACTTTACCCGAAGCAAGACATACATGGCGGCCCCTCCCAGCGCCGGTTTTGGCAGCAACTACGGTTATGGAGTGATCTGTGGACCGGTGAGTGGTCCGCCGGTTTTGATGACGGATCCCGACATTGCCTTCGGCGTCATGCTACTTGGACCCAATACTCATTATCCGCTTCACCACCACCCCGCCGACGAACTCTATTACACAGTCACCGGCCCGTCCGCGTGGCGGACCGGACGCGATCCGTGGGTCTCGCGCGGAATCGGCGAAATCATTCACCACCCCTCCTGGATGCCGCACGCCACACTTTCTGGCGATCGGTCCCTTGTGCTCTTGTATGTCTGGCACGGTGATCTGGAGACGGACGCTGCCTTCCTTCCGGATTTCATGGCACCTGACGCCGTTTTGCAGACGGCGAGAACGGATGTGAAATGACAATTCTTCGCCTGATCGTTAGCAGAACCCTACTCTCTGTCCTGACCCTGCTTCTGGTCTCCGTCATTATTTTCCTGATACTCGAGGCGCTTCCAGGAGATGTGGCTACCCGTATTCTCGGACGTGATGCCACCGCAAAAGCGCTTGAAGTTCTCCGTAGCCAGCTGCATCTCGACCAGCCGGCACTGAGCAGGTACCTGCACTGGCTGGTCGATCTGCTTCGCGGGAATCTCGGCGTTTCACTTGCAACCGGCCGTCCTGTCGCGGATGTGCTTGGACCGCGCATCGTCAACACGCTGCTGTTGTCTCTGCTCGCTTTTGTAATCTATCTGGTCCTTGCGATTGTTCCGGCAATCATTCAGGCAACGCATCGCGGCGGAATAATCGACAACGCAATTTCGGTTTTGACATTGCTGTTGTTGTCGCTTCCCGATTTCCTGCTTGCAACGATCCTGCTTTTTACTTTTGCGGTGGCGGTGCCGATCCTGCCCGCCCTCGCAACGGTGTCAGAGGCCAGCAGCTGGCAGGACACCCTCCGCGCCATCATACTGCCTGCGGTCACTCTTGCCATTATGATGGCCGTTTATGCCATCCGCGTTCTGCGCGACAGCCTTATCGAGGTGCTGCGTTCGGACTATGTCCGCCTTGCCGAACTGAAGGGACTTGGCGCCTATGCAGTGCTTTGGCGACACGCTTTGCCGAACGCTATCGTACCGGCGTTAAACGTGACCGCACTCAATCTTGGCTTCCTGATCGGCGGTGTCGTGATCGTCGAACGGGTGTTCTCGTATCCTGGATTCGGCACGCTGCTGATCGATGCGCTGCAACTGCGTGACATCCCGCTGATCAAAGCGACCGTAATGATCAGTGCGGTGGTCTATATCGCGGCCAATCTCGTCGCGGACATCTGCGCAATTCTCCTTCAACCGCGTCTGAGGGCAGGCCAATGACCTTGACGACATCCAATCTCCGGAAGCGACCGGTCACCCCACACCTTGATATCGGGCGCTGGCGCGCCATGTCAGGCCCGTTCAAAGTCGGATCAGTCATTCTTGTGGTTCACGCAATTTTTGCTGTCGTCGGCATGTTCTGGACTCCCTACGGTTTTGCGCAAATGGCGACCGGAATACCACTTTCCGGCGCATCGTGGCAGCATCCGATGGGCCTCGACCAGATCGGCCGCGATGTACTCAGCCGCTTCATGTACGGTGCCCACATAGTTCTCATACTTTCTTTCGCGGGAACGATCCTTGGTATGGTTCTCGGCACAACGCTGGGATTGCTGTCAGGGTATCTCGGCGGCTGGTTCGATGAGATCGTGCAGCGCCTGGTGGAGGCAATGATCAGCATCCCGTTTCTGGCATTGGCGCTGGTGATGATTATCGCTGCGGGCCCTGCACTCGCGGGGGAACCAGCACTGATCGTCCTTGTCGTGGGGCTTGTATATGCGCCGCGCATCGCCCGAATAGCGCGGGCGGCCGCAATGGAAATCGCCACTCGCGAATACGTTGCCGTCGCCGAGCTGCGTGGTGAGGGCACATGGTCCATCATATTCCGAGAAATTCTCCCAAACACCGCTAACGTGCTTCTTGTCGAATTCTCGCTGCGTCTCAGTTACGCGCCAATCCTGATCGGCGCACTCGGATTTCTCGGCTTTGGCATCCGGCCGCCGACACCTGAGTGGGGTCTGATGATCAGCGAGAACCGCAACCTTTTGATCGCATCTCCTGTGACGGTATTCGGGCCGGGGCTCGGTCTGGCTTCCCTCGTTATCGGATTCAATCTCTTTACCGATGGTCTTTCGCGCATGCTTGGCCAACGGCCGGTTGTCGGAGCCTGACAATGAAAAGCCTTATGGAAGTTCGAGACCTTGGAATAGCTTACGGCAGGGAGGGCGGCTGGATCGATGTTGTTGAAGGGGTCTCCTTCGACATCGAACGGGGAGAAACGTTTGGCCTCGTAGGGGAATCGGGTTGCGGGAAATCCACCGTAGCTTATCGGCTGCTCGGCTATGGTATCGGCAATAACACCGTCAGGACGGGACAGATCCTGTTTGAAGGCTCTGACCTGCTCAAAGTCAATTCCCGTGCCCTCACGCGCCTGCGCGGGAACCGCATCGCGTTCGTTCCGCAGAACCCGACCACTGCACTGAGCCCCGGTATGCGGGTTGGATCGCAAATTCGCGAGATGATCGCAAAACATCGCGCGCTTCCAGATGGCTCGACCATTGAAAGCCGTATTGTGGAACTCTTTGCCCTGGTTGGCCTGCCCGATGTGAGCCGGCGCTACCCGCACGAACTGTCAGGCGGGCAACAGCAGCGTGTCACGATCGCTATGGCTGTCGCCTGCAATCCGGACCTGCTCGTCCTCGACGAGCCGACCACCGGTCTCGATGTCACCACCCAACGTCAGATCATCCAACTGCTGCAGGATCTCAAAAACCGCATTGGCATGGCGATGCTGTACGTCACGCATGACCTCGCCCTGCTTGCCCAGATCGCCGACCGTGTCGGCGTCATGTATGCTGGACAGCTTGTGGAGGTGGCATCCTGCGACAAACTCCTATCGAACCCGGCGCACCCCTACTCCCGTGGGCTGATAGCCTCGATCCCGACAATGGAACACTCCACTGCAAGATCGCGGGGTTTGCGCGGGCTGCTGCGACGCGATCAGATCCCGGCTGGATGCAAGTTCGAGCCGAGGTGCGACTTTGCGACAGCCGCGTGCCGCTCTACAGCACAATCGCTGGTCGCTGTTGGAGAACGGCACTCGGTCGCCTGCATGCATTGGTCAGACATCAATGCAAGAGACGCCAGACAGACTGAAAAGCCCAATACGACAATTCCTGCCCGGCCAGACTCGAAACCTGAGAGCGTGCTATCCGTAGACGACCTGACGCTGTCCTACACAAAGCCCGACATTCTGAGCAGGATCTTCTCGACGGCACGCCCGCCCGTCGCGCGCAATATCAGCTTCGATCTGCTTCCAGGTGAAGTCATGGCGCTGGTTGGAGAATCCGGCAGCGGCAAATCCACCATTGCCCGTGCAATAAGCGGGCGTCTGCCTCCCCAATCGGGTAGCGTGAAGTTGGATGGAAAATTACTGCAACCCACGCTGAAACTCAGGCCACCCGAACAGTTGCGGCAGATCCAGTATATTTTCCAGAATCCCGACGCATCGCTCAATCCGCGCCGGACCATCCGTGCAATTCTCGAGCGGCCACTCATTCATTTCGGTATTGAGGCCGAGCCGACAACTCTTGAGACGGCCCTGGAAAACGTCGGATTACATGCAGCGTATCTGGACCGCTTTCCGGAACAGTTGTCAGGTGGCGAACGCCAGAGGATCGCTATCGCCCGTGCCCTACTGGTAAATCCGAAGATATTGATCTGCGACGAAATCCTCTCCGCGCTCGATGTGTCTGTCCAGGCAAAGATCATCGAATTGCTCAAGGCGCTCAAGCAACAGCATTCAGTATCGATGCTGTTCATCTCGCACGACCTCGCCGTCGTGCGGCAGCTGGCCGACAGAGTGGCGGTGCTGTATCGCGGTGAACTGATGCAGGTGGAAGATGCGGACGCTCTGCTCAATTCGCCTTTACACCCCTATACGGAAATGCTGCTGCATGCGGCCCCCGATCTGCGCAAGGACAACTATGAACCGAGCGTACCGGCAATGCCGGAATCCAGATCAACAGGGAACAAAGGTTGTCCCCTTGCCGGACGCTGTCCTCGGCAAATTGGTACAATATGTGGTGACAGCCCGCCGCCACTGCAGGCGACAAGCGGCGGCTTCATTCGCTGCCATATCTCGACCCGGCAGTTGGCCACCCAAACTTTCAGGCAACATCGCGACAGGAGCCAGATATAACGGGCGTCGGTCCTTGCAGAAAGACCGTAGCCTGGATGTTATGACGGTGGATGGCGACATCAATCATTAGAGGTTTCGAGCCAATCATCGTTTCCCGACGGCTTTTGCGAGATGCTTTGTCACGAACTTTTCTCGTAACAGCACGTGCTTTCCAATAAGCTCGAAAAGCCGCGCAAGCATGGACTTGCCGTCAGTCATGCTCGCGAACCGAAACTTGCAACTTGCCAATCATATAAGTCTGTGCTTATGTGTCTGCATGAGTGAAACAGAATTCTTCAAGGCTCTCGCCGATCCGACAAGACGCGCCGTTTTCGAACGGCTGGCTGATGGTGAAATGAATGCCACGGACCTGCGGCAAGGATTTGCGCTGTCACAGCCGGCCATGTCACAGCATCTGGCTGTTCTGCGCACAGCCGGACTGATCGCGGAACAGAAGCATGGCAGGAATGTCCTCTACCGGATCAATCCCGATGGCGTGGCCCGAATTCACCGATGGCTCAGCCGCTACAACGCGTTCTGGCCAGGTCGCGTGGACGACCTGAAGCAGCTTCTTAAGGAGATGGACCAATGACGCACAAGACCGACGCGAGCATTAAGCTAACGTATGAACTGGACGCTGCTCCGTCAAAGGTGTGGCGGGCATTGACGCTGCCAGAATACGTATCGCGGTGGTTAAAGCGACCCACCGGCAAGAGCGGTGTTCCGGAGGAAAATACGCCCGAGCCATCCATCGAAATTCATCTGATATCCGCCGATCCCCATACCCGCGTGCGCTATAGCATGAAGGATAATGACGCCGTCAGTTACGTGACATTCCAGATCGGGGCAAATGGTAGAGGTGGCACGACCTTTAGCATAGTGCATGAACTGGCGATGAGCGTAGCCAACAATAACCGGCCGCAACCTCGGCGCGCAGCAGCCTAGGACCAATTCCTGAACATTACAGAAAGGAGGTCGCCCATGCGCGACATGATGCAACTCGTCCCTATGGTAGTTGAACAATCCAGTCGCGGCGAACGATCATTCGATATCTATTCGCGTTTGCTGCGCGAACGTATCGTGTTCCTGAACGGCCAGGTCGAGGATGGGATGGCCGCACTGATCTGCGCGCAATTGCTCTTTCTCGAATCGGAAAGCCCCAACAAGCCCGTTTCAATGTACATAAACTCGCCGGGCGGCGTCATCACCAGTGGTCTTGCGATCTACGACACAATGCAGTTCATCACCTGCCCGGTCGCAACATTGTGCATGGGTACGGCTCGATCCATGGGTTCTTTCCTCTTGATGGCAGGTGAACCCGGTCAGCGAACGGCTCTGGCGAATTCAAGTATTCATGTGCATCAGCCGCTCGGCGGATTTCAGGGGCAGGCTTCCGACATCTTCATCCATGCGGAAGAAATGCGCCAAACCAAGCATCGGATGATCAGCCTCTACGCAAAACATTGCGGACGCTCGTTCGAGGAGGTGGAAAAAACTCTGGATCGCGATCATTTCATGACTGCGGAGGAAGCCAGGCAATGGGGCCTCGTCGATACGGTTCTGTCAAAACGGTCCGGGATCGAGCTCCTGCCACCCGAAATACCTCGATAGTACGAAGAAGGCGAGCTCTCCCGTTGCGCGTGCAATATCAGCGACGGCTGGATTGGGGAAGCGCGTTCCCGGTTCCTGTTGAGCCAGCACGCTGCAAGCCCAGGCCTGGTACAGTCCTGGAGTCGCCCATATATACTGCGCATTTGGGCGCTTCACATATAAGAGTGCGATGGCAATTCAGTGGGTTTCTCCGGAGTGCTCCGTTGAGCGCGGTCTGGCTGGACGATTGTTACATGTGCGGGCGTGGGCGTTAACCTGAGAGGCGAAGAAAGGCATGGGTAATCAGTTCACTTTTGGATCGATTGCCGAGCAACGTCATCAGACGCGAGAAGAGAATTTCACCTTCCAGGCGCCGACAACCTGCAGGAAGCGAGCGACGCTGGACGCTCGCTTCCTGTATATTTCGTTTAGCCTTTCAAACGGGAATTGCACAGGCTGTAATAGCCGCCTCCCTTCTGAATCCATTTCAACCCGCCAAGCGAATTGCTCTCCTTGTTGGCATAATATTGATCGAGGCATGTGTGCATGCGGGCTTTGCCGGCGCTTTCGTTGGAATACTTCGACGAAACACCTCTGGGGAATGCGACGCCGCGCGGTGCAGCTGTTGTTGGTGCAGCAGGCTCTTGTGTATAGGTAGCGGTATCTGTCGTCGGAGCGGTCTCGTCGTCATTGGCTGCTGCGCTGGCACTGCATTGTGCCTTGCGGAAATCATTCCATTTCATTCCGCCAAGGGTGCCGGCGCTCTTGGCCGCCTGATATTTTGCACTGCACTCCTTCATCGTCAGACCACCACCATCACTGCTGTCATCTGATGGAGCGGTCGCAGTCCTGGTCGGTTGAACCGGTTCGGGTTTGGCGGCGACCGATGCACCAGCCCCACATTGGGCTTTGCGGAAATCATTCCACTTCAGCCCGCCCAGTGTTCCGGCGTTTTTGGCGGCCTGGTATTTGGCGCTGCACTCTTTCATCGTGAGGCCATCGCCATCGTTGTCACTGCTTGACGCAGCTTTCTTGGCAGTTTTGGTGGGGGTTGCCGGTGCCGTAGCGGCAGAGTCGGCGCTGCACTGGGACTTGCGGAAATCATTCCACTTCAGCCCGCCCAGTGTTCCGGCGTTTTTGGCGGCCTGGTATTTGGCGCTGCACTCTTTCATCGTGAGGCCATCGCCGTCATCGGTACCTTTGGCAGTGGATGTTGTGGTATCGGTCTTCGTCTTGCTTGCTGGCTTTTTGGTGTCGGTTGTCGCCGCCGCATCCGATGCGCATTGCGCTTTGCGGAAATCGTTCCATTTCAGCCCTCCGAGCGTTCCCGCCTCCTTGGCTGCTTGATACTTGGCGCTGCATTCCTTCGCCGTTAGCGCATAGGCTGGTGCAACGGCAAATGATGCCGCGGCAATCACGCCGGTGAATACGAGATTTCGTATGATTGACATCATGGACTCCCTCAATTGACCGGAACGCATGAACGCGGGACCGGCATCGCTTCCTCGTCCCAAGACCGGGCAAAGAACCATACCAAGCCAGGTTTCTTTTTAGTCTTGCAAAAACCTGCTCTTGCATAAAAAAATATTTCGGATCACCAGCAAGCGTGAAGAAGCAAGCTTCGAAGAGTTGCGGGGGAAAGGCCGCCTGAAACATACACAAGCTGATTTGGGCAATCCACTTTGTCACCCGATCCTCACTGTGCCTCTCTGGCCAGTTGAACGAGCACGTGCCTGGATTCCTCATCGCCCTGTGCGGCGACCTGCGAAACCATTTGATAGCTTGCCTGGAGTCTCGGCGTGCCGCCATAATACATGAAGCCCACGTAACGCTCGGCGAATGGCGTTCCTCTGGTCGGCACACTTGCGATACCAATGCAAGGCTTCGGTATAACTTTTAGCGACGCCGCTGTTCACTCCCCATTGGATCTAATTGCGGACTTTTAAACCGCAAGCTTCCAAAATCCGATCTTGCTCCCGTGCCTGGACCTAAGGTCCGCGAGATAGTCTTCATGCGAATTGATGGGATTGCTATCTTTGAGCTCCGCTGAGAGCCGCTTGGCCTCAGCTAAATGACGAGCCGCGTGCCTGTATCGGGTGGTCCGTGCGCGGTCGAGCGCGAAGTCGATCATTGCGCGCAGCATGATGATTGATGCCAGGGGGTGTTTATCCCGCAGCGATTCGGCTGCGGATGTCAGGAATTCATAACGGTCGCCATCAAGTTCTGCCGCTCGCGAAATCGCAATCTTTGCCGCGTCATGCAGTGCTGGCCATGACAACAGGAATGCCAAGGCATCGTGGACATCCGCGTAGCGCCCCGCGAAAGCAAGCGCCTTCTCCTCCGCCTCCATGTCATCAAAGTCTGGCAGGCGTTTCAGATATGCGCGCAGATGATCAGCATGCAGCGTTCGTTCAAAAGACTGCCACCGAAATTCCTGGGCCTCATCTTTGCGTCCCAGCGCTTCCAATACTTCCGTATAGACGGCTTCCCATTCGAAAGGGACTGCGTCGCTGTCTGTGAGGTCGGCCCTGTTAATCGCGTCGAGCGCTTCGTCCGGTCGCCCGGCGGCCATCAACCTGCGAGCAATCTTGGCGGCGGTCGCTGGCTTTGATCTGGTTTGCTCATCCTGCAATGCGATGAATGCGTCTACATCTCCTTGAGTATCGGCGATCTGTTCCAGAGCCGTTCGTATGGTTCGATCTCGTTTTCGGAGATTGAGGATATCCTCGTAGGAGGCCCTTCGATCGATATGGCCGGCGACGGCCCGGTCAGGTCCTGGCAGATGGCCCTCGGCCTGTATTGACCATTCCACAAATAGCATTTTCAAGTGGTCGAGACCGTCCACGCCGAGGGCAGGCGCTAACACATCTATGAGAGTGTCGTACTGGCCATAATCGTTGTGCTGCAAGGCACTGAAGGCGCGGTCCGCAAGCAAACGTCGATCCGGTCCCGCCATCTTTGCAATCATGCCCAGATCCACACAAGCGAGACGGAAAATCGCCATGATCGTCCCATTGCTGTCGGCGCAACGGCCAAAGACAGACTGAGCCACCCCCATAAAACGCCACATCACCTCCAGCGCTTCATCTGCGTCGCTTCCGGCGATAGTTTCAGCGATGACACGACGTTGGGTGTCGAGGTCGCTTTTGAGCGCTTTAACGCGCCGCCAACCTATCTTCGCCTGTGACCGATCAATGAATGACAGACGCTTGGTCACTTCCCGAGCAACCTCTTCGCCGCTCTGCATTCCTGCGAGCTCTATTCGCAAACGTCGTTTGTTAGCCGCACTTCCCTTGCTGATATCAATCAGCAATGCGGCCAGTCTTTCAACGCCGAGCGCTTCGAGATTTTTTGCGTTTAATGTCGTCTTTGATGCCATGCCACCTGTTGTTCCTGCGTCCTTCGTCGTGGGGACCTTACAGACCGTCGACAGGTTCGGCCAACGATCGTCGCAAAATCGTTTAGATCAGGGATGCGAATGCTCGCACGGCGGCCATTGCCACGCTCTACCCGACTCCGCGAGCGCCCCGTCAAAGGTCCAACAGCGAACAAAGGATGCGATCTCGACTGAGGAGCCTGCGCCCCATGCTGGAGCCAACTAGTAATCCGAAATTTGGGTAAATCCACATATCAAACATAGTTCCTTTGCAGCGCTTTTTGCCTTCATACTCTTGTCGGCAAGGTCAGCAAGCGACTACGTTTACTTTCAGGTAGCAAAAATTTGAGAAACCATGACAAAACAAGAACTTCTTCTCGCCTCTGAACTCACGTCCGGTTTTTCGAAGATCCGTTCAATCCTCGCAGACAGACTTTACGGCACGAAACTCATGATCGTTCCAACAGCTGCATACGGCGAAGGATGGAAGCCAGACTACGAAAGTCATTACCGCCCGTTCGAGGAGATGGGTTTCGAGGTGATCGATTTCGACTTGGTCGGCAAGAGTCCGGATCAGGTCAGTGTGGCTCTCAATGAAGTCAGCGTCGTCTATGTAAGTGGAGGGAACACATTTTACCTTCTCGATCACATGCGCAGGAGCGGCTTTTATGATCTTGTGCGGACACGGATCAGCGATGGCATGATCTATATCGGCTCAAGTGCCGGATCCGTTGTTGCCACTCCGGACATCGGATACGCGGATGCGCTGGACGACAGATCAAAGGCGAGCGAAGTTAACGATGCCGGCCTCAACCTGGTGAATTTCGCTATCCTGCCTCACATGGACCATGCCGACTTTAGTACGCTTGTTCAAAAAACCTATGCAGCGTTTGACGGTAACGGAACGATGTGCCTCGGCCTCAACGATGATCAGGTCATCCACGTTTTGGCCGATTCGTTCAGAGTTGTTTGAGAATTCTCATACGCCGCCGAACCAGACACATTTTGTCAGTGCGGTATCGAGATCAGGGATAAACTTTCGCGCGCCGCCTTGAGGAATCCGGCTAAGCGCGACATTAATCTTCTGCTCGCTGCCGTCTGTTCGTTTTTTGGCTGGCAATTCCGTGCATGTATATCGGACCGAGATCGGACTGGGCACCAGCACGACCAGCTTCGCTTTGCTGAACCAATAAATCGCCTCGGCATTTGATGGCACCACACCACGTCCCTCGATGGCCAACAGTATGGTGGCACCGTCATTCAGCATAAAGAAGAAGCGCGGCACCAATCACAACGGCAATTACGGCAGGTAAGTTTTTCGACAATCCCAGAAACCGTAGACCCTGCTTGTCCGGTTCCAACGATGGTGCATTTTCGTTGTCAGCGGATTGAGGTGGCCGGCTCAACTTGCGATGACCGAGCGCCACCCAGGTGGAATACAGTACACCTGCTATTACGAGAATCGCACCAACGAGCTTTAACATCGCCTGGTTTGCCTCCTCCGTCACAAACATCGCTCAAGCATTTTCGTTCCATGCAGTGGGGAGAATTGGCCTCTCATGGCGTAGCGGAAATCGCAAGGCGCATCGGCGGCAAAGGAGGTCGAAACGATATTCATGGCTGAGATCGGCCTGAATTTTTGGAGATACCGTCGGCCCGTGTCCACAGCAGGGAGGCGCAGCAATATGTGCGAAGGACTTCCCATGTGACAAGCGGACGGTCAGGTTTTGTGGGCAATATCGCAACGGTGCCATTATTCATCCTGACATGAATGAGCCGACAGTCATGATAGTGTGAGCGCGCCTGCTGGTGTTAGCGAACCCGGTCTGGCAGCCCGCGATGCCGTGATAGGAGACCAGGGGAGAGTTCGCCATGTCCAGGATTAACCGCCGTGCCTTGCTTCTTAACTCTGGCAGCGCCGTCATCGCCTCGACGGTTGGGGCAACGGCTCTTGCTACAGACCCGCAAGGCCAGTACCGCGCATCGTCCCGTGATCTGCGGGCGCTGATCAAGGAGCACAAGGAAACATACGCGGCATTCTCCAGTGCAATCCACGCAATGGACGACAGTGACCGGGGCCACGACACCGCGGGCCGGGCGGAGGAAAGGGCGCTGTTGGCAGTATGCGCCTATCCTGCGATCAGCGAAGGTGATCGCAGGGCGAAGGCTCGATATCTTTTGAAGATTGAGGCGCGCGGCGAGCTCGACCTGGCCGAGCACATGCAGACTCTTCTTCGTTCGACGATGTGGTAAAGATAGCCTCGGCTTCCACAATCGCCGCTTGAGTCCAGGTAATTATCGCTACCGAAGTGAACATAATCCTCTGGTGGACAGGTGTCTTGATGTTGGGTAATTATGCCTATTACTCTGTCAGCGTTGCTTTGACGACGTAGAAAGTCGTCAAAGGGCGAACCCATTGACCAGAGGAAAATCAACCGTGTCCAGCACCGAAAGACTTACCGTTCTTGCAGGGCGTCATTGACCCTGGCGCAATGTTTGAACTGATCCTGGTTGGTTCTCAGTAGTCTCTTCTCGCGATAAAAAGGCAAGTGCCGCCAACAGCGCGAACATCGCAGCGAGTGTGGGTAGCACAATGGATTGCTGTGTCATCGACACCTCCCATCATCGATACAAAGAACTGATTTAGGGCACGATTTGTTCCGTACAATGTAAGCGCCAAGCTGAGGCCGTTCAGGGGGCGTAATTCCAAGGCCGGGGTGCAATGGCGCGGGAGCGCCAGCGTACGAAAAGAGCCCCCTTTCGAGGGCTCCTCCTGCTTCGGCCATCAGTCCCACGGGATGACCGCCATCAGGGTCGTGTCGTCCTGGCCGGGGTAACGCCCGAGATTGGCGTTCAGCTTGTCGTAGCCGGTGTCTACGGACAGGGTGTAGTAGGTCGTGCCCTTCGCGCTGGTCTTTTCCCAGATGCCGCCGATCTCGATCTTGCGGCCGCGCGGTGTCTTGGCGAAGAGCTTGAAGACCGGAGCCTTCGGGTTGTCGCTGTTCAGCTTCTCGCCGGTGATGTCGATGTCGAAAGCCACAGTGGCAATATTGCCGGAGATCGTGTTGTCTTCGTTGATCTGGATGAAGTTTACGAGGGTGTCGGTCATCGCGTTTGCTCCTTTGTTCGCGTTGTCGATGGACACGGTTAAGGACCGGCCATAGGCCGGGAAGCATCCGCAGGACCGCAACGCATGTGAAGGACAGCGGGATCCGAAGCGCAGCCATAGGCAAGCGGATAATTTTGGACCGCGAGGAATGGCCACAAGGACAGGGGAAAATCATTCGGACCCGCCGTTGCTTGCTGGACAGACGGTCTTGGTGCTCCATTGTCAAGACAACGCCGAACAGGAGCAAAAGCGCCATGATTTCGACTAGCCTCAGTTCATACAGATCAACGAAGACAATCCGATCGGCCAGGATGATGCCGCGTCGTTTTTGACACGGGCCTTCACCGGCGGCGCCAACGAATGACAATGACGGAGCTACAGACTTCACCAGAACCATCAAGCCCACGACATCGCAATGCTGCAGGCTCGGATACGTCGCGCAATCTAGACACCACCTCAGCAGACCTGCCACACCCTGTCCGTCAACACCGGCTTCGACCGGATGAACCGCTGACTATCCGGAAAGGCGCTTTTTTCCGCCCGAAAGGGCCGGAGCGAGTTCCGGCACGCATCGAGCGCGACCGGCGAGGTTGGAACGCGCTGTCATGGGGCGCCGCAGCGAAGTCACATTGACGCCAATCCGCCAATAACCGGCTTGTTTCGCCAGGTCGCCCTGGCGGTCCGCAAATTGCCTCGCGCTCGGCCCATCTTTGCGCTCAAAAGAAAGTTCGCACCTGGAATTGCACACATCACCCGCCTGGTAGGTTAAGCTTCGGCGACGCCAGCCACGTCTGATCATTTTGGCTGGCCTCTTTTGCCAAGCATCGTTTTGGCACTACGATCACCATTCAGGTTCGTTTCATTTCCCCATTTTCGTTTTTGCGCTGCTCTTTGATGTGCTGTCTAATTATCCTGTTCAGGTAATAATTTATGGAGCGGTCTTCAGCTGCGGCCAATTCTTGCAGTAAATCTCTGGTGACTGTTTCAACACGAATAGTCAAATTGGCGTATTCCATGGTGTGTGCCTCCTTGTGCAGTTGGGTGTAGCTAAGCCATAAGGATCAGGAAAAAAAGTCACGGCGCTGTCCCTGGTCAGGCAGTCGTTCCGATTGCAGCAACTTCTTTACTTTCCAGCAATTTTTGGCTCTTCTCTATTCGGCGTGTTGAGGTCAAGCGCTTTTGAGCTTTCCGTTCTGTCGGTGATTGATGTCTTTCGCGGATCCTTGTGACGGCCAGTGACGTCGCCGGGCTGCTGGCGCGAGGCCCATCTGAAACAGCAGATCGGTCGCGAGCTCGACCGCCTCGAGCTGCTGGTTGACCAGATCAAGTCGGTCGGGGCCGAATGCGACGCCATGCTTGCTACCGAGAAGGCCATCTCTCCTGTCCCGGCGATGCTGATTTGCGCGCTCAAAGGCATCGGGGCGGACCTTGCCACCGTCCTGTGGTCCGAAGGCCTGTCCCGCCACTATGACAACCGGCGCCAGCTTGCCGCCTATGCCGGCCTTGCGGCAACGCCCTGGAAGAGTGGAGCGATCGATCACGAGCAAGGGTGTCGAAGTTCGGCAATTCGAGGCTGCGACCGACGCTCGTTCAACTCGCTTGGCTATGGGTGCGCCATCGTTGCGGCCAGACATCCAAAAGCTCTGTGGATTGGGTATCAACTCGACCTGTATCCGAGAAAATTCTTCTGCATCAGAAACTTATGCAAAAGGTACCGGCCTCCGGCTGGTTCGGCCGACGCGACGCATCATCTGGTGATGACGTTATTTTCACCCCTTGGCGCCTGGTCAATAACAAGGATTTTCACCGGGTTCTTGCCGACATTCTTGCCCTTATGCCACTGAGACAGCGCCTCGACAAAGAAATCTCCTGCTTCGAGCGTAGTAATCTTGCCGGACTCGATATTGGTAACGGCAAGCGTACCAGACAGCATGTAAGCATAGCGCGGGAATGGGTGTTTGTGCACTTTCAACTCCGCACCGGGCGCAATTTCACAGACGCTTGCGGTAACCTCAGGGTTTTTCGGCATTTCGATCGGCTGCCCCGAGACAGTCCGGGTTGTTTTCATGAGCGGCGTTACTGTGACTGCTTGAGGCTCCTTTGCCGCTGCCGGCAATGTCATCAGAATGAATGATAGAATCCAGATCTTGTTCATGATTACTCGCTTTCGGTGTCGGGCAGCTCCACACGCGTCGCGTATCACGATGCGCCTGTCTGCTCGCCAGACGTAGTATCCGCAGCAACACGCACCACCTCGTTGTCGCGAGTCACATAGAGGCAACCTGGTCATGATAGCAATATTGAGATGGACGAGGGTAGATCATCCGGAAAGAGTAACTACGACGAAATGGCGCCGTAAGCGTCACGTCACGGCTGCCGGGTGCCCACGCGCTCCCAAAGGCAGCCACGATCAGAATCTATGTTTTGTCCGGATCATCGACATCAGCCCAGACTTCTTCATCATTGTCGTTGAGTTGAGTTGTGTCCTCGGGTGACGGTTCAGTCTCGCTCATCGATCGCAATTTATTTTCAGCCTCATTTTGCAGCTGCAGCCAGGTTCGGGCCAGGCTTTCCGCAACTTCCCGGTACTGCTCATCGACGTCCATCTGATCCATAGTTTGCAGAACGTCGTCAAAATCGCGAACGCCTTTCTCGATGACAGCATGCAAACGTTCCGCTTGCTCAAGGGTGAGACCCGGGCGCGCCAGTGCCCTTGGAACTTCCTGGACAAGACTCTGAATCAGATCGGCATGTCCCTTCAGCCGGGAGATCCATTCAGCTGCCATATGCCTGGTCCCTCAATGGACAGTCTTCGTTGGCATACTACTTCATGATAGCGGTTTTCTCCAAGGAGCCCTCGACGTATCTTCATTCGTTTTGAATTCGGACTGCGCGCGTCGCGTCAACCATCCGAAGCATGCGTTATCCAGTTGGTCGCATCGCCTCACAGTAAAGATGGCAACTGGTGCTGATTATACTATTGACTTGTGTGGTCGCCGCCCGGGATGCAACCACACAAGCCATCCAACGATTTTCGAAGCCAGGATCGCGCGGACATTAGCGACGGTTCAGCGCTGAGAAACCATGAGAACCTGTGGCACACGTTCGTTTGAAAATGCCGATAGCGCGCAATGTGGTTGATGCGCAAAATGCTGAATATTCACTATGCTGCGCGTATCAGCGACAACAAATCTCGCGAGCTCACATGACTAGCAAATTACTTCAACTTTTGAATCAAATACATAACTGGACTGAATCGAAAAGTGAGAAACGTCTCCAAACGGGCTTGTTCTGAGCTGATAGCTTAACCTGTAGAGATAAAACCCTAATACTGAGGCTTTTGTAGAGGAAAGCCCTGATTAATTCTTTGACCTCTTTTAATCACTCTACCCCTGGTTGCAAAATCGATTGCCAAGCCCCGGTTCGTTTCATAAATCTGTCACGCAATCTTCATGACAGATTATCAGAGGTGATCGTATGGGCATTCTCGATTTCAATCGTCGTTTATTCGCACCGCTTCAACGCAATTTGTTTCTGCCACAGGCCCCAAAGACGGACCTGTTTGCAAACGCCGTGCAAAAAGCCAAACAGCCATCGGTGCCCCAAGGCGACCCTGAAAAGGAGAAGGACGGCCGAATAGACCATACGATTCGAAAGAACGAGACGCTCAGTGGAATAGCGCCGCTCTACGAACAGACGGTCCCCGACATAATGCTGACTAATCCCTACATTCGCGATGCCGATGTGATTAACGAGGGCGACACGTTGCGGGTCCTCAACGAGGAACGGCGCACAAGCCTTGATACGATCAATCAGTTGCAAACGGATGTCGACAAGGCGGCGAGCCCGGGCGAGAAAGATGAAAAGACGAAGGCGCTGAAGCTTGCGGTCCACACTGATCTGGAATCCGCTGGCAAGAACCAGGCCTACACACCGGGCACGCTCAAAGTCTATCTCGATGAACGTCAGGCTGACCTTTTGGCGCTCGGACCACAGACGGAAGACTATAAGAACCTGGTGCTGGAGGAGCGGAAAAACGTTGAGACAAATCTCAATGCTGTTTTTGAGCCGATTAGCAACGCGATAACGGCCGCCCAACAAAATCCTGCTCGATGGGGCGAAGTGCAGGCCGAGCTGGTCCGGCAGTTTGAAACACTCGCCAAGGATGCTCCCGACGGCGGCGAGGCCGCTATCAACAGCGCCAGAGAAGTGTTGAAAACATATGGCCCGGCCGACAAAGGCTTCATTGACGCGCTCGACGCCAGTGGACGGGAAATACTGGTGAACAGACCCGCGCAACGTGTGCAGGATGCTTTCCGCGAAGGCAAAAACGACTTCAAGGGTCTTGACGGCGAGAACGAGGCGCAGTCCAGGAGAGAAGATGGCGCAAGCCGTGCCGCCAAAGTACTCAATGAAGTGACGAAGGGTGTTACCGACGAAACGGCCGTCCTGATTATCCAGCAGGCCAATCAGCCAACGGAGGCTTTTGGCGACAAGAACGTCAAGGTGCTCGATGTTATCCAGAAGACGATCGGCCAACGAACGGCGATCGAGTCCGGGGCGCTGCCCGACAGTCTGCTGGGCGGAAAGAATTCCAGCGCCTCGAAGGAAATCAACCTGTCGCTCATAATGACGCAACGCGACACGCTTGCCGATTATTCGGAGGTGCTCGGCCGGATTCCCAACGCTCCAGGTGGCCAGAAGATCATTGATGACAGCGCAAAATCGATCACCAGGGCGATCAAGGATACCACGGACAAGACGTTTGCAGATTGGGAAAACAGGCTCCCGGAAGAAGCGAGGAAGTTTTCGCTCGAAGACAAGAAGAAGATCGGCAAGGAAATGGGCATTCCCTATCCAGAGATCAAACCTGCGAATCCCGAGGCTGCAGGGGATCCATTCCGCCGCGCCATTGCAGGCGGCAATGACCCGACCCTGACGCTCGCAGTGGTCAAAGAGCTCAACAAATCCGGAAATACCTCCGGCGCGAATGCTATCTTCGATGCAGCAATCAAGGGCACGGACGACCTGACGAAGAACAGCCAGAATATCGTTGGTGAGTTTGCCAAGGACCACCTTGTTGTGGCCAATGACTGGAAGTCATCCTTGTCTGCAAAACAGCTGACCGATGGCCTCAATGATTCGATTGCCGGCAACAAGGGCAGCAAAGACAAGATGGACGAGCAGGGTGCCAGGATTTTCCGCACCTTGAGTGTTCTGCATGGAGCAGAGAGCGATCTGAAAGACTTGAAGGGGCTCGATGGTTTTGATCGCTACAAGGCCGCTACCGACGGCCTGGAGAAGGACGAAAAAAGTCAGTTTGCTGTGAGCAACAGTGAGCAGGCCTGGACAGAAATGGGCAAGGCCTATGTGGAAGCCACCGCAAAACCGTCAACCGAACCGGTGCCGGCTGTACCTACACTGTACTGGTCGGGCCGTGCCGTAATCGGGATGCACAGAACCGTGGCGGCCTATGAAGCTCTTGGTGGAAACAAGTCCTACAAGCCCCCCACACCGGGCAGCATCGATACCGCATCCCGCATGAGCCCCGGGCAGTTTGACCCGAAGCTCGCACAAAGTTCATCCGTTCTTCTCAACGGACCGAATGCCGCAACCGATCCTAAGGCACGCAAAGCTGCCATTGAAAGTCTCAGCAAGGCTTTTGATGGATCAAAGTTCGACCCGCGTGCCGGAATAACGACGGCGTCCGGATTTGGTAAAGGATTGGCCGCGGTTCAGGGCCTGCTTTATCTGGGAAGCGCAAAGGATAATTTCGCCACGCCCGGCCTTCTCACGCAATCGTTCGGTGTTTGGCTTACGGCCGGGATCGCGCAAGAAGCGGCCCAACTGACTGCCGGTGGCGTGCGCTCGCTCATTGAACATGGCAAGGTGGCGGAAGGCGGTTTCCTGGACAGGACCACGCGTTTTGCCGAGGTCAGCGGCACGTCGAAATGGGGATGGTTCTCCAAGTATTTCGACCGCGCCGGGGGAGCTTTGATGGTCGCCTATACGCTCGACTATGCGGCGAAAGGCAAATGGGCAAACTCGGCCTTCGCAGCCACGACCACTGTTGGAACGTTCCTGTCTCTGATGAAATCCCCAAAGGCGGGCTTGTGGGGCGCTGGCCTTGCTGCCGTCGGCATCATCGGTGAGGCGATCTACAATCAGTATCGCAGGACACAGATCGCAAACTATTACGAGGGGCCGACCGAGAAATTCCTCGTGCAGGCGGGGTTCGACCAGGAGGCGGCCAGGATCCTTTCAAATCACGACGGTGACGGCAACAGCGTCGGCTCCATCGTCGAACCCCTTGCAAAGGAATTGGGCATGACCCCGCAGGCTCTAACCGAGTCGCTGCGAAAGACCGAAGACATGGCCAAGCTACGTGAATTCGTGCGGGGCGTACACGAAACCAAGCCGGACGAACATGGCAAATACCCTATGACAGCGCCCAAACGCCTCGAACCACTAGAGATGCCGGATGGTGGAACAATCTCTCGTGATCCATCGATGGGGCGGCCGCGCACGATCCCGGAATTGGCCGAATGGACGAGGCAGAATCTCATTTTGACGAGCTGATGAGAGAAGGCCGGCAGGTCAACGATACCCCTGCCGGCACATCGATAACAGTCAAAGCACGACGACTTTGGTTCCAACCTTCACGCGGCGGGAAAGGTCAACGACGTCGTCGTTGGTCATTCGAAAACATCCCGATGATGATGATTGGCCAACGCTCCCGGGCTCGTTGGAGCCGTGAATGCGATAAAGCGTATTCCCCAGATACAGAGCCCTTGCCCCAAGGGGATTGTCCGGCCCGCCGGCCATGTGTGCGGGAAGATCCGGGCGGCGGGCGAGCATGTCCGCCGGGGGCCGCCATTCCGGCCACTCGCGCTTGCTTGAGATACGTTCAGTGCCGCGCCAGCCATAGCCTTCCCGCCCCACACCAATGGAATAGCGTAGCGCGCGCCCGTTTGGCTGCACCAGGTAGAGCGCGCGGTCCTGGGTCTCGATGATGATGGTTCCCGGCTTCTCATGGGTCGCGTAGGCAACCATCTGACGCGCAATGGCGGTGTGGATGGAGCTCGCCGACGCACTGGCGCTGCGTGAATGGCGAGGAGGATAGCTCTCCGACCCCATGAGAAAGTCGATGTAGCCGGGCTGTAGCCAGACTTTCCTGTTCTTCTTGTCCAGCACGGGCGGAGACGGCTCTCTGGTTTGTGCCAATGCACCGATTGAAACGGGAAAAAGACCAACTGCGAACAATACCGCAAATACTCTGGTGCCGGATTTCAGGACGGCCATTGGACGATTCCTCTGTCTTGAGATTCGTTGCAGCGATGGGATAGCAACATTCAGATCAGCCCCGCTGCGACGAGTGCATTTGCAACCGGTTGGAACGCTCGTTCCGGGACCGGATCACCAATTGCCGCCGTGTTGGCTATCTGACGTGCAAGGTCTCCGTCCGTTGACAGAGGAATGCCCAATTGTCCGGCCTGACCATGCATCTGCATCGTAACGGGGCCGGACGCGCGGCAGACAATGACAGGTACAGGGGTCTCGCCGCGAACGTAGCGAATTCCGACAAGAACTGTCCCGGGTTCACCTATGAGGAGGACGGCGCTCCGCAGGCCCAGCTTCGTTCCCGCGACACTGCGGCGTAGTCGCTGGCGTTCCTGACGGATGAGTGGATCACCCTCCATGTCCTTCTGTTCGCGTTTGCTTTCAGTCTTCGTCATGCGCATTTCACGCAGAAATAACCAGCGCTGAAGAAAGATGTCGCAAAATCCGATGATCAGAAATGCTGCTACGGCAATTGCCGCCAGCGGCCTGATCATGGCAATGAAAGTCGCTTGCAGGCATGCACCTCCACACGCCAGGGATTGAAAAAGCACCCCTAAACCAGCCTGGAACACCACAACAAACGCCGTCGTCACCGCAGTGATCTTGAATATTGCCTTGGCAAACTCCACGACACTTTTGAGCGAAAATATCCGTTTCAGACCGGTTGCAGGATTGATCCGGTCAAAGTCTGGCTCGATGGGTTTGGCGGAGAAAACAAATCCCCGGGTGACGGCCACGTTCGTAATGAGAATGGCAAGGACCGTAATGAGCAGAATTGGCAAGGTCGCCGTGAGCAGGGCTTGTACCGCAATCGTGCTCAGACGATGCCATACGTCGGCAAAAGGCCGGTCATGGATATGGGATGCCTCTTCAACCAGGGCGCCAATCTTTGCTCGCAGGACCGGAGCTATATAAATCAGAAAAATCGTGCAGGACAGCATGATCACGCCCGAAACCATATCGGGACTATGAAGCACCTGGCCCTTTTTTCTCGCGTCCTCGATCTTCTTGTCCGAAGCGGGAAGCGTTTTTTCTTCGCTTGTCTGACTCACATTTCAAACCTTGACATCAAGTCGACGCAAGCAGTCCGATTGCCTGCGCTCGTTCCGCCGGACTTTGAATTGAACGCAATTTTGCGGCCTTCGCCAATATCTGGTTCTTCTGGTTTGCCGGCATGTCCGGAATGTCGATCGCACGCGCACGCGCCGTATCTCCAGACAGGCTCAGGATGATCATGTAGTTGACGAAGTGGCGCTTTTCCGCCAGTGGCGATGCCACCACACTGTCCATGCCGATCGATGCGTCCGGAAGCTTGTTCGACAACGCCTGGGCGAGCGCGAGGTTGGTCTTTGTGTCGAGATTGGAAGGCTGAAGGGCCAAGGCTTTTGTGAACGCTCCTTCAGCCGCCGCGCCGTCACCAGCGAGGACCAGCGCAGTTCCGAGTTTGTTGTAGGCGGATACGGAATTTACGGCTTGCGCCGCCGGAGCAAGCGTCTTTGCCGCCCCGATGGCGTCGCCGTGCTGCAACTGTATTGTTCCAAGCCCGAGCAGCGCATCCGCGTCTTGCGGATTGATCTGCAACGCCGTCCGGTAAGCTTTTTCGGCGCCCTCCGGGTCGCCATCCTTCAGGCGGGCATTGCCAAGTTTGACATGTGTCGTCGAATCATTCGTCGACATCTCCGCCGCGCGCTCATAGAGCGCAAGAGCTGTACCGGTCTCACCCTTCGCATCGATATCGCGGGCGATATTCAACAATCTGGATTGCTCGCTTACAGGCTTGCCAGCGGAACTTTCCGGATCGCTGGCAGAAACGCAGCCGGAGACCAGTCCCGCTCCAACGAGTACTGCAAGAATAGCCATGGTCCGCGAACAACTCAACACCATGTGAACACATCCCTGTACCGATCGATCATGCTGATTGTCCCTATTGTGTTGGTTGACTGTAATCGTCTACGCGTCGGCGCTGACGGCGATCCTCGGGAGCAACTCCGTCGATGTAATTCTGCGCCGCCCTCGCAACGGGTGCAGCCATCGCCGGACCCATTTCCCGCCCCTGCATCAGGTCCTGCTTCCTGGCGGCCATATGCTGCAGGTTGAGGTTGTTCGAGCATCCCGACGGCAGATAGACGGGGTCATCGGCGGTATCGGGCGTAATACACGCATCGGGGACAAGGACGGTCTGCGGTGACGCCATTTGGTCGTACCCCTTCCTGACCACTCCAGGTCTGGCGTCCTTCATTCTGAGATAGCTGTAATTCGGCGAGTAGGGCTGCGGTTGATTGCCGATGCATCCGGTGAGAATACAAAAGCAACCGAGAAGAGCTGCGAGACGAATGGCCGTCGGCCGGGTGCATCGGCGATCATTCAACATAGAAGCCATATCCCTTGTTGGCGTTCTTCCTGGTTTTTTTGCGCGGTCCCGATATTGTGCCGGTGGGGCTGTCCAGCGGTGTTTTGAGGTTTCGCGATGATGTCGGCGTTACCAGGTAGGGTGTAATCAGGATGACCAGTTCCGTCTCGTTGCGCTGAAACCGCTTGGACTTGAACAGTTCGCCAAGTATCGGCACGTCGCCTATGACCGGCGTTTTGTCGATCGATCGCGTGTCCTGCCTTTGGAAAAGGCCGGCGATAGCGAAGGTCTGTCCGCTTCCCACTTCAACAGTGGTATCGGCACGCCTCACACGCAGAGATGGGACAACCAGTCCGTTGATGGATACGACGCTGTCCTGGGAAACATTGCTGACCTCTGGCCGCACCTGCAAGGCGATGCGATCGTTCGGCAGGAGCGTGGGCGTGAACTGCAGCGACACACCAAACTGCTTGTACTCAATGCCGATCTGGTCATTGCCAACCGGGACCGGGACAGGAATTTCACCACCCGCCAGAAAGCTGGCGGTTTGTCCGGTGACGGCTGTGATGTTCGGCTCGGCGAGGATTGTCAGAACACCGTTCGATTGCAGGGCATCGAGCAGCACATTTACGTTCACATTGCTGCCTGAGACACCGATGGCTGTACCGCCCCCCTCGCCGCTTGTATTGCCGGTCCTCACAATGCCAAAGGAGAATGAGCCGCTGTTGACGAACGCGCTCCAGTCGAGGCCATAGCGAGAGAGCTCGTTGCGCGCAACTTCTGCAAACCGCACCCGGATATTGACCTGATTTGGTCCTGAAATCGTGGTGTTGTTCAGAGCAGGTTTATCGGGTTTCGAATAGCTTTGCAGTACATTGTCGGTATCCACCGCCTCGCCCACGCTCTTCGTCTGACCTGTACCGACAAACTGCTCGCCGAACAGGGTGATATCGACCGTCGTCGTGGGCTGCAGGGCACGGGCGGATTGCTGGGCGTCTCTCGGATTGCCGACAACCCGAATTTGAACCGTCCCGCGCGTGCTTTGATCGGGACTGAGGGCAATGAGATTGGTATTGCCGATCTTGGTGGCGTAGATGTAAACCGCGCCTGGCGACACGACACGCACATCGGCGATGGACGTGTCGGCGAGAAACACCGATTCAACAGGCTGGTCGAAACGCAATATCTGCCCTTGCCCCATCGTCAGTTTGAGCACCTGGCCTGCAGCTGCATCGACTTTCACCTGGGCGGACGCCGCAGGCAGTTGTGCGACGATGGCCAGCAGCAAGGCAATAATAAATCCGGCCGTATGTTGCATCCCGGATGTGAACGCCCTTCGAAGGAAGGAAGGCCTCAACATAGGCTCATTGGCCACCACGTCTTGATGTCGCCGATTACGGGGTACGATCGAGAACTTATTCACTTGTTCCACTCATTTCGATCTGCCGAGTTTCCCTTGAGGCTGGAAGCGATACATAGCCGAGGGAATGCACACTGAACTCTGGCGAGATTTCCTGGTACGACAGCACTGGCAGGTTGATATCGTTCCTGATCAACAGGTTTCTGATGGGCCGTCGGATATCCATTGCCGTCAGCACGGTCCGGATGATCTCAGCATCATTGCCATTGAACTTGTTCTTGAACTGCTCGACGATTGGCCTTGCGATTTCCTCCGGAATATTGCCTGCCGATACACCTGATCCCTGTTGGACGCTGGCGCGCACTGCATTCTCGGTCTCTCTTGTCAGAAGATAGGCGGAAACAACCCTGTTCATTTCTGAATGGCGGTGGCAGATCTGCCGTCCCAATCCAATGCGCGCGTATTCGGACAGTGCATGGGGGCTTTGTATCTGGGCTCCCCATTCAACGATCGCCTGGAGGATGACCCGCAAATTGTTGATCGGAACGTCTTCCTCGACGAGCCGGCGAAGAACGTCCGAAATTTTCTGCAGGGAGGATCCAGCGACAGCTTCTTTTACCAGATCGCCATAATCCTCCTCAACCTGCGACAGAAGGAACCGTGTCTCCTGTACATCGATGAAATCAGAAGCGTATCTGCGCACGACACGCGCCAGCACTTCCATCAGCACCGCGATCGGTTCGTGGAACGTCATTCCGGCATCATCCAGCGTCTGCCTGTGACTGTCTTCAACCCACACGGAATCGCGACTCCCGATCAGTGCGGGGCGAACCTTATAGGGAACCGACATGAGGTCGAGGTGAACCGGCTCGTCAGTTGCCAGCAAATGATCGACGACGATCATCCCGTCCGTGACGGGCACACCCTCAAGATCGACGCGGAACTGTTCCGGGTCCAGTATCGCGTCAGATCGAATGGCAATCTGGGGTATGCGAACGCCAATGTCTGCAAAAACATCGCTTCGGACCTTCTCTATATTTCGCTGCAGCGCCGGCACCGATATGGTTTCGGCCATGCCCGGGCCAAGACAGATTACCAGACGTTGCGAAGCGGACAACAAACCGGATGCGTTGTTTGCCGGCCCCTGGCCTGGACTGGTGATGTTTCCTATCTGCATAACCGTGTCGTCGGCGTTGTTTGCGCTGTCCACAGGCGGGGCAGCGGAACGCTTTCGAACAAGGCGAGCAAGACCGGCCGCCATCGCCGCCAACGTCCAGAAAACCAATGTTGGAAAACCGGGAACAATACCGAATCCAAACAGGATAACCGCAGCCAGCGCCAATGCACGATGGTTGGCTCCAAGCTGCCCGACGATCTCCGTTCCGAGATCTTCATTCCGGTCCGATGTCACGCGCGTTACAACCGTCCCGGCCGCCACCGCCATCATGAGTGCCGGAATCTGGGAGATCAGACCATCGCCAACCGTCAACAGCGAATAGGTGTGTGCCGCCTCGCTGAACGGCATCCCGTGCTGTAACGATCCGATCGCGAGTCCCCCGATGAGATTGATCGCGATAATGATCAACCCGGCAACTGCGTCACCTTTGACGAATTTCATGGCGCCATCCATGGCTCCATAAAACTGGCTTTCGCGTTCCAGACCTTGACGTCTGCGCCTTGCTTCAGCCTGGTCGATATCGCCGCTACGCGCCTCGTTGTCTATGCTCATCTGTTTGCCGGGCATGGCGTCCAGCGCAAACCGTGCTCCAACTTCGGCGACGCGCTCCGCTCCCTTGGTAATAACGACAAACTGCGCAATGGTGATAATCAGGAACACCACCAGACCGACAACCACTTCGCCTCCAATGACAAAATCGCCGAAGGCTGAAACAATCTGTCCGGCATCGGCCTGCAGCAGGATTAGCCGGGTGGTTGTGATGGACAGGGAGAGACGAAACAGCGTCCCAAGCAGTATAACCGAGGGCAATGCGGAAAACTGCACTGGCCGGGAAATATAGAACGCCACAACGAAGATCAGCAGGCTGAATGCGATGTTCATCCCGATCAGCATATCGACAAGAATTGTCGGCATGGGGATGATCATCATGACGATCGCAAGTAACATGAATGCGGCGACGACAATGTCAGATCGTTTTGATGCAGCGCGGGCAAAACGGTTGAGCGAGGCAAGTAGCGTCATGAGGGCAACCTTTCCCTCATATAATCGCGGAACGTTTTTCTTGCTTGCTCGTGTTCACCCTTCAACCACTGGGCCCGAGCCTTGAGCAAGGTCAGGCCAGGCGATGTTCTGCCTTCGATATCTTCAATTCTGTCTATGGCTGTCAGAGCACGGGCGGCGGATTCAGTTTCGACAAAGACCTCGGCCAACGAACGAAGGACTGCCGTCTCGTGCGGTGCGATCCTGGCAGCAAGCAGGAGAAATACCAGGCCGCGCTCCGGTTGGCCGGCCCGGCAATAAAGATAGCCCAGCCCATGAAGAAACTCTACGCTGTCCCGGCGTTGCTCCGTCACTGGGTCTGTACCTGACTCAACCGGTTTTGCAGCTCGCGCCGATTGTCGATCTCCTCGCTCAGCATCGTGGCCGTGATCGATGCAATCTCCTTGTCAATATCCAGTTCCGGCAAGAGATCATTGATGAGATAGTTGAGTATCTCTTGTGAGCGCGACAGGTCGAACAGGCCCGGATTGGCGAGTTTTGGCTTTCTTGGCCGCCCAATCTGACCAATGAATGTTTCCTTTGTGCGCCTAGCAGCCTGTTCCGAGCGCGCGATCGATGCGTCAAACGCCTTTGCCTGAACTTGCTCGACCTTCGTGGCATCGGACCGCGCAGAGACTGAGCCGGCCTGCGCGCGAATTCGATCTTCTTGCCGACGAATGTCGAGTGCCATTCATATCCCCCGTTACTGCGCAGTCCGCGCCACCCATGTGGACCAGTTGCGGAATGCAGTAACATCTGAAACGACGCTTCGGCCCCTCCAATCGGTTCCGACCTGAGGGATTGTGCGCCGTCCGAACAATTAAAATGTCAAAACGAACTCTTCGCCCTGCCTGCCTGCCACAAGGCGACCGTCACGAATATCCTTGATAATCCAGCCGTCTTCCAGCGCCGCACCCTTGTAGAGCCTTGTGCCATCCGAACCGATTGCATAGGGCGCTTCGCCGAACCAGACTGCTTGCAGATTGAACTTTGGATATACCTTGGCTGCCTCCGCCCCCACGAGACTTGTCAGCACGTAAGATCCGCCATAAGTGCGATCAAACCAGCTCTGGATGTCACTCCAGGTCTTCCGGTGGCCCTCACCAAGATTACCCGATACGGTCAGCCGTGTTCCTTCCGCCTCCACTTTGAGCGTGCTTAAACCTGCTTCGGCCAGTCGGGTCGCCAGCGACGCCGCAACCGGACCGCCGACAATCGGAGCGGGATCCTTTGCCGGAGCACCGGATTGTTCGACCGGTTGATAGGCGAGCGGCGTGTTCGTCGAACCCAGAATATCGCCGACACCAGCCTGTACCGCAGCTATGGTCAGCAGCGAAAGCGCTGCGCCGCCAATTGCAATCCAACCTCCACGCGGAATCTTTCGGGCCTCGGTCCGGTGCGAACGCGGCCACGACAACTCGATGGTAGCGCCGCCAATCTGAAGCACGCAGGGCATCGCACAGCGCAAGCCATGCCCCACCGGCACGAGTGCATGTTCATCGACGACGATGTCACCTCCGATAGCTTCAATCAACAGGTCGGAGCCCTGACGTTGAAATGTCATATGGTGTGCGCAAACATCACGGTCGCTGAGCGTCAGATCGCAGTCAGCGGCGGATCCGATCCGATATGTCTGACTGTCGAGTGGAAGCGAAACACCGTCGTGAACTCCGGCAGTCACCTTGAGTAACAATGCCGCTTTTTCTTCGTGAAGTCTTACGATGGAGCCCATATCAACTGCCTCGTTGCAAGGTATTCATGTATGGTCATGTGCTTCGCATTCGGGCGCAAACTGGCAAGGCGCCCTGCTCACGTTCCGAACTGGGTGCAGACGGCGCGAACGCCGTCTGCAAGAATTTGTGGATCAGTTGTTGGGACGCTGCTTGGCAGCATCGAGAGCAACTTTTTTCTCAGTGGTGATTTCGGTAATCTTGGACGACTTCTCGATTGCTTTGTCAAAAGCAGCGGTCATTTTCTCGATCGAATTGTCCGAGCTCTGTGACCCGCCAACACCTTGAACAGCCATGCTATTTCTCCTTGAGTAAACAGTCATCTATGGAAGCAATTGTCACTTCGCACCGCCTGGGCGCCAGCCTTTACCGATAGACTTGAACCAACTATCCGGCAGCCGGTGATAGTATGAAAAAATAAAGAAGGCAATTTTGTTAGAGGTCAGTTCATATTACGCTCTGTAACGATAGTTGATGCGATGATTGTCTCAGTACAATTTGCTGCATACCAACATAAAAAATTACTTCAAAATTTTAAATATCATAAATAAATCACTTTACTACTGACACAAACTGTCAGTACCATACCTGTTCATTCACTTTATAGTTGCATCGCGCGATTTCGTGGATGATATAGAGTCTATTGTGACGCTTCATACCAAAGGGTGCTTCGCATGACTATTCCGATAGCAGGTGGGCATTTGCGAGCACTCGTGTGCGCATCCGTTACAGCGGCCGTCATTCTGGGCGCTCCATATCGTGTCTTCGCCAATACACCCGATTGGTTCGCAAAGCCTTATTCCTACATACTCATCAACCAGGATATCCGCGACGCACTCAAGGAGTTCGGGCGCAATCTGAACGTTCCGGTTTCGCTGTCGGACAAGATTCGGGGGCAGGTCAGAGGCGAGGTGCGAGCAGAGACTGCCGGCGCTTTCCTGACCAGACTGGCTGAGGCCAACGGGCTGATCTGGTATTTTGATGGCTCGGTTCTTTACGTCAATTCCACAGAGGAATTTGCGACGCAGATTATCGATGCCGGCCGCGCTAACGGAGCTATGGTTATCGAGGAAGTCAGGCGGCTCAGCCTGATGGACGACCGTTTTTCCATAAAGTCTACCCCCAATGCACCGGCATTGCGTGTATCGGGACCTCCAGCCTTCATAGCGATGGTTCAACAGGTTGTTTCGACTGTTCAGCCCCCGCCCCTGGCGACGGCAGACGATCCGCGTGTGCGTGTTTTCAGGGGTGGTCAGAATGGCGAGGTCACCGAACATTTCGCCCGGCAGGAAGATGGAACCTCAACGCCAGACACCAGGCAGCGGCCGCCTTCTGTGAGGACGGGCGCCGGGAGCAAACAGGAGATCAGTAAATGACAACAATATCAGCCTTGAATGCCGCACCTCAGACAAGCAACCCCGCACAAACTCCTTCTGCGTCCCAGGAGCAGTTTGAAGCAGCACTCAACCAGGCCGTGATCGGAGGGGGCAGTTCGTTGCTTGCCCAGGAAATGATGAAAGTTGCCAATGAAATGCTCAATGAAGCCATGTCGGAAGATGAGTAATGGCGATCACAAGGTTCGCAAGCCAGCATGAGAGGAGCATTGGGTCATGACGTCAGTAGCAGTTACAGCTTCGATCCCGACAAATGCGGGGCCAGCACAGGCGATAGCATCGCAAAACCTGTTCGAACACATGGCAGGCAATATCCAGACCTTGCCCCATGGGGCCAGTCCCGCCGATCTCGGGCGCACCCTCGTTGACGATCTGAAGGGATTTGTCGAGCGAACAGGCAAATTTGCGAACCGGGCCAACGAGGTTCCTCAGACGGCAACGCAGGCCTCCTTCAAAATTGCTGTACCTGAAAAGGTTCCGGCCAGGAGTGTAGAAGACCAGCAGATCGCACGTGTGGTCGAGTCGCTCGGAACAATGTTCGATCATTCGATTGAGACGCAAATGGTGGTGCGGGGAACGACGCAGGTTTCCGGTGCCGTAAACACACTTGTCAAAGGGCAGTGACCGTCACATGAAAATCGCCACGGCCCAGCGGCTACTGACGCGATGTGTGGCAGTGGCGGCGCTCTGCCTCGCCATTCAGGCCTGCAAGGAAGACCTCTACACCAATCTTGAAGAGCGGGAAGCCAACGCAATGGTTGCAGTTCTGCTGCAGAAGGGCATTCCCGCCAGCCGTGTGATCCAGAAGAACGGCAAATTGTCGGTCACGGTCGAGGAAAGCCAGTTTGCCCAGGCAGTCACCGCGCTTAACGAGGCCGGGCTGCCGAAAACACAGTTTGCAACAATGGGCAGCGTGTTCAAACAGGAGGGCCTGGTCGCCTCGCCCGTGCAAGAGCGTGCGCAGATGATTTATGCACTCAGCGAAGAGCTGTCGCGAACCGTGTCGGAGATCGACGGCGTGGTTTCTGCGCGGGTGCATGTGGTTTTGCCAGATAATGACCCGCTGCAACGCAATGCTGTCCCGGCCTCCGCCTCGGTATTTATCCGGCATGAGCCCGGACTCGACATCAACACGCTTATCCCGCAGATCAAGACGCTCGTCGCCAATGGCATTGCCGGCCTGACCTATGAGAAGGTATCTGTCATTCCGGTGGCCGCAGCGACAACGAATCCGACAAATCCAAACACTGAGCTGACGTCGTTCCTGGGCATCTGGCTGTTGCCTGAAAGTGCCGCCAAAGCCAAATGGATGTTTGGAGCATTGATCGGTGCTGTGCTCGGGCTTGCTGCTGCCCTTGCCTATTTGTTGATGCACAGGAAACGCCGGCGAATTTTTCCGCTTGTACCCGTTGAGCCAGCAAAGTGATCGAGACCCCGGACCTGGCAGTGGAGGCAGAATCTGCGTCCATAACGCAAGAACCCACGGATATCGTGGCAGCGCCTGCTCGATTCGTGCATCCTGAGAGGATTGTCGCCTGTTACGATGGCGCCATTACCCTCGATATTGCCAGGGATCTGCAGTGTTCCGATCGGGTGCAGCAACAATTGACGATTTTGCTGATGGACCATTTTGAATTGTCTGCACTACCGGACCTTACGCATCTGGATGAAGCAGATCTTGCATTGATGACCGCTTCGTTTGAACAGATCGGTGATCTCGTATCGCTGGCCGGGGCTGTTTTCTGGTCACATGTTTTTGCATCGGAAATCAGGACCAGCGAAGTGGCTGCGATGAAACGTCGGTTTGGCGAGACCATTTTCCAGACGGCTATCGCCCATCGCGATCTTGCCGGTAACCTTCCGGGCCCGGACGATCTCGCCGCGCTTGAGGCTCTGATGGCAAGTGACGGTTTACGTTGCATCGCCAGCTGGCACGAGGCGCTTCCGGCTCGCATCGGGGCCTGGGCACGGCTGAGACATGCAAGTGACAGCTTGCCATCGCCCGATACGGCGCACGGAAAATACGGCCCTGCGATCATACGCAGGCTGGCCGCCGACCTGCCTCGATTGCACAAGGATGGAGCGCAATGACGCAGCTTCCCGCAACGCCTGGCCAAAAGATTATCCGCCAGTCGGAGGTTCAGCCCTGGATCGACGGCTACGCTTTTCTCGCCGCCGCCAGGGCGGACGCACAACATCAGATACACAAGATGGGCGAAGTTCGCGAGGCCAGCCGGAAGGAGGGTTATGAAGCCGGCTTTGCAGAAGGTGCGCGTGACGCTGCGCTCTTGCTGACGGCAACCACCGCCCGTGTGAACGATTATGTCGCCGCGCTTGACCAGCAGTTTGTTGATCTCAGCCTGTCGATCATTGCAAGGATTTTCGGCAGGTTCGACGATGCCGACCTTGTTGCGAGGCTGGCACGGCACGCACTGCAGGGATTTCAGCGAGAGCGTGACATTACGCTCAGCGTGGCACCGGATATTGCCGAGGACGTCTCACAGCGGATCAGCTCCGAATACGCCGACGTATCGCTTAACATCACGGTTTTGGGCGATCCGCGTTTGAGCGGCACGAAATGTGTGCTTTCCAATTCAATCGCGGTGGTCGATGCCAGTCTCGAAACGCAACTGGCGGCCATACGAGAGGCGCTCGTCGCGCGTCCGGAACACAGGACGCCTCCATGACACAGGAGGTTACCACGCCCGATCTCAGTCACCTTATGGGGCGGCTGCAAGAGACCGCATCGAAGGTTGAAACACGGCCTGTACGCGGACGGATTCGCAGAATCACCGGTATCATTGTGCATGCGACTGTCTCAATGGTCAGAATTGGCGAGTATTGTCATCTGCGCGACCCGGTGTCCGGCCGCATCGTGCCTGCGGAAGTTGTGGGCTTCCATGACGAGGAGGCCGTTCTGACGCCGATCGGTGACCTTGACGGCATGTCGACGCGCGCCGAGGTAATTCCGACAGGCCATACCTTGCAGATCCCCGTCGGGCCTCAATTGCTGGGACGCGTGCTCAATCCGCTCGGAGAGGCAATGAACCGGACAGGCGCTGCGCCGTCGCCTCTGCAGACCGGCGTTTACTATCCCACACACAATGTTCCGCCGCAGCCGCTGCAACGTGATCTTATTGAAGAGCCGTTGCAGCTCGGCATCAAGTCAATCGACGGCCTCCTTACGGTGGCACGCGGACAGCGCATCGGCATATTCGGTGAAGCCGGCGTCGGCAAGTCCTCGCTGCTATCCAGCATCGTCCGGGGAACCCAGGCAGATGTCATTGTCATTGCGCTCATAGGCGAACGCGGTCGCGAGGTCAGGGAATTCATCGACATCCAGCTTGGAGAGGAGGGCCGCAAGCGATCCGTCGTTGTCGTCGCGACCTCTGACCGCCCGGCAATCGAACGCGTCAAGGCGGCCTATGGCGCAACTGCGATTGCCGAATATTTCCGGGACCAGGGACAGCACGTCCTGCTGCTGATGGACAGCGTCACCCGCTTTGCGCGGGCGCAGCGTGAAATTGGACTTGCGGCCGGCGAGCCCCCAACCAGGCGCGGCTTCCCGCCTTCCCTGTTCGCAGCGCTGCCGCGCTTGCTTGAGCGTGCCGGCCCTGGCGCCGGCGGTTCGATTACGGGACTTTACACCGTCCTCGTCGAGGGAGATGGATTGCTCGATCCTGTTGCGGAGGAGACCAAGGCGATTCTGGACGGCCATATCGTCTTGAGCGGCGATCTTGCCCAGCGCGGTCACTTTCCGGCTATCGATGTCCTTCGCAGTCGCAGTCGTCTGATGGACGCTGTGGTGACCAGATCACATCGATCCAATGCGGCGAAAATTCGCGACCTGATGGCCCGCTACGAAGATATTGAATTGTTGTTGCGGGTCGGAGAATACAGGCGTGGTGCAGATACGCGATCGGACGAAGCACTGGACAGACATGAGCGGATCGAACGATTTCTGCGACAGGAGAGCGATGAACATTTTGGCTTTGCGGAGACCCAGTTGCAGTTACAGGGACTTCTCGCATGAGCCAGAAAAACCTGCACAAGCTCATGGATCTGCGAAAAATCCGCATAAGGATTGCCGAGGAATCATCGATCCGGCAACAACGCATCTACGATGCGGCCGCCGTCGACGTCGACATGGCCGCCGGTCAGATTGACCAGAACGACGAGAAGCGGCTCAGCCGTGAAACCGCGATGTACCAACAACTCTCGAACCAAACGATACGGCGCGAGGAACTCGACGACTATCTGGATGCACTCTCAGCACTGGACTACCACGCATCCAGGCTGCGGCAGCAGGAAGAACAGGCAAGGAACCGGCTGGAAATTGAGGCAGAGAAGGCCCGCGACGCGAACGCCGCTCTCCGGGCCAGACTTCAGCAATACGACAAGCTGAAAATTTTGCTGGAGAAACAATCTTCCGCCAAAAACAAAAATGCCAACTTGCTGGCTGAACTAGATGACGAGGACCAGTTGCGACCCTCACCTTTAACGCATAGAGGGTCTTGACGTGAATATTCTGGAGCAAGATGCAGGATTGCCGAAGCAATCCATAGCGGGATTGACGGATGATCTGACGTGGTTGCCAGCGGTCGATCCCGACCATATCGACATTCTGAACATGTTCCGGCGGAATGCTGTGCCTGTGCAGCTGAACATTTCCGGCCTGAGTGGAACCTTGTCAATCGCCGATCGCGCCTGCCCACTTGTCGAACCCGTTGCGATACCCCTGTCGGTCGGGCCATGGGCAGGCAAGCTGGTTCTGCCGGCCGGAATGCTGCAACCTCTGTTGCAGCGTCGTGTTGTGGTCGGAAATGTCACCGACCTCACACCGCTTCAACGCAGTATCCTTCTTGAACATCTACTGGCTGGGCTATTGAATGAACTCGAGGCGGCCATCGCCCGACCAATTCGCTTTGATTGGCTGGATCAGGTTGCAGAATTTGACGTTACCCTGCCATGGGTCATCCAGCTCGAGGATTTCCCGCGCCATGCAGAACTGCATTTGAGCACGGGGGCTGCGCGCGCACTTGGACAATTCATCAACGAATCCTCTGGCGATGACCCCGGCGCGTTGGCATCGTCCATCGTTTTTCCAATTCAGCTTTGCGCCGGCACACAGTCGCTGACCGTGTCGGAGTTAAAGAGTTTGCACCCTGGTGACGTGATCCTGTGCGGAGAACCTCCCGGGACTGATACTTTTGCCATTCTGTCGGACCGCTTTTTTGCGCCCACCAGGACGGATGGCGACAACCACGTTCTTGACGCGGCGTGGAAGCCACTCAACCAACCGCAGGAATCGTTGATGAAGTCGCAAACCAAAATTGACACCGCCACAACTCCCGGCGATCCGGATCAATTCGAAGATCTGCCAGTGCAGCTGGTTTTCGAAATTGGCCGCTGTGAACTGCCTTTGAGCGAAATTCGAAAGCTCGGCGAAGGTAGCATTGTACCGACGGCACCAGGTACAGCGAACGCTGTGAACATTCTGGCAAACGGACGACTGGTGGGAAATGGCGAACTGGTGAAAATCGGCGCCGGTATTGGCGTAAGGGTATTGCGGCTGTCCAGGCATGGGTGAGTACCAGACCAATCTCATCCCCATTATTGTCATTGTCTCGACGATCGGGCTCATTCCGCTGGCGGTAGTGACGATGACGGGTTTCCTGAAAATTTCGATCGTTCTGTTCCTGATTAGGAACGCGCTTGGAATCCAGCAATCCCCGCCGAACCTCGTATTGTATGGCATTGCTCTCATCCTGACGGTTTATGTGACAACGCCACTGGTCGGTGAAATGTACCGAATTCTCGAGGCACAACAGGTTGATCTGCAGTCGGTGGACAGCATGAAAACCGCAGCCGAAGCGTTGCGTCCGCCGCTGCAGACGCATCTTGCCAAGTTCACCAACGAGAACGAACGACAATTCTTCATGCAGGCGACCGAGAACGTCTGGTCGCCGGAGGCCCGGGCCGATCTCAAGCCGGACAGCCTTCTTGTTCTCATACCGGCCTTCGTCAGCTCGGAACTGACACGCGCGTTCGAAATCGGTTTCCTGCTCTATCTGCCGTTTCTGGTAATCGACCTGATCGTCTCCAATGTTCTGATGGCGATGGGCATGATGATGGTCTCGCCAACGCTCATCTCAATCCCTTTGAAAATCTTTCTGTTCGTGGCAGTCGACGGCTGGTCTCGCCTGATGCACGGGCTCATCTTGAGTTACGGATAGTTGGCGATGGGTCAGACGGCTTTCCTTGCCCAGATGCAAAACGCCCTCCTGACAGTGCTGCTGGCTTCTGCGCCCGCATTGGCTATTGCTATTGTGATCGGCATCGGGGTCGGGCTGATCCAGGCACTGACCCAAATTCAGGATCAGACGCTGCCACAAGCCGTCAAACTCGTCGCTGTGATGCTTACACTGATCGTTCTCGGTCCGGTACTGGCGGCTCAGGTCGCAAACCTTGCGAGCCATGTCCTTGACAGTTTTCCCGCGATGACGCGGTAGCTGATAATGGACGCTGTCTCGACCACATCGTCATTGCTGTCGCTTGCCTATCCCTTGATTATTGCTTCGGCTATCGCGATGGCGCGCGCTCTTGGCATGATCATCGTCACGCCAGCCTTCATTCGCCTTGGCCTGACCGGGCTGATCCGCTCCGGTGTCGCGGTAGCCATTTGCATTCCGGTGATACCTGGCGTGTTGAATTCTATGCTCATGGAAGGTCCAATGAGCAGTCTCCTCATAACGGGCTTGCTCATCAAGGAACTGCTTGTCGGCACCATCATCGGAATAGCATTTGGTATCCCGTTCTGGGGCGCTGAAGTGGCAGGAGATCTGGTCGATCTTCAACGCGGTTCAACCTCTGCGCAGTTAATTGATCCGTTGCAGGCGAGTGAAACCAGCATTGCTGGAACCTTGTTCGTGTTTGCGCTGCTCGCGCTGTTCTTCATGTCGGGCGGCTTCCTGCTGCTTGTCGACGGGTTCTACAAAAGCTTTGAGATTTGGCCCGCCGCCAGGTTTGCTCCCGTCTTGAATGTCCAGGCTGTACCGGCTTTGCTTGGTGTCCTGGACCGCATCATGCAGATCGCCGTTTTGCTGATCGCTCCGGTTGTCCTGGCGCTCTTGCTGGCGGATATCATGCTGGCCTATCTTTCTCGCATGTCGCCGCAGTTGCATATTTTTGACATGTCTTTGGCCATCAAGAATCTGCTGTTTTCGCTGTTGATGGTGCTCTACATTGCCTACCTTGTTCCTTATATGATGGCGGAACTGAAAGATCTTCGGGGTACATCCGATATTATGCGAGCGCTTGTAGGCCCAAAGCCAGACAACTCACCCTGACCTGATCCTGCCCCGAGGCTGATCCGCCCTCAAAAGAATTTGCGTTTGCCAAATGCGTGCAGCGTGATCATTATCCCTGGAGCATTTGCCTTTTCAGCACCAGGACATCGGCCAGGGAGGGTGGCGTTGGCACAGCCCATCAACAATGTCGGATCGCAGCAGGCGCTCGAAAGCAACTGGAACGACGAAAACGCAATACAGAAATTTGAGCGTGCAAGAGAAAGCGCGTCGCGTGAGCGCCGGGATGAGATTTTGTCGGCCCAATCGCGACCCCATGCTGTCGAACTGAGAGCACGCCCATCTTCCGCCGATCGCAAATCCGGTCCCGACAGTGACGACAACCCTCTTGAACCACGCGAACATGAAGCCAAACGCTCACCCGATCGTTTGCGGGTAAAAAGGAACGGCCTCATCCAGTCTCCGACCAGCCGTGAACTGCCACGATACCTGACCGGATCCATTATACTTCTTTGTGCGATGGCGCTGGCTGTGGGGCTGTATCTCGCTTAGGCGAGTCGGTGGCCGAAGCTCGCAAGCCCGGCCCATCCATCAGGCCACCGGGATGCCGATGCCCAGTTCGGCAAGGACGACATCGATCTGTGCGACTGATGAAGGGCTCGCCTCGCCTGACCTGATCCTGTCGGCAGTGCTCGGAACATATACGTCACTACCCGTGTACCGATAGTTCAGCTCATCGGGGTCGGTGTAGTTGGCATCGCCGTCGGCGGTGGCAGTCAACCTGGAAACATCGCCGCCGAAATCGTCGAGCGTATGATGAATGTTGTCACGCAGGGCTTCCAGCTTGTCGTTGGGAATACTGTTTAGCCAATTAACGAATTGCTGCCGGTCTGTCGGTTGATCGAGCTCATAGCCCTTCATCTCGGCATATTTGGCAAGCATGGGCACGGGGCTGTGTCCATCGCCGCTTTGATCGACAAGGGCACCGGCAACCCTCTCGTCAAGATCGGCGTGTTCAAGGAAGTGTTTCGATGTATCGGTCATGTAGATATTGGAATGGCGCGTGTCACCAACGATCATCTGGCCGATAACTGCCGCGCCGACGATGACCAGACCTGCCGGACCAAACATCGTACCCGTGCCAAGAGCCGCCATGACAGTTCCACCGGCAGCGACGGCCGAAAGGCTACCCATCAGGGGATCACCGGATTTGAAATAGTCGACTGCGTTCCACGCATCGAAGCCGGCGCTGAGTGCCCCGAGGAATTTGACCGCTGGCCGGCTGCTGCTGCCGAAATGCCTGACGGAGGCCGATTCTGGATCAATCCGCTCCATGCCTCCAAGGATCTCGACAGTACGCTGCCCAAGGCCCGCTACATCGATGACCACTTTGAGACTGTTTTTCAGTGTCGGGTCGTTTTGCAGGTTTGTCGAGGAGTTGGCGAGCGTTGCGCCCGTAGCTGCCACCCCGATCATGCGGAGCAGTTGGCCCGGCACTGCGGTATTGGCGAAAGACCTTACGCCGCTGGAACTCTTCAGGCCATTGAGATCGCTGTCCAGCTGCGCCATTTTGGCTCTGGCTTGCTCGAGTGTATCGCCAGGTTCCGGCATCGATCTTTTCAGGGCATCAATAGCCTTGTTCATGTCTCCCTCGGGAATGCCGAGCAGGGTGGATACCTTGCTATCCCTGAGATTTTCGAGACTTGCCCTTGCCCTTTCGATACTCGCCGGATTTGCGTTGCTCAAGTCGCCAAAGCTGGGCAGCACCATACGGCGGACGATCTGCGTGGTGGCTTCCTCAGCCAGCTTGCGGCCGCGATCGCTGAGCCGGGCCTGGCTTCCCAGAAGATTGAGAACTTGTGGTTTGTCCAGCAGCTCCGGCTTCTTTTTCATGGCGATATCAATCGCCATTGCGGTTTTTTCGTCCGAGAGGATTTGCGCTATACGGTCGTTGACAGCAGACTGCTGCGAGGCCAGTTCCGGGGGCAGATCACCTAGCTGTGTGAGTTGTGCCAGGAGCTTTTCGCCGCTGCTGGCAATATTGTCCTCGAGGCGCTGCTCCGTCGCTATCCAGTCCGGGCCTTTCTCTTTCTTGTAGTCCTCGATTGCTTTTGTCAGTTGCTCCGGTGTCATGGTCGCACCGTGATTGGTGATCAGCCACTGCAATTCCTGCATGTGCATGGCATAGGCGACCACGTCCCTGTTCACTGTGCCTGTGGCGTACTGTTCCACATGAGGCATGATGCTTTGGGTGACGAACTCCGGGCTGCCGGTCGCGCTTTCGGCGGCAAACGCAATCGGGTAGTCGAGGCTGGAGCCGGAGGTGATCGCCGGTGGAATTGAATTTGGATGGTAACCGCCCAACTGAACGAAGGTTTCGACTATCCGATCCGCCCCGGGCGTGCCGGATATACGGTCGATGATCTTCATCATGTCCGCCTGACCATTGAGGCCAATCAGCTGACCGCCAATTTCCCGTTGCTTTCTGGCATTGGCTGCCTCGATCGTTGGCATGGCCGCTGAAACCAGATCAACAGCGAGCCTGGGGTCAGCACCATCGGTCAGCTTCTCAAGATTCATCATAGTCGTTGCCGCATCGCCCTGGTCACTGACCGCTGTTTCAG
Source organism: Phyllobacterium brassicacearum (assembly GCF_003010955.1). Lineage (GTDB taxonomy): Bacteria > Pseudomonadota > Alphaproteobacteria > Rhizobiales > Rhizobiaceae > Phyllobacterium > Phyllobacterium brassicacearum. The sequence goes on from NZ_PGGO01000002.1 coordinate 170,491, forward strand.
GGTCATATTCAGCCAGAGGCCGTGCTGCCCATTCGGAAGCGTTGGTGACAAGCTGGCTCGCATCTTCAGACCTCAGGAGTACCTGCCGCAACTCGGGCGACGCTGAATTATAGGCCTCGCTGAGCTGACGAAACGCTTCGTCCGGTTTACCGGTCGCATTGGCTTCATCAATGATTTGCCGCGCCCGGTCTTCGATCTCCACACCGGCATGCGTGGACGGGCGCAAGGCAATACCGAGATCCTCTGCCGCATCTTCGATTGCATTCCGGGCAGGCGCAGCGTCCTGCCAATTGCGATCGAAAAGACGTTGCAGGGCGGCGCTTCGCTCGCTCTCCGGAAGCTGCCCGATATAGGATTTAACGTCGCTTGAGATAGTGTTGGTTTCGGCCTGGTAGTCGATGTTCGGGCTTTCCGAATACTGCACTGCGTTTCCGCGGTCGTAGATGCCGGCAGCGAATGCAGCCTCCGGATCGGTCTCAAGGCCGCGCTCTTCTATGGCCGCTGTCACCGCATTGCCGGCAGGTCCCGCGTCGAGCCAGTCGCTTTGCGCCAGCCGCAACGCAGCGGCCTGTCGTTCGGGGGCCGGCAGGTTATCGAGATAGGTCCCGACCTCCCGCTGCATGGCCCTTGTTTCCCCATCATAGTCGACACGCGACGGATCGTCCGCATAGGCAAGCTGATTGCCGCGGTCATAGAGGTCGCTGATGAACGCCGCCTCACCTTCCGGTACGCCGTTGCCGTTTGCCGAACCATTCGCCACAACTTCAGGGGAGCTCTGCGGCACGATCAGAACTTCATCGGGCCGGATGGCAGCATCGCCCGTAATTCTGTTGGTGGCTAACAGATCATCGAGGGTGACGTTGTTTTCCCTGGCGATGGTCCAAAGATTATCGCCCCGCTCGACGACAACAGTCTTTTCCCGAAGAGGATCGAGCCGGTTGGGGCCACCGCCCTCCGCACGTTCTCGCACAGCTTGTCTGATCTGCTCTACGAAGAGTCGTTGCTGTTGATCGGCGACGGGAGAAGTTTGATTTCCAGCGGCGTTGTAGCGACTTCTTCCATCAATATCGATGCGGTACGACATGTGCACGGCTCCCGGCTGTTCGTGTTCCGGGAGCGGAATTTCGCAGCTCACGGATCGGTGCAACTAAGATGACAAACACGCCGATGATGGCGAGCGCCGGTAACGGTTTGATGACATCATGCAGGTTTAGTAGCTTCGTCCACGGAAGACCGCCGCCGTCAATCCCGATCCCATATCCACGCAGACAAGAATTCTGGTTGCCAGCAAGGACAGTGCCAACGCTGCAGTTTCATCCGGCTTACCCACGCATCCGCATCCGATAGCGCGCAACCAATTGTTCGGTTGCAATATTTCAGGCCACTCACTCAGGCATCGGACCCTCGATCGGCCTGGCGCAATTGCATTGATACGGACGTTGCAGCCATTCCTTGGCGGCTGCGCGTGTCATGACCATAACTACAGGTCTCGGAGGCTTCCTGCGGCGATCGTTCAGTCAACTCGTGGGAAACCGACAGCGAACTGGCAAATAGTGCGGGGCGATCAAAATCTCCCTGCATCGTTGTGATCAGGATGGCGAAAAGCCCGATGCTGATGAGATATTTACGCCCGAAATTCTGCGTTGCTTCAATTCGCTCCCGAACATATTCAGGGTCGCGTTCGATATTCTGACGATGGTGCATTAATCCGCTCCTGTTTGGGCCTGGACTTATGAACCGGCAGTCCGGCCAGTACCTTGTCCAGGGTGATTGGAAACTCGCGAACCCTCGTTCCGGTCGCGTTGAAAATCGCGTTGGCAATAGCTGCACCTGCGCCACAAACTCCAAGTTCTCCAATGCCCTTGCTTCCAAACACATTGGCGTTGCTGTCGGCTTCCTCCAGGAAAACGACATCGAGTTCGGGCACATCGGCACTCACCGGAACATGGTATTCCGCAAGATCATGATTGACGAAGTGCCCATATCTCGGGTCAAGGACACTTTCTTCCATCAGCGCGGCACCTATTCCCCAGATCATGCCGCCGAGTATCTGCGAGCGTGCTGTTTTTGGATTGAGAATGCGGCCGGCTCCAATGACGCTCAACATTCGGCGCAACCGTATCTCGGCCGTGTCCACGTCCACCGCAACCTCGGCGAAATGCGCTCCGTAGGAATGTTGTGAAAAGTTGCGGTAATTGTCGCTCGCTGCTTCAACCGCACCGTGAGCATCCAATCCTTGCGGCGCAATGCGGTTGATCAGTTCCGCAAGGCCGACCGAACGATTGCCTGCCCTGATCTGTCCGTTCACGAAGTCGGTCTGGCCGTTGTTCAAGCCGTGGAATGGAGATTCTGCTGCCTCTCGAGCAGACATTAATATCTTCTGCTTTAATGTCTCGCAGGCATTATGAACCGCAGACCCCGCGCTGGCAGCTCCCCACGACCCGCCCGACCCGGCGGTACGCGGGAACCCGCTGTCTCCCAGTCGAACATCAATTGCCGAGAGTGGAAGGCCAAGGCTGCTGGCTGTGATCTGTGCCAGGATCGTGTAGGTGCCCGTCCCGATATCGGTCATATCCAGCTCGACCTTCACCTGCCCCTTCCCGTCGATCCTTATCCGAGCAGCCGACGCGCCAATGTAGTTGGGTCGGATAGCCGCTGCCATGCCAAAGCCAACCAGCTTGCGCCCCTCCAGGGCCGAACCTGGTTTCGCTCGTCTCTGGTCCCAGCCAAAGCGACGTGCTCCCTCTTGCATACAGGAGACAAGGTTGCGAGTTGAGAAAGGAACGTTGCGTTCGGGATCGATTGTCGGTTCATTGCGTATGCGAAGTTCGATCGGATCCATACCGATCTGATTAGCCAATTCGTCCATGGCGCATTCGAATGCCAGCATCCCTGGCGCTTCGCCCGGCGAGCGCATCCACTCGCCGCGGTTTGTGTCAAGCCCTACCAGACGATGACGTGTCATCCGATTGGCGGCAGCATACAGAGATCGTCCGAATACAGCTGTCTGTTCGCAGAATTCCTCGAAACGGGCCGTTGCCGAACATACCTCATGCGCGATACTGGTCAGCCTGCCTTCGCGGTCGGCGCCCAGTCGAACGGATTGGATCATCTTTGCTCGATGACCGGCATTGGCGAACATCTGTTGTCGGGTCAGCGCAACCTTGACAGGGCGCCGAAGTTGCCTGGCTGCGAGTGCCGCAAGAATAGTGTCCTGATGCACGATCAGTTTCGACCCGAATCCGCCCCCGACAAATGGACTGACTATCCGCACCTTCTCGCCGGGAATTTGCAACGTGTTCGCGATACCTGCCCGAAAGTTCGCAAGAGTCTGCGCGCTCGTATAAATCGTCACTTCATCACCGAACCACACCGCAAGCGTAGCGTGCGGTTCCATCGGGTTGTGATGCTCGTAGGGTGTCGTATAGATCGCATCGACTTTGACGTCGCTCCCTGCGAATGCCGCCTCGAAATCTCCGACAAGCGAATCCGTCTGAAAGCCGGCATTCGTGCGCTGCGGTGCATAGGCGTCGGCAAGTTGGCTGTCCAGGTCGTATGCACCGCGTTCATTCTCATACTCCACCGTAATGAGCCCGGCGGCGCCTCGCGCCGCCTCGAACGTTTCTGCCACGACCAAAGCAACAGGCTCGTCATAATAACGAATGCGGTTCGTTGAGAATGCGGGGCGCGCACGCGTAAAGACCTCGCGTACCTCTCGCGTGACGGAGGGACCAAAAGCTGGTTGTGCCGGTGCATTCCTATACGTCATCACGTGGACGACACCCGGCGCGGATTCGGCCCGCCTGGTGTCCATCGCTGTGATGCGCCCGCGCGCGATACCTGCGCCAAGAATGTAGCCAAAGGCCACTGGAGTATCGGAGGGGTGTTCATAGGCGTATGTCGCGGCCCCGGTGACTTTAAGCTCACCATCGATACGATCGATCGGCTGGCCGATAAGGGATTTTCTGGAGTCCACCACTGGTGCAGATTTGGTCATGACTTTCCTCAACCGCGTTCTGAAGCAGCGGCGAGAGCGTATTGTATCGTCCGCTTTGCCAAGGGGATTTTGAAGTCGTTCCCGCCTCGGCCAACGGCGTTGGTCAGCGCGATGTCTGCCGCACCTTCAAACACCTCCGCCGAAACCGTTTCGCCGATCAGGTGAGTCTCGGCCTCGGGAGCGCGCCAAGGTTTCGCAGCAACCCCGCCAAGCGCGAGCCGGGCCCGAACGATGGTGTCTCGCTCGACATCGACGACGACGGCGACCGAGACAAGTGCAAACGCATAGGACGCGCGATCCCGAACCTTGCGGTAGAGCTGCCTTCCTCGCTGGGGCGGTGGCAAGATAACGGCCGTGATCATTTCCCCGGGGGTAAGCCCTGTTTCAATATTGGGTGTTGTCCCTGGCAAGCGGTGCAGATCGCCGATTGGGATTTGCCTTGTCACTCCGCCGGTGTCCATTACCTCGACCATTGCGTCGAGCACGAGCATTGCAACCGCCATGTCGGACGGGTGGACCGCAATACAGGCGTCGCTCGATCCAAGAACGGCGTGCATCCGATTGAACCCGTTGAGGGCAGAACATCCGGACCCGGGCACACGCTTGTTGCAGGGGGTATTCCGGTCATAGAAATAATAACAGCGCGTCCTCTGCAGCAAATTTCCGGCTGTGGATGCCTTGTTCCGTATTTGAGCTGACGCGCCCGACAGCAAGGCCTGGGCCAAGACCGGGTAATCCGAACGTATTCGCTGGTCGGCGGCGAGGGAACTGTTACGAACCTGGGCACCGATGCGAAGGCCCCCATCGGCTGTTGCCTCAATTGCATCAAGGGGCAGCCGGCTTATATCGATCAGATGTGTCGGCTGCTCGATTCCGAGCTTCATAAGATCCAACAGATTTGTACCACCGCTGATGTACGTCGCTGTAGGAGCGACTGCTGCGGCCATCAACGCGGCGCGCGTATCTACTACCCTTTGATAGGTGAAAGGCATCATATCTCAGACCTCATTGGCTGCGTCGCGGATTGCGGCGACAATGTTGGGATATGCAGAGCAGCGGCAAATGTTACCGCTCATGCGTTCGCGTATTTCTGCATCGGTCAAAGGGAGGGCCGGACCGGAAAGCGGTTCGCTGACGTGGCTTGGCCAGCCATCTGCTGCCTCCTGCAACATGCCGACCGCCGAACAGATCTGGCCGGGTGTGCAGTATCCGCACTGAAACCCGTCATGCGCTATGAACGCAGCCTGCATCGGATGGAGATCGCGGCCGTTGGCGAGGCCCTCGACCGTCGTGATGGTATCGCCTTCGTGCATCACGACAAGCGACAGGCAGGAATTGATCCGCCGGCCATTCACAAGCACTGTACATGCTCCGCATTGCCCATGATCACAACCCTTCTTGGAGCCGGTCAATCCGAGGTGATTGCGCAACGCATCGAGCAATGTAGTCCGTGGATCGAGCCCGACCGCATAATTGCGCAAGTTGATGTTCAGGGTGACGTCGACGGGATCTACAGACCTTGTGCCTGCCTCGCCATAACGTTCGGCGCCGTCGGGCACCTGTTGACCGGATGCCGGCAAACCCGTTGCGAGGACAAATCCGGCTGCTGCACCGGACTCCAGGACGGTTCGGCGCGTTGGGCCCGTTTTTCTGGGCTGTTCAGTCATTGCTTCCGCTCCTTGAGTTCACAACGATCATGGAGGCCGTACCGGCAGAAAAGTCCGCCGGCACGAGACTTCTGAACGGATTGATCGAGACTAACGATCAACCTGGCTGCTGGCTCGTATCGGCAGGCAATTTTTGTTGCGTGTCCGGGGAACGCTCACTCTCGGTACTCGCGGAGTTGAGCTTCTGGCAAGCAAGCGAAGTACCGCCTGAAAGGGCGACACCGACTGCTGCAATGGCTGCTATCAGATATCTGTTCATGACAAACTCGCTTTCTGAATAGATCTACGGGACAGTTGTTCACTTACACCAGTCAGCGTAGTTGCGGTTTGTCGCAGAGTTGTGCCGTAACAAGGGTGGAGTTGTCGCAAAGTATCGCAGGACTGCGTTACGGGACATTTCGCTACAAACTGGAGGGGTTGACACCACGTCATGGGTCATGATGTGCCAAGACAGCCGTTAAGCGATTTCAAGTCCCTTGCGTCTACCAGTTTCGCCACGTCCGCACTGTAGAATTTCAATTACTTGGAGATTTGCGGTGTGCCGCATCGGATGAACTGCAAACTGCATCGGTAACGACGATCACTCGGTAACCTATGTCGATTGCGCCAAGCACCGAGGACAAAACACACACTGTCTCGCCAAGAGGGTATCAACCCTGGACTTTGTCAGAGCCGCCTGCAGTTCGCCCGAATACCAGGGGGAGTAAACGCGTTTGTCGAAAACACTCGCAGGCGGGACATAGTTCAACAGAACCGGCACAAGATCGAGTTTGTTGTGATCTAGATGTTCCAACGTCATCATTGGCCACTTCCGATAGTAGCGGTGCCAATTACCACCTGTCGAAGCCGGGTCATCCGCCGGAATAAACCGGGTGAATACTGAATCGGCCGGCTGTAACGCTACAAGTTTGTGAATGTTTGGAAGAACGCGTTCGAAACACGGCATCGCCCAAAGGCTACTTCCTGTAAAAATCCCTTGCATGTCGACGCATAAATGTTTTGCACGCGGCCCGATGGGGCCAAATCGCAAACCAGTCGCCACTTCGTCCTCCGTCGACGGACTGGGTCCGAGAGCGTGCCACCGTTGGTTTGCGGCAGCACGCTTTAGAAATTTAGGCGGCTTTGGCGGACTGGTTTAAGGAACTCTCGGCCAGAGCCGTCAAAGCTTTGTCAGTGTCTCTCTCTTCCTGCAGTGTAGTAGCCAGCAGCTTCTGGGCGTCTTTCATGCCTAGCTCGCCCGCCCATCTGGCCAAAGTCCCATAGCGAGCCATCTCGTAATGCTCGACGGCTTGCGCGGCCGACGCAAGTCCAGCATCGATGGCTGGCTTGCCCTTGAAGTCTTCGAGGATTTCTTCGCCTTCTGCGATGAGGCCTTCAATCGCTTCACACGTCTTGCCCTGGGCGCGCTTGCCGAGGATATCGAACACCTGTTGCAATCGTTCGACGTGGACTTCGGTCTGATCACGATGTTTTTCAAAGGCAGCTTTCAATTGTGCTGAATTGGCTCCCTTCGCCATTTTCGGCAATGCTTTTAAGATTTTGCGCTCAGCGTAATAGACATCTTTCAACGTCTCGTGAAATAGGGTTGCCAGCGTTTTTTTTGCCATGTCCTCTCTCCTTGGCTGCATCACTGTGACCGTGCTGTAACTAATGAGAGCAGTGAGAGTTCCCTCGATACTGGCGGGTTTAAATAACTTGCATACTAACGGCAGTCTTGCTGCATGCACTCGGACTGCAAGTCGAGGGGAGCGTTCGGCATTGAGAACCGATATGGAAGGACCCTCATCGCGGCTTACGTCTACAAGGCACCACTGTGAGAGACTATCGCTACTCGGCCCTCAGCAGATCCGCTACAAATATCGTGCTCATAAGTTCAACTTGTTCATTGTAGATGCGCACGACCCTTACCTTCGTTGACACGACGTCGCGTCCGCCGCCGACTGGGAAGCTGGAGCGCTGGCATAAGAGCAAATCGCGACGGCGTTCTTCAGAATACCACGATTGCAAGTCGCCAATTCATTGTGAAAGGGTGCTCATCCGCGATGTAGATATTTGCGTCCTAGGCTGCTTCGATGAATGTAGTTCGCGCGAGGTACGCATCAATGCTTTAAGGCAGGCCTGACTAGCAAGACCGTGCCATCGGTCGCTTGCCCGGGTGATGTTCCGGATCTTACCCGGCTTTTCGGATTCAACTTTCTCGACGGGGCATTGGACGTTCTCCATTTTCCGAGAACGCTGAATCGTTCACCTTGTTCCTGGCAGACCTTGGCGGGGCTGTGGCTCGTGTTTTTTCCGCCACGTAAACGCCGATTTCCTTCGCGGCCTCCACAAATGCAAGCCTTGCTCCTTCCACCGCAACCCTCTCTTTCAAGGCATTTGCGCACATTTCCACAGCCACCGCATGTTTGGGCCCGCACTGTTTCGTCCAACAGTTTTCCAATAGTTCGGATGCCTGTTTTACGGAAGTGACGTTCAGAACCGTGCCTGAGCGTGGAGATTGGATCAACACATGTTCGAAGTATGGATCGCGCATGACGAAGAAATGCGGAACATTCGACTTGGTTCCGGATCGGGGCTGGGATTGGCGAAAGTCAAAACCAGGTGCTCCTCAGCGGCAGATGATCGGCTTCAAATTACCCCGGGCGAAGGTCATACTGAGACTGCTGTTAACGAGGTTTTTTCGTTTCAGCGCCACAGTAGTGTGGCAAAGGGGAGATGCCGCTAGTGGGGGCTTACGGGTGGAACGAAAAGTTGTTTCCCAATGTTCAATTTTGGCGTGAGTTTTATTTTATCGTGCCTCGTTTGCTGTAGTGGTATATGGGAACTCCCACCGCCGAGTAATCCGGTTCTGTCCATCATTGGTGCAATCACTCGCAATTATGTAACAAATGCCACAAAACATGGCATAAAATATTGATATAAATCAATAAAATTCCATTCATATTTCATTGCTTATGCCGTCTTTCAGGCTTTGGATGTGCGCAAACTCAAGCGTGACATTCTCGGCTAATGGTAGGATTGTGTCTCATGAACACTGCCCGCCTCATTCTCGTTGTCGCATTCACCCGTACTGATGATGGTGAACTTGTGCCGGCGTATGATCCGATGCAGTTCAACACCGAGGAAGATGCCATCGGTATGGCACGTTCTCTTGCTGCAAGCTGCACGGGCGTTCTCGCGTGGAGCCGTGACGCGCAACCTGACATCTGCGAATATGGCCCACCGACGATTCTGTTTCCCGAGATGGAGTGATTTTGAAGCCTGAACGATTTAATGAATGCCTCAGTTTCCTTCGCTGGTCCCAAATTGATTTAGCCGCGGCCCTAGAATGTGACATTTTTCTGGTGAATGCTTGGGCCAATGGCATCGAGGCAATTCCTGACGACATCGCTGCATGGCTAGACAAGCTCGCCAAGGCACACGCAAAGGCGGGAATACCGGAAAACTATAAGGGCGTTCAGCTTAAGATGAAGATTAGGAAATACCACAGACCCGGCAGCGAAACGATGTAACGCATGGAGGTAACCTGGGAGCCGCTTCACATTGATGATCTCAACAAGCCAGATGACTTAGTCGCGATTGCGCCCTGTTTTCATTCCCATTTCGTCAAGGACGAAGATGCCGCGCTGGCTTCTTGTACACAACCCGAGATGGGCTATCATCGGGCATGATCGTACCCAGGCCACACCATCCACGAAGCCATCCAGACCGTTTCAGCGAGTGCCAGAGGGCGGTTGAAGATTATGTGCTTGAGCTGCTTGGAGATGCAGTCGAGGCAGGGTGGAACAAGGATGAGATTTTGGCAGCAATGATCGAGGTGGCGGATAATAATGCTCTGGCGATGCATCAAAACGTGCTGGTATCCGTGGAAACGGAATTGCGAAAACTGATGAAGAAAAACCGTAACTAAAAAAATGCGATTTTGATGCGGGCTGCGCATGCTACCTGGTTTTGGCTCTCAACAGGTCCGCGACAAATACGGTTCTGATAAGTTCACCAGGCTCATTGTAGATGCGAACCACCCAAGCGGTCGGATCGTATTCTTCTACATCGACCAGCGTCTTTCTTGCTGCCTTTTTGGCGGCAAGAATCGCTGCTTTATGATCGGGGAATTCGATTGGCGTTACGTCTTCAAGTACAGCCCCCTCTTCAAAAACAAAACGAAACAGCGGCATAGCTACCTCGCACTCATCTACCTATAGTGAACTCGCTGCTGTACAATTCGTTCCGTCGAGCAATTGATTGATGGACAACATGTCTGAAGCCCCGCCGAAACCCACCTACCCTGAACATATGGAAAAGGCTCCGGCCGGACTGTTCGAGCACTAAAGTCATGGGGAGCGTTCGGCTTTGAGAAGCGCCATGGTCTCGAATGGTTCTGCAGTGAGCACAAGACGGATGGTGAGAGCTGAATGGACACAGTCCTCGAGATTGTGCTGCTAGCCATCGAACATATCCTTCCAAAGAGGCTCCGCTGGATCGTTTTATACCTCACTCTGCTTTGTGTGGTCGGATATACGATTTACTATTTTTACTTGACCTGGAGCTATGGTCGAACTGGCTCAACGAACCTTGATCCATCACACAACTACCTAAACCGACGACTTGTGACGATCAATGCTCAAGGCATTAAGGATGTGCGGGTATCGCCGGATGTTATTCCGTGGACAAGAATCCAGAGCATCGAAACCCGAAAGATCGATCGTGTGTGGCAAATACTGCTTCGCGTTGATAATGCCAGCCAGCTAGCATTCTCTCCAACTTACAAGGGTTTTCGGGGCGACTTCGATCCAGCATCGGACAGTAGGACGATAAACATTACATTTCACCAGCGATGCTGAACGTAGATCGCCTAGTTCTGGAAGATATTCTGAGGATGTATCAGCGCGCGCTTGGTATTCGCTAATCGCACGGACTGGTGCCGACAAGAGAGCATCCCCAAGTTCGAAGGGCACGTTCGGACCCGACAAGCGCTACGGCCATGCTGTTGTGGCGAGCACAAGCGAGACGGGAGAGTGAAAGGCATAGGATAGAAACGAGTTGACTGTTCCCGCGCCAACGAGCACATGTCCTAAGTCGGACAAAAATCCGAGGGTGGGACCCGGTTTCGATCGATGCTAATAACGGCCGGGTCCCATTCCGGACTGGTACTGGTCGTCGATAACATTGGCCTAAAGGCCGATTAAGATAAACAGTCCGCCCACAAGAATGATCAGGGCAGCAACAAGGCAGGCAGTATATGCCCAGCCTGGCGCCAATTCTTTCCGCGACACAGTTTTGAGCGCGTGGTTCTGTGGGTCGCGCATATTCTGCTCAAAATTATTCAGTTCACAATGACGCTTCGTTTCGTTCTGGTGCATCCGCGCGCCCAACATTTTGCCCTGTTAGAGCACGCCCCAGCTCCAAACGCAAAGACGCGCCAGACTGCGAGGCTAACGGGCGCTGAGCAAACGCAAGGAACGTAAATTGCTTACAGCCGCCAGTGGGCGTAATACTACTTGTAGTTGCCTGTGAGCGCGCCCATGTCGCACATTTGCGGAAACACTGTTCAAACACTTCCCATAGTTCCAACAGCGACAGGCGTGCCCGCACGTTTGGCCCTTGCCCATATTGAACGAAGAAATATCGATCCGGACCCACTGCTCAATCGGTGCGGCCTAACACGTACCGCGCTTGATGAACGGAAGCGCATCAAACTAGCTTCCCAAATCGATTTTCTGGAAGAAGTGGGCCAAGCAGTCAGGAATGATTGGCTTGGGCTTGATCTGGCCAGTCAGGTTGAACTGCGCGAGATGGGAATGATCTACTACGCGGCATCATCGTCGCAGGTCTTTGATGAAGCGCTCCATCGTCTAATACGGTACGTTCGCATGAGCAACGAGGCATTGGTGCTCCAGATGGACCAAAGCACGACCTGTCGTATAACGCTCTCGTATGCCGGCGTGGCTCGTTACAAGGACCGCCATCAGACGGAGTTTCTGGCACTGGTACTCCTGCGGCTGTGTCGCCAGCTACTCGGACAGCAGATTGTTCCTGTTTCAGCGAGTTTCGTTCATCACCGCTCGGGTGATCTGGGACCGATCCAACAAAGGTTTGGTTGCAAGGTCCAGTTCGACGCCTATGTTGACCAACTGAGTTTTGACGGGGCACTACTGAAACGTCCGGTCATCGGGGAAGACCATTATCTCAACGAGATAATGGTTAAAGTCTGCGAAGATGCGATCGCAGTCCGGGTCCCTAACATCGGCTCGTTTCGTACGGTGGTCGAGAATACGATCGGCCCCCTTCTTCCTCACGCCGAAGCGACTGCAGCTACCGTTGCGAAACGGCTTGGCTTAAGCGAGAGGACGTTTGCTCGACGCCTTGCCGCAGAGGGCGCGACCTTTGGTGAGATTCTTGACGGGTTGCGGCGCGATATGGCGCTCAACTATCTGCAAGAAGGGCTCCAGGCCTCTCAGATCGCCTGGCTGCTCGGCTTTCAACAACTCAGTTCGTTCACCCATGCCTGCCGTCGCTGGACAGGAAAGTGCCCATCCGAACACCGGCGCACCTACAAGCAGAGAATGGTTGCCTGAATCAGTTTGTGACGACACAAATATCCGTCCCTCGGCCGATTGAATTATCCAAAGTTTGTCTCTTCGAGCCAATGCTTTGCGGTTTGACGCCAACCCACTTGCGGATTTGACGTAGACCACAATGTTTCCGTTCGAGTTTGGGAACCGGGACAATCGTCATCTTTCTCGATTTCATCTCACGCTTGCGACTGATGTGTGTATCGGGTTCCGCCAGAAGGCCGGACGCGTAATGCCGCAACTCCTGGCGTCGAAGTGGTTGGACTACCGAAATTCGAGATGGTGCAAATGCCGTCGTCGGCAATGAGACAATTGAGACTAGGCAGACTTCAACCCACAACTGGTTCAACGAAAGAATGGACGACAGGAAGAAATGAAAACCCGCAAGTGGTGGGAAGAGCTCCACCCCGATCTCGAAGAGAAACTCTACAGCGACACGCAGTTGTTCGATTTACTGGACGACGAAACAATTAAGTCAGCTTATCGCACGGGTGTCATCACCAGCGACGACGTTCTCGCGGCGCGTAAGGAGAAACGCCGTGAGACTGCTTAAGCCGCCGTTTCCAAACTCGCCCGGACCAAATGCCGGGCCCATTGGCAGAGCGTAAAAAGTAAACAGGACAACGGGCAATGAAAAAATTTCTTATCGCGGCAGGAACTGCCGCAGCGGCCCTGGGGGCGACGCAAGCAAGAAAAACCACTTACGCGCCAGCAAGGCTCAAGTAACTGGTACTCGTTCAACACAAACGGAAAAACCGCGATGCATATGAAAAAGCTAAAGAAGTTGAGATTCGATGAAGACACAGGGGCACTCAAGATTGCTGGTGAAAACGGTTTCGGCAAAGACAAGACGGTTTACGTCGATGTCGAGAACCCAGAACTGTTCCTGAATGCCATCAAATCGGCGTTCCAAATGGGCGGCAAAGACATTGAACTCACCCCCGAATGAAAGCGGGCGTCCGAACGCACGATCCGCACGGCTGGGCGTAGGCATTGCCTCCGCCTGTGATGCGGTGAATACGCAATCCGCGAGCTGAAGGTGCTCGCGCGTCGTGGGAGAAAACCAAAAGTGTTAAAGTTTAAAGACTTGCCCTTGTACGCCAAGCTAAAAACTGCGGCATACCAACGCCTCAAGTGGTGGATGTCGGAGAATGTCTACAATCACGAAGGTGCGGCGAGGCTCGTTGCGTTTGCGGAAGGGGCGGCATACGCGGCTTCAAATATGAAAGGTGCCATAGCCTGTGATTTCAAAGACGATGTGATGATGAGGACCCTAGACCTGGCTCCGCCGGAAGGTCTCGTTCTGGAATTTGGAGTATGGAATGGGGCCACGGTCAACATGATTGCTGACCGAGTTGGATCGTCGCGACAGGTTCATGGTTTTGACTCTTTTGAAGGACTGCCAGAGGATTGGTTTGGCGAATATGTAAAAGGAATGTTCCACACGGGGGGCAAACTTCCCAATGTGCGCCCGAATGTGAAACTGCATGCTGGCTGGTTCGAGAATACGCTGCCGGACTTTATCTCCAAACAGCGCGAAAACATCGCCTTTATTCACGTGGACTGCGACCTCTACTCCTCCACCAAGACCATCTTCGATTTCTTGGGGGATCGCCTTGTTCCCGGAAGTGTCATCCTGTTTGATGAGTACTTCAATTATCCAGGCTGGCGCGAGCACGAGTATCGCGCCTTTCACGAACTGATCGAGGAGCGCGCGCTCAAGTATCGTTGGGTTGCCTACAACCGTCGTGAGTATAACGCCGGAGTCCAGATCACGAACTGACGGTGTTGCCGTCGTGTAGCCCCCTCCCCTTGTCGATCTGCTCCGAAATGAAGAAGTAGTCCGGATCGGAAATGACTTTCAGCACATGCCGGGTGTACACCCGCAATGGCGGCCTGCCAACCGCTGGCGCAGGAGTTGATTAAAGAGCAAAGCATCCTCGCCAGTCTGTCCAAGCAACAGAATCAAGCTGCGACTGGCGATGCGGTTGGAGTGTTTTTTCTTGGCGTACCGGCGTCGAGCACCCTTGGTGGTGACAAAGAAGGGCAAGTCGCTGTTTCCAAGGGAAAGGTGAAGCCATAGAGTCAGCAATCAAGAGCAAGGGCTGCAAGTAACCGACCCCCATCGTCGAGCGCAGATCGCCGAACGGACGATGGGCAGCCGGTTCCGGCGTACACCTTGGCCGTCAGCTGTGCGGGGTGCTTGCATGGGGCCGCAACCCTGATCCAGACATCGGGTGTCTGGGGACCCCGACAATCCTGTTTCAGTCCGGCGATGTGCAGGAGTTGGGATAACTACTCGCTCGATCAAACGTGTTTCGGTACTGGCACCTCATCGGGATTTGGCAAAGGTGTCTCGTCGGGCAATTGATTTGGCGGCGGCTCCTTAACAGGAGGTATTTGATCAGGTCCCGGTATCGGATTGGGCGGTTCATGAGGCAGTGGAATTGGCGCGGGATCGGGGTCCGGGCCTGGGATTGGGTCACCCATATCAGATCTCCTTGTTATCGGGTCTTAACTAATAAGCGTCGAGGAATGTTCCGAAGACGAGTTTATCAAAGCGGCTCAATCATCAGCGCAACCCATGAAGCGATGCGGCAGCTGTTCGTCAAGATACTTATCGGCCGGTTGATCGAGCCTCTCAGTGCTCGTAATAGACCTCCCAGACGGAGACGATCAGCGCATAGTCGTTATTCCGCAAGGTGTCGTGCAGTACTGGATAGGCGCTCATGAGCCCGGCGTTCCTCGATGCGCTTCTGGTCGAAGTTGCCCGCTCAGCAAACCGGACGTCGAGCTTAGCTCTGTCACGCATATATCCCGATGGGGTGGGCAGATCGGATACCAGATATCCATCAGGAAAATTCGCCGGCGGAGGCTTAAGCGGCCCGTAATACCGATCATAATATTCACGCAACATGTCGCTTACGCTCAAGCCATACGTTGGCGGCTGCCAGCCGATGCGCCTCATCGTTTTGTCGAGTTTTTCCGCGTGCTGACGAAAATCTCCGTCGAATCCATAAATTGCCGTCATCCCTTGTGTGCACTGGTAGGCATAACCGTCCCGGACCTTCCAGTTGTTCTGGCCTTTCCGGCATTGATCGATTTCGTAAACCGAATCTTCCCTCAGGAAGTCCGCCGCGGCCGGCAATTCGCTGAGAGAGGAACGCATTGACTGCTTTGCCGTGTCGCGGCGTGCTATCAGGCTCGGACTCTGCGGGTCCGGAGCGGACCTGAGATTGATCAGGATGCCGGTCAGTCCACCCGACAGGGAGGCGTACAGCGCCATATAGCCGATCAGCGCAATGGCAACCAGCGCACCGACAGCCACGATCGCGGCCTTCATGAACGTGTTAGCAGTGCCTGCAGACATGTGCGGTTCTCCATCATGCGGGCCGATGCCGCCGCTGGGTACCAAAGGGTGATAGCACCACTAGCAGCCGCTTCCAGTCAGTATGTGATCACTGTCTCGCCGGGTGTTCAAGGTTGCTTCGGAACTGCCCCCTGTCGGTCTCCCGACCAAAAGATAAGATTTCCGACCGAGCCTATATAAGTGGTTTGATCAAACGCGGACGCAAACAATTTGCATGCCCGATTTCGAGAGATCGTTGCGGATTTCATCAGCATGATGGCCTTGTCCGCAGTCGGACATGGCGGAAAGAGATTACAAAGAAGAACTTGAACTGCTGTTAAGGGTCTTGATGGCGGTGGGCGCGATTGCGGTATTTGGCTTGCTGGCATTCGCAATCCTTGTCGACATCGTAGTGTAGTTTTCTACGGCTTAGGGATGATCTTCCTTATGGTTATTTGCGTTCGAGCTTTTCGGCATGAGAAATCGAAAAACCGGCGAGCCATGAAAGTAAAAGCAGAAGCGTTAAGAACTCTCGAGCACGAAGAGCTTGAAGCCGCTAGGAACTGGAACAAACGAAGACCCAGTTGAGAACACTGATACGCGTACTGCCTTGACGGAGATTGCGATATCTGCTGCTTAAGACTTCATTAACTTTAGAATGCCATCGTTGCGATTTGGGAGTAGTAATTCGAGAACCACTTTCGGTTTTCGGGAGGACAAGGTGCCGGACTCTCCGCACAGAGGACAACCGCCGCCAAATTCGATAGAAGCACACGAAGGCGCGCGAACCAAAACCAGCTCCGACCCGCCGCTTGAGCGGCGGCGCTGGCCCCGGCAGTCAACGGCGACTGCAGAAGCACTTGCGCCCTCCCCACCTGCCCTCGAACCACTAACATTTTCGACCCGTGATATAGACGCCAAGGATCAATTTGCAGCTTGGCAGGCTTACTTATCACCTTTGGTCGACATCAGATTGCCGGATGGTGTGCCCGAGGAATCCGGATTTCCGGCAGACCACACAGCCTGGAATCTCGGTAGTATGCTGGTCGTCCAACAGCGCGCGCCCCCTCACAGCTTCACACGATCGGTTGCCAAACTGCGATCAAATGCAATTGACCACTGGCACCTCACATTACTACGTAGCGGCAGGACATGGACGGAAGTCGAGGGGCAAGTCTTTGAGGGCAAGCCGGGAAATGTAGAGCTCAGATCCCTTGGGCAGCCATTTAGGGGCCGGGCAACGGAGTCGGAAAGCCTCTCGTTTTACTTGCCACGCGAGTTGTTCGCTGATGCAACCGTGGTCAATGCGGCATTGTCCGGGACCTATACCAACCTGCTAATCGAATATTTGGACAGTCTCGAGCCCAAACTGATCAGCCTGGCAGCAGGAGACCTTCCCCGTGTCGTACAGACGACACGCGATATGATCGTAACATGGCTTGCATCGACCACGGAACAGAATGGCTCGACAGAGTCACAGGGAAACTTTGCGCTGATGGAACGTGTCCGTCGGTTCATCCAGAAAAATCTGAACTCGTCTAACCTAACACCGGACAGAGTCTGCCGGGAACTCGGTATGTCGCGCACCCGCCTCTATCAGTTGTTCGAACCAAGCGGCGGTGTTCTTCATTATATTCAAAGACGGCGTCTCCTGGCAGCTCATGCCGCCTTAAGTAATTCGGCCAATCGCCGCCAAATTGTCGAGATCGCCAACGATGTTGGGTTTACCTCCGCTGCCCATTTCAGCCGAGCATTCAGCAAGGAATTTGGCTACAGCCCCCGCGAAGCCCGAAATGTTTCGGTGCCGCCTTATTTCGCGCACGCGGTTCCTCTTGTGGACGTGTCGGACAGTGCAAACTCATTTGGTGAGTGGCTAAAATCCCTCGGGCACTAAGCCAACAGCGATCCCAGCGCTTAGCTCACAGACCCGATCCATACACAATTTGACTGCAGAAATGGACGCTGATGCAAATATCAGGATGCGCATCTAACGACAGTCAACACAGCCCCAATTATACAAAAAGCTACAAGAACAACGCCGACATAAAAACGCTTTGAACTGATTAGGTCCTTTGATCAGAAAAGAATCGGCAAACTTTGGGGTTCGAATGATGAAAAGCATGCGTCACAATTCCAGCCGTCATAATATTAATGCGATCTTTGGTGATGTACGTGTCGTCCGCTCCAAGCAACGGTCGCGACATATTCTTGTAACCGGGGGCGCTGGCTTTCTTGGCTCACATCTTTGCGAGCGCCTTCTTAAAGCCGGACAGACTGTAATCTGCCTGGATAACTTCTCAACTGGATTAGAACGCAACATACGTCATCTGCGCAATTTCGAACGTTTCAGCGTCATTAAACATGACGTTGTTGATCCAATCGATGTTGAAGTCGATGAAATCTACAATCTTGCGTGCCCGGCATCGCCTCCTCATTATCAGGCCGATCCCGTACACACGATGAAGACGTGCGTATTCGGCGCTCTCAATTTACTGGAACTCGCCGCAAGGACCGGCGCTCGTATTTTTCAAGCTTCCACATCAGAAGTATACGGTGATCCGCTGGTCCATCCACAGGTCGAAGGTTACTGGGGCAACGTGAATTCGTTTGGGCCACGGTCCTGCTATGACGAGGGCAAGCGCAGCGCCGAAACACTGTTCTTCGATTTTCATAAACAGCACCACGTCGAGATCAAAATCGCACGAATATTCAACACTTATGGTCCCAACATGCGCCCCGACGATGGCCGTGTCGTATCAAACTTCGTTGTGCAGGCGCTGAAAGGTCAGGACATAACGATCTATGGCGATGGTTCACAGACACGCTCGTTCTGTTTCGTCAATGATCTCATCGACGGCTTTCAGCAGCTGATGGCAACCGACCCTTCATTCACCGGACCTGTCAACCTTGGGAATCCAGGTGAGTTCACCGTTCTGGAACTCGCCGAGCAAGTGATCAAGCTGACCGGCTCCCGTTCGAAGACCATCCGCAAGCCTTTGCCAACCGATGATCCGCGCCAGCGCCGTCCCGATATATCCCTTGCGCAGCGTGAACTTGGATGGCAGCCGAAAGTGTCTCTCTTGGCCGGTCTGGAAAAAACGATCTTCTATTTTGATCGCCTCCTTACCGAGGAAGCAGTCGAACTGGCGGAGACTGCATGATGGCTCAGCGCAAGGTTCTGGTAGCAGGTGGTGCCGGTTACATAGGCAGCCATACGGCCAAATTACTCCACGCAAACGGCATCGAGCCGATTGTCTTTGACAATCTGGTTACAGGCCATCTCTCCTCGGTCCGCTGGGGCCCATTCGTGCATGGTGATATCCTCGATACGAGCAGCCTGACGCGAACCCTGATGCAATATAAACCCGATGCAGTCGTACATTTTGCTGCATCTGCTTATGTCGGAGAGTCCGTCGAGGATCCCTCAAAATACTACCGGAACAATGTTGCAGGGACACTTTCTCTCCTCGATGCCTGCCGCCATGCGCAAATCGACAAGATCATCTTTTCGTCAAGCTGCGCAACCTATGGCGTGCCGCCGTCGCTTCCCATTACCGAAACGACCCCGCAGCAGCCAATCAATCCCTACGGCAGGACGAAACTCATTGCCGAGCAGATTTTAGAGGATTATGCGGCTGCCTATCGTTTGAAGTACGTGGCCCTGCGGTACTTCAACGCGTGTGGCGCGGATCCTGATGGCGAACTCGGTGAGTGGCATAACCCCGAAACACATCTGATCCCAAGAGCATTGCTTGCTGCCGGCGGCGCCATCTCCCATCTAGCCGTGTTCGGTGACGACTATGACACCGAAGATGGAACCTGTGTTCGTGATTATATCCACGTGACGGATCTGGCCCGGGCACATGTTCTGGCGCTCGATCACCTCATCAGCGGCGGTCAAAACCTTTCTGTCAACCTTGGAACTGGCCGCGGCTTGTCGATTGGCGAGATATTGAAGGCAATCAGCCGTGTCACCAAGCGTGAAGTACCGGTTGAGATGCATCCAAGGCGAGCTGGCGACCCCCCTACGCTTTATGCCGATCCAGCATTTGCGCGTCGGACGCTTGGCTTTGCTCCCGAATACTCGGACATCGATACGATCGTGCAGACTGCAGCTCCCTTCTTTGGTCTGGAGTCACGGGCATGACGAACACAACGCCCAGAATTAGAGCAGGTATGACCGAACCGACCCTGGTTCCGGTGCTTGAGGGATATCGCAAGGTAGAATATCTCGTCGGCACTGCAATCTGGCTGGCCATGATTGTTTATTTCTGGGCCTGGTGGCTCAAGCCAGAGCATTATATCGGTTTCTGGAGTTTCGCTCTGGTCACCGCGACACTGGCATGGGTAACCCTTCTGCCAGCCTACTTCATGACAATATTCTACCGTGCCCGCAAACCCAACGGGCCGCTTCGACTGCCGGTTGGCAGTCGGGTTGCCATGGTTGTGACCAAGGCACCATCCGAGCCATTTGCAATCGTTGCGACAACATTGGAAGCCATGCTTGCCCAGGACTATCCCCACGACACGTGGCTTGCGGATGAAGATCCAACTCCGGAAACATTGAACTGGTGCAAAGAGAACAGCGTCTTTGTTTCGACGCGCAAGAACAGGCCGGATTATCACCGGACTACCTGGCCACGTCGCACACGCTGCAAGGAAGGCAACCTTGCGTTTTTCTACGATCACTTCGGCTATGACCGCTACGACTTCGTCGTGCAGCTCGATGCCGACCATGTTCCGGAACCGGGCTATCTCGCTGAAATGTTGCGCCCGTTTGCCGATGCGGACGTTGGTTACGTGTCTGCGCCCAGCATCTGCGATAAGAACGCATCAGAAAGCTGGTCTGCCCGAGGACGTCTTTATGCTGAAGCAAGCATGCACGGCTCGCTCCAGGCTGGCCACAGTGGCGGACTTGCCCCACTGTGCATCGGATCGCACTATGCCGTACGAACAGTTGCCTTGCACAAAATCGGCGGGCTCGGTCCGGAGTTGGCCGAGGACCATTCGACAACATTGATGATGAATGCGCATGGCTGGCGCGGTGTGCATGCCCTGGACGCTATCGCTCACGGTGACGGACCCCGCACATTCGCAGATCTTGTCACGCAGGAATTTCAGTGGTCACGCAGTCTCGTCATGCTGCTCTTGCAATATTCGCCGGTCTACGTGCCGCGCCTGCCGCTGCGACTGAAGATCCAGTTTCTGTTTTCTCAGCTGTGGTACCCGCTATTTTCCCTATTCATGGCTTTGATGTTCGCAATGCCGATACTTGCGCTTTTTCACCATCAAAACTTTGTCGCGGTGACGTACCCAGAGTTTCTTGCGCATTTCGCTCCACTCTCTATCACCCTGATGTTGTTGGCTTTTCGGTGGCGCCAAAGCGGCTCGTTCCGCCCGTTCGATGCAAGGATTCTGAGCTGGGAAGCGATGTTTTTCCTCTTCGCACGCTGGCCTTGGGCCCTGGCTGGAACCATCGCTGCAGTCCGTGACTGGATGACCGGTTCTTTTGTCGATTTTCGCATTACACCCAAGGGCGCATCGGAGGTGGATCCACTGCCCGCGCGGGTTCTGATGCCTTACGCTTTCCTTTCAGTGGTTTCTGTGCTGCCAGTCCTGTTTGTAGAGGACGCCGGAGAAACACGGGGCTTCTATATTTTCGCAATCGTGAATGCGGTGATCTATACCCTGCTGTTGCTGACAATCGTCGTTCAGCACGCACGAGAGAATGTGGTCAGGATCAAGACCAGAACGTATCGTCCAGCTATGGCTGCGAGCCTCCTCTCCCTCATCATCCTTCCAGGAATCGCGACAGTTGAGCGCGGAAAGGACGGATTGGATTCCCTGACCTGGGGTGCAGGTCGATTCAGACTTTATCAAACGACATATGCGGTGGCTGGTGCTGGCCTCAAGGGCGGAGAGCACCGCAAGCTAACCTTCAAGCCACACTGGCTGCCCGAACAAGACAACAACGCCTCCTACTCAGAAGGCGCTCGTAAGAGCGGAGCAAGATCATGACAATGGGAAGAGTAAGTTTTGTGAGTTTCGACCGTGTGGCCAGATCAGTAACGCTGTGCTTCGGATCCATCCGCTCTTCACTCGTTGTCGCGGCTTGTTTGTCGGCAACACTCGTGGGTCCCTCCTCTGCCGGCGAAGCAAACATCCCATCGGCCGATGCCCGGCCAATGAGCGCCCCGGAGCTTTACCTGCTTTTCCGCGACAAGACGTGGGTGTGGTCTGACGGAGCCGGACGCTTCGACGATGAGGGTCGGCATTTCACCGCACGATCAGGCACCGGGAATACAACGGCGTGGGCGCAAGGACGGTGGACCGTAACGGACGATGGCCGACTATGCCTCAACGCAGAGTGGCACATGGTCTCCGGCGTTCACGCCAACAAGACTTGCTTTAGGCACAAGCTTAACGGCGGAACCATCTATCAGAAGAAAGAGCCGTCTGGCGCCTGGTACATTTTCAAGCACAGCGTGCCGACCGAGAACGATGAATTCAAGAAGCTCGTCGCAGAAAATCTGGTCTCCCCAGATCTAGCGACTATTAAATCTGATCTTGAGGATCAGAAACGACTAGCGGGCAATGCGATCCCTAGCAGGAGGAAAATCCAATGAAAAATAAGAAGACTAGTACTGCAATTGTAGTTTCGTTTGCGACGCTGGTGCTGACAGGTACTGTGCTGGCGGCGAGCATTCCACGCGGCATCCCGGCGGGCCAGAAGCCTGCTACTACGGGCCACCTTAGTGATAAACGGCCAATTATCGGTCCGGATTCCATAACTTTCGGGGCATACGATCCGCATGGCGACTTCACCGACGATCCCAATTCAAAGATCGAACATCTCTTCCTTCCCTGGGAGGATGTTGATCTCTCGACGCTGTCGCTCGCTGATGAATATGCCCAGAAGCGCGGACGAAAGCTCCTCATCACAGTGGAGCCGTGGTCGTGGGCCCTGGACTGGCGATCTTCACCTGAAGCGCTCATCAGCGGCATTTTGGCTGGCAAGTACGATGCCAATATGGCCGCGGTTTGTTCGACGGCAGCAACACTCAAGAGCGATGTGACCATTCGCTGGGCGCAGGAAATGGACGAAACCGACAACCAGTTTACCTGGGCCCATTGGGCGCCGGCCGACTATGTGACTGCTTACCGACGGATGGTAACCGTATGCCGCGAGCATAATAAAACGGCAAATTACATGTGGTCTCCCAAGGGGAACCCGACCCTCACAGCCTTCTACCCGGGGGGTGATTTCGTCGACATCGTTGGCCTTTCCGTGTTCGGCCTGCAACAGTATGACAAGGATCATTTTGACAAAGAGCAGACATTTGCCGAGGCGCTCGCGCCCAAATACCGACTGGCCAAAACCTTTGGCAAACCTGTTGTCGTTGCTGAACTTGGCTACGAGGGCGACTCTGACTACGTTCGCAACTGGGCCGAAGACGCCGCCAAAAGCTCTCCGGAGTTTCCGGATCTGACAGCCGTCGTCTATTTCAACGACAAGGAAGTTTATCCTTGGCCCCGCCCATATGGGCTACCCGATTGGCGAGTTGTTAGGGAAGCGACAAATTAACCAGGATGCACCAGTAGCCCCATTAGGAGGAACAAATGTCTACATTCCGAGTGCTATCGTTACTGTGCATCCTTGGCGCAGTGGCCACATTTGCCCTTGGCGCCAGCGAAGCGCAGAGCAAACCATCGAAACCCCCAGCGATGTCTGACCCGCTGACCAGTCAGGAGCTGTACAATCTCTACAGTAATCGATCCTGGATCTGGAAGGCTGGTGCCGGCTATTTTGCAAACAGGCAGCGCGAGTTTAAATCCTGGACTGCTGACGGCGGAGGTTCGTACGGCCTTGGTCGCTGGTTCATAACTGATCCAGGAAAGCTGTGCTTCAGGGCGGTATGGTACGCGAAGAGCGGCAATGCTCCAGCGCTGACCTGTTTCAGCCACCGCAAGAAGGGAAATGCTGTTTTCCAGAAACGCGAGCCTGACGGGGATTGGTATCAATTCAAGACCACGCCAGCACGGGCTGACGACGAATATCGTAAGATACGGTCTGGCGATTACGTTACGGCCCGAATGAATCGGATGAAAACGAGAATATCGCGCGGCAACTAGCAAAAAGAGCGCGCTAAATCTTGCCGGATACAAGGAACGGCTGGGTCTTTGGCCCTGCCGTTCGCATCGCTCTCATCTGGCAAAGCAGGTGGACGTACGCCCAAATCCGCTTGGCGTGCAAATAAAGGGGGCTCGCCCGAGGTAAGGCGCTCTTGCAACAGACACGACGTTGCGGGTTTTGATGGTTTTTCTCGTTATCACATAGGTTTTCGCCGAGCCGGGATAGCCGAGTTTTATCGACTTCGACCGCGCTTCACTAGCCATTGTTGGCGCCGTAGTGCATAATGAAACAGCCACCACGAAAGCAATCGTCAGCATGCCTTTGACCGCACTCGAGCCAGGCACCGCTTTTATATTCTCTACTTCGCAGTTTTTGATAGTAAATACTTCATTACTGCTGCACATATTTAAGCACTCCCCACATTTGATATGCGAATGCTTACCATGCGATACATTTCGGGCCGTTTAAGCGAATAGATACAATTAGAAACAACAGGATAAATTGGTCAACATTGACGGCTGCACCAATTCGACCACAGTCACACGGACTCACACGGCGCGAAGCAGCCGGTTCAGCACGATCCGCAATTCTGACCCAGCGCTCGCAGATCGCACCACCGAACGCAGTCATGAGCCCGAAACACATTTGTTCAGGCTCATCAGCAATGTAAGGCTATCCGTGGCGTAACGCAAATGGCACACCATCGCATTAAGCGGATGGTGCAGTTTGGGTGCTTTGTCGACATTGTCCGTTGAGTCAAGTGGAAGCACGCGCGGCCGCTTGTGGGCACACAAAGCTGTCATTTGCGCTTGTTGCGAATCACGACGCCCGCTAACCTTTGCTACACAGGCTTGGCCCGCGCCTCCCCCTCCTTTCGGGGAAGTATCGCACATGCGCGGCAACATCATCATCGAACCATCCGTTTGAGCACCGCATGAGGAGGGATTGCGTTTCTGGCTCGGAATGGAGGTCCTTGATGAAACTTTCTGCCCCTATCTTCCAATTGAAACGCCGGGCCAAGCTCCTGGTCCGGAAGAATAATGTTCCCCCCTGCACGAAGCATTGGATCAGATTGCACGTGAGGAGGGATTCGCAAGATGGAGCCTGCTTTCGTCTCAGGTCGCAGCGGGATCACTGTCGAAAACCGTACTATCCCGGCTGGACGAGGGGTCGCCCTCAATGAACCGCTTCATCAAACATCTCCAAAAAAGAATCTGGGAGATTGTGTATCTGAATGTGGCTATCTGTTTGTATTCATAGCCAATTTTGCAGGGGAAAGTTGAAGATTATCCCTCGGCGATCGGCCGCCACTCGTGGATGATCTTGTAGCCCGGCAAGTCGAACGCGAAGAAATGTCCCTGGAACGGTTGATCCCGACTGCGCGAAATGGTCGTGTCCAATAGCTTGCAGAGCAGGAGTGTGCCGACACCGCCGTGCGCGATAAAAGCAATGTCGCCGTCGCGATGGGTCCCAAGAATGCGAAACACCGCCCGTGCTACGCGCTCTTGGGCATCGACCGCACGCTCCCATCCGCGGACACTCTCATGTGGATTAGCGAAGAAGGAGTCAGCAACTCGCTCGAACTCGGCAGGTGGAAGGAAGCCTGTCGCGGTGCGGTCATTCTCGCCAAGGTGCTCATCCACTTGGACAGGCAAACCAAATCCTGCGGCCAGCAGGCCTGCCGCTTCAATGGCTTTGGCCTCAGAGCTCGACCAGATCGACGTCAGGCCGGACAGCAACGCACTCCCTGCGAAAGTCCTCATCCGGGCGACACCACGGTCCGAAAGCCGCCAGGCTGGGACTGGCAGGGCGGGATCAACGGAAACTTCTGGGTGAGTGATAAAGAAGGCAGTCGCCATGCCGTTGTGCTCCGACAAAAATCGTTCCGGATACCTAACAGAGCTGATCGAAAGCAGGAAGTGACAACACGCCAGCCTACATCATTGCACGGGCGCCTTTTTACACAGCCTCCACCCATTGCGCCCTCTCAGCCAAGGGTGAAATCGGTAAATTCGCCCCCAGCTTGCAGCGAGGGGAATTACGGACGCTTCAGTTCATCTTTCGGGGTGGCCCTATGCACTGGAAGCGCCACGATGAAGCAAGCGCCGCCGCCCGACGGAGATTCGTATCGGACCGCGCCGCCGTGGTGCTCGGCGATCTGGCGCACCAACGCCAGCCCCAAGCCCCAGCCGCCCGTGGCCTCGCCGCGCCCAGAGGGCCGGTAGAACGGCTCGAAAACGCGGGTGCTCTCGGTTTCCGGTATGCCCGGACCGTGGTCACGGACCCTGATTTCCACGTCGCCGCCGGCCTGCGCGACAGTGGCCGTAACAGGAGTGCCGCCGTGGCGCAGCGCATTCTGCATGAGATTGCGCACGAGCCTGCCGAGCAGGCGTGCATCGCCTGTGACCATCGCCGGCGTGCCGGAGACCTCGACACCGTTGTGCGCGCCCTCCTCCGAGACAAGAGCTAGAAGGTCAAGGGACTCCGGCGCATCGAGCTTCTCAACATGATCGAGCCTGCTCGCCAGCAGGATCTCCTCGACCAGAATATCCAGCTCGGCGAGGTTGCGTACGATCTCCCCCTTTCGGTTCTCGTCTGGCGCTTGCTCATACAGGTCAATTGCGATGCGCAGGCGCGCAAGCGGTGAGCGCAATTCGTGGCTTGCATTGGCGAGCAGAGCGCGGTGTGACCTGATCAGCCGCTCGACATGATCTGCGGCCCTATTGAAGCTCTTCGCCACCGCTGCGACCTCGTCGCTGCCGTCCTCCGGCACACGCGCCACCAAATCACCCCTGCCCCAGGCATCCACGCCCCCGCGTAGCCGCTCTAGCCGGCGAGTTAGGTGACGCACCACCGGATAGGCGGCGAGCCCGATGACGCTGGCGATCAACGCCAGATAGGCGAGCGGATTGCGACCGGCCGGCCGGAAAGGCCGCTCCATGCGTGCGGCCACCGCGCGGCCGTCGGGCAATTCGGTCACTATGGTGTGAAGGTTGCCTGGCGGGCTGTGGTGCCAGCGACGTTCGACGATCTCGCGCGGAAGCGGCTGGCCAGCGCTCGCGATCAGCCTACCGCGAGGGTCGTAGACCGATATGTCGGCGTCGAAGGCCCGTGAAAGCCGCCGCAGCGTCGCCTCGACCGACTGCGGGTCCATGTCAGGCGGAATCAACGCGGTGACGAACCGCGCGCGCTGACTCTGCCAACTGGACTCCTCCTCGCCCTGTCCCAGCCACACGAAGGCCGCGCTGGCGATGGCGACCGCGGCAAGGCTCGCTAGTAGCGTGAGGTAGATTTTCAGGAACAGTCGGCTGCGCATCGCATTATCTCTCGTCATTCCTGGAAACGGGCAAAGACATAGCCGGCGCCGCGGACGGTGATGATGCGCCTCGGATGCTTGGGGTCGCTCTCGATGGCCGCCCTGATCCGAGAAATATGGACGTCGATGGAACGGTCGAAGGCTTCCAACTCCTCGCCCTTGACTGTGTCCATCAATTGCTCGCGCGACAGCGTGCGGCCGGCATTTTCGGCAAGCGCCACAAGCAGGTCGAACTGGTAGCTGGTAAGCGCACATTCGCGGCCGTCGATCTGGATCGAGCGGGATCCCGGATCGATCTCCAGCCGTCCGAAGCGCAGGACGCGCGAAACCACCGCGCTACCTCTGCGGCGGCGTAGGATCGCTTTGAGCCGCGCCAGCAGTTCGCGCGGATTGAAAGGTTTGGGCAGATAGTCGTCGGCGCCGAGTTCCAGCCCGACGATGCGATCAGTCTCCTCGCCCTTGGCCGTGAGCATCAGGATAGGCACGTCGGAGACGGCACGCATCCGCCGACAGGTCTCGAAGCCGTCGAGGTCGGGAAGCATGACATCGAGGATCACGGCGTCCGGCGCACGGCGGCCGAGGTCAGTGAGACCTGCCGTGGCCGTCGCCGCGGTGTAGACGACGTAGCCGTTTCCGGAGAGATAGTCGCCGAGCATGGCGGAGAGACGTATATCATCATCGACGATCAGGACCCGCTCCGCCATCGCTCCGCTCTCCGTTCAGTCTCCTGGCCGACTCAATCTACCACCGACCGCGGCCTCCGCGCTCCTTCAAATGCTCGACCAGCTTGGTGCGCTGTTCGGGCGTCAGCACCTCGGCGGCGTCGAGGAGCGCAGTCGTCATCGTGCGCGAGGCCTCGTCGATGGCTGAGATGCGCTCACTGCGCAGTTTCTCAGCGGCCGCACGGTCGATGGTTGGCGCGCCGAGGAGTTCGATTACGTCCTCACGCGTCTTGCGGAAGTCCCGGAAAGTCGGCCTGATCTCATCGCGCGCCTTGTCGATGATGTCCCAAACCTTGTCTTCCTGTTCGTTCGTCGCGTTGAGTTCGTCGAGCACAGAGCCGATCCGCTGTTCCATAAAGCCGCCACCTCCCATATGCGCGTGCATCATGTGGCCGCCCATGCCGAAATCGTCGCTGCGCGCAACTGCAAATCCTATCCCGCTGACAATCGCGACGGTCGCTATGCCGCCGATTACTACTCGCCGGCTCCAGCTCTTCGAAGCGGGTTCGCTGGCCATCGGGCTCTCCAGGTTCTTGTCCTCGTTTTCCATCATCAGTCTCCTTTTCCTCTGCAGCATCTGCTGCAATGGAGGAAAGCTAGCAGCGCAAGGTTTCGAGCGTTCTGGACGAATGTAAAGAAATGTAAAGCCGGAGCGGCGCGGCGGCCCAGCGCCTCTGCTTCGCCCGCCTGATTGAAGAAGCGGCAGAACGGGGCGGATTTCTCCCATGTCTTTGGGCGGCGCTCCGGTCCTGATTCAAATCGAATACTGTGATATGGTTGCCGAGAAGGTGGCGAGATGACCGTACTGCGCATCGTTGCGAATATCGCAGCAACAACCACGGTCCCGGACATTCGGAACTTCTATTCCGAGCTATTCGGGCTGGATCCTATCATGGATCTCGGATGGATAGTCACTCTGGCGTCCCGCGAGACTGCCGTCCCCCAGATCAGTATCCTCAGCGAGGGCGGCTCGGGCGCGCCTGTGCCTGACCTCTCGATTGAGGTCGACAATGTGGACGAGGTGTATCGTCGTGCGAGAGAGATCGGATGCAAGGTCGTCCATGATCTAACCGACGAACCCTGGGGAGTAAGACGTTTCTTCATTTCCGATCCCACCGGCAAGCTGATCAACGTGCTCTCGCATCTTCGCTAGATGGGGGCATTGGCGACCTTCCGTACGCTGATACGGACTTCTGCGACTATCGCGATGGCAGCTTATGGCGCAATGTATGGACCGGCTGCGTTTCGCAAGTGAGTTCGTGCATGAATAGCGGAATTCCACTTTTCGTCGAACGAGTGCGACCCGATTAAAATCAGGTCTTGAGGCGCGAGAGGATGCCTTCTAACGTCTTGACGGCGCTTGCTTTGTCAAGCTTCTGCAAGTCGAGAAAGATTTTCAGCCCGTCTTGCTCTTCCCGTATCGCCTTGCCATGTTGGACCAAGTCGTCGATCCGCTCGAGCACCCTGTAGTTTCGCACCGGCTTGGCGATGCCCTTTGCCTTTATGGGTTCCCGCTCCTCGGCCAGAACCCTGTCCTTGACCAACGAATAGGCCGCGTGGCTCAAAAGGATACCGCCAACCTCGGCATGGGACTGCAGCCTGGACGCCAGGTTAACTTCGCCGCCGATGATGGTGTACTCCATGCGGTCTTCGCTGCCGAAATTGCCGACCGTGCAATAGCCCGTGTTGATGCCGATCCGCAGCTGGAACGGCTTCTGCAGTCCCTTGTCACGCCATTCTGTCTGCAAGTTCCGCATCCGCCGCTGCATCGCGATCGCCATGTTGACGCAGGCCATCGCATCCTCCTTGACGCCCCTCGTCTCGGGATCGCCAAAGAACGCCAGAATCGCATCGCCGATGTACTTGTCAACGGTCGCGCCGTGCGCCAGAGCGATCTTCGTCATCTCCGTCAGGTAGTGGTTGATCAGCGCCGTCAATTCCTCGGATTCCAGATCATCTGTCGTCTCGGTGAAATCGGCGATGTCAGAAAAGAATATGGTGAGCTTCTTGCGGCTTGAGGCTATCCTTACTTCCTGTGTACCCGCGAATATCGATGAATAGACTTGGGGTGACAGATATTTCGACAGCTTGTTCGACAAAGCCTCCAGCGTCTTGTTCTTCTCGGTCACGAGCGCATTCGCCAGCTCCACCTTGGACTTGGACTTGCGGATCTTTGCTTCGGCCTGCTTGATTGCCGTGATGTTCGTGTATACGGCAACGGTTCCGCCCTCTGTCGTCTTGCGCTCGTTGATCTGAATCCAGCGGCCATTGGCTCGCTGTTGTACATGGGGTTGGCCCGGTTGCCTGTGTCTCGCCAGTCGCTCGTCGATCCATTCGTCAACGCGTCCTTTCGCGTCCTCGACAAGGCCTTGTTCCGCCGCGTTACGGATGAGCATTTCGTACGGCGTACCCGGCGCTGGCGTGCCCAATCCCGGATAGAGGAGTTCGCCATAGGCGCTGTTGCAGACGATCAGCCGGTCCTCCGCGTCGTACAGGGAAAACCCCTCCGAGATTGATTCGATCGCGTCCGTCAAACGCTGCTCGCTGCGCTGGGAATCGATCTCCGCGTGCTTGCGCGCGGTCACGTCACTCCACGAACCGATGACTTCAAGCGGCTGGCCGTCCTTATCGCGAACCAATTGCTGTTCATCATTCACCCAGCAAAAGCTGCCGTCCTTCTTACGAAATCGATACTCGACCGTGTGGCGGCCTTTCTTGTACAAATGGACGGACTCGGCCTCCACTGCGGCAAGGTCGTCGCGGTGCACTCGGTCGCGCCAGAAATCGGCATTCTCCAGGTACTCGCTCGGCTCATATCCGAGCAAGCTCTTGATATTCTCGCTGATGATGATGGGCGCGTAGTCGCCAGTCGCCTTGAAGCTGTAGATGACCGCAGGGGCAGACGACAACACGCGTACGAGGCGGTCCTGGGAGGCAACCAAAGCTTCGCTGATTTGCTTGCGGGCTGTGATGTCGTTCCACGCACCGACCACCTCGATGGGATCGCCTGCAGCGTTTCGCTGTAACTGCAGATCGTCACTGATCCAGCAATAGTTGCCGTCTTTCTTGCGGAACCGGTACTCGTTGGCGATGCGACCCTCCTCGAAAAGTCTCGCATAATCTTTCTCGATGCGCGGCAGATCCCCGGGATGCACACGGCTGCGCCAGAAATCCGGGCTTTCGAGATATTCCTCACGCTCATATCCGAGCAGGTCCTTTACGTTCGGGCTAATGAACGTCGGCCAAAAGTCGCCCGTTGCTTTGAAGCTGTAGATCACCGCCGGCACGCAGGTGAGTAAATATGAGATGCGGTCCTGGGCAGCCGCTGCGGCTTCTTCCGCGCGCTTGCGATCGGTGATGTCGCTCCACGAGCCGACCACCTCGACCGGCTGGCTTTCTGCGTCCCGGATCAAGTGCTGTGCGTCATTTACCCAGCAGTAGGTACCATCCTTCTTGAGAAATCGATACTCGACCGTATGGTGGCCTTGTTTGAACAAGTGGAGAGACTCGCCCTCCACCGCGGCAAGCTCGTCGGGATGCACGCAGCGCCGCCAGAAATCTGCGTTTTCCAGGTATTCCTGCGGCTCGTAGCCCAACAAGTTCCTGATGTTTTTACTGACAAAGGTCGGCGCAAAATCTCCTGTCGCCTTGTAACTGTAGATCACGGCAGGTGACGAACTCAGCAGTCGGGCCAAACGCTGCTGCGCAGCTGCCTGCGCTTCCTCCGCCGTCTTGCGCGCCGTGATATCGCTCCATGATCCGACGATCTCCAGCGCCTGGCCCTCCTTGTCACGGATCAGTTGCTGCTCGTCATTCACCCAGCAATAGGAGCCATCCTTGCGGCGAAAACGATACTCCACCGCGTGGGTTCCGTTCTCGAAGAACCGGGAAATCGCCTCCTCGACTCGGGTCAGGTCGTCGGGGTGGACCCGGTCGCGCCAGAAAGACGGATTCTCGAGGTACTCGCCTGGCGCATACCCGAACACGGTTCTGATGTTTTCGCTTACGAACGTGGGGGCGAAATCCCCTGTCGCCTTGAAGCTGTAGATCACGGCAGGTGACGAACTCAGCAGCCGAGCCAAACGCTGCTGCGCGCCTGCCTGCGCTTCCTCCGCCGCCTTGCGCGCCGTGATATCGCTCCATGATCCGACGATCTCCAGCGCCTGGCCCTCCTTGTCACGGATCAGTTGCTGCTCGTCATTCACCCAGCAATAGGAGCCATCCTTGCGGCGAAAACGATACTCCACCGCGTGGGTTCCGTTCTCGAAGAACCGGGAAATCGCCTCCTCGACCCGGGTCAGGTCGTCGGGCTGGACCCGGTCGCGCCAGAAAGACGGATTCTCGAGGTACTCGCCCGGCGCATACCCGAACACGGTTCTGATGTTTTCGCTTACGAACGTGGGGGCGAAATCCCCTGTCGCCTTGAAGCTGTAGATCACGGCAGGAGACGAACTTAGCAGCCGCGCCAAACGCTGCTGCGCGGCTGCCTGCGCTTCCTTCAATTGTTCGCCGACCCTGCTGTCGCGGTCGCGCGTGGCGTCTCTTATGGCCTGCTCGATGACAGCGGCGGTGCCGTCGTTATCGAATTCGTCCGCCGGGATCTGTAGAATATGATGCAGAACGGCCGTCGCGTTCTTCGCGTATTCCCTTGCGGTCATCATGGTATGGAACCCCCCTCAAATGAGGCGTCGGGTTTAATTCTAACACACGCGGTTAGTGTTAGTCTTTAGCGCAAAGTGGTTAGGTCCAGTGCCCACGGATATACTTTAAATAATTCTTCAGAGATGGACGCTTGACAACAGCTGCGCCCCGCAGCCAACCCTTTTTTTGCAAGAAATAGCCCAGTGCTCCATCAGCTCCGTGGAGTCCTATACATTACAGGCGAATGTCCTCTTGTGGCCGATAATGTTCTCTAATGGGTCAAGGGCGGCGGCGGACCCAGGATCTCCAGTCCAAACTCGCCCGCCGCGACGGTCGCAGTCTCGTCCAGGTTCTCGTCTTCGAGACCCACGCTCAGCAACTACTTTGAAGAAGCGCTCAAAGCCAGCGGGCAGGATGACGGTCAGGAGGCGGCCAGGAGCCGTGCCAATGTTTTTGAAGGAGTGGACCTGATGGCGGCGCAACAATGCGACGCCGCCAGGGCCCATGTCGAGCACCTCATCGCCACGCCAGATCCGAAACGTCCCTTCGATCACGTAGGAAATCTCATCCTCCCGCCCATGGCGGTGCAGCGGTGCAGCCACGCCTGGCGGCACGATCTCCTCAATCACGGCCTCGAAGTTCCGATCGGCAAGGTCGTTGCGCATCAGCATGATGGCCTTTGTGCAAAGTCGCACCTCCGTGCTCTCAGCTGGCGTAGAGGATCCGAAAGCGATCAGGTTCCGCCGGATCTCGATCAACGACTTGGATTGGCGTCCAGGCCCATTGCCAAACGCTGATGCCTGGCGTGCGGGAGAACTGGATCAGCCCACGGGTGCCTTCAACTGCAACGCGCGGCCAGGATTCGGCAATATGCGCCCGATCCGCGCCGTGAGAACGCAGCACATCGGCGAGGACAGCGACCGTGTCGTAGCCCTCGAAGGCGACGAAGGAGGGTGCTTCGGCTAGCCGCTCACGGAGGGCCGTCTCGACTCGTGCACCGAGTGGGCTGAGGTGCTCGGGCAGGTAGCGCAAGAACGGGATCGCGGCGCTGTCGCCGCCCAGCAACGTCGCCCATTCCGCGAACTCCGGTTGCCCGGCCGGAGCACCAATCATGATCTCGGCAAGGCGCTGGTCGTGGCGGACGGACTTGACGATCGACACTGCCGGCTCCGGGTGGCCAACCAGAAGAAGGAGGGCTGTCGCGCGATTGTCGACGAGTTCGTCGCACACCGCGGTGGGAGCGAGCGAGCACATGTCGAGTTCGATGACGGTGCCTCCGCGTGGAGCGAGGTAGTCCCGCAGAATGCGGGCTCCAGATGCCCAGTAGACACTCGACTCGGCTGCTACGGCTATTCGACTGTGGCCCGCGCTGAGGAGGAAGTCTGCGTAGATCTGCCAGCCGTGGGACTGCGCCGGGGCCAGGCGCGCGACCCATTTCGTTGGCTGTTCAGTGAGCGCGTCGAGAACCGCTGACGAGCAGAGGAACGGCAAGCCGAGGGCGTCGGCCCTGGCAGCAGCGGCGCGAGTGACGACGCTGTGATACTCCCCTGCCAGGGCAACCACGCCCAGGCGAGCCAATTCATCTACGGCTGCGACGGCCTTCTGTGGATCGGCCGCGGTGTCTCGGACCACCAGCTCGAGTGGTCTTCCGATGATCCCGCCAGCGTCATTGACGTCGCAAACGGCCAGCTCGAGTCCAGCGAGCAAGTGTTGGCCTGCCTCGACCCAGCCAGGCCGAGTTAGCGGAACCAGAGCGCCGATCCGGACGGTAGATTCGTCAGTCCGCTCTGCTCTAAGTGGCGATCGTGGCGTGCTCATGCGTCAGCGTCTCCCGGTGACGATTCGGTTGAGCATTGTCACCTCGTCGATAGGCAATAGCGGTTGGAGACTGGCGGTGGTAGAAACAGTGCGAGGCAATCCGATCATTCTGTATTGGTAAGGTGATCCATACAGTTTGTCTGGAGTTATAGAGCATCGCGGGCCGGTACGGGTAGACCGGGATTGCGAGAGGGAGCCTCTTGAATCCGACACGTCCGAAAACGCGGGCAAACGGAATACCTGTCTTAAGGAAGAAGCGGGCGTACTATAAATGCATTCGGTCTTGTGAACAGGCGATCAAGCCTGCCCCCTCGAAGCGAGAGGCCACTTTCCCTCAGCACCGCTTCCTAAGTCATGACCAAGCTCGAGCCGTCGAACCGAACTTCGCGATGAGCACGGCGAGGGTCGCAACGAACAGGATGTAGGCGAGAGCAGCCTGCCATGCCCCCATGGGGAAACCAATCATCAGCAGCGTGTCGTTGCCACCAGGAATCAGCAGCGCACCCACTCCCATAAGGATGCCCCCAAACGTTCTCCAGAATATGGTCTTGATTGTGGGCCATTTCAGCACGAAACGACGCTTCCTGAATCTTGCTGAGACTATGCTGCCACAAAACATGCAGACCAAGGTCATGGGGCCCACGACGGGTATCGAAATGATTGACCCAATCGAGGCCGTAATCGAGAAGCCAGGCGCAAAAACTGCCAGGATCGTAAAGGTGATTCCAATCGCGCCCATACATACCGTCAGGCGCGCAAAATTGGTCTCGGATTTCAGCGACATACCGAACCTCAGCGCCATGGCGGCCAAAAGCGCGATTGCGAGAAGCAGCGGTCCAAATGGCACGGAAGCACTTATCGGCGACCGATCCGGAAGGAGCTCAAATGCAGAATCGATGTACAGCACTGCAAAGATGCCCAAAAACGTGAACAAGAACTCGGAGTCGCCATTTCCGAAATGTCCGACGGACCCGAACACACAAGCGCCGTTCACATGGAGGCCGATCCCAAACAATATGGCTGCTGGAACCACATATCCGAAGGGCGACCAACCCAACTGCATCGTCGGCGACGTTTCGAGGATTGCATAAACGATGGCAGCCCAGACAGCACATTCAACGATAGCGATGAATCGCGCCGGCCTCTTTTCCAACACCAGCTCTCTCGTGGCGATGACAGTGCAGATTGATCCATTATTGAGCGCGAAGCCGAGAACAAATCCCAGCACTCCGAGTGCAGCCATGCCTGTCCAAAGCTCTATGCCAGAGAGACCAGCTCCTGATATGCCCACGAGGAACTCGCTCACTCCCACCTGCTCCGGTTTCAGACACGTCCAGAGATTCGCATTGATTACTGTCGCTGCGATTTTCCCGCTACTGCTTCTGGGAAGAATGCTGTACAGGCGCAGTGTGCAGGGCGGACACTCCCCGCAAGGTTATAGTAGGTCAATTCCTCACGTTAGGCCACAGGACGCCTTCTCTGCCTCAGATAAGCTTGGCACGTGACATATCTGGCGAGTGGGCATCCAAATTCCATCCTTGTGTCCGGCGCTGCGCCGGACACAAGAAGTCGACTAGAATGCGACAGTGTCCCCAATCGAGGAAAGACTGGTCGCCTATTCGGCAACCGCCCGCTTGGGCAGCACCCAGCCTGCGCGCGGGAAATGGCAGGTGTAGCCGCTGGGGTAGCGCTCGAGGTAGTCCTGGTGCTCCGGCTCCGCCTCCCAGAAATCTCCCACCGACTCGACCGCGGTTGCGGCCTTGCCGGGCCACAGGCCCGATGCATCCACGTCTGCGATGGTTTCCTCGGCTATTCTCTTCTGCTCATCGTCTGCGTAGTAGATCGCCGAACGGTATGCGCTGCCGACGTCGTTGCCCTGTCGGTTGCTCGTGCTCGGATCGTGGATCTGAAAGAAATACTCCAGAATCCGCCTGTAGCTAATCATCTTCGGGTCAAAGATGATCTCGATGCCCTCAGCATGCGTACCGTGATTACGATAGATTGCATTCGGCACGTCGCCGCCCGTGTAACCTACACGGGTGTCGATTACGCCGGGGAGCTTGCGGATCAGGTCCTGCATACCCCAAAAGCATCCACCGGCCAGAACAGCTTTCTCGGTCATTTAGATATCCTCTACCTGATTGAGATACACGCCGTAGCCCTCGCCCTCCATTTCGTCGCGCGGGATGAAGCGAAGTGAAGCGGAATTAATGCAGTAACGAAGTCCGCCCCGGTCTTGAGGGCCATCGGGAAACACATGGCCGAGATGACTGTCGCCATGCACCGAGCGCACCTCAGTGCGGGTCATACCATGCGAGTTGTCCCGCAGTTCGTTGACATTTGTCGGCACGATGGGCTTGGTGAAGCTCGGCCAGCCGCAGCCGGAATCAAACTTGTCGGACGAGGCGAACAGCGGTTCGCCGGAAACGACGTCGACATAAATCCCCGACTCCTTGTTGTCGTTGTACTCCCCAGTAAACGGCCGTTCGGTGCCGCTTTCCTGCGTCACCCGATACTGCACGGACGTCAGTTTGCTGACCGCCTCATCAGTCTTTGCATACTTCATTGCGTTACCTCCATTCTTGTTCTTTCCTTATATGGCGAAAGGCCGCGGGGATTCCCAATACAGGGAGTGCATAGATTCAATAGCCGTTCGACACGGCCGGTTCCGGCCGCTCAAGACCAGTCGTGCCTTGCAGCCAACTGCGCAATCTTGCGGATTTCGAGCGGGGTACCGGAACCGGAAACTGTTACAAATACCAGTCCGCGTTCCAGCGACATGCCCTGAACTGGTCGGGTTACTATTCCCTGCACCACGGCGGAATGCTCGGGCATAATGCAGATCGCGAGGCCTTCTGCCACCATTTGCTGGACCCAGTCCTCGCGCTCGGCACTGAACCGCGGCTGCATGACCGCATCATTGTCCATCAGGTGCTCGGTGATCTGTGTGTGAAACTCGCAGGCCAGCCGGTCGACATATGGGTAGGAGGCCAGGGCCCCGGTGGTGACGACGTCATTTCCGGCCAGCGGATGGTCCTTTGCGCAGGCCAGGAGGAATCGCTCACGAAACAGCGGCACAACGTTGAGCTTGGGGTTGGGACGCGGCATCCCCGGCAGGATACAGGCGTGGTACTTGCCCGATAGCACCTCGTCCGCACCCTCCCCAGCCAATAGCTGATGCATGTTGATCTTTACAGAGGGAAGCTGGCCAAGCACGTCGGCCAAGAATGCGGTGAATTTTGCTGGACCGATGGTCGTGGCAACGGCGATGTCGAGAACACGGTGCCGGCCCAGTACTGTGCTCTCGGAATGCTCGCGCACATTTCGGAGGGCGAGTTCAATCCGCATGAACTCGGCTTGAATGTCCCGACCAAGCGCCGTTAGACGGCTGTGCTTACCATCGCGATAGATGAGCGGACTGCCCAATTCTTCCTCGAGGCGCTGAATTGCCCGGGTTAGACTGGGCTGCGAAACACGGCTTCGACGCGCGGCTTCGGTGAAGTTCAACGTTTCGGCCAGATTGAGGAAGTACCTGACCTGATTGATGTCCATGGATGACGTCTCACTTTGGTTACCCGGGTACTTGATAGTATCTCACCGAATGCGCTGCTATTCCTCGATCGCCGATTCGGCCGCCAACTTTTAAGCCGCTTTGTTCCGGGTCGACGTTCCGGCCAAGATGCCCTGATTGCGCTGAACGACCTGCGTGAGGAAGTCGGAAACGACGCGGATACGTTTTGCACGTCGCAGATCATTAGGAACAATCAACCAAATATCTTCGTCCTGCAGATAATGCGCAGGATTGATCCTCACAAAATGGTCTTCATCGTCCGCCGTGATGCAGGGGAGAATCCCGATGCCCACTCCGGCTTTTACGGCGAGCACCTGCGCCTGGACAGAGTCCAGAACTAGCGTTGCCAAGCTGCCATCGGACCATAAGCGCATTGCCCTCGGCAAGGCCGTGTAGGCCATAGGGTCGCCCCACATAATCAGACGATGGCCGGTAATGAGCGTTGCGTTCTTTGCGATCGGATGGCGTTCCAGATAAGCGCGGGACGCATACAAGCCGAAGGATATGCCGCCGACACGTTTGACAGCGTAAGGTCCTTGCTCGGGTCGGCATAGCCGCAAGGCGATATCCGCTTCGCGTTGTGGCAGGCGTGAAAGAGACGCGTTGATCGCTATGCCGAGTTGCAGCGCTGGGTTGGCGTTCTGCAATGCTGGAAGATTGGGTATTATGATTTGGTTCGCCAGTGTTTCTATGGTTGCGACACGAACCATTCCGGATGGCTGTATATCGCGTTCTCCGAGATCATCCGCAATCTCAGCCATGCTCCCTTCAATCGCAATGGCCTTTTCCATCATCTCCCGACCTTCTTCGGTCAACTGATATCCGTGGGTATGGCGTTCGAAGAAGCGCGTTCGCAACGCGGCCTCCAAGGTCTCGACACGTCTCGCAACAGTGGATTGGCTAACGCCGAGTTGCTTTGCCGCGCCCGTCAGACCGCTATGTCGGGCAACGGCAAGGAAATAGCGGATGTCGTTCCAATTCATGTTTCTACTTTCAGAAAACCATATGCTGATGATAGCCGCATGCATTCATAATTGAAATGAAATAGACTATTCCGAACGTCGGACCGTAAAACCGCTATCTGACGCGGTTTTATTCTTCTTAGACGCAGATTTATCCCTAAGACCGTCTAAATCGAACTGGATGGCCAAACCCTTTTATGAAAAATGTATCAACTACGGGCATCGCGGCAGCTATATTTGCCTCTCTCACATGGTCGATGAACTTTGTCGCTCCTTTTGTGATCGGAGATTATTCGATCTTCGACCTTGCCGCATGTCGATTTCTGCTGTCTGGGTTGATCGGGATCGTGATCCTTATTGCCAGCGCACATCTTTGTCGTGGGCTCACGCTACAGGATTGGTTTGTCGCGGGTGGACTCGGCTTCATCGGATATGTGGGCTACTTCCTCACCGTCATGGTTGCCGCCGTATACGCAGGCCCTGTGATCCCTCCAGCCTTTCTCGGGCTCGTGCCTGTCGTCCTCGCGATCACCGGCAATTTTGGCGGGCGGAGTATCTCGTGGCCGCCTCTTCTGATGCCCCTTGCTCTGGCGGCGACAGGGCTGCTGTTAGTCAATGGTAGCAGTATCATGCAGGTGGATGTACAGGGAGAAAGATCGCTTACGATCGGTATCGCTTTTTCCATTGCGGCGGTAGCTCTGTGGACCTGGTTCGGGATCGCCAACCACAATGCACTACTGAAAAGACCCAACCTGGATGCACGCGTCTGGACGGCGCTGATGATGATCGGGGGAAGCATCCAGACATTGGCATTTCTCCCGATTGGCTACGGCATGGAATTATTCAGGGCTCCGGACATCGGTTTTGGTCTGGGGGCCATCCGCAATCTCTACCTACCAGCTTTCATGTTGGCAGCTGTGGCATCAATCGGGGGAGCGTGGGCTTGGACTATAGCATCACAGCGCCTTCCAGTAGCGCTCGCAGGCCAGTTGCTGATGACGGAGATCGTTTTTGCCACCTGTTTTGGGCTGATGGTCCAGCATCGGTGGCCAACCCTCGCGGAGGCGGTCGGAATGATACTGCTCGTTCTAGGCGTTGTGATGGCTATCAACGCCTTCCACTCTAAACGTCAAACCAGAGCTTAATAAGGTGTGGGTGTCCATTGCCGTTGACCGCCGGTCGACTCGGGAAAAGCTCGGCAGTACATAGGGTCTGCTTGCGTCGCCGAGACTTGGATCAGCCATTTGCAGGGTGACGAACGGCATCCCGGCAATCGATGAGAAAGGCCCTTGGTATTGAGATCCCGCGAAAGGTGAAGGGCCGGCTCGTAATAAGCATGGGGTAGCCGGACACCGTAGCTGATGTAACAATGGATACTCGTGACAGCAAAGGAGCTAATTATGGCTTTCAACACGCAACGGCTGCAATTTTCCGGCCATTCCGGAGCAACCCTGGCCGCCCGCCTCGACC
This sequence comes from Phyllobacterium brassicacearum, assembly GCF_003010955.1. GTDB lineage: Bacteria > Pseudomonadota > Alphaproteobacteria > Rhizobiales > Rhizobiaceae > Phyllobacterium > Phyllobacterium brassicacearum. The sequence continues at coordinate 210,710 of NZ_PGGO01000002.1, forward strand.
TACCCAACGGTCCTTTACGCGCCTACGCATTGTTTGCCCATTGCTTCACCTGTTCCAAGGATTTGGCGTCAGTGCGACGCATTGCAGCGGAGCTTGCGCGCGAAGGTATCGCCGTCCTGCGCTTCGATTTTACAGGCTTAGGATCAAGCGAGGGTGAATTCGCCTCGACAAATTTCTCTTCAAATGTTGCCGACCTGCTTTCGGCGGCCGACTACTTACGCCAACATCATCAGGCACCGTCGTTGCTGATCGGCCACTCGCTCGGCGGCGCAGCGGTCCTGGCTGTGGCCAAGGATATACCTGAAGTGCGCGCCGTCGCCACGATCGGTGCGCCGGCTGATGTCGGCCATGTGTTGAAGAACTTCGGAACGAGCCTCGAGGAGATTGAGAAGTGGGGTGCGGCCGAAGTCGATCTCGCCGGTCGTAAGTTCCTTGTCAGAAAGCAATTTGTCGAGGACGCGCGTGCACAGTGCATCAAAGACGCTGTCGCGTCCCTGAAGAAGCCTCTTCTCATCCTTCATTCACCGCTGGACCAGACGGTCGGAATCGAGAACGCTACCGAAATCTTCCTTGCGGCCAAACACCCCAAAAGCTTTGTTTCGCTGGACAAGGCCGACCACCTGCTCACTGACCTTGAGGACGCGGCCTTCGCCGGACGGATTATTTCGGGATGGCTGAAGCGTTATCTCGCCGCCGACGCGCCGCAGGGCACAGGGCCGATCGAGCATGTACGCGTGATGGAAACGGGCGAAGGCAAGTTTCAGAACTCGGTTCAGGCTGGCAGCCATCGCCTTTTCGCGGATGAACCTGAAAACGTTGGCGGGCTCGATTCCGGACCGTCACCCTACGACTTCCTGTCGATCGCGCTTGGCGCTTGCACTTCGATAACGCTGCGCCAATACAGCGATTACAAGAAGCTGACGCTCGGACGCATCGGCGTCGACGTCTCGCATGCCAAGATTCATTTTAAGGACTGTGAAGAGTGCACCGAATCCGAACGCAGCGGCAGCGGCAGGATAGACCGTTTCGAGCGCATCATTTCCGTCGATGGCGACGTCACCGAGGAGTTACGCGGCAAGATTGCCGAAATTGCCGACAAATGCCCGGTGCACCGTACCCTCGAAGCTGTGGCAAAGATAAAAACCGTCGTGAAGTCGGGGGTATGAGCGGGCGCGCATGCTGCCGCCAACAAAAGCCAATGGACGCCTGACACATCGTGACGTCAGCGGGAGGGGGTGAACCGATGAATAATTTCAAGGAGGCGGTCACAAGACCTCTCAACGTGCTGTAGAGGGCACGTTGTAATTCCCAACAAAAGGCCGGATTGCGCGGAGGCCGACGATGCGTGCCAAACCGATAACGGCGCGGGAGCTAAGCCGAAGGCGAGTGTTTCCCGGACGATGGATACGTCTGGCATGCCATTGGCGAACCGAAGCAGAGCAGCCAATCCGGCGGTGGTCACAGCAATCTCATTTGCGCGCGTTTCAAGACATTGCAACAATGCGTCTCGTTGCGCAGCGTATGCACGCTTGGTGCGCCGGAGGTGCCGCAAATAGTGACCTTCGCTGATGAATTCGGCGGTGGCAAGCTGTACGGATGGCCCAGGTGGCGGTGCCAAGCATGCAGCCACCTCGGCGAAGCGGGAGGCGAGATGCGGAGGAGCAAGCACAAAGCCAAGGCGCAAGGTTGGGCTAATGGTCTTGCTGAACGAGCCGATATGGATGACCCTCCCCGTACGATCAACCGAGGCGAGTGCTGGCGCGGCGCGGCCGTTCAATTGTAATTCGCTTAAATAGTCATCCTCGATTACCCATGCCCCCTGCAGATCCGCCCACTCCAGAAGCTGCAATCGGCGTGATAGCGAGAGCGTAGTCCCAATAGGAGCCTGCTGTCCTGGCGTCACAACTGCGAGGCCCGCGTCCGGCGCGTATCTCAGGCCATAGTCGACATCGATGCCCCCGGAGTCGACGGGGATAGGAACCGGCGACAGGCTTGCAAGCTCGAGCCCGCGTCGAGTGAACGGAAAGCCTGGGTCCTCCATCCACGCCTTGCGCCCCTCAAGGCCCAGCACGCGGAGCGCCAGCCCGAGGCCACTTGCAAAGCCACCAGTAACAAGGATCTGAGAGGGCAAACACTCTATTCCCCGGGCAATGGCAAGATAGGCAGCAATCTCTCGCCGTAACTCAAGTTCTCCCCGCGGATCGGGATACACCGCCGGCGTACTTGCTTCGGCACGCACGGCATGCGCGCGAATTCTTGCGATGAGTTTGGCGGGAAAAGTCTCCCTCCCCGGCACGCCCATCTGGAAAATCGCCGGACCCAATGTCATCTCCTGGTACATCTCCATGAAGGAGCCAGGTTCAGGTGTGGGATCCCGCGGCAAGGATAAGATCGGTCTTTCCGTGACGCGGGTCCCGGCCGCTCGCGATGCAACAATAAGCTGCGCCGCTGACAACTTATCGTAAGCGGCACGCACGGTACCACGTGCGACGCCAAGTTGGACTGCCAGGTCCACCCAGGATGGAAGGCGTGCACCTGCTGCTAACACGCCGCTTTCGATGGCCGCTGTTATGCCCACACAAATCTGGTCGGCCAGTGGGATCTTCTTGGTTCGGTCGAGTTGCAACTCAAGCGGCTTGGTCATCCGTGGTACATTATTTTTGAGCGTTCTTGGTGCTTTTTATAGAACCAGCAGAAGAATATTAATAGCGGGAAAGGAAAACACTCACAAAGGAGAAATACCAATGAACATACGATCCTTCATCCGCGGAGCCTCTGCAGCTGTCGCTATTGCCGTCGCACTGCCTGCCGCAGCACACGAGCCCGCTGAAACAGTCACGCCAAGCTTCGAGCAGGTCATCCCTAACATACCTGGCAAGTCAGTTCGCGCGCTGGTCGTGGACTATCCACCGGCAGGAGCGTCATTCCCGCATACCCACGCAAAATCAGCTTTCATTTTTGCCTATGTCCTGTCGGGAGAAATCGAGTCGCAGGTTAATGATGAACCCAAGCGGGTATATCGCGCCGGTGAAAGCTTCTACGAGACGCCGGGCTCGACACATCTTGTGAGCCGCAACGCCAGCAAGACAGAGCCCGCGAAGCTGCTTGCGGTGTTTATCGCTGACACCGACGACAAGGAACTGACTACCACCATCGGCCCGAAGGAGTGAGAAAATGACCAGCCGTCTGGATTACAATCAAATCGCTCCTGCTGGCGCGAAAGCGCTGGGCGGCGTCTACGGTTACGTCATGCAAAGCGGTCTTTCCCCCGTTTTGCTGGATCTGGTTTATCTGCGCGTCTCGCAGATAAATAACTGTGCTTACTGCCTCGACATGCATACGCGGGATCTTCTGAAGAAGGGCCAGGCGATCGAGAAGATCGCATTGCTGCAGGCCTGGGCGGAAGCCGGCAATCTCTTCGACGAGCGGGAGCGGGCTGCCCTGGCATGGGCCGAAACGGTCACGCGAGTCGCAGAGACCGGTGTGCCGAACGACGCCTACGACGCTGCAATCGCTGTGTTTAACGAACGCGAACTCGTCGATCTCACGATCGCGATCAGTCTGATGAACAGCTACAATCGAATGGCTATCAGCTTCCGAAATACACCTCACGCAGCGATCGAAAGATAGCTAGGAAGCAACGCGTTCGCGGGTGGGCGTTAGTCGCGCATCCGCAACGCGAACTGCATTTGCGAAGGTTCACTATTCGCAAGCCGACACAACGACTTGATCGTGAACGCCGTGTTCATTGCTCAGCCGCGATGGTAAAATATGTAGATCAAAAAGTCATATTGTGTCCGGGCGAGGCGAAGATTGGAAGGCGCGCGCGTTGCCTAGCAACAATGTTACCTTCCTGAGCAGCGGTGGACCAAGCTCTAAAAGGCGAGTTCACAGGGACGTGACGACGACATGCCCCTCTATCGGTAATCGTCCTGGAAAGACTTGGCGTACCACTCACGGTCTAAGCCTTATCGGCCGACCTCGGTATAGTCACTGGCCCAGTGGGCTCGTTTGCAGATGCCTGCTTTAGTCCAGACAAGATAAACAACCTGTCAGGAACCATAAGGGGAAGCACACAAATGTCCTTGTACAACACTTCAATTATGTTCGCCGCGCTTGCTGTCGCGCAATCCGTTTATTTGCCTGAAGCAGCAAAGGGTGGTGAGCTGGAAGAGGTGCGGCCAGTTTTCGAACACGTTCTTCCGAACGCACCGGGCAAGAAATTGGTTGCACTTGTGGTCGACTATGGGCCAGGCGGGAAATCGGATGCCCACATACACGCAAAGTCAGCCTTCATTTATGCACGCGTATTGTCAGGAGAAATACGAAGCAAAGTCAACGATGAAGAGGCAAAGGTCTACAAGGTCGGTGAGCAGTTCTTCGAGCTTCCAGGCTCCCGGCACGGTGTAAGCGAGAATGCCAGTACCACCGAGCCAGCAAGTCTGTTGGCGGTATTTATTGTGGATGAGGGTGACGAACCCCTCACGACTTCCGAAAAGTAATGTGCGATATGCTCATCGTAACCGCGTCATTGGCCCGCAGCCAGTCTAGTTTCGGTCGGCTAATCCGAAATGTGCTGGCACACGCCGACCGAAGGCGACATAACGCTCGAGACAAGCTCGTCCTGATTGCCCTCAGTCATGGAAAGCCGGTCTGGACAGAGCTTTGCTGGAGGCGAACCGACCAATATCACCTTGGACCGAAAGGAAAGTAAATGTCGGGAGGTTCAACGAGTTTCTCAGGGTTGGTGTGGCGCATCCATGAATTTGGCCCGCCGGATGTAATGCAACTTGAGTCATCGGACACCCCCGCTCCAAGTGCAAGCGAAGTCATCGTTAGGGTGCATGCGTCGGGTGTCGGCCCTTGGGATGGGTGGATCCGCTCGGGCAAGAGCGCGTTGCCCCAACCTTTACCCCTTATCCTCGGCTCCGACATATCAGGTGAAATCGTTGCGGTCGGCGCGGCCGTCACCCGGTTCAAAGTTGGAGACCAGGTGTATGGTGTGACCAACAAGCGTTTCTGTGGCGGCTACGCGCAATATGCGGTCGCCAATGCTTCCATGCTCGATATAAAGCCAGACACCATTGACCACATTGCAGCAGCATCGTTGCCGGTCATAGCGGTGACGGCATGGCAAGCGCTTTTCGATCAGGCCGGCCTGGAACGAGGTCAAACCGTATTGATCCACGGGTCGGCAGGCAACGTGGGGGCATATGCCGTGCAGTTCGCCAGAGAGGCGGGTCTCCGAACCGTGTGCACCGCCTCGCCCGATGATGTCGACAGAGTTGTTGCACTCGGCGGTGACAGGGTTATCGACTTCACCAAAACTCGTTTCGAGGATGAGATTCTCGGTGTCGATGCGGTCATAGATCTGGTAGGAGGAGAAACGCAAACGCGATCGTTCAAGGTGCTGAAAAACGGAGGGAAACTGATTTCGGCAGTTTCCGTTCCGGATCAGGATCTGGCGGAAGAGCACCAAGTCTTGGCCAAGTTTTTTCTAGTCGACGTATCCACAGAAAGCCTGGCCCGCATCTCATCACTGGTCTCCCGGAACGCTCTGACGATCAACGTTGGAGCCACATTGGCGTTCGAGCAAGCTCGTGACGCGCACCTGATGCTCGAGGGTCAGCTGCCGCGCCCAAAGGGAAAAATCGTGCTCGTAACGGACGAAATTTCCAAGCGTCAGCGAGAATTCGCTACAGTTTGAGACCGACATTCAAGCAAATCGGTCCGCAATTTGCTTGCGCGAACGACGACTATCCAACGACGGCTCGAAGGGTCAGGCATCGAGCCGTCGTTGGATCATTCAATGTGTACCCTTTCACCGAAGTGACTTGAAGGCCGCCCTCACTTCGACGCTGAAGAGCTCGGGCTCTTCCCATGCCGCAAAGTGCCCGCCTTTATCGACTTTGTTGTAGTAAATCAGGTTTGGGTAGGCTCGCTCAGCCCAGTGTTCAGGTGGCCTATAGACCTCTCCAGGAAAAATCGTCACCGCAACCGGGACTGTGATGATGCCGGGCATTGCCGTGTTCGCGGAGTTCTCCCAATAAATTCGGGAGCTTGAAGGCCCCGTATTTGTCAGCCAATAGAGCGTGATGTTGTCAAGGATTTCGTCGCGGGTGAATGCGCGTTCTGGTTCCCCGCGGGTAAATACCCAGTCGGCGAGCTTGTCATAAAACCAGGCGGCCAGTCCAACCGGCGAGTCGGCGAGGCTGTATCCAATAGTCTGCGGGCGCGTCCCCATGATGGCGGCGTAGCCAAAACCCTTGCTCAGAAACTCTCTGGCCTCATTGAAAACCGTCTTCTCTTCTTCGCTGAGATTTTCCGGAGCGGGATCCCCATTCTTCAGCGCTTTTCCGACTTCCGGCGGAATCGTCGTTGAACGCTCGATTCTGTTGACGTGAATGCCGAGTAGCCCCTCAGGTGCCTGTCGGCCCATGCTATCGGAAATGATGGCCCCCCAATCTCCGCCCTGTGATGCGTACTCTTTGTATCCAATGCGTTTCATCAGGACGTCCCAGGTTCGAGCGATACGATCGGGATTCCATCCGGTGCCCTGAGGCTTCTCGGAGAAACCGAAGCCTGGAATCGACGGAAGGACAAGATGGAAGGCGTCCTGTGCGCTGCCACCATGCGCGGTCGGGTCGGTAAGCGGCCCGATTACCTTCAATAACTCGAAGATCGATCCAGGCCAACCATGCGTCATGATGAGCGGCATCGCGTCCGCATGGGGCGAGCGAACATGGATGAAGTGGATGTCCACTCCGTCTATTTTCGTCAGGAACTGTGGCAGCGAATTGAGTTTTTGTTCCGCCTTGCGCCAGTCGTAGTCGGTCTCCCAATAGCGCACGAGCGCCTGAAGCCTGGATAATTGGACACCTTGAGAGCGGTCATCCACGGTTTCCGCTTCGGGCCATCGCGTTGCAGCGAGGCGGCGACGCAGGTCGGCCAGAGACTCGGCGGATACATTGACACGGAACGGTCGGATATCGTTTGACGCCAAAGCCTGAGCACCCGCCTCGACAACCGCCATCTGGGAACCAAAAACCGCTAGAGTCGCTACCACCGCTCCGTTGACGAGCAATGCCCGGCGGGTCAGAGCAGTCGGCCTTTTCGTTTGCTGATTAAACATCTCTGCCCCCTAACATATTCTTCGTATGTCCGAGCATCAAAGAACGCTCACTTGGCCGGCTCGACGAGCGTTTTTCCCGTTTCAACGATGTAAGTTGCAAGCTCGGAGGCCTTTGTTCCGCCGACGTTCTTGGCCAGGTGAGCCACGCCAGACGGAATGAACAAGGCCTCGCCTGCCTCCAGGGTGATTGGCTGCCGGCCTTCGAGCGTATACTCGAGGCTGCCTTCCAGGACATACGCGACTTCTTCGCCGGGGTGCGAATGCTTGATTGAGACTGCGCCTGGTTCAAAGTCCACGCGAACCTGTACCGCTTCGTGGCCTTTAATACTGATGGCTTCCTGCACAAGATCGGTGCGCGAGATTCCGTTCTGCTGTGCCATCGCGACATTCATTGTGAAGCCGCAGCCTACAAAAAACATCGCTGCCATAATCATTTGATTGCGTTTCATATATTTATCCTTTTTCGTCGTTCGATAGTAGAAGGCACTAAACGGGGCGACCATTGTTTCCGGCTTGCCGTCAAAAGCCACGACCCGCCTGCACATGAAGGGGCGCAATGGATCTCCGGCTGCGCATTGACGCCTCCGAGTCGCATGGCAGCACTGGCGCTGGTGCGCTTGTAGGCATGGTCTTTGTTATTCGGGCCCTAACTGAAGCCAGCGACCTCATTTGACCAAAGTGTTGTATTGCGAATGTGTCTGGCGAAATGGCCTTTTGTATCTCAATGTATTTGTGTCGAAATATGAACCCCGATCATGAGGAAGCCACGTGACCGGGGGCAACGTTCTCGCGATCTTCGACGCATTATCGAAGCGACTTGAAGCCGGCACGCACCTCTTGGGCGAAGAGTTGCGGCTGTTCCCAGGCAGCGAAGTGCCCGCCCTTCTCCACTTGATTGAAGTGGATAAGCTTGGGATAAGCCCGCTCTGTCCAGCTCCGCGGAGCCTCGTACTGCTCACCAGGGAAGACGCTCACGGCCACCGGAATAGAGACGCCCTTGGTGTTGAAAAAGCCGCCCTTGTATTCCCAATAGAGACGGGATGCCGAGACCCCGGTGTTGGTCAGCCAATAGAGCGTGATGTTGTCGAGAATCTCATCTCGCGTCAGTTCGCCCGTGGAGCTCTCTGTGCGGTTCAGAGCCGTGGTGACCGCGGCAGCTGGCTGGCCATCAGCATCATTGTGGTCGAGAAGCCACGCAGCCAGGCCGACGGGCGAGTCCGCAATCCCGTACAGGGTTTGCGGGCGCGTTGCCATCAGCCTTGCATAGTCGACCTGCTTGAATGTCGCGATGAGCTGCTCATAGGCGCGTCGTTCTTCAGCCGACAGATCAGATGGCGGCGGCGCGCCGACCTGGAGAGCTTTATCGACATCGGCCGGTACAGTGGCAGGCATGTTGGTATGGATGCCGAGCAATCCCTCAGGAGCCTGCAAGCCCATCTGGTCGACGACAAATGCTCCCCAGTCGCCGCCTTGGGCAACATAGCTTGTGTAACCAAGGCGCTTCATCAATTCGGCCCACGCTCGACCCATGCGTTCGGGACCCCAGCCGGTCGTGGTCGGCTTGCCTGAGAATCCGTAGCCCGGCATTGACGGAATCACCACATGAAAGGCGTCGGATTCACTGCCACCGTGCGCCGTGGGATTTACCAATGGCTCGATGATCTTCAATTGCTCGAAGACCGAACCTGGCCAACCGTGCGTGACGATGAGTGGCAACGCATTTTCGTGCGTAGATCGGACGTGGATAAAATGAATGTCCAACCCATCGATTTCCGTGATGAACTGGGGAAAGGCATTCAATTTCGCCTCCCCCTTTCGCCAGTCGTAGTCGGTCGCCCAATAGCGCGCGAGTTTCTGGACCGCGGCAAGCGGAACGCCTTGCGAGCTATCTTCTACAGTTTCCTTTTCGGGCCACCGTGTGGCCACTATGCGCTGGCGAAGTTCAACAAGCTGCTCCTCCGGAATAGAGACGCTGAAGGGTCGAATTTGGCCCTTGCCGCCTGATGCCGCGGGCTGGCCGGGGATCAGACTGATCACGCTTGCGGCGACCGCGGTCGCAAGCAAGCTGCGCCGTGTGATCGCCGGAACCGTAAAGTTGTCACGCTTGTGTGTGTAGAGCAATTCCCTCATTTCTTATGCCTCCTCCTATTATATATGTTGAAAAGAGACTTGGATCGCTGATTCATAATCGAGCAATAAATGAGGTAACGTACGCCTAAGCGTCAGTCTTAACCAGCGTGGAAGACCAAGAGCTTGTTGCCGTCGAGATCACGGAAATATCCGCAGTACGGACCATCCTGGTTTGGACCTCGCGGACTCGGCTGCCCCTCGTCGGTGCCGCCGAGCTGAATTGCAAGGTCGTATACTTCATCAACATGGGCACGGGAACGCGCGCTCAACGCAACCATGTTACCGTTGCCTACGTTGGCGCGGTCGCCATTGTAGGGATTGATCACGCCGAACTCGAGCATCGTCGTTCCGAAGTACACTGCCCGGCCAGGCTGTTCGAGAATGCGGCCTACGCCGAACAGAGCGAACAATTTGTCATAGAAGTTTGTGGCGGCGTCTAACTCGTTGGTTCCCACAACGGCGTGTCCCAACACTTGATGCGCGGCTTTAGCGGTCATATCTCGTCCTTCCTGATTGGTCCAATTTCGCCGTGGCTCATTGCCCTTCCGGCTCACGGGACAAAGCGCTCTCTTCGTGTATGGATTGGGTCTGTTACGCCGCCGGATTGTAAGCAAATGCGGGAGTGGATCAGGCGAGACACGCTTTGATACGATCGGGAATGCCGAACATCCGGCTGACTCTATCATGAAAGGCAGCACAGAGCGCATACCAGCGGCATCTCTCGCGACAAGCTTGCAACGCTTCCTTCCTCGTGGACGAGATGGCCGCATTTTTGCCCAGCGACCGAACGTGCGAGTGTTCCACGGACGTGCTGCTTCCGGCGCGCCGCGAGTCATGTCTCAACGGATGGCTTAGGATTTTCGACGACCGTGGCTGGTGCGACCTAAACGGGGGATCGGTGCTGGCGACAGGCTAGAAGTCAGCCTTCATGCCTGCAAGGCTGACGCATCCGCTCGCCGGGCAGCCGGTTCCAACGGAGACCGTCCTGCCGTCGTGAGCAACTGGCTCGCCAAGCTTTTCGCCTGCCGAGCAGGCTCGGCACTGCGGGTTATCTGTGCAACTGCCATCGCACCCTCGTGCAGCAGGTTGATCTCGGCCGCGATCTGCTTCGGCTCGGCGAACCGCGCGGCATGAGCGAGTTCCTCAAAATACGCGAGCACTAGGCGCTTATGCATTTCCGCAGCGCGGAACACGGGGTTTGCGGGGTCCTTATGCTCTCCGGCGGCGCTCACGAAAATGCAACCGCGGTACTGCTTATCGTTGAACGAGGCTTCAAGGAAATCGAAGGTTGCCAGAAGGCGCTCGACCGGATCGCTTGCGTGCTGCTCGACAAAAGTACGCAAGGCAACACGGTCCTCCTCGTCGCGCCGTTCGAGGGCGGCCAGGATCAGGTCCTCCTTGGTTTCGAAGTGCCGGTACAATGTCGTCTTCGCAACGCCACTTTCGGCAATGATCAAATCGATACCTGTCGCGTGATAGCCGCGCTCATTAAACAACCGCAGTGCAGTGTCGAGCAGATGGTCCCGGATTTCTGAACGGCGCATTTCATCCTCACAATAAATAAAAGGCCTGATCTGTATCGTTAGATAGCGATGGCTGAAGAGAAAAGCAAGATGGATCCTTGCCGACTCGCACGTTTGGAAATGTCTTCCAGGCAGTGGCAGGGCTCTGGAAACAGATAGAAGTACATATCTGTATCCTTTTGAATCGAATAGTAGGCGTCATTTGACTGAGATTCCGTCGTTCTGGCAGCGCTTGCGTTGATCTTTCGCAATTTCACCGAACAATCTCTGTCTTGGACGTTTGGAATCATAGAGACACAATCGTATCTTTTTTAGTTAACGTCTTCTATTAAGAGCAGCGCTTTTGCGGTGTGACCGCATCCAAGACGAACGTCCAACAAAGCGGAGATGCAAAAAAGTTTCGCTCGGATCTTGCAAAACAATACAGATCGGTATACATCCATGCTCATGCGATACAGATCGGTATCGTTTCCCGCGCTAACCGGGCAGATCGCCCACCGCGGACAACCAAGGAGAAGACAACAATGCCTCGTGTTTCTATCCAGAGTGCCGCTGCAAATCCGACCCGGGTGCGCGCCGTGTTCCTCGATCTCGTTGACCGCTATGGCCAGACCATCACCACGGCGGGCATGTATGCCTCGCTGGCAGTGATCTACTTCTGGTTCGGTGGCATGAAATTCACGGCCTATGAAGCGGAGGGCCTGACTGGCCTGGTCGGCAATAGTCCGCTGTTGAGCTGGACCTATTCTCTGTTCAGCGTGCGAGCCTTCTCAGGCCTGCTCGGTGTTGTTGAAATCAGTATCGGCGCTCTGATCGCGGCACGGCTCTTGAACCCGCTGTACTCCCTCATTGGCGGCGTGCTCTCGGCCGGGCTGTTCGTGACCACGCTCAGCTTCATGGTGACGACCCCTGGCGTGTTCTTGCCCGAGCTGGGGTTTCCGGCGATATCGGTCGCTCCCGGGCAGTTCCTGCTCAAGGATATTGGCCTGCTCGCGCTGTCCTTACGGATCGCCATCGACTCTCTCGCTGCATTCCGATCGGCAGATGCCTGACCAAAGATGGGGGGGTGCCTGCATGGTTCGCCCTCATCTAGCTGTCACGATGGCAGCAACCTTCATTTCCCAAACCGGCCGTGACGGTCGGTTCAACATAAAGGAACGACCATGCTTATAGCCTATATAGTGTCAAGAATCCGCAGCCACCTGCGCTATCGCCAGAGCATCCGCGAGCTTACGAAACTCACCGATCGAGATCTTGAGGATGTCGGCATCTCCCGTCACGAGATCGATCTGATCGTATCGAACGCGAGATTCTGACCCACGTTTTGAACCTGTCTTCCTCATGGTCGAGGAAGAAGACGAACATTGAAAACAATCAGGATCACACCATGAGCACACATCACACTAAAGTCTTGATAATAGGGGCCGGACCAACAGGATATACCGCTGCCATCTACGCTGCCCGTGCAAATCTCAAGCCACTTTTGTTGACTGGCATCCAGCCTGGTGGTCAGCTCACGATCACTACGGATGTCGAGAATTACCCGGGCTTTGCGGAACCAGTTCAAGGACCTTGGCTGATGGAGCAGATGCGGCAGCAGGCAGTAAATGTCGGCACGCAGCTGGTGTACGACACGATCACCTCGGTCGATCTCTCCAAACGTCCGTTCCGTGCCCAAGGTGACTCCGGCGACACGTACGTCGCTGACGGACTCATTATCGCTACGGGAGCTCAAGCCCGCTGGCTCGGTATCCCGTCGGAGGTGGCGTTCAATGGCTACGGCGTGTCGGCCTGCGCAACTTGTGATGGTTTTTTCTATCGAGACAAAGAAGTCGTAGTCGTGGGCGGTGGCAACACGGCCGTCGAGGAAGCGCTCTACCTGTCGAAGATTGCCTCCAAGGTCACGGTCATCCATCGCCGAGATCGATTCCGCGCGGAACCGATCCTGCAAGACCGTCTTTTGGCCAAACCGAATGTCGAGGTGGTCTGGAACCACGTCGTCGAAGAGGTTCTCGGGGAGCATGAGCCGACGAAATCGGTAACTGGCGTACGTATCCGTGATGTAAGAACAGGTCAGACGAAAGAGCTTCCCACAGACGGCGTCTTCGTTGCAATCGGTCACGACCCGGCCACTGCGCTGTTCCGTGGCCAGCTCGACATGGATGAGGCCGGCTACATCAAAGTTGGCTCCTGGTCGACCAAGACATCCGTTCCCGGATGCCAGGCGGCCGGCGATGTTATCGACCCGGTATTCCGCCAAGCCATAAGCTCCGCCGGAATGGGATGCATGGCAGCCTTGGAAGCCGATAAATTCCTTGCCGAATATCCAAGTGATCCTGACAAATGAGCGTAAAATTGTGCGCCTATTGCAGTTCGAACGGCGGAGCGCGTGATGCAATCAGCTGTTCGGGCTGTCGATAGAAGCCGGCTATGGAAGGTGGCGTGTATAGCCTCAGCTCATCCCGAAGTCGGTGAGGTCGATCCAGACATAAACCCGATCGCGATCGGGACGGCCATCAGCACTCCGGGGGTGAGCGCGTCGTTTCGTCGGAAACCTGATGCCATCGGCCGTTACCATGTCATAGACATACTGGGCCGCGGGAAAGCTCCCGGAAATATCGACCTGATAGTCATGGCGACGCAGTAGAAAATCTGGTCCAAAATAGAATTCCTGAACCGGGCAATGGCTTTCAATCTCCTTGGGAAATGTTGCCCGCAACACGCGCCACGTTTCCCCCTCTTCGTTCCACGGTGCGATCTCCTCAACCTTGAAACCCGGCAGCGCCATCAGGAACGGCGTATTCAAATAAGTCCACATCGCATAGCCATTGAAGTAAGCGCGGTGCAGCGGGTCCCATGGGGTATTTAGCGTGTGGCCGGCAAAGGCAGCGAGGGGATTGTCCCGTTCAGCGATGATCTTGTTGTCCGGGGCCTCAATCACAACCCGTTCGGGCACGAAAGTCATACGCCAATCGGGATCGCCGTAGGGCGCCACGTCCATCCACTCGTGGTGTATTGCAGCGGTTACACGACGCGGCGTCGCATCGGCTTCGATGCCTTTCATCCCCCACAATTCGCCGCCTGAGACAATCGTCACGCTAGCTTTCTCAAAGGAATTCCAGTGGTCAAGGCCGCCATGGGCGGCAAGAACATCGCTCAATAGGTCCACCAGGTGGATCGAACAGGGCGAGCCCGGAGGCGTGAACTGAACGGCGCGAGACCCGTCATTTCTGACGAAGTCGGCATCGAGCCGCCAACCCAAGCTTGCGTAGAACTCCTTCGACCGCTCGACATCCGCAACAGGGATGACGGCGACTTCAAGCTTCAGGTCAACTCCTGCATGTGTCATGATTCTCTCCAATGATGATTTAAGACCTTCTCAATCTGCCAAGCGGCCGACATGGTAGCCGAGCCGGTTCTCAACGTCGCCGAGGCGATGAAGACCGCGTTCCAGCAAGAGCTTGATCCGGTTCTGACTGGCAGGTCGCTGAACGGAAGCGATGAAGGCGTCCCGGACGCTGCAAGGCTTCACATGCTTATCGTGCAGCGCCAGATTACAGTCTGCATTAAGGTAAAAAGCTTTGTCGGCAAGTTGGGGTAAGCAAGCGGCTCCTTCTGTTTGAGGCGGGAACGCTGATATCTCTCAAACGTCAGTGGCCAAAGAAATGCCTGACGACATTGAAACTGTCTGCTCGTTGGTCATTCCAGTCAATGGCCGCCTAAAAAGCGATCTGGATGCCAGTGCGCGCGATCCGGGCGTCGGCAACGAGATAACCGTCATCGCGCCGGCGCGTTCCCCGACGGCTACAGCGTCTGTGAATTGCATGGGATCGTCCCTATTTATAGATTCAGTGAAGACGGATCGGAGGACAGCCATGGAAGCCAGAACCGCCACGCGACAAGACCTTAGTCATGTCTTCTCGCATCTCGCCGTCAGAATTAGCCAAGAATTTTCAGCAGCCGGAGAGACTGAAGGAAGCGCCAAAGAGCATCTCTTGATGGACCTAAGAGAAGGTCGAGGACACGCTTTGCGAGAAGGAGACCAAATCCTGGCCGTTATCACGTGGCATGAAGATGATGGAAAGGCGTACACTTCTTTCGCTGCTAATGAAGCGTTTTTCGCAGCCAAGACCGTTCGCTTCTGCAAACGACACATTCAGAAAATCCAACAACTTTGCGGCAATATTCCTGTCCGGTCGGTGATCTGGAGTAATCGTCCGGATGTCGATCGCTGGTTTGCTGCGATTGGGTTCAACAAAGTCGAAGCGAACGAGACAAGCACCACCTACGAATTGCCTGCTCGTGAAGATTAGTCACCCCAGATTTTCGATCACAGTCGGCGAATTGGCCGCTCCACGGCGTTTCGTTTCTGAATTCGTCACCTATATCCCCGTGGATTTTTGCAATCCACTAAGCCGAATATATTATTCCTCTTCCCGCTTCATGTCATGATAAAGTAGGGATTAATCCCAATGGAGCAGCGCCGACCTAACACCCGATTTGGTTTACGCGCACCACGGCAGCCTCAGTGTCTTGGCTCAATTTTCTGCCGGCTGTATTGCCGTTGTTGATTGGTGCCGCACTCCTTCTTTATGCTGAATGACGGCGCCACTCTACCTGCTCGCTCTCGAAGGAGACACCTATGGTTGAAAACCAGTCCGCAAGTGGCCCCGACCTGTCACAGGGCATACCTGTTCATGCCCTTCATGAAGGGAAGCTTCTCGGTCATGTCGGCGGAAAAGACGTTCTCGTGGTGCGAACAGCGGACGGGATATTCGCCATTGATGCGCTGTGCAGCCACTATCATGGTCCGCTTGTTGATGGACTGGTGGAAGGGAATACCGTGCGATGCCCATGGCACCATGCCTGTTTCGACCTGCGCAGCGGGGAAGCCGTCCGAGCACCTGCCTTAAGCCCATTGTCGTGCTGGGAAGTGGATCAGCGAGACGGGAAGCTCTTTGTTCAGAACAAACGCGATCAACCAAAACAGGAGCAGCCCGCACGATCGGACACGCCGGAGAAGGTTATCATAATCGGTGGCGGTGCGGCGGGTTTTGCCGCGGCGGAAATGCTTCGGCGGCGCAATTATCAGGGCAGTATCGTCATGCTAAGCGCGGACACAGCCGGACCCGTCGATCGGCCGAACCTTTCGAAGGATTATCTGGCTGGCAGCGCGCCTGAAGAATGGCTGCCGTTGCGATCGGACAAATATTACAGCAAGCAGAACATCGACGTTCGCCTTCGGACAGAAGTCACTGCAATCGACGTCACGGCACGACATGTCGTCACCGGAAACGGCGACAAGATTCCATATGATCGGTTGCTCCTGGCAACAGGTGCGGAACCAGTGCGCTTGACTATACCCGGCGCGGATCAGCCCAATGTCTATACGCTGCGAACGCTTGATGACAGCCGCGCCATCATCGCTGCAGCCAAAAGCAGTAGACGAGCCGTGGTGACAGGGGCGAGTTTTATCGGGCTCGAGGTCGCCGCCTCTCTCCGCGCACGCGATATCGAGGTTCATGTTGTCGCTCCGGCCAAGTGCCCGATGGAGCGGGTTCTCGGACCGGAATTGGGGGATTTCATCCGGGCTCTCCACGAGGAGCACGGCGTCATTTTTCATCTCGAAGATACGGTGGTTGCAATCGAGGGTTCGAAAGTTCGGCTCAAGAGCGGCGCCGTACTTGAGGCAGACTTTGTCGTTGCCGGTATCGGGGTACGACCACGCCTCGCGTTGGCCGAGCAGGCTGGCCTTGCTATCGACGACGGCGTTGTGGTCAATGCCCATCTCGAGACAAGTGTGCCGGGGATTTACGCGGCGGGCGACATCGCACGCTGGCCTGATCCGCATTCCGGTCGAAGTATCCGTGTCGAGCATTGGGTGGTCGCGCAACGCCAGGGACAGATCGCTGCTCTCAATATGCTTGGACGACAGGAAAAGTTCGAGTCCGTGCCCTTCTTCTGGAGCCAGCATTATGACATCCCGATCAACTACGTTGGTCACGCCGGAAAATGGGATGAGATTGTCATCGACGGCGATATCAAAGCGAAGGACTGCACGCTGCAATACAAAAGCGGCGGACAGGTGCTGGCCACAGTCACCATTTATCGGGATCTCGAAAGTCTAGAGGCCGAAGTCCGGATGGAGCGCGAAATCGCTTAGCATGCAATGAGTCGAAGTTCACGAATCTCACCATCTTGAGCATAGGTTGCGTGAAACGCTTGCCTTTGCGCGATCCTGACACCATGAGTGTTGATATGGCCGATCCCTGAACCATGGGGCAATCGGTGCCTGGTACTCGAGGGACAGGATCATCCGGGGGAAAAGGATTGCGTGACCGTTACACGTCAACACAACACTCCCCGCCCAGACTTTGCCCTGGATAACTTGATACGGTCTAGGAAACGGGTCCGACTGGCGTCATGCGTCCGAAGATATCAATTAGCGCGATCACGCGGCCGGCGTTTGTAACTTCGTTGACGAAAATCGATCGACCAGGAGAGAACTCGCTTTGAGTTTGTTCCTTTTTCGATGTCGCCTCTTTCTTTCAATGAATCCGGGCAGCCCGAGTATCATCGAAGTGCATATCGATTTGCCTTGTCGATCGCCGCTTTCATGTGAACTGTCCCTCGGACCGTAGGGGCGCCGCTTCACCCGCGGTTTATGCAACTAATTTTCCGTCGACTTGATCCGTTGACGGAAAACCAAAGGTCGTGACGCCACCGTTATTGGAAGAGGCTTTGCCCTGGTTTATCCCCTGCCCTCGCCATGATCTCGCGCGTTTGCTTGCGGTACCGAACCTCATAGCAGAGATGTGCCGTTGAGAGACAGAAGGCCTTGTTCGCCACCCAAAAAACGTTGTGCGAAATTGCTAGTTTTCTATTGGTTTTTAAGGCCGTTAAGGGAAACCGCTGCACAACAACATCGGTATAACTGCATGCACAATCAACATGTTAACTGTTTTTACCAAACGGATTTCCATTCCTGCATAGACCCGCCAGCTTTCGTCCGCATTACTACCGGGACGGCTTGACAAACTTTGATACAATTTTCCGGATACCGAAAGATCGCCGCGAGTGATATTTCAAGCATTTAGATCAGAAGTCATGGGACGTTCCCAATGCAATCCGCACCCCATATCGCAGTCGTCGACGATCACCGGGATATTCGCGATCTCGTTGGAAAATATCTTTCTCAGCAAGGATATCGCATCAGCGTGGCTGAGAGCGGAACCGCTCTGCGAAAGTTGCTCGAGCGGAGCGCTCCGGACCTGATTATTCTCGACATCATGATGCCGGGGGAAGATGGCTTGTCCGTCTGCAGGCAGTTGCGCCGTTCAACGGAGTTGCCGATCATTTTCCTCACCGCCATGGCAGACGACACGGATCGGATTATCGGACTGGAGCTTGGAGCCGACGACTATCTCGTCAAACCCTTCAATCCGCGGGAGCTGCTCGCGCGGATCAGGGCAGTCTTAAGACGAGTCAATAGCTTGCCGCCGCAGCGCGAGACGCTCAAGGCCAAGACAATCAGCTTCGATCGATGGAATTTGGATGTCGGGCGCCGGGAAATCCTTGCAAACGACGGTGTTGGTGTCCCGCTCAGCACAGCCGAGTTTCGATTGCTGAAGGCGTTTCTCGAACATCCTGGAATGGTGCTGAGCCGCGATCAGCTAATGGACCTAACCGTTGGCCGCAGCGCCGAATCTTTCGACCGAAGTATCGACAATCAGGTCAGCCGTTTGCGAAAAAAGGTCGAGGTGGACCCAAAGAATCCGGCGATCATAAAGACCCACTGGGGTGGCGGATATAGTATTTGCGCAGAGGTGGTGCAGGTATGAAACGGTGGTGGAAGCGCAGCCTTGCAGCACAATTCATCGGCCTGATGCTGCTCGCGCTCGCGCTCTCCCAGGCACTCAGTTTCGTGACCTCGTGGGATGAGCGGGGTAAGGCCCTGCAGGCGGCCGCCAAGGCAGAGTTTTTCAGCCGAACGGCTTCCCTTGCGACACTGCTCGAATCCATCCCGACGGCGTTTCGCAAGGACGTTCTGGACGCCAGCGGCACCGCTTACAGCCGCTTCTGGCTATCCTCGCAAGACCCCGTGGACGCTAGCATGTGGCGTCAGGAGGCTTGGGCACAATTATCAAAACCCATGCCGAATATGAAAGCTCTGAAGTTTAAAATGGCTGAAACAGCCAATTCCGCCGCCGCTTCAGCACCGTCACAACTCGAAACATCTCCCTTCCATGCCCTGGCTGCTCCGACTGATTCCTGGACCACGCTTAGCCCGCACGTCTGGACTGTACCGCAGCCGGCAAAGTTTCTGTATCTCAGTCATTCAAACGGGATGGGGCTGGCGGTTGGACTGAGCGATGGAACCTGGCTGAACACCGCCTACGCCAAGCCGGTCCCCAATTCCATTTGGAACGTCCAGTCCCTGTCGTCCCTGGGTATCACAGCTGCGATTCTTTCGCTGATCGGTGTCATCGTTTCCAGGCAGATTGCAAGTCCAATGCGACGCCTCGCCGTGGCAGCCGAAGCGTTGGGACGCGGTGAAAGTGTGCAGCCGCTTCCCGAAGCCGGACCTGACGACATCCGCCAGACTGCGGAAGCATTCAATCGCATGCAATGTCGGCTTCATCGCTTTGTCGAAGATCGGACCCGGATGCTGGCGGCCATTGGTCACGACTTGCGAACGCCCCTGACTTCCCTTCGGCTGAGGGCCGAATTTGTAGCGGATCCTGATGTACAACAGAAAATGCTTGCAACCATCGACGAGATACAGACGATGACGGAAGCGGCCCTTGCCTTTGCCAGGGAAGAGGGCACAGTAGAAAACACGCGTGCCATGAACATTTCTGCCCTCGTAGAGAGTATCTGCGACGACATGGACGAGCTTGGCCAGGACGTCAAATTCCTTGAGAGCGAAAAGATCGTCTATCGATGCCGGCCCGATGCACTGCGAAGAGCCTTTCGCAATTTGATCGAAAATGCTGTCCGCTACGGTGAAAGAGCACGGGTCAGCGTTAGAAAGCGGCATGACGGTATCGGTATTATCGTAGAGGATGATGGGCCCGGTATACCTGAAAGCGCTTTCGAGGATGTCTTCGCACCATTCTTCCGGCTGGAGCAATCCCGCAACCGGGAAACTGGTGGCGTCGGGCTCGGTTTGTCGATAGCTCGGGCAATCATTCACCATCACGGAGGGGAGATCGCTCTCTTTAACGGCGATATCGGATTAAAGGTCATCGTTACTCTCCCCGCCGCTCAGCGAATCGCCTGAAACAGCCACAACCACGCATTCGACCGATCTCATTGGAGGCAAGCATCGCCAGCGGCAAGCGCGACAGGAAATGTGTATCGAAATGTCGCAAATGACCCAATTGTTACGGTTCGGCGCAATAACTCGTGCATTCAGACAAACCTTTGCGACACCTCAATCGCAATATGCTGCTTGTGAAGCAAGTGTCGGCCCCAGGGCTCTACTCATTGTGAGGATGTCGAAATGATGCACTTCGAGAACCAACCCAGCCGCAGCGGTTTAATGAATCCTCGCATATATCCGATCAATTCAGAAAAAAGTGACGCCACCCACGCCAGATTGGTTTTCGCGGCCGTGCTGTTTGCCGACATCAAAGGCTTCACACGTTTTTGCCAATCCGTTGACCCGTGCGTAGCATTCCACACACTCTCGACCTTTCATCAACGTATGGCAAAGGTTGTTGCAGAATATTCAACAACCGTTACCACAAATGCCGGCGACGAAGTGATGGCGGCGTGGTGTGGCACACCATCGACTGTATCGTCGACGGCACTCCGGTGCGGCTTTGCAATGCTGGAGTCGATAGACGCCTGGAACCACGAGGATGTCTCCTTCCGGCCAGGATTGAATATTGGGGTTGGGCTCCATGCCGGTCCCGTGATCCTTGGCCGCATCCCCAGTCTGCGTGAAAGTCGAATGAGCGTGTTCGGCGACACGGTGAATACTGCCAGCCGGCTCGAGCATATGACCAGGATCTATCCAACCGGCCTGATCGCATCTGATGAATTGGTGCGGGTGGTATGTAAACACTCCCCGTCGGAAACCGGGATCAATCGTCTTCATTCTGCGATTACCACAACAATTCGCGATCGGACCGGTCTACTTTCAATCCGGATCGCTATCTGAAATCCTCCTACTAGGCAAAGTGACAGTGTGCAGTCTCTATCAGCCACTCCGCCAATTCGATGCGCAGAACAAAAGCCAAGCAGATTTACAAGAGAACCGGCAACCTGCGCGCTGTGCACCTTCTCGTGGGCCATGCCAAGCTCGAAAATACCGTTCGCCATCTCGGCATTGAGGTGGATGACGCGTATCGCTGAGCAAATCGAATTATAAGGTCAGGCTAATTGATGGCTCGGCCAGGGTGTGTCAGATGAGCGATCTTTTTCATATGATTCACAGCCGCACTGCCACCTGTCGTCTTGGTGAAAAGGTCAAGTTTCTCTTCGTCATCAACGCCGACGGGCATCAAAGCCTGATCCATGTACTTCCGTGATGCCGGGTCCCTGGAAATCATAAGTGCCGTCGAGGCCAATCGGACAATCGCGCCGGCGAGGATGGCATGCTTGCCAAGTGTCTCCCAAACGAAGCGAGGCCAGAAGATCAGTGGCCCTTCTCGCGGCATCTCGGGACGTCGCTCCGACGGACGCTTCAAGCGCAAGATGCCGCTCTGCAATGGATGCACGTTTTCGAGGTGAACCATCGTCGCGAAAGCCACAAGCACCTTGACGAGACTACCCATCGGAACCCCCGTTGCGCGTGCGCGACGCAGCAGTGTCGTCATGTGTTTCGGTGTGTAGTAGAGCGACCACGCGTCACGATAGATGTTCTCCCACTCGCGCTTGCTCATCCTGGCATGGGCCGTGCACACATGCTCGACGTCATAGATGTTGAGATCGGGATCCATCTCGACCCCATTTTTCCACAGGATCTGGTGATCCTCCGAGCCGGGCAGCGGCGTCAGGCAAAAAAACTCGATAATATCGAGCGGGAGCTCCTCTTGAATGATTGCGATATCGCGCCGGATTGTTTCAGGTGTGTCCGACGGAAAGCCGAGGATGTAGCCGGCCAGCGTCATGATCCCCTGCGCCTTCCACGCGAGCAGCATCCTGCGATACTCGGTGATCTTGTTCTGGCCCTTCTTGGCGGCGATGAGATTGTCCGGATTGACGTTCTCGAGGCCAATGAAAACCCGTGTGACACCCGCACGCTTCGCCTTCTCCACGAAGTTCTCGATCTTGTGGCACAACGTATCAACCTGGATCATCAGGCCAAGCGGGATTCCATCCTTCTCCTTCAACGCGATAAGGCGGTCAAAGATTGCTTCCCATTCTTTATTGCGCGCGAAATTATCGTCGGTGATGAAGAACTTATGGACGCCATGCGCCCAGTTCAGGCGCACCAGTTTCTCGACGTCATCGGCGGAACGAAACCGCGATTTTCGGCCTTGCACGTTGATGATGGTGCAGAACGAGCATTGATAGGGACAGCCGCGTCCGGCGTCAAAGCTCGCGCTCAGACCAAGCGTATGCGCGACGTAGCGTTTCGGCAGGAATGGTACGGGTGCGCCTTCAATGCCAGGCAAGTCGTTCATGAAGTTGTATAGCGGTTGTAGCTGGTCCGATGCCGCATCGCGCAGCACAGTCTCGAGCCGGCCCTCGGCCTCGCCCGCAAATATCGAAATGCCCATCGCGCGACATGCGTCGAGCCCGACGGCGTGCCCGTCAAGCATGGCCAGGCAGCCCGATACATGAAAGCCCCCCATGGCGACGGGCAGCCCTGCATCACGGAAGGGCCGGGCAATGTCGAGAGCGCGCGGATACTGATTGGACTGGACACCGACCAAAGCGACCATTCCGAAGTTATTGTGCCGCCGGAATTTAGCCAGAAGGGCTGAAACGTTGACGCGCGTGTTGGTCTCGTCAACTACCGTGATATCGATAGCGATATCGGGCCCGAGCACCTGACGATCCGCGCAGTCAGCGGCAATACCGTGGAGCGCGGCAAGCGAATTTGACGGTATCATGGCTCGCCACCAACGGATCACATATCCATCGTCATCATAGTGCGACGGTTTGATGAGAATTAGCTGGAAGCGTCGATCTCGTGCCTCTGAAACATACGACAAAATCAATCTTTCGGTTGGAGGCAATTACCCGAGCATAGCAGAGGTACGCTCGCTCTCAAAATCCGGATCGTGCTCGTACGCTTTCAAGAGGGGCATGTTGCCTATTACTCTGTTTTGCAACGCGGCTGTCGGACTGCGCTGTAATAGCTCGGATCTTGGGGTAATACCGTTTGGCCGAGTCCGCTTTGCGCCGACAATAGCGGTCATCAATTACTGGAGCGATTTGGCTGCCTCATCGGCCCACACCTTGAATTTGGTCAAAACGTTTGGCCCGAAGATGTTTGTCAGAGGCACATCTGCAGCGTCCCTGCCGTGCGCGACCTTGATACGTCCGATGCGAGGGGCGTTGTTGCGCGGATCGAATGCGTGCCACTGACCACCCAGAAACACTTCCATCCAGGCACAAAAATCCATCTCGGCATACGGGGGCGATAGACCGATATCGGTAATATATCCGGTACAGTAGCGTGTCGGAATATTGAGGCATCGGCAAAGTGTGACGGCGAGATGCGTGTAATCCCGGCAAACACCACGGCCTTCGCCAAATGCCCTGTAAGCCGTGCGTGTCGGGTTGGAATATTCATACCCAAACTGAATATGATGATGCACATAGTCACATACAGCCTGGACACGCGGCCAGCCGAGCGGGCTATGTTCGAAGAGCTGCCATGCGTGGTCGCTCAACAAGTCTGTCTCGCAATAGCGGCTGCCCATGAGATAAACAAGCGTGTCGTCCGGTAGGTCCTGCACAGAATGTTGAACGGCATCAAGCTGGATCGGATCGGGGTAACCGCTGTCGTTCACTACGGCGTTCGTGCTGAGGCTGAATGCGCCAGCTGGTGCAAGGATCCGATTGCACCAATTGCCAAACTGATCATGGTAGCCCAAAGCCTGGACGGCGGGGGAGGTATTGAAAGTCTCGACGCCGATCAAGTCGGCAACACGCGAATGGTGAACGTTCAATATGGCAATCAGCGGTGTTTCCTGCGGAAACTCAAAAGTCAGCTCACACCCGACATGTATTCTCATAAGCGGCACTCCGTGGGTTGCAGCCAACAAATGGAAAGTGGGCGCTTCGAGATATTGCAGATTCTGCCGACACTTGAACACAAGTTATTTTGGAAAGGACATCATCTCCAGGGCGGCGACAATGTGCCTCCCGGCCGCATGAGCCCTGGTGCATGCATGTCGCCTAGTTTTTTGGCTAGTTGCCCCGTTCAAAATCGGCTGGTGTCAGAACGTACATGTTCTTGCGACCGTAGGAATAGACTTGCCGTGCCACATCGAGAATTGTACCGCGCGCGGCATCAAATGCGGCGAGGTAATCCTCTTCAACTGAATCCATATTCGATCCGGCATTCGAGAATGCGGCGGCCTCGATGAAAAACGGAACCTCAAACAATCCATCATAGCCGAGAAAGCGCACGCGCTGGTGTGCCGTATCATAGCTTCGGCTTCGGTTGGGGAAAGTTAGCGCCATATCATCATCCTCAAGGCAAACTAACTGGTGGGGTGTCAATCAATTTCCGTTTGATCCTCGCCGCCCGCCGCCGCTCTGCATTGTTTGCATTGAGCGATATCATCATCGCAGTAGCGGTCGTTTCGTTAAGTCCTGTCGTGGAATGCTTGCCCATATCCGCGGGAAGTCCGGTGTATACGTGATAAACCGTCCATGATCGGTTGGGCTCTATTCGACGGCCGTAATGATGATGCATGCTGAAGCGATGAAGCGCTCCGCCTTCGTTTTCCCAAACGCCAATATCGATGGCATTCTCGTCGTTGTCGAATTCATAGATAGTCAAAACAAACACCATGTGGACTGTTGAGCCTCAAGTTTTCGTTAATCGATTGCCAGAGGGTGAACAATCGCGCCTCAGATAGCAGAGGCCGAGACGCGTGGATTAATTCCGCGCGTCCTGTCGATCTGAATTTACCAGCTGGTTCCAAAGAGTATTGAATAGACCAGGAACACAATGGCAATGGAAAATAAAGCTTTGAACACTACGATCCTGTTATCGTAGATATAATGTTCGATTTGCATAAGGTTTTTCATGGCGGCCTCCCTTGTTTAAAATAAACGGCCTAAAAAACACAATAGCACAAAATGGAAAACAGCGGGGAGTTTATTTGAGCGCTGAAGTTATTCCTCTAGTTTTTATTATCGACCTGAGTGCCCTTCAGCCTCAATTAAAGCGCAATTAAAGAACACTATTGTTCGATCGTCTTTTGGCCAAACTTTGGCTCTTCGCGGCGTCAGAAATCCCCGACCCGCCAATCTCATCCCAAACTGCCGATCCTTATGCGTGTCATTGTTTGCCGCGCAAGGGTTGCTCTCATCCAAGCTTTGTTCCGTAGAGGAAATGGCATGACCACGCGCACCAAACGTTCAATCGCTCATTTCGCAACACCCTTTAGTTTGCGCGGATTGGACGGGATTCAGCCTGCAGGCGACTATGATATCGATGAGGACGAGGAAATGATCGAAGGTCTGTCCTGGCTCGCCTACCAGCGCGTTGCGACATTCATCCACATCCCGGCCAGGAATTCCAACCAACGCAAAATGCAGCTTGTTGCGATCGACTACGCCGAACTCGCGACGGCACTTAAGAAAGATGAGGAGACAATCAATGAACATCCACCGGCGTTATAAGCCGCCAGAAACACCACCCCATCGTTTTGCGATCGGCCAGCAGGTCCGAATGAGACGCGGGGGTGGCGCGATGATGAACACGAGCGCGATATTCCAGATTATGGCTACCCTTCCGCCTTTAGGCCGCTCTTTCCAGTACCGCATCCGCGACGTTGAAGAGAAATACGAACGCATCACTACGGAAGATAATCTCGAAGTCATCGACATCTGGGCAGCGGCGATGGCAACAGTTTGAACGCATCGGCAGACGCGTGATCAACCAGGAAATGATGCAGCAAGAAATCAAGGACCCGCAACCACCGATACCGACATAATATTGAAATCGCAGTTTGAGGGTGCGGGGTATTTTCTGGAGCTCACAGGCTCGCAAAGCCTGCTTAAGACGCGTACCCATCCTAATAACAAATAGGCAAATTGCGCTCGTGCCCTTCCCAAATTGCGGTCGATTGCGCAAGTGCGGACTGGAAGCGAGAACTAATGTATTGAAGAATAAGAGAAATGGCGCACCCGAAGTGAAGAAGATGAGAACTTTTATCTGTTCGTAAAAATTATCTAGCTAAGCCTGTGGCCCAATCAAACGCTGAGGTACATATTTCCTGCGGCGGGATAATCCACTTTGAAGGAGTGACAGAAGTGACGATTGTTTCCTCATTGCGTCGACACAGGCTTGGGTGCAACGCATGATGATGGCGGCCCATTTTTATGGCCGCCTCTGCTTAGTTCGCGTATCGACGGGGGCCCGCAGGCCCGTTACTGCATACCCCAACCGTGACTGACGACGATTGATTGGCCCGTTAGTGCGTTTGAACGGAAAGCGGCCACGAAAAGGGTGGTCTGCGCCACGTCCTCGACCGTGGTGAACTCGCCGTCAACCGTCTCCTTCAGCATGACGTTCCTAATAACATCCTTCTCGGAAATCCCGAGTTCCTTGGCCTGCTCCGGTATCTGCTTGTCGACGAGCGGCGTGCGCACAAAGCCCGGACAAATCACGTTGGCGCGAACCCCGTGTGCCGCGCCCTCCTTGGCGACGACCTTGGCCAGTCCCATGATGCCGTGCTTGGCCGTGACATAGGGTCCCTTCAACATCGATGCCTCCTTGGAATGCACCGAGCCCATATAGATGATGCTCCCGCCACGGCAGTGCTTGTACATCTCGCGCAAACAGGCCCGTGTCGTGAGAAAAGCCCCGTCCAGATGTACGGCGAGAAGCTGTTTCCATCGATCGAACTCGAACTCGTGGAGCGGGGCCACGGTCTGGATGCCGGCGTTCGAAACGAGAATGTCGATCTTGCCGAAGGCGGCGACAGTCTTGGCGACGCACGCTTCGACTTCGGCTTCGTTGGTCACATCGACGGCAATCCCAATCGCGTGTTCATGTCCGCCGAGCTCGTTGGCCACTGCGTTCGCGCGCTCCTGGTCTTGGTCAGCGATTGTCACACGAGCGCCTTCGCGCACGAAGAGGGCTGCAATTTCCAAGCCAATGCCGCTCGCCGCTCCGGTGACAATGGCAACTTTGTTATCAAGAAGCATAATTTATTCTCCTGTGTTGCGGGGTTTAGCGCAGATAGTCATGGACGACCTTGCCGAGTCCGAGGGTCAGGTCGGCGATGAAATGCATTGTCGAGACCACCTCAAGCACAGGCAGGTCGGCGACGGGTGCCAACGCATGTGCGTGGAGATCGAGCGCGCCCGGCCCCGTCCATGCACCGCGGAGGTCGATATCCTCGAGGTAGTATTCAACCAGTTCGCAAATGCGCGGTCTGCCGTCGACATGTGGAATGATCTTGAGCAGGAAGTTGGGCTCGGCAAGCGAGGCGAGCACCGCCGCCGCATCAGCGGGTTTGTGCTTGTAACCCATGGTGCCGGTGGCTACGCGCACGGGCCCATAGTCAAGGGTACCCACGAGTGTGTCGGTCTCGGCGCGAAGCGTTGGCTGAGCAAACTTTTTCGGAAAGCCCCAAAGCTCCCGTCCGGCGGCAATCGGCGATTCGTCGTTGAGGAACATGCTATGGGTGTAGCTGCCTTGTTTTCCCCGGAATGAGACGGGGATCACCTGGCCGCTTTCGGTATAGTCGCCAAATCCGCTCGAATCCGGCATACGGATAAATTCATACTTGACGAGCGGACCGATCACTTCGAGGGGTCCTGGTACGAGCTCGCGCAATCTCTCGGGGTCAGTGCGATAGGTGATGACGAGATATTCGCGCTGACAGAACCGATAGGGACCTGTCGGATATGCAGGGCTGGTGAGCGGCATTGAGAACGCGCGCTCACGCACGTGGCCTTCCTTCATGATAGACTCCATGTTTCATGTATCTTGTGAACGGTGGATGGATTTATGCGCGCCCTTGCTCGGCGATATCGAAGGTGAAGACACCGTCGGGACTACGGGGGCGCTCGAGCACCTCGGGATGGCGTAGCGTGCGGATGGTGTCGTGGTATCCCGCCTGCCAGTGATCCTCCATGCTCCGGCGCGAAAACTCGTAGTCTTTCGTGTCGTCCTCGTATTTCTTTGAGTGATAGCCGAGCTGCACAAGATTCCAGACCTTCGGCTCGGAAGCAGGACGCAATTTGTCAACTTCAGGGCTCGCCGCCAGTTCTGCCGGCAATTTCTCGATCAGGCGCGAAAGGGCACCGCGCAGAAATTGTATTTCGCGGAAGCGGTTCAACTCGGCCCGGGTGCGGCTCGAATACTGAATTTCCTTCTGGCGCGCCTGAATTTGTGCCATCTTGCGCGGTAGCTCGCCTTGGGCTGACCAGAGATCGACCTGAAACGCGAGTGTGTCACGGTGCGGCAGGTTATCAACCACCCAGCTGAGCGGTGTGTTGGAAACGAGACCGCCGTCCCAGTAATGCTCCCCATCGATTTCGATCGCGGGAAAACCGGGTGGCAAAGCTCCGCTCGCCATCACATGCTCGGGGCGGATCAGGTGAGTGGTGTTATCGAAGTAGACGAAGTTACCGGTGCGCACATTGACCGCGCCGACGCTGAAGCGCATGGCCCCGCTATTGATGCGGTCGAAGTCAACCAGCCGCTCCAGCGTCGACTTGAGCGATTGCGTGTCATAGTAACTGGTGGCTTCGGTAGAACCATGCGGCCAAAGCCAGGGTGTCAGCAGGCGGGGCATGAAAAAGCCCGGCGCGCCCAGGCACAAAGCCCGCGCTGCGCTCCATTGGTTAGACAAGGCGCGGACGACATCGCCCTTTGACGGGTCAAATTGCGCCAATAACGTCGCGATATTATCGTTGCCTTCGGCTGTCGAGCTGGGCGGAAACTGCCAATATGGATCGGTTGAAGTGACAAGCTCCCAGAACTGCCGGAACTTCGCGACGCGGTCCTCGGGCGGATTGCCAGCTATGAGGGCAGCGTTGATCGCGCCGATGGAAATTCCGGTGGTCCAGTCGGGATGAAGACCAGCCTCGGCCAGGCCTTGATAGACGCCTGCCTGATATGCACCGAGGGCACCGCCCCCCTGCAGCAAGAGCGCAATGCGTTCGAAGGGTGGTCGTCCCCTCCGCTGAGGATGTTCCGATACTGGATTTCGATCCGTGAGAACATGTTCGTTCATGATGATTTCCTCTCGCCGTCTTCAAATGATGCGACGGCAACTTGATGACTCTTGATAAAGACTGTTGTCGGCCGAAGGCGTTCGCGTCAGACCATGGATCGCTGCAAGCTCGCCAGGTCTGCAGCGCAGACAAGACTGAATGCCAGAAGGGGATCGGGATCCAGACTCTTGGTGAGCGCTTCCGTGGCGAGTTGCCGAAGCTCCACTCTCGGCTTCAGGGAAATCTCGAGGATGGCCCTGAGCGCGGCCTCCGCTGCGCCGATGACATCCGATGAAGCAAAGAACCGCATTCGGTTGATAAGCCCGATCAGGTGTTGTTCATCGCCGCTGAGCTCGATGTCGTCTCGCGTGTAAGCGCGCAGAAGCAGGTTCGACGCGTACATCACGAAGTCGACGTAGACCCTCTCCCGCTTTGTGATTTCCTCGGCAACACGCTGCAGCCGATATTGCCCGCGATGCGTGTAAATTGCCGCCATCAACGAAGCGCCGGCACCAAGCAGCGCTCCCAGCAGCGCGAAGACAGGACTGAGAAAGGCTGGATCAATGTTCATATCACCTCCAGGGTTCTGCTGCTTATGATCGGGCATGACTTCAATACGAGACCTGACCGTCGACGAGCTGCCCGCTCGAAGGCGAAAGCTCGCGTTTCAATACGTCACGTGCCTCGCCGCTGATGACCGAGACCGGAGCGGTAACGGCCACGCGCGCCGCCGACCCGGCAAAATTGGCGGCCGCCACCCCCGCGCGATCCGCGAATGACGCCTCTCGTCCCGATAGCGATTGCCCCGCCAGCCGTCTCCCAAGCAGGCGTACGATCTCAGGACTGTCGGCAAAGGCATTGTGGCCGAGCGGATCGTTCGAGGCGATGGCGCTCGTGTCGATGACCGAAACGCCAAGTTCTTCAAGCACAGAGGCATATGGTTTGAGATCTGCGCCACCGACACGGTCGACGCCGCCCGAGAGCCAGCCAGAGACCTCCAGAGCCTTGTCGTGTGTCGACGTCAGGATCGCAAAATGCGGCCGCTTTGGTCCCATTTCGATGAACTGGCGGCGAAAGACATCGATATCGATGTCTGGCGATGCAAGGATGACATTCTTGACCTTGGCCGGAATCGACTTTTCGCGCATGGCAACACCGCGCAGTGCCTCCGCCGCGAGCCAGGTCCCCATCGAATGCGCGAGAATGGTCACGTCGTCGACATCGGGGCTTCTTGTCGCCTGAAGGATCAGATCCTCCAGGGCGCGGCGCGAGTAATTGGCGCTTTCCTTGTCATAGAGGTAGTCGAAAACGCGCGCCCGCGACGGCCAGGCGAAAAGAATCGGTGCCGCATCGGTGCCCGAGTCGTGAACGATCTGGGCGAAGCGAAATACCGCGTCGGCATAGGTGTTGTTGAAGCCATGGACAAAGATGAGCACCTGCCGCTTGGCGTTGCGATTCTTGCGAAACCACTTGAGAGCCTGCCCTTGCGAGGCAACCTTGCCGGCTTCAAGGACTGCAAACTCCTTTTGCGGATTCGGCGTTACGCGTGAGGGCCATTGTACCTTGCCGATCTTGCGGTTTTGATCTGGAGGAATGGAGACGAAGACGTTGTTGAGCGAAATCGCCGTTCCGCGTTCGCCCGAATAGAGTCGACCGGGATCGTCCGATGACTTGCGCGTCGTCGCCACCAGCATGTTCACCCGGCTGGCGTCGCTTGCGTCCACGGCCACCTGAGGAGGCTGAAGGACGTTTTCCACCCGGGTCGCGCAGCCGGTTATGGCGACGGACATGAGCACCGCAACCGAAAGCAGCTGAGGAGCGCCTCTCCGGTCTGTCGCCGGGGCCGGCCGCGAGCGGCCGATCCCTTGCAGGGAAAAAATGCTTCGAAAGAGGTTGGAAGACATTCTGACGTCCATCTCAGTTCTCCCCGGCATCGCGCGGAATCCGGAACCAGGCAACGTAGAGCGCCGGCAGGAAGAGAAGTGTCAGTGCCGTTCCCACGACGATGCCGCCCATCATTGCGTAGGCCATGGGTCCCCAGAAGATCTCGTGCGAGATGGGGATCAGCGCCAACGTCGCCGCAGCGGCGGTCAGCATGATCGGCCGCATGCGATGTTCGGTCGCCTCGACGACCGCCTTCCATGCCGACATTCCCTCCGCCCGCAATTCCTCGATCTGCACGATCAGAATCACCGAGTTGCGGATGAGGATGCCGACGAGCGCGAGCACGCCAAGGAGGGCGACGAAGCCGAGCGGAGCATGGCTCAGATACAGGGCCGCGACGACGCCAATAAGGGCCAACGGAGCAACCGAGAACACCAAAAACAGCCTGTGGAAGCTTTGAAGTTGCACCATCAGCAGTGTTGCCATGACGAGGAGCATGGCCGGGATCACGCTCGCGATCGGACCCTGCGATTTGGCGCTTTCCTCAACCGCACCGGCGACTTCGACGTGATAGCCTGCCGGCAACGTCTTTTCGAACGTCGCAATCTTGTCGCTAAGCCCTTTGACAATGGTTGCCGGCTGCGTCGCATCGCTGATCCCGGCCTTGACGGTGATCGTCGGGAGCCTGTCGCGCCGCCAGACCGTCGGCTGTTCGAGCTCATAACGGAACGTTGCGACCGACGACAACGGCACCGACTGGCCGCTGCTGGCTTGCAGCTGCAGGTCGAGCAGCGTGTCGATCGAGCCGCGCTCCTTTTCCGCGGCGCGGCCGACGACATCGACGAGATAGATGTCGTCGCGGACCTGCGTTACCGAGTCCCCTTGAACGACGGTGTTGAGCGCCATGGCGATGTCCTGGGACGAGACGCCAAGCTGGCGCGCCTTGTCCTGCATCACGTCGATCTTCACAACCCGCGCAGGTTCATTCCAGTCAAGGGCAAGGTTCTTGAGGGACGGATGGGTGCCTACAACAGTTCCCAGTTTTTGTGCCAGATCGCGCACCGTCTGAAGATTCTCGCCGGACACGCGGTACTGAATCGGCTTGCCAACGGGGGGTCCGATTTCGAGGAGCTTCACATAGGCGTCAGTTCCGGGAAAGGTCTTCTGAAGGTAAGCTTCGACGTCCTTCTTCAGCTTGTCGCGGACATCGAGCCCTTTGGTGACGATGACGGTCTGCCCGAAGGCAACGTCGGCCGGCTGGACGTCGAAAGAAAGGATGAAGCGCGGCGCGCCCCGTCCGACATACGTCGACCAATGCTCGACCGCAGGGCTGCCGGCCAGCACCTCACGTTCGAACTGCCCCATCTGACGGCCCGTTTCGGCAATCGAACTGTTCTGCGGCAGGTTCCAGTCAATGATGAGTTCCGGTCGGTCGGAGCTCGGGAAGAACTGCTGTTGCACCATGGACAGGCCGACGACTGATCCGGCGAAGAGGAGAACCGTGGCGATGATCGTCATCCAGCGCCAGCGCAGGCAGAATTGCAGCAAGTGCGAAAATACCTTCGCGGACCAGCCCTTATGTTCTGCATGCTTCTTCATCGTCTTGGGCAGCAGGGTCACGCCGATGAGGGGCGTGAACACTACGGCAACGATCCAGGATACGATGAGTGAAACGGCGATGACGACGAAGAGGGTGAAGGTGAACTCGCCGGCGCTGCTCTTGTTAAACGCGACCGGGATGAAGCCCGCAACGGTCACGAGCGTGCCGGTGAGCATCGGGAAGGCTGTGGACGTGTAGACATAGGTGGCGGCCTTCGTGAGACTGTCACCCAGTTCCAGCCGTGCCACCATCATCTCGACCGCGATCATGGCGTCGTCAACGAGAAGGCCGAGCGCGATGATGAGCGCTCCGAGCGAGATCCGCTGCAGCGAAATGCCAAAATAGAGCATCACCATGAAGGTGATGGCCAAAACGAGCGGAATCGCGATCGCCACGACAAGCCCGGCACGGAACCCGAGACTGATGAAACTGATCGCAAGCACGATGGCGACCGCCTCGAACAGGGCTTTTGTGAAGCCTCCGACTGCCTCGTGAACCACTTCCGGCTGATCGGAGACCTGTTCGACCGAAACGCCGACGGGAAGTTCCTGAATGATCCCGGTGATGGTCTTTTCAAGCGCTTCGCCGAAGGCCAGCAGGTTGCCGCCTGTCTTCATGCCAATCGCAAGCCCGATCGCCGGCTTCCCATTGAAGCGGAAGAGCGAGCTTGGCGGATCGACATAGCCGCGACTGATGGTGGCTACGTCCGTAAGCGGAAAGAAGCGGTCGTTTACCCTCAGATTAATGCCGCGCAAGGTGTCTTCGGAGAGAAAGCGGCCGCCGACGCGCAAGGCGATGCGCTCCGGACCCGCCTCGACGAAACCGGACTGCGTCACGGCGTTTTGCGCCTGCAGTGCCGAGATGATCGCGGCGCGGTCGATGCCGAGGGCAGCGATCTTGCGGGTCGAGAACTCGAGATAAATGACCTCGTCCTGCGCACCGACGATGTCGACCTTGCCCACATCCGGCAGTTTGAGGATCTGGGATCGGGCATCCTCGGCGAAATCGCGCAACTCCCGCTGACTTAGCCCGTCGCCGCTAAAGGCAAAGATATTGCCGTAGACGTCGCCGAACTGATCGTCGAAGAATGGACCGGCCACCCCTTGGGGGAACTCGTGCCTGATATCGTCAATCAGGTTGCGCACCCGCGACCACGTGGGCTTCACGTCCTGCGCGTTTGTCTTCGGCAGCAGATCGACGAAGACGATCGTCTGACCGGCAGTAGTGATACTGCGGGTATGCTCGAGATTGTTGAGTTCCTGCAGCTTCTTTTCGATGCGGTCGGTGACCTGCTGCGTCACTTCCTGAGCAGACGCCCCGGGCCACTGGGCCTGGATCACCATCGTCTTGATCGTAAAGGACGGATCTTCCTCGCGGCCGAGAGCCATGTAGGCATACGCGCCAGCCACTGTGAAGATGATCATGAAATACCAGACGAGCGAGCGATGCTCGAGTGCCCAGTCTGAAAGGTTGAACTTGTTCACGGGCGCTGCTCCTGTTGTGTTCTCACGGCCTGTCCCTCGGCCAGCTGGTTAACGCCGGCGACGACAACCTCTTCTCCGTCCTTGAGCCCGGAGAGGACCCGGACGGAGCGGACGCCGGCCGGGGAGATGTCGAGCCGTACGGATTTCAGTGAAACGGTGTGGGTTGCGGGGTCGACCACCCAGACACGGTCAGTGCCATCCCTCTTGACGAGCGCCGTTGCAGGCAGCACGACGGGCAGCCCCTGCTGTGTCTTTGGCGGCGTGGCGCTGACCACCGATCCAAGACGGAAAACTTCCGGTGCCTTGTCGATAGCGATTTTCAGCCTGTGGGTGCGGGTGCCGGCATCGGCCTGCGGCCCAATTTCGCGCAGGATGCCTGAGGTCCGCAGCGTTTCATCGAGCTGGAGGGCGATGTCGAATCGGTCGCCCACGCGCACGGATCGGAGGTACTCTTCAGGAACGTCGACGATCACGTCACGCTGATCAAGGCGAGCGAGTGTGAGGACTGGCTGACCAGCAGTGGCCGTCTGTCCGAGTTCCACGGACGTGGCCGCGACAACACCATCGAACTCGGCCTTCAGCTTGGCATACCCAAGCTGCTCGCGCGCCTTATCGAGGCTGGCATTTGCCTTTGCCACGTTCGCCTGCGCCGACTTTAACTCCTGCTCGGCAAGATCCAGATCCGCGGCGCTCGCGGCGCTCGTCGCGGCCAGCCTCCGCTTGCGGTCCTGCGTTAACAGGGCGTTCCCACGCTGCGCTTCAGCGCTGTGCAGATCGGCTTCGGCGCTGCGGACGGCGAGTTCAAGAGCGAGCGGATCAATCTCGGACACGATGTCGCCCGCACGCACGAGATCGCCCACGCTCACTTTACGCGATACGACGCGCCCCAACGTGCGGAATGCAAGATCGGTTTGCACCCCCGCCTGGACGACGCCAGGAAAGCGCACTGTCTGCGCCTGCGTGGCACTGGCGGCTACGGACTTGACGGGGCGCGGCCCGACCAGCTCGCCAGAGCCGGCGTCCTGATCGCAGCCGGCAAGAAGTGCGACTGCCGCAAGGACTGAAAGCGAGTAATGAAAGCGGTAACGGGCCATCTTATTTATCCTCCCAGGCCACGGTTTGACCTTCCTTGAGAAACTTTCCTCCCTCGGTGACGATCAGATCCTGCGGGGCGATACCGCCGGACGCGATCAGATCACTGTCGCGATACCTCGCCACCGCAATCTTCCGGAGTGAGACAGAACTGGTGCCCGGGGCGACGCGCCACACGGCGGGCTCGCCTTTGGCGGAGGCGATAGCGCTCGCAGGCAAAACGATCCCCTGGCGCGGCGGGGAGCGAAATTCACCGACAACGGGCGTACCGAGCGGCCATTGCGCATCTTCAGGGAGTGCCACCTTGATACGGATGGTTCCGGTTCTCGTGTCGATGAAGGGAGAGACCTCCCTGACCGTCGCCCGCGTTTCGGGTGTGCGATCCGCCACCGGCGCAACATCGACACCGGGTAACGGTTGACCTTCGAGGAAAAAGGCCTCGAAGACATTGAAAACGGCGTCCCTTGGCCCGTTATGGGCGAGTGTGAAGGCGGGCTGCGCCGCCGAGACCACCCTTCCGACCTCGATGTCCCGCGCGGTTATGATCCCGTCGGCGTCGGCTTTCAGTTTGGTGTAGGAAAGAGCGTCCTTCGCAGTCCCCAGCGCCACTTCGGCAGCCTCCAGGGAGGCTTGCGCCGTGCGCAGATCCTTATCCGCTTCATCAAAGGTGGCCTGCGAAATGGACCGCGAGCGCAGCAGCGCCTCATACCGCTCGTAAGTCAGCGTCTTCTGCGTGGCGACGGCTTGCGCTGACTGCAGCCCCGCCCGGGCGACTTCCACATCTGCACGCTGTTCGCTGTCATCAAGGCGGGCGAGAATGTCGCCGGCGTGCACGGGCGAACTGACGTCGACAAAGCGCTCGATCACCCTGCCGCTTACCCGGAACGACAGGTTAGACTGGATCCGCGCTTTCACCTCGCCGGTGATTTCCGCTCGGGGCTGATATTCGGCGGACGAGGCGCGAATGGCCTGAACATGCTGTTGCGGAGGCAGGACTACCGCTTTTTCGTCGCAGGCGGCGAGTTGGACGCAGGCGAGACCGATTCCAATAAGACGTATAGGCCGCATTTTTTGCTCCATTACGGTTTGCAACCAAAGAGGTGTGAGCCAGGCGTGCAGCTCAGCCTCCGCGAGAGGGTTCGAGTTTTTATGGTGGTGAGGAATCCGCGCTTGCCGTTGGCGGCTCATCATTTTTGTGACTATTAAGTCATTTCGAACTTATAGTCAATATGACATACGCGCATACGTGCTATGCAAGAGAATGGATGCAAGTCTCTCCGGCTTCGGACTGGACTTTGAGGTCAATATGACTTATTTGTGAGTAGAATTTGAGGAATCACGCATGGCAAACGTTAACCTGGTCCGCCGAGCCGAAATTGGACGCGAAAAGCGCGTGAAGACCCGTGCGCAGCTTGTTGAAGCTGCCAATTCGCTGTTTGCCGGACGGGCCGTGGAATCCGTCACGGTCGATGACGTGGTTCAGGAGGCAGGCGTCGCGAAGGGAACGTTCTACACTCATTTTGATAGCCTGGAAGCATTGACCGCGGCGGTCGCGGAGGAATTGGTCCAGTCGTTCGATGAACTGCTGCAGCCGGGCCGGGCCTCCATCGCCGAGCCTGCCCTTCGCATTGCTTTCGGCTGCAGAGCATTCATTGACAAGGCGTTTAACGACGCCCGATGGGCCGCGGTCGCCGCAAGAATGTCAGCAGCCAATCCGCAAAGCGGCGAGAACATCCGCCGCCATCTCCTCGAGGACCTCCAACACTTATCGGGGGAACCGATGTCTGCGGAGCTGAAACTCGAGATTGTCGTCGGGATAATGATTCACATGTTGCGCGTCCTCGGTGAAGGCAGGCTGTCCTCGTTCGACCCAGACGCTGTCGTCAGCGCTATCTTGCGCGCGATCGGCCTCAGTCCCCAGCAGGCCGGATCGGTGCTCAAGCGCCTACCAGCTGCTGGTATGGAGAAGTCCTTGCGAACCACGGCGAGCTAACAAGTATCCAGCGGACAAACTCCGTATGCCGAGGGTCTCAAGAATAGGCCGGCCGGGCATAGTCATCATGTCGATACGGACAGGCCCTCAGGCGGAGCGCTCCCGAGTGCTCGAAGCGCCGCCTCGAGGGCTTTGCAAGTCAAATCAGGCGTTGGGGCTCGCTCGAAAGTGCCTCGTGTCACCTGCAGCCAAATTCCGACGAAGATGTCAGTGGCGAGTTCCGGGTCCAGTACGGCCATCTGCCCTTGTCTTATGGCTTCGGCGATATCGGCCGTAAGTTTTTTGCGAAGTCCGCGGCCGAACTTGTTCGGCTTTTGCGAGGTTTGAACTACCAGCCGCGCCCAGGCAGTATCGGAAACCGCCTTTTCCAGGGATTGCGCAAATGCGAAGGACAGGCGCGCGACCGGATTGCTTGACCCGGCATGAGGAGGTGTCAGCACCTCGTCAAAGCTCCGTTCCAGTTGCACATTCACCGCCGAAATCAACTCCTCGACGTTGCCGAAGTGATAGTAAAACGTGCCCTTGGCGAGGCCCGCCGCCTCTGCCACGGCATCCAAGGTCAGCGCAGCCCCTTCCGCAAGCAGCGTCGCTCCCGCTTTGACGATTTGGGCGCGTGTCCTCTCCCGCCGGTCGCGTCCGATTTTTGCCCGGCGTGCCAGATCAATCTTGGCCATTAGCCATCCTTTTTCGATATTTCATATTGACCTTTTAGTCGAAATGACATAAAAGTGCAATTGACATAAAACGGACAGCTGCCCGTCGTAATGAAATCCTGCTGCTACAAACCCATGTGAGGTCATTGATGCCATCCCTTCTTCATCTCGATTCCAGCATACTCGGGGAAAACTCGGTGAGTCGGGCGCTTTCGGCGGCGGTGGTAGCACGGCTCCAGTCTCTCGATCCGATGATTGAAGTGGTCTATCGCGACCTTGCGGCTCAACCGATCCCGCACCTGTCGGGCAAATACGTGGGCGTGGTCCGGGCGGGCCTGGAAGCCGGCCAGGATGCTGCATTGAAGGCGGACCTTGCGTTTGGGGCAAACATTCTAGATGAGTTTTTGGCCGCAGACACGGTCGTTCTCGGCGTCGCGCAGTACAATTTCAGCGTGCCCAGCCAGCTGAAGGCGTGGATCGATCGCATCGCGGTCCCCGGCAAAACCTTCCGTTACACGGAAAAGGGACCCGAAGGTCTCCTTGGCAGCAAACGCGTCATTATAGCTCTTGCGCGCGGCGGCTTTTACGGACCGGGCTCCCGCGCCGAGAGTTTCGAGCACACGCTGAGTTATTTGAAGAGCGTGTTCGCCTTCGTCGGGATCGTTGATCCGGAAGTCATCACCGCCGACGGCGTCAATATCAGCGCCCAGCAGCGCGAGGTATCGCTAAAGGCGGCGCAGGCAGAGATCAGTACCCTTGCGATAGCATAAGTGTTTGACCTGCATCGCGAGTTCTCGATCATGGCGCAGGAACGAGTTTTCCGATTTGCTTGAAAGGGACATGCATTTTCGGATGCGAGAACGACACGCCGTCCAACGATCTTTTTCAACTTTCGTGGTGAAGTTTCAAGATGGACATGGCAATCGTTCCATGGCGCGGTGCTGACAGAACCCTACCGATCAATTGCACGGCTAAACCAACCCTAGTTTAATCCTGATGTTGTAACGCCAAGTTCCTTCGAGAGGCTGTTTGGTGGTCTCCGGCAAAGCGCGAGCTACTCGTAACATCAACAGCGGTCCTCACGGGTGAACACCGACTTCGATCACGGCCTTGACCAAGCCAGACTTGTCGCCTGTCCAACGCGCCATAGCGTCAGGTATGTGCTCCAGCGACGTCCGATGGGTCACCAGCTTCGACACCGGAACGGCACCGTTCAGTATCGAAGCCGCAACGTGCTCGAAATCTCCGCGTAATGCATTGCGGCTGCCGATCAGCATCATTTCGCGTTTGTGGAACTCCGGATCAGAGAACCGGATGATGTCCTTCACGATGCTGACGAGGACAAGCGTGCCGCCATGCGCAACGTAACCGAAGGCCGCCTCCATCGACCTTGCATTGCCGGTGGCGTCGAACACGACGTCGAAACCGTCATTACCAGTGCACGAGCAAGATCTTTCCGACATGTCGAATGCTTCTAAGTCAAGCTGTCGTTTGGCAAATTCCAGCCTGTCCTGCGCGGTGTCCGCAATCGCAACCCCGTACCCCGCGAGCCTGGAAAACAGGGCTACGCCCAGACCAATTGGCCCAGCGCCGATGACAAGGCTCCGTCTTCCCTTCTCCGCCAGAGACCGGCGTACGGCATGCGCGCCGATGGCCAGGAATTCCACCGCCGCGGCGTCGCTTAGCGAAAGCCCGGCCGTGGAATAGAGATTGCCGGCGGGAACCAGCATCCGCTCGCACATACCACCGTCGCGGTGCACGCCGAGCACCTCGATTTTGACGCAGCAGTTCGGTTTTCCCTGACGGCACGCGACGCATTCGCCGCAGGCAAGATATGGATTGACATAGACCTCCTGTCCGACGGGAATGCCGACGTCGTCGCCAACTGCAATTACCGTACCGGAAACCTCGTGCCCCATGATGCGCGGATAGGCAAGAAACGGATGCTTTCCCTCAAAAATGTGAAAGTCCGTTCCGCAAATGCCGACTCGCTCTACCGCCAGAAGTGCCCATCCCTTGCGCGGAATTTCGGGTTCAGGGCGATCTTCGAGCACGAGATTGCCGGGAGCAACACAGACAGCGGCTTTCATCGTGCCAATCCTTGAGTGCAAATGCGTTTTGCAAGAGCCCGCCGGAAAGCCGTCGGGCTCTTCGGGTTTATTCGAAATCCTCGATGTTTTCCGGCGTGACGAGCCCCGCCCCAGTGTCGACGTTGGCGTCTACCGGGTCACCATGGATAGCCTTTACCACGGTCGCGATACCAAGCTCACCCATCTTCGCCGGAAATTGCGCGACGCTCGCATCTTCCGTTCCGGCCTTGATCGCTTCAAGTTCGCCGCAACAGGCGTCAAAACCCACCAGAATGATTTCGTCGTTGGCAATGTTCGCATTAGCGAGCGATTTGACGGCTCCGGGAATGGGCGGACCACAGGCCGCGTAGATCGCCTTCAGATCCGGATTGGCCGTCAAGATGTCTTCGGTGACGGAGGTGCCGAGTTCGAGCGTGCAGTTGGTCGCACCCTTGGCGACGACGTCGACCTTGACGTCGCCCAAACCCTCCATCATCCCGGTGACGCGTTCGTCCAGCGCCGGCACGCCCGGCACGCCTTCGAGAATTGCGATCTTGTCGCCGTCCTTGAGCTTGGTCTTCAGAAACTCGCCGGCGATCTTGCCGCCGTTGAGGTTGTTGGTGGACACCAGTGCCGTCTGGCCCTTCCAGCCCGGGATGCTGTTGTCGACCAGCACCACCTTGATGCCAGCGGCGACGGCCTTGTCGAGCGCCGGTGCGACGGTGGGGTCGACGGGCGTGATCGCCAATCCCTTGACGCCTTGCGTGACCATCGATTCGATCAGGGCGATCTGGCCTTCGATGTCGGTAGCTGACTGACCTTGGCCGGTGACGAGCTCGATCCCGGGGTGGTCGGCAGCGTATTTTTTGGCGGCCTCCTCCATCGTCGAATAGAACGGCACCGGAAATTTGGTGATCAATCCGATCTTGACGCTCTCGGCGGCAGCCGCCGGATTGGCCATAACGGCGACCAGCGCCGGTCCCATAAAGAACTGCAGTTTCATCGCGCTTCCTCCCTGTTTTGACGGGCCATGACGGTCTCCTCGCGGCCGTCTTTCGAACCCGCAATTTTTTCGGCTCAGGCCCCGACGATCATCGAGACCAGTTCCTGTTTGTTGTCGCGTGTCGGAACGAGCTCGCCGACTCTCCGCCCTTGTCTGAGCACCACGGCTCGACCGGCAAGTTCCGTCACGTGCTCCATGTTGTGGGTGATCAAAATGATCGCATTTCCGCGGTCGCGCAGCGCGCCGATGAGGTCGAGCACCTTGCGAGATTCGCGCAGGCCGAGCGCCGCGGTCGGTTCGTCCAGGATGACCACCTTGCGGGCAAAGACCGCCGAACGGGCGACGGCAATGGCCTGGCGCTGTCCGCCGGACATCAACGCCACGACCGCGTCGAGGTGGGGCAGCGACACATTGAGCGATTGGATCAACGAGCGCGTCTGCTCGTCCATCCTCCGCTTGTTGAGGAAGCGCATGGCGCGCGGTAGCCATTTCGGACCGGCAATCTCGCGTCCGGCGAAGAAGTTCTGGGCCGGGGTAAGGTTGTCGAAGAGCGCGAGGTCTTGATAGACAGTCTCGATGCCGGCCGACCGCGCGTCGGCGGGCGACCGCAGAACGTTGGCCGCGCCGTCTATCACGACGTCGCCTGCGTCCAGCCGGTGGACGCCGCTGATGCACTTGATAAGCGTGGATTTGCCCGCGCCGTTGTCTCCGAGCAGGGCGAGGATCTCGCCGCGATTGACGTCGATGCTGACGTCGTCGAGCGCAACCACCGAGCCGAAACGTTTGCAAGCGCCACGGACGGACAGCACCGGATGTTGCGGATGTGCGGCGAGCTGGTGCTGTGTCATGGTCCGGTCTCCGCCCGCAGCACACGCATGCGGGACTCGAGATGATTGCGCAGGACGTCGGCCTCGACGGCGACGACGATGACAAGGCCGATGACGATCAGCTGGTAAAACACTCCGACGTTCAAGAGATTGAGGGCGTTGCGGATCACGCCGATCATGATCGCTCCGATCAAGGCATGGCCGATGTGCCCGCGACCCCCGAGAAAACTAGCTCCGCCGATGATGACCGCGGCTGTGGTGTCGAGCTCCAGTAGATTGCCGAACAGCGGCGATCCCGCATCAGTGCGGCCGGCGAGAAGTACGGCTCCTATGCCTGCGCAGGTCCCCGAAATGACGTAAGTCGAAACCAAGACCGCGGAAACCGGAATGCCCATGCGGACGGCGGCGTCGGCCCTGCCGCCCACGGCATACATCCAGCGGCCCCAGACCGTCGACTGCGTCAGGACAAACATCAGCCCCGCAACCCCCGCGACCACGAACACCGACCCGGGAAGCCCGGCAAATGCCTCCTGGCCCAAGCTCCGGATGGCTGGTGGCATCCCCGGAATGGCGCGGCCGTCGGCAAGCTGGAGGGCGATGCCTTTGGCGATGCTGAGCGTCGCCAATGTGATGATAAACGGGTGCGGCAGGCGTCCGTAGACATAAAACAGGCCGTTGACGGCACCGACGGCCGCGCCGGCCGCGACCATTACGGCAACGACCATCAACGTCGAAGCGCCGGCGTGAAAGCTCAGCGCCCCGAGCACCGAAGCCAGTGCGAGGTTCGATCCGACCGAAAGGTCGATCCCCTTGGTCAGGATGACCAGATGCTGTCCCATGGCGACGACGCAGATCACCGCGGTCTGGGCCAGGATGTTGC
This sequence comes from Phyllobacterium brassicacearum, assembly GCF_003010955.1. GTDB lineage: Bacteria > Pseudomonadota > Alphaproteobacteria > Rhizobiales > Rhizobiaceae > Phyllobacterium > Phyllobacterium brassicacearum. Next base: position 253,349 of record NZ_PGGO01000002.1, read on the forward strand.
CAATATTGCGCGGTGACAGAAAGTATGGCGACAGGAGGCTCAAGACCAAAACCAGCCCGATCAAAATGAGGACCGCGCCGGCGCCGAGCATCTTGAGGCCAACGGCGACCGCGATGTGCTCGCTGTTCGCAACAGCGGCGGCGCGTGGTTCAGCGACTTCTCGTTCAAGCGGTTCGTCCATCCCCGTCAACACAACCTCCTGATGACAATGCAACCCGGGGTTTGTATTCTTATCGATAAAAAGCCGCAGGACTGGACGAACGTCAAGTTGTTTTTTATAAGTAATATGCAACCCAAAAAGACAGGCGCATCTTGTGAAACCCGATTCAGTTTTCAAGAAAGCTTTCAACCGTACGCTGCAACTGATCGAGGCCGGCGACGTCGACATCGGCGCAACCTCCGAGAACGCTCTGCGGGCAAGGATCGGCGTCAGCCGCACCACCGTGCGCAAGGTGCTTAGCGAGCTCGATGCCCGCGGCATAACGCAGGCGTCCGGCAACGGGCCGAGGGCTGGCAGGCCCATACTGAAATCCGACTATTTTCCCGATCTGGAGACGACATCGAAACGCCAGCATGTCGAAGAACAGTTCATGGAGTGGATGCTGCGCGGGGACACTCAGCCCGGCTCGCTTATAAACGAGCTTCAGCTCGCCAGACAGTTTGGGGTGGCCACCAACGGCGTCCGCGAATTCCTGATCCGCTTCAGCCGGTTCGGACTCATCGAAAAAAAGCAGAATTCTGGCTGGCTGTTCAAGGGATTCACCGAGGAGTTCGCGCTCGAACTTTTCGAGATCCGCGTCATGTTCGAGTTGCGCTCGGCGGTCCTCTTCGCCGAACTACCCGATGACTCGCCCTTGTGGACGGAACTTGCCGAACTGAAGACGGCGCACCAACAGTTGCTGCTGGAAATCGGCCGGCGCTTCCACGATTTTTCGCGGTTGGACAATCGCCTGCACCGCCTCATAAATCGCGCTGCGCCGAACCGTTTCATCGACGACTTCTATGACGTGATCACCCTGATCTTCCACTACCACTACCAGTGGAACAAGAAAGATGAACTGCAGCGCAACGAGGCAGCGATCGGCGAGCACCTCGCCTACATCGACGCACTGTTCAGCGGAGACACGCACGAAATCGAGCGCACGTGTTTGCGCCACATGACCTCGGCGCGGACGACGTTGGTCCGCTCGCTTCAGGGGGCGGCCTGAGCTTCCCCCTGTGCCGTTCAAATGGCGCAGGCAACGCTCGATTCCCTCACCCATGGTGGTGGCCAGGTGAAAGCCGTTGCCGGCTCCTGGGAAATCGCACGATAGGCTGCGTCACCCTCCCCAATGAAATCAGGCGGCTGCCATTTTTCGAATTGACTATCTCGTCATTATGATTTTATAGTCAATGTTGAGGAATGGGATCGGAGGAGAACCGTCAATGAAGCTGCAAGCCTCGCGCGATGTCGCGATCCGGCCGTTTATCTGCGGCCTCCAAATCGAACATTCCGACTCGCGGACCGCTAGGACATGTTAGGTATTAGATCTGGGATGAACCGGCAGGTTCTCAGGACCATCCTCGTTGCCTTGCCCAAGGTGCTCAATCATACAGCCTCCCGCAACCCGGCCTTCCGGGAACGGCTGAAGCAGCGCGACATAGTGGTATGGATCGGCCTGCAGGACGCCAGTCTTGGCCGTATCGTGGAAATCCGAGACGGCAGATTCCGCTCCCGTGCGGGTTCGGCAGCCGAGGCCGAAGTGGTCATGTCCTTCAAGGACGTTGCGACCGCCTTGAAACTCCTGCTACCCAATCGCGATCAGGGCGAGATCATCCACGCTGCCAAGAATTTCAAAGTGGTGACCACCGGGTCGGACGAGTTGGTTGTCTGGTTCATGCAGACTCTCAACATGAGCGAGACCGCCGGCCTGCCCATGGGCACGCCCATGCCCGACGGAAGCCTTCGCTACACCACCTGCACTAATGGCGGCCCGCTGTTCGTTTACGTTAAGGATAGCCGGATTCTGCGGGTTTCTCCTATCGAGTTCGACCACACCGACCCATCCACCTGGGTGATCGAAGCCCGTGGGCGCAAGTTCAGCCCACCCCGCCGCGCCCTGGTCGCGCCGCACGCCCTGACCATGAAATCGCTGGTCTATTCGGACAAGCGCATTCTTCATCCGATGAAGCGGGTGGATTTCGATCCCGCTGGCGAACGCAATCCCCAGAACCGAGGAAAATCCGGCTACGTGCGGATCAGCTGGGATGAGGCGCTGGGCATCGTCGCCACGGAGATTAACAGGCAGAAGCGCGTACACGGACCGGGTTCGATCACCTTTCCGATGTCGTCCCACCACCAGTGGGGAAACGTGGGCTACTACCTGAGCTCGCTGATGCGGTTCGCCAACCTGATCGGCTTCACCCGCGTCGCCGCCAACCCGGATAGCTGGGAGGGCTGGTATTGGGGCGCCATGCACCATTTCGGCAATTCAATGCGGGTCGGCGTGCCTGCGGGCTATGGCGGGGTGGAAGACTGCCTCAAGGAAGCCGAGATGATCGTCTTCTGGTCCTGCGATCCCGAAAGCACCAATGGAGCCTATGCGGGGTTTGAGGGCACGACGCGTCGACTATGGGCCAAGGAACTCGGCATCGAGTTCGTGCACATAGACCCGCACTGCAATCCGACAGCCCAGCTGCTGGGTGGACGCTGGTTTCCCGTCCGTCCCCAGACGGACGCTGCCCTGGCGCAGGCAATTATGCACGTTTGGGTCACGGAAGGCCTCTATGACGAGGAGTACGTCGCCACTCGCACCACCGGCTTCGACGAATGGAAGGCCTACCTATTGGGCGAAACCGATGGCGTCTCCAAGAGCCCTGAATGGCAGGAATCCGAGACCGGCGTCCCCGCCAGGGACGTGCGCGCTCTTGCCCGCAAGTGGGGCGGTAAGAAGGTCTATCTGGCCGTCGGAATGACCGGCACGGGATTCGGTGGCGCAGGCCGCGGCGCGACCGGAGCCCAGTGGGCGCGCTGCATGATCATGATGATGGCCATGCAGGGCTGGGGCAAGCCGGGCGTCAATTTCGGCGGCCTCCAGATCGGCGTGCCTCACGACCTACATTTCTATTTTCCGGGCTACGCCGATGGCGGGATCTCCGGTGAGCTGGCTTGGACCGGGAATGCGGTTAACAACTATCAGCGCATGCCACACATATTGACGATGAATCCTGTCAAGCAGATGGTGCCGCGTCAGCAACTGCCCGACGCGATCATAAATGGCGAGGCTACCGGCTATCTCTGGGACGGCATTGCCCAGGAGGCGCAGTTTGCGCCCTTCAGGTATCCTATGCCGGGCTACTCGCCGATTCACATGATCTACCGCTACGGCGGATCGTCCCTGAGCACCGTCACTCGATCGGGGCGCTGGGTGGAGGCCTATCGACACGAGAGCATCGAGTTCGTGGTGAACCAGTCCATCTGGATGGAGGGCGAGGCCCAGTTCGCCGATATCATCCTGCCGGCCTGCACTTCACTGGAGCGCTGGGACATCGGCGAATGGGCGAATTCCGGAGGTTACGCCCATCACGGCGTCAACGTCGTCAACCATCGCGTCATCACCATGCAGCATAAGTGCATCGAGCCGTTGGGCGAATCTCGATCCGACTATGACATCTTTACCGCTATCCTGACCCGGCTGGGCCTGGGCGCGGTCTTCACCGAGGGCTGCAGCGAGCTCGACTGGGTCAAGCGGGTGTTCGATTCGTCAGATCTGCCCGGCGAAATCTCCTGGAAGAAATTCTGCCGCAAGGGCTACTACGTCGTGCCGCCCGAAAAGCCAGAGCTGCGCCAGCCCGTCGACATGCGCTGGTTTGCCGAGGGAAGGCGCAAAGATCTACCAGAACCGCTCCCGATGCCATCGCAGTATGCCAAAGAGTTCGGCATGGGCCTGCAGACTCCGAGCGGCAAGCTGGAATTCGTGCCCGCGGTCCTCAAGCGGAACACGGCGGGCAATCCGGACCGGCCACCGGTCAATCGCTACATCCCATCCTGGGAAGGGCTGCGCAGCACCGGGCTGGTTGAGCGCTATCCGCTGCAGATGATCGCTACGCATAGCCGCTACAGCTTCCACACCAGCATGGATGGCAAGAACAGCGCGGTCAATCAGGTGGAAGACCACCGCGCCCTGATTGCCGGCCATCGATTTTGGTTGCTGCGTCTCAATCCCGCCGATGCCGCCAAGCGCGGTATCGGCCAGCGTGACCTGGTGAAAATCTTCAACGACCGCGGCGCGGTGATCTGTGCTGCCGACATTTCGCCCTTGGTAACTCCGGGTGTTGTGAAGTCTTCAGAGGCGAGCGCGGAATTCCAGCTTGTCGATTTCGCAGGAGAGACCGTGGAGATCGGCGGCTGCCTGAACATGCTCACCCCGGACCGATCGCAGACCAGCGGAACCAGCAGCATGGCTCCCAATTCCTGCCTTGTGCAAATCGAGAAGTGGCGGAACGCTGACACGTTCAAGATGAATTGCGCAGCATAGGAGGAAGCCCATGAGCAAGTGGAACCTGATCATCAATGTTGGCCGCTGCGAGAATTGCCACAATTGCGTCATCGCGCACCGCGATGAACATGTCGGAAACGATTTCCCCGGCTACGCGGCCCCGGCCGCAGCCGTCGGAGATAGCCCCATCCGCATCCTGCGCCGTACACAGGGCAGCGCACCCATGGTGGAGACCACCTATCTGCCGGTGATGTGCAATCATTGCGACGACGCACCCTGCATTCGCTACGCCGGCGACGCCATCCGCAAACGCGACGATGGTCTCGTCATCATCGATCCGGTCATGTCGTATGGCCGCACGGACATCGTCGGCTCCTGTCCCTATGGCGCAATCGTCTGGAATGACGAGCAACAGGTGCCGCAGACCTGGATCTTTGATGCCCACCTGCTGGATCAGGGTTGGCAGCGGCCCCGATGTCAACAGGTCTGCCCGACGGATGTCTTCGAGGCGGTGAAGCTCGATGACGCCGCCATGGAGCGGATGGCGGTCGCCGAGGGGCTCAAGGTGCACAAGCCCGAGCTCGAGACCAAACCCCGCATCTGGTACCGGGGCCTGGAACGGTGGGAGACATGCTTCGTCGGCGGTAGCGTCAGCGCCGACCTCACCGCGGCGGTCGAATGCATCGAGGGGGCGGACGTCACCCTGTCCCAGGGAGGCAAGGTTCTCGCGAGGACGGTCACCGACGGCTTCGGCGACTTCCGCTTCGACAATTTGGCCGGGGATGGAGGCGCGTATCGCGTCGAAGTTTCCCATGACCATGGCAGTGCCTGGCGCGACTGTGTCCTGTGCGAGAGCGTCTATCTGGGCGAACTACGGTTGAACCTACTCGAGGAAACAAAGGACCAAGATGGCAGTAGAGCCGGGCAACAAGCCTCGCCCGATTCTCAGTGTGACAGAGACATTATGGGCGATCTGGGAACGGAAAGAAGCCGTCGCATCACTAATGTGCAGGTGCCGCAGCTGCCGGAATGAGCCAGCGCGGATCTATAGGGAGGAAGATAACCATGCTCGCAACAAACCCCAGTGACTTCGGGCGCTCCGTTGTCGCTCTGCGCGATGTCGAGACATTCGAGCAAATCCCGCTGCGGGAGCGTAACCTCCCGGCGAGCACCTACGAGATGCTTGCGCGCGGCGCTGCTATCGCGCCGGATCAGCGTGCCCTGTCCTTCTTTCTGCGCGCTGACGACTTCCGTGATCCCTTCGTCTGGACGCATGCCGAACTCCTCGCTGACATCACGAGGACAGCCAATGCCCTCCGGCGGCTGGGGATCGGCCGCGACGACGTGGTCGCCTTCGTGCTGCCCAATCTGCCCGAAACGCATTTCGTGATCTGGGGCGGCGAGGCGGCGGGCATCGCCTTTGCGATCAATCCGCTGCTTGAATCGGGACAGATTTCCGAGCTCCTCATTGCCGGAAAGGTAAAATGGCTGGTGACGCTGGCGCCCGCCCGGGGGACCGACATCTGGGAGAAGACGGTCAAAGCCGCGGCAAATGTGCCGAGCTTGCAGGGAATTCTCTCCGTGAATTCAAGTCGCTATTTTCGCGGCACCGCCGATGAGGCGGCGGAGGTCCGGTCGAAGGTTCCGAGTGTTGACGGTTTTTCCATCCCGATTCTCAGCCTGGAAGAGGAAATGGGCGCCGAACGGGGCGACGCGTTAACCTTCGAAATGCCCAGACCCGGAGATATCTCATCATACTTCTGCACAGGCGGCACAACCGGACTGCCCAAGATCGCCGCGCGCACCCATTTCTCGGAAGTGTTCGACGCCTGGTGTACCCAGGCCCTCATCGGGAGTGCGTTCGCCCCGGGAAAGACGATCTTCTGCGGCCTGCCGCTCTTCCACGTCAATGGGCAGTTGGTGACGGGCCTCATCCCCTGGTCGCAAGGCGGACATGTCGTCATGGGCACGCCGCAGGGCTATCGCGGCGAGGGAGTTATTCCGTCCTTCTGGGAGATCATCGAACACTATCGGATCGTGGCCTTCTCGGGCGTTCCGACTGTATATTCCGCACTCCTGCAGGTGCCTGTCGGCGGCCGCGACATTTCAAGCATCGGCTACGGTTTCTGCGGCGCGGCTCCGATGCCCGTGGAACTGTTCCGCGCTTTCGAAAAGACGACGGGGATTCGCATTCTGGAGGCCTACGGCCTGACGGAAGGCGCCTGTGTTTCCAGTGTCAATCCTCCCGAAGGAGAGCGACGCATCGGCTCGATCGGCCTGCGCCTCCCCTACCAGCAAATGGCAGTGGTCAGACTTGACGATTCCGGCGGCTTCACCGGATTCGCCTGGACGGAAGAGGTCGGAGTCCTCGCGATCCGCGGGCCGAATGTCTTTGCCGGTTACATCAATGCGGAACACAACAAGGGTCTCTGGCTCGAGATTGACGGCGAGCGTTGGCTGAACACAGGCGATCTCGCCCGCCAAGACGCGGACGGCTACTTCTGGCTGACGGGTCGCTTGAAGGAACTCATTATCCGCGGCGGCCACAATATCGATCCCAAGGTGATCGAAAATGCAGTGCAGGATCATCCGGCGGTGCAACTCGCCGCAGCGGTTGGACGACCCGATGAGCGCGCCGGAGAAGTGCCGGTGCTCTACGTTCAGTTGAAGCCGGTGACGATTGCATCGGAAGCGGATCTGCTTGCCCACGCCGTCGGCCGTATTCCCGAACGGGCTGCGCATCCCAAATCGGTTCGGATTCTGGCCGCGCTGCCCGTCACACCCGTCGGCAAGATCTTCAAACCAGCATTGTCGATGCTGGAGATCGAGGATGTCGTCCGTCAGGTGGCGGCGTCGGCCGGCGTGAAGCTCGCATCCCTCTCTGTCATCCAAGACGCCCGGCTCGGACTGCTCGCAAGAATTGCGGCCGAGGGCGATCCAGACTCACTCCGCGAAAAACTGGGTCGCTACGCCTTTAAGGCGCAATTCCTCTGAAAATTCGCGAGAAGAAAAGGACGTCAATCATGGCGATCAATCTTGCCCGTTACCAGATCGGGCCGCTAGCATTCTCTTGGATTAACCAGCAGTCAGGACCTCAGTCATGAATGCTCAACCTCGGATACCCGTCACCAACCTTCAGCACCATGTCTTCTACGTTACCGATCTGGAACGCTCAAAAGCTTTCTATATCAAACTCTTCGACCTGCAGTTCTCCGCTCTCAATCACCCGGACAGCAGCGCCGCAATGCGTTTGTCACAACAGGAAATGCATTTCTTCTCCTTCGGCTTCCACCATCACGACATCTGCCTGGTGAAGCATCACAAGCTGAAGATGGACAACAATTCGATGCTGCACTTCGCGCTGACTGTGAAGGACGCCAAGGCATTCGACGATGTGAGGAGCCGCGCACAAGACATGGGATTATCGATCCGCGAAGGACGCATACTTGCCTCCGCGCGTCCGGCCTCGCGTTCCTTTTTCCTTCAGGACCCGGACAAGCACTGGATTGAGATTATTGAGGAGCCCAGCAGATGAGCAAGAGCACATTCGTTCCCCCGAACGTCCTGCCCCCATTCAAGCTGCGCTTCGCAGGCCTCCTGAAGCGGAAATGGTTCCGCGAAATGGTGCTGTTGTGGCCGACGCTAACGAAGCGGCGGTTCTCCAACAAGACTGAAGACTATGGCGTCTTCAAGCCATCGCTCGTTTCTCATATCAGACAGCTCTCCATCTATGTGCGGGACATCGCGCGAAGCCGGGCCTGGTACGAGAGAGTTGCCGGCATGACCCACAGCCGCACTTGCGAGCCCGAACCACACCCGTTCAAGGAAGGCTGGCGTATCCGCTGCTGCTATATGAGTGCAATTGAGCACGAGGAATGCCTCGTGCTCGTCGAAGAATACGACCCCACCGGCAGGATTACCGTCCCTTCGGGCATGAGCTTCTTCCATTTCGCGCTCGAGGTGAAAGGAAACCAATTGGAGGATGTGCTGGCCTTTGCCAAGCAACAGCAGGCCGACGGATTCCAGTTGAACTACGGTCCAGTCCGCCACAACAGCGAACCGCCTTTGGGCGACGGCGAGACCGGCGGCAACGTCGCCTGCTACCTCTACGATCCCGACTGGCACAATGTCGAATTCTGCGGCGCGATGGATACGATCGAGAATTATCGTGCGCGATACGGAGACCTCAAGGGCAAGGACCGTGCTTGACCCCGCTGCGACCCTCAAAAGGCGCTGTGAGCGGACATTCGAGCCGCTCTTTAAGTGGCCCTTTCAAAGAAAGGAAATGAAATGGTAGTTAGACTGACGCGTTTCACGATCGGCGGCGAACCCTTGTGGGGAATTTTGGACGGAGATGAGATTGCGCCGCTCGAGGGCACCTTCGTCTCGACCGCCGACATCCTGCGCCTTCCTCCGGCTGAGCTTAAGACGCTGGCAGGCGCTATGCGTTTTCCGATCAGCTCTGCAAACATTCTGAGCCCCGTCACGGCCCCGGCGCAGATCGTCTGCCAGGGATTGAACTATGCAGATCACGCGGATGAGTCGGGCCATGCGCCGCGCCAGAAGAACCTGCTCTTCATGAAGGCCGCCTCCTCGTTGTCTGGAGCGTTCGATCCGGTCATCCGGCCAGCCGGATGTCAGATGCTCGACTACGAAGTGGAACTCGGGCTCGTCTTGAAGCGACCGCTAGGTGCCGGCGATCACGTCACCCGAGAGACCCTCGGCGATTTCATCGGCGGACTCGTCTTGTGCAACGACGTGTCAGCCCGCGACCTCATGTTCGGTGAAGCCTTCTTGCAGTGGTTCCGCGGCAAAAGCGCCCGGACCTTCTGCCCCTGCGGTCCTTGGCTGGTCATTCCGGAAGCGGACGAAGTAGCGGATCTGCTCGACAGGATTGAGATCCGTCTCTGGCTGAACGACGAATTGCGTCAGTCGGCCCATACACGGGACTTCGTCTTTCGCCCAGAAACCTGCCTCAACGACATTGCGTCCCTGATGGACCTGTCTGCAGGCGATCTCGTCCTGACCGGGACGCCGGGCGGCGTGATCCTGCAAGCGAGCGCGCCGCTGGCCCAGATTCTGACGACCAAGCTCTTCAAGGATTCAGAACGGAAGGATGCGATCGTCCGGGAAGCGACCGCGCACACACGTTATTTGGCGCCGGGGGACATTATGCGCGCCGAAATGCACACCGATGACAGCGCCGTCGATTTTGGCCGGCAATTGCTTGAAATCGTGGACGCGTGATCTCGGCGGGACCGAGGCCGCACACCATCGCCGACTGCATCACCGCCTTATCGGCGGAGGTGTGAAGGGCTCGAGGCTCGCCTTCTGGTCTAGCCCATAATCTATAGGCAGCCGGCTGGTTGGAGGAAAGGCGCAGGGGTGCGCAGGGGCCGCGGGCAAGGTGAGACATGCCCATTTCCTTGCGCTTTGCGGAAATACGAGACGTCCCGGAGGAGGAGACCCGCATGAAAACTATTAATTTGTTGACCATATTCAACTGTCTTCTAGTCACGCCGGCGGTGGCAGGAGGCTTCGATATTCTGGGGCAGCCGAATGATGCACTCTTCGAGGCAGGGCGGTACGTCGAATTCGGGCTCGGCCTTGCCAGCCCGAACGTGGAAGGGCAGATCACAGCCGCCGGGCCCCCGTTTGCTTCGAGGGACACGGCGCCCACATTGCCATTCTACACTGGCGCCTTTAAGGCCGATTTCAACGAGGAATTCTCAGGAGCGGTCATCGTAGACAATCCTTATGGGCGCAAACTCGAGTATGACGGCGGGCCGCTGTCCGGCCTGTCGGGAAAAGTCGAGTCGATCGCGATCACAGGTTTGCTGCGCTACAAGTTCACGGATCGTTTCAGTGTCTACGGCGGCCCCAGACTGCAGCGCATGGGCGGCAACACGGATATCTCGGTTTTCGTGGGCGGCGTTCCCGCCGGTTTCGGCAACGTCACCTTTGACGACTCCTGGGCCGTGGGCTACGTGGTCGGTGCGGCCTTTGAAATCCCGGAGGCCCATGTCCGGGCCGCAGTCACATACAATTCCGCGATCGACTACGATTTCGACACCTCAGGCGCCTATGAAGGGACTACGCAGGTCGAGACTCCGCAATCGGTTAACATCGAACTCCAGGCCCCGATCAGTCACTCGACGCTGCTCTTCGCGACGGTTCGCTGGGCCGAATGGAGCGAACACACGATCAATCCGCCGGGCTATCCTTTGGGATCGCTCACCCACTTCAACGACACGACGACCTACATGCTCGGCGTGGCACAGATGTTTAGCGAGAAATGGTCGGGATTCACGTCCCTTACATACGAGCCCTCAACTGAGGTATCGGCTGAAGGGCCGCTCGACGCAACGGACGGTTTGTGGGGTCCCACACTTGGGGCAATCTACACGAAGGACCAGACGAAAATGACGGTCGCTGTTAGCTATTTTCAGTTCGGGGATGCTTCGGGTTCTTTCGGAGACTTTACGGACAACGATCTAATCAGTGCGGCCGTGAAAGTGGGGTATTCGTTTTGACCTGGTTGCCGGATACGCCGCAGTATCTCGAGAGGTTATCCACCCGCGCACGTCCATTCAAAGAGCTCAGGGTCGCACTAGGATTCAGTATGCCTCGCGGCGATATTTGGCTGTGTGTGACGCTGCTGAGAAGATTGGGAAGCACTGAGCCAAAGCATTTATCTATTAATACACGCGGTACCCTGACCGCCCGCCGCAGCGGTATCCGCCTTCTTTGTTGCGGCAACGAACGCATGCCTTGCTGATTTGCGCTAATAGGCAACCGTGCGATTATTTCCAACTACGTTCAACGTTGCCTGGCTTTGCGGGCAGCATAGCGTCGATCGCGTTCCGCCTTCCTTTCGGCTTCATCGGTAAGAACGCGTGCGATGCGATTTCTTGCGTCAGCTTCGCGTGCGTCGGCCTCCGCTGAGGCGGCACAAGCTATGGCATCGGCCTCTGCGATCTGAAGCGCGAAGTCTTCCTGCAATGATCGTTCCCGATCTGCTCGTCTTGCTTCACGTGCCGCGGCAATTGCTTCCCGTTCGGCGCGTTTGGCAACCATATCGGGGTCACTCGGTTTTGGTGCGGCCTCGAACTTTTTGAGAAGCTGTTCTTTCGCCTGTGCTGCGGCTGCACGGCGTTCACTCAATTCTTTGAGGTTTTTCAATCGAAGTTCGTCCTATGGGTGTTGCAACGGTTCGCTTTTGAACCGACTGCCGAAAAAAAGGCCAGGCACGAGCCCAGCCTCTGTTTAATGCATTATCGCAATGATGCCATCACTGTGGCCATTGCAAGGCCACCGTCGACTACGCAGCGCTCAATTGATCCGCTGACATCTTACCCGACTTTTTGTCGCGAACCAGCTCATAGTTGATTTTCTGACCTTCAACGATTTCGCGCATACCTGCACGTTCCACGGCAGAGATATGAACGAACGCATCGGTGCCCCCGTCATCAGGCTGGATAAAACCAAAGCCCTTTGTGGAATTGAACCATTTAACTGTACCCGTGGCCATCATGAGCCTCCATGTAACAACAACAATTGAGCATCGTGCGGGTGCACAATGACCACTTCTATCGAGTTTTGAAGGAGAAGCGCTGACGCGTCTACACGCGAAAGACAAAGTTCAACGATCCAAAATTCAATGCCTTAGTGATATAGCTCTATGCCTGACCAATCAACTCGATTAATGCAACAAACCTCAAACAGACCTTTCCTTAATCGGCGAGACATCGGCGATCATGGCTTCTGCTGTGATCAGGAGCCCCGCAATGGAGCCCGCATCCTGGAGGGCCGTTCGAACAACCTTGGCCGGATCAACGATGCCCGCCTCAATCATATCGACGTAGAGCTCGGTCTGCGCATTGAATCCGTGATTGGACTTCTTGCTTTCCAGGAGGATCCCAACCACGATCGAGCCCTCGGCCCCGGAATTCTCGGCGATCTGCCTGACAGGCGCTTCGAGTGCTTTAAGGACGATCGAAATGCCCGCCGTCACGTCAGCATTTGCTCCAGTGAGCGCGGATAACGCTGCCTTGGCGCGCAAAAGTGCCACGCCACCACCCGCCACGATTCCCTCTTCCACCGCCGCACGTGTCGCGTTCAACGCATCATCGATGCGGTCCTTCTTTTCCTTTACTTCGATTTCGGTTGCGCCACCCACACGAATGACCGCGACGCCGCCAGAGAGTTTCGCCAGGCGTTCCTGGAGCTTTTCCTTGTCGTAGTCCGAGGTCGTCTCCTCGATTTGTACACGGATTTGCTGGACACGGGCGGCGATGCCGGCTTTGTCCCCGGAGCCATCGACGATTGTGGTGGATTCCTTATCGATCAGCAGGCGTTTTGCCCGTCCGAGCATATCGATCGTGACACTCTCGAGCTTAATACCGAGATCCTCGGAAATCACCTGGCCGCCGGTAAGGACTGCGATGTCTTCCAACATCGCTTTGCGACGATCGCCGAAGCCCGGAGCCTTGACGGCTGCGACTTTGAGACCACCGCGCAGCTTGTTGACGACAAGGGTTGCCAAGGCTTCGCCTTCAACGTCCTCGGATATAATCAATAACGGCTTTCCACTCTGGACCACGGCTTCGAGGATTGGCAACAGCGCCTGAAGGTTGCCGAGCTTCTTCTCGTGGAGAAGGATGTAGGCATCTTCGAGTTCTACCCGCATCTTGTCGGCATTGGTAACAAAATAGGGCGAGAGATAGCCGCGATCGAACTGCATGCCCTCGACGACTTCGAGTTCCGTCTCCGCGCTTTTTGCTTCCTCGACTGTGATTACACCTTCATTGCCCACCTTTTTCATGGCCTTGGCGATCATCTTGCCTACCGTCGTATCGCCATTGGCGGCAATTGTGCCGACCTGAGCAATCTCATCCGAAGACTCGACTTTCTTCGCACGGGCCTGGATGTCTCTGACGACGGCGACGACGGCGAGGTCGATACCGCGCTTCAAATCCATCGGGTTCATTCCGGCTGCTACGAGTTTTGCCCCCTCGCGCAAAATGGACGCTGCAAGCACCGTTGCTGTGGTGGTGCCGTCGCCCGCAAGGTCGTTGGTCTTTGAGGCTACCTCGCGCACCATCTGCGCGCCCATATTCTCGAACTTGTCGGAAAGCTCGATTTCTTTGGCGACCGTCACGCCATCCTTCGTAATGCGTGGCGCACCAAAGGAGCGGTCAATGATGACATTGCGGCCTTTCGGGCCGAGCGTCACCTTGACGGCGTTGTTCAGAATTTCGACACCGCGCAGAATCCTGTCGCGAGCGTCGATGGAAAACTTGATTTCTTTGGCAGACATGTTGGTTGGTCCAGTTCATTCTTAACATGGGGAAAAGTGCAGATCGCCCACCCTGGGCGCTGTTCCTACAGGTTACTTCGTCTCGACGATGCCCATAATATCGGTCTCCTTCATGATCAGGAGATCCTCGCCGTCAATCTTGACTTCAGCACCGGTCCATTTGCCGAAGAGGACAGTCTCACCGGCTTTGACGTCGAGCGAGATCAGTTTGCCGCTTTCGTCGCGGGAACCCGGGCCGGCAGCAACGACTGTGCCTTCCTGCGGTTTTTCCTTGGCGTTGTCGGGAATGATGATCCCGCCCTTGGACTTTATATCGCCTTCAGCGCGCCGAATGACGACGCGGTCGTGAAGTGGCCGGAATTTCATGAGGGAACTCTTTCTGTGGCCAGCCCAATGTGGTCCACGCGCCTTTTGTACACTCATTGGCACTCGAATGATAGGAGTGCCAGCGAGCGTATCAAAGTGCCCGGATTAGCGGTGAAATCCAAGAACACATGAACCATGCTAATTCAGCGAGATCAATTATTTAGACAGCTGCACCCCAATGTCTGCCTTGCCATTTTCGGACCGAACCATGCACCTGTATTATTACGCTCTATGCTTGGTCGAGCAGAGACCGTGTCATACAAAAGCTTCAACGCATTTTGCACGTCGGGTAGACGATACCGCGTTTAGCGTGACCGGCACCTTTGTAGATATCGGCTTCCCTTGCGGCATCGACAAATGCTGTTCGGGCGAGGTCTCCGGCTACATTCCCTTCAAGTGCTTCCAGGCAGGCTTGTCGAGCGAGTCCGTGAAGTCGTCCACGTTTGCCTGGCCATTCGCTCAGCAGGAATGCAACTGCCCGACGCTGAGATCGTAATCTCACAGCCATTCTGGCCAGCATATTTGACTGCAGAGCGCATCGCCAAGGCACCGAAGCTCAAACTGGCGCTGACGGCGGGAATAGGATCGGATCACGTCGATCTTCAGTCTTGGAGCGGCAAGCCTCCTCGACCCTTCCGCGGTGGAAACGGCGGTCGCGGGACACGTAGCAGTCATGTCAGCACTGGGGGGGGAAGAACACGGTGGAGAGTTCCAAAGACAGCGATCCCTAGCCCACCTTTTTTCTTCTTCGCCTCATGACGTGCCACGACCTCCTTGAGGTGGGTAACAACACGCCGGTTGTGGTCCGCAGTTTTGAGCGAAATGTCTTCCTTTTCGCCAGACCGCGATGTTCGATGGGCCTTGTCGTAGCCACCTTCAAGTACAGCAGCGATGGCTTCGTAATCGACGATGACCTGCTCGAGGCGGTCACATTATGGCCTGTCATCGGTATTTCTTCATCAATTTTCCCAGTTCTGTTTCCACCGATAGCAGCACTTTCGCATTCAAGGCCAGCTGCATATCGTCGGCGACTGCGATCATGGCGGCAATAATCTCATCCTTTTGCCATCCGGCCGCCGAAGCTTCTCCGATCGCACTGACAACAGTGTCTTCGACAGCCCTCTGACATTCAAGGAACCGGTCGGGGTGGTTTCGCGGTCTACGAGGTCTAGCGATTGATGGGCGGTTCATTGAACTGATGTGATCCCCATCTCTTTCAAGAACAACTGCGCAATATGAACAAACAGCTCGTCGTCATTTTCCCGGTAGGCAAATTCGCCGCACCTGGAAATCTCTCTCAACAGCGGAGTCATACGTGCCGTGCTGGCAGTTAAATGTGCTTGTTCCACGGATAAATCATAATCAACGCCGGCATGCCTATGCAGGTACGTTGTCAGCAGTTTTTCGCTGCGTTCGTCACTACCGGTCATCGCAGAAAACACGCCCCACATGAACATTGCCTCGCCTGCCTTCATAAACGGGGCGGTTGCAATGCCGGGGCAAAGGCTCGTCAATTTAAGAAATTGGCGTTCGACGATTCCGCACGCTTGATGATATTCCGTCGAGTCGTCAAATTCGTCTGATTTCTTCATCGCAAATGCATGGGGCATGGCTCGCGCCTCTTCTTGTTGCTTTGCCATTTGTTCCAATTTTGTTCCCATTTGCAGAAGAGTCAAGGTTGTAAGGAATCGGTCGTACTCCGACCCATCGAATGAGATGTGCTTCACTGCGGGCCTTGGCAAAATCAAACCACTCGCGATGGGACTCGTTTGCGGTAGTAGGGCACAAACATCACAATCCGTCCCCTCTGTAAGGAACATCGTTAGAGGCTCGAACACCAATATCCCCGTTGTAAATTATGATGCCACTTTCGAAGCTGGACATCATATAGATCTCGCCATAGTCCACATGCTGCCCGTGAATTGCCTTGTACGGGTATTCATCGTCGGAAACAGAATGTTTAATTATGATGTCGGTAAAGCTGCGTTCGTCGTTCGGATCTAGGGAAAACTCGATGGCATATGATCCTGGCTCTTCTGTTTCCCCGGTCAGTCCCTGCTGAACCCCGTATTCGTCATCAGGGGTGAAGTAGATCAAATTGAAGTTTTTCCCGCGAAACCTAACAGACCATGTCATGGCTTCCTCCCTCTGTCGTTACGGTTGTAGCGGTTCTCCCTCCGCCTTGCTCTTCCGATATGATCAGGGCGTCATCCGGCAATAGTCGCTGTCGCCAATACGCGGCCACAGAGCGTAATCCTACAATGGCGTAATGCGCACAACGCGGGCGTCAGACAGTCCGCCATTGCACCCAGCTTGCCCTGTTATTGGGTGCGGTTGCTCAGTATCCAGCAGGCAACGGCGACCGCACCAACGATGAGAACTGTAGTGGCACCAGCACCGTTGGCGAGTGCGCCTAGCGCTACAAGCCCACAGATGATAGCCAAACTGGAATAGAAGCTCTGCGGGTCCTTCTCATGCGGGTCGAAAGGCTGCATATGATGTTCCCCGCGTTTGCGCGAGTTTATCGGGGGGAATACACCCTATCAACAAAATATTGCGTATTGATCCCCCTCGCACGAGCGCCCGAGTGCATCGATAGGTGATGTCAGGTTAACTCTTCGAGGCAGAGGAAATCCTTTTGGCTGGCAGATTTCAGACTAATGCAGCTGTCACCGCCTTCCACTGTACTTGGGCGTTGAGGCGATGGAGGTGGATTTGAAAGGCGGAACATTTGGAGCGAGACGGGACGAAGGGGTTGCGGATAGTCGAGAAGATCGAAACGAACCGTTGAAGACCCCCTGGGACCGGAAGCCCTGCATCGCCCGCTCCCGTCTTCGAGGTGGCAGATGCGAATTCTCCGCCCGGTTATTAAGTCCCTTGTGAGACCGATGTTTGATGCTGGGCATGATCTGACGCCTGGCCGCGGCATAGGAGCCGAGCTTGTCGGTGATCAGACGCTTCGGTGCGAGGCCCTGCTTCTTGAGCAGCCTTGTCAGTAATCGCCTCGCTGCCTTTGTGTTGCGCCAGGTCTGCATGATTTCATCGAGTACATAGCCTTCCTGATCAACAGCACGCCACAGCCAGTATTTCCTGCCGGAGATGGTGATGACAAGTCGAGTGGCCCGGGGGAATTTCACCCCCAGGCTCTCTCAGATCCGGACGTGAGCGTCTCCACTCATCCGGCTCCTACCGTCCAGCCGTTGCCGATACAGCAATCGCCAATGTGCAAACAGCGCTGGCTCCCGACGCCTTACGTCCTGGACCCAGTACCGCGCACGCCGACGATGGCGTCTCAGGCGGCGATATTTCGACATGGCCCAGCGTGCCAGGCGCAGATCGAGATGCATCAATGCTCGGGAAAGTGCCGATTGTGGTAACGACCATAGTAGTTCATCCAACCACGAAGGATCGGATTGAAGATCTTGGCCAGATCATTGATGCGCTTGTCGATACGGCGGTCAAGCTGCCAGTCCCGCATTGTCTGACGGATGGCTTTCGTGGCTCGGTTGCTGATACCCGGACTGAAATTGACGAAGGTCTTGCCCCATCGGTTCATTGCCAGTCTCGGCCGAAAGGTGTAGCCGAGAAAGTCGAACTTCTGGTTGGGGCAATGCCCCCGCCGCCGAACGTTATCCTTGCAATACACGATCTGTGTCTTGTCTGGATGTAACGTCAGTCCACATTCGGCAAATCGCAGCGTTGGTGCGTGGATCCTTTGTCAACGGTTTGGCGCTAGGCAGACGGGATCGCAATCAGCTTGATCCGTGCCATGCCCTACAAACATAATTCTATTCGCCGTCACCGCATCGGGAAGATGAAATTCAGGGTGACGAATTGGCCCGATTACGAGGCAGGTCTGCGCCGGCGTGGTAGCTTGACATTATGGGTAACGCCGGAGGCACTGGTCGGGTGGCGGGCTCCCCGACGCAAGACCCGAGGCGGCCAAGCCCGGTATTCCGATCTCGCCATCGAAACGGCGCTGACGCTGGGTTGCGTCTTCGGAATGCGGCTGCGCCAGACCGAGGGATTGCTCCACTCGCTGCTGGATCTCATGGGGCTTGATGTGCCCGTCCCCGATCATACGACGCTGAGCCGGTCGCAGACGTGGGAGCTGCCAGCCACACGAAACCGGCCTCTGCCGGACGGCCCGCTGCATGTGCTTGTCGATAGCACGGGATTGAAAGTCTACGGCGCCGGGCAATGGCTGGAGGAGAAACATGGCGCGCCAGATCACGTCGCAACTGGCGCAAGCTCCACCTGGCGCTGGATGCCGAGAATGGCGAAATCATTGCTCATAGTCTGACAGACCAGAACACCGATGATCCTTCACAGATAGAGCCGTTGCTCAGCCAGATCGACGGTAAGATTGATCGCTTCACGGCTGATGGAGCCTACGATGGCAAGCCGACCTATCAGACGATCCTGCGGCATAGCAGCAACGCGATCGTCGTCATTCCACCCCGTTCGACGGCAGTGGAAAGCGGTGATACTGGGCCACCCGGTCAACGGGACGGCCACATCGCGGTGATTGCAGAACAAGGCCGATTGAAATGGCAGGCGGCCACCGGTTATGGCAAGCGCGCTCTGATCGAAACCGCCATCGGGCGATACAAGGCGCTGATCGGATCGCGCTTGCGGGCTCGTTCGTTCGCAGCACAGCAGACCGAGGTGGCCATCGGTTGCATCGTTCTCAATCGTATGCTGGCGTGCGGACACCCGGAGTCTGTCCGGAATCAAGTCAGGCCGGCATGACCGACTACATCATAAGATCGAAATGCGTTCGATTCCATATCCGCGCACCAACGTCCGTTTATGCGACAATACCTAATAGAAAATTAGCCGCACTATAGGGTCGTGATTGGGGGCAATCCGCGCGCCGAATAACACTCCGCTAGGCGCCGCCAAGGACTGACACCCAAACAAGCTCAACCTTTAACCGCACCAGCGGTCAGGCCCGCAACGATCTTGCGCTGAAAGATCAGAACGAGGATTAGCAGCGGCAACGTGACGGTAACCGACGCGGCCATAATCTGCCCAAACGGATACTCATAGCGACTGCTGCCTGTCAACAAGCCTATGGCAACCGGGACCGTGCGGTTTTCATCGGTGAGAATGAATGTCAGCGCAAACAGGAATTCATTCCATGCCAGAATGAAGGCGAGCAGCCCGGTGCTTGCAATGGCCGGACCCATCAGAGGCAAAAGGACATGAGTCAGTATCCTAATTCTGGAACACCCGTCAATGAGTGCCGCCTCTTCAAGTTCGGTTGGCAGGTCGCGGATGAAGCTCGTCAAGACCCACGTCGTGAACGGCAGTATCAGAAGCAGGTATGAGAAGATCAGGGCCGCTGGGCGATTGTAGAAATCAAGCCAGCCGATCACCTCGAACATGCCGGAGAGAACGACCACCTGCGGAAATACCGAAATCATCAGGACGCAAATGAGGATGATGCGGCTGACCGGAAAATGCAGACGGCCTAACGCATAGGCCGCAAGCAGGCTTATGATTAAGGAAATCAGGCTGCTTGAAAATGCGACGATTGCGGAATTGACGATCGCTCCCATGAAAATGGGATTGTTGAACAGGCTGATGTAATTGCTGAAATCGAGCGAAGGCAACAGACTGAAGCTGTAGAGGCTCGCGCGGCTCTTGGTTGAAGAAATGATCGCCCAATAATAGGGAAAAAGCATATAAGCGAGGACGATGGCCACGCCCGCATACAGGCCAAAGCGCTTCACGGCCCTCAATCTGCGGTACGCTTGGTTTGAATAGCGTTTTGGCCCTGTCATCGTGCAGGCTCCTACGTTGTATTCCGGTCGAGCCGCAAAACGCTCACGATCAGGATCGCGACCAAACCCACGATGAGGAACACCCAGGTTGAAGCTGCGGATCCGACGCCAAGGTCCTGAAATCCGATCAGCTGATCCCTGGCATAGATCGACATGGTCATGGCGTTCTCGCTGTTTGCTGCGATGACATAGCTCAGATCGAACATCCGCAGCGCATCGAGTGTGCGGAACAGCACGGCAACGCCGATCGCAGGCGCGGCGAGCGGCAGCGTAATCGACCAGAGACGCTTCCAGGCTGGAACACCCGACACCTCAGCGGCCTCATAGATCTCCTCGGGAATGAGCTGCAATCCAGCCAGAATGAGAAGAACCATGAAAGGGGTGGTAACCCAAACATCGATGAAGATGATCGTTCCAAGGATGAGAGAGGGATCGGCCGTCCAGGCGATACCCTTATCGAGGAACCCCAGCCAGATAAGAGCCTTGTTAATCAGGCCAAACTGGTCGTTGAACATCCATTCCCAAATCTTGGCAGACACGACCATCGGCATGGCCCAGGGTACGAGAATGGCCGCACGCACAAGTCCTCGCCCGGCAAACGCCCGATGGAGCAGCAGCGCGACCGCAAGCCCCAGCAGCGTTTCGAGTGTGACGGACACAAGCGTGAAAATCATTGTGTTTTTCACAGCACCCCAGAAAACAGGGTCTTCGATAACAGTCGCGAAATTTTCCAAGCCGACGAAACTGTAATCAGTGGGATTGTCGAGAAAGGCATTGGTGAAGGAAAAATAGATATTGCGCCCAAGCGGCCACAACGCCACCGCAGCCAACGCAACGAGCAAAGGCAGGAGGAAATACCAGGCTATCCTTGTTTCTCGGTTTTGCATCGAAATGACTGCCCTTAGCTTTGTTCGATAGCGAACGGCTCGGTTGCAGCGAGGACGTCGACGCGCATCCCCGCATCATCGAAGAGATAAAGATCCTTGGTCTGCCATGCCAGCCCTACAGGCTGACCCGCGGCATGGTCCGGAAGCGGATCGGCCGACCGTACCGTCCACACCAGATCTTCGGTTAGCCGGACGTAGGCAATCTGTTCGTAGCCGAGGTCCTCCACCCGCTCAAAAATGCCCTGGATCGATCGAGGGATCTGGGCTTTGACTATTCTCAACGCTTCGGGCCTCAGCCCGAGCGTCGCCGGTTGTGCATCGCCAACAAGTCGACCTTCGAACGCGAAACCCTTTGGTCCGAGCAGCGACATGGAAGAAACGTCAAAGGACACGGGAGCAAAGTTCATTCGCGGACTTCCAAGGAAGCCTGCAACGAAGCGATTTACCGGTCGATCGTAAAGCTCGCGGGGTGATCCGATCTGCTCAATGCGACCATGATTGAGGATGACGATCCTGTCGGCAAGCGTCATGGCCTCGGTCTGATCATGAGTCACATAGATCATCGTCGTGCTGATTTCGGCATGCAGCTTGGCGATCTCGAACCGCATCTCCATTCGCAAGTCCGCATCGAGATTTGAGAGCGGTTCATCGAACAGGAACAGTTGCGGCTGGCTCACCAGGGCACGCCCGATTGCCACACGCTGGCGCTGACCACCAGATAGCTGCTTTGGTTTGCGATCCAGCAGGTGGCGGATCTTCAGCATGTCAGCCACCTTCGTCAAACGCTGGCGAATTTCATTTCTCGCCATACGTGCGGTCTCCAGCGCAAAGCTGATGTTTCGTGCCACATTCATGTGGGGATAAAGAGCGTAGGTCTGAAAAACGAAAGCGACCCCACGCTTCGACGCCGGAACGTCCGTGACCTGTTCTCCGCCAATAAAGACGTCGCCACTCGAAACAGGAACCAGGCCCGCTATGACACGCAGCAGCGTCGATTTTCCGCAACCGGAAGGGCCTACAAAAACAACGAACTCGCCGTCATCGATCGTCAGATCGATTGACCGGAGCACGTCATACGCGCCGAAGCTCTTGCTGACTTCTTTCAGTGTGACGGATGCCATTCCGCTGCCCCTGGTCTTTCTTCGTTCGTTGTCTTTTCTGCGCCGTCAAACTGTCCGCGGAGCAAGGATGGGCAGGCACCTCCGGATTAACATCCCCCGGAGGTGCCTCGACTTCAGTTCGCCTTCAAATCGCGTTTCAGCCGCTTTTCAAGCTGCGCCAACTCGTCATTGACATCTCCCTTTCCCGAAATGACGTCATGAACCGCACGGTAGAACGTACGAGAGACTCGGTTGTAGTCCTTGCCTGTCGTCGCAGACGGGCGGGCGACAGATTCTTCGAAAGCATTTTTCGCCATGGGCAAGAATGGAATTTTGGCAAGCACATCGGCATCGCTGTAGAGTGCTTCGACGGTCGGATTATATCCACCCTTTAACGCACGCATCTTCTGGTCCTCAAGCCCGACCATGTAGCGCAAAAGTTCCGCCGCCTTTTCCTTCTTTGTCGAGTACTTGGAAACAGCGAGATAGGCTGTACCCAGAGCTCCGCTCGATTTCTGGCCCTCGGCTCCGACAGGAAGCGCGGAAACCCCAACCTTACCCAGCAGCTTTCCATCCGGGGTTTGAGAGGTACCCCATACATAGGGCCAGTTTCGATGGAATACTGCATTGCCGCTCTCGAACAATGCCCGCGAGCTTTCCTCGTCATAATTGAGGACACCCTTCGGTGAGATTGTATCGATCCATCCCCTCGCCCGCGTCAAGGCAGCAGCGGTCTGGGGATTGTTGATCGTCACATCGCCCTTGTCTGATAAAATCGTGCCGCCGCCACCCGAGGCAATCCATTCGATAGCATCGCACGTCAGCCCTTCATAGCTGCGACCCTGCCACGCATAGCCCCACATATCAGCGTTGCCGGCTTTACGTTCGCCATCCTGGATTTCCTTCGCCGTTGTCGTGAGTTCATCCCATGTCTTCGGCGGCTGCTTGCCGTACTTCTCCAACAGATCCTTGCGGTAGAACATCAGACCCGTGTCGATGTAAAAGGGCATGGCAAGGAGTTTACCGTCAATACGGGCGGCATCGGTTGCCGAAGCAAAATGAGCCTTGATCTCCCCTTCCGGAACCAAAGAACTGAGATCCTCGAAATGGTCTTTCATCATTCCGAGCCAGATCACGTCGACATACAGCAAGTCGACGTCCGAGGAATTCGAAGCGAACAGCTGCTGATAGATCGGAATGGCGTCGTCGAGGTTCTGGGGGGTGCGATTGATCTTGACCTCGTTGCCGGAAGACTTCGCCCATTGCTGCGCGCCTTCCTCACAGAGTTCGTAATCCGTCGCCGAGCAAAACATCGATATCGTTTCGGCCTTCGCGGGAAATGCTGCCGCCATTGCCAGAACTGTGAGACCTGCGAGTAACTTCAATTTGTGTTTCATAGTCGTTCCCTGCTTTTCTTGTGTGATTGAAGCGAACTAGATCGCGGCACTGTGCCGTCGATATTGGTTGAGATCGGAATGAAAGGGTAAATTGCGGCCACCATAGCCGGTGACCGCGAGGGAGCCGCAGATGACTGCGACATCAAGTGCGGATGCGAAATCGGGTTCGTGCAGCAGTCCATACACGAATCCTGCGTTGAAGCTGTCGCCTGCTCCGGTGGTATCGAAGACTTCGACGGCAAGTGCAGGAGCGTGATAGAGGCGACCTTTGTCCGATGCGAACGCTCCGTCGGCACCGCACTTGATGACAACGGTCGGACAATGCCGCGCGAGCGATTTCAACGCCGCTTCAACGTCCTGTTCCCCTGTCAGGGCCTTGGCTTCCGTTTCATTCGGCAGAAAGACATCGATCTGGCGCAATGTCTCGACCATGCCTGGCGCCGACAAATCCATCTCGATGTGCTGGCAATCGGAACAGACCTTGATGCCGAGCTCGCGTGCGGCTGCAATAAGCGCAGTGCGTTCGGCGTCCAGAGAAAACCCCTGCAACAGCAGGATTCGAGGCCGTATCCGCTCAAGATCGGCGGGTGTAGGACTTGGGTCCTGGTCTTCTTTATAACTGATAAATCCGCGATCATGGGCAAATGAGAAAGCGGAACTGATGCGGCGCCATGGCTTTTGGCGGTGTATGAACAGCCCCTCGTCGATGCCTTCCCGCCGCGCCTCATCGATGATCATACGGCTGAAAACATCATTCCCAAAGGCACACCACCATCCGGCATGTGTGCCCAACCTCGTCAGCGCCAGCGCCGTCGAGAATGCTGCACCTGGAACCCACTCGAATTCCTTCGCCCACAGATCGGCACCGATCTTCGGGATGGCGGGAAGGCCGCGAAAGATCAGATCGAAGTAGTATTCTCCGACCACCATCACGTCATAGGCGGAGCCAGATGCCTGCGCGTTCACATCCACTCTCCTGCATATTGCGCGTGAGCGGACAGATATTCATCCACCAAAGGCACCGCGCG
Organism: Phyllobacterium brassicacearum; assembly: GCF_003010955.1. Taxonomy (GTDB): domain Bacteria; phylum Pseudomonadota; class Alphaproteobacteria; order Rhizobiales; family Rhizobiaceae; genus Phyllobacterium; species Phyllobacterium brassicacearum. The sequence continues at coordinate 277,713 of NZ_PGGO01000002.1, forward strand.
TGAATAGGACAAGACGAGAGGATGCGCCATCAGTGCCTCGACCGCCACATCGCGACTGCGCTCCTTGATAGCCTGAACGGCAAGTCGCTCATATCGCTTCACATTCTGCACGAGCTGAAATTGTGCATCCGGCATCTGGCCAATTTTCAGCGGCTTGACCCCGTCCTTGTCAACAACGCAGCTGACTTCAACCACGTCATCCGCGCGAAGGCCATCGATGGCGCCTTCATTGCGAACGTTCAAACCGCTATAGCAAGGCTTGCCTGTCTGCAGTGCGTCGACGAGGTTGAGCGCAACGCCGGCATAGCCCTCGCCTTCTTCACCATGCTCACCCTCCACAACGGCATCGACCAGCTTGTCAGCCTCTTCCATGCTCGGAGCGTCATCCAACGCGTAGTGCATGTAGGTCGCGCTGCGGCGGCGTTCATAGGCATAATAGCGCTCCAATGCCTCATCGGCATTCGTATCAAGGTTGATCTTGCCAAGCGTTTCCACCAGCGCCTTGTTGAGATCCTTGACTTCTTCGCCGCGCGTGCGCTCATCCGAATTCAGGGCAGCTACGGCCTTTTCCGCATAGTAGTAATAATAGAGATATTCATTGATCCAGTTGCGTTGATGCCGGATCAGCTTGGAATCGAACATGCGTTGCGACGTTGAGCTCAAGAACCGATCATCATCGAGCAACGGTTGCAGAACTTCCTCGCCGTTGATTTTTGCGCTCCGGGTAAAAGAAAGATGGTTGAGCCCGGCAACCTCCGCATGAACGTCGTTTTGCGGAACCTTGAACCATCGCGACAATGCTTCCTGCGCGCCATTGGCGCCATCGCAAATTCCGATCGTCCGGTGATAGCCTTCATTCTGCAAAGCCTGGGCGACCAGGCCTGCTGGATTGGTAAAATTGAAAAGCCATGCATCCGGGCTGACTTTCTTCAGTAGTTCTGCATATTTGAGGATGACGGGGATGCTACGCAACGCCATCGCAAAGCCACCAGGACCAGTGGTCTCCTGTCCAAGAACACCATGGGACAGAGCGACGCGCTCATCCTTGATCCGGCCTTCCTCGTCACCAGGCCGCACCGTCGTTACGATGTAACTTGCCCCTTCAAGAGCCCGTTCGGCGTCACTGGTCATCGAAATCTTGACCGGAGACTGGCTGCGGCGCGCGATTTCCTGACTGATCCGGCCGAACAATTCCAGCTTCGTTTCGTTGATGTCCTGCAGGCAGATTTCCGTCAGCCCGCTTCGCTCTGCACGCCTGAGCGCCGATCCTACAAACAGTGGCGCCCGTACACCGCCGCCACCAACTAACGTAAGCTTCATCGATTGCTCCAATGCTCCAACTATGTTATCCGTACTGGTCATAACCAGTTATGTCAACCAAGGCTGAAATTGAATTTTTTGACTTTGGCATGACACGCACAAGGCGGCATTCACAAGCAATTCGGGCTGTAGCTTGTATTGGCTTAAGGAAGGTGCAATCTGCCGATTGCGTGCGGAATCCGAGAGCGAGCAAAGAATCGATATGGCAAACATAGCGCCATCTGGCGATACCAGATTGATAGATCGAAACCACCCGGACCCGCTCTATGTTCAGTTACGTATCATCCTCCGCGAGAGGATCGACCGGAAGGAATTGTCGGTCAACGACAAGCTCCCCTCGGAGCGCGAGCTCGTGGAGATGTACGGGGTGAGCCGTATTACCGTACGTCAGGCCATCAAGGATCTCGAGAATCTCGGTTTCCTGCAGACACGTGCCGGAAAAGGCATCTATGTCGCTAAACCGAAACCAACGTATGAAATCGAGATCGTTCGCAGCTTTACGGAAACAGCCGAGGCGAACAATCGAAAACCCGGGATGCGTTTGCTTTGCAGCGCCATCATTCAGGCTGATTTGGACATCACCCGGCCGCTCGCCCTGCCATCAGGATCGAATGTGGTCTTCATAGAACGTCTACGTTTCCTTGATGATCTGCCTGTCGTCGTACAGAGGGACTGGTTTGCTGAAGCAATCGCACCGGGCATTCTCGATATCGACTGGGCCGCGGGAAACAGATCGCTCTATGCTGAGTTCAACGACCGCTATGGCGTTGTACCGACGCGTGGCCAGTCAACCTTGAGTGCGCGGCTCGCTTCAGAACTGGAAGCCCAGCTTCTGCAACTTGAGCTTCCCGCAGCCGTCTTAACACTGGATCAGATTTCCTATGACAATGAATATCGCCCGGTCAACGTCAGCGCCATGGCTTATCATCCAGTGCGATATCCATTGTCGCTAACCCAATCTCGCCGACGGGTTTAACACGGCATTGGTGCATCGATCAGGCATTTGGCGCAGGTTAATCTATGATGAGGTTTGCGGAAAGTTCGCCAATAGCTGGGCCGTCTGATCCGGGACAACAAGCCGGCTTTCCCGATCAGCGACGGGCTGATGTTTGGAATTGAACGCACGTTGGCCTCCGACGCGTCACACCCGAAGGTCCGACAACGAATACAAATCTGCGGTGCTGAGAGGCCCGACCTTCCGGGATACGCGATACAATAGCAGATCGGGTCCGCCGAGCGATGTGGCATCAGCTATCCAAGCGTGCGTGTGTCTGACTAAATTAGGATTAACCGTGACGGTGAGGCCCGACGCCTTTCCGGGCACCGGAAAATTCGGCGCCGAGTCCTCTGCTGATCCCTCAGTGTGATAACGCGGCACTGCAAGAATGGTTGCAGTGAGGCCCGGCGATGTGCCCGTCACGGCAGTGACCAAACGCCGAGCCCCTGCTCCCGATAGAGGGCATAACTCAGCGCGTTCCTCTCTACGCGGCATGTCAAATCACGTTGCAGCCCGCGTGGAGCGGCCCTAAAAAGCCCAGCCCACCAAGCGCGCCACCAAATAGATGAACAAAAAGACGAGAAAGAACGCGAGGGCGACACCGAAAGCTCTCTCCATCTTCGTTGCTAAACCTCCCGCGGTGCGCAAGCGTGTATGCCAGCGCCAGCGGTGATTTTACGCCCCTTCCATACCCGAGGAAACCATCATGAAACCAGTCGCCAATTGGCGGGCGGGCGAGTTACGACAGCGATCTTAAGAATCGACGGGATGAACAATTATACGAATTCCTTTGTAAAAAGGCCTCGCTTTCCGTCGTCATGAGTATACTCTCCAGGCGCCGCCGGGCATTAATCACAAATGGCTTCCGGTGCTTGAGAGATGGAATGCGCTCCCGCCACAAGAGCAAGGAGCAGGTTGTGGCCCATCCGATTTACGTCTTTTCTTATTCTACCCGAGATTGGGACCTTATGAACCGGGCGCACAAGCGAGCATCGTTGCTGCTTAGGCGTTCTTCATCGAAACACGAACACGCCAACCGTCTCGCGCGGAAGGTAATGGATCTTTTCGACAAGGGGATGCGGGACGAAGACCTCATCTCCAAAACAGCCGCTCAACTGGAACAGGAAGCAGCAGGAAGGACCCGACTGTGACTTGGAACGTCAGGTTTCGTGGCAAGGACTGCAAACTAGCGTATTTCGCCCCAGATAAGCTTTGCAATCAGCATCCGTTGACCGTGGAAGGCGTTGAGCCGGGATCCTTCGCAATCGATTTTCCCAAGAACGCGGAAGGCAAGTTTGCCTTTACGGACATCACGATCAAGGAAGCATCCGATCCTGAACGATACGCCTACCACGCCGTTCGTGGTCATCATTCCATTTTTGGGGAAGTCCTTATGATGTCGAGCAAATCGCAGGACGGCATTATGATCTATGATGCCATGACCGGAATTCAGCCCGAGAATGATTATTTGTATACAGGTGACGGATCATGACCATTAGAGGTCCACATCGTACTCGTGACCATCCGGATCGTTGCTTCGAGTGCCAACGGGCCATCGCGGTTCGGCTAAATGAATTGATGAGAGATGCTCAACAGGCAGGATGGAACAAGGCCGAAGTTCTGGCGGCCATCATCGACATGGCGGATGCTGAATCATTGAGGATGCACGTCAACATACGATTATCCGTCGAAACGGAGCTCAGAAAATTGATGAAGAAGCGAGATGTGTAACGGCCAAGTTGTTTTTCATAGCCCCACTGAAGAAATCCGCGCCTGTCGGGCAATCTGATGAAGCAAACCGCCTGATCTGACCGAATTGCCTGCGCAGCGCACGCTGCTGGCGGTCGCCGAGTTCTCCGGGCTGGTCAAATCGAAGTAGGTCGGCGCAGAGGCTCTCAGAAGCGCCAGATCAACGGCACGATGAAAACAGAAACCACAAAAAACCAGATCAGCAGTGGCAAGCCAAGCTTCCAGTAATCGCTGAAGGCATAGCCGCCCGGGCCCATAACCATCAAATTCGTCGGCGTGGCAATCGGCGTCAGGAACGCCGCTGCCGCCGCCACCGCCGTGCTCATGAGCACCGGACGGGGCGAGATGCCCATCGCCGTGGCGGCCGCCACGCCGATCGGGATGACGATCAGTGCGGTTGCTGTGTTGCTGATGAGCTGCCCCATCACCGCTGTCAAAATGAACAAGCCCGCAAGCAGCGCTACAGGTCCGGCATCGCCGACGAGATCGACGAGATGTTCGGCCATCAGTTTTGCCGCCCCCGTTTCCACCATCGCAGTGGAAAGCGGCATCATGGCACCCACGAGGATCACCGTCGTCCAGCCGATGGCGCGATAGGCTTGCTCGACATTCATGATCCCTGACAGGATGATCGCACCGGCAGCAAGCAGGCCGGACACCGCTGGCGGCACAATGCCAGTCGCCAGAAGCAAGACCATCGCAAGCAGAATAATGATGGCCTGGCGCGCGCCGGGCCCCATGGGAACGGCCTGACGACGTACCAGCTCCGGTGAATTGACCACCAGAACGTCTGGATCGTCGAGGTGAATATCAAGCGCTTTCCAGGTTCCCTGCAGCAGCATGGTGTCACCAGCCTGCAGCACGGTTCCGGCAGCGCCCCTGGCTGCATTGGCGGTGCCGGTTTCCAAACCTGGGCGCTGCACCGCCAGAACGATCAGGTCGCCACTTTCGGTGACCATCCCCGGGAAAACCTTTTCCCCGATAAGGCCCGAGCGTGGCGGGATAACGACTTCTGCAAGCCCGGAGCTGCGATTGAAGAGCGTCTCCTCGCCCTGGCCGGCCGCCTTCTTATCGCGAAACGCAAGATGCATCTGCGCCGCGAATGCAGCGGCCGCGTCGCTATCACCGCGTATCAGCAGATGGTCGCCCTCGGCCACGAGGGGCCTTCGGAGCGGCCCGGCCGTTTCGCCCTCCTGTATAGCGACCAGCTGTAGCCCCGGATGCGCGGACAGATCGATCCCTGACGATGGCACGCCCACATAGGGTGAGGTTGTTCGCACCCGCAGCTGGTAGATTCCGCTTGCTAGCCCATATTGCTCCACCAGCGTCTTGGCGTGGCGGCTGAAATCGGCCGGCATGGTGGCGCCGTTACGCTCGGGAAGTAGCTGCCTTCCGAACAGCACGATGATCGCCATGGTTCCGGCCAGAAGCGGCACTCCGACAAGCGCGAACTCGAAGAATCCAAAGCCGCCGACACCCGCGTCAAGTCCTGCTTCCGAAACCAGCACATTCACCGGCGTTCCTGTCAGCGCCAGCATTGAGCCGGCATGCGCGGCGAAAACCAGCGGCATGAGCAACTGTGACGAGTTGCGCTTGAGGCGGACGGCGATAACAACCACCACAGGCAGGAGCGCTGCGACGGCGCCATTGACGCTGATCAGGGCGGTCAGCAGCGAAACCAGCCCCATTTTCAGAAGCAGCAAGCGCGTCCGGCTTTCTTCGCCAGCACCACGGATGAGCAACTGCCCGGCCCAGGCGGTGACCCCGGTTACCTCAAGCCCGGAGCTGACAACAAAGAGCGACGCGATGAAGATGACCGCCGGATCGCCGAAGCCGCCAAGCGCCTGGCCAAGCGTCAGCACGCCGCTCGCCCATAGTGCCAATGCGGTCAGCATGGCGACGACGACGACCGGCAGCTTGTTCGAGACGAACAGAACGACGGCGAAGGCGATGATGGTGGCTGTGTATGCTATTGGGCTCAATCGCTCAGTTCCTCACTTGGCCCTGCTCGGGCTGTCCAACCCCATCGAACACGTCAACCTTGCGGCGTGTCTGCCTACGGCGGGATGCCTCAAGGCAATCGCGCATCGATATGGGCCATCATTGACCGGCCCCGCGAACCATTAGTCATCGAGCGTCGCCATTAGCACGCCGATACGGCAGCCTTTTTCAAACTCCGGAAGGTTCACATATTCCTTGATGGTATGGATCTCGGCCTGGCCAGAACCGATAGTGATGGTGGGAACACCGTGTTTGTCGAGCCAGTTGGCATCCAGTCCGCCATTGGAGAATACATAGCCCGGCTCAATGCCGAGTGTCTGCAACGCCCTGGTCGCACGCTTTACGATGGGAGTGTCCTTACCCAGTTCGAACGGTGGATAGGATGCCACGTGGCTGAATTTCATCCCGGCCGTGTCGCCCGCATCGTCTGTAACCTCGCTCTGCGCTTTCGTGAATGCATCTTTATAGCCGTTGGCGATCTTCGTCGCGAAGGCGGATTCGGGACTGCGCGCCTCGCCCTTGATAAAGGCAAAGTCGGTCACGACGTTGGTCGCGTCGCCGGCGGCTTTGTTGTCCTTACCGCCGAAGATGCCGACATTGCTTGTGCCCCGACCGTCTGACTTGACGACCTTTCCGAACCAGCCAGCCCGCCGCGCTTCGGCAAGAGCTATCGCTGCGACCATCGTTGCCGATATGCCCTTTTCAGGTGCAACGCCGGCATGGGAGGCACGGCCGGTGATCTCTGCTTCCCAATTCTCCTGGCCGACGGCGCCGATGATCAGGTCGGAAGCCATCTGGCCATCGACATTGATACACATGACCGCACCGCCGAGATCGGCAGGGTTGAGCTCGCGTGCACCATGCAGCCCGCTTTCCTCGCGTACAGTAAACAACAGCGTGATTGGAGGATGCGGCAGCTTGTGCTTGATAAGTGTTTCGGCGACCACTACGAGAACGGCGACCCCGGTCCGGGCATCGCCGCCGAGCGCGGTAGTGCCGTCCGAGACGATGCGGTCGCCTTCGCGCCGTGGTTTTGCGCCAGCACAGAGCGGCACGGTGTCGAGATGAGTGGAAAAGAGAAGCCGCGAGCCCGGTCGTGTCCCGGGCAGGTCCACGATCAGGTTGCCTGTTTCGGTCGGTAGCGGAATACGTTTGTTGGCATCGTCGAAACGAATGGCCGCCTCCGGCACGCCGACCTTCTTCAGAGCGTCGCATACCGCAGCGGCAATGTTGGCTTCTTGTCCGGTTACGCCCTCGACCGAGAGAAACCGCATCAGGTGATCTTCCGCCGCCGTGACGTCGAGGGGAATAGGGTTGTTGCTCATGACATCCATCCGATCATTTGAGTTTTAATCGCTGAGGTATCCGCAGTCTTCGCTACAGGCCCCACGGCAGCCCGAGGGCCTTCCAGACCGCAAAGAGAGCCGTCCACAGCACGAACATCAAAACGACATAGGGCAGCATCAGCGAGACTATGGTGCCGACGCCCGCGGACTTGTCGTATTTCTGGGCGAAGCCGACGACGAGCGCAAAATAGGCGTTGAGCGGGGTAATCGCGTTCATCGGCGAGTCACCAACGCGATAGGCCGCAAGCACAGCTTCCGGCTCGACCCCGAGCTTCATCAGCAGCGGCACGAAGACCGGAGCGAAGATCGCCCACTTTGCAATGGCGCCGGTTAGCAACAGGTCGATGATCGCCACCACCACGATAAAGCCGATAAGCAGTGGCAGGGCACCAATATTTGCCGCCTGTAGCGCGCCCGAAAGGCTGAGTGCCATAACCGTGCCTATGTTGGTATAAGTAAAGTAGGCGACGAACTGGCTCAGGACGAAGAACAGGAAGATCGTCCCGCCCATATTCCTGATGGACTTCTCTATCGCGCCGATCACCTCCGACAGTGTCCGCAAAGTGCCGGCGCCAATGCCGTAAGTCCACCCTGTCACCAGAAAGATGAGCATGATGAGCGCGATCAGCCCGTTCATGAATGGGGAGTTGCCGATCAGTTCGCCGGTTGCAGGATTGCGAAGCGGCGCGCCACTCGGGAGAGTCAACAGCAGGAATACCACCAGAAGACCGATAAGCCCGTAGAGCGCAAACCTCAAACCGCGTGATTCCCGCTCGGACAGGGTCGCCCCTTGATCTGTAACGCCTCCGTCAGCCGACGCCTCCGGCTTGTATTCCCCCAGTCGCGGCGAGATCATGCGGTCGGTGATGAATGCGATAACGATGGTGAGGAAGATCACTGACGCGATGGAGAACCAGACATTTGATGCCAGCCCGATCGATCGCTCGGGATCGACCAGCCGTGCCGCGTCGTTGGTGAATTCCACGAGGACTGCATCGAGAGGTTTGATGAGCATGTTGACGGTGAAAGCGCCGGCCACTGCCGCAAAACCGAGTGCCAGACCAGCCAGCGGATGCCTCCCGACTGCCAGATAGGCGACCCCTGCGAGCGGTATGAGGACCAGATAACCCGCATCTGCCGCAATACTTGCAAGGATGCCCACGAATGCCAGTATGTAGGTCAGCGCCCAGCGCGGCGAAACGATTACGAGCTTGCGTATCAGTGCCGTGACCAGACCGGATTCCTCAGCTACCCCTGCACCGATCATAGCGGCGATCATAAGCCCCACTGCTGTGAAACTCATGAAGTTGGGAATGAGCGAGGAGTAGAGAAAGCGGATGCCCTCAACGTTCAGGAGGCTGCGTATCGCCGTCGAAGCGGTTTCGATTTCGTGCGTGTCCGGGTTGATGCGCTCGTAGCTGACCGCCGCCCCGAAAGCACCCAGCACCGCCGACAGAACAATAACGATGCCGATCAGGATCAGGAAGATGATCACTGGATGTGGAACCATGTTTCCCACTTTCTCGACGCCATCCAGCAATCTTTGCATCACGGTCTTTGGCGCAGTATTTGCAGTGGTCATTTCATGTCTCCCGTTAAGCCAACCGATTGCGGCCCAATTGGTCGCAGGTCATTAAGGTGCTGGTGGCGCGTTTTCCGGGCTTGCTCAATTTGTGTTCGCCAAAACGACAAGCCGTGGTCAACGCTACCGTCCCGGGGCATTCCGCCAGAGGATCGCATAAATCGTTGGTAAGCCGCCAATGATCGCATCAGGTATCGATGCGGGCTCCCTCCTTCAGTTGTCGCGCTTGAAAGCAATATGCTGAACAATGAAAACAGTAGCACCGCCTTCATCCCCTACGTGAAGGTCACCAGTTTCGGCGCCGACGACAAACGCCGAAAGCGCTACGGGGTTTGAATATAGTGTTGCTCCAATTATCTGTGATAGGCATGGAATCCCAAAACCAAGCTTTCAGTTCAAATTTCCCGGCTCTAATACCGTGATCCGGATCGAGGCATTCTCGCCCATTTCAGAGCCCTCGAGCCACCGTTTATCGCTTCACCAGCGCGTCAAAATCATCAATACCGGGGAATTCATCTCTCGCAGTGCATGAACGCCGCCACGCCAGGCGCAGCTGTGAAGCCCGGCCGAAGCAACGGGCAGTCTGCCCGCTTCGTCGCCTGCCTGCTGTCGGCGATCGTCTTGACCAATGCCATTCCGCGATCATGCCGTTCTGGCCGACGCGTACACGCGCGCTGGCGCTTGTCTCCGACCTTTCGCTGAGCATCTTTCTTGCAATGTCGCTGATGAGCATGCGGCTCTGGACGCTCGGAGGGCTTGGACCATCGCTGCTTCTGATCCTGGCAATCCAGACCGTCGCTGCAATCGCCTACATCATCTTCGTTGTATTCCCGCTGATGGCTGCAACTACGACGCCGCGGTGATTGCCGGGGGCTTCAGCGGCATAAGCCTTGGGCGACGCCGACAGCCATTGCCAACATGACTGCCATTGCCAAACTCCACGGCGCGGCACCGATGGCCTTCATTATCCTGCCATTGGTTTCGGCATTATTCATCGACATCGCGAATGCTTTCGCGATCGGCTTTCTCGTCAATTGAGCGGGCTGGCCAAGACCCGTTTAGCGCGTGCGGCTGATGCGGCGCATGTCAACAATGCGCCCATCCCTTTGCCTGAGCGCGATCTCGAACCGGTTGCTGCCGCGCCACGCGCGATAGACGAAGAAGCGGCTACGGCAATCGATGCGCCTGATATCCCTGAAGCCGCGATTGCGAAGCCGTCTTTCGCCTTCGCGGCACGAGATTCCCCTGCCGCTGCTGACACTCGAGCCAATGTTGATGGTGACGGTGGCGGCGCTCGCATCGGTGGGCAGCGCTACGGGCGTGAGTAAAAGGCCAAAAGCAACACCAAGTGAGATCCACACAGTTTTGCGCAAGGTAACCTCCAGGATGAAACAGCATTTCAATGCAGTTGGTAGTGCTTGGGTCGGCCAATCGGAAAGTCACATCAGACTAGATGAAAAGCAAAGCAATTGCCAAAGGATCAAAGTGATGAACTGTTGGATAGTTAATAACAGCGTGACACCGACCGGAATTGACATCAATATTCGATGGGGTAGCGAGTCGATACCGTCGGTTAAGGGGAACCCGGTATGAAAGCTTATATTTCAGTCTTGGCAAAGTCGTTCTCCACCGCTGGTCTGCTTGTCGGCATCCTCTTCTTTGCCGCATCTCTTACGCCGAGCCTCATGCCGCGCTCCTTCCTGGTTCAGGGCGCGCTCTCCGGCTTTTGCGCGGCACTCGGCTATGGCGTGGGCGTGGCGGCCGTCTGGCTCTGGCGCTATCTGGAAATTCCGGTTCCACGCGCGCGGGCTCAAAAGGCCGCCAAATGGATTGCTGTCATTTTTTGCATCGGAACAGCTGGCATCTTCCTGTGGAAGGCGGCCGAATGGCAAAACACAGTGCGGAGCCTCATGGGGCTTGGGCCGGTCGAAAGCGTTGAACCAATTGAGCTTGCGGCGATCGCGCTCGGTATTTTTCTGGTGGTCATCGTCCTCGCGCGCCTCTTCAGGCAGACGTTTCGGCTTTTCTCGCGCTGGCTGAACCGTGTCGTGCCGCGGCGCGTGTCCAGGGTCGTTGGTGGCGTTCTGGCGGTAGCCCTCTTCTGGTCGGTGGCACAGGGTGTCTTGTTCAAGGTCGTCTTGCGCATGGTCGACACATCCTTTCGCGAGCTCGATGCCAGGATCGACGACGGCTCAACGCGCCCGGCGGATCCTGCGAAACCTGGCGGCCCGGGATCGATCCTCGACTGGCAGGATTTGGGACGGCAGGGTCGCGCGTTTGTCGCTTCCGGACCTACCGGTGCGCAGATCGGCAATTTTTTCAACGCAAAGGCGCCTGATCCCATTCGGGTCTATGTCGGCCTGAATTCCGCGGAAACCGTCGATGAACGAGCGCGGCTGGCGCTTGAGGAATTGAAGCGCGACGGCGGGTTCGAGAGATCGGCGTTGATTGTCATCGTTCCGACGGGAACAGGATGGGTCGATCCTGAGGGCATCGATACCGTCGAGTATCTTCATCATGGCGACATCGCCAGCGTCGCGATGCAATATTCCTATCTCAGCAGTTGGTTATCCTTGCTTGTGGAACCAGGCTACGGCGCAGAGGCAGGCCAGGCGCTCTTTCGCGAAGTATACCGTTACTGGGTTACCCTTCCGCGTGACAGCCGCCCAAGGTTGTATTTGTATGGATTGAGCCTCGGCGCGATGAATTCCGAACTTTCTACCCATCTCTACGATATCATCGGCGATCCCTTTCAAGGAGCCCTGTGGAGTGGCCCTCCCTTTCAAAGCCGCATTTGGAACCACGTCACCTCCGACCGAAATCCCGGCTCACCGGCATGGCTGCCGCGCTTCCGCGACGGTTCGATCATAAGGTTTACCAACCAGAACAGCGCCCTCGATATTCCAGGTGCCGTCTGGGGACCCATTCGCATCGTTTATCTCCAATATGCCAGTGATCCCGTGACGTTCTTCGATTTCCCCGCGTTGTATCGGGAGCCGGAATGGATGAAGAACCCGCGCGGTCCAGATGTCTCGCCGAGTCTGCACTGGATTCCGGGTGTAACAATGCTGCAGCTCTTGTTCGACATGGCAATCGCCACGACCTCGCCAATGGGGTATGGCCATGTCTACGCCCCGGAGCATTATATCGACGGCTGGGTTGCCGTTACCGTTCCGCAAGACATTCAGCCTGAAGATATTTCTCGCCTAAAGGCGTTTTTCGTCGAACAGTCGCGGAGCGCCGACAATCCACCTCCAGGCGATTGATCGCTTGGCTAAGGTGCAACCGGCCTTCGGTGGAAAAAGAAACACAATGCATAGCTCTGGGATTCATGGCTAATCTCTTCGACGTGCTGGGCACGATATAGTTTTTTACAGCGCGTCCCAGCGTTAGTCACCGTAAAGAACTGGAGGCAACATGTCTGATCTGATTGCGATTGTTTATCCCACCGAACCCAAAGCCGAGGAGGTGCGCAATCGCCTCATCGAACTACAGAAAGAATATTTGATCACCCTCGGCGATGCCGTCATCGCCACCAAGACGGACGCCGGCAAAATCAAGCTCAACCAGATGGTGAGCACGACAGCCGCTGGCGCGGTATCCGGCAGCTTCTGGGGCTTGCTGATTGGCGTCCTCTTTCTCAATCCGCTGATCGGCGCAGCGGTGGGTGCCGCGTCGGGTGCCCTCGGCGGGGCATTGACGGATGTTGGCATCAACGACAATTTCATGAAGGACCTCGCGGCCAATATTCAGCCTGGAAACGCCGCACTGTTCGTGCTCGTGCAGTCGATGACAGCCGACAAGGTCCTGAAGGATATCTCGGGTTACGGCGGCGTCGTTCTCAAGACTTCGTTGGACGAAACCAAGGAGCAGGTTCTGCGTGACGCTCTGCAAAAGGCCACATCGTGACCCGTTGAGGCAGTAGAGCACAGGAGACCTCTGCATGTGTTCACAGCAGGATCAATCATCCCGATAATCATCGAGATGGTTTGCGGAGCCGCTGGGGGAATGGCCGTGGCCCACTGGGCCAGAGGTCTTCGCCTTGTGCTCCCGCGCAGCGCTCTGACCGGGATCATAGGAGGACTCGCGTTGACCTGGCTGGCAGGACGTACACCGGGTGTGAGCCGTTTTGTCGGGCATGTGGAGCGTGCGGCCGACGCTACGGTTCAGGCCGTCGGCGGCTACACACCGGAAATTCTCGTGGGAATTGGCATTGCCGGTCTCCTCGGTGGTGTGCTTCTCATGGTAATCGCTGGACTTGTGTGAACAAGCGCCTCGGGGAGCTAGCGCGACAGAATTGGGGGCATCGGGTTGGGTTCGGGTAAGGGGCGCTAAGCACGATATGGCTCAAGATGCAAAACCGATGATCGGCTACCTTGCAACCGGTATCCTCGTTCTCGCGCTGCTCCGCTTCGGACAGGCAATCTTCGTCCCGCTCGTCTTTTCCCTGTTCGTCATCGCACTCGTAGGGCCGCTCCAGATCAAGTTGCAGCGCTGGATGCCCCAACTCCTTGCCCTCCTCGTGACGCTCTCCTTGACAATCTTCATCATCGTCGCCGTCGGATCCTCGGTGACCTGGGGCTTGCGAAAGCTTGGCCAATGGCTGTTCGTCAATGCCCGCAGATTCCAGGATGTCTATGTCCACTGGTCCGAATGGCTGGAAGAACACGGGATCGGCATCGCAGGTCCGCTCGCCGACCGTTTCGACGTGACATGGCTCGTCGGTTTTACGCAGGGATTGGCCGGTCGCCTCAACAGTTTCGTCGGATTTGCGTTGCTAGTCTTTGTTTTCGTGATGCTCGGCCTCCTGGAAATTGAGGATTTCGGCAAGCGTCTTCGCTCCCCCGCCCTTCAACCGCAGGGCATGAAAATGCTCCATGCCAATCGTGAAGTATCAAAGAAACTACGCCGGTTCATGCTTGTGCGCACGTTTGCCAGCATCCTGACCGGGTTGATCGTCTGGGCATTTGCCTATTTCGCCGGCCTCGAACTGGCGGCTGCCTGGGGCGCAATTGCCTTCACCCTTAATTACATCCCATTTCTCGGACCATTCGTAGCGACCGTCCTGCCGACTCTTTTTGCCATCGGCCAGTTTGATACCTGGCAGATGGCCGTGGCAGTCTTTGTCGGACTGAACCTGATCCAGTTTCTGATCGGGAGCTATCTTGAACCCCTTTTGATCGGCACATCCCTGGCGATTTCGCCTTTCGCAGTCATTTTTGCGGTGTTCTTCTGGAGCTTTATGTGGGGTGTGCCGGGCGCGTTCATTGGCGTCCCCATTCTCATCGCTTTCATTATCTACTGCGAAGAATCGTCAGGAGCGAAATGGATTGCCGTGTTGCTGTCAGCAAGGTCTTTTGACAATTCCGACAAAGCTTCGATCTAATATCCAGCGCTTGCAAGTAGAGGACCGCAGGTTATGCAACTCGTTTCGTAACAGTTACGTACTGAACAGACTGTGGGGGTTGTGTCATACTTTTCAAGACGAGCATTTGTAACTGCGTGATTTCTAACTCCGGTGGCTTTTTGGAGCAGCAATGCCTTGTACTTCCCCAACAAAAATGGATCGAAGTAATACCACATGCAACTCAGACAACGTGGCAACGTCGCCTGTCTGCACGCCGTTCCGGGCACGTAGGGTGAAATCATGAACGCTCATGATCATATCGTACCATCGGATGCTCCGCTCGATCAAAACTTCGCACACGCAGCATCGGCGTCTGCCGTCAACTGCCCTCCTCCCCAATCGAAGCGGTCATCGGCCGGCTCATCCTCTATTCCCGCTTTCAAGTTTGATACCAGAAGAGTGCCGATCGACCAGCAGTATGACTCCTGGCGCAAAAGCTTCTCATCCATGCTCGAGCTTAGCGAACGCAGGGACAGGTCCTGTGGCTTTGAAGGAAAGCAAACCGTCTGGGATCTCGGCAGCCTCGCGTTCTCCCGGATCAGAACGAGCGCACTCGAGTTTGCAAGTGTGCCTGGTCACACACGCAGGGAAGCGCTGGATCATTGGACGTTGACCGTTCCGCTCGACGGCACAATCAGCACAGTCGGTCCGGCCAGTAGCTTTCAAGGTGGTGCCGGTGTCGTCCAGGTCCATTCGCTTGGGCGTTGGTTTGAAGGAAATGTAACAGATAGCGAAATGCTCATTCTGTTTGTTCCCCGGGACTTCGATCCGGAAGTGGCACACGTCCTTGGCGCTGCCGAGTTCTCCGCGATCGACACGGCGATGGGCCGGCTGTTGTCCGACTACTTCATAGGATTAGCCAAGCGGCTGCCAGCGGTCGAGGCAGAGTATCTCCCTGAACTCGTGGGCGCGACGCAGTCGATGATCCGAGCGTGCCTGCTGCCGTCTCCCGGCAATATCGAGGAGGCTCAGGCACCCATTGCCCGCGTACTGCTCGAAAAGGCACGCCGCATAGTGCAATCCAGATTGTTCGACCCATCCTTCAATGCAAATGTCTTGCGTCGGGACCTCGCGATTTCACGCACGGGGCTCTATCGGATGTTCGAGCCATTCGGCGGCGTTATACACTACTTGCAGCACCAGCGTCTTCTCGATGCACACGCGGCACTGGCGAACCCGAACGACAAGCGTCGCATTATCGAGATCGCTGAGCAGCGTTGTTTTAGCGATGGGGCAGAGTTCAGCCGGGCATTCAAGAGAGAGTTCGGCTACACGCCAAGCGAAGTGCGGGCTGGACGCAAGAGCGGCGTCCCGAGTATGCCCACAGGCGAACTTGCCACCGCAGCCCCTGAGGAACGCCTCGGAGTGCTGCTACGCAAGCTTCACGGTTGACCTGCGGCAGGCGATGAGGTTCTCGATGCGTCATGACGATATGGACGAGCGGTTGCGAAAACTCGGCGTGAACGTCGGGCCCTTCACGTTCACCTTATTGGTCCTGATCGGCGTTGTCTTTGCAATAGGAATTGCCTGGCTTCTGTATTAGCGCCCGCTGCTGCGGCACTGCAAAGCGGTCGATTGTGCGATTGTTGACCGCGTTTGTTTGGAAGCTGAGGGGGGCGTGGTGCCATGTTTGATAATGATGACTGGAAGTTGGCTATCGAGGATACGCGATTTCGACAGAATGCTATCGTCGCACTCATCTATTCGAGCAACAACCAGGCGCTGGGACTTCTTCGGCTGTTTTCCGTTATCGCTCTTGCCACAGCGACAGGCGCTGTCACGTCGCTTGCAGCAGGCGAATTCTCACCAGCAGTTGGCTGGGAACTTTTATCGCTGACATTGGTACTCGTGTGGTCGTCCTGGCAGTGTTTTCGCGCCCTTGAAGTCGGAGACATCGATCTGCCGGGCCGTGACGCCGAATTTTGGTTGCTCGCCGCCGATAACGGAAACGACCGACCTGCATTTTCGCGACATTATCTCGAAGTCTTCAGGGAACGGTACCGGACCAACCGCATAGTAAGCGAACGGCAGGCCCGCGCGCTCAGAAGGGCAAAACTGGGAGGAATAATAGCGCCACTGATTGGCATCGCCGTGGGCGCAGTCCTGGCCTTCTTTCAAATATATTCTGTTTAAGCTTCCGCGCGATCATGCACTGTGGCATCGGTCAAATTGGCGAATTGGATATGCCCCTGTGTTCAGTCGAAGCGTTGTGATAGTCCGTGCAATCGTACTGACTTTCATGGTGGGCGGTGTTGCGGCATGTGCGTCACCTGCCGGGGTGTCCTGACGACCGTCAGCACTGCGGCGTCTGACACGGCCAAGGCCGATCTGTTGGTGGCGACGACCCGAGCGTCGACAACACAAAAGGGCGTGTTGGCATGGAGCCGCGATGCGGATCCTGACACTGGGACTTCTCGTCCGCCGACTTGCGACCCCTTAGGTGCCAGCCGCCACACAAGTCAAACAATGTATCGTACTCGGTCAGCATCCATTAATGTGCAGGCACAAAAATCATCGTTCGAATAGTGGAGATCCCGGATGAAGATTGATTTAGGCGAAGTGCTTGATCCATTTCGCAGGCACGTCATCGACATCAAAGATGCACTTGCTCACGCCCGTTATCGCTACGATGGGCTCGATTTGATATTGGAGGCGGTCTCCGACTCCAAGGTCCGCGGTGCCTCACAGGAAATTTTTGCCGTCGCGGGTGAAAAGATGAATGTCGTTGATGATATGCTAGACGAACTCTATCGGCAGCTATCTGACGTCGATCGCATGCTAGAAGCTTACGCGTCACAACGAGAGTGACGCCTGCTTTTCGGAGCTGGCTCCAATGGCTGCTTTGGGGCTAGAAGCCGTCATCCAAGCTTGGAAACATCCGCAGGCGATGGAATTCGAATGGCCGCCTCGACGTTCGCAGGCAGCTTGAACCGTCGGCGATACTCGCCCGGAGTCAATCCAGCGAGCCTCCGGAATAGACGACGAAAAGATGTAAGGTCAGAATATCCCACCTCAAAGGCGATCTCATCGATCGGCATGTCCTCGAGTTCCAGCATTTGTTTGGCTTCCTCGACCCTAAGCCATTGAATATATTCAAGCGGCGAATACCCAGTCGCTTTCCTGAACCGCCGATCGAACGACCGCTTCGGCAAGCCGGATAGCTTGAGCAGTTCGGAGAGAATTTCCGCCGACTGGTAGTTCGACGGGGCATATTCCTGACACTTTTTGACGACCGCGTCGCCGTGATCGACATTTGCGATCATGGATGCATATGGCAACTGGTCGTCACGATGCCATTGATAGAGGAAAAGCTTGGATATGCGGATCGCTTCCGCTGTTCCGGCATGACGGGCAATCAGGTACAGCGTCAGGTCCTGTCGCGGATGTTGTTGTCTACGACGAAGAAGACGATTAGCGTGACCCCAATGCCCTATTAGTCTTTAGTGTTTTTATGATACCGACCATCCGCCATCGACTAGCAAATTTAGTCCAGTAATGAGGGAAGCTGCCGGCGATGCCAGAAATACAATAGCACCCACAACATCATCAGTTTCCCCGATCCGGCCCAAGGGAATATGTCCGAGTGTCTTGTCGTAAAAGTCTTTGTCAGACAGCGCAGGTTTCGTTCCATCGGTCCATATGAAAGTGGGGGCAACGGTGTTGACGGTGATGCCGTACTGCGCCCATTCGGCTGCAAGACAGCGCATCAAGTGATTTATGGCGGCCTTGCTCATGCAATAGATTGCCTCACCGCGAAGCGTCACAGTACCGGCCTGGGAGCTTATGCTTATTATGCGACCAGCCTTCTGTGCAATCATTTGCCGGGCGACCGTCTGGGTTACCAGAAATGTACCCTTGATGTTGACCCGCAGTATCTCGTCCACGTCTACCTCTGCGACGCGCTCAGCAAGATCACCGGGTGCGACGCCGACGTTATTCACGAGAACATCAATCCGTCCGAAGGTCTCAATAGCCTCAGCGACAGAAGTCTCGATTTCACCACGTTTCGAAATATCCAGCCTAACGGGAAGGACTTTTCTTCCCATTTCTTCAATTTCCTTAATCAGTTCCCGAGACATCGCAACGTCACGCAAACCCAGAACAATGTCGGAGCCTGCGGCAGCGCACGCAAGAGCGCACGCTCGGCCAATTCCGCGTGACGCACCTGTCACCAACGTCACTTTTCCTGCAAGACCGAAATCAGGTGCGTGCTTGAGCTGATTTCCCACAATACTTCTCCACTTGCACCGCAAGCTTCGATCACCCGTTGCTGTGGGCACAAGTACGTTACGGTTACAACAAACGCCGATGCCAATTCAGAGAGCGGTTCTTGAATGTCACCGGCCGGGTGATTGCCCTTACATTCGCGCCAGGCGCCAACAGATATCCCGCAAGGCGAGGGCATTTTGGTAACGGACGCAAGAACCCGTTCGCAATGTGTTTGGAGGCGTCGTTCAGGAGATCACGAAATCGGGAATGTAGCGCTTATCGAACTTTTCGGGCGTATGACGCCAGTTGAATTGGAGCCAAGCTCACCCCTGGGGCATAAGTCGGACATAAATTTCCGCTTCGTGCCAAGAATGGTTATCCAGAAACGACTGTTCTGCACCTCCGCCGTCTGCAGGCTTGCGGCCTTCACGGTATTGTACGACTCTTCCGAATGTGTTCGATAATGCCACGCGCTATTTCCCGCTCTCCCATGATGATGAGGTTCGCTCCAAACTTGCCAAGATGTTCAACCTCAGCGTCAGAGTGAGCACGTGCGATGATCTCCAGATTCGGATTTGCAGCCCGGGCCTGCTGGATGAGATTGCCACCTTCGAAAGGATTGGGGATGGCGCTAATAAACCAGCGTGCCTGCGAGAGGTTCGCGGCGCTCAGGATATCTGGTTGCAAGGCATTTGCGTAAAACGCCTCTATGCCGCGGGCACGCAGTTGTTCAACAACGTCCTGTCGCTCTTCAATAACGAGTAAGGGCAGACGGTCCGCAAGTATTGCTTCGGCTACACGGCTTCCAACGCGGCCATGACCAACCAAGACAGCATGACCACTGAGCTCAGTAATATTCGCTTCACCCGCGCTTGAAGGAGGAGCAGGCTGATCAGGTGCATTCTGTTGCTCATGCTCGGTGAGCCACGGCATGGCGCGGTGCAGAGCAGCAAAGAGCAACGGATTGACGAGAATCGAAAGGATCGCACCAACCAGAATGAGATCACGGCCCTCGTCTGGCAGTAGCTTGAGAGATACTCCGAGCCCGGAGAGGATGAAAGAAAATTCGCCAATCTGTGACATGCTTGCGCCCATCGTCAGCGCGGTGCGAAGGGGGTGGCGCAGAGCAAGCGTTATGGCGAATGCAACAATGGCATTGCCGACGACAATGACCAGGAAGGTGCCAACGACCGGGACTGTCTCGCGCACGAGGATGGTTGGATCGAACAACATCCCGACAGAAACAAAAAACAGGACCGCAAACGCGTCACGGAACGGGAGGGTTTCTTGCGCCGCCCGCTGACTTAGCCGCGACTCTGCAAGAATCACGCCCGCAAAGAACGCTCCGAGTGCAAGGGAAACGCCGAATAATTCTGCAGCGCCATAGGCGACCCCGAGAGCGACGGCCAAGACTGCCAACCGAAAGAGTTCTCGCGAACCGGTGTGGGCTGCGTAATGGAGAACCAATGGGATTACCCGCTTTCCAACTACCACCATAAGCAGCACAAAGGCAGCGATCTTGATCACCGTGAGTCCGAGCGCACTCCAAACGGTTTGCGTCTCAAACCAGCCGAATAAGTCCGTGGGTTGCGTCGTGCCTTGACCCAGTCCTCCAAGAGCGTTGGCGAAAAGGGGCAACAACACAAGCGCGAGGATGACGCCTATGTCCTCGACGATCAACCAACCGATCGCGATCCGCCCCCGCTCAGTTTCCAGCAACCTGCGCTCGTCCAAAGTCCTCAAAACAACGACAGTGCTCGCAACCGACAGCGAGAGACCAAACACAATGGCCGCTCCGATGCTCCAGCCCATCAAATGAGCCAATGTGCCGCCGAGTAGGGAGACGATCCCAATTTGACCAAGAGCGCCGGGTACCGCAATAGCTCGCACCGAGAGCAGTTCCTCCATTGAAAGATGAAGCCCGACTCCGAACATCAGGAGCAGAACGCCGACCTCGGCGAGTTGTTGCGCAAGCATCTGGTCTGCAACGAAGCCGGGCGTGAAAGGTCCTATCACCACGCCTGCGACGAGGTAGCCGATGATGGAAGGCAGCCGAAGCCTGTTCGCAATTGTTCCAAAAGCGAATGCAAGCCCTAAGGCTGCGACCAAAGTGGCAATGAGCGGGGTTTGGTTAATCATCCTGACCTTATGCGCGCCTTTGACGATCGATGCGTCGACTAATGCGATGAAGAAACAGCGCACCGCCACAAGCCACCATGCCGATCAAATGCATGATAACGGTGCGACTCAGGATTGAAAGCGGCTAAACATCGGAAAGAAGGGAGAAATGCCGGCCGCTGGCACCGCAAACTTAGGCTGGAGGCTTTGGCAAAGGCTCACGAAGGTACCATCCAACTGATCGACGCCGAAATTGGCGCACACTTTGAAGTCAGATTGCCGGTACCGGGCACTTCTACATAATCCGTTGGGAATTGAGATCTCTTCATCGGATTTTCTGCTTGCACGGACCAGCTGCGGTTCGACCGGGCTGCTCGGTTTGCTTCACGTTGCTAAATCTCTGCGGCCATGACACTGGAAACCATCAGCCAAATGAGCGATGATCCTCTTATCAACCTGCCAACTGTGGCGAGCTGATTATCCGGCCCGTGCCGGAAAACTACGGCGACCAGCCGTCAGACCCCCCAGGGACATGATCCCCGATATCCGAGGTTACAAAAATGCCTGAGGAAACTGCTGTAAATCAATCGCTTTCGTCTCTCGATAAGGCGGCCCAGCATGTAGGACGCGACTGGCGGCATGCCGCATATTACGACGACGCCGAAACCGGAATGGATAAGCACTGGAGCGGCATTATCTGGCCTTTTATCGCGCCACATAAGGAGTACATCGATTTTTCGATAACAATGGACCTTGCGGCCGGACATGGCCGTAATTCGGCAAAACTCCTTCCGCTCGTCAAGGAACTGCATATCGTCGATATCAATCAGGAGAATATCGATTTTTGCCGGGAACGGTTCGGTGACAGTCCGACTGTCCACTACCATCTAACCAACGGATATTCTCTCGATTTTTTCGATCCCGGAGAATTGACCTTCGCTTATTGCTTCGATGCTATGGTCCATTTCGATAGTGACGTAGTGAGGGAATATCTCAAAGAGCTGCGCCGCGTGCTGCGTCCGGGCACAGGGCGCGCGTTCCTGCACCATTCGAACCTGGTCAACAATCCATCAGGCAGCCACAAGGCAAGGCCCGGCTGGCGCAACTTCATGTCGAAGGAACTGTTCGAGCATTACGCCGCAAAAGAGGGGCTGCACGTGCTCAAGCAACAGGTTGTCGATTGGAAATTCGATGGCTCCAACATCGATTGCCTAACACTTCTTGAGCGCCCCTCGAACTAAGGGGCTCAAAGGCCGCTTCACCGTCGTGGCCCTGTTAGCCCGCCAAACATTCTGAGGGGTGCCCAGGGGCAGCGTTGCGCTGTCAACTTCGATCGCGTTTGACGAAGATTCAGAGAAAGCGATCGAGTCGCGGTAACCTGGAGGCCGGTGCTCATATTCCCTTCCCGGGAATTGGCCACATCCGGTGCGACAGCGACAATTGCGGCTGGGTGCCGTTAAACTACAGCTCGGGCATCTGATCATGTATACGCACCACCAGTGTGCAAATATCCTTGGGACTTCTGTCGCCGCCAGGGACGGTATTTTCAGACGGCGTAGATACCATTCCCTCACGTCCGTTTGCTGCCAGGACCGCGCTTGCCGGGTCGGTCGGAGCCAAAACCATCTGTGAATTCATTTGGTTTACCTCCCTGCAGTCCGCAATTGTTTTGGGCTCGTTCGACATCGTCAGGCAGGCAATCTACGAACGGCCAAACTCGAGCTTGAAATCCGGGTCAGTAGAGTCAAGAATGAGTGGGATTAGCGCTAGTGTCTGGATGCCGTGCCACCCACACAGCTATCTGTACAGGTTTCCTAGCCCGCCCCCCGGAGAGTAACGTGAGCAGTGGGTCGATCAATGGGCCGTCAGTCCCCGAGAACAAGCTCCAGCCCCGTCACAGGCTGCCCTGGTTGCTGGCTGTTGTGACCGCCATCATATTGGTCGTGACCGCTACAGCGTATGCGAAACTATCCGGCAACATCAGGCGCGTCGAGGTCACCCAGGAGGATCTGGGCAAAGTCCGCCCCGCCAAACCCTCTTCCAGCGCGCTGAACATCCTGGTGGTTGGTTCGGACCAGCGCGACGGAGATAACGCCGAGCAAGCCAATTTTGCCGGACAGCGGACGGATATAATCATGCTCGTGCACCTGTCGTTCACGCGCGGCGACGTGTCCGTGATCAACTTCCCGCGCGACTCGCTGGTCCAGCTTCCGGGCTGCCGCTCCCGGGAAGGCCTGCCGGGCCAGAAGAGACGCCTCGGTATGATCAACTCGTCCTTCAGCTTTGGCGGCATTGCCTGTACCTGGAAGACCATCGAATCCCTCACCGGGATCCACATCGACCACTTCATCAGGTTTGACTTCACCGGCTTTAAGGGCATGGTGGACGCGATGGGCGGGGTAAACCTCTGCATTCCTGAACCAATCCGTGACACGTACGTCCAGCTCTACTTGCCCGCAGGGCTACAGACCTTGTGGGGTGAACAGGCGCTGGCGTATGTCAGAGCCCGCCACGGCCTCGGCGATGGATCCGACATCGGGCGAATTGTGCGCCAGCAGGACTTCTTCGCCGCCATGGTGAAGAAAGCAATGAGCGGTCAGACCCTGTTCAACCCGGTCCGGCTGTACCGCTTTCTGGATGCGGCCACGAATTCCATCACCGCCGACCCCGACCTTACCCCCAGCGTGCTGATGAACGTCGCGCTTACGGTCCGCGGACTGTCGTCCGACAAAATTCACTTCGTCACAACGCCCTGGCGCTACTCTTCCACCTACCCCGGCCGGGTCGAGTGGCTCAAGGGACCGGCCAGGAAGCTGTTCCGGTTGACCGCCGCCGACCATCCCCTCAACCGTCCCGAAACCAAAGCAACCCAGCCCAACGCGACATCCATAACCAGGACGAATACCCACCCGACCACCGCGGTTATTGTGCCCTGTTCTCCCGAGCTTCCATCGAAGGCGCCGGGCCCTGTTGCAGCGGCTGAATTGGGCTATCCGACACCGCAATAGCTATCCGGCAGATCAATCTCCTTATCAAACGAGCCAAAGAAACGCTTGACGGTAAAAATTGATGCCTCACTCGGCAGAGCCGTAGCGACTTGCTCGCACAGTCGATGGGTAACGACCAGCCCCATTGGTCTCAGGTCATAACCCTATTTATCGACGCAACGATTTATTGTTACCTCTCGGAAATCACTGCATATTTTTGATGTGCCGCATGCCCCTGTACGGCATAGGCTCGGCGCCGAGCCGCGAATCCCCAATCAAACTTTCCGCCGAGCCTCTTTTTGAGCCGATCCGGCTGAACACCCACGGTATGTGATGTAGTGTGTCATGAGAGGGTATAGAAAGATTGGCTGGCATCCCCTGCCAACAGGTTGGTCGAAACGTCTCCACATGCGTGGGGCTGCCCCACTCTCTTGAACCAATCTTCAGGCGTCGGCGCAACGCCGACCGTACTGGGCGTCCGGGACAACAACCAGCTTGCCGACAAAGCCCTTGGCCATGAAATCAGTTTGCGCCTTGTGGAACTCCGACAGGCGATATACACCGCCGACAAGCGGCTTGATCTTGCCTTCCTCGATGTAACGAACGATACGGCGGACATCGCCGCGGGTTCCTTGCGACGAACCGTGCAATGCAAGGTGCTTCAGATACATGGTCCGCAAATCAAGCTGCACAACAGGTCCGGCAATCGCGCCGGCCGTCGTGTAACGGCCCTCGGCGCGCAGGATCCGCAACAGGTCGTTGAAGATCGGACCGCCAACGAGATCGGCTACCACATCGACAGGCTTGCCGCCAGTGGCTGCATAGACGGCAGCAACAAGATCATCCGTTCCGCGGGTGATGACGGCTTCGGCGCCGATGCTGATCAAGGCTTGCTCCTTGCCCGGCCCCACGAGCGCATAGGGAATTGCCCCCCGTGCCCTTGCCAGCTGGACGATCCCCGAGCCGACCCCGCCCGATGCACCGGTGACGAGTAGGCGCTCACCCGCTTTCAGGCCGGCACGCTCCAGCATCTGCTCGCCCGTCAGATAGGCACAGCAGAACGTTGCCAGTTCGACATCACTGAGTTTCGTATCGACGAGATGGGCGTTCTCGGCCGGCACCGTGACATACTCCGCATAACCACCGTCACGGCCGTGGCCGATATAATCGATGTCGGCGAGACTGTCGTCTTCACGGTTGTAGATCGAAAAATCGACCATAACGCGCTGGCCCATACGCTCGGGCGAAACCCCTTCGCCGGCCGCGACGATATTGCCGACAATGTCCGTGCCTTGAATCCGCGGAAACGTCAGTGTCGGCTCCTGGCGGCGCCAGGTTGAAACAGCACCCGCGTCTTCCTCAGTGCCATAGGCGCCTTCCCGCACCCAGACATCCGTGTTGTTCATGCCGCAGGCTGTGATGGCAATGAGGACCTCTCCGGCCGCCGGCGTCGGAACCGGCACGGTCTGGCTGTAGACGAGTTTGTCGAGCCCGCCATGGCCGACGAGCTGAACGGCGGCCATGGTCCTGGGAAGATTGTCGTACATTTGTGAACCGCCTCCTTTCAGAGTGACTTGGCGACAGCGTCGACCGCTTCGGCCGCGGCCTTGACGACAACATCGGCTTCGTCGCGCGTCAGGCACAGCGGCGGGGCAAACCCGAGGATATCACCCTGGGGCATCGCCCGGCCAATAACACCGCGTTCCGCCAGTGCGGTGGCAATGCGGGGTCCAACTTTCAGCGCCGGATCAAAGAAGGTGCGGTCGTCCTTGTCGGCGACAAACTCGACCGCGGCCAGCATGCCGTCACCGCGCACCTCGCCGACGATCGGGTGATCCCCGAGCGCCTGCGTCAGGCTCTTGCGGAAATATGCTCCTGTCTCACCGGCATTGGTCACGAGGTCCAGCTTGTCGATGAGTTCGAGATTGGCCGCACCGGCAGCAGCACAGATCGGATGGGCCGAATAGGTCCAGCCATGGCCGAGCGAGCCCAGCATGTCGGAGCCCTTGACCAGCACCTGCCAGACGTTGTCGGAGACGATGACGCCGGACAGTGGCGCATAGGCTGAGGTCAACCCCTTGGCGATGGTGATGAGGTCCGGCTTTATGCCGTAGTGATCGGAACCGAACATGGTGCCAAGCCGGCCGAAGCCGGTTACGACCTCATCGGCGATGAGCAGAATGTCGTATTTGTTGAGGACAGCCTGGATTTTCTCCCAGTAATGAGCGGGGGGCGGGACGATGCCGCCAGTGCCGAGGATAGGTTCGCCGATGAATGCAGCAACCGTTTCCGGACCCTCGGCAAGGATCATTTCTTCCAGCTTGTCGGCGCAGTGCTGCGAGAACTGCTCCTCGCTCATCGATCGGTCGGCGCGACGGAAATAATAGGGCGCTTCGGTATGCAGGATGGGAGCGCGCGGCAGGTCGAAGGCATTGTGGAAGAGTTCGAGTCCGGTCAGGCTTCCCGTCATGACGCCGGAGCCATGATAGCCGCGCCAGCGCGAGATGATCTTCTTCTTTTCGGGGCGTCCGAGCACATTATTGTAATACCAAACCAGCTTGATGTTGGTCTCATTGGCATCGGATCCCGACAGGCCGAAATAGACGCGGCTCATCCCCTCGGGTGCCCGGTCGATGATCATCTTGGCGAGCGTGATCGAAGCGTCCGTGCCATGACCAACATAGGCGTGGTAGTAGGCAAGTTCCCTGGCCTGTCGGGCAATCGCGTCGGCAATTTCCTGGCGGCCATAACCCACATTAACGCAATAAAGCCCGGCAAATGCGTCGATGCTGGTACTGCCGGTGCTGTCGGTAATGTGAACGCCCTTACCGCTCCTGATAATTCTCGTCGGGCTTTCGCCACGCGCATGGGTGCCCATATGGGTTGATGGATGAAAGAAGTGATCCCGGTCCCAGGCGTTCAGTTCGTTCGAGCGGTCAAGCATGGTAATTTCCTATTCTTCTTTGGTCTATTGCGTATCGATGCAAAGATATTTGAGCTCGGTGAAACCCTCGATTCCATGGCGTGATCCCTCGCGGCCAAGCCCTGACTGCTTGAAGCCTCCGAACGGTATCGGAGCGCCCGTGATCTTGACCCGGTTGATCGCGACCATCCCATATTCGAGACTGCGCCCGAGGCGCAGCATCCGAGCCCCATCCGTTGTGATGACATAGGCAACGAGGCCGTATTCGGTTGCGTTGGCACGGGCAACGACGTCCGCTTCCGTGTCGAACGGCGTGATCGCAGCAACCGGACCGAACGTCTCCTCGCGCATGATAAGCGCGTCGTCCGGTACATCGGTCAGCAGTGTCGGCTGATAGAACAGCCGCCCGGCGGGGTGGCGCATACCACCGACCAGGCAGCGCCCGCCTCGGGCCAGCGCATCGGCGACCTGTACTTCCACCTTCTTCACCGCCCGCTCATGCATCAGAGGCCCGATGTCGGCGCTCTCGGTCAAACCGGAGGCGACCTTCAAGGCCGCAATCCGCGTGGCAAATGCAGCGGCGAAATGATCCTGGATGGGGCGCTCGACATAGATTCGATTGGCGGCCAGGCAGTCCTGGCCGGACGTTGCGAACTTGGCCTTGATGGCAATATCGACGGCCCGGTCGAGATCGGCGTCGGCAAATACGATCAGCGGCGCATGCCCGCCAAGTTCCATGACAAGATTCTTCATGGTTGGCGCGCATTGCGCCGCGATCAGTCGGCCGATCTCAGTGGATCCGGTAAAACTCATCGCCCTTACCCTCGGATCTTCGCAAAGCTGTCCGACTATCGTTGCTGCATCTCCCGTCACGATATTGAGTACACCGGCCGGGATACCTGCCCGATCGGCGAGTTCGGCCAGGGCAAGCGCGGAGAACGGGGTCTCCGAGGACGGATGGGCAACGACCGTACAACCGCAAGACATGGCCGCTGCAGCCTTGCGCGTCAGCATCGCCGATGGAAAATTCCAGGGCGTGACGACTCCGACAACACCCAGCGGCTCACGCCGCACAATCATTTCCGCCCCCGTCAGATGGCTGGTCACCCCTTCAGCATTGAGGCGTTTTCCCTCTTCGGCGTACCATTCGATGAAGGATGCAGCGTAGTCGATCTCGGCCTGCGATTCTGCGAGCGGCTTGCCCTGCTCCAGCGTCATGATCAAGGCAAGATCGTCCCTGGCCGTCAGCATGAGCTCATGCCAACAACGCAGTCTGGCGGCGCGCTCCTGCGGCAGCAGGTTCCGCCACAGCGGAAAGGCCCGCGCGGCGGCATCAACCGCCACTCTCGTCTGGCCCGCATCGAGACGCGATACCCAGCCGATGGCGGCGCCGGATGCCGGATCGGTGACCTGGAAGGTCTGGCCGGCATCGCCTGCCGTCCACTGCCCATCGACATAGGCGAGTTCACGCAGCATGCGGCGGTCATGCAGCCCGTCGAGGGCAGGATGTCGGTCTGGTCGTGCGAAATGGGCGGACATGCGGTTCTCCCGAAATTTCTCCGGGAAAGGGTGGCATGGATGGGAGGAGAGAGAGACCGTTTGTCGGCGCCTTCGGAGAGAAAATGTCCTCATTGACCGGGGTGTGAGGAGAGAATGACTAGTCCGGCGTGGTTGTTGTGACCAGCTCTGCCACGGGCAGGACCACATCATCCTTGACCGTCTTGGTCACGATGTACGTGAAATAGCGGTCGATACCAATTTCGCGCTGGAGCAGGTTATCGACCAGACGCTGATAGCAATCGATATCCCGCGCCATGACCTTGAGCACATAGTCCACGCCACCGCCCACCGACCAGCAAGCTACAACTTCCGGTATTGTTTTGATGGCGCGTTCGAACCGGTCGAAATCCGCCTGGCGATGGGCGCCGAGCGTGACCTCCATCAGCACCGTGGTCACCGGCGTCACCAAACGCAGCGCCAGGCGTGCATGATAGCCGCTGATGATCCCCGCCTTTTCGAGGCGCCGAAGCCGCGTCCAGCAGGGCGTTGGAGAAATTCCGACGCGCTCGGCCAGTGCCAGTTTGGTGATCCTGCCTTCACGCTGGATCTCGTCAAGGATGCGGATATCGATCGGATCAAGCTTCAGTGATGTCATGTCCTGCCCAACAAATTCATCGAATAACCATGACGTTGCGATTTTTCGATTGTCAATTGCACTGACTTGGATCACTTATAAATCATGACATTATGGCGTCCAGATCCAACCATGCTTCGCCGTCCAGCCTATCTCTCGCTGGCTGAACAGATTGCACGTGCGATAGCAGATGGCAAACTTGACAACGGGACCCGGCTCCAGACGCACCGGCAGATGGCCGACGAGTTGCGTCTTTCGGTACAGACCGTCAGCCGCGCCTATGAGGAGCTGATCCGCCGCAACCTGATTTCCGGCGAAACCGGGCGTGGCACGTTCGTCCGATCGGTCCGGCGCGAGCCCGATCCGCCCTATCTGCCGGAACGGTTGGGCGAAGTCATCGATCTTTCGATCCTGAAACCGATCTGCGAGCCGATGCACCTCGACCACATGAAAAAGGCCCTTGGCTGGTTGGCAGAGAACCTGCCGGCAAGTTCCGCCCTTTCCTTCCGGCCCAATGTGGTGTTTCCGCGCCATCGTTCTGTCGCCGTAGAGTGGCTGCGCGCCTGCGGGCTGGATGTTCCGGCTTCCAATGTCAGCCTGACCAACGGTGCGACGGCGGCAATGACAGTTGCACTCATGAGCGCTGCCCCACCCGGATCGAAAGTCGCGACCGAGGGCATCGGCCATCATACGCTGACACCGCTCGCCTCCTATCTCGGCCTGACACTTGAAGGCCTGGCGATCGACGAACAGGGCATTATTCCTGAAGCCCTGGATGAATGCTGCCGCGAACATGGTATCCGCGCGGTGTTCGTGCAGCCGTCCGTGATCAACCCGACCGCCACGCTCATGGGCCCGGAACGGCGCGCGGCCATCGTCGACGTAGCGCGACGGCATGACATCGCCATCATCGAGAGCGACGTGCTCGGGCCGCTGGTCGAAAACCGCCCGGTGCCGATCGCAGCGCTGGCACCGGAACGCACGCTGTATTTCACCAGCTTCACCAAGATCGTCGTACCCGGTCTGCGCATCGGCTATCTGGTTGCGCCCGACCGTTATGTAGCAGCGGTTGCCAACAGGCATCTCGTTTCAAACTGGATGGCAACGCCGATCGTCGCCGAGATCGCCACGCGCTGGGTTTCCGACGGCACGGCGATGGAACTCGTCAACTGGCAGCGTGAGGCCCTGCGCGGCAGGCACGCTACCGCATCAGAAGTCCTTTCCGGAATACCGTTTCTATCACATCCGCAGAGCCTGCATGTCTGGTTGCCATTGACCGGCGAACGGACGGAAGAAGCGTTCGTCGCCCACGCACGCCTTCAGGGCGTGGGCATCGCAACGGGTACATCGTTCCGTATCTCCAACCATCCCTGGCATCCTGCCGTCCGGATTTCGCTCGGCTCAACAACTGAAGCAGAGTTACGGACCGGACTTGGCGTCGTTGCAAATCTGCTGCGTGGAGATCAGGAACATCTGTTGCTCGCGATTTAGCCGCTTCGCCTGAAAATTCAGCACGATCATTAATATTGTCATGATATTATTTTTGCAATTGACATGATTTGATAAGTCTCCCATCGTTGTGCGCCTGAGGTTGCCTCAACCTGGAGGAGAGACGCATGCCCGTAGTGGACGGTCCGCCAATCATCGAGATCAACGGCATCAGCAAGAGCTTTGGCGCGTTCAAGGTTCTTAACGACCTGTCCTTTACCGTTGCACCCGGCGAAAAGCTGGCGCTGATTGGCCCGTCCGGATCGGGCAAGACCACGATCCTGCGCATTCTGATGACATTGGAAGGCATTGATGGCGGCGACATCAAGGTCGATGGCGATCACCTGTACCAGATGCGGCACAACGGCAGGTTGCAACCGGCAGACGAGGCCCATCTCCACAAGATGCGCAAGAAGATCGGCATGGTTTTCCAGCTGTTCAACCTGTTTCCGCATAAGTGCGTTCTCGACAATGTCACGCTCGCCCCGATGCTGACCAAAGGCGTCGCGCGCAAAGATGCCGAGCGGCATGCCATGGAACTCCTTGACATGGTCGGGCTGGCAGACAAGGCGAAATCCATGCCGGCGCAGTTGTCCGGCGGCCAGAAGCAGCGTGTTGCCATCGCGCGGGCACTTGCCCTCCAGCCGAAGATCATGCTGTTCGACGAGGTGACGTCGGCGCTCGACCCGGAGCTCGTGGAAGAAGTGCTCAATGTGCTGTGGAAGCTTTGCCGCGAAACGGACATGACGATGCTTCTGGTGACCCACGAGATGGGCTTCGCTCATGATTTCGCCGATCGCGTGCTGTTCTTCGATCGCGGGCGCATCGTCGAGGACGGCAAGCCCGACGAAATATTCAGACATCCAAAGCAGGAACGGACACAGGCCTTCCTGAAAAAGATCATCGCTGCCGGTCACCGCGTCTGATGACCAGAACGTCGGCACGTTGCGAACACAAGAAAACAAAGGAGCTGGGAACATGATCCGAATGATAACCGTAAGCGCATTGTTGGGGGCCGCGGCACTGTCAGCACTGGCAATGTCTATGCCGGCCAAAGCCGATGAATCGCTGGACAAATTAAAGGCACAGGGCTTCGCGCGCATCGCGATCGCCAATGAGCCGCCCTTCACGGCGGTCAAGGCGGACGGTACCGTTTCAGGCGCTGCACCGGATGTTGCGCGGGCAGTCTTCAAGAAGCTGGGTGTTAATGATGTCGTAGCGTCCATCTCTGAATATGGCGCCATGATCCCCGGACTTCAGGCGGGACGGCACGACGTGGTCACCGCCGGTCTCTTCATGAAGCCGGAGCGCTGCAACGCGGTAGCCTATTCCGAGCCTGTCCTGTGCGATGCGGAGGCATTCCTGGTGAAGAAGGGAAATCCGAAGGGCTTCAAGAGCTATGCCGACATCGCCAAGGACGGCAAGGCGACCATTGGTGCACCGGGCGGCGGCACCGAAGAACGCCTGGCACTCGAAGCCGGGGTACCGCGCGATCGCGTCATTGTCGTGCCCGATGGCCAGAGCGGACTGAAGATGCTGCAGGATGGCCGCATCGACACCTATTCGCTGCCGGTCCTGTCGATCAACGACCTTGTCAAGAAGGCGAACGATCCGAACCTTGAAGTGATTGCCCCGGTCCAGGGAGCGCCCGTCTATTGTGACGGCGCCGCATTCCGCAAGAACGACACCGCGCTTCGCGACGAGTTCGACACGGTCCTGGCTGAAATGAAGAAATCTGGTGAATTCGCCAAAATCGTCGAGCCCTATGGCTTTTCGGCCCAGGCTGCAATGTCGACGACACGCGAAAAACTCTGCGCGGCACAATAACGCCATGCCTCGTGACCGCGCTTCCCAACGGAGGCGCGGTCCCCGAATTTACCTGGATTCAAGCATAAGGTTGGCAAGTCAATGGGCCAATGGGCCGGCTATCTGCAACTCATATTCGATGGCGCGATCGTCACCATCCAGCTGACGCTGATGGGTTCAGCACTGGCGCTGGTTATGGCATTCCTCGCGGGACTCGGTCGTCTTTCGCGCTTCGCGCCAGTACGCTGGCTGGCGACCGCCTATATCGAGTTCTTCCGTGGCACTTCGATTTTCGTGCAGCTGTTCTGGGCCTACTTCGTGCTGCCACTCTTCGGGTTCTCGCTGACACCCTTGCAGGCTGGCGTTCTCGCCCTTGGCCTCAATGTCGGCGCCTATGGTGCCGAGGTGGTGCGAGGTGCCATCAAATCGATCGGCAAGGAACAGTATGAGGCCTGCACCGCGCTCAACTTCAATCGCTGGCAGGGGCTCAGATACATCATCCTGCCACAGGCATTCGTTCTCATGCTGCCGACCTTTGGCAACAACGCCATTGAGCTTCTGAAGGCCTCGGCCGTCGTTTCGCTCATCTCCCTTGCAGACATGACGTTTCAGGCCCAGGTGGTACGGGCACAGACCGGCAGCACGCTCGTTCCGTTTCTCACCATCCTCGTGCTCTATTTCGCTATCGCCTGCGTCATCTCCTTCGCCATACGTGGCCTCGAACGTCACTTGACGCGCGGGCTCGACGGTATCAGGTCATAGGAGGCGGCAATGGAGTGGGATTGGGCCTTCGTCATTCAAATTCTTCCAACCCTCATCGAGGGCGCGAAGATCACCATTCTTGCCACGCTTCTCGGTTCGATTGTTGCTGCGATCATCGGCCTGGTTATCGCGATCGTGCGGCGTTCGAAAAACCGGCTGATTTCCATGCCGATGGGCTTTGTCGCCGAGTTCATTCGCGGCACGCCGTTGCTCGTCCAGCTTTATTTCATCTTCTACGTGCTTCCGGATCTTGGCATTACCCTGTCGCCGCTCGTCGCCGGCGTGATCGGTCTTGGCCTGCATTACGGCACGTATACGGCGGAGGTCTACCGGGCCGGCATTGATAATGTCGCTCGCGGCCAGTGGGAGGCTTCCAAGGCCTGCAATCTCAGCGCGAGGCAGGCCTGGACGCAGATCATACTGCCTCAGGCGTTGCCGCCGATGATCCCTGCCCTCGCCAATTATTTCATCGCCATGTTCAAGGAGACGCCGCTGCTTTCCGCGATTACCGTGCTCGAGCTCATGAACCAGGCGCGCAGTATCGCCAATTACAATTATCGTTACATTGAGCCCATCACGCTCGTGGGCGCATTCTTCCTGGTGATCAGCCTGATCTCCGTGTTCGGACTTCGTTGGCTTGAACGCCGCTATGGCCGCATTGACTAAGGAATGTGCAGATGGATGCTCTACCCACGATCCGGCAGACCAGTGTAACGCTCGATTTTGATGACCGTCCCGTCGAAAAGCGCGTCGGGCTGGTGATCCTTGCGACCGACCACACGACCGAGCCCGATTTCCAGCGCATGGTCGCAAGCAGCCGCGTCGGCCTCTACACGGCGCGCATTCCCTACACCAATCCGACGACGCCGGAAAACCTCCGGCGCATGCACCCGGCTTTGACAGAGGGTGCACGCCTCATCTTGCCTGACGAAGATCTGGACGTGATTTGCTACTCCTGCACATCTGCTTCCGTCGTCATCGGTGATGACGAGATCGAGCGTGCCATCATCAGTGCCAAACCCGCCGTCCCGGTTGTAACCCCGCCGCTGGCGGCCGTGAGGGGCCTGCAAGCCATTGGCGCCAGCCGCGTCAGTGTGCTTACGCCGTATACGATCCAAACAAGCACACCTATGGCGCACTACTTTGCCGCTAAAGGCTTTGAAATAGCGCGCTTCACCTGCTTTGGCCTGGATGACGACCGCGAGATGGCGCGGGTCACACTGCGATCAATCATTGAGGCTGCGCGCGAGGCAAGCGCCGGCGATTCGGATGCGCTGTTCATTTCCTGCACGGCGTTGCGGGCTGCAGGTATCGTCCCGGAGATCGAACGGGTGATTGGCAAGCCCGTTATCAGCAGCAACCTCGCCACGGCATGGGCGACGCTGCGTATCTGCGAGAACGATGCACCGCGCCCAGAACTCGGAGTCCTGATGACCCGACAAATGGCAAGTTGGTAAGCCATGACTGACGGTTTTGTTACCCTTGCTGATATCGACAAGGCCCGCCATGCGCTTGCGGGCAAGGTGGTGCGCACTCCGACGGTCCAGTCGGCCTCTCTGTCGAAGACGATCGGGACACCGGTCCATCTCAAGCTAGAACATCGCCAGATCACGGGCAGCTTCAAATTGCGCGGCGCCACCAACGCCCTCAGCAATCTGACGGGCCCAGAGAAGCAGCAGGGCGTTGTCGCCGCGTCGACGGGCAATCACGGCCGCGCGCTTGCCTTCGCCGCGCATCTGGAGGGCGTCCGTGCCGTCATCTGCATGTCCAGTCTGGTCCCACAGAACAAGGTGGATGAAATCCGCCGGCTTGGTGCCGATATCCGCATCATCGGCAAATCGCAGGATGATGCCCAGGAAGAAGTCGCCCGGCTGGTGCGGGAAGACGGCTTCACAATGGTGCCGCCCTTCGACAATGCAAATGTGATTGCCGGCCAGGGGACGCTCGGCCTTGAGATCGTCGAGGATGTCCCCGAAGTCGAGACGGTTGTTGTTCCGGTATCCGGGGGCGGTCTCGCTTCCGGTGTCGCCGCGGCCATCAGAGCTGTGAGACCTTCGGCCAGGATCATCGGTGTCTCCATGGATCGGGGCGCGGCAATGCGCGCCAGTCTCGACGCCGGCAAGCCTGTACTCGTCGAGGAATATGAAAGCCTCGCGGATTCGTTGGGCGGCGGCATTGGTCTCGACAACCGCCTCACCTTCGCCATGATCCGCGACCTGCTCGACGATGTGATCCTGCTCACGGAAGAGGAAATCGCGGCCGGCATGGCGCATGCCTATGCACAGGAGCGCGAGATCATCGAGGGGGCCGCGGCCGTCGGCATTGGCGCGCTGTTGGCGGGCAAGGCCAGCGCCAGGGGCCCGATCGTCGCAATTCTTTCCGGTCGCAATGTCGACATGAACCAGCACCGGCGCATCGTCTGCGCCGATGCGACAGGCGAAAGGGCCATACCATGCCCCGCGTGACGATCCTTACAGAAGCAGATCTGCGCAAGATCGTGTCACTCGATCTCGACGCCGTCGCCTGCGTCGAGACGGCCTTCGAGGCGCTCGCCACCAAGGCTGTCGCCATGCCGCCAATACTCAGGCTGGATATCCCGGAACACCGCGGCGAAGTTGACGTGAAGACCGCCTACGTGCCGGGCATCGATGGGTTCGCAATCAAGATCAGCCCGGGCTTCTTCGACAATCCCAGGCTGGGTCTCCCCAGCGTGAACGGCATGATGATTCTTCTGAGCAGCACCACCGGGATGGTGGAGGCCTTGCTGCTGGACAATGGCTATCTGACCGACGTCCGCACTGCAGCGGCGGGCGCTGTTGCGGCCAAACACCTTTCCCGCCCGGAATCGGGGATCGCAGGCATCCTCGGGGCTGGCGTGCAGGCACGGCTGCAGCTCAAGGCGCTCACCCTCGTCCGTCCGATCAGCGAAGCGCGTATCTGGGCCAGGGATAACGACAAATCCAGGCTGGCCGCACGCGAGTTGTCCGAAGAACTCGGCATAGCAGTCACTGCAGGGAGGAGTCCTGAAGATGTGGTTCGCGGCGCCGATATCGTCGTGACGACGACGCCGTCCCCGAAACCGATCCTGCATCGGGACTGGCTGGAACCGGGACAGCACATCACGGCGATGGGATCTGACGCCGAGCACAAGAACGAACTGGACCCGGCCATCGTAACCGGGGCGGATCTCTATGTTGCCGACAGTGTCAAACAGACCCGCCGGCTTGGCGAACTCCATCATGCCATCGAAGCTGGTCTTGTGAGCGCCGATACCCCGTTCCCGGAACTCGGTGCGGTCGTAGCCGGTACGGCACGCGGCCGTTCATCACCGGGATCCATCACGGTCGCCGACCTGACCGGAACGGGCGTGCAGGACACCGCCATCGCCACGCTTGCCCGCGACCGCGCCAGGCTGGCGAAGGCCGGGTCGAATTTTGAAAGTTGATACGGGCCCTGGCCCAGGAATGAGGAAACGCATAATGATCGAGCCAAATCTCAAGTTCACACGGCAGGAATTCGCCGAAAGATTACAGAAGACACGTGCAACAATGCAGAAGCGCGGTATCGATCTCCTGATCTGTAGCGATCCTTCCAACATGGCGTGGCTGACAGGTTATGACGGCTGGTCCTTCTATGTGCATCAGGCAGTGATCGTGCCGCCGGAAGACGAGCCGATCTGGTATGGCCGCGGCCAGGATGCCAATGGTGCAAAGCGCACGGCGTATCTCGGAACCGACAACATTATCGGCTATCCGGACCATTACGTTCAATCAACTGAACGGCATCCGATGGACTACCTGTCGAACATCATTGCCGAACGCGGATGGGACCGGCTGACCATTGCCGTCGAGATGGACAATTACTGGTTCTCGGCCGCGGCATTCGCCTCGCTGCAAAAGCACCTGCCGAATGCACGCTTTGTCGATGGCACCGCGCTGGTCAATTGGCAGCGGGCTGTGAAAAGCCCGGCGGAACTCGACTATATGCGCAAGGCGGCGCGCATTGTCGAGGCCATGCACCAGCGCATCGTCGACAAGGTTGAGCCCGGTATGCGCAAATGCGATCTCGTTGCCGAAATCTACGATGCCGGTATTCGTGGCACGGACGGTTTTGGCGGTGATTATCCCGCTATCGTTCCGTTGCTCCCGTCCGGCGCCGATGCATCGGCGCCTCACCTCACCTGGGATGACAAGCCGATGAAGTCCGGCGAGGGAACATTCTTCGAAATCGCCGGGTGCTACAACCGCTATCACGTCCCGCTGTCGCGCACAGTGTTCCTCGGCAAGCCAACGCAGGATTTTCTCGACGCGGAAAAGGCGACCCTTGAAGGGATGGAAGCAGGACTTGCTGCAGCCAGGCCGGGCAACGCCTGCGAAGACATTGCCAACGCATTCTTTGCCGTGCTGAAGAAATACGGCATCGTCAAGGATAACCGTACCGGCTATCCGATCGGTATCTCCTACCCGCCGGATTGGGGCGAGCGCACGATGAGCCTGCGCCCCGGCGACAAGACCGAGCTCAAACCGGGCATGACATTCCACTTCATGACCGGCCTGTGGCTCGAGACTATGGGTCTTGAGATCACCGAGAGCATCCTGATCACCGACACCGGTGTCGAATGCCTTGCCAATGTCCCGCGTCAGCTGTTCGTCAAGAACTGAGGCCGCCATGCAGTCGTTGAAACTCACGCCATCGCCCGTCACGCCCACGATCGACCTCGACAAGACCGGCGTACAGCACGGCTTCTTGCGGCTGCCCTATAGCCGCGACGATTCGGCATGGGGATCGGTCATGATCCCCATTGCCGTCATCCGCAATGGCACTGGTCCGACAGCACTCCTGACCGGCGGAAACCACGGCGACGAATATGAGGGGCCAATCGCACTTTTCGATCTCGCCCGCAGCCTCAACGTCCATCAGGTCAGCGGCACAGTGATCATCGTTCCGGCGATGAACTATCCTGCCTTTTGCGCCGGTACGCGCACCTCGCCAATCGACAAGGGCAACATGAACCGCAGCTATCCGGGCAGGCCCGACGGCACCATCACGCAGAAGATCGCCGACTATTTCACCCGCGAGCTTCTGCCGCGCGCCGACGTGGTCCTCGACTTCCATTCGGGCGGCAAGACCCTCGATTTCGTACCGTTCGCTGCTGCTCATATTCTCTCGGACAAGGAGCAAGAGGCGAGAGGCTTCGAGGCAGTGAAGGCATTCTCCGCGCCCTGGTCGATGCGCATGCTCGAGATCGATGCGGTCGGCATGTACGATACGACTGTCGAGGAGATGGGCAAGGTATTCGTGACGACCGAGCTCGGCGGCGGCGGTACTGCGCGGGCGGAGACGGTTACCATCGCGAAGCGCGGCGCAACTAACCTGCTCCGCCACGCAGGTATTCTCGCCGGCAAGATAGAACACCGCGAGACCCGCTGGCTCGACATGCCGTCCGGCGACTGTTTCTCGTTTGCCGAGGATGACGGGCTGATCGAAACGATGATCGATCTCGGCGAACCTGTCTCCGCTGGCCGGGTGATCGCGCGCATCCATTCCATCGGTCGCACCGACGCCGCCCCCGCAGAAATTCGCGCAAAGCTCACCGGACTGCTCGCGGCACGGCACTTTCCCGGGCTGGTCAAATCAGGCGACTGCGTGGCAGTAGTTGGAACGATTCAGTCAGCATGAGATTGAATGCGCCGGTCGCCGCAACGGTGGCCTCGGTTCGACGCCTGGTGCGTGGTCTGGTCAAGATCGGCGGATGCTCGAACGAAGTGTCCATCGATGGGCCGATACCGCTCAACGATCCCGGTTGCAATCGCTTCAACGACCCCGAGATGCGCTCTCGATAATGAAGTCTGCTGCCTTCTCTGCAATCATGATAACCGGTGAATTTGTGTTGCCCGAGACGATCGTCGGCATGATCGAAGCATCGACCACACGCAGCCCTGCCAGTCCGTGCACCTTCAAGGTGCTGTCAACGACAGCAAGGTCGTCACTGCCCATCCTGCAGGTTCCTACGGGATGAAAGATCGTCGTCGCGATGTCACCGGCCCGGCGTATCAGTTCGTCGTCGCTTTGATATTGTGAGCCAGGCAGCATTTCCTGCGGTCGATATTGCATCAGCGTTTTCGTCGCCATGAGCGTGCGGGCATGACGGATCGATCTTGCGGCAAGAAGCCGATCGCCAGCCGTCGAAAGATAGTTCGGCCGGATATCAGGCGGCATGCCCGGGTCTCGACCGGCGACATGGACAGTTCCGCGACTTTCGGGACGCAAATTGCAGACCGAAACGGTCACAGCAGGCTCGCGGTGCAAGGGCTCGCCAAGCCGATCAGTGCTGAGCGGCTGGACGTGATATTCGAGATCGGGGGTCATTAATGCGGGATCACTTTTGGCAAAAATGCCGAGCTGGCTCGGCGCCATTGAAAGTGGTCCGGATCGACGGACAAGATACTCCAATCCCATCCCGGCACGCGAGAAGAGATTGTGGTAGAGCTGGTTCAACGTCTTCGCACCTTCGACGCGAAACACCGTGCGAATCTGGAGATGGTCCTGCAGGTTGCCGCCGACGCCCCGAAGAGAGTGACGCGGCTCGATCCCTGCGCGTGAAAGGATTTCGGGGTCACCAATTCCCGAAAGTTCGAGGATTTTCGGTGAGTTTATCGCTCCGGCCGAAAGGATGATTTCTGCCGAGGATTTTGCAACGCAGGCCCTGCCCTTGGACCGATAGCAGACGCGCGAAACGCGCTTGCCCTCAAGTTCCAGCCGTTCGACCTCAGCTCCTGTAACGACCCGGAGGTTGTGCCTGCTCAGTATCGGCCGAAGAAAAGCTTTCGTTGTATTCCACCGCAAACCGCCGCGTTGATTAACTTCGAAATACCCCGAGCCTTCATTGCAGCCCGTATTGAAATCATCCGTCCTTGGAATGCCGAGTTCTTGCGCCGCATCGCGGAAAGCATCGAGAATGGGCCAGGAAAGGCGCTGCCGCTCGACCCGCCACTCGCCACCGGCACCATGCATGGAAGAGCGTCCGCGATAATTGTCCTCGGACTTCAGGAAGTAGGGCATGACATCATCCCAACCCCAACCGACATTTCCTGCCTGCAGCCAATTGTCGTAATCCGCGGCTTGGCCGCGCATGTAGATCATGCCGTTAATGGAGGAGCATCCACCAAGAACCTTACCGCGTGGATAGGGAAGCGATCGGCCGTTCAGCCCGGGCTCCACAGCCGTTTTCATCATCCAGTCGGTCCTGGGATTGCCCATGCAGAACAGATAGCCAATCGGTATATGGATCCAGTGGTAGCGATCGCTGCCTCCCGCCTCGATGAGAAGAATACGGTTTCCTGGATCGGCCGAAA
Organism: Phyllobacterium brassicacearum; assembly: GCF_003010955.1. GTDB lineage: Bacteria > Pseudomonadota > Alphaproteobacteria > Rhizobiales > Rhizobiaceae > Phyllobacterium > Phyllobacterium brassicacearum. Next base: position 317,897 of record NZ_PGGO01000002.1, read on the forward strand.
GCCGGTTGGCGAGAACGCAGCCCGCCGATCCCGCCCCGATGATGATGTAGTCGTAAACATCCTCATTGACGGCGACATCCCTGACGGGCCGGGTCATGCTGCAGCCTCGCGGGCCAGCCTGCTGCTCGTGGCCATGCGCCTCCAGATCGGCCCCATCGCCTCTGCGATGTCGAGATAAAGTTTGTAACGCTCGTCGTAATGGGCAGCCAGCGTTGCGTCTGGCTTGTAGTGACGTTCGGTAGTCACCATTGCCGCTGCCCCAGCTTCAAAATCAGCGAACATATCGGCAGCAACCCCTGCAGCGATCGCCGCCCCCAACGCCCCGGTCTGGCTCGAGCGCGCGACCGTTATCGGGAGTCCCAGCACATCGGCGAAGATCTGCGGCCAGAACATGCTGCGCGAACCGCCACCGGAAAGCACCGCTTCGTTGAAGTTGGCGCCAGCTGCGCGAAGCGTCTCGATATGCTGGCGGTGACCGAAGGCTACACCTTCCAGCAGCGCGCGCACCAGGTGACCCTTGGTGTGCCAACCCGCGATTCCGTAAAATCCGGCTCGGGCGCTGCCATCCTGCTGCGCTCCATAAAGGAACGGATGGTAGACCGGGTCGTTCGCTGTCGGCACGACTGATGAAGCCAGCTCGCAGCAGACCTCGAATGAATTGCGTCCGTCGGGCTGGTTGCCTGGGAAGAGTTCCCGAACCAGCCATTCAAGGTTTGCAGCGGAGGTAGCGCTCGACTCGATCGCCATATAGCGCTCGCGATCAACGGTAGATGACATGAATACGGAGCCTTCGAGCCTGGGCCGGTCGATGATAACCTGGTTGATGCTCCAGGTGCCCGCGATGATGGATGCAGCGCCCGTTCGCGTGACTCCCGAGCCGATAGCCGAAGCGATCACATCGAAGAATCCGCCTATAACAGGTGTTCCTGCCGCAAGGCCGGTTTCTGCCGCAGCGGCTTCAGTCACCCTTCCCGCAATGTCGGCGCTTTCGATCAGAGGGGGTAGCAGCCCCATGCAATCGCCGAGCCCGAAGGCCACCATCAGGTCGTGGTCATAGCGGCGCTCTGTGACATTGAGCAGCCCGCACCCGGCCATGTCGGATACTTCGCTGACGCGCCGGTCAGTCAGGCGATTGACGATAAAATCCTTGCAGAGGAAAACGGTGCCGATCTTTTTGAACGTTTCCGGTCGATGACGCTTGATCCAGGCGAGCAAGGTCGGTGTCTGGGAAGGCCAGGGTCGTTGCAGCCCGATCGGATAGGTGCGATCGCCAACGCCTTCGGCCAGCCATTCCTCGACAAGGCCGGCCGCTCGCGTATCGAGCGACTGGATGGCAAGCAGAGGCTCGCCGTCGCGATCCAACGTATAGAGCCCGTTGCCGTGCCCCGCACATCCGATGGCCGCGATTTCTCTCGGCTCAACTCCAGCCTGGTCGAGGCACGAGCGGATCACCATTTTGGCGTTTGTCCAGAGCTCACCAAGCCCGCGCTCGACATGACCGGGAAACGGCATGTTGCTATGCCCTTCCTCTGCCACGGACGCGATTTCGTTGCCCCGTTGGTCAAAGAGCACCGCCTTGATGACGGTGTTTCCTGCGTCCAGACCCAGAAGATAATTTCCCATATCGAACCCCTCCTCCAGTTCCCGTCTATGCTCAGCCCTGTTGGTAGAGCGCGTAGGCGTCTTCGCCGCTGGCACCATCATGGATGATTGCCATAAGCCCCCGAACCACGGCGCTCGGGTTGGCGTGTTGGTAGATGTTGCGTCCGTAAACCATGCCAACGGCACCCTGTCGCATCAAGGCGGCTGACTTTTCGAAGACGGCGCGCAGATCCTCCTTGCCGCCACCGCGTACAAGGACGGGACAACGCGCTGCCTCGACGACCCGGTGAAAATCCTCCGCATGGGTCGTCGGGTCGGCCTTGATGATATCCGCGCCCATCTCACGGGCAAGCCGGGTCAGCGTGACGATCTTGTCCGCATCGCCATCCACCATATAACCGCCACGATCGGTGACGGGCTGCATGACAAGCGGCTCGATCATCAGCGGCATGCCATATTTCTCGCAGTCGGCGCGCACGCGCGAAATGTTCTCTACGCACTGGCGGAAAAGATCGGGCTCGTCCGGCAGCATGAACAGATTGACCACCACACAGGCTGCATCCATCTCAATGGCACCAATCAGCGGTTCGCTTTGATTTTGCAGGACAGCCCACATATTGCGATGGCGGACCGGATTGTAGGGGTTACCCATGTCAATGCGCATGACAAGCGCCGGCTTTTCCTTGCCCGTCATGTACTGCAGGAGATCGGCCTGCCCGTAGTTCATCTGGATCGCATCGGGCGCTGCAGCCACCAATGCCTGCACCACGGCTTCCATGTTCTCAAGCCCTGTCAGGAATGACGTCTCATTGCACACCCCGTGATCGATGGCGACGTCAAGGCAGCGCCCCTTGCCGAAAAGGCGATTCATCCGGACCTTGCGGTGATTTCGCATATCTTACTCCTTGCTCATTTCGTGCGATTAACATGCCATCGCTGACGCCATGGCGTTCAGCGAGAAGTTTGAGGAATTGCGACCGCTCCCGGTTTCGCCGCGCAACGGACCATCGCTTTTCGGCGGCGACGAGATCGAGCACGGCGTCGAGCATGGCGAGCGACAATTGTCCGCCGATTGCCAGCGTTGTGCGTCTCAACAGGAGATCCGCGAGATGTTCGACGGCTTCGTGGTGGGCAAGGTATGTAATCTCGCGGCTTGAATAGCCAATATGGGGCATCGTCTCATCGGGTCCGCCGGCGATAAACCGGGCGATCGCCTCAGCGTCCGTGCCGTAGCGTTCGAAAAGTTCCGTTATGCGCGCCGCATCAAGGCCCGTTGCGGAAGACGTTCGCATGACCCAGGCATCGATATCCTCCGGGAATCGGCGGCCGCCGCCAATGGGTCGGTCCGCTGTCGATACGCGGCGTGTTAGATGCAGGCGATCCAGGACCAGATCAGCCGCAAGTTCTCCAAAGGAACGAAATGTCGTCCATTTGCCGCCGATCATGCACAGCACAGGAGGTGCGCCATCCGACGATTCAATGAGAGTGCAAAAATGGTCGCGCGGGATGCGACCCGTGATTGTGTCATCACTGGCAGGCAGGGGGCGCACACCTGAAAACTGAAACACGATTTCCTCGGGTTCGATCCGGATGCCAGGCAGTACGAAGGCAAGCGATTGCAGGATATAATCGCGCTCGTCTGCCGTGCAGCGGACATCATCAGGATCATCGATGCGGATGTCCGTTGAACCGACGAGTGCCTTGCCGAGATAAGGAAACAGAATGCAGACACGCCCGTCCTCGTTTTCATAGTAGATCATGTGACCGTCGAGGGCTTCGACAAGTTCGGCATTGTCGATAATCAAATGCGACCCCTTGGTCCCGCCTATCAATGGTGCGGGCCGGCTTTTCACCGGGAACAGATCGCCGTTTACAATGTCGATCCAGCCGCCTGTTGCATTGATAATGAGGGCCGGGTCGACGACCGTTATGGTGCCGTCAATATGGTCCTGCACAGCGAAAGCGCCGCTCGCATCGCGCCGGAGTTCCGCATAGTTGAGTGCACGGGCGCCTTGGTTGTTGGACAAAGCGTCTTGAAGCAGTTCGATACCTATTCGTTCAGGTTGCCTTACCCAAGCGTCGTGATAGGTCGCTGAACTTTTTATTGCGGAATTGAGCGCTGGCCATTTGGCAAGCGTCCCTCGCCGTCCGCGAAATCGATGGCGCGGCATGAGCCCTCGCGTGCGTGTCAGGAAATCATAAATGCTAAGTCCGGCCTTGATGGTGATGGCACCCCGACGACTGGGCTTGCGGCTGCGGCCAAGAAAACGAACAATCCCATTGGTAAGACCAGAGAAGACATCGAATGCCGGAATCATCGTCGGTAGCGGCGCGATGAGATGAGGCGCGTTCCGCAACAGGCGATCGCGTTCGACCAGCGACTCCTTCACCAGGTTGAATTCTCCATTTTCAAGATAGCGCAGGCCCCCATGCACCATGCGCGACAGGGCGGAACTGGCGCCGGAACAATAATCATGCTTTTCGACAAGCAGTATGTTGAGGCCTTGCAACGCCAGCTCACGAAATACGCTGATCCCGTTGATACCGCCGCCGACGACACACACGTCCACTTTCGGGCTCCGTCGAAGCCCGTCGAATATTTCTTCACGCTTCATGATGCAGCCCGTTACCTGTCCATATCTGCAAGTTTCACTGCGATGGCCGCGTCAATGGCCGAGAGGTCTTCCTTGTCGAGCCGGATTGTCCCGGCTTTTGCATTCTCCTGCGCTTGCTCCGGATTGCGTGCTCCACACAGCGCGAATGTCACACCGCTCTGGGCCAGCGTCCAGGCTATGACCATCTGGGCTATACTCGCCGCATGCTTGTCGGCCACGGACCGGATGGATTCGGCAAAGTCCCTCGCCTTCAACCTGTTGGAGACCGAGAAACGGGGATCGTCTTTGCGCTGGTCATCCCCGGAAAACAGTCGGCCAGGATCAACTGTTCCCGAAAGCAGGCCGAGCGCGAGCGAGGAGTAGCTCAACGTCGAGATGTCCTTCTGCCTGGTGAGTGGCAGCAAGTCTTCCTCGATCTCCCGGTCGATCATGCTGAACCGCTCCTGGATGGCATCAAGCGAACCGGTTTCCACGTAATTCTTCAATTCGGGCAGACTGACATTGCTTGCGCCGATCGCCCGGATCTTTCCCGCACTGCGCAAATCCTCCAGCGCCCGTACGGTTTCCTCGATCGGCGTCGTCGAGTCCTGCCAATGTGTGATGTATAGGTCGATGTAGTCCGTGCCGAGCCTTGTGAGGCTTTGTTCAACTTCGTAAAAGATCGCATCCCGTCCAAGATAGCGATGGACCGGAACTCCGTCCTGATCGAAGAAATGCCTGCCTTTATTCGTGTGCCAGACCAGGCCACATTTGGTGGCAATCACCGCCTTGTCGCGCTGACCCCGAATGGCTTTGCCGACGATCTCTTCGGATCGACCCAGCCCATAAGCGGGGGCCGTATCGATCAGGGTGACGCCCGCATCGAGTGATGCCTGGATTGCGGCGATCGATTCTTGCTCGTCCGTACCGCCCCACATCCAGCCACCGATCGCCCAAGTCCCGAGCCCGACTGCGGAGGCCTGCACGCCCGATTTTCCTATAGTGCGCAACAACTGTTCATTGCTCATGCCCATGCTCCCTCGGCCGCCGCGATGTCTAAAACGCGCTGTCCTGTCGCTTCATCCGTGACCAGCGTATCCAGATGATTGCCGCGCATGACGCTGAGGATGGGCCGCGCCTTGTTTGGTCCGCTCGCAACACCGATCTTGCTGGGAATCGAGGCAAATTCCCCTAGTGTCAACGAGACAAGTGATTCATTCAGGCTGTATCTGCATACCTGACCGCGCTCATCGAGCAGATGAGCCAGAAGCTCGCAACGCGCGCCTGACTGCTCTATGGCCTCCCTGTCAGTGCTGGACGATGGATGAAGATCATAATAGCTCGAGTCGTCGGTCAGTATTGAGCCGATACCGACAATGGCAACTTTCGCCTCTCTCGCGCGTGTGAAAACATCGGCTACCGAGCGCATGTTGATCAACATCGAGCGTTCCGTAGCGCTGTCGGCAAAGAGCGGCGCGTGGATCTGATACGCGTGACCGCCAAGCTTGTCGGCCATCAACGTCGAGACGTGATTGACGTCGGTATAATGCTTGCCCTGAACGCACCCCGTGGCCGGTACAACTCTCACATCGAACGCGCGCTGTACCTTCAACCCGGCAACAACGGCACTCACGCCCTTGCCGCCGGTGATGCAAATTGTGTCGCCGTCGGCGATTTCTTCAACTAGCAGGCGCGCGGCGGCTTCGCCCACAGCCTGTAGTGCCGTTTGGGGGTTATCCGAAACCGTTGGCACGACAATAGCGCGGTTGATTCCCCCCAAGGCCAGCAGTCGCTCTTCCAGATCGATCAGTGGCTCGATCGGCGACTTGATCTTGATCTCCACGAGGCCAAGCTGGCGCCCGCGCTTGATGAGGCGATTCACGGTCGGCTGTGAGACGCCAAGCTGATCGGCGATCTGCGCCTGGGTGAGGCCTTCGAGAAAATGCAGGACCAATGCCTGATGCATCTGCCGCGCGATCACGATCTCCTCACGTGGAACGGGTGACAGATTAGTTGTGCGTCTTGGGAGTGCCATGTCAGGAAGGTTTCCGCTTGTTGAGAAAGTGATCGACGGAGACCGCCGCGAGCAGGATACAGCCCTTGATCATGTCCTGCCAGTAAACCGAGACGTTGAGGAGGACCAGCGAACTCGTCACAACGGAGAGCAATGCCATCCCAAGGATTGCGCCAAGGATCGTTCCGGACCCGCCGTTGAGCGAGGCACCGCCGATGACCGCTGCCGCAATGATATTGAGTTCCATGCCCACACCGAACGTCGGTGTCGCCGCACCAAAGCGGGACATGTAGATAACGCCTGCGACACCCGCGAGCGTCGAGCAGAGGACGGTCACCCAGAATTTCACATGGTTTGTCCTGATGCCGGAGTAGAGTGCTGCCTTCTCATTGCTTCCGGTGTAGAAAACCTTGCGCAAGGCGGTCGCACGTCTGAGCAGGAAATCGAATATCCCGACTACGGCGACAAAGATGATAATGACATAGGGTACGCCATGAAAACTGCCCTGCCCGACAGCCTTGAATGCCGGTGGCAACGTGAATAGCGAAAGCGGCGTCCCCTTGGTGATGATGAGGCACAGGCCGCGCACGATAACCATGCCGGCGAGCGACGTTATGAAATGGTTGAGCCCCACCACAGTCACAAAGAATCCCATGACACATCCGATGAGCGCGCTTGCGAGGATACCTGTGAGTGAGGCACTCCACGGATCAAGCCCCGCCAGAAACAACGATCCCGAAAGCACCATTGCAAAGCAGACGACCGACCCAACCGAAAGGTCAATACCACCGACAATGAGCAGGATTGTCATTCCGACGACCACGACACCCTCCACGGAGAAGCTCATTAGCATCGCGCGGAAATTGCCGAGCGTCAGAAAATGCGGCGAGGCGAAGCTCATGGCGACGCAAAGGGCCAGAATGATTGCGATCAGGCCAGCCTCGCGCATGGAGCCTATTCTCTTCCAGGACCGAGGTCGCACGGCCTTTGTCCCCAGCGTGTCAGCCAACATTCGTTCGTCTCCCGTACTTGGTTCAGGCGGCATGTTCTGATGTCAGCCTTGTTCTTCCAATTTGACAATTCCCGACGCCCGACGCGAGCCGGATAACCCTTTCTTCCGTCATGTCGTCCATACCCAATTCACCGGCAACTTCACCTTCCCGGATAACGATCACCCGATCGCATAGCCCCAGTAGTTCGGGGAGTTCGGAAGAGATGACGATGATACCGATTCCGGACTGGGCCAGTTCGCGTAGCAATGCGTGGATTTCCGATTTGGCACCAACGTCGATGCCACGTGTCGGCTCGTCCATCAAAATTACTTTGGGCTGTATCGCCAGCTGCTTGGCGATTGCCACTTTCTGCTGATTACCGCCGCTGAGCGAGGATACTGGAGCGCCGATACTCCCCATGCGTATGTTAAGCCTTTGCGCAAAATCGCGGGCGAGGTCCCCTTCTCCCACGGTATCGATCAACCCCAAATGCCCGGTCAGCGCATCCAGGTTGAGGACGGAGATATTCTTGGCAATCGACAGGTCGAGGAAAAGGCCCGAACCCTTCCGGTCTTCCGACAAGTAGACCAGGCCCGCCTTTACCGCGTCAGCATATGTGCCAATTGCCTGTTGCTTGCCATGAATCAGAATTTGACCGTTCGTGGTGGCTCGCAATCCGCAGATCCCTTCCGCAATTTCCGTGCGGCCTGAGCCGATCAAGCCGCCAATGCCCAGGATTTCGCCCCTGGTAAGATCGATATCGACATCGCGAAAGCGCTCATTGTCGCCGAGACCGCGAACCGAAAAGACTACTTCCTGTGGTCGCTCGCCGGCCGGTTGCTTGGGCGGATAGAGTTGTGTGATTTCGCGCCCGACCATACGGCGAACCACGTCGTCAGGTGTCAGGTCCGCGACACGGTCGGTGGACACATAGCGGCCGTCACGCAAAACGGTTACCCGGTCGCAAAGCTCGAAGATTTCAGCCATCCGATGGCTGATATAGACGATGGAGATACCGTTGGCCTTCAAGTCGCGAATGATCTCGAACAGTATCCTGGCTTCGGCTTCCGTCAGCGCTGCAGTCGGCTCATCGAAAATCAGGACACGGCAGTCGAGCGTCAAGGCCTTGGCGATTTCCACGAGTTGCTGGCTGGAGATTGGCAGCTCACCTACCTTGCGGCGAACGTCGATCGGCGCAAGCCGGCTCATCACCGCCTGTGCCTCGCGTTCCAGCTTGCGGTAGTTCATCAGCAGCGAGCGCTGGCGGCTGATGGACGCCATGAAGATGTTCTCCGCAACGCTGGCATCAGGGCAAAGCGCGATCTCCTGATGAACCAATCCGAGACCCAGAGACTGTGCAGCAGCAGGCGATCCGATCCTCACCGTCTTGCCGTCCAATACAATCTCTCCCTCATCAGGTTGCAGCACGCCGGCGATGATGTTCATGAGCGTTGATTTGCCGGCTCCGTTCTCGCCGCAAAGCGCATGAACCTCGCCCCGTTCAAGGGCGAAATTGACATTCGTCAGTGCCTTCACCGCTCCGAAATGCTTTGTGACGTTGCGTATACTAAGAACCGGTTCCCGCATGATCGTGCATTCCTCCTCGTTGCCTCGCACCGGCTATCCGGACTTTTTGTACCCGGATAGCCGTTTACTGCCAGACCTACTCCTCGATACCCTTGGTACCGCGGCGTTGGAGGTACTTGTCCCAGAAGAAATCATCCGCATTCTCAGCGGTGACGATGGAAAGGCCATTGTCAACGAAAGGGATGCTCATGGGATTGAACCCGGCACGCTTGGCGTCATTCATGGGATCGATCAGTTCCGGATGCTTGGCCAGCCAAAGCAGCATGAAGCCCATATAACCCTGCATGCCCTGATTGGGGTTGATCGAGCCGAAGACCTCACCAGCTTTAATCATGTCGAGGATGTTTGCGTTGACATCCGCACACATGACAAGAATTTTCCCGCCGCTTTCCTTGTTGGCCTGGGCAGCGCCGATTGCCGAATTCGCCTCTGGCATGAAGACGGCCGAAAGGTTGGGATTGGCCTGGATGATGCTCATCAGGCCCTGATAGGCTTTGGTAGGGTCCTGATTTGAAGCCGCTCGGCCAACAAGTTTCATGTCCGGCCACTTTTCCTTCATTCGGTCGATGAATGCGGTGACGCGCTTGTCGTGATTGTCCTGCCCGGGATTTTCCAGGACGGCGTATTCACCCTTTCCGCCAAGCTTCGTCGCTATGGCGTCAGCAGCATAGGTGCCTTCGCGTATATTGTCGGAGGTGATAAACGAAATTCGCTTGGAAAGCGGAGAATCCGCCGCGAATGTCACGACTGCCGTACCCTGATCGATTGCCCGGTTGATCGGCTCGATGAATGGATCCGAGTTCATCGGGTGAACGAGTATGCCCGCAGGTTTCTGGGCGAGAGCCTGGTCGAAGCTGGCGATCTGCTTGTTGACGTCATATTCTGGTGTGCCGGTATAGGCCGTTTCGCAGCCGAGCTGTTTGCCTGCCTGCTTGAACATTTCATAGACGGGGAACCAATACTCGACGCCCGAAACCATGACGTTCATGACGTATTTCTCACCCGGTTCGCAGCGAAACGGTGACTCCTCTTCCGCTTTGGCAGAAGCTGCAAAAAGCGTCGTTGCCAGGACCGCCATTGCGGTCGTGCTTAAAAAAGTGCGCAAGTGTCCTCCTCGAGGCCGAAGCCCCTCCCATTGGTTTCGTGGCGCCTCGAAGGCGGCCACTATTCGTTGTGAAGACCAGCAATCCTCCTTGAATGCTGTCGAATTTAAACAAGCCTAAAAATTGAAGCGTGTCAATATAATTCATATCATGAATTTTAATTCATATCACTGTAAACGACGCGTAGCTACCGCGCCAGGACCGGTCGCACAGAACCAAAGTCGAATTGCCAAACGGTTGGCCCGGCATGCCACAAGCAGAAAACGAACAAGCGGTCAGGATGGCATCAGGCGCGAGCCGGAAACCTCTCAGCAATGCCAATAACATGTTAAGAGCCATTAGCCGGTCTTCTGCGCCTCTGAGCGACGATTCCCCATAGGAGCTGTCCAGATTGGATCAACTGACGCGGCCCTAATGGGAGGCGAACCGTGTCGTGGCAGGATTGCAGCTGTTAAATTGGTCGATCCTGCTTGTGTTCAACACACCGTTGCTGCAAAAACCCGGCGAAAAGAACCGAGCAAGACGAGGCAAGATGTTTGATCAGGAAACCATTCATCTTTTTTCCTATGGGACGCTGCAGTTTGCTGCCGTACAGATGGCTTCCTTCGGACGGTTGCTACACGGCTCTGACGACAGCATGCCGGGGTTTCGAAAGGAGTTAGTCGAAATCACGGACCCTGATGTCCTTGAAAAAAGCGGCGAGCGCTATCATCCCATCGTAATCCCATCTGACAATCCGGGGGACGAAGTCACGGGCAAAGTCTTCAGGATAACTCCGCAGGAGCTGGCCGCGGCTGACGCGTACGAGGTGTCCGACTACAAGCGGATCAACGTGACGCTTAGGTCGGGCATCCACGCGTGGGTCTATGTCAAAGCATGAGCGGAGCGGTAAGTCATTGACATGTTTCTTATTGGACTGCGTGCCGAAGATGTTGACGAAGGTGGTTTCCGGCGGCCTCTTGTCCACCGACAACGGGTAGACAAGAGCATGGTCCTTACTGGCGACGGAATAGTCCTCATTTCTGAAGGTGTTAAGCGGCATTGAATGATGCTCGGGCGCAACGAGTCCAGATTAGTCGGCGTTCCTCGAAGTTTAACGCAAATCAACAGCGTCTTTTAGACCTGCAGATGCACGATCGGCATTCTCGCGGCAAGTCGTGACACCGCGATGCTCGGCGAGGACAGTAGGGAAGGTATTCCGCATATCCGCCGCTCATCTCAACTCAAATGAACGTCCTAGCATCCACCCGTTGGGTCATGGCGGCCCCTTTGGAGCGCAGCCGTCAATACGGGTGCATCCCAAAGGTGCAATGCCTCCTCATCAAGCAGCGACAGGGTGACTGAGAGACCGGCCATATCAAGCGAGGTCACATAGGTTCCGACCAGAGATCTCAGGATCCGGATGCCGCTGGCCTCGAACAAGCGACGAGCAACATTGTACATCAGGTAAAGTTCTGGAGTCGGCGTTCCGCCAAAGCCGTTCACTAGAAGCAATGCACGGTCGCCATTCTGCAGCCCGGTGTCTGCAAGGATGGTACTGCAGATCAATCTGGCTATTGTATCCGCGTCGGCGATTTTCTGGCGGTAAAGCCCCGGTTCACCATGAATCCCGACCCCCACCTCCATCTCATCCGGCTCAAGTGTAAAGGTGGCACGCCCGGTGTCCGGAACGGTAACACCACTAAGCGCCACGCCCATTGTGTGTATCTGCGTCTCCATTCGCCCACCCAGAGCCTTCAGTCCAGCCAGGTTCACTCCGGCTTCGGCAGCTGCTCCAAGAATCTTCTCGACGATGAGCGTTCCGGCGACACCTCTACGCCCGGAGCTTCGCGCCGCACCCTGCGCAGCAACATCGTCGCTCACTATGACCGTCTCGATCCGGTGGCGGCCCAGTACCGCTTCAGCGGCCATCTCGAAATTCATTACATCACCGGCATAGTTCTTGACGATCAACAGACACCCTGCCCCGGTGTCAGTTTCTTCTATGGCCGCAATGATCTGATCAGGGGTTGGAGAGGTAAAGATGTGACCGGTGCAGGCAGCATCAAGCATGCCGTGTCCTACGAACCCGACATGTAACGGTTCGTGCCCAGCGCCTCCGCCCGATATGATCGCGACCTTTCCGGGAGTAAGATGGCGACGCCGGACAAATTTCCGCTCCGCGCCGAACATGATCAAACCGCCATGGGCCGAGACGAAGCCTTCGAGACTTTCGGCAACCATTGCGGCGGCCTCGTTCATGAATTTTTTCATCGTGGCCCTCCCGCGACAGCAAACGTATCCCAACGCAACATGTTGCTGCGGCGCAAGACGAGGAAAGATGAATGCCTTTCCATCTGGTCGAGTTCCCTACCCCTCAGTCTGAAACGCAATCTTACCACCAAGCCATCCCGAGGATCATGCGGCTAATCCGTATTTCCCAACAGCGTAGCAATTTTCTGGACAAAATCAGTAATCGCCTCGTCCAGTAGACGATTCTTCTTGTCATCCCCGAGATCGGGAACCATCAGCGACAGTGAGCGCAATCCTTCGGAACTGCCAAATTCGGGTAGTTTTCCCGGATGCGCAGCATGATAGGCCTCGACAAACCGGTCCTGTTCAACCGGACTAAAGTGGCAAACCCTGAAGATCGTCGCGAGATGCCGCGCCGGTAGCGGCGTGGAGTAGGCCGGACTTGTAATCTGGGTAACGAAACTGCGGTGCTTGCCAAGCGCCGCAGCCAAGCGCTGACGTGTCCCGGAAGGACGGTTGTCAATAATCTGCGCCAGGATGGTCTTGTAGTCCATGATGGCGTCTTCCACCGGTTCCCGTGCCACCCTATTTCTCCACTGCCATGGTTCCATCCGCGTTGAGTTGCGTAATTTGCGATCTGATTACTGCTAGTTGCGCCGGTGCAAGCGAGAAATGCCGCAATCCGCAGCGCAATAAGGCGGGAATGTACTCCGGTTCGCCCGCCATATCACCGCAGACGCTGACCGGCGCGCCTAAGGTTGCCGCGATATGCACGGTGTGTTCGAGCAGTCTGAAGATTGCAGGAGCAGCATGGGTATAAATGTCAGCGACAGCCGCATTGTCGCGCGCAGCAGCGGTCAGATACTGCACAAGATCATTGGTTCCGAAGGAGAAGAACTCCGCAGCACCGAATGTATCAAGCATGATGGCCGTCGCTGGTACCTCGACCATGATCCCTATCGGCGGCATACGGTGGCTAATCCGGCGTCGTTGGAGAAGGGTGAGTTCTTCCCTGAAGATCGTCACCGTTTTCTCGAGTTCTGAAGGTAATGTCACCATCGGCAGCATTACCTTCAGGTTACCGTGGACCGCGGAGCGCAGAAGCGCACGCGCCTGGATGCGGAGAAACTCGGGCCGGGCAAGCAACAGGCGTATACCACGCAAGCCGAGAAACGATGTCCCGTCACGGTCGGGAACTGGCTTGTCACCACCTAGATCGAGCATGCGAATAGTTACCGGTTTTTGACCAGCCCACTCCAGTACTTGGCGATAGATGCCGTATTGCCTGTCTTCGTTAGCGATATCGGCGGCCGACGACATCAAGAACTCGGTGCGGAGCAATCCGATACCCTCAATTCCCGCATGATCAATACCGATAATATCCGAAAGATCATTGACGTTAATCGAGAGACTGATCTCGGCACCATCGGCAGTTCGCAATTTGGTCGAGCAAGGTGCTTCAGCCTCGTTCGCAATCGGGCGCATGGACAACCGCGTTGATAGCGCCTGCCGGAGCTCTTCATCGGAAGGATGTAAGACGACGCTGCCCGTGCCCCCATCGAGCAATAGCTTCTCCTCCCCGGCGATATTGAAGGTGCCGGTCTCAATTACCATGGGAACCGACTTCGCGCGGGCAAGCATGGAAACGTGGCTTGCGGCACTCCCCTGAAACAGTACGATTCCACCGCCGGACGACCAGTCGTGAGCGAGGAACACGCTGGGCGAGATGTCTTTGCCCACGAAAACAAACCCGACGGGGAAATCGGCAACCGGTTTTCCTGTCATAGCAGCGAGGACACGGCTCTTGATGTCAAAGAGGTCTGCTGCCCGTGCCCGCACAGCCTCATTGTCCGATTGTTCGAAGCCGGCGATGTAATTGTCGAGCGCCGTCACCCATGCAAGGGCTGCACCATCTCCCGTACCAATACGCCTGGCAGCCATTTCGGTTATCTCGGGATCAAGGAGCATTTCGATCTGGAACTCGAGAATCGAAGCACTCTCAGTAGAAGATCGTGCAGCAAGTTCACGGAGTGCAGCGATGGAACCCTGGACAGCGTCCGAGAGGATGGCATGTTCAGCTGAAGGGTCTGTTGGAGACAAGAATGTTTCTTCGACGTCAACAGCAAGGTAAATTTGTCCAAAAGCGGTGCCCGGAGAAGCGCCCTTGCCCTGCAGTCTAAACATTGCGGCCATGGAGTTTGTCCTCGTCGAAATTGTGCTCGACCAGTTCTTTCAATGCCGCAATGGCTTCCGCTGCACGGATACCGTCAGCGCGAATTTTCAGGACGGAACCTTTCCGGATTTTGGCGCCCATGACCTTTACGATGCTTTTGCCATTCAACCAGATGCTGCTTCCGTTCACCTCGATTTCAATCGTGCAGGGAAAGGATTTGGCAAGTCGTGTGAAAATCACGGACGGTCGGGCATGGAGCCCAATCCCGTGGACGACTTCGATTTCTGTCTGCCACTGCGCGGTCACGTGATCCTTCTCCTGCAGCCTCGCGTCATGCTCGTTGCTCATAAGGGCGAGAGTTCCTCTGCCGTAGCAACCACCTTCGCAAGCGGAGCCCCCCCGGACGCTTCGGCAGCAGCAATAACCGCTCCCTCGACGAGTGGCGCATTGCAAATGGCGACTAGACTCGAGCGCGGTTCGCCCAGCATTTCGATTGCCATTTCGCTGTTTGTCTCAGCGCCGCCCAAGTCTACAAACACTGCAACACCATGATCGGACCACGCGGCCTCGATCGCCTCAAGAATGCCCGCAGCATTGGTGCCGAGACCGCCTTCAGCATTGCCTCCGCACCATGAAAGCGGCACGCTGTCACCGACCATCTGGCGCACCATGTCGGCAGTGCCTTTCGCGACGAGCGGTGAATGCGAGACAATCACAATTCCCACATTTGCAATGTTGCCTTTCATGCCGGACGGTACTCCTTCAGGTAGCGGCAAATGGCCATTGTCAGGAGGGCACAGCTCGATGCCCCCGGATCGATATGGCCAATGGAACGATCTCCCAGAAAAGATGCACGCCCGCGCATCGCCTTCATGCCGGCGGTGAGTTGCGCGGACTTCTCCGCCCTTTCGGCGATACGGACGAGAGCGGACTGCCTTATCATTTCGGTGTGGACAGGGTAAAGCACGTCGAGCAGTGTTTTGTCGCCAGCTTGAGCGCGCCCTCGCCTCGCCACCGCATCGATTGCCTCTCCAAGAATGTTGGCAAAATCGGCGCCGTTTTGCCGGGCGCCAAGCCGACGCCCGATCTCGATCAGCAGGGTGCCATAAAGCGGCCCGGATGCACCGCCAACGCTCATGACGAGCATGGTACCAATTGTCTCGAGCGCCTGCGGCAGAGGCAGCGAGCCCAGTCTTTCCCTATCAAGATAGATGGCCTCGCAACCGCGCCGCATATTGGTTCCGTGATCGCCGTCGCCGATTGCACGATCCAGCTCACAAAGATCATCGGCATGAGACGTGATAACCTCGCAGCATGTCTCGATCAATCCCAGGATGAGCGCCCGATTAATCTGCAACAAATGTGGCCTCCCCACGTGCAACCTTGTTTGAAATCACATTTGCCGCAATCTCGAAAGCTGCCGATACCGCCACGGCTCCCGGGTCAGGGACCCCAGCGAGGTCCCTTTCACCGACATAAGAAGAGCGACCCGCCCTTGCTTTGGTCATTGCGCTGGTGGCTTCGGCACCAGTTCTTGCAGCGCGGGCTGCTTCCGAAAGTTCCCTAGATGCCAGCGATCGCAATGCTGGATCAAGGGCGTCCACCATGGTTCTGTCGCCCAGTCTTGCCCCGCCGTAAAACGTCATGCGCTCGAGACCTGCAAGCAGCGCGCTTGTCAGGTTTTCGGTCCCGGCCATGGATTTTGCTGCGGCCGTGAAGAATATGGAGAGCAGAACACCGCTTGAGCCACCCATACTGGTTGCAAGAATTCTGCCTATCGCCGCAAGCGTCCCTGGTGTGTCGGCGAGGGGCAATGATTTGATGTGCGCAAGAATACCACGTGCCCCGGCAGCAACGGTCGATCCTGTATCGCCATCACCAGCCCGCGCATCCAAACGATTGAGTTCTGGTTCCAGCGAAATCAAATGCTCGCAAATGGCGACCACCAACTTTTCGGTGAGCGGATTCTGACTGGCCGGGGCTACGATCTCTCCGGCCGGCACCATTGGTACCGGCCGGATGTCTATGTCATGGCGCATCGCCGGGGAAACCCAGGCGTGGGGTTCGACGGCGGAGGTAAGTGCTGCCTCACGTTCCATATCGAGTCGAATAAGCGACAGTGAGAAGCCATTCATGTTCAGCGCAGTCATCATCGGCGAAGGGCCGATGACCAGTTTCACCCGATCTGCGAGCGAAGACGCGAGAACATCACGGGCAATGAGGCTCATTTCCAGCGGAGGTACAGCTCCCAGATTGTTAATTAACAGTGCATATTCGCCTGTATCTGGTAGCGAGGCCGCAAGCCGTTCAGCCATGATCCCGACAATCTTCCCGGAATCCTGGACCGCGATACGTTCTACGCCCGGCTCGCCATGTATACCAAGGCCGAGTTCTCCCTCATCGTCACCGAGACGCTGCTCCTGCGCTTGTCCCGGGATCGAGCAGGTGGACAGCGAAACACCCAGCGAGACGATGTCTGCCGCAGCCGACAGCGCGAATGCCGACACCTCCCCAAGGCTATCGCCGCGTTCCGCAAGGAAGCCGGCGATCTTGTGGACGAACAGTGTTCCCGAAACGCCCCGCGGCTGGGCCAGGTCAGGAAGGGCGATGTCATCCGCGACGATGACCATCTCCACCTTGAAGCCTTCGGCGCGGGCGCGTTCGGCGGCTAACCCGAAATTCAACCGATCCCCGGTATAGTTCTTGACGATCAGCAGGCAACCCATTGGACCTGTCACAGCGCGGATCGCCGTAAGAACCGCATCAACACTGGGCGAGGCAAAAATTTCGCCCGAAACGGCGGCCGTGAGCATGCCTCTTCCGACAAAGCCGGCATGGGAAGGCTCGTGGCCAGCTCCGCCGCCCGATATAATTGCGACCCTGGATTTATCCCAATCCGCGCGCAGGATGACCTTGATTTGCGGATAGCTGTCGAGCCGGGCAAGCATTCCCGGACGGCTTGTCAGCAACAGACCATCAAGTGCCTCGGTAACGATATTTTCCCTGCGGTTGAAGAAGTGTTTCATCGGCATCTTCCAATCTTTTGCCTTGTTTTGCATATGGTTGAACAAATGCGATCGATCTTGAATCCAGTCAGTACACCCGGTTTCCATCAGCACCAAAGTAAAGAGGATTTCTGAGTGCCAGGCCAATCTTGTCTCCCGGCTTTACCGGAAGGTAGGGATTGGCCAAGGTGATGAGTTTGCAATCGCCAACCCGAATGTGAAGATGATTCTGGTCTCCTAAATGTTCGACCCAATCGACTTGCGCGTTTGCATCTCCGCCTATGGATATTTCCAGATGTTCGGTCCGCGCTCCAACGGTTCGGGTACCAGCTGGCGTCCTGCTGTCGGGCAAGAGGCTGGCCGGGAACAGGTTGATGTGCGGTTGTCCAAGGCGCGCCGCGACATGAACATTGGCCGGATTCGTATAGATATCGCGCGGCGTTCCGATCTGTATCAATCGTCCATCAGCCAGAATCCCGATGCGATCGGCCATTGTCATGGCTTCAATCTGGTCGTGCGTCACGTAGAGGAGCGTTGATCCGAGTTCCTTTTGAATGCGCTTCAGTTCCAGCCGCAAATCGGCGCGCAGCTTGGCGTCCAGCGACGAGAGTGGCTCATCCATGAGAAAGATCGCAGGCCGCCGCACCAACGCCCTGCCGATGGCAACGCGCTGCATCTCGCCTCCCGAAAGGCGGGTCGAACGATTTTCAAGCTTGTGCTCGATGCGCACCATACGCGCCACTTCCCGGACGCGCCTGTCGATCTCATCCTTGCCGAGACGACGTGCCGGCGACCGCAGCGGAAAAGCCAGGTTTTCATACACGGACAAATGCGGATAGAGGGAATATTGCTGGAAAACAAAGGCAACGTCACGTCCGGCCGGCGCCTCAGTGGCCACGTCATATCCGCCAATAATGATGCGCCCACTATCTGGCCGTTCCAGCCCGGCAATCAACCGCAACGTGGTTGTCTTGCCGGCACCTGTGGGACCGAGCAGGACGACGCACTCCCCATCGGCGATGACCAATTCCAGATCGTGAACGGCACGGGTTTCGCCGAAACTCTTGTTGATGCCTTTCAGGACAACCTCAGCCATAATGGTGCTCCGCGTAGCGGGATGACACAACGACCCTGCCCGACTTGCAGTCGAAAAGTGCCAGCTTGTCGTAATTGAGTTCAAGCCCAACGGTTTCGCCAATGCGGAAGCTGTGGTCGGCAGGAACCCGCGCCTTGACCAGTCCTTTTGCCATCTCGACAGCGACGATCTGGTTTGTCCCGTGATATTCGCTGCCGTAGACGGCACCGCGCAAGGAAGAGGCGTCACTGAAGCGGATATCCTCGGGACGTACTCCAAGAGCGAGTTCGCCCTCCTCCAAGTCCTGCTGGATTTCCGGGACGGAAATATCCACCCCGTCGACGGAAACAGAACGCCGGCCCTTCTGCAAACCAGAAGTAAATCGCAGAAAATTCATCGGCGGCGACCCGATAAAATCAGCGACATACATGGTCGCCGGACGATTATAGATTTCCTGAGGCGTGCCGAATTGCTCTATGATACCGTGGTTCATCACAGCGATCTTGTCTGCCATTGCCATCGCCTCCAGCTGGTCGTGGGTGACGTAGACTGTGGTGGCGCGGATCCTGTTATGCAGCTCCCGCAGTTCTCGAACCATCAGATCGCGAAACTCGGCATCCAGCGTGCCAAGAGGTTCATCCATCAGAAAGCATTTGGGCCGGCGGACGATCGCCCTTCCGAGCGCCACGCGCTGGCGATCTCCGCCAGCCAGACCAGATACAGACCTGTCAAGAATATGATCGATCTGCAACAGCCGCGCGGTCTCCTCGACGCGAGAGCGGATTTCAGATTTGGCAACACCTTGCGCGAGGAGCGGAAACCCGATGTTCTTGCGTACATTCATGTGCGGATAAAGCGCAAAGAGCTGGAAGACAAAAGCAATATCCCGCTCCCTGGCTCGATTGAACGTGACATCTTCACCGCCAAGGAAGATCTTGCCGCTAGTCGGCAGCTCAAGACCCGCAATCATCCGCAGGGTCGTTGTCTTGCCGCAACCAGACGGACCAAGCAGCGCCAAAAACTCCCCATCGCGGACAACGAAGCTCGAATCCTCGACCGCGCTGAAAGCACCGAATTCCTTGCGCAGATTTTCTATTCTGATCTCTGCCATCGTCTACTCCGGAAATTTTGAAACGATGATGAAGATGAGAGTACCCGCCAGCAGTGTGACCAGCGACCATGTGTAAAAGATCAGAAGGAAGGGCTGGAACAGCATCAGGAAGCCGAGGCCGATCAGGCCAGTCGCAATGTTCTCCATAGGACCGCGCCTCAGAAAGAACGGCCGTTTTTGTTTCGAGGGGACAGGTGTTTGCGCCGTCATTTGCGTACAGCTCCAAAAGTGATACCGCGCAACAGCTGCTTGCGCAGAAGGATCGTGAAAACCAGGATCGGTACGACGAAGATCGTGGTTCCTGCAGCAACGGCCGGCCAGTCCTGCCCGCCTTCACCAATGATCGTTGGAATGAACGGCGGCGCAGTCTGGGCTGCGCCCGACGTCAAGAGCACCGCGAAGGCGTATTCATTCCAGGCAAAGATGAGGCAGAAGATGGCCGTTGCGGCGATGCCCGTGGTCGCCTGTGGCAGGACGACCTTGAAAAAGGCCTGCATGCGCGTGTAACCGTCGATCATGGCTGCCTCTTCGTATTCACGCGGAATTTCGTCGATGAAACCCTTCAGGAGCCAGACGGCAAGCGAGACGTTTACGGCCGTGTAAAGCAGGATCATGCCCAGCGCGGTGTCAGACAGACCTAGCTCGCGATACATCAGATAAATGGGGATTGCGACGGCGATGGGCGGCATCATGCGCGTCGAGAGAATGAAGAATAAAAGGTCTTCCGCGAGAGGAACCTTGAAACGCGAAAATCCGTAGGCTGCAAGAGTGCCGAGCGAGACGGCGAGGAATGTCGAGCCGAAAGCGATCACCAGCGAGTTCTGGAAACGCGGCCAGTAGTTCGAAGGCCCGGCGATGACCATGTTGCGGCTTCGCGTGATTTCATCGCAGGTACTCGTCGGTGCCCCAAGCGAAGTGATGTACTCGGAGGTTTGCCGCGTGCGCGTTGTAAACAGGTTGCAATAACCCTCCAGCGTCGGCTGAAATACGATTTTCGGCGGGTAGCTGATTGAATCCGGCGGGGATTTGAAGCTGGTCAGAACGATCCATACGAGCGGGATCATCGTGATCACTGCATAGGCGATGACGATGGTCGCAGCGATGCGCTTTGAAGTACGGCTCGGCTCGACGACCGAATGGGCGGTGTTGACAGAGCTCATCGCTGTTTCACCTTGTTGAGGGCTTTCACATAGATGTTGGCAAGGCCGAAGACCGCGACAAACAGAATAATGGCGAAGGCAGACGCCCGGCCCGTGCGCCAGCTTTCGAATGCCTCCCGCTTCAGCGTGATCGAGGCAACTTCGGTGGTCGAACCCGGTCCGCCCCCCGTGAGAAGCGTCACCATGTCGAACATTTTGAAGTTTTCGATGCCACGGAAGAGCACCGCCAGCATGATGAAAGGAAGTGCCATCGGTAGCGTGATCGACCAAAACTGGCGCCAGAGCGATGCACGGTCTACTTCGGCGGCTTCGTAGATGTAATCGGGTATCGAGCGCAGACCGGCCAGGCAGATCAACATGACGTAAGGCGTCCACATCCAGGTATCGACAATGATAATCGCCCAGGGTGAAAGCTGAACCGAACCCAGCATTTCGAACGAAGACGGCGGAACCCCGGTGATGAAGGAAACAATGTAGTTGAAGAGGCCAATCTGCGGCTGGTACAAAAACCGCCAAAAGTTGCCTACAACGGCCGGCGACAACATCATCGGAACCAGGATGACTGTCGTCCAAAAGGCATGGCCACGGAATTTCCGGTCAATCAGATAGGCAAGGGAGAACCCGATCAACGTTTGCAGCAGGATCGTCCAGAAGACAAAATGCGCCGTTGTCTGCATCGCTTGCCAAATATTTGGATCGTTCAGTACCCGGCTGTAATTGCTCAGGCCAACACCTTCGATAGGAGCATTTGGCCGGTTTGCCCTGAAGTTTGTGAATGAGAGATAGATGGCCCAGATCAACGGAAATATATTTATGGCCAATAGCAAGACGATCGCTGGCGTAATGAATAGCCAGGCCATGGATCGATCGGATATGCCGCGAATTCGGGAAGCGATGGGCGCCGGAGTAGCGTTGGCGGCCTTCCCCAGAAGAGAAGAACTTGTATCGGTCACAGAAGTCACCTGAGTTTCTTTGCGGAACTTTGGCATGGCTGCCCGGCATGATATCGCATCCGGGCAGTCATTTCAGGACAGGATTACCTAGAGTTTCCCATCATCCTTGAAGACCTCTGTCCAATCCGCGACCAGCCCGTCGAGGGCCTCCTTCGCAGTCCCCTTGTCGGCGACGACATAGTCATGAAGCCGTTTTTGCATGGCCTGAAGGAGAATGGCGTAGGATGGCTCCTGCCAGAAGTCCTGCACCTGGTTCATAGCCACGAGGAAGTCTGCCGCAAAAGGTTGGCTCTCCGGGAAAGACGGATCGGTCAATACCGCCTTGTGTACGGCATAACCGCCAAGCGACCACCATTTCTTCTGGACATCTGGCTGGGCAAACCATTTGATATAGGCAAGAGCACCTTCCATGTTGTCGGTATTGGCAACGACGGAAATTCCCTGTCCACCGAGCGTCGAGGCCGCAACTTTTTCCTTGGGGTTGACGAAGAAGCCAATCTTGTCGCCGCCAACTTTCTCATCCTTGTAGAGGCCAGGGAAGAAGGCGAACCAATTCATTGCCATCGCCACCTGTCCCGATTTGAATGCGTCAAGGCTTTCGCCCATATAGGCATCGGTGTAACCGGGTGGCGTGCAGCATTTGTAGAGCGCCTTGTAGGCCTCTAATCCGGCAACCGCGTCAGGTGAATTGACCGCACCTTCCATGTCGTATTTGCCCGGCGTGTTTTCATACTTGAAGCCATAGGGGTAGAGCGCCCCTGTTGCGCCCATGGTAATGCCTTCGGAAGCACGTTCGGTGAAGATCGCGGCACCATAAACCTTCTTCCCATCGATTTCGCGGCCGTTGAAGAATTCGGCAACCTGTTTCAGTTCATCCCAGGTCGCTGGCGCTGCGAGGTCGCGTCCGTATTTCTGTTTGAACTCGGCCTGTATCTCAGGCTTGGCGAACCAGTCCTTGCGGTAGAACCAGGCATTGGCATCGCCCATGGCGGGAAGTGCCCAATAGTTCGGGGTGCCCTTCGGCCATGTCGCGTAGGCGTTGACCGCAGCGTCAGCGAAATCGCTCATCTTGATCCCTTCCTTGTCGAAGAAATCATTGAGCTTTACATAGTAGCCGTTTTCCGCTGACCCGCCGAGCCACTGACTGTCGCCGATCAGCAGATCGCATAGCTTTCCGCCGGAGTTGAGTTCGTTGAGGATACGGTCTGCGAAATTAGGCCACGGTACGAACTCGAACTTCATTGTCGTCCCGCTTTGGCCCGTGAAGTCTTTGGACAGTTCAACCAGGGCGTTGGCGGGGTCCCAGGCCGCCCAGCAGAGGGTGAGTTCATCGGCTTTCGCCAGATTTGGCGCTGCGGTGAACAGCACAAGCGCCGAGGTCGCCCCTAGCAGGGCTTGCTTCATCGTTTTCATGCATTCCTCCCAGATACATGAGCGACACCACGTCGCCCTCGAAAATATCGTTTGTTCCCTTAATACCCACACGATCTCTCTCCATCGTGTTGAGTAGCATTGTTTAGTAATACGTATTTTACTCAACATTTCAAGTGGGATTCGTTGCTGCGCCGCACACTGGAAAAGTGCGATAAACAAATGGGATATAAGGGAGGTGGGCGGCGGTCCGCAGAGCGGTTTCAGGCAGGGCGTCACAGCGATAGCTGAGGATCAGCGGAACAGCATGCGCCTGTACAACCCGATCATAGACTTGCCCACGGCCCAGTCTTGGCAGCGTTATCAGGAGCTTTCTGGAACAGCACCCGGGCAAATATCGTTAAGGATAAGGCTAGATTTCCCTTGTTATACTTGGCGAAATGGAAGCGATTTGCCTTAGCGATGACCGGCGGAGTAACACGTGTTGTTGGACCTTAGATTGCTTGAAGAAGCAGACTACGATGACCTGGCCATGCTTTTCGAGGAAATGCAGGCCCACTACAACGTGTTCTGTCCACCACGCGAGTCGATTCTGGAAAATCTGCGCAATCTACCGGTGGGAGCCGAAATCCTTGTTGCGAAGAACGATCGCATTGTCGGCTTTGCAGCATTTTCCGGGATATTTCCTGGCCCAGGGCTACAGCCCGGCTTGTTCCTGAAAGAACTTTTCGTCTCAAAGAGCCAGCGGCGAACTGGCATTGGAAAGCAATTGATTAAAGCCCTTGGGGCGCTGTGTTTGGAACGCGGTTTTAGCCGCATCGACTGGACCGCTGACTGCAATGATGCTCAGTTGCTCGATTTTTACGATAGTCTTGGCGCGAGCCGAATGCAGGACAAACTGTTCTACCGGGTGGACGGTCATGCTCTAAAGAAAATGACCTCTGAAACGAACTGATAACGCCATCTCAGAGCGCTGATCGATCGGATAGCATGGCTTGCGCCTCATCCATAAGCCAGTTCTTGAACATCTTCATTGAATAGGCCCCCGAAACATCCTGTGGAGTTGTGAACCAATATCCCCAATCGCTCCGGTAAGAGTAGCCGTGCGGGTTCACAAGCCGCTTCAACTGAAGGTCGTCAAGTATAAGTCCGCGCGGGATCAGTGCCATCCCCTGCCCAGCCAGGGCGGCGCGTATTACCATGGTGTAATAGCCGAACCGGATAGTGTGCCGCGGCATGAGATCCGGGCATCCATTGGCAAAGGCAAAATCCTGCCAGTGCAGCATTGTCTGCGGATGCTCCAACATAACGCCGGTTGCCAAATGCTCGATACTTTCCGGCATACCGATCTTGTCCCAATAGGATGCCGCACTCACAATCACGACGTCACGGCCAAACAAATATACCGAATCCTCACCCGTAAGCGGACCGCGGACAAACCGGAAGATGCCGTCAGGCTCCTCCGTCTGTGTGGACGAAACGAAGGTGGTGAACTGTACATCTATCTCGGGATGTTTCTCCGCAAATCCGGCGAAACGAGGCAAAAGCCACCGGTCTCCAAAAATTGGAAGAACCTGCAACCGTAGAACATGCGGGTCTGGTCTCAACCGTGCAACCTGAAGTGATGCATCCTCCATCGCCTTCAGAGCCGTCCTGGCATGCTCGATATAAATAAGTCCAGCCTTTGTCGGAAGCATCCCTCTAGCAGTCCGCTGGAAAGCAGGGCTGCCTATTAGCCCCTCCAGCGCGAGTAATTGCTTGCTGACGGCGCTTTGAGAAAGCGAGGTGCTCTCGGCAGCTGCGCTCGTGGAGCCCCGCTCCGCAATGGCGATCAGAACCTGAAGGGCGGTCGTCGATGGCAGTCTGGGCCGACTTGACGTCATGCGATTATCTGTTCCCTGGCGCACTTTGACCGACGCCTTGGAGTGAATGTATCAAATCACGATTGCGAATTCACCTAGTCGTTTTCGTCATATCGCAAGGAAATAACTTCGCTTGCCGGAAAAAACGGCATGTGGAAACCTGCTCAAGAAATACACAGGACACTTCAGGAGACAGTGATGACTGAGCCGACGAAATTGTGGGGCGGACGTTTCAAGGCTGGGCCGTCCGAAGCGTTATTGACACTCTCCCGCGCTCCACAGTCGTATTTCCGGCTCTATGCTGAAGACCTCGCCGGTTCTCGAGCCCATGCCTCTGAGCTGCGACGCGCTGGCGTGCTCGATGATGCAGAGTTCTCCGCCATCCGCCAGGCGCTCGATGCGATCGAGCGGGATGTCGCGAACAAGCGTGAGGTACCGGTCGACGGTGATGAGGATGTGCACACGTTTCTGGAACGGTTACTGATTGCCCGGCTGGGCACGCTTGGCGGCAAGTTGCGTGCCGGTCGCTCACGCAACGACCAGACGTCGAACAACACACGCCTTTACTTGCGCCGGACAGTTAGAAAGTTGATGGCCGGAGTGATTTCCGTGGAAGAGGCGCTTGTCGATCAGGCATGCCGCCACGTTGACACTGTAATGCCGGGCTTTACGCACCTTCAGCCTGCACAGCCGATCATTCTTGGTCACCACCTCATGGCGCACGCCCAAGCATTGCTCCGCGATATCGAGCGCTTTCGCGATTGGGACCGCCGGTTCGACCGGTCTCCACTCGGTGCCGCCGCCCTTGCCGGCTCCGCAATCGCCCGTCGGCCCGATTTATCGGCAATCGAACTCGGTTATGCCGGTGCATGCGAGAATTCCATAGATGCGGTCGCAAGCCGCGACCATGTTGCCGAATTTCTCTTTATTTGTGGCATGGTCGCGGTCAATCTCTCCCGCCTTGCCGAAGAAATTTGCATCTGGAGCTCAAAACAGTTCAGCTGGGTAACGCTGCACGATTCCTATTCCACCGGTTCTTCGATCATGCCGCAGAAAAAGAACCCGGACATTGCCGAACTGACACGCGGCATGTCCGGCAGCCTCATCGGCAACATTGCGGGCTTTCTGGCCACCATGAAGGGTATGCCGCTCGCCTATAATCGGGACCTTGCTGAAGACAAGCGGGCAATGTTCGAAAGCATCGATATTCTTGATACAGTCCTGCCGGCTTTTGCGGGAATGGTAGCGACGCTTGATTTCGACATAGTCAGGCTGCGTGAAGAAGCACCACGCGGCTTCACCCTCGCAACCGAAGTTGCCGATTGGCTTGTCGGTCAGAACATTCCTTTTGCTGAAGCACATGAAATCACAGGCTCCGTCGTTCAATACTGCGAAGATCGCGGGCATGACCTCGCTGGTTTGACGGCGATCGATCTTGCAGCGATCGACGCAAGGTTAAAGCCGGAAATGCTGACGGCGATCGAACTCGATCGTGCAGTAGCAAGTCGCACCGGCTATGGGGCTACGGCGCCGGTTCGGGTTCGAGAGCAGATCGAACGATTTCGCGCGGCACTCGCCGACAGCCACGCCTTTGCCATGGCCGCTCCTGCCAGCGCCAAAATTTCCCGGCAAACCAATGAGGTCAAGGGATGACAACAGCGACCACAGCCCTTCCAATCGCCGTCGATCAACAATATGAGATCGCGCATCTAAAACTTGTTCCGAAGCGGCATGTCGGACGGATGATTGCGGCCACCGTGGTGCTGGCCCTGCTTGCGGCGCTGGTCCGGGCATTCTCCGTAGGGCAGATCGAGTGGAGTTACGTCTCCCAGTTCCTGTTCTCACCCGCCATATTGGCGGGCCTTTACAATACGCTTGTCATGACTGTAGCTGCCATGACGCTTGGCATCGTCCTGGGCGTGGTTATCGCAATCATGCGGATCTCCGGTAATCCGGTTCTGTCATCCATCGCCATCGGATATGTCTGGGTCTTTCGCGGAGCGCCAGCCCTGCTGCAGCTCATGCTGTGGTTCAACCTGGCGCTCATTTTTCCCACCATGGGCATCCCCGGTCTCTTCGAATTCAGGACCGTAGACATCATGACACCGTTTGTGGCGGCCGTGCTCGGTCTCGGTATCTCGCAGGGGGCTTATACGTCCGAAGTCGTGCGAAGCGGATTGCTGTCAGTCGACAGCGGCCAATATGAGGCAGCCCGTACGATCGGCATGACGCAGATGAAGATGCTGCGCCGCATCGTTCTTCCCCAGGCCATGCGTGTCATGGTGCCACCGATTGGCAACGAAGTGATCGGAATGGTGAAGCTGACCTCGCTTGCCAGCGTCATCCAATATTCGGAAATCCTGCATAATGCCCAGATCATCTACTTCGCCAACACACGTGTGCTTGAACTGCTTTTGGTCGCGAGTTTCTGGTACCTGTTTGTAGTGTCACTCCTTTCTGTCGGCCAACATTACATCGAGCGTTATTTCGGGCGCGGTTCCAAGTCGATCCGTTCAGCGGTGTGAAGGAGCGAGACATGAGCAAGAACATTCTCGTGAAGGCAATCGACGTCACCAAGAACTACGGTCACTTCTGCGCGCTTGACAAGGTCAGTCTGGAGGTCACCCGCGGGGAAGTATGCTGCATCATCGGACCCTCCGGATCGGGCAAAAGCACGCTTCTGCGATGCATCAACCTTCTGGAGCGAATGGATGGCGGGGGCATCTGGGTCAATGACGAACTGGTTGGATATCGCCGCGAAGGCGACAACCTCTATCAGATCAGCGATGTCGAAATTTCACGCCAGCGTAGACGCATCGGCATGGTGTTTCAACGGTTCAACCTCTTCCCCCACATGACCGCACTTGAAAACGTCATCGAAGGTCCGGTGCATGTTCTTGGCGAACAGGTCAAGGACGCCGAGGAACGCGGCAGAACCTTGCTGGAGAGGGTTGGACTGGCGGAAAAGGCCAACCATTACCCCTCCGAGCTCTCCGGCGGGCAGCAGCAGCGCGTCGCGATTGCGCGAGCCATGGGAATGCGCCCCAACCTTATCCTCTTTGACGAACCGACATCGGCACTTGATCCGGAACTGGTCTCGGAAGTGCTTGACGTCATGAAGGATCTCGCCGCCTCCGGCATGACGATGATCGTTGTGACACATGAACTCGGATTCGCACGCAACGTCGCCAACACGGTCGCCTTCATGGAGGCCGGGAAGATGGTGGAATTCGGATTGGCATCGGAAGTTCTCAGCGCTCCGAAGAGTGCCAGAACGGCAGAATTCATCAAGGCCGTTCACAGCTGAACATAGAGCGGCTCCTCAGCGAGCATTGGATTCATTCACAACGATCGATCAAACAAGGGGAAATTATGAAGAAGCATCTCGCAATACTCACGCTCACATGCCTCGCAGCGACCGCCGTCCACGCTCAAGGTTTGCCGGAACGAATAAAGACGGCAGGTAAGGTCACTGTTGCCAATCAGCCGAACTATCCGCCTATGGAATACAAGGATCCGGCCACGAATACGCTCACCGGCGTTGATATTGACCTTGGCCTTGCTCTTGCCAAGCAGCTCGGAACAACGGTCGAATGGGCCGATATCGGTTTCGAGCAGATGATTTCATCTCTTACCACCGGCCGTGTCGATTTGATTCATAGTGGCATGAGCGATCTGCCCAAGCGCCGCGATACACTTGACTTCGTCGACTATATGAAGTCGGGAGCCCAGTTCTACACCTCATTCGCCCGCAAGGACGAATTCAAGACGCTTGCCGATTTCTGCGGCAAGACGATCGGCATGAGCCGGCGCACGTCCTTCCCCGATGAAACCGCCAAGTGGAGCGCCGCCAATTGCGAGGCCGCTGGCAAGCCGGCGATCGTCGTCGTGGGAACCGAAGGTTCCGCGGATGCCCGTGCCCAGCTCAAGCAAGGGCGCCTCGACGCAGCTGTACAAGGTTCAGAAACGCTTCCCTACCTGATGACGTTGGAAAAGGATACGTACGCTGTTATCGGCGAGCCCTTCACTGCCGTCTATCAGGGCATCGCTTTTGCAAAGAAGGACACGGAGTTGCGCGATGCCTATGCCACCGCATTGCAAGCGCTGATGGCATCTGGCGAATACAAGGCAATCTTCGCCAGGTACGGCCTCGAGGGCACGTTGTTGGACGGCATCTACATCAACGGTGAAGCTGTGAAGTAGCGTAAATCATCGCTATCCCGGCGGCCGTGTCGCCGGGATCGTCGCTTCGTTCCTTCCCCGCAAAAAAGATCGTTCCATGTACATTGCCAAGACACACGATACGCCGATCGAACGCCTTGCAGCCTTTGTTGCAGGCCTTCGTTTTGAAGACATTCCAACGGATATCGTTGCCAAGGCGAAAATCCACATCGCGGATACAATGGGAGCGGCACTAGCCGGAGCGCGGTCGACGGAGTTCGGTCTGGCGCGCAAAATTGCGGGTCGAAAAGGCGAAACCCGTCTCTGGGGCACGCAAGCCTTTGCGCCCGCGCGAGACGCGGCGCTGGTCAATGGTGTTGCGGCCCACGCTTTTGAACTCGACGATGCTGGCGGGTGCGATCATTCGGGTGCGGTGGTCATGCCCGCCGTTTTGGCGGCCGTGTCCAGATCGGAACAGGCAGTCAGCGGCCAGCAGCTGATCGCAAGCGTCGTCGCTGGTTACGATGTCGGGCGCCGCATACTCGAAGCTGCTGGCGGATATGACAGCCATAATAGTCTTGGTTGGCATTCTACAGGCACCTGCGGCACGCTGGCCGCAGCGGCTGCCGTGGCGAATCTGCAAGGTCTGCCAGGCCAGGGATGCCTTGATGCCATGACGCTGGCGACAAGTTTTTCTTCGGGGTTGTGGGCGTTCATCCACGATGGCTCCCAAGCCAAGAAAATTCACGCCGGGCGTGCCGCGGAGGGTGGATTGTTGGCCGCCACGCTGGCCGCTGAAGGATTTGCAGGCCCGTCGAGGGTGTTTGATAATGTCTGGGGTGGCTTTTTCCGCTCTTTCAACAAATCATCGGGCGAGCCGGAACAGCTTTCGGCGGCGCTCGGGGAGAGCTGGAAAGTCGACCGGGCCGTGTTGAAGCCATACGCCTCCTGCCGTGGCGCTCACTCGGCCGTCGATGCCCTGGAAGATCTGCTCCACGAAACGGAACGACGGCCTGATGAGATCGTATCCATGCATTTGCAGCTGAGCGAAATGCTGATGGGCATGTGTGGTCACAAAGCCAGCAGTTCCATGGCGGGAACACAGATGAGTCTACCATACGCAATCGCCGCCCGTTGTGTTTTCGGTACTGCCGGACTCGACGCTTATTCCGCTCACCGCCGGTCGGATCCGCGGATCGGGGCTGTCATGCAACAGATGGAGCTTGAAGTCGACCGGGCCATGCAGCCACTCGACGAACCGGTCCTGACGCTGACATTTTCTGACGGATCCCGTGCCTCACGCATGGTCCCGCGTGCGACCGGTTCATCTGAGCGGCCAATGCAGCGCGCGGCAATCGACGACAAGTTCCGCTACCTTGCCGGCATGAGCCTGGAGGACAGTCAGGTGTCAAACCTATTTGATATGCTCGATAAGCTTGAACATCTCAATGATTGCCGCCGGTTCGAGACACTGCTTGCCGGTAACGCCGACAACCGGCCAACCTTCTGCTGAAGGATTCTAGCATGACTTATGATCTTTCTCCGCGCCCTCTGAATCCAGCGTTTGAGGCGCCGCCGATCACATGGCCAAACGGCGCGAAAAGCGCGCTTTTCATTGGCTTTGACGTTGACGCGGAAACCGCGTGGATTGGCAACAATCCGTCGAACATCGACCGCATGGTTACAACGTCGCATGGCGGCTACGACGCACGCGTCGGCATTGCCAAAATACTCGAACTCATGAAGGAATTGGGCCTCAAGGCAACGTTCTTCGTTCCGGGCTGGACCGCGCTGGCACATCCGGCTGCATGTGAACCCATCGTGCAGGCGGGTCATGAGATCGGCCATCATGGCTATCTGCATAAGATGCCAGACCGGGAAAAGCTTGAAGATGCATTTGAGGAAATAGATCGGGGGTTCGAAGCCCTGGAACAGGCTCTGGGCGTCACGCCGATTGGCTATCGCGCGCCGTCGGGCGAAAATTTCCCAGAACTTCTTGCTTACCTGGCGAAGTCGGGCGTCCGTTACTCGAGTTCGTTTCGGGACGACATACTGCCATACCGTCATAGGCTCGCGGACGGCAGGCCCGGACTGGTGGAAATCCCGGTCAATTTTGCTTTCGATGACTGGAACTTCGGCATGTCAAGCAGGACGAGTCCACGCCCGCTGTTCGGACGCGACGCAGTCCTTCCGTTATGGATCGATGAGTTTGAAGCCACGCATGCCTGGGGCGGAATAACAACACTTGTCCTGCACCCGCAAGTCTCAGGGAGGCCAATGCGTTGGCACATCCTGAGGGAATTTCTGCTGCACGTTCAGGCAAAGGGCGACGTCTGGATCGCGACTGGCGCCGAAATTACCGGTCATTTTGAACATCTCGAAGGTGATCAGGATAGGTGAGTGCTACCAGCCAAGCAATTTGTTCGCCAAAAGTAGCCATTTCCCGGTGAAGACAAGAGCAGTCGACATGATGACCGCCTTGAGCGGAATTGAACCGCACCCGACTACCTCGCTCGTCGCGCCGACAATCGCGAGACCGGGTCACGCGAGTTTGGTGAGCCTGAACTCAGATGTGACCAGTAAACGAACATAGCCGCTATGATCAACGAGCGTGCACAGCGTGAGCGGCAGTGTCGCCAGTTGACCTCCAAAACGTTTTGGAGAATTATGCAAGCGCACTCCGGGAGGAAGTATGTCCAACTTGAGACAGCTTGCGCAATCGCTTGGCCTATCAATTACGACCGTTTCACGGGCGCTGGATGGCTATTCCGATGTCTCGGCCAAGACACGCCAGAGGGTTGTGGATGCTGCGGCCCGCGCGGGATATCAACCCAATGCCTCGGCCCGGCGCCTTCGTCGTCGACGTGCGGAACTTGTTGCCGTGACGCTTCCCGCAGCACCCGGTCATATCGGCCCGCCTCACTTTCTCGATATTCTGTCAGCATGTGCCGAACAACTCGCGCTATCAGGCCTCAATCTGGTCATCGCGCCTGTTCCCCGCGGCCAAAGTGAACTGGAAATGTGCCGACGCTTTGTCAGTGGGCAGCGCGTCGACGCAATGCTTCTCGTACGTACCAAACGCCGTGATGAACGAGTCGAACTTCTTCAGTCGTGCGGCATTCCTTTTGTCACGCATGGGCGCACGGAATCGGCGCAACCGCACGCTTTTCTTGATGGGGACGGTTTTTCCGGCTTCCGCGATGCAACCGAGCGTTTCATTGCTGATGGCCATACCCTTATTGGCCATATCGCCGGACCACAGGAATTTTCATTCGCCCATCATCGACGACTGGGTTGGGAAGATGCACTGAACCGATTCAAGCTGACATCCGAACTCATAGTCGAGGGCGACCCCACCGAACACGGCGGATACGCTGCAGCCAAAGCGCTGATGAGCGCAACGATCAAGCCGACGGC
The DNA here is from genome assembly GCF_003010955.1 of Phyllobacterium brassicacearum. Taxonomy (GTDB): domain Bacteria; phylum Pseudomonadota; class Alphaproteobacteria; order Rhizobiales; family Rhizobiaceae; genus Phyllobacterium; species Phyllobacterium brassicacearum. The sequence goes on from NZ_PGGO01000002.1 coordinate 350,309, forward strand.
AATCCTGTGTGCAACCGATGAAATGGCCGTCGGTGCATTGCGTGCATTGAGGGAGGTTCCAGACGGAAACCTGGTCAGCATTGTTGGTCATGATGATCTGCCTATGAGCGCATTCACTGATCCACCGCTTTCGACCATGCGAATGAATGGTGAGGATATCGGCGTACGCATCGCAACCCTGCTGCTGCGAGCAATCAATGGTGAAGCACCTGAATTGCTGCAGGAGATCCACCCTCTCGAATTTTTGCCACGTGCCAGCCATCACCGATCACAACAACTGGCTGTCAACGACGCCGATACTTACGAATGAAATGGAGGAGATGCAATGAAACGATCCCTGTTCATCGGGCTATTGACAGCCTCGAGCCTTTTCGCGGGTACGTTGGCCCGAGCGGAGACGATTTTTCTCTCAACTCAGCTACGCCCCATCGAAGAAGCGACCGCTGTGCGCAATGTCATCCTTAAGGACCTTCCTGCGCCCGTCGAGTATGTCGTCGAGGAGCCGCCGCAATTTGCCGTGCGCATGGAAGCGGAACGCCAGGCCGGCAAACATACAATCAGCTTGGTTGGCGCACTTCACGGCGAACTGTCACCGATCGCGGCAAAAGACGGCTTTGTTCCGCTCGATGATCTTGCCGAAAAGCTGCAAGGCAAGGGTATGCCCAAGGCGCTTCTCGATCTCGGCAAGCTTGGAAAGGACAAGCAGCAATATATCCCGTGGATGCAGGCAACCTATGTGATGGCCGCCAACAAACAGGCGCTGCAATACCTGCCGCAAGGCGCTGATATCGACAAGCTCACCTACGATCAGCTGATTGAATGGGGTCGCAAGATGCAGGAAGAGACCGGTCAGCCGCGCATTGGTTTCCCTGCCGGGCCAAAGGGGCTGATGGCCCGTTACTTCCAGGGTTACTTTTATCCATCTTTCACCGGCGGTGTCGTGCGTCCCTTCAAGTCGCTGGATGCCGCAAAGGGCTGGGAAAGTTTCAAGCAACTTTGGGCTGTCGTCAATCCGAACTCAACTAATTACAATTTCATGCAGGAACCGCTGTTGGCCGATGAAGTCTGGGTGGCATGGGATCACATTGCGCGGCTGAAGGAAGCAGTTACCGCGCAACCCGATCAGTATGTCATCTTTCCAGCGCCAGCAGGTCCAAAGGGCCGTGGCTACATGCCGGTCGTGGCGGGCCTTGCCATCCCGCAAGGAGCACCTGACGAACCCGGGGCCAAGACCGTAATCGAACATCTGACCAGGCCGGAGACCCAAATTCTCACCGCACAGAATGTCGGTTTCTTCCCGACTGTCGACGCAAAACTTCCTAGCGATATCGACCCTGGAATTGCCATGCTTGCGGCCGGTGTGGATGCCACGCAGCATGCACAGGACGCGGTCATCTCGCTGCTGCCTGTCGGCCTCGGTGACCGCGGCGGCGAATTCAACAAGGTCTATATGGATACATTTCAGCGCGTCGTCATACGTGGCGAGCCGGTTGCTGACGTTTTGAACGAACAAGCGGCCGCTTTGAGCAAACTGATGGGCGATGCGAAAGCGCCTTGCTGGGCACCGGATGCAGCGAGCCAAGGCGCCTGCCCCGTCGAGTAATACGGTCAACAGATTGGTCCCAGGAGTGATCCCGGGACTGACCCGAACTCCGGACGACGCCAATGCAGAACATTAAAAAAACGTGGATACCCTATCTACTGATCGCTCCCTCAGTGATCTTCCTTGCGTTGCTGTTTCTGTTGCCGCTCATCCAGACCATCTGGCTTGCGGTTTCTGAAGGCGGCGCGCCATCGTTGGCTAATCTTCGGACCATGGCGGGGGATCTGAATTTCCGTCTTGCCATCCGCAACACATTCCTGCTGGCGCTTGCCGTCGTCCCAGTTCAGATCGTCATCGCGCTGGCCATGGGATCTATGGTGGCCAAGGTCGACGGTGGCCGTGAGACGATCCTCTGGGTTTGGACCATCCCGCTTGGCATCTCCGATTTGGCAGCTGGCCTCCTCTGGCTGTCGATCCTGCAGAATAGCGGCTATCTTAACAGTCTGCTCTTCAGCTTTGGACTAATTGAACGGCAAGCGAACTGGTTATCCTATCAGACGCCGATCGCCTTGTTCTTCGCCATTGCTGTCGCTGAAATCTGGCGCGGCACTGCCATCGTGATGGTCATTATCGTTGCCGGCCTCAACCAGGTTCCGAAGGAATTTCGCGAGGCTGCCGAAGTGTTCGGTGCCGGACCCTGGACCCGCTTCTTTCGCATCACCTTGCCCTTGATAAAGCCGGCATTGCAATCAGCATTGATCCTGCGCACCGTCCTCGCCTTTGAGGTCTTCGCGGTGGTCTATGCGCTGGGCGGCACCAACATGCCTGTGCTCGTCGGCGAGGCCTATACCTGGCAGAACCAAAATCAGAATTATGGAGTTGCGGCCGCCTATGCGGTGCTGATCATGGTCATCTCTTTGGCAGCAACGCTGGTCTATCTCAAGGCCGTCAGGGTCGATCCGGAGCGCTTGCCATGACTGCTGCACAGCCCTCGAACTTTGGCTCCGCCCGCAAAATGCTGCTGTGGAGCGGTATTGCCGCGCTCTGCGCCTGGGTTCTCGTTCCGATCTATTTGGTGGCGCTTGGTGCTTTTGGTGGCCGCTCCGGCGTCTATCAATGGCCCAAATCCATCCTGCCGACCGGTATTTCCCTTGAACCTTTCCTGCTCTTTTTGAGAACAGAGGGTGTTGCCGGCGCTTTTCTAAATTCGCTGGGGGCCGCCGCCGTGACCGTTGTCCTGTCCGTGCTCATCGGCGCGCCGGCAGGGTATGCGTTGGCGCGTTATGACTTCAGGGGCAAGGACAGCTTCCGGCTGCTCGTACTCCTGACGCGCGCTTTTCCCCTGGCTATCCTGGCTTTGCCGCTAACAGTCTCGTTTATCCGCATCGGACTCTATGACACGGTGATAGGTGTCGGACTGGTCCATACCATTCTGGCATTGCCATTTGCGGCTCTGGTTACGCAGGGTATTTTCATGGGCGTTCCGCGTGAACTGGAAGAGGCGGCCTGGGTATTCGGCTGTTCACGTCCGCAAGCCTTCTTCCGGATTGTCGCCCCGCTGGCTCTTCCCGGCCTTGCGGCAACGGCCGTCTTTGCCTTCGTCATCTCCTGGAACGAGGTTTTCGCGGCCTCCGTGCTGACCGTGCGCAACCGAACGCTGACTGCCTACCTTTTGACTGTTCTCTCCGAAAGCCCGCTGCACTATCGATTTGCCGGTGGTCTCCTCCTGATCCTTCCCTCCGTCATCTTCATATTTGCGGTCCGACGCTACCTGTTCGCGATATGGGGCATTTCCAGCAAATAAGGGGACCAACCATGGCCAATATTGTCATTGACAAAATCAAGAAAACATTCGGTAGCTTCGAGGCCCTGAAGGAAATCTCTCTGGAAGTAGGTGACGGCGAATTCGTCTCACTTCTCGGTCCCTCCGGCTGTGGCAAAACCACATTGCTGCGGATCATCGCCGGGCTGGAAACCGAAACATCCGGGCAAATCCTGATCGGCGGGACACCAGTGAACGGGCTTGCACCGAAGGACCGTGGTCTCGCTATGGTCTTCCAGAACTATGCGGTTTTCCCGCACATGACCGTATTCGAGAACGTCGCCTTCGGACTGCGCATGAAAAAAGCAGATCAGAACCGTGTTAAAAGCCAAGTCGACAAGGCAGCAGCGCTCCTGCATATCGAACCCTACCTGGATCGTTATCCAAACAAGCTCTCTGGCGGTCAGCGGCAAAGGGTTGCAGTCGCGCGTGCCCTGGCCGTAGAGCCTAAAGTACTGCTGATGGATGAACCACTGTCGAACCTCGATGCACTCCTGCGGCTTGAAATGCGAACCGAGCTGAAAGCCGTACTGCAAGCTTCCGGTACCACGACGATCTATGTGACGCACGATCAGACGGAAGCCATGGGCCTCTCCGATCGTATCGCAGTCATGTACGATGGCCGGATCGAACAGATTGGCGCGCCAGTCGATATTTACAGTCATCCCGCCAGCCGCTTTGTGGGCGGTTTCATGGGCAGTCCGCCGATGAACTTCATCCGCCTGCCGGTCACAAACGGCACTGTGAAGCTTGGCAATATGAACCATGCGGTGCCGGCCAGTGTTGAGCGTGAAATCGTACTCGGTCTTCGCGGCGAAAATGTCTCTCTGGCACCGCTTGCCGAAGGGTTGCGCCTGGACGTGCGCGTTGCGGAGCCAATGGGATCACACCTTTTGCTCACGGGGACAATCGCCAACCAGCCTGTCCGGGTTATCCTGCCACCGGGCGAATCCGTCAAGGCAGGCGAAGCTATAGGCTTGAAACTTGCGGCCGATCGGCTGACGTGGCTTTCGCCAGAGACCGGTCTCGCACTCAATCATCCTTCCAGATAACGCTTTCTCCCAACAGGAACGACATGACTGACTTTCTTGAAGACGCCCGCCGGGTTCTGGCCGCCAATGACCGCGGTGGATACACGGTACCTACCGACCGGCTCTACCCCTTCCAGTGGAACTGGGATTCCGCCTTCGTCGCGATGGGGTTTGCCACCTATGACGTACCGCGTGCCTATCGCGAGCTGGAGCGCCTGATCGAAGGTCAATGGGCAGACGGCATGATCCCGCATATCGTCTTCCACGCGCCGAGCGACACTTATTTCCCCGGCGCGGATGTCTGGCGTACCAGTCACGACATTCCAACGTCCGGCATCACCCAACCACCTGTGTTCGGCATGGCTTTGAAAAAAGTGCATGACGCTGCGATCAATTCGGGGCTAGAAGACGCGCGAGGGCGAAGCCTTGTACTCTATGAGGCTGCGTTACGCTGGCATCGCTGGTGGTATGCCGCCCGCGATCCGAACGCTACTGGCCTCGTCGCGTTACTGCACCCCTGGGAAAGCGGCAGTGACAATTCCCCAGCCTGGGACATTGCCCTTGCCCGCGTCCCCACGACAACAGAAACAATCGTCATGCGCAAAGACATTGGCCATGTTCATGCGGCCATGCGTCCGCGGGATGTAGACTACCATCGCTTCATCCATCTTGTTGACGTCTACGCCACCTGCGAATGGAATCCGGCACGGCAATGGTCAGCCGCTCCGTTCAAGGTTGCGGAAGCGCAAACCACATCGATCCTTCTGAAATCGGGTGAAGCGCTTCTCGATCTTGCGCACCAGTTTGGCCGGACATCCGATGCCAAGGAGCTTGAGGCGTTCAATAGGCGGTCGCGTCGCGCCCTGCTCGCACAATGGCGCCCGCACCTGCGCCGGTTTGTTTCTCGCGACCTCATTTCTGGCACCGATATTGATGCGCCAACGCAAGCCTGTTTCTGTCCTCTCCTGGCTCTCGATCTGCAACCAGCAATTCGCGAAGCTGCAATTGAAGAGATGGAATTGTGGTCCGAAGGGCTTACCGTGCTCTTTCCATCGACCCAGCCAAATTATCCGGGGTTTGAGGCAAAACGCTATTGGCGCGGACCGGTCTGGGCGATCGTCAACTGGTTGCTGATCGATGGGTTGCGCCGAAACGGCGCGATCGAGATGGCTGAAAAGTTGCGGCATTCAGCGGTAGAGGCCATCGAAAGGAATGGCTTTGCCGAATATTTCGATCCACTAACAGGCGAGGGCTGCGGCGGTTTGGGTTTTTCGTGGACGGCCGCGTCTTACATTGTTCTTTCGAACAGCGGAGAGTGGCCAACAGTGTGATAGCGCTCGACGGTCTACAGAATCCGTGCGCTGACACAGAGGGGTTCTTCTCTATTCATCGGGCAGGAACCGGCCCTGTTCTGGGCGCTGACCGTGGCGTTCACGCACAAGAGTGGTGCGCGCAGCATGTGACCTTTCCATCCGCATCGTCATGGGCATTGGCGGAACGCAGCGATGGTACGAACACAAGCAGCGCTCATGCGGATCACTGCCTGTGGATTCGCCCTCCAGGCGGCTTTGCCATGCCTTCAGGCTCCCCTCGATACCAACCTCGGTCACAATGCCCCGCGGAATTTGCTGTTTGGCGGATTTTCAGTGCTCCTTATTTGAGTATTCACAGATTACAATCAGACCGGAGCTCCAGGAGGTGGTTCAGATGTCCTCCGTCGATTCTCTCGCGGCGAGATTGCTGTCCGCTACATTGATGTTCGATCAGGCGTCGTTGGCGGCACTTGAGGCTTTGGCAGCCGAATCCGACCGTCGGCTCTTACGACGCGGTGAGGTTTTGGTTCGCGAAGGCGATCCATCTGACAGATTTTTCATCGTGCTGTCCGGTCGTTTCACGGTACACAAAGGAGGTTCGGCTGGCCCGGTCGCCGAGATCGGCCAGGGAGAGCTGGTCGGCGAGGTCGGCTTCTTCGCAGGACTGCCCCGTATGGCCACCGTCTTTGCGGCGCGTGATTCTATCGTCCTCGAAATCCGCGGGGACCACTTCGAGAAGGCGGCTGAGTTCTTGCCTAGCCTGCGACAGGCAGTCACCGTATTTCTGGCGCGCCGGTTTGCCATGCAATCTGCCAGTTCATCTCGTCTCAAGGAAGCTCCCAGGATCCGAACGCTTGCCATCGTTCCAGCCGGCGGAAGTCGCATTTCACCGGTTTTTATCCGGCACCTGCAGCAAGCGTTCGACGCGGGCACGCGCGCGCAGTTTGTCGCCCGTGCAGACATTTACGGGCGTTTTGCCGGCCTTCGGGTCGATGACCAGCCGGTCCTTAACTGGTTGAACGAGCTGGAGGCGGAAGCCGAAATCATCGTCTACGTCGCCGATGAAGAACCTAGTGAATGGACCCGGGTCTGTATTCGTCAGGCGGATGCCGTCCTGTTGACTGCCAGCGCGTCCTGTTCGCCACGCCTGAACTCGTCCGAGGAACTGGCGCTGTCGACCCATCCAACATCTACCGCCCGCCTCGTTCTGATTCACGAGAATCGCTCGGCGGCGGTCTCTGGTACATCGGCATGGCTTGATGAGCGTCCTCACGTTCGCCATCATCATCATGTTGCGCTGGAGGATGGGGCCGACATCCAACGTCTCGTCCGGTTCATTTCGGGCAAGGCACGGGGCTTTGTCGCGGCGGGAGGCGGGTCCCTCGGCAGCGCCCATCTGGGCGTCTACAAGGCTTTCACCGAGGCGGGAGCTTGCTTTGACTGTTTCGGCGGCACGAGCTCCGGAGCGGCGATGGTGGCCGGCTTTGCAAAGGGGTTGGATGCGGAGCAGATCGACAGGGGTACGCACAACATATTCGTCAGGAACCGGGCTTTTCGTCGCCCTACCTTGCCGCATTTCGCCCTTCTGGATCACAAAGTGCTTGATCGCACCCTTCGGGCTGAATACAGCGATGTTCTGATCGAGGATCTTTGGGTTCCATTCTTTGCGCTTTCTACCAATCTGAGCAGCCGTGAGCCTCATGTCCACCGTCGTGGAAAGCTCTGGCAGGCAGTTCGGGCATCCGGCTCGATCCCAGGTGTTCTGCCGCCGTTCTTTACGGCTGAGGGCGATATGCTGGTGGACGGTAGCATTATGAACAATCTACCGTTGGAACAGATGAAGGACCTCAAGATGGGTCCCAATGTCGTTGTGAGCCTTGGGTCGAGTGGTCCGCAGAAACACCACATCGACTATGATCGGATCCCCGGTGCCTCCGAGCTGACCGTCGCCCTACTAAACCCTTTCGGTCGCGCCCGCTTGCCACAAGTCCCCAGCATACTTCAGGTTATCGTCGCAAGCATGCTGGCACATCGGCCGCAGGATATTGCCACCGACGAAGACGATGTATTGGTCAGTCCGCAGATTTCAAACCCGATCGGATTCATGGATTGGAGTCGCCATTCCGAGTTGTTTTCCGATGCCTACGACTGGACGAGCCGATGGATCGAAGAACGTCTCCGCCAGAATGACCCGGGGCTACGAGCAGTTCTCGGCACCTCAGATAGTTATGAGCCTGACCCAAAAACGTAGCATCGCCATGGCAACGACCTGGGCGGTACTTTTTCGACAACCATCGCAGCCGTTCACAACTTCTAACGGACCTCTTCAACACCTGAAATTCGTTTGTATTTGCCTTCATCCCGGCGAGCGCCTGATTCTCAAGCATGTCGACCCCGTTCGCGCAGTTCACCGACTTGCGGCTCAATTTGCCGTTCATATGCTCAGAAATCGACGCGTGGGGTGTCCGGAATGGGATTCTCAAAGAGCATCCAGAACGAAACGCCGTAAGCCTTCTCGTACCAATCCTCAAAGTGACCAAGGGCGGTGCCAATGTCCGGAATGCCGTCCGGCGTTATTTGATCATCGCCGTTCGACCCACGATATAGTGCAACGACCACAGGTGTGAAGTTCATAAGCGTTGCGTCTCGCGTTTCACCGTCAGACGACCAGCCAAGTTTTATCCGCAACAGGGCAAGCGCGCTGGCAACAGCGATTTCCTCACCGTTTCGTTCGCCGACATCACTACCTTCATCCGTTCTCGCCGTGACAGCTTCGACAAGCGAACGCATCAAATTCATCCGGCGAAAGGCGAACGCTCGTTGCCGTTCGAGTAGTGCTATCTGAACCGCGGCCTCCTGCCGGTAAGCGACTTCCAACGATTGCGCTTTGTCGGCTATTTGCTGCAATCCCTCAATGTAATTGGTTGCACTCGTCATCGAGAGTTCCCTGTACCGGATTGGCCAGATGATGGCGGAAGAGAGTGGGAGTCGAACCCACCAAAGACCGTTTCTCGGCCCCTCCCGGATTTGAAGTCCGGACGCCCCACCGGGGACGAATCTCCTCCAGAAGTAACTCTTGTTCTCAAAGTGTCTTCCTTCACATTGGTGAAGAAATCCAGGCGATTCCAGTTGACACGACGAAGATCGCCACGACGCGTAGTAACGCTGTGGCGATCCAGGAAATCAAGGACGTGGATTGCCACCTTGCGGCCATTTTGGACGCGGTCACGAAACTGCGCGGCACTAAACCAGCCATTCTCTGCGGCCGCACTGATCTCGGCGATGATTGTAACCATAGTTGCAATCGTGTCTCGCAGGAAGAAATGGTCGTGCGCCACTTCATGTACCTGGCCGAGCCGGCTAGCCAGCTTCAGCAGCCTCCGCACTTGTGGCTCGGGGACCGCGAGCAACTCGGCGATGTCGCGGACACGCGGCGGACGGAACCGCCCCGCCCCGTCCAGTAACGGCTTGATCTCATCCCAGATCCGCTCGTCGGCCGGAGCCATCGTTACTTCGTGACCGGCCAGGCGGACCCACGCTCCGTCAAGCGCAATCTCTCCTGCACCGACAAGATTTTGCAGCGCCGCGCGAAACGCAGGCAGCGCGAGGCGCGGTTCAAGCTGTGTCCGCAGGCGCTCGATACCGATTCCCAATAGATCCGGATTATCGGCATGGAACGCTTCGAGCCGATCCAGAATATCTTGCCGGAATTTGCCCCATTGCCCGGACGACATCGCCAGAACAAAAGTCTCCAGGGGCAACTGCACCGCACCCAACGCCTCGGTCGATGCCGTGACATCGGCCATCGCCAGAGCCCTGTCGCGGGCAAAGGCGGTGATATCGAGGTGGAATGGCGGCGTTGCGAGCAATGCCTCGATTGCACGTACCGGATCCACAACGGCATGTGCATCGAGCTGCGCCCATCGCTCGGGGGTACGGCGTTTACGTGCCGGGGCGCGCAAATCCAGAAACCGCCCGCCTCCGATAGTGCGCCGGGCGGAGGTATCACGAACGACATAACGATCCCCTACGGCTGCAGCGATCGGCCGGTCCAGCACAAGCTGTATGCGGCTTCGCGTTCCGGGCGCGACCGGTTCGTCGCTCAGCAGCACGATGCGGGCCCCGAGCTCGGCCGATGCATGATGAAGCCGCACGGGAAACCAGTGGCTGATAGGCTTTCGTTCGGACCCAAGTAAGCGCAGCGTCGCATCAATGCGGTTCGTTGGTGCATGCAAGCTTCGCTCAATGATCATGTCACCGCGGTTGATGGCTGCCTTGGTCACGCCATCGCCGGCGAGGTTGAGGGCGCAACGATCACCGGCAGCGCCATTCTCGCTCGGCCGGTTCTGGGTGTGGATCGCGCGGACACGCGCCACAAGGCCTGACGGACTGACGGTCACATGATCATCGACCGACACTGTGCCTGAAAGCACGGTTCCTGTGACAATTGTCCCAGCTCCGTGGATTGTGAACGATCGGTCGACCGCCAACCGGAAACGGCCGATGGTCTGACGTCGGGTAAAGCAACGGGCAGCACCCACAATCGACTCGCGCAACATTGCGATGCCCAGCCCCGAAACAGTCGAAACCGCAACGATCGGCGCATCGCGAAGCGCCGTACCAGCGAGTTCATTTCGCATCGCGGCTTCGACCTCGGCGACTCGGTCTTCCTGCACGAGATCGGCCTTGGTGAGCGCGACAAGGCCACGCTCTACCCCGAGAAGATCAATGATAGCGAGATGCTCACGCGTTTGCGGCATCACACCATCATCGGCGGCGATCACAAGCAGGACGAAATCGATACCGCTGGCACCAGCAAGCATGGTGTGGATGAATTTCTCATGCCCCGGCACGTCGACGAAGCCAATCGTCTCCGCCCCCTCCACGGGCATATACGCAAAGCCGAGATCGATCGAAATGCCGCGAGCCTTTTCCTCCTTCAGCCGATCCGTATCGACGCTGGTCAGCGCCTTGACCAGCGATGTCTTGCCATGATCGATATGCCCTGCGGTGCCGATGATCATGGAAAGCTTGCCTTTAACGGTTCGGGCAACGGCATCGCGGCAAGACGTTCAGCCCGAGCGAGCTGATTGGCATCGAGCGCGGTACGCGCAACCTCGAAGAAAGGCGTAGCCAGACTGCTACCGCCCGCGCGCGCTCTCAACAACCACGCCAACGCCTCGACGGGATCGCGAGGGACACCGTTTCCCAGATGATAGGCAGCGCCGAGCATCGCCTGTCCATCGGCATCGCCGGCATTTGCGCCACGCCGCCACCAGAAAACAGCCTCGACCGGATCACGCGGGACGCCGATCGCGTTGTGATAAAGCATGCCCAGCCGTGTCATCGACGCAGCAGAGCCTTGTTGCGCAGCAGCAAGTGCCCATCGACGCGCCTCCCCAGGGTCCGGTTCTATGATTTCGCCTTCCAGCAGCATCCAGCTCAACATGTCCTGGGCCTCGCGGTCGCCCTGCGCAGCCGCGCTGCGGTAGAACGCCGCCGCCCGATCAGGATCTGGCTCAATCCCTTCGCCCTTGAACAAAAGCGACGCAAGATTGCGCTGCCCGACCGGATCACCGGCTTCCGCCGACAATGTCAGCCAATCGCGGGCAAGATCGGGGTCCCTTGCGACACCCAGGCCTCCGGCAAAGCATGCACCGATATTGTTTTGAGCCCGCGCATTGCCGGCATGCGCCAGGTGTTCCCATAGGGAGAGGGCTGTCGCGTAATCACCTCGCGCCGCGGCCGCCAAGGCAACCGCCATCTCGTCGTCCGGGGACGCGCCGTTTCCTGACAGTTTTCGCGAGAGCCGGCTAAGAAGGTTCATCGTCCGTACCCTCTTTGAACGATGGATCAATGCCCGCAAGATTGGCGGCAAAACCTGCTTCGTCATCAAGGCAGCGCATGTCCAACAGCAGCGATCCTCGCTCTATACGGCCAATGACCGGCATCGGGAGCTGTCTAAGCGCAGCCGCCAGCCCGGCAAGTTTGCCTCCGCCGCCATCGACCGGTGTCAGGGCCAAGCCTGCGCTCGGTATCGTGGAAAGCGGCAACGCACCCGAACCAATCTGGCTCTCGCATGCAACAACGGAGACATTGAACGCACCATTCAGGGCACGCACAAAGACCGGCGCCAACCGTTGTGCTTGCGCGTCGATTTCGTCTCGTGAACGGGTCAGCAGCCGGAGGGTGGGCAGCCGCTCACACAGGCGATCCGGATCGCGATAGAGTTGCAACGTCGCCTCCAGCGCCGCCAGCCGAATCTTGTCGACACGCAGCGCGCGTTTCATCGCGTTCTTGTTGATCACGTCGATGAGTGTTTTGCGACCCACGATGAACCCGGCCTGCGGGCCACCAAGAAGCTTGTCGCCGGAGAAAGTTACCACGTCCGCACCGTCACTGACGGCCTCGCGCACGGTCGGCTCGTGTGCGAGCCCAAAACGGCCGAGGTCCATCAAGGTGCCGGAACCAAGGTCATTGACCAGAGGCACACCCTTCTCGCGAGCTATGCTGGCCAGCTCGCGCGCGCCAACTTCCTTGGTAAAACCCTCGATGCGGTAGTTGGAGGTGTGGACTTTCATCATAAGGCCCGTGTTGGGACCAACGGCGTTGATGTAGTCCTTTGTATGTGTGCGATTTGTGGTGCCTACTTCGACAAGGTTGACACCAGCACGCGCCATGATATCCGGCATGCGGAAGGCTCCGCCGATTTCGATCAACTCACCGCGTGAGACGATGGCTTCCCTGCCCGCTCCAAGACTGTTGAGCACCAGCAGGACAGCTGCGGCATTATTGTTAACGACGGTTGCGTCTTCCCCCCCTGTGAGTTCGCAAACGAGCGCGCGCAGATGATCATCGCGTTCACCGCGCTTGCCGCTTTCAAGATCGAATTCAAGGGCGACGGCTTCGTGCATAGCCTCCGTTGCCGCGTCGATCGCTGCCTGCGCGAGGAGCGCGCGGCCGAGGTTGGTATGCAGCACGGTGCCCGTCAAATTGAACAGGGGCCGGAGCGTCGAGCGGCCACCTGCGTCAAGTCTGGCGAGTGCAGCAACCATGATGACTTCCTGACCAGGAACATTGTGTCCTTTGCGGACCTCGTTGCGCATATCGGCCACAGTGGCCCGTAAGGCTTCAGTGAGGGCCTGCCGTCCGTACCGTTCGATTGCAGCTGTGGCCGATGCAGATTTCAGAAGCTGATCCACCGAAGGAATGCTGCGCAGACTGGCATTGCTATCCATTGCCCTCTCCTAAAATCCGGCGAGTAATGGGGAAAAGCCGCCGCGATGATAAGGCCCTTCACGCATCAGGAGATCGAGGCTGAGACTTGCCACGTCATCGGCAACCGGATCAGCATCCGGCTCCTTGTTCTGATACAGGATCTTCGACCAGTGATGGCACTCATCGCAGGTTTCAGCCTTGATCGCCCCACCCTGCCCGTCGACCTCCTGATAGCCGATCCCCTTGGTCGAGCCACAAAGTACACATTTGACGCGGACATAGTGCCAGAGCGTGCCACACAGGGAACAAGAGCAAAACCGGGCACCGTGCGAACCGGGCCAGCCAACGACCATGGACGATACGGGCATGCCACCGCAGACGGGGCAAACACCATCCGCGACTGGCGCCAATGCGGCCACATCGAGAACCGATGCGAGGCGGGCGAAATGCACCTGAAGCGCTGCCCAAACAAACACATGCTCGGCAATCGCATCTCCCGGCAAAGTGTTGGAGAACACCGTTTCAGCCATCGCAAGGCGTTCCAAAGGCTCGGCTGAGGTCACGCGGGCCAGTGCCTGCGCGGCCGCAACCGGCTTCTCGATTGCGGAAGCAGCGGCAAACAGGCGATCGAAGAGGGTACGGACTGTCCCGTCCGCTGCAACCTGGCTCCTGTCGAGCTGCGGCATCGCGAACTCGCGCGCACGCGCTAGCGTATTGGCGTCCGGGCCGTTCGGGAGAGGCAGACCTGCCTGAATATCGTGCTGGGCTTGCGTAAGATCCGCAAGAAATCTCAGATACGGTGCAAGATTGCTGGTTTCAGCCAACTGGCGCAAACGTGCCGCCCTGACCGAGAAAAGCAAGGAAGGACCGGGAAGGCACGCAAACGGCGGTGATGAAATATTCCCAATCGCCGTTGGATCCGGCACGATCGCGCTTTTGCGACTCATAGCACTCCCTCACGAACCACCCGGGCCACGTGGACCGAGATTTCTCATCTCGCTAACGCCTCTATTCGGCAGGCGTTCTTCCAGATTTGCCTTTTGACGATTTCGCCACCAGCTCACGCAACCATTTGCGGTGATGCCGCCATGCCCAGCCGCCACTCACGGAACCGCGGGTCATCGCCCTTATTGTACCACGCACCCAGATCGCTGCGTAGACATGAATGATCCAGACGCTGATAATCACAATGGCCGCGATCGAGTGCACGAGCACGGCCCACCGCTTCTGTCCAATCGTGGTGAACTCGAAAAAATACTGATCCCAGATCACGATGCCGGTCGTTATCAGCACGATGATCAGAACCGACATAGCCCAGAAAACGAATTTTTGCCCGGCATTGTACTTGCCCACTTCCGGCAAGCGTTCGTCGTGTCCAGTCAACACATCGCGAATGCGTGCGAGCCAGGTACCATCTTCCCGCTTCCAGAGATTGGCTTTCCAGAAGCGGAGAAACAGGCCGAAGAAGCTGAAGAACAACAGCACGCCGATCCACGGATGGATCACACGCGTCAGCGGGCCGCCACCAAAGAGTTCCGTCAGGAAAAACAGAGCTGGGTGGAACAGGGCCAGGCCGGACAGCGCCAGTAGCACAAGGCTTGTTGCCGTAATCCAATGATTGACACGTGCTCCGGGCGTGTAGCGATCGACCGTGACCGGTTTGCCGGCATGGATTTTGTCGCCCTTCCCGACGTCATAGTCCGTGCTCATGGGCGCCGCTCCTCTCCCGTCAGCTTCTCAGCTGCCTCTTCGTCGGCTTCGGAAACACGGTTCGGACCGGAAACCAGATAGTGCATGAAGCCGGTCGCCGCAGCGATACCGATCACGGCGAGCCCGGCGTATTTGGTGACGCCCTTCCAGGCCTCGACGATCGGGCTAATCCTCGGATTGTTCGGCAGATCGGCGTAGATTTCCGGCTTGTCGGCATGGTGCAGCACATACATGACATGCGTGCCTCCAACGCCGGGCGGATCGTAGAGACCTGCATTGGCGAAGCCACGCGATTTCAGATCGGTAATGCGACCCTCCGCATGCTGCTTCATCTCTTCCTTGGTACCGAACACAATCGCTTGCGTCGGGCAAGCCTTGGCACAAGCCGGCCCTTGTCCGACAGCCAGCCGGTCGGAACAGAGTGTGCATTTGTAAGCGGTATGATCGACCTTGGAGATGCGCGGAATATTGAACGGGCATCCCTTGATGCAATAGCCGCAGCCGATACAGTTCTCGTGGACGAAATCGACAATTCCGTTGGAGTACTGGACGATGGCGCCGGGGGCCGGGCACGCCTTGAGGCAGCCTGGATCCTCGCAATGCATGCAACCATCCTTGCGGATGAGCCACTCCAGGTTGTTTGTCTCAGGGTTCTCCCATTCGCTGAAGCGCATCAGAGTGAACATGTCCGGTGTGAGATCATGCGGGTTGTCGTAGACACCGGTGTTGATCCCGATCTCCGGGTGCGTGTCGTTCCACTCGATACAGGCTGACTGGCACGCCTTGCAGCCGATGCATTTGGAGACGTCAATAAGCTTTGCCACCTCCGTCTGACGTTGCGCGGGCGGCGTCACAGTTGACGCCGACCGACGGATCAAATCCTGATCGCCGAATTTCGGGGGCTCAGGCCGGGTGGAGGGATTTGGAACAGGCTGGAACATGGCTGCCGTCTCCTATGCCACCGGCCCGGCAACGGGCTCGATATTGACCAGGAACGCCTTGTACTCAGGCGTCTCGATATTGGCGTCACCGACGAAAGGTGTCAGCGAGTTCGGACCGAAGCCCTTTTTCGCGGCCCCTGTGAAACCCCAATGCAGCGGAATACCCACCACATGTACCGCTTTACCATCGCACATCAGAGGTTTGATGCGCTTGGTCACGACCGCCTTTGCCCTGATCGATCCGCGCTTGGACCAAACGCGCACCCACCCGCCTTTGACAATGCCTTTCTCGCTGGCCAATTCTTCCGATATCTCGACGAAAAACTCTGGCTGCAGGACCGCATTCACCCAGACATGTTTGGTCCAGTAGTGGAAGTGCTCGGTAAGACGATAGGACGTTGCCGCATAAGGGAACTCTTCCGAGGCGGGCTCGGCAAACTGCTCGAAGTCGCCCTTGAATACCCGAGCGGCGGGATTGCCGCGCACATTCGGTGCAACAAGGTTGGTGACAGGCGACTCGAACGGTTCGTAGTGCGCTGGAAATGGTCCGTCGCGCATCATGCCGCGCACGAACAGGCGTGATACGCCCTCAGGGTTCATAATGAATGGGCCGACCTCGGACGGCTTGGCTGTGGGTGCAATATCCGGCACATCATAGCCTGACCATTTCTGCCCGTCCCACTCGATCAACTTGCGGCTTGGGTCCCACGCCTTGCCATTCAGGTCCGCCGAAGCACGGTTGTAGAGAATGCGGCGATTGACTGGCCATGAGAACGCCCATTTGGAATAGGCTCCTGTCTCGTCCGGATCGGACGTGTCGCGCCGGGCCATGTTGTTGCCGTTCTCATTGAAGCAACCCGAGTAGATCCAGCAGCCGCACGAGGTTGAACCATCGTCCCGCAAAGCAGCGAAACTCGGCACGCGCTTGCCGGCTTCAACCACCACCTTCGTGGGGTCAGTCGGGTCGTATAGCGTGGCATAGGCTTTACCGTTAAGTTCCTTGGCCAGTTCTTCCGCAGACGGCTCGGCCGGATCCGCATAGGCCCAGTCGAGATTGACGATCGGATCGGGAAACACTCCGCCCTCCTTGCGGTAGAGCTCCTTCAGCCGGATATGAATCTGCGCCATGATCCAATTATCGGTCTTTGCTTCACCGGGAGGCGTACCTCCTGGCCAATGCCACTGCAGCCAGCGCCCGGAATTGGTGAGCGAGCCCTCGTCTTCGGCAAAGCAGGTCGAGGGTAATTGGATTACCTCCGTCTGAATTTGCGAAGGATCGACATCGTTGAATTCACCGTGATTTTCCCAAAACCGTGCTGTTTCCGTGTCCAGTGGATCCATGGTGACGAGGAACTTGAGCTTCGACAGGGATGCGGTCAGTTTCGTTCTGTTCGGAGCCGCGAGCAGCGGATTGAACCCCTGACACATATATCCAGTCATCTTGCCCTGGTTCATGAGCTCGAACGCCCGCAACACATCGTAACCCGGCACATCGAGCTTCGGCAGCCAGTCATAGGCAAAGTGGTTCTCCGGCGTTGCCGCAGAACCCCACATGGACTTCAAGACGCTGACAAAGAACTTCTTGTAGTTCTGCCAATAGCTCATCTGGTTCGGCCTGAGCGGCTTGAAGGCGCGTGTCGACATGTAGCTGTCGAAGTCCACTTCCTTCTCGGTCGGCAGCGTCAGATAGCCCGGGAGCAGGTTGGACATCAGGCCAACGTCTGTCAGGCCCTGAATGTTGGAGTGCCCTCGCAAAGCATTCATGCCCCCGCCACGCACACCGATATTGCCGAGTATGAGCTGCAGCATAGCCATCGAGCGGATGTTCTGCGAGCCTTTCGAATGCTGTGTCCAGCCAAGAGCGTACATGGATGTCATTGTCTTGATCGGAGAAGAGCATTCCGAGATCATCTCCGCGACCTTCAGGAACTTGTCTCTTGGCGTGCCGCAGATGCGTTCGACCATTTCCGGCGTATAGATGGAAACATGGGTTTTGAGGAGATTCCACACGCAACGCGGGTTTGTCAGCGTGTCGTCGACCTGGGCATAACCATCTTCGCCGATCACATATTCCCAGCTCGATTTGTCATAGTCGCGCTTTGTCTCGTCGTAACCGGAAAACAGGCCGTCCTTGTATTCAAACCCGTCTTTGACGATGTAGGTAGCGTTGGTGAACGCCTTGACGTAGTCCCAATGCACTTTGTCGTTCTGGATGCAATAATTGATCACACCGAGCAGAAATGCGATGTCCGAACCTTGACGAATCGGAGCATATACATCTGCAACCGACGCAGAACGCGTGAAGCGCGGATCAACGACAATCAGCCTTGCGCCACGGTTTGCCTTGGCTTCCGTGACCCATTTGAACCCGCAAGGGTGCGCTTCGGCAGCATTACCTCCCATGATGACAACAAGATCGGTGTTCTTGATGTCGGTCCAGGAGTTCGTCATTGCACCACGGCCAAATGTTGGGCCCAAACTGGACACCGTTGGGCCGTGTCAGACACGCGCCTGGTTATCGAATACCAGCATTCCGGCGCTGCGCACGACTTTATAGGTCGCAAACGCCGTCTCGTTCGTTGTTGCAGAAGCGGCAAGAAAGCCCGTTGTTGTCCAGCGATTTACAGTGACACCGTCATTGTTTTTCTGGACGAAATTGGCGTCGCGATCATCCTTCATCAGCCGGACGATGCGATCGAGCGCATCGTTCCAGGCGATGCGCTCAAACTTGTCGGACCCTGGCTTGCGGATCATCGGATATTTCAGGCGCGTTTCGGCCTTC
Organism: Phyllobacterium brassicacearum; assembly: GCF_003010955.1. Taxonomy (GTDB): domain Bacteria; phylum Pseudomonadota; class Alphaproteobacteria; order Rhizobiales; family Rhizobiaceae; genus Phyllobacterium; species Phyllobacterium brassicacearum. Next base: position 368,669 of record NZ_PGGO01000002.1, read on the forward strand.
ACGAAATCTAGCAACGCAGCGCCCTTTGGGCAGAGTGTGCCGCGATTTGTCGGATGGTCGGTATCGCCTTCGATATGGGTGATCTCGGCCTTTTCGCCTTTTTTCAAGTCACCCTTCGAGTACATGATGATGCCGCACGCAACGGAGCAGTACGGACAGGTGTTTCGGGTTTCGGTGGTGTTCACCAATTTGAAGGCGCGGATCGCCTCGGCGTGCGCCGCTTCGATCTCGCCGAAGCCAAAGGCTCCAAGTGCCGTACCCGCAACACCCGCGCCAGCCGCTCCAAGAAATTGGCGTCGCGAGAGTTCCATGTTCATAGCATGTTACCTCCCTTTGTGCCGGCCCTGCCATATGTGTGCCGGCAATTTAGATACTTGCTCGGTGATTCAAGATACCAATCACCAAAGTTCCAGTTTAAATGCTACCTGACGGTATCTAATTGTCAAATCAAGAAGTAGCGATCAAATATGAGTGCAATATTCATATTAAGTTGCGGTGAAATTGTAGAATCTAATACCCACGATATTGAATAATTTTATCACTACATCCATGGCTGAATTATATTTTACTTCTCCCTGCATTCGCACTGGCCAACGCCGACCTCGGATGACAAACTTCCGCAACGACAAATTGACGTTTGCAGTTAAGTGGATAAGAATAGAGCGTGACCTTACTTGTTGCTCCCGAGTTTCGGGGCAGTCTTCGCCGACCGTCCAGGTCCGCCCGAAGCGGCGATGCTCCTTGGCTTGTGCCTGTCCAGTCATCACAACATGCGAAATGCCGTGCGGCGAAAGAAGCTTGGCTGTATTCCATTGCGGTTGACGACATCCGATCCGATCTGAAAGACGTACTTATCGATTATGATGAACATCTGAAAAAGGTCCATGCTCTGCCACTCGCAGGCAATGTTCCAAGTCATCAGGAAGTCATTTATGAATGATCGAACCCCACCAGAACCGCTTCGTCTGACGTCACTTGCCCACGGCGGCGGCTGCGGCTGCAAGCTGGCACCTTCGGTCTTGCAGCAATTGCTGGCGGATCAGCCCGCCGCCGGGCAGTATGCCCAGCTTCTTGTCGGAACCGAAACTGGTGATGATGCTGCTGTCTGGCAGCTGGATGACAACGTCTGCGTGATCGCGACAACGGACTTCTTCATGCCGATGGTCGACGACCCCTTCGACTTTGGCCGGATCGCGGCAACCAATGCAATCTCGGACATCTACGCGATGGGCGGAAGGCCGATCATGGCGCTCGCCATTCTTGGCATGCCGATCGACAAGCTCCCAGCAGAAATGGTGCGCGAGATATTGAAAGGCGGAAACGCGATCTGCCTGGAGGCAGGCATCCCGGTTGCAGGCGGTCATTCGATCGATTCACCGGAACCGATCTACGGTCTCGCCGTGATCGGCACCTGCCCCGTGACCAGCCTGCGCCGCAACAGTGGCGCCAAAGCCGGTGACACGTTGATCCTGACCAAGGCCCTTGGTGTCGGAATTTACTCGGCAGCATTCAAAAAAAGCATGCTACCGGCAGACGCATACGCTGAACTCATTGCATCGACAACACTTCTCAATCGCATAGGCGCGGAACTCGCTCAGGATGCCGATGTACATGCCATCACCGACGTTACCGGATTTGGTATCCTCGGTCACGCACTGGAGATGGCTCGCGGGTCGAACCTGCAGATCTCCCTGCGCGCTGGCGATATCGCTCTTTTTTCACTCGCCGTGGAACTGGCACAGAAGGGTTTTGTTACCGGGGCATCCCACCGTAACTGGGCAAGCTATGGCATAGACGTCATCTTGCCCGGCGATTTTCCGGTCTGGCAACGCCACATACTGACGGATCCCCAGACATCCGGAGGACTGTTGGTTTCGTGTCGCGCCGAACGGGCGGCGGACCTGCTCCACAATATCACGGCCGCAGGCTATCCGGCAGCCCGGATCGTGGGTTCAGTGGAAACAGGCAGGCCTGGAGTAAATGTGGCAGATCAGGTAGCCCTCGGCTAGCCTACGTTCAACTATGCGTGGCGAATTCTCCCTTAGGGCCATTATTCATCCATCGCACACGACCGGATCGTCGAGAGCGTAGCGCGCACGGCAGCGCGCATCCGGAGCCTGTAAACGACTGCCGCAGGCGCTACATCATTCCAGGAGGCTGTCGCGGATGCAGCAAAGCGCCCTGAAACGCCATGCGTTTCAGGCACAGAGTGATCGTCGCATCATCAAGCAAATGCACCAAATCGGGCTGATTCGTCGGCAAGGTGAGTACACCATTTACTTGGACCCGATTTGCGCAGAATATCAACCATATGGGGGGAAGCATTCGGACCTCTCTCGATCATCGCGCCCGAACGGCTTTCGACCCTTGGTTGTAAGGGAGGACCAATCATGACGCGAATTTTGTTGCTCGCGGCAAGCGCCGCGGCGTTGTCGCTCGGCGTGTCGCACGCTTTTGCGCAATCTGGTAACGTCGAGAAAGCGGTCGGCGGCTACAATTTCGATGAAGCCGCAAAGGAGGCTGCCAGCACCAAGGATTTCCATTCGGCCGATGGACATTTGACCTTCGCCATTGTGACGCACACCGCTGGTAATGGCTTCTTCGACCCCGTCTATGTCGGGGCAACCGTTGCTGGCAACCTGATCGGCGCCAAGATCCTGCTGCTCGGTTCGGAATCCCCGACCGACGACCCGGCCCGTGAAATTGAGATCCTGAACCAGATTGTGCAGGACCCGACGATCGATGGGTTGATCATGACGACGCCGCAGGCCGGTGCCTATAACGACATCGTCAAGGCGGCTGAAGCGAAGGGCATTCCGGTAGCTACCACCAATTCCTTTGACGGGACGATCCTCAGTCGCAGCGCCATCGGCCATACCGGCCAGGACGCCTCCGCCGCCGCAATTGCCGGTGAGGCGCTTGTCAAATGCCTCGCGGACAAGGGCATTGAAAAGGGCTCGATCGTCCTGCCCTCTTCGACCGCAATGGGCAATATCGAAGTAAATAACCGGGTAACTTCCGCTTTCAACGCAATCGTAAAGGGCCTCAAGGACGCCGGCAAGCTGGAGAACTTCAAGGTCGACGCAGGACCCGAGAACACCGGCATCGACACCAATCCGAATGACCCTGTGAATGGCATCGTTACGTTGTTTGAGTCGCGCGGAGACGTAGTCGGTGCATTCGCTGGCAACAATGTGTTTACGCCGGCACTCGCCAAGGCGGTCGCACAGGCCGGCATGACGGGCAAGATCTGCGCCTATGGCTTCGATCTCGGACCTGCTCAGCAGACCGCACTCAAGAGTGGCGACCTTACAGGCGCGCTCGGTCAGCAGCCATTTCTACAGGGCTTCTGGCCGGTCATGCAGCTTTATCTGCAGATCGACCGCGGCATCGCGGCGGCCAATCTTGACACGCGCGCTCAACTCGTGACCCAGGAGACGGTCGTAAACGTCGGCAAGCGCTTCGAGAACTGATGCACCTCGGAATGTCCCAGATCAACGTGGGAGGCTGCGTGTCCTCCCACAGCATGCTACGACCTGGAAGTCGGATCGAAGAGCAATGGCGCGTGGAGCGATGACAGGCCTCGGCCCCGCACCGTCTCAAATCGCCGGCGGCTGGGAGGCGGGACTTCTTGCACTGCTCTTGCTGCTTTATCTTGGTGGAGCAGTTGTTAATCCCGCATTCTTCGGGTCGACTGAGGCGTTCCATGCCGTGTTACGGGACACGTCGCGCGTTGCCATAATCGCTGTTGGAATGACTTTCGTCATCATCAACAAGGACCTCGATCTCTCGGTCGGCTCGACGTATGGTCTCATCGCCGTCGTTTTTGCAAGGCTCTATGCGCCGAGTTTTCTCGATCTTGACGTGGTTACGTCTGTGGTTGTCTGTATTCTTCTCGGCATTGTGATCGGCCTCACCAACGGCGTCCTCGTCACAAACCTAAAGGTTCCAGCGTTTATCGCCACCCTGACAATTCTGTTCATTGGTCGCGGGTTTGTGCTTGCACTCACGCATGGCCAGTCGATTTACTATCCCGAAAAGGCAAAAGAATATCCGCTGTTTTTCCACCTCGGCGAGACTAACCAGTTCGGCTTCAACAACCAGATCGTGATCTTCGTCGCTGTTGCCGCAATTGGCGCCCTTGTGCTGGCAAAGACGCGCTGGGGTTATGAAACCTTCGCTACCGGTGGCAACGAACAGGCGGCGGTCTACGCCGGCATACCGACGAACTGGGTGCGGATCCGTGCTTATTTGATCTCGTCACTCTGCGCTACGCTGGCTGGTTTGCTATCGGCTACCCAGGACAAGGGCGTCACACCCCTTTATGGCGTCAGTGGTGAGTTGACCGTCATCGCCGCGGTAATCATAGGTGGCGCCTCGATTCTCGGTGGCAGGGGCCGTGTGATCGGATCATGCCTTGGCGCGACGCTGGTCGTCCTGCTCGACAAGGTGTTGCGTGAGGGGTGGCCGATCACGCGCGTCATCAGGATCGGCGACGATGACGTGACGGTCAATGCGATCTACTCCCTCCCTGTTGGCGCGGTGCCGGTCTTCCTCGGGTTAGTGCTGGTCATCGCGGTACTCATTGAGCCTCATCTCATTCGACGCCAGCTTGCGGCGCGTTTCTGGTCATGGCTCCTCGGCAAGCCAGCGCCGCCTGCCTACGAGACCGGCGGAATCGCGCTCGAAGGGGTTCAGACCAAGGGCGCGAGAATGACGGACATAACGGTATCAGAAACACAACTCGGCAGGTTTTTTGGACGACGAGATTCGCTCGCCATCGTTCTGACTGTTTTGCTATGGCTTACGGGTGTGGTTCTCAGACCCGATTATTGGTGGAACCTTTCGAACACCTTTGCCATTTTGCTCAACTATTCCGAACTGGCGTTGATCACCATCGGGCTAACCTATGTTATCGCGGCCGGCGATATCGATCTCTCTGTTGGAGCGGTCCTTGCATTGGCCGGGAGCACCGCCGCCTACTTCCTGAAGGTTCTCGGAGCGGACCCCTTCACTTCGGTCGCGATGGGCTTGCTCGCCGGGATGGCCGCCGGACTTTTCAATGCTGTCGTGACAGTCGGTTTCAAGCTACCGGCATTTATTGTCACGCTTGGCATGTTCTATATCGCGCGCGGCCTTGCCGCCTGGTTCGTTGCCGGCCAGCAGCTCACCGGATGGCCCGAGGGCTATAACCTGCTCGGCCGCAAAGTGAATGACATCCTCCTGCACTTCCAAATCTCGCTGCCACCCGGAATCCTTCGCACGATAGCCGAGGTGGTCAGCGTTCAGACGATCTGGATGTTTTTCATTGCACTTATCGCTGGCATCGTGCTCGCTTATACGCCATTCGGGCAGAAAGTCTTTGCCACCGGCGGCAACATCCGCGCCGCTGCCTATGCCGGCATCAATGTAAGCCGGGTGCGCTTCATCTCCCTCATGTTCGCAGCGTTCTGCGCAACCATGACTGGCATTATCAATGTCGCATATTTTCGTAGCTTCAATCCGGTCGCCGGCCAATATCGCGAACTGGACGCCATTGCCTCCGTCATCATTGGCGGCGGATCGATCTTCGGAGGTTACGGTACCATCATCGGCGCACTTGCCGGCGCCGCCGTGATCACTCTTGTTCGGGCGCTCCTGCAGCTCAACGTCCAAGGCTTCAGCATGCCGCAACACTGGATCAACGTGTTCATCGGCGTCATCCTCATCATAGCGGTGCTGATCGATATCTGGGTGCGCAATGCCAATATTTTCGGGCGCCTGCGAAACCGCATCGCAAAGGGCGCCACAACACCGGAAACCACTCATGGCTGACACGACGCAACCCGAGCCGATCATCGAAATGCGGGGCATCGAAAAAGCCTTCGGCGCCGTGCAGGCGCTCCGCAATGTTGACCTTCAGCTCTATCCTGGCGAGATCCTTGGCCTTGTCGGTGACAACTCGGCCGGCAAATCGACACTTATGAAGATCCTCACGGGCGCATATCAACGCGATGCGGGTGAAATCCTCGTTGCCGGACAATCCGTACACTTCAAGAGCCCACACGAAAGCCGCGACGCCGGTATCGAGATGATCTATCAGGATTTCGCGCTCTGCGGAAACATGGACGTTGGTCAGAACGTCTTCCTCGGCCGCTGGCCGCGCAAAGGCTTCTTTGTCAATTGGCGGAAGATGTATGCGGACGCTGACAAGGTGCTGAAACGGCTTAAGGTCGATGTTAACTCCGTGTATCAAAAGGTCGAAAGCCTGTCGGGTGGCCGCCAGCAATCCGTGGCGATCGCGCGCGCCATCTCGTTCGAGCCCCGTGTTGTGATCCTCGACGAGCCGACCGCCAACCTTTCCGTGATGGCGACCGAGCGCCTGCTCGAAACCATGCTGGAACTGAAAAAGCAGGGTGTTGCCCAGATAATCATCTCGCACCGGCTCGTCGACATTTTCGCAGTGGGCGATCGCGTCATGGTGCTTAAGCGCGGCGAGTATGTCGGCGACCGCTACATCAAAGATACCGACGAGCATGAGGTTCTCGAGATTATCGTTTCCGGTACACGAGAGCATGCGCTTACGGCCGATGCAGCGAGGGAGATCTGACCCTTCCTGGATTGGTTTTCCAACCGCTTTTGTTCACACTCGAGTTTCTCGCGTATCATACGCATATCCCGCTCATTTGAGCGGCGCGCGGCGTCGACTCAATTCCAGCCTGCTCCGCCACAACAATCTTTCGTGTAACAACGTTCCGTTATTCCTCCAGAAATTATCCTCGTCGCGCACATCGCATGTCAAAGTTAATGGCCAAGAGTTGCAATTGGTGACAGATTTCGATCAGCGATCCAGGTAGCGGATGTAGCATGAAGCGCACACGACTTTCGAATTTCCTCCGGCAGCGACGCTTGATCCGAAAACTCGCCCGCCGGTCGGCCCGTCGAAGTGGAACCGAGACATGGATGTATCGTGACCATGTTTGCACCATCGCCATGGATGCAAACAGTGGTCTGTTTGTTGAAGGAATTGCAGGCATCGATCACGGCCCAACCCTTTCCGCCGCAAACGCGGACGAATTACGGATAGCCATCCATGATGCTGTCGATGCCTATTTGATCGCTGGCGAGGCCGATAGGGCAAATTGACCATTAATGGGTGCCATTGCAGCCGGCCCGGCCGCAGCCTTGCCTGGTACACGATAGTTAACACATTAACGGCGATCGTGGCCAGAACCGCGTCTATTTGTTCGCCTGCGCAATCGCACGGATCACCTCATCGATATTGTGCGGTTCGATATCGAGTTCCTTCAGGCCCGGGAGATCGAGGGCTGCCACATTGTCATGACGCATGAGATCGATCTGGTTGCGCGTGAGGGGAACTGCCGGAAGGAATTCCGCCACCCGGGCCAAAACGTTCCAGACCTCAAAGGGGATCGGTAACGGCCGGATCTTTACATCGAGTTGTCGGGCGATGTCCCGGACCAATTCCTCATAGGTGAAGACTCGCGGGCCGCCGAACTCGAAGATAGAGGAACCTCCGGCCCCGTTGCGGTCGATCAGATGGCCGATGGCTTCCGCAACGTCTCCCACATAGACCGGTTGAAGCCGTGTCCCCCCGTTCCCAAACAGCGGATAGACCGGCAGTACGCGTATCAGCCTGACAAGCGTAGTAAGGAAAGTGTCGTCCGGTCCCGTCATGACAGACGGACGGATGATGACGCCTGGAAAGGTGCTCGCCACCGCTTGTTCTCCTCGCCCCCGTGCCCGGATGTAACTCGATTCCGATCGGGGGTCGGAGCCGATCCCCGATATGTGAATAAACTGCTCAACACTGCTATTGCGCGACGCTGCAGCGAGATCCGCCGCTGCCGTCACATGCACACGCTCAAATGTTCGGTTTCCGTGTTCGACATAAAGGCTGACGGCGTTAACAACAGTCTTCGAACCGGCGACGGCCAAGGCCACCGAGGCGGGATCAAGGATATCCGCCCGGACGGCTTCCGGAGCCCTTGTATCCGACGAAAAGCGTGCGGCCACCTGATCCGGGTGCCGGGATACGGCACGGACGGTGAAGTCTTTTTCGAGGAGCCGTCTGACGATCCTGCGGCCCAGAAAGCCGGTTCCGCCGAAGACGGTGACAATACGTTCTGAGATCGAGCGGTCACTATTCATCTGTGTGGCCTCCATTGGGCGGGCATATGCCGTCAGGGATAGTCGGGGCCCAATGATTGGTCGGGCACAAAGTCAGGCGGGATCACCGGAGTGATGCCTGCGTTGCGAGGACAAATCTCATGAAACCGGGTTTCATGACGCCCTCCAATGTCAGATCCTGATTAACTTCCCTAACTGGTGCGAGCCCGGTTTGTTCCAGAGCTCACGACTCGTAGTTTCATGGCGATGGTTCATCGAAATCGCAAAGGTGACCATGGGCGCCGATGCGCTGGAGCAACGACTGTTTGCACAGAGACAAGAACAAAAAATCCTCGTCATGGATTCAATGCCTCGGCTATCAATGCAAAACCTTGATTGAGTCACGGCGAAGCACCACCGGAAACTCCCGTTGACATTCTTCAGCAAGACCGCGACCGCTACGCCGCCCCGGTGGATCCCGACATCGAAATTGTTGGTGTCGATCCGGAGGAATCGCGCGGTATCTTATGCGGTGGACGCAGGCTGCTCGATGCCGGCGTTGCGACCAACTTCGAGAAACGAGAGCTGGCGGCACAAGATGTTACGGCGATCGAAAACGCCGATCTGATCATTTCGACGGGATGCGTCGGCTATGTTACGGAGATTTCGCTGGAACTCCTCGACCCCGACAACGGCACCTGGATGGCGCATTGCAGCGGAGCCGGAAATATCGAAGCGACATTCTTCAGGTATCACCGGCCAGGCGATGCACCAGACCTCGTCGACCGCGCTCCATGACAACTGCATGGTTCCAACTGAAGACAGGCTTCAGGATGAATGAAAGTCTGATCATCCAGGGCTTCGTGACCTTGACGATCCAGTCATAGCGCACATTGCATTTCAAGCCCTTGGGTTGCAACGTCCGTCGGCCGACGCCCTCGAGTTCGCCGTACGCTCTCCCCTCGATGATCGACAGCGGTTCTATCCTGATCGTTTCCATTTCGAAGGCCAGGTCATACGGTAGTGCAGTGGACCACTTCATCCGACGGACGGTACCGATGCCGAACTCGTCGCCTTCGCGCACAATGGTAACCTGCTTTACCGAGGGCCACCAGTCCGGCCAGGTCTCGGGCGTGTTCAGCACCCGCCAAACCTCCTCGACCGAAGCATCGATGGTCCATGTCGTCACAAGATGAAACTCGGCCGATGACATCGCAAATCCCTTCTGGTACGCGAAGGCATGACACCACTGCTTTCGTCTGAAGCGTCATCCTGACCCCGGTTACTCATTTGATCCAGCCTGATGGCAGACAACGTCTCTCCACATCTCTGAAGCGAGCCTTCAACAGCCTACTGGGACAGGCAACTGTGTGCCCATTAATCTATGGTTTCCCATCTCGATAATGGCATCGGCGAATTGGCGAAGCGCAAAACTCCCCCGATACGGTTGCGCGCCTTTGTGGTAACTGAAATTGCGTCTCCACAATTGCCCGCGAACAACAGAGTGCATTTGTGGTGCGAAGCCCTGCCTGTCAGTCGATGCCTTTGTTACGCCAAAAGTGTAGAGATCATCGACGTCTCCTGGTCTATGATCGATGCATTGCCACAATAGGACGGGTTTTATGAGAGCACGGATCAAATGGGTGGAAGATCGGACCTTCATCGGCGAGTCTGGGAGCGGCCACAAGGTCGTACTGGGGACGGCCCCAGGGCCGGAGGGACGAACGCCGGGGCCGAGTCCCATGGAGCTGGTACTGATCGGCACTGGAGGCTGTTCGGCCTTTGATGTTGTCCACATCCTGGAAAAAGGCCGCGAGGCGATCGAGGACTGCGTCGTCGAAATCGACGCAGAACGTGCTGAGCAGGACCCGAAAGTCTTTATCCGCATTCATATGCACTTCATCGTCAAAGGGCGTGGTCTGGCTACGAACAAGGTCGAGCGTGCCATCTCATTGTCGGTCGAAAAATACTGCTCCGCGTCGGCGATGCTGGCCAAGACTGCCACGATCACCCATGACTTTGTGGTTGTCGACACCGCTGCACCGACTGAGTCCTAGTGCCACGAAGATGGGCATTGAACGGGCGATTTCGTCAATGCCGGGTTTGGACACGTATCGTCAAAAGCCGAACAACGGCCACCCTGCGTCTACGTGTTGGCGACCGGCGCGCTGTCTTCACAGAGGACGGCGGCGTTGTCATGTCTGGATGAGTTTGACGGGCGGCCGTTTCGCCCTAGGCTCCGGAGGCACCATCAAGCCGGGACTGGCGAACCGATCACTTGAGGATTAGGCCAGTCGCAGATCAATATGTGTTGAGTTCCCTCTTACGTGCGAAACGCAATACACTCCTCCGTGGTTTCGAGATACCGCCGAAGGAAGAAGAGATTTTGTATTTCCACCGCACCATACTGCTCACCGTCGCCCTTACGCTTCTGGCTATACCGGCCTCGTCGCAAGAAAATGCACGGCCAGACGTTGGCGCAGACAGCCACAATGCAATTACCCGGCAATCTCCGAAACCATCCTCTCCCGAAGATGACGCGGCGTCGGGCATTCTTGGGCATCTTCCAGCAGACTCGGTTACCAACCGCGTGTTAAAGATCAGGACGGGGGAACTTGCCTATACAGCAACGGCCGGCACAATCAGCCTTTTCGGACAAGATGGAACGCTGTCCGCCAAATTGTTCTATACCGCCTATGTCGCACGCGACAGGCAACCTGATCGCCCGCTCACGTTTGCGTTCAATGGCGGACCGGGAGCTGCGTCGGCTTACCTCCACCTTGGGCTCGCCGGGCCACGCATCCTCGTCTTTGGCCCGAACGGCCGGGATGGTACCAATCCGACACTCATCGATAATCCAGATAGCTGGTTGGAGTTTACTGATCTTGTGCTTATCGATCCGGTCGGCACGGGCTGGAGTCGAGCCACGAGCGACAGTGTCGCTTCGGGTTTCTATGGAGTTGACAAGGATGCGCAGAGCATTGCCAAGGCGATCGCGCTTTACGTCACTTACAATGAGCGCGCGGCCTCGCCAAAATACTTGCTTGGCGAGAGCTACGGCGGTTTTCGCGCGGCAAAGGTCGCTTCTGCCCTCAAGGATGGCCAGGGCATGCTCGTCTCGGGAATTATCATGCTGTCGCCGCTTATCGAAGGGCAGCTCTTGTTCGGGGAGAGGCAGTATCCACTTTGGGCCGCCCTTCAACTGCCCTCTCTCGTGGCGGCCGAGTTGGAACGCCGGAACGCCTTCAAACTGAAAGTAATCGAGGACGCGGAACGGTTCGCCATGACCGAATACCTTGTGACGCTTGCCGGGCCTGAACCGTCGGGAAACAAGGCAAAGGCCTTTTACGCACGGATTTCCCAGTTGACCGGCATACCCGAGGCCGTAGTGAGCCGCACGCGTGGCTTTCTCGGCGACGCCTATATCAAGCATTCACGGAGTGACGAATTCGAAGTGGTCAGTCCCTACGATGCATCTTTTGCCGTTGCAGACCCCTATCCTGAATCCGACGCCAATCAAAGCAACGATCCCGTTCTCGACGGATTTACACGCGCCTACGGTGCGGCCTTTGCCAGCTATGCCCGCAATGAACTGGGTTTCAAGACCGAAATGACTTACACGCTGCTCGCGAACGACGTCAATGATCGATGGGAGTGGGGTCGTCGCGGGAAAAACGGCGGCACGCGAACACAGGCAAGCGCGACCAGCGATATTCGCGACCTGCTCTCGCTCATACCGTCATTTCGATTGATGGTGGCGCAGGGATATAGTGATGCGATTACGCCTTACGGAATGAACAAATACGTGATCGACCATTTGCCCTCGACACTCGCGGCCGGCCGGGTCGACCTTAAGCTCTATCGCGGCGGGCATATGTTCTATACGCGACCAAGTTCCCGGCAAGCACTGAGCGCAGATGCAAGAGACTTCTTCGCCGCAAGGTCCGAAAATATCCAAGGGGAATAGTGAAGACGTGGCGTCGTGAGAAACCGTCTATCTCCGGATGATTGCCAGGAGATAGACAACACGTCGACCGCAATAACTGGTTTGCAACGGACGATGCAGCGGCTGAAGCGGATTCCGAATCGGATATAACCGGGGCGAGGTCAAGGCGGTGCCGTCAATCCAGCAATCGCTCCGCAACGGCCGGGCTGGAGAAATTTTGCATCGTTGGGTGCTGCATATAGATTGTAAGCCCGCTATCTCAGTTTTTAACGAGTCATCATTCCGCGACTCATAAGCTGGGGCAACAAGTTCGGAGGAAGAGGAAAAGTAGATGCCAAAGTACAAAGGGCAGCTTGAACAGAGCGTCGAGCTGGCCGTATTTCAGACCCGCTTGGCAACCGCCCTGAATACGTTGCGCAAGCGCAAGCGTTTCAAGATGAAGGATGTGGCGCGCCGGGTCGGCGTTTCGAATACTTACATGACAAAAATCATGCGCGGTCAGGCGAACATTTCCTTGAGCCTACTTTATTGCTTCTGCAGAGAACTTGATGTTCCCGTGACTGATTTGATTGGTACCTGGGCCGACGGCTCGGCAGACGAACCCGAGCGCTCACTGAACGACCATGCGCAAAATGCTCCAGCTGAGAAAACCGCGGCAAGTAGTTGAGTTCGATCACTTAAGAGACTGTGCAACTAGTGCGTACTCTATACGGACAACCGTTCCGGAGTTGGGCTCAGACGTAATTTTCAACCTGCCAGCCATTGTTCTAACGAGTTCAACACAGTTGGTCAGGCCAAGCCCAACATGCACGCCTGCTTTTGTCGAAAAGAACGGTTCCCGAGCTTTGGCGAGGATGGACGACGTCATACCAACACCATTATCGGTCACCGTAAGGACAAGCTGTGCGCGTCGCCAGAACCGGTGCCTGACCTCCGCCTTGATCGTGATCAATGGATCCGGTCTTCTCACCACGGCATTAACGGAATTTCGGACCAGTTCGTCGATAAGCAGATGAAATTGGGATGCCGGGACGACTGTGGCACTGGCTACATCATCAATTTCCATATGCAACTCGGTCGGGCAGCTCTTTTCAATATCTACAAGCAAGTCACCCAGCGTGGCAGTCTTGGACCGTGTCCGTGCATGGCCCATAGTCATCATTCCTTCGTTGATATCATCCAGTTCAGAAATCGTGCTGCGGGCGGCCGAGAGCGCCTCTGGTGATGGAGGACGGTCACTTCCGAGATAACTCAGGAAGAGGCGTAACGCAGCGATGCGCGATCGCGTCATGTGTGCGAAAAGGGACGCAAACGATCGAATGTGATGGTCCTTGCGCCGCGCGAGTGAGTTCTGCTGCAATATGAAAAGCACCGCTATGCTCAATACCAGAATAGCTACGGCAAAGAAGAGCTTGTTCCTGATTGCATTAGCCTCGATGGCAGCAGTGGCGCGCAAGGTCAGGCTGTGTGCGAGGGTAGCGCCGGAAATTCGAAAGACATCTGCTTCAAACTTTGCAACGGATTGCAGGGCTTCGTCCAACTGACCATTCGCCCTGATGTGCGGCAAGAGCGTCTCATCGATCGCCGTCACCGTCCGTTTTAACAAATCAATTTCTGGCGCATCCAGGAATCGGTCAACATATTCCAGTTGCGAAAGCGCCTTCAGATTGAACGAAAGCAACATGACTTCCGCCAACAGGCGGGGTTGCGGTTGCTTCGTTGCCGCGGCGACAAAGAGGTAACCCTTGATCGTCGCGAGTTTTTCACGTGCCTGGGATGCACGGTCCTGAATTTCGAAAGTCTGGCTCATGATCTCGTCGGTCTGAACGCGATAAACATCTGAGCGCAGGAACGACCAGAAGCATAACCCGGCTGCAACGACGAGCACCACGTAAAGGGTGGCCGTGAGGTATCGACCCCAATCCATGTCAGTCGGCCGGGCGAAACTTGATCGCGAACCAGACCCAAATCGAGTTGCGGCCAGGTACATATGATTTTGGAAGCCGGTCGAGAGGCCAAACGATGTAGTACGGACCGCCGTCCTCAAGAGAAAGTGGTTTGAAATCCTTGCCAGGATCGCACGCTCCGCCTGAACGGTCTTTGTCGGTGCAAGCTCGTTCGACAGCCACAATGGGAGCATAGGCCGCGATCTCTTCATTGGTGATTTTGGTGATGTAGTTATCGAAAGCCGTGACTTCGACACTGATGCCAGTGTCGATTCCATGCTTGGCGAGAACATCCTTGAGCGAGGGGCCCCTGTATCTGAATTTCTCACCGGACTTGCTCCAGGGCGTCGCCGTGTCGATCTCGTGTTGTGGAAAGTCCTGCTTGAGTTGTTCGAAGGCATAAGTTGCTAGATTTTCGCCCGCCGCTTTTTCGATATTGATGACAGCAGGATCGTGCCCGGCAGATTGGGCAGCGACGGAGGCGAGTGCCGCTGCGAAAAAGGCGGTCAAGATAAATCTAGGCAGCCGCATGAATGTCCTCCGGTTCGTAGGTCCGTGGATCGGTGTTGCGAGAAAAAAGCACGCACGGACCGCTGGAACCCCGCGGATCGTATGCAAAGCCTTTGTCGGCCATGGCACTTGTGACTTGCCGGACACCTTCCAGACCGTACAAATGATCGTGGAATTCCAGAAACACGCGTTCAACTCCGGGCAGTCTGGCGTGCGTGAGCAGATCAAGCTCTGCTCCTTCGATGTCCATGACGACGAGATCAACGTTGAAGCTCGTGATGAACTCATCGATGTTGGAAGACTTGACCTGGATGGTGTCGATATAGGGTCCTTGATGCTTGAGCAATGACGACATCCATAAATCTTCGCGCACATAAAAGGTGAAGTCACGCGAAGGCCCGGCCGTCAACAATCCATGTTCCAATGCCACGTTGTTCCGGTTGTTGGCTTTGATGACTATTTCGGCCAGGCGGACGGTATGTGGGTTGGCTTCAAAAGCCATTACATGCGCTCCCTCAACGCCCGCCAGCAGTGAGGTAATTACACCAATCCCGCTACCCAGCTCGAGAATGCGGTCATTTGGCCTTACGGCTTTCACTGCCCATCGAGCTTCCTTGGCTTCGTAGGAACCGTCTTGAAGGGCTGACCATATAATGTCGGATACATCGTCGGGGGAAATCGGAACAGAAAGTCCGTGTAGCCTGAGTGTGTTCGGCATTATAGTCCTTTCGGTAGAATACCTGTTTTCAGAAGTTTAGCGCGGGCCCGCTTGTAATATTTCTCTGCGGAATCGGCATCTATGTCGAAGCGATGGCCGAGTTCGTCATATATTTCTCTTCGGCTCTTGCCAGCTGGCCGCTGCCGCATCCAGTTCACTATTTCCTGTTCTCGGGGAGTGAGACCCGAATAGACAAATTCCGGGGGAGATGGTGCCTCGTCAGAAAAGCGGACGCTTTGTCCGTCATTTGCGAAATCATCCAGAACCTCGATCATGGATCCAGGTCGAATAAAGTTCTTGGCAAGGTAGGCAGAAACGCCAAGTTTCTGGAACGCCCGCCATTCTTCGTCTGTATCCGATCCGGTAATCACAAAATGGATCGCATTGGGAGATCGCTCTACAATCATTTGCACAACAGCAATGCGGTCAGCCTGGGACCGCGGGTCGAAACCGGGCAAACCGGGATCAATAATCACTAAATCGAATTGACTAGTTTCCAGCATGTCGATGGCCTGTGAGATGTTGGCTGCGCCTTGCACAAAGCAGGTTGTAAGCGCCGTCTTCAACTCATCTACAAGAATCGTCCGCATGAGATGCTGATCCTCGATAATCAGCACGTTTTGCATTTGTTTGGTCAATAATTCTGCCATTCGCTGCTCATCTAGCCAGATCAAAGCAAACCTGTCGATAGTGCGGATGCAACTTTTGCGTGCCTTAATAGAGAAATGAAGGGACAGCGTTGTCCCTGTTGACCCTAGTCCCTTCGGTGTAGTCTCGTGATCGTTGAATGGAGTTCAACCGAAGAGGGGGTAAGCGTGACCTTGTCAATTGTAACCATGAATGGGGCGCGTGTTGAAGGTACCGAAAGCCGGCTTGGGGTCGTCATTCGACAGCATCGGGTGACAAGACAAAAGATCGATTGGCTATACGGTGCCTGGGAAGACTGTGACGAGTCGAACGAAAAATACGCGAAACTGGAAAGGCGCCTGGCCGCAGCAACGGACGCCGAACTGCGTGCGCGGTCGGAGGTTTTGAGCTTTCCTGTTAACACTCTGGAAGACATGGTCGCGAAGGCTATCCACTTGCGGTCACTTCTTACCGAAGGAGATGATGGATTGGACAAGTACGAACTCGACATTCTCTTACACTCGCTGACGCTCCCGACAAACACACGGTCACGCCGCAAAAAATGAGGCGGCGTCATGCCTGTACCGGATTGGACAATGGTGGATTCTGGAACGCGCAAAGGGGTATTCACTGGCGCCGACGACATTTTCAGCAAAGAGATCGAACCACTTGTTGAACTGTTCGACGAGCTTCAGCAGTGCCTGGACAGTTACCGGAATGCCGATAGTGCTGTCGAAGAACTCGAGCAATGGCAGCGGGCCGAAAGCGCCTATCGTGAAATTATGGCGGTCTGGAAGCTGATCTTCCTGCGGGCACGCGGCGCCGTCAATAACCACTTGTTTTCAATGGGATTGAGCCTCGCGATCCCAGAACACGATGCGTTGCGCAGAGCAGTCCAGGAGAAATGTGTGCCGTCAGCGACAATGGCGGTTACGCTCTTGCAATATGAAGAAGCGCGCAACAAGAGAAAAACGGAATTGGCAAAGCGGACCGACTGGTAGCTGGTTCGACAAAGAGGCGAACAGGTCTGTCCGACGGCCGAGGCGCAATTTGGGAAATTAACGCCTCTGGGCCTGAAGCCAGTTTGACTAATTAAGTCAGCTGATAGCACGCGGAATTTCCCGAATGTTCGCTGATTTCTACGCTTTCCAGCCAAACGCGGTTGTTCGTCTTCTCTTTGACAACGGCCGAAACGTGCTTGTGAATGAACTGGGCGACTGCTTCGCAGCCGACAGCCGGCAACACCCGTAAATCAATGAGCCTGTTCGCAGCAAGACCTTCAAACGTTGCCATATGGGGGTCGTCTTCGGCAACAATCGTAGTGTGATCGAAGTACGAGTGCAGCCAGGCACGCACATCTTTCAGGCCGCCAAAGTCAAAACACCAATTTGTGTCATCGAGGTCATGTGTGGCGAATACGAATTTCACGGCCAATGCATAACCATGAAGGAACTGGCAATGAGAATGGTCTGCACGCCACTGACGGAAACAACACGACAAGCCCTCACTGTGGTCATACTTCTTGACTGACTTGAAGATTGGACGGCTGATAGTTTGATCTGATTTGGGTGAAGGCATTTGGTGTTAGCTTACTCTCTTTGGTGATCACTTTGCGCGAAAATTACGATATCGTCGAAATCGGTATGTAGAGCTTCAAAAACAGCTCGTTTCTCCCCACAGCCAATTTGTACCTGGCGGGCGAAGTCCACACTTCCTTCGGGTGGAACTAAAGCCTCTGGCTGGCTGCTGGTCTCCCTCTTATTCGTGGACGCGGAGCTGAAGCAAGGGCCATGCGCAATGTTGGAGTTGGCGGTGTCGGGACTTTGCCTGCGGGCTTGCCAATCGGTCAAGCGGCCACACCCGTCTGCACGCCGGCGCTGGTCATCCGGAGAGCTCAGCCCTAAATTCCGAGAGACTTAACAAAACCGTCCCTGCAATCATCACTCAATACCGAAAGAACTTTCTCACGGATTTCTTCCAATGCATCAGCACTTACCTCAAAATTTGCATCAAAGAGTTGGCCCGATCTTTCGACGGTTTAGCGCTGCTTCGTATCGCATTTCTTGTTCGCCTTTCTCAATATGGATCAGCGAAGCCAACAGAACGGAGCTCTCTCAAATCGTTAAAATACTTGTCGCGCTGCTTCTTGGGCTTTGCCAAAGGCACGGCGATGATCGTATCCGCATCAGTGCTTGCTAGTAGTTGCCAAATCCATGGAATCCACTGGTTTGCTTCGGAAAGTTGATGCTCCCAGTCAGATGGTAAACTCTCTCGGCGAACTATCGCCTGAGTTTCTGGGTCCATTGCGCGAGCTTCGATGAAAGATCGAGCGTCGATAATCGTTCTTGATATCTGCCGTCCTGAAGCGCTGCGATCAGTTTCGTCGGGAAATGCGCTGCGTCGCTGGAACGGTGTGGAAAGCCAGTCCGGTTTTCGGCTGACGAGTCCAGCAAGCATTTGGGTACTTCTGCTTGAAGGCACAGGGAAAGTGCCTGCAGAACTGGCAACCACCCTCTGACAAGTTTGCATACGCTTTTGCGTATACTCATGGATCAGCCGCGCTCGCGTATATCACAAAATTAGCCGCCTTCGCGTATATTGACCATTCATACGCCTTCACGTATATTTATCTGCGGAGGCTTTCATGTCTGACCACCAGATCGCACGCACCGAAAAGCAACTTGGCGCAATCGTGCGCCGCGCCCGCAAACAGGCCGGACTTACCCAAGGCGCGCTTGGTGAACAAATTCACATGCGCCAAGGCACTGTATCGCGCCTTGAAGCCGGAGAACCTGCCGTACAGCTGCGCACGCTGATGGAAGCACTCTCCGCCCTCAATCTCGAACTGGTTGTCCGCCCGCGCAGCAAGGGCAGCGCTGCCGATATCGAGGCCCTGTTCTGATGGTACGCAAGCGTGCGCATGCCCCGCTTAATGTCTTCCTGAACAGCCGTCATGTCGGCGTACTGCGCCGCGAGTCAACTGGCGCAATCGACTTTCAGTACGGACGAGATTGGCTCGACTGGCGCGGAACACTCCCGGTGTCGCTCTCACTGCCCCTGCGTGAAGACCGCTATATAGGAAGTCCCGTCATCAATGTGTTGGACAACCTGCTCCCAGACAGCAATCCTGTTCGCAAACGGGTAGCGCAGCGGGTCGGCGCGGAGGGTACTGACGCCTTCAGCCTGCTGACCGCCCTCGGCCATGACTGCGTTGGCGCACTGCAATTCTTGCCCGACGGGACTGATCCCGGCGCTGCCGGCGACATCACCGGCAAGCCTGTCAGTGATGACGAGGTCGCCGACATCATCAAGAACCTCGCCGCCGCCCCGCTCGGCATGGGAGAGGATGAAGATTTTCGCATCTCGATTGCAGGCGCCCAGGAAAAAACTGCCCTGTTGCGCATGGAAGGCAAGTGGTTCAAACCGACCGGCACCACCGCCACCACCCACATCCTCAAACCGCAAATCGGCCAACTGCCTAACGGGATCGACCTCTCAAACAGCGTCGAAAACGAGTATTTCTGCCTGAAGCTGCTGGACGCACTAGGCCTCCCCACCGCCAAAGTCGAGATCGCTGATTTCGGGGAACGGCGCACACTGATCGTCGAACGCTTCGACCGCCTCTGGACGAAGGATGGCCGCCTGCTTCGGCTGCCGCAGGAAGATACCTGCCAGTCGCTATCAGTCCCGCCGACAAGAAAATACCAATCCGACGGCGGCCCCGGTATGCGCGGTATTGTCAACTTGCTCAAAGGCAGTGACACTCCCGAAGCCGACATCACAGCCTTTATGCACGCCAACATCATTTTCTGGATGCTCGGCGCGACGGACGGTCACGCGAAGAATTTCAGCATCTACCTCAGCCCGGGCGGACGCTTCCGCATGACCCCGCTTTACGACGTGATGACGGCCCAGCCCAGCCTTGATGCCAACCGGGTCCCGCGCAACAAATTCAAACTCGCGATGTCTGTTGGAACGCAATCCATGACATTGTGCCACGACACTTCATGCAAGCGGCAGGCCTCGCTGGCTTTGGAATCCCGGCTATGCGCGCCATTTTTGAAGACCTCGCAGCGAATACAGAAAAGCATGTCGAAACGGTCATCGCGGCACTGCCGTCCGGATTCCCGGAACAGCTCACAGCGTCAGTACAAACGGCGATCAGTCACCGAACGCGCCTGATAGACGACATGCTTGCCAACGGCGCAGTCGTCTGAGGTTCTACTGTGGTGGCACCACCGGCCCGCCATCTTGAACGACCGGAAAACGCATCCTCCGGCGATCCAAAATTCGGGGGCGGTTCATAACCGCGAAAAATTCCAACTCCCACAGCCGGTAGAATGTCAAAAACCAGCTGTAGCGAACGTCGAATTGGATAAAACCTGGGGGCAAAGTCACCGACAAGAGCGGGCGCGCGGCTGAACCTCAGCGCTATGTGTCTGCTCGATATTGCCACTTCTGGTCGCCTGCTCCTTTGAAATCACCGCGCGATCGGTGTTGTCGCCGCCATGACGATCTCGACCGTGAGCTTCGCTCTGATAGTAGTATCCCCATTCAAATCTGTCTTATTGAAGCCACTCCTTTGTGGATCACTGATATTTGCAACGAATTCTAAGGAATAGTCATGACCCACATTGAATATCGGCTACATGCATTTGATCTTGCCAGCCGTCGGGGATTTGCCGATGGCAATATGTTCGGGCACCTTCTGCGGGAAAAGTGGGGCAAGTTCGCACCCGATAAACGGGCCGTGCTTGTCGAATGTGTCAAGAGGTTCTTGATCCCGGCCATTCCACGACGTCTGAACACAATTGTGTCCGGAACTCACAACCCGATCCGGATAGCCGACAGCGAGACGATCGACGAT
Source organism: Phyllobacterium brassicacearum (assembly GCF_003010955.1). Classification (GTDB taxonomy): domain Bacteria; phylum Pseudomonadota; class Alphaproteobacteria; order Rhizobiales; family Rhizobiaceae; genus Phyllobacterium; species Phyllobacterium brassicacearum. Next base: position 389,392 of record NZ_PGGO01000002.1, read on the forward strand.
GTTGAGAACGTCAGCGTCGGCATTCCTGAAAACCTGGTGCTGAAAGTGGCGGCAGAGCTTTCCGCACGGCCAAACTAGGAACGCCTGCTCCAAGAGCGATTGGCTCTGGTCGGTGTCGCCTCATGTCCCTGATTACCAATAACGTCGACGATCCTACTTGGACCGGGGACCGAATGGCTCGCAGCATTCTCCGTCAAGGCACCCAAGAAACCGTTGGGATCGCGCTGTTGCTTCTATACCGAGGCGATTTACGCGGCCCTCAACGGCCAAGGCATTGCGTTGGGCTGCAAACAGCCAACGCGATTACATTCAAGGTCGCGGACGGGATTGCAGCATTTGCCCTGACCGAATCGATGTCTTTTTCGTACATTATCGCTTCTCGGTCTGGCAGAGGCCCACAGCGTTACAGTCGATTCCAATGGCCTCTTCACAAAGAGCCACGTGCTTGGCCAATGCATCGATTGGCAGGAACGCACTGACCGTGCAAATATCGCGCTTTTTATACTTTGGCATTCCCTGAAGTTCTTTCAACCGCTCTAGAAGTGCAACCCGGGTCATACTATTCTCCCTTCGTTCCGATGGCTTGGATTTTGCCCCCCCAATCCCCTTAGCCTGTTTCCGTCAGGCAGTCAGGCAGCCCGAACATCAGCGTTCAGGGGAATTTCAATGTCTACTTCCAGCGTCGAGACTTGATCATCGCTACCCATTTTGACGCGAACTTTTTCTCTGTCGATTTGTATGTGCTTGGCCACGACTGCCAGAATTTCTTCCCGCAATTGAAGGACCAAGTCCGAATGCCCTTGTGACGCACGCTCATGGGCAAGCAGAATCTGCAGACGCTCGCGTGCCTTTGGCGCCGAAGCCTGCTTATTGAAGAAACGGAAAATGCTCATGCTGCCCTCCGCCGGAATATCTTACCTATCAGACTGCGCTTTTCGCTTGGAATCGAGACTGGGACGTTTTCGCCCGCGAGGCGTCGCGCGGCATTCAAATATGCCAAAGCTGGTGCACTATCCTTATCAGCCAAGGTCACAGGAGAGCCAATGTTGGACGCGCGTAGGACGTCTTGACTCTCCGGAATAATGCCGAGCAACGGAATGGATAGAATTTCGAGAACATCTTCGACCTTCAGCATGTCGCCTCGTTCAGCCCGGCTCGCATCGTAGCGCGTTAAGAGAAGATGTTTTTCAATTCTCTCACCCTGTTCAGCTTTAAGCGTTTTGGAGTCTAGGAGGCCAATAATTCGATCTGAATCACGAACCGACGAGACTTCCGGATTCGTAACGACGACTGCCACGTCGGCATGCCGCATCGCTAACGTCGCCCCACGTTCAATTCCTGCCGGGCTGTCGCAAATGATCCAGTCGAACGATTTCTTCAAATCTTCGATGACCTTTTCGACACCCTCAGCTGTGAGATTGTCCTTGTCGCGGGTTTGAGATGCGGGCAATAGGAAAAGAGTATCGAGCCGTTTATCGCGAATGAGAGCCTGTGGTAATTTGGCGTCACCCTGGATGACGTTGACCAGATCAAAGACGACCCGACGTTCTGCGCCCATAACGAGATCGAGGTTTCGTAATCCCACATCGAAATCGATGACAACTGTCTTCTCATTGCGCTGGGCGAGCGCAGCCCCAAGTGCGGCGGTTGACGTTGTTTTACCAACACCCCCTTTGCCCGAGGTAACTACTATCACTTTTCCCATATTCTTTTCCTATCTTACCCGGAGCACTGACCTAACCAAATGTTTCTGCCAATATGGTGTCTCCTTCGAGCCATAGCTGTACGGCTTTCCCTCGAAGCCGAGGCTCCATATCGTCGGCTGTCTTGTAAAGGCCATCAATGGCCAACAGTTCCGCTTCAAGTTTGCGGCAAAAAATGCGTGCCGATGCATTCCCGGCCGATCCCGCCATAGCCCGGCCTCGTAGCGTGCCATAGACGTGGATGGAGCCACCGGCAACTATTTCAGCACCTGAGGCAACAGACCCGATGATCGTTACATCGCCTTCCGGAAAGACCACCGATTGCCCTGATCGCACAGGCTCGTTTATGATGATCGACGGCATCACACGGATCTGCGCTCCGCCCGGAGAATTCGTAGACGACACCGGAGGTTGATTGTTTCCGGTAGATGATTCTTTTACCGCATTTAGCGCTGGAACCTGGAAATCCGTTGCAGATTTCCCGCCCTTCATGACTGGTGGCATACCAGGAGCAAGCAGTGAAGGGCGTGCGCCTTCTATCCCCATGAGCGATACCCCACGCCTGGCAAGCTCGTCGATCAGGAGCGTTAGCTGAGCACGGTCAGTTTGTAGATTCTCAACGTCGAGAACGATCGGCTTACCGAGGAAAAAGCCCGCAGAACGCGATGCAAGGTCGTCCAGTCGCGCCAGCCAACGATCAATCGGTGCTTCGGGCGCAAGCACAAGGGCAAGAAACGAGCGGCCTTTAAGGCGTATTGGTTGAGAATCTGTTAGCACTTTGGTCATCTAGGTTAATTTTTCGTTTCAACGGTATATGCGGCAGATGGTTAACAGATCGTTAATTCTGACTGATTCAGGATAGCTGAGGATCTTGCAATCACGCCCTCGTGCGGTGTGGCCCACGCCGGTTCCAATCTGAACGCTGCGAACGTCCGTAACCCGGTTATGGTTCGGCCTCGCAACTGCAGTATCCGACTGCTGCCTGGGTTCAAATCCATAATCGCCGCTAACATCATGCTTTCCGGAATTGAACTGGTTCACCTGCTGCGCAAGAGACAGGCGAGCTTTGCCTTCAATCAAATCCATCGCGGGCCGGGCAGTTCGACATGTTGGCAGCCTGTCCTGGTCGACAATGCGCTTGAGGGCGAAAGTGAGTTCGGGAAGACGCTGGACTTCGTCGATCACGACGGGCAAGCCAGAGTCTCCGGCCCTATTGGAGAGAGCCTTGAGTTGACTGCAGGGGTCCTCTTCCAATGCAACGCTCCTCAGGATCTGCCGTCTTGTACGGCGAATCTGACAGCTCATCCCGTCTCATGAGCGTATCCCCGGTCGGCCCGGCGGATCGGTCACATTGGCGTAGGCCCGCGCGGCGATAGGGCGGTTGGTTACAACATGGAGCCGATGCCCATTTTGCCAGTCCTGGTAATGCGAAAAGTAGGGCGACCCGGACCGCTCAGGTACCTGACGTTAGTCCGAATAGCGCATTTTTTATTGTGGGTACGTCTGATACAATGCCGCCAAAATCGTAACAACGGGGACTATCATGCATCGCAGACTGAGATGCGGAGTCTTACTGACAGCGCTTGCTTTTTGCTTGTTCGCTGGTGTTGCGGTTGGTGAAAGTAACGACGTCGCGATTGGAGAGCGACTTGCTGCTTTTTTGCGCGCTGGTCGCAGCGTCATCTCCAGTCATCAAGACCTTATCAATGACCCTGCAATTGGAACGAAAAACCTCACCGGCCAACGTGTCGTAGCCGAGGCTCTCGAAACGTTCGGGCGCCAGGGAAGCTCAGCGACCGAAACCTTCAGTCAGTCGGATAAACAGCTTTTTGACGCCCAGATCGAGGCATTGCGCGAGATTGTCGACGAACATCAGAAAAAGATCGACGCCAAGGGCGTTGGATTCAAGGGATTTATTCCTGCCACCTTTGCGCGTTTGGTCAACGAACGCTTTGAGGAAAAAGTAGGGGACCGGGCCAAAATGAAGGTGACTGGCCCAGTGGATCTGGTGCGTAATCGAAAGGCCAGTCCCGACAGTTGGGAGCAGAGTGTCATTGAGCAAAAATTCCTGTCTCCCGGTTGGCCGAAGGGCCAGTCCTTTATTGAAGCAGTCGAAGTGAATGGCCATCCATCATTTCGCATGCTGATTCCCGAATACTATTCCGCGTCATGCCTGATCTGCCACGGTATGCCCAAAGGCGAAGTCGACGTTACTGGCTATCCAAAAGAGGGAGCTGCTGAAGGCGATTTGGCAGGTGCAATCAGCATCACACTGTTCAAATGAGCGCGTTCAACGCCATCCGTACTCGTATCGGCCAGTTGACGGATCGAAAAATCCCGATCCGCCTTGTCTGTCTTTCGGCTGCCTTGCTTGGTGCCTTGCTTGTAAGCGTTGCCTTCATGGCTCACGATCTGCTTGAGAACCAGCGGCGTGTGGAGGAAGCCAACGCCCGCTTTCACATGTTCGACGACGCCGCCAAGGCGCACCGGCATTTTGGTGAAGCACGCTATTGGCTCACGGACCTGTCGGTGAGCCTCCTGACCTTGTCCGAGCGACGGGCCGAGGCGGCTCGCGCCGCATTGGAGGAGGATTTGACGCGTATCAAGGTATTCGCGCCCGATGTTGCCAACACCATCCAGCAGGGTTCGAAGTCTTATTTCGAAAAGGCAATGCAAGCGGTTGATGCCTATACGGATGACAACCGCGTCATCGGCAATACGCTACTGGCTGCTGCCCGAAGCTATAGCGACGAAATCGACGGGGTCCTCATGGCACTTGAAGAGCGACTTGAGATGGAGGCCGACCGAGCGCGCGACGCGGCCGGAACCATGGCACAAAGGACCTATAAGCGGGCTCTGATTGCGGTTGCGCTCATTACGATAGCCGGAGCAATCATGACTGTCCTGGTGCTTCGGTCAATTCTGGTACCGCTCGGCCGTGTCGACAAAGCCATGGTCCAACTGACAGCAGGGCAGGAAAATGTCGAACTGCCGCCGGAAGGCCGTGATGAATTCGGGAGGCTTGCAAAGACGCTGCGACTGCTTCGCGACAGTCAGGCCGAGCGCCGCTCGCTGGAAGCTGCCGCCGAGCGCCAGCGAAACACTGTGCTAACCGCAATCGAGACCATTCCCGACGGTTTCGCATTCTTCGACGCCAAGGACCAGTTGCTCCTGGTCAACCAGCGGTATCTTGAGATCTTCCCGGAGCTTGCGGATCTGATGACCCCTGGCCGGACATTCGAGGAGATCATTCGCGCGCAAGCGGAACGCGGGACCGCAGAGATCGACAGCGGAGGCGTGGAGAATTGGGTGAACGAGGCAATGCGTCGTCACAGAGAACAGCAAGGCATGATAGAACGGCAATTTGCCAATGGGACGTGGCTTCGCATTGCCAAGCGCAAGACCCCCGAAGGGGGTACAGTGGCGGTCTATACGGACATCACCGATTTGAAACTTCGCCAGACGGAACTAGAGGAGGCACGGCGCGGCGCGGAAGTTGCGAGTGAAGAAAAGAGCCGGTTTCTTGCTTCCATGAGTCACGAATTGCGCACGCCCCTCAATGCAATCATCGGCTATAGCGAGATGCTCATTGAAGACGCGAGCGATCTTGACAATCCGGGTTTTGTCGGTGACCTGAACAAGATAATGGGCTCCGGTCGCCACCTGCTGGCTCTGATCAATGACATCCTCGATCTCTCGAAGATCGAAGCTGGCAAGATGGAGCTCTATGTCGAGCGTCTCAGCGTGAAGCAGCTACTTGTTGATGTTGAAAACACCGTTGCCCCGCTAATCGCGAAGAATCGTAACCGGCTGACGGTTACAGCTTCAGTCGAGCCGGATGAAATAGAGACGGACAGGACCAAGCTGCGGCAGAACCTTTTCAATCTCCTCTCAAACGCTGCCAAATTCACCGAAAACGATGAGATCCGCCTGTCAGTTGAGCGTCTTGCCGATGAGAATGGTGACTGGCTCGAGTTTTCTGTCAGTGACAACGGCATTGGAATGACCCGGGAGCAGCAGGCGAAGCTCTTCCAGGCATTTGTACAGGTCGATGCATCGACCACCCGAAATTACGGCGGAACAGGTCTTGGTCTGGCGATCACCCAGCATTTTATCAGGATGATGGGCGGAACCATCGAAGTGGACAGTGAATTGGGTAAGGGATCAACCTTTCGCTTTAAAATTCCAGCCAGCGACGAAACGCAAGCGGCGCAGAATATCTCTCTGCCAGAAGCTGCATCTAGTGTTCGGACTCGCAGAACCGTCCTCGTCATCGACGATGAATCCCGGGCACGCAAGTTCATGTCGGACGTCATCCGTGGTGCAGGCTTTGACGTGGTTGAGGCCGCAGGCGGCGAGCAGGGTATGGCCAGCATGCGCGAAGCTCGTCCCGATGCGATCATTCTGGATGTGATCATGCCCGGGCAGGACGGCTGGTCAGTGTTGCGCGAAATCAAGTCGGATAAGGAGCTTTGCGATATTCCCGTAATCCTTGCTACCGTCGTGTCAGATCGTGAGATGGGGCTTGCCTTCGGCGCTGCGGACCATCTGATCAAGCCAGTTGATCCTGTACAGCTGATCGAAACGTTGAACGCTGTTGCGGGCAACAATCGACACGATGTGCTCGTTGTCGATGACGATCCTGCAACGCGGGAACTTTTCCGTAGGGTGCTGGTTCGCGAAGGCTGGCGTGTTCGGGAGGCCACCGACGGGCGACGCGGTCTCGAACAGCTCGAGGCAGGACGACCAACGGTGATGGTTCTGGATCTCATGATGCCGAACATGGATGGTTTCGATCTGCTCCGGACTATCCAGGAGAGACCGGACCTCGCCGATATTCCCGTTGTCATCGTAACGTCCAAAGACTTGACCCTTGAGGAACTGGATTGGCTTGGCGTGCACGCGAGCGAAATCATCAGAAAAGGAACAAGGGGGCGCGCGGATCTTATTGCAGCGCTGAAGCGACATGTGCCACTCAACGAAGAAGCCTGAGGAGCCGGAAGAGGATGGTCAAAATTCTTCTCGTCGAAGACAATGAGATGAACCGCGATATGCTTTCCCGCCGGCTGGAACGTCGCGGGTACGAGGTGATCATCGCGACCGATGGGCTCGCCGGAGTCGAAACGGCGATGGAAGCAATGCCCGATCTGGTGTTGATGGATATGAGCCTGCCAGTGATCGATGGCTGGGAGGCAACACGGCGGATCAAGGAGAATCCCGCTACGGCCGCGATTCCTATTATTGCCCTCACTGCCCACGCCATGGCTGATGACCGCAAAAAAGCCATCGACGCCGGTTGCGATGATTATGATACCAAGCCGGTTGAATTGCCGGGATTGCTCGACAAAATCATCCGCCTGACCGGAGGATAGTCGTCATGACGCACGTTCCTGACATCGGTCATCGCGCCTATATCGCGAGAATCCTGGAGAAAATCGTTGATCCCGCGCAAGCAATCCTGAGCTATCAGGAACTCGTCATGGAGGAAGTGCGCGACGTTGGCCCTGCCGAGACACTACCGGATCTGGAGACAGTGCTGCATGCCGCCCGTGAATTGAACGCGATGATCGAGCGGCTTCTCAATCGGGAGGCGTCCGACGCCAACGGGATCCCCACCGGACTTGCCATGTTACGGCATGATTTGCGTACGCCAATGAACGCGATAATTGGCTATTCGGAAATGATCCTGGAGGATTTTGCAGACAGTTTGTCGCAACGTATCGCAGATGACATATCGAAGGTTATCAATGAAAGCCGAAAGCTGCTTGAGCAAATTGATGGTGGACTGGATGTTTCCTCTTTTGAACATGATGAAGAGCGGGCAAACCAGACCGATGCAACGATCGCGGCTAACCTGGCACGAACGATAGCGGATGGGCCATCCTCGCGGCCCGAGGAGGCAGGCCGTATCCTTGTCGTTGACGACTCCGCCTCAAACCGGGATCTGCTGGCGAGACGCCTGGGCCGTGAGGGGCATACCGTGGTTACGGCAAACTCTGGCCAAGAGGCACTCCAAATCCTGGAAACCCAGGAATTCGACCTTGCGTTGGCCGACATCCTGATGCCTGACATGAACGGCATTGAACTGCTCGGCCAGCTAAAGTCGGATGCTCGGTTGCGCGAAATTCGTGTCATCATGATTTCGGGCCTGAAGGATCAGGACGCGGTTATCCGTTGCATCGAGGCAGGCGCCGAAGACTATCTGCAAAAACCGATCGATCCAATCCTGTTGCGGGCCCGCATAGCCGCCTGTCTTGAACGCAGTCGCTGGCGCGAACGAGAAAGACGTTATCTGTCTCAAATCGAGTTCGAAAAGAAGCGAGCCGATGAACTGCTGCACGCAATTCTTCCAAAGCAGGTGATAAGGCGTCTGGCTGATGGTGAGGAGGTAATCGCTGACCGCATCGAAACAGCCACAATCGTGTTCGCTGATATTGTCAATTTTACAGAATTGGCGGCACGAACTCCGGCATCTGCTTTGGTGCAAAGGCTTGGGAATCTATTCTCACGTTTCGACGAACTTGCTGATCAATATGGTGTTGAGAAAATCAAGACTATCGGTGACGCTTACATGGCCGCGGCCGGATTACCGGATCCTCGCCCGGATCATGCTATGGCGGCCGTTGCGTTTAGCAGAGCGTTACTGGCCGAAATGGCAAGTAGTATTGGTCCCGAACCTCAGCTCAACCTGCGAATTGGGATAAACACCGGGCCGGTCATCGCAGGTCTAATCGGCAGAAAGCGGTTCGTCTATGATGTATGGGGGCATACAGTTAACGTTGCCAGCCGAATGGAATCCTACGGCATCCCCGGACGAATCCAGGTATCGCAAAGCACGTATGAAGCACTGGGGGCGGGCTTGCTGGATGCTCGTAAAGAAGTCATGGATATTCGAGGGATCGGCAAACACACTACGTACATACTGTCATAACACAGTGGGCAAAGTAGCTACCTTTCATTACAACCACGTACTCTGTCCCAAGACATGGCGGGCCCTGTTCGACCAGTGAATCGATTTTTCTAACGCCAAGGAGTTGAGAGATGATCGTCAATCGCCGTCAGTTGATCGCAGCATCCAGTGTGGCGTTGGCCGGCACCGTTCTTTCACCGGCAATCTCCACGTTTGCTGCCACGGCCTTTATGCAAAAGAAGTTGCCCTACGACGAGGATGCACTTTCACCGGCTATTTCGGCCAGAACGGTAGGGCTGCACTACGGCAAACACCACGCCGGTTATTTTAAGAAACTGAATCAACTGGTCCAGAATACCGAGTACGCCGATCTACCGCTCGACCAAGTCGTAACTCAGTCGAGCGCAAAGAACGACGAGGCAATTTTCAATCAAGCAGCACAAGCCTGGAATCATGATTTCTACTGGGCGCAATTCAAGGGTGGATCCGAGCAACCAACTGGCAGTTTCAAGGAAGCCGTCGAGCGCGACTTCGGCGGGATCGATGGTTTGAAGAAGAAGGTAATAGAGACTGCAGACGCGGTCTTCGGCACCGGGTGGGTCTGGCTTGTCAAGGACAATGAAAAACTCAACGTTCTAGGATTACGGGACGCGGGCACTCCGCTTGCGGTCGCCAAGGTTCCAATTGTCGGAATAGATGTGTGGGAGCACGCCTACTATCTCGACTACGAAAACCGCCGTACAGAACATGTGGGCGCTGTTTTCGATAAGCTTGTTAACTGGCGCTACGCAGGCGAGCAATTCCAGATATGATTCAGGCGATGAGCGCACTAGAGGGGCCGGGCATTTCACTCCTCCAGCGCAAACAAAACGCGCGGCGCGGCGATGCCGCGCAGGTTGTGCTCGCCAATGAGGATCAATAGCTGCGTCGTTTCCGCCGGCTATTCTTCGATGTCGTCGCCATGTCGATCGGATCAAAAATTGATCGTTCCCTCGTCGAGGTGTCGCCGGGTCGACCGACGGTCGCAACGTGGTGCAATCAGTCCTCAGCCTCGCCAGGTCACTTGGGGTGGAGGTCGTAGCTCAAGGTGTCGAGACAAAAGCGGATCTGCAGGTGTTGCGACAGCTCGGTTATGCCGCCATGCAAGGCTACTACTTTGCGAGCCACGCCGGACATCCGATCCAGGTCGCGTGTTCATTGACAGAAGGTGTCGGAGTGCGAAAGCAGGTTCGTCCAGCGACGTTACGTGGCATAGATGAACTTTGGCCATCGGAGGCTCCGTTCTGGCCTCGCGCAAAGGCGCATCATCGATTGCATTGCAATAGCTTGCGTCAACGACCCTTGTCTGATTCATATCCCTTGCTCGGGATGAGCTGATTTGATTCGTTTCGGTACTCCGTCCGGCATCCCATCCCGTGCCAAACTGTGCCAGTTCGCTGCAGGCAAGGAAGGACACCATGATGTCGAGCAACCCGAAGCATCCGGAAATCACCGAAATGAAGCCGAATATCACTGTGGTCGGCGTCGGCGGTGGTGGCGGCAATGCCGTCAACAACATGATCCGCGAGGGCCTTCAGGGAACTGAATTCGTCGTGGCCAATACTGATGCGCAGGCACTGACTATGTCGAAGGCTGCGCGCTTGATTCAGCTCGGGGTAAACCTGACGCAGGGACTCGGCGCTGGGTCGCAGGCGGAAATTGGTCGGGCCGCCGCCGAGGAAAGCATCGATGAGATCATGGACCATCTGTCGAACACGCACATGTGCTTCGTAACCGCCGGCATGGGCGGTGGAACTGGGACAGGGGCCGCTCCGGTGATCGCACGGGCAGCACGCGACGCTGGCATATTGACGGTCGCTGTAGTGACGAAGCCATTCAATTTCGAAGGGACCCGCCGGATGAAATTCGCAGAGGACGGGCTCAAACTGCTGCGCGACAGCGCAGATACACTCATCGTAATCCCAAATCAGAATCTTTTCCGCGTTGCGGATGCGTCTACCACGTTCGCTGATGCTTTCGCAACTGCGGACCGCGTACTCTATTCGGGTGTTGCCTGCATAACAGATCTCATGGTTCGTGAAGGGCTGATCAATCTCGACTTTGCTGACGTTCGGGCGGTGATGCGCGACATGGGCCGCGCCATGATGGGTACAGGGCAGAGTTCAGGAACTGGAAGGGCGATAGCTGCGGCCGAGGCTGCCATAGCCAATCCGTTACTGGATGTGGCTTCAATGAAGGGTGCCAAAGGCGTTCTGGTATCCATTTCGGGTGGCCGGGATATGACGTTGTTCGAAGTTGATGAGGCGGCAACGCGGATCCGCGAGGAAGTTGACGACGAAGCCAACATCATTCTTGGTGCCACGTTCGACAACGCTCTCGAAGGAACGTTCAGGGTCTCGGTGGTTGCTACGGGCATCGATCACACGGATGGAGCGGACTCGGCAGGCTCAATTGCCAATGCCCAGGCAAATATCTCATTCTTGCCACGGCGCAACACGTTGTAGCGACGTACCAGCCAATCGGACTTGGCCCAAGTTCATGGGTTCGCCAACGGCGACCTGTGAGAAAATTGAAAAGAGAGTAAGGCAGGAACGATGCCCTTGTGCAGCAGGTTTCGCGGAGTATCCGCTATCCGCAGCCGTTCCTGCCGGCTGGCTCCGCGGCATCGTGTTTTTCGTCGATGAAGGCGCCGGTTGACCGGTGGCCCTGTTGCCGCTGATATAAGCAGAGATTCAAGGTCGCTGTTCGCACAATGTCATAAGGTGGGCGAGAGCATTGCTATAGGAGGGTCCGTTTTGGGTCATCGACGAGTGACGTACCCGCGGATGTACATGTTGTCGTGAGCGCTGCAAAGCTCCTGCTCATCGTGTCGCTGATAGCGGCCCTCGCCTATGTGTCGCTCGTCGGCCTGATGTATCTTTCGCAGCGCGCACTCCTCTATCCCGGTGCCAGCGCGACGCCTGCTCCAGAGCATGCGAATTGGGGCGAAAACGTAGCCATCAAGACGCCCGACGGGGAGACGCTTCATGGTCTCTATGGCCAGGGCGAACCCAGCAAGCCGGCGGTGCTGTTCTTTCTCGGAAACGCTGACCGGATAAGTAACTACGGCTTCCTCGCTCAGGCACTGGCCGCGCGAGGTATTGGCCTGCTGGCGATTTCCTATCGCGGCTATCCGGGTTCGACCGGTTCGCCGAGCGAGCACGGGCTACTGACCGACGGCATTGCTGCGTTCGACTGGCTGTCGGTACGTTCCGAAAGCGAGATCGTTGTGCTAGGCCAGTCGCTGGGCAGCGGCGTCGCCGTCAGCACGGCCGGGCATAGACCGGCTGCCGCCGTCATCCTTGTGTCCGCCTACCTGTCGGTCCTGTCGCTCGCCCAGATGCACTACCCATTCGTTCCGGTTGCGCTACTTATCAAGGATCCCTACCGCTCAGATCTCAAAATAGCGAAGGTGAGGCAACCGAAGCTGTTCATTCATGGCCGGTTTGACGACATCATCCCGTTGTCTTCTGGCGAGGCGCTATATCGCACCGCTCCCGAACCCAAACAGATACTGATCTACGACGGGTCTGGCCATAATGATATTTGGGACGCCCGTATGGTTGACGACGTGATCCGCTTTATAGAGGCGCTGAAATAAGGCGGCACATCAAGGGCCACACGCTGCCGCGGCATAGTCCTGGCTTCCCCATCGATGGCAGCGATGGTTGGGGCAAGGCATTTGAAGACGCGCCAGCGCACGGCCGCACTTGTGCCATTGCGCGAAAGCGATACACCGGGACACCCCGCCCGTGGACGATACTTATCGCGGCAGGTCTCCTGGCTTACGGGTCATCATCTCTGCTCTGTCTTCCCAGGACATTCGCGTCCCAGTGACATTGTTGAACAGAAACTCATCGCTTACAGTTGCGGGGGCAGCTTCGGCATCGATACGCTCGTCTTCACCGAATTCCCTCTTAGCTCCGGATGCGAATCCGGAGAACCACGATCAAACGACTATGGAGGCAACATACGCCGCGGTCAATACACATAAAGAAATGCTTATATCGCTATGTTTGCGTTATTGCGATTCGTGGGCAGAAATTGGCTTCCGTACCTTAGTGGCAGTTGCTATCTGTTGCCTGTCCCTGTCCCTGGCGCTGGAATCTGGCTACATGGAGCCCCTCCGCATGACGCTTGCCGCTGCGGATCCCCTTCCAGACGAGATAGGGTGTTTGCGCCCTCCCCTGACGACATCGCGATGTGCCAAGGTTGTCGTGCGTCAATCCGCCGATCAAATGGAAAGAGACGTGGGGCATCCAAAGACGCCCCAAGCTGTTCTTCGCAATCACATGGGACGGGGTCCGTTGAAAAGGATTTCTCGCTGCGCACTATTGCAGGCTAATGCACACATCAGAGCGCACTCAACTGATCCGCCGATGTCTTGCCTGATCTCTTGTCCTGCACAAGCTCGTAACTGACCTTCTGACCATCATTGAGGCCGCGCAATCCGGCGCGCTCAACCGCAGAAATATGCACAAACACGTCTGCCCCACCGTCATCGGGCTGGATAAAGCCAAATCCCTTTGTCGAATTGAACCATTTAACTGTGCCTTTGGCCATGTGAACCCTCCCGTCGCAATACCAAGCAACACATCGATAGCGCGATAAGCCGACCTTCACAATAACGTCGTTCAATATCATCAGACGACTCGAAATCGAGTCCCGTTGATAAATGTTCCTTTGGAAATGCCGATGATAAGTGTTTGCCGGATTCTGATCGGTTCCTCAGGTCTACAATCCCCACAATGCGGTAGAGCCTCTTGTGATCTCGCCGCATCGGCTTGCGGGTCAGCAGTCTGGGAATGCGCTGCGGTAACGTTCGCTGCCGCAGCCATTGTTCCCGCCGCCAGCAGCAGGCCCCGACGGTTGAGTTGGAGTGTTTGCTTCGTTGTCACGTCGTTCATTCCTCTTGCTGTGAAATCGAGAGGGCACTGGCCTTCAGCCTTTGCGAGCCGCCTGCCGCTTGATCTGCTCAATGGCGTCATTGAAGCCTTTCGGAGTGCCGCTTGATCCTGCGAGTTTTCCAACCTTCACTTGATCGATGGGCTTTCCGATAACGACCGTCGGAACGGCCGCGGCGAAGCGCCATTGCAGTTCCAGCGATTCAGGAACATACGCATGCGGCGTGATCGTCAAAGCCGTAATGACCCCGTCTGTCAGGGTTGCCTTGACCGTGATAGGCGACGGCTGTCCGCCGTACTCTCCCGTCGCCGTGTAGACGCCATCGGAATACTGGGAGGATTTGCGTCCCTGAGCTTCCGCCGTCGAGGAGACCAGCAACGTCAGGGCCGATGCAAAGATTGCGTTTATGGTTTCGTTGCCCATTTCAGTTCCTTTCTCAGGTGAAGACTTCCCCGTCGAAATTGTCGGAGACTTCCGCCCTGCCGTCCGCGAACATGCGGACGAAGGCGAAGTCGAAATGTGGTCTGAGCCGGGACGCTGGCACAAAAAACAGGGCTGTTGCCAGACCGTCGGCGGCCGCCGTGTCGCCGGCGACGACCCAGGTCGCAAGGACATCGTGGACCGGCGCGCCGGTCCGGCCGTCGAGGACGTGATGGAGGCCGACTCCCCATCTCCGCCGGTTGATTGCCGAGGCGCAGAGTGATGCATTCCGCAGGTGCGCGATGCCGACGACCATCTTCGGATCGAGCGGGTGTTCCAGACCGACATCAAGGGTTTCGTCGCCCCGATGCGTCATGTCACCGCTGGCGTCGATGGTGAATTCTTCGATGCCATCCATCACCAGCAGGCGCGAGGTCAGATCGACGAGATGGCCTTTGCCGATTGCTCCGAGATCAATGACGACAGGCCGCTGCGTGACGATGGCCGAACCGTGACGGACGACGTCACGTGACCACACTGGTCTTCGAACGACATCGGCGACGATAGTCCCTGACGAAGGCACCAGGGAATAATGCTTGTCGTAGCCAAGCAGTTCGAGATCACGGCCGACCAAGGGATCAACCGCGCCGTCTGTGGCTTGGTGAAGACGATCGTAGAGATCAAACATCCGGGCGCCGCTCGATGGAAACTCGAATGTCCCGCCATTCTTGGCTTCCGCGATCCGGGAAATTACAGAGTCTTCCCGGAACCGCGAATAAACAGCATCGAACTGTTCGGCGAAGTCCAGAATGCGTCGCTTCGTTTCAAAGCCAAGCGGGGACGTCGCGTTGATTTCCCAGGACGTGCCAATGGCATCGAAATTGAAGCGGGACATTGCAAAGCTCCGGTTAAAGTCCGGTCATCTTGAGGACTGCTTCGGGAAGCCGCTTACCCTTGACTTCGATCCCGGCGAGCGCCTTGTCGATCTCCAGCAACTCCGCATCCGAAAGCGCGACATCGGTGGAACCAAGGTTTTCCTCAAGGCGGTGCTGCTTGGTGGTACCAGGGATCGGAACGATCCAGGGCTTCTGTGCCAGAAGCCAAGCCAGGGCAATCTGGGCAGGCGTTGAAGCCTTCCGTTCCGCGATCGACTTCAACAGATCGACGAGTGCGAAATTCGCCTTTCTTGCCTCGGGCGTGAAGCGCGGGACCAGATTGCGGAAGTCCGTGGCATCGAACGTCGTGTTCTCGTCGATCTTGCCCGTCAGGAAGCCAGCGCCGAGCGGGCTGAACGGTACGAAACCGATACCGAGTTCTTCAAGCGCTGGAAGCAGTTCCATTTCGGGGCCACGCCAGAACAGTGAATACTCGCTCTGGACGGCGGTAACCTTCTGGACGGCATGAGCCCGGCGAATCGTCTGGACGCCGGCCTCCGAAAGGCCGAAGTGCCTCACCTTGCCAGCGTCGATCAGGTCCTTGACCGCACCCGCGACATCCTCGATCGGAACAGTGGGATCGACACGGTGCTGGTAGAAAAGATCTATGCGGTCGGTCTTCAGCCTCTTGAGGCTGGCCGCTGCCACGGCCTTGATGTGTTCGGGTCTGCTATTGGTGCCGCCGGTGCGCGCTCCTGTTTCGAGATCGATGTCGAAACCGAACTTGGTGGCGATGACCACATCGTCGCGGATCGGTGCGAGAGCTTCACCGACAAGGTCCTCATTGACGAAGGGACCGTAAGCTTCGGCCGTGTCGAACAGCGTGATCCCGCGCGCGTGGGCAAAGCGGATGAGCTTGATCATCTCGCCCTTATCGGCAGCAGGGCCATAGGCGGCGCTCATACCCATGCAGCCAAGGCCGAGTGCCGATAGTTCAAGCCCGCTTCCAAGTATTCGTTTTTTCATGGTCGTTTCTTCGTTCATTGGAGGCATCTGGTGGTTTACGGCGCTTCAGTCGCCGTAACAGGAGAGATTTCGGGGCGCTTCGCGACGATGAAGGCAAGAGCAAGGATCAACGTCAGGCCGATCAGGACTGTTCCGGTTTCCATGGCTATGCCCGCGCGATGAGTGAGGAGTGTGATGCCCGACAACCCTTCCGACCCGAGCGCTGAGACCGACACAAGGATACCGAGACCGAGCGAACTGCCGAGCTGGTGCGCGACGTTGACAACTCCGGAGGCCGCTCCCGCCCGCTCTGATGGCACACGCGCCATCCCGGAGGCCGTAAGAGGGCCCAGCGCTCCACCCTGACCCGCGCCGATCAGCATCATCGGGATCAGGAGAGGCAATAAGGACGATCCTTCGATGGCAAGGCTCAGCCAGCCCATGCCGATCAGGCCTGCGAAGAGGTTGACCGTCAGGACGCGGCCGGAACCGAATTTTCCGATCAAGGCGGGAGCGGACATTGCCACGACGAAATTGACGACGGTTGTGGGCAGGAAGGCGATCCCGGCAGCCGCAGGCGACAGCCCAACCACGCTTTGCAGGAACTGGGCAACGAAGAAGTAGAACCCGACATTGGCACCAAGGAACAGGGCTCGCGCGGCATAGGCTGCGGCTCGTTCCCGGTCGGAGAACAGCGCCAGCGGCATGATCGGCTGGGATGCCCGCGATTCCACCAGAGTAAATACCGCCAGCATGAGCATGCCGAAGCCAACCGAGATACCTGTCAACGGATCATGCCAGCCCTCCGAGGCCGAGCGGATAACGCCGTATACGAGGAAGATCACTCCCAAGGTCGAGGTGAGAGCGCCCATCAGGTCGAGGCGCGCCGAGGCAAGGTCGGTCTCCGTGACGTAGCGTTTGGCGGCAAACATCATTGCGATGCTGATCGGCAGGTTGATGAAAAAGCCCACCCGCCAGGAAAGCCAGTCGGCAAGAAGACCGCCAACCACGAGACCCAGGGCAGCAGAGACCCCGGCGGCCGCAGCATAATAGGAGACCGCACGGGTGCGCTCAGGGCCAGGTTCGAAAGTGGTTTGCAGCAGCGCGAGGGTCGAAGGTGCAAGGATCGCCGAGCCAAGGCCCTGGACGGCGCGTGCCGCGATCATGATCGCCGGGGTCTGCGCCCCGCCGATGACCAGGGAGGCGAGCGAGAAGACCGCCAGCCCGACCAGAAGCATGCGGCGTCTTCCAAAAATGTCGCCCGCACGCGCGCCGAGGAGAAGGCATCCCCCGAATGCGAGCGTGTAGGCAGTGGAGACCCATGACAGTCCTGCGTCGGTGAAACCGAGTTCGGCGTGTATCTTCGGAAGGCCCGTCAGCACGATGGAGATGTCGAGGACGATCATCACGTAGCTGACGAGGATGATTGCGAGGATCACCCTCTTATTCGTCGTATCAAGGGTCTTGAGCGCGTGGGGCATGCCTATTCCAGTTCAGATGCAACGGGGACCTTTGTCGACCACGCTTTTTGCTGACTGGAATCTAGTGTTTGCGGCAGCTTTCGATTAGTGGCTATAATCAGCATGAACCTATAAGCTGGGATAATGAATGCCGCAGGAAAATTTCAACGATCTCGTCGCCTTCGTCGCCGTTGCCCGCGAAGAGAGTTTCACAAGAGCGGCGGTGAAGCTCGGTGTCTCGCAGTCGGCGCTGAGCCAGACGGTGCGCAGCCTTGAAGAAAGGCTCGGCATTAGGCTGCTCACCCGAACGACGCGGCGCGTGTCGCCCACTCCGGCAGGGGAGCGCCTCCTTCAAACAGCAGGCCCGCGGTTTGAGGAAATCCAGGCGGAGCTGTCGGCCTTGAGCGAAATGCGCGACAAGCCCGCTGGTACGATCCGCATCACGGCAGGCGAGCACGCGGCGATCTCAGTCCTTGCCCCGGCACTCGATAAATTCCTTCCCGAAAACCCTGATGTCAACGTCGAGATCACCGTCGATTACGGCCTGACCGATATCGTCGCCGAGCGATACGACGCAGGCGTCCGTCTCGGAGAACAGGTTGCGAAAGACATGATTGCGGTTCGAATAGGGCCGCCAATGCGTATGGCCGTCGTGGGTGCGCCGTCCTATTTTCGTCTTAACCCATGGCCGGAAAAACCGCAGGACCTGACCGTCCATAACTGCATTCAGATACGCATGCCGACCTACGGAAACATCTTCGCCTGGGAATTTGAGAAGGACGGATACGAACTCAAAGTCAGGGTCGACGGACAGCTCGTCTTCAACAACATGGCGATGCGACGCGATGCGGCATTGAGAGGTCTCGGCCTTGCCTACATGCCGGAAGACCAGGTCCAGGACCTGATCGATGACGGCAAACTCGTCCGGGTGCTGGAGGACTGGTGCGAGCCGTTCCCCGGTTATCACCTCTATTACCCGAACCGGCGGCACGCCTCCCCAGCGTTTGCACTTGTGTTGGAAGCTCTTCGTTTTAGGGGTTAACGCGCTCATCAACCGTTTGTGATTAAGAAGCCAGGCTAATGGCCTCAATCGGAAATAGGTGTCTAATGCTCATAAAGAGGTTCGCGTAGGCTTTATCCACTCAACCACGAGAAGGATGAACATGAAGCCTCCGATAAAGACCCTCGCGCTTGCTCTAATGTTTTCGACCCAGCTCATCGCCGGTTCGGCCTTTGCGCAGAACGGATCGAAACCAGAGCCTCTCGTTATCCAGGATCAGGGAAGCTTTGCGGTCGGCGGAAGCGTGGCGACCACCCCGGGAACCTACAACAACAACGCGCCCTCGGCGGAAGGCCAAAGCCTGCATGGGGATCACGCCTACGTCTTCTATCAGGTGCCAGAGAAGCCAAAGCCGCTTCCCATCGTCATGCTGCACGGGGCCTACCAGTCCGCAAGGAGCTGGGAAACGACGCCGGACGGCCGCGAGGGATTTCAGAACCTCTTTCTGCGCCGAGGTTATTCGACCTATCTCGTCGACCAGCCACGCCGTGGTCGCGCAGGCAACAGCACCGTCGCCACGACGATCGAACCGACACCATACGACCAGCTCTTCTTCGACCAGTTCCGCATAGGCAAATGGCCGGACTATTTCGACAACGTCCAGTTCGACCGCGATCCTGAGGCGCTTGACCAGTTCTTCCGCTCGGTCACGCCGAACACGGGACCGTTCGACGCGAATGTCATCGCCACCTCGATGTCAGCGCTGTTCGACAGGATCGGTAACGGCATTCTGTTCACCCATTCCCAGGCCGGCGGCCCAGGGTGGCTAACGGCGATCAAGAACCCGAACGTCAAGGGGATCGTCGCACTCGAGCCCGGCAGCGGATTTATCTTCCCAGAGGGAGAGGTTCCGGCGGACATGCCAAGCGCGGCCGGAACCCTCAAAGGCGAAGCCGTCTCCGCCGCAGACTTTGAGAAACTGACGCGTCTGCCGATCGTGGTCTACTACGGCGACAACTTCCCCACTGAGCCGACCACAGAGCGCGGCCAGGACAACTGGCGTGTGCGGTTGGCGATGGCGAAGCTATGGGTCGACACGGTCAACAAGCATGGCGGCGACGCGACGCTCGTTCACCTCCCGGAGATCGGAATCAAGGGCGGCACGCATTTCCTGATCTCGGACCTGAACAATGTCGAGATCGCCGATCAGGTCTCGAAATTCCTCGCCGACAAGAAGCTCGACTGAACCCCGACGGGCGACATCATTGCGCTGCCCGTGATGAAAGCGACCGAAGTTCCGACATCGGAATATTCCGTCCACCAGGAGTATCGATATGAAAAATACCCCGATCAAAGCCTCGCTGGTGGCTGCGATGATGACCTTCTCCGCCGGCGAGGCAATGTCCGACGATTATAGGAAAAATCCGTTCACCCTTGCATACGCTGGAGCGATCACAGCTAACGAGCCCGGCAAGGTCAACATCCATCCGGTCCAATACAAGCTGAACGACCTTGATATCGCGGCGAACGTCTACACACCCGCCGACTACGATCCCGCCAGGACGTATCCGGCTATCGTGGTGGCGCACCCGAATGGTGGCGTGAAGGAACAGGTCGCTGGCCTGTACGCCCAGCGTTTGGCCGAACAGGGCTATATCACGATCACCGCTGACGCCGCCTATCAGGGCGCGAGCGGCGGTCAGCCCCGCAGCGTCGACGAGCCCGCCAACCGTATCGAAGACATCCATGGCATGGCGGACTTTATTACCCGTTATGCCGGGGTCGACGCAGAGCGCCTCGGACTTCTGGGCATCTGCGGGGGTGGCGGCTACTCCTTGGCGGCTGCAGAGACCGACAAGCGGTTCAAGTCGATCGCGACGTTGAGCATGTTCAATTCCGGACGCGTTCGCCGCAATGGTTACAACGATACCCAGCTCGATACCGTCCAGGCACGGATGAAGCAGGCTTCTCTCGCTCGGGCGCAGGAAGCGGCCGGCGGCGAGGTCCTGTATTCCGGCGACGCCAACCTGACAGACGAGCAGATCGCGGCACTTCCGTTCGACCTCTATCGTCAGGGCTACGAGTATTACTGGAAGACCCACGCGCACCCGAACTCGACCTTCAAATACACCACGAGCAGCCTCGTGGACCTGATGCGGTTCGACGCGACCGACCAGATCGAACTGATCGAACAGCCGCTTCTTATGATCGCGGGGAGCAAGGCTGACAGTCTCTACATGACGGAAGACGCCTTCGCGATGGCCACGGGTACTCGCAACAAAGAGATGTTCAAGATCGAGGGCGCGACCCACATCGAAACCTACTGGGTGCCCGAATACGTAGACGCCGCGATGAACAAGCTGACGCCATTCTACTCGGCAACCCTTACGCGGGAGGCACTGGCCCAATGAATCTGAAACTGTCGATCATCGCCATGGCCATCGTTGTCGCAAGCACGGCTCATTCTCCTCTCTCCGCGCAGGATCAACCATCTTCAAACCTCGAGTCAGCGAAGTCCCGAACCCAGCAATTGATGGGCGATATCGCTCCGAAGCTCGCGGACCTGACTGACGACGTCCTTTACGCCGACATCTGGGAGCGCCCTGAACTCTCCAAGCGGGATCGCAGCCTCGTGACCGTGAGCGCCCTGATAGCGCTGAACAGGCCCGATCAGCTCCGCTCCCATCTGATCCGGGCCCGCGACAACGGGCTGACCGAGGCGGAACTGGTGGAAACGATCACCCACATGGCTTTCTATTCCGGCTGGCCAAGTGCTGTTTCGGCCGTGGCAATCGCCAAGGATGTCTTCGCCGCGAAGTGAAGCAATCGACCCCGCAGGAATTGAAGGAACCATCCCATGAACGCGAAATCCCTGATCCCCATAACCTTGATGATGAGCGCGACGGTCGCATTCGCCGAGCCGGACAGGACGATCACTGTCACACCCGCTGGAACCCACGCCTCGACGGCGGGCCCGCCCGAGAATTTCACCGGGGCGGTCCGTGTCGATTCTCGTTTTCAGACCAGCGCACCCGCCCGTGTCGGCGGGGGAACCGTTACCTTCGAGCCCGGCGCTCGAACGGCCTGGCATGTGCACCCCCTCGGCCAGACCCTTATCGTAACCGCTGGCGTTGGTCTGGTTCAGCACTGGGAAGGCGAGGCGCAGGAGATCAAGCCAGGCGACGTTGTATGGATACCGCCAGGTGTCAAGCATTGGCATGGGGCGGCGGCCCAAACGGGAATGTCGCACATCGCCATCGCCGAATCGCTCGACGGGAAAACGACTGACTGGATGGAACACGTCTCCGATGTGCAGTACGCGCGATAAGCCTGGTTCGGCCGGGTTCATCTCTAAAAATTCACCTCAATCGAGGGCCGCATATGAATAAAATACTTGGTGCCATCTCTGCTTCGGTCTTGGCGGCCTGTGGTGTCCTGCTGGTCGGCTGGCAGGTTCATGCCGAGCCAAACCGAACGACCATGCCCGACATTGACAAGCTCATTCACTACACGACGGTGACGCGTGGCGAGGTAACCGAACACCTGATGACGACACGCGAAGCGATCGAAGCCGTCAAGAAGGGCGAACCGGTTCCGCCTGGCTCGCATGTCGTTCTGGTTGATTATCGCGACGGCGAAGTCTTCCGTTATTTCGTCATGGAGAAGGGCCAGGACTGGGGTGCCGACTACGGCGAGCGCCGCCGGACCGGCGACTGGCAGTTCCAGTGGTTCAAGCCCGACATGACCATCAACATGGACGAAAACACCGCCCGCTGTCAGTCATGCCACACGTCCAGGGCGGATCGGGACTTCCTCTATTCGTTCAACGAAATGCGAAGATTTGACTTCGAATGAAGACCTTCAGAACGACAAAGCAGACCCAGGCCTTGAGCGAGTATGGGGCGGCACTCTAGTGAGCAGCGTGTTCCGCATCCGGCTTCTCCTCGATTTTACTGCGGTCGGCCTGATCATTGCGTGTCTTGCCTATTGGTGGCGCGATAATCTCTCCCACGAGCTGTTCGGCATTGCGCTGTTGGCCCTCGTCATCGTCCATAATGTCTTCAATCGCCGCTGGTACGGCTCGGTATCAAAAGGCAGGCGAGATGCGACAAGGGTGTTCAACATCATAACCATAGCCGGTCTCGCATTGGCCATGGTCGTCATGCTGGTCACCAGTGCCATAATCTCGCGCGATCTCTTCTCGTTCATGGCGCTCGACGGAGGTTTCGCGGTCCGCGAAATCCATATGTTCGCGGGCTACTGGGTCCTCCTCATCATCGCTATACACCTGGGAACCCGGTGGGCAATCGTCATGAACTCCTGCCGAGGCATGTTTGGAATCACCAACAAAAACCTCGCGCGAACCATAGTCGTCAGGTGCGCCGCCGTCGCGATCGCCATATGGGGGATCAGAAGCAGTTTCGAAATGGCTTTCGGCTCCAAGCTGATGCTGACATACTCGCTCGATATGTGGGATTTTAACGAGTCGACGCTGGGGTTCTTCGTCAACTACGCTTCGATCGTAGGCCTGTGCGCCGGTATCACCCATTACGCACTTGAATTAGTGCGCTTGGCCAGGCGAGCTGTCACGCGAGCTTCCGCTCCGTGTCAGTGACCGCTGTTGGCGCATAGTTGCCGTGCCATCAAGGCCGCGATTCCTCGCCATCGAATCCAAGATTTACTGTAAACGTGCGAGCGGCACACCGCTCTGATGTCCGTTGTCAATGCTTTGGACACGGGAAGTCTTCCGTTCTCACGAACGGACGCCGATGATGATCGCGCATGGGTGGAGGCGGAACTCAAGGACGTCGGTGTTTTGCAGTCGAGAAGACCGGATGGACGCTCGACAATCTACGGGCCGAGGGCCTCCCCGCCCATATCCTTGAAGCATCGATTCCGTTAGCCGTCGACAGGGTGAAGAGTATTTCGACTTTGTGCGGCGAACGCGAGGAAATGATCTTGGACGACGGGTCAAGATAGCTGATCTGAAAGACAATATTAAGAAGATCAAATCACAGCGAGCGGATCCGCCAGCACGGGAGAAGCTAGCCAAATACGAAGAGACTTTGATCCGTCTTTCGTAAAATCAATCAATCATTCACAACGGGGAACTGACCTCCTCCGCAATGTAGGACCTCCTCCCAAACAGAGAGTTCCCGTGTCGTCCTTGTCAAAGTCCACGACAACGATCAGATGTACCGGACCCATTATTTCACCACACTTCCGGGGTGGATCACCAGGCCTGATTGTTTGGCGGCCTCGACGAACACGTCACGCGCAACGGTCGCACTGGCCTTGCCCTGCTGTGCCAGCTTGCACATTTTGATTGCCTTCTCCCGATAATGGTCGTTTTCCGGGGGCCATTTGATCGCGAGGAAGTCCAGCGCACCCTGGACGGAATCAATCGTTTGCAAATTGCCGAGTTGGTCGGTTTCAAGGGTGAGCGGTTGAAAGTCGTTTTGATCCATTTCCTTCTAACTCACAGAAGATGCGTAAGTTCCAACATGCAACAAGCATCAGAGTTTAGTCGACAGATCGCTGGCTCTTCCGCACAGAGACCAATAACGAGAAACGCTCCGACTATTTCGCGGATCAATCACCGGGTGATGTTATATGGAATAAACTCAAGCTTCTGCTGCTCTCTAACACGTGCGCAATGCGTTACAGCGCCGCCAATTGTCGGTTGGATAATGAGGCTGGATACGCCTCGCGTATCAAGAGCTTGTTCTCCAGCGCCAAGATCACGGTCTCGGCAAAATCGGTTTGATACATCTCCGACATGCTCGAAAGCCCGCCCGGTGTGAAGACATTGATCTCAAGGATCTTGTCCCCTACGATATCAAGCCCAACAAGGAACATTCCGTCCTGTACCAGTTTTGGTCGCACCATTTCGGCGACTGAAAGAATTTTATCGTCAATCTCCACGATCTCGGCGGTGCCAGCAACATGAATGTTGGAGCGTACTTCACCCTTCGCCGGCACACGGCGAAAAGCAGCATATTTACCATCTCGTTCCAGCGGCTTTCCGTTCATGGCGAACAGGCGAATATCGCCTGCCTTGGCCTCGGGTAGATAGCCTTGGGCGATCAGGTATCCTTCCCCGCTAACCGCTTCGAAAATCTGGTTGAGGTTGGCATCCTTCGGCG
Organism: Phyllobacterium brassicacearum; assembly: GCF_003010955.1. Classification (GTDB taxonomy): domain Bacteria; phylum Pseudomonadota; class Alphaproteobacteria; order Rhizobiales; family Rhizobiaceae; genus Phyllobacterium; species Phyllobacterium brassicacearum. The sequence continues at coordinate 413,855 of NZ_PGGO01000002.1, forward strand.
AATCGATCTTAAAAACGTTCCTGCCACCGGATCCCGTCAAAGGCTTGACGATCGCCCCCTTCGGCTGTTCTTCGATGAAGGAGCGGATTTCTTCGATGCTCTTGGAAATCAACGTGATCGGTCGCACGGACTTGGGGAAGTCCTGGAAATAAAGCTTGTTTTGAGCGAGCGCGAGGCCCACCGGATCGTTGACGACGAGAACGCCGCGTTCAGATGCAAGGCGGCCAAATACTGCGCCGACATGTGTGGCCCACGGCCGCTCGGCGGCGTCCTGAGCTGGGTCGTTGCGTAGAAAGATTACGTCGAACTCGCGCACATCGATTGTCTTGACCTTGGTCTTGTCGCTCTGCAGATCCTTATGAAAGGTCTCCAATTTCTTGTAAGCGGTGCCGGGAAGTGCCGTGGCGCGTAACATAAGACTGTTATCGGTACGCAGCACGAAATCGCCAGGCGTTAAATAATATATCTCGTGCCCGCGGCTGAGCGCGGAAAGCGCCAACAAAGTGGTCGTGTAACGGGGCGTTTCGCCTTCGATAGAATTGACAAGGAATGCAATGCGCATGGAGTACCCCTAAAGTTGCGAACTTGCGATCATTTCAACGGGCAACAAGCCCGCACGGGCCTTTGCAAGTCTCTCAAGGGCCTGGGGGTCCGAAAGAAAGGCCGGCCTTATTTCCGGCGCTCTAAGCAGGCCGCGGGAATTCAATTCCTCCATAACAACGAAATGCGACGCGGCGATTTTCCCCATCCAGAACGGATCGAGCGCTCCGCCGTTGCGCAGATGGTTGAGCACCTCGAGGAGACCTCGCAGGTAGATCGCGTCTTTCGCGAGCCCTCCTCCGCGGCATAATCTGAGCGTCAAGTTGAAGGCATCGATTTCGCCGAAGCCATAATCGCGAACCAACGTATGGAACATTTCCTGGAACGATGCGCCATCAAGCATTGCCGCACATGCAACAACGCGAGCTGCGATGAGCCGCAGGCGCGCAGTCGTCATGCCGCCGACAAGATATTCAGCGAATACTGCAAGCCCTTCTTGCACACCCTCATATCCCGCGAGCCCTGTCCGGAAAAGCCGCAGTCCTTGTGCCGATCCATTGAAATAGGTCAGTAGATGAACCCCGACTTCATGATTGAGAAGCGCGGTCATCCTCCGCCGCGTCATGTTTGTGCGACGGGAAATCAGAAGCCGGGCACCTGATACCATCAGACCTGCTGGCAGGTCGTCTCGTAGCTCGACCGTCGCCTCAAAACCCGAATACTGCTTTCGATAAATCTCGATCATCGCGCGCGCCGCCTGCTCGATGACGTAGCAGTCGACACTTCCGTCATGGCGGCTGTCGCCTACAATTTCTGTTCTTCGATCTACCGTTTTGATCAGGATGTCTTTAGCCGCATGGAGCAGACCAGGTTCCACGCGGCCATAAAGGACTCGGCTGAACTCCATGAAGCGAGGCGATTCCCGTGCGGAAAGCATTGACAATTGCAAATCAAGCTCCTGCTGCTTTTCGCGATAGAGATTGGAAAGCACAGGATCTTCAAGGCGGTCGAAGGCGATCGAGAAGAGTTTTTTCTTTTCGACATCAACCTGGACTGTGAGTGGCCGGTAGAGGAGTCTTGGCGGGCACTTGAATCCGTTCGCCTTGAAATCCTGCCAGGCAGCCTCGGCATTGATGGGCGTTACCGCGAGCAAAAAATCGAATGTCGTGGCGATGTCATCGACACTGCGATCGGCTCGCTCGACAGCGTCAACAAAGGCCCGCCGTCCAAGCGCACGATGTGTCGGCAGGCTGAAAATCCGCATCGCCTTCAGGAATGCGGCGACCGCCTGCAACCCGGCGTCGAAAGTGTTGGCCACCATCCTCTCGCGCAGCTCGGGATAGACGCTATCGGACCCAGGAACCCGGTAGATAGGTGCAAAACGGATCGTAATGCAGGGAATGCCGGTTAAACGCGCGGCAAGGCGCGCGTGCGGATCATCCACTGCACGAAGTCTATCGAGACGGGGAGAACGGAACTTTGCCTCGACGCTCCCAATCCCCGAGGCAAAACCCGCTAACGCAGCTTGGGTCGCCGTTTCATCGGTGGCGGAAAGGGTGATCTCGAAAGGAGGCAGATAGGGGGCATCATCGCTCAGTAACCTATCCTTCTCGAGTTCCCCAACGTCCAGTACGACGAACGCGCCGAACCTTTTCATCATGGCATCCCCGATCGCTTCAATGATAGGCACGGCGAAATCCAGATCAGAGGCGATGAGATATGACGCGTTGGCGGAGGCAACATCGAACGCCACGTTGTCGCGCCCATCGCTCACAGAGACGCAGAGAAACGGGAGAGCGCGGTCGATGTGAAGGCGCCCGCCGTTTTCCAGGTCACATCTAACTGATTTTCCGACGTCGATTGATGCAAGAGCCTCCTCGATAGCCGATAACTCGACCGCGACCGCTCGTCTGTTGTTCGTTTGCGTCTTACTCATCTCGTCGACCGCAGGCTTTCCTCCAATACGGGTAATGTTGACCGGACCATAGCACGTATCGCAACCAGCGCTCGTCTGTCGGGTAAGCCCGTCCATTCATCCATAAAGAATTTCTTGAACTCGATGGCTATGGCGCATCCAGTCTGGGGGAAGCTCTCATGGATGAACCGCGTCTGCTCGCCTCTGCCTTCAAAAGCGATGTTCTCGCGGACATCCATGCGGTGACCACGAAATTTGAACTTGCTCAATTTTCCCATGAAGGGCTCGATAACATGGGCCCATCGATCCCGGTCCATGGAGTAGGTGCCAATGTTGATTTCGGGCGCCGACTCCGGATCGGAGGGTACGCTGCCTGGCCCATCGCGGCGATGGTTGTAACTATGAATGTCGAGTACGACAAAACATCCATAATACTGCTCAAGCTGACGTAGGGTATGCCTCAGCATTGAGTAATAAGCATCATAAATGCTGAGAGTATCCCTCATCACGTTCGGGCCAGGTTTCTTGTTCCATACGTCGATGCCCCACGCCTGTTCTGGCGAAAGGTAGATCGCTGCATCCCGCGGGCGGTTGAGATCGACTTCGAAGCGCGAGCGATGGAAGACGATGCGATTGGGAACATCGCAACCGGCGAAGTCGGTGAAAGGATCTTCTTCCCGCAATCGATCGCCTTCTGAAATTGCCATCAACGCCGCGATGGCGGGTCGGACCGCGTGACCGTTGTGGATCGCCGTAGCCAACACGGGTGACAAACCTCGATGCACTGTCCACCAATCGGCGGTGCCTACCTCCCGATTCATTCTGCAAAGCCAATATGGAAATTGCTCTCGTGTTTGATCGAACGCTTAAAGGTCGGACGTCTACGGATAAAAATCATTGTCGCTATCGTTCGCTGTCGAGTGCAATTCAAGGAAAACGTCTCATACCCTCACGCGGTTCCATCAAGCCATACCAAGGAATATTGAATGTAAATCGGCTAGGGCGTGTATAAACGACGACCAGTCGATCAACATTTTTACCAACCTCGGGCGTTGATCTGCCGAGCATGTCGTAGATGCGCGCGAAAAGCCGCCGCCCATGCCCTTAGCTCAATAGCCCCTTAGGATCACCAAAGGTGGCTATTGAGCAAACTAGCCGACGTAGGCCCGAGAGATCATCGATTTAGGGCAGCGGGATCGGCTTGTCGCTGAGTGTGCGCAAATAGGCGATCAGGTTGACCCGTTCGGTCTCTTCCGGGACACCAGGCGTCTCCATCTTAACACCCGGCGTGGTGAGCATTGGCCCGAAGAGATATCTGTTCAGGTCCTCGTACGTCCATACACCCTCCCAGCCCAGCAGGCGTCGGAGTAACGCATATTTGCCATAGATGCCTTGTCGCAGCCGACGACGCTCCACAAGTTCTGTCCTATTTTGTTCCCTCCCTTTGGCTCGGCGTTGTGGCAACGGTCACACGCGCGGGTGAAAACCTCTCAGTGCGCCATCGCCCCCCTCAACCGGCCGGGCGGCTGGCCGTAGGTCCTTTTGAATACCTTTCCGAAGCGCCCTGCGCTTTCAAACCCGACCTCGATGGCGATCTCGATCAATGGCGCCTTGCTCTGTAAGAGCAGTGCACGTGCCCGATGCATTCTGAGCGCCATATAGGCTTGGCCGGGCGACATTCCTGTCTTCTCATGGAAAAGGCGCTCCAACTGGCGACGCGAGATGCCGACGGAGTCAGCCAGTTCCTTGAGGCTGATGACGTTCTCGACATGCCGCTCCATGACGATGAGGATGGACTTCAGGCGATCATCGCTGCATTCGATATCGAGCGGCCTGCGTGGCTGAATGTCGAACGCAGTCCTTGCTCTTTCAATCTGCAGCACCTCGAGCGCGTTACGTTCGGCGTCCTTGCTGATTGACTGGCGCACAATCGACGCGGCCATATCAGCGGCACTGCTGCCACCGGCGCACGACCCGCGCGTTCTATCGAGGTGATAGAGCCGATCCGACCGTGCGAGCAGATCGGGAAAGCGTTCCCTGAATGCCTGATAGTGAAGCCAGCTGACGCAGGTCTCATGGTTTTTCATCAGGCCCGCCTCGGCCAGAATGAATGACCCGGTACATACGCCGATCAAAGGCACCTTTTGCGCGTCTGCGCGCTTCAGGAACGCGATGGTATCATAGTCGACCGGACGCTCAACGTTGAGGAGACCTCCAACGACCACGATGTAGTTTAACTGGCCAGGATCAACGAAATCCGACGTCGGTGCCACCTCGACGCCGCAACTCGATTTGATCAGATGCCGCGTACTGCCGAGGACTTGCCAGTCGGCGAGCACCCGGCCGGATCGATCGAGCTCATCACTTGCGAGGCGCAGCGTGTCGACGAACATGGCGAAAGCCGAAAGCGTGAAGGACCGCGCCAGGACGAAGCCGATCTTTAATCGCGGCGTTGCAGACGACGCAGATTTATATGTCATGTGTCAATCCTCCTCGGGCCTGATCGACAGAGCCTGGGCTTTCCGGCATGCGGCATCAAGACCGGCGCCAACGACACTGGCAAATCCCATCTGCCGCATGGCAATGATGCCAGCTGCCGTCGTTCCCTTGTAGTCCACGAACGACTTCACGGCCGCGGCGGGAGACACGCCATGTGCCTCCTGGAGCCTCCCGGCCCCGATAATGACCTGCTCTGCAGCGCGGCGGGCGATTCCGGCGGGTATGCCCCGTTCGATGGCGTCCATCATCATCGCTTCGGCGAGCAGTGCCGGGAACGCCGCACCCGAGCCGGACATCGCCGTGAAGTAGTCAATATGGCTCTCTTCGGCAACTGCATCGACCTCACCGCAAGAGCGGAAGATCGCGCCAACGATTTCGAGGTCGCCTTGCTGCGGGTGCTGCATGAAGTAGGGCGTGTAGGAGAAACCGATTTCGGCGGCAGCGTTCGGCAAGGCTCTCGCCACGCGCACGGTCCCGAAGCGTTCCTTGATGTCCGCAACCGGAACCCCTGCCATCACCGATACAACCAGTTTACCGCCGGCGTCCGCATTAACCGACATCCAATCGTTGGGTCTGACTGACAGGATAATCACGTTAGAACTGTCGACGAGTTCGCCATTGTCGGAGGTCCATGCGCATCCGATGGTGTTTTCCGGCATCCGGCTTCGATAGGAGCAGGTCAAGTCGCGGGGAGCCACTGTCCCGGAGTGGACCAGGGCCTTGGCAATGGCGGAACCGAGCCAGCCAGCACCGCCTATGATGCCCACACGTCCGACATTAGTCATTAGTGTCTCCTGCTCATCTGATCTGGAACCCATGCATCAAGGGATCACGGTCGTCCACGAAGATGGTGTTGTGGCCGATGATCCTCGCCCAACCGCTGACGCTTGGTTTGATCCCTTTGAAGGGACCAACCGCAGTTTCACTTTCCACGCCGCCCTCGAACACCGTGCCTATCAGGCTTTCCTGGCGGAACGTTTCCCCTACCCTCAGTCGGCCCTTGCCATACAGTTGCGCCAACCGCGCGGACGTGCCCGTGCCACCAGGCGAGCGGTCGATCGCTTTGTCGCCGTAAAAGACTGCACCCCGCCCGTCGGCATGCAGATTTTTTGGCACGTCACACCAGAGTGCGTGATGCACACCCCGTATCCTTTCGTCCTCGGGATGGACCGGATCGCAGACCGAAGCGAGTGCGTCACGCAAACTGCGGCTGAGGTCAATGATGTCTCCGCCCGACATGCCGTCGAGACCGGACCATGCTTCCTGCGGCTCGACTACCGCATAGTAGTTTCCGCCGTAAGCGATGTCGACAATGAGACGTCCCGCGCCAGGAACTTCAACCTCGATGTCAGCGGCGTGCAGATAGCTCGCAACATTGAACATGCGGACGGATTCAACGAATTCGCCGGGCTTCTCGTAGGCGATGTCGACCTTCCCGGCGGGTGTCTCGATTGAAAGCCGCCCGGGAACGCGTGGCGTCACAAGCCCCTCCTCGATGGCGGCAGTAACAAGCCCGATGGTTCCCGCTCCGCACATGGGCAGGCAACCGCTGACTTCGATGAAGATGACAGCAAAATCACAGTCCGGGCGGTATGCCGGATAAATGATCGCCCCGGACATAATGTCATGGCCGCGGGGTTCGAACATCAGAGATTGACGGATCCAATCATGATCGCGGATGAAGAGCTCCCGGCGTTCGGCGATCGGCAGATGCGGCAGCAGGGGCCCCCCGCTGGCGACCAGCCTTACCGGGTTTCCACAGGTGTGGGAATCAATGCAGAAGAAACTGCGGCGCATGCTCATTCCTTTCCTCAAGCAGCGGTGCGAGCTGTGGGCCGCCCACGTTGGAGTGCGCCCTTTGAGAGCCTGTCGAGAAGAATGGCGATCGCGACGATAGCCAGGCCCGCCCGCAGGCCAAGTCCCATTTCCATGCGCGTCAGACCGCGTGTGACTTCAGCGCCGAGTCCGCCTGCGCCGACAAGTCCGGCAAGCACGACCATTGCCAGAGACAAGAGTATGCACTGGTTCAATCCCACGAGAAGGGTTGGCATGGCCGACGGGATTTCGATTTTAAGCAGAATAGACTTTGGAGACGCGCCGGTCGCCTGTCCAAGCTCGAGCAAGTCTTTCGGAACCTGGTTGAACGCCAGCGTCGTCAATCGCAGCATCGGCGGGATGCCGTAAACAATTGTCGCAATGATGGCAGGCACGCGGCCGAGGCTGAAGATCATGACGGCGGGGATCAAGTAGACCCAGGGCGGAACGGTCTGCATGATGTCGAGAACTGGCCGGACAGTCGCTTCAAACTTTTTGTGTCGCGAGGCCAGAATACCCAAGGGAAACGCGATGAGGACTGAGATGATAACCGCGACGGTGACGAGGGCCAGCGTCTGCATCGACGCGGTCCAAAAACCTGCTAACCAGCAGAAGAACAAGGAAATCAGTGTGATCACCGCGACACGGATACTGATGAAGGCCGCAGTGAGAATTACGACCACCGGGATAAACGCATAAGGCGGCATGAACAGCAAGGCCACCTCCACGCCGCCCAACACGGCTTCTATCAGTCTTGCAAGGCCATCAAAGAATGGGTGGAAATTGGTGTTGAGCCAATCGACGGTTGGAGCCAGGTACTTACCGGGTGACAGCTGGAATGACTCAGGATTCATCGGTCTGTCTCCTTCGCACGGTCGACTGCGCTTTGCGTAAGCCGATCGAGAATCATGGTGAGTACGACAATGGCAATCGCGGCGTTGATCGAAGTGGCGATATCCAGCGTTCTGATGGAGCCATAGATTGTCTCGCCGAGGCCACCTGAGCCAACGATACCCGCGATGACGACCATGCCGAAGGCCATCATGAGGCTTTGATTGATGCCCGCCATCACGCTGGGGACCGCGAAGGGAAGTCTGATCTTCGTAAACATCTGCCAAGGCGTCAGACCAGTTGCCTGGCCCAGTTCGATGAACTCACGCGGTGTCATTCGGATGCCGAGTGACGTCAACCTGATGGCCGGCGGCATGGCAACAATAAAGGTCGCGACAAGCGCCGTAGCAGGTCCATAGCCGAGGAGCGCGATTGCCGGCAGGAGATAGATATAAGGGGGCAGCGTCTGGATGAGGTCGAGTACAGGCTCGAGGACACGGTCAAGAGCCATTGAAAATCCGGCAACGACACCAATTGGTATCCCTACGAGCAGGGCCAGCACGGTCGCGGTCATCACCAGGGCAAGCGTGCTCATTGTCTCCGCCCATAATCCCATGAACGCACACAAGATAAGGGCGAGACCTGCCAGTCCACCAAACCAGATGTTGACCAGGCGAGATCCGAGCGCTGCGGCGATGATCGCGATCACATAAAACGGGGCAAGCTGGAGCAGCCAAAGGATGCCGTCATAGGTACCCTCGAGAACCGCGCGGATGAAGTCGAACAGTCCTTCACCGTTGTCGCTGATCCAGCTCAGCGTAACGTCTGTCCATTCATCGAATGTATCGGTAATGACTGAGATATCCATGTCATTCCTCCTCTACCTGTCATCTACTGCGGCAGCTGACGTTCCGGCAACACCACGAAGCAGCCCACGTGTGGTCACCACGCCGATGATCGCGCCGTTTTCAACCACAGCGACGGCGTCGCGATCCGACTGCATCGTAAGATCTATAAGCGCTGCGATGTCAGCCTCCGGCGATGTCTGCAACAGGGAGTCCAGGTTGGCGTCAGGGTGCAAACGCTTGTATTCGGCGACCGGCTGCATCACCGAATGCGCCCTGACCAGATGGATTTTTGAAATGCCCGCCACAAAATCGGCGACGTAATCGTCCACGGGCTTGGTGACGATTTCTTCGGCGGTACCCACCTGGACGATCACGCCGTCCTTCATGATCGCGATCCGGTCACCGATACGGATGGCTTCTTCGAGGTCATGCGTGATGAATACGGCTGATTTTCCGAGAGACTTCGTCAACTGCCGGAACTCATCCTGGAGCTGTCGGCGAATGAGCGGATCAAGCGCGCTGAACGGTTCGTCCATGAGGATGATTTCAGGATCTGCCGCAAGGGCTCGGGCCAGACCGACGCGCTGCTGCATGCCGCCGGACAACTCGTCCGGGTAACGCGTTGTCCAGTCGCCAAGGCCGACCTTTTCGAGCGCAGCACGCGCGATCTGATTCCGCTCGTCCTTTGCGATGCCTCGGACTTCAAGGCCGAAGGCAGCGTTCTCGAGGACGGTCCGGTGCGGGAGAAGTGCGACACTCTGGAACACCATGCCGATATTTCGCGCCCGCATGTCGCGGAGTTCGCCAGCATTGAGGGATGCAATGTCTTTGCCCTTCACCGTAATCTTACCGAAGCTTGGCTCGATCAGCCTGTTCAGCAAACGGATAAGGGTCGATTTACCGCTGCCCGAAAGGCCCATGATGCAGAAGATCTCACCGCGGCGGACCTGGAGGTTCGCGCCGGAGACCCCGACCACGCAGTTAAACTCATTGAGAACCTGTGACTTGGACAGCCCCCGCTCGGAAACCGCCTTGGCCGCGGCCGACGAGCGAGCACCGAAAATCTTCCAGACAGACTGGCAGTCCACTAGCACTTCATTGGCATCGTTGATGGTGTTCATCGCGTTCCCCGCAAGCCAGCCCTCGGCTGGTCTAACTATTGCCGACTGCGGGCCGCCCGATTCGTGACGACCCGCATTTTTCAAAGTCACTCGCTCTTGATATTTTCCCAGCGCTTCAAAAGGTCGGCATGTTTATCGGTCCAGTCCTTCACAGCCTCGTCCATCGTCTTGCCTTCGTTAACAGCGCTGTTGATCGCGGTTATGTCGGCGAGTGGGACGTACACACTGGCGAGTATCTCGCGGGCATGCGGATTCTCTGCTGAGAAACCCTTCTGCCCGATCCAATAGTAGCTCTGGGGTGGAGGGAACACTGCCTTGGGATCCTTGAGGAACTTCACATCGTATTTCTGCATCATCCAGGATGGCTCCCAGATGGTGACGGCAATCCATTCCTTGCGGTCGACGGCCGACTTCAGGGCCGCTGTCATCGCCGCAGTGCTGCCTTCAACGAGCTGGAGCTTGAGGTCATATTCCTTGACAGAATTGCTAGTGTCGCGCATCAGACCCGAACCCGGTTCGATGCCCACGATCTTGCCGCCCAACTTGTCGGCATTTTCATTCAGCTGGTCCATGGAGTCGATCGTCACATATTTCGGCACGGCGACGCCCTGGAACAGACCGTGAGAGACCGGAGAGATTTTCTCGAGACGCTTCTTGTTCTTGTCCCAGTAATCTTGTGCAACGTAATCGGTCTGCGAGGCGAGGACTTGAATGTCGCCCTTGGTGAGCGCGGCATAGGCGATGCCCCACTCGGAGAACGGCACAACCTTCACGGTGTAGCCGGAGTCCTCCAACACCTTTTTGGTAATCCCGGTGATGGGTGTGAGGTCCTCCCAGGACATCGTTCCTACAGTAATTGTTTTCTCCTCTGCATGGGCGGACATCATGGTCATAGTGACCATCGCCGCGGCGCAAAGCGCTTTCCACAAAGTCTTCATTTTTGATCTCCTACTTTTTGTTCCCATTCTCGTTGAAGACCTGCGTTCAGCGCAGTCTTCATATTGCGCGGCAAGGGTTCATCCCTCGCGGCCAGCACGCAATTCCTGCAAACGGATCACAGCGTTGACGCCGAGCCGCGCCAGCGGCTCGGGCGGAAGCCGCGCCGGCTTCGGCTGATCCGAAAATTTTTTCAGCATGTCAGAGCGGGTGTCGGTCGCCAGATCGACTGCCATCATGCCCGCAAGCGTGCTTTTCACAGTCCCGAGGCCATTCTCGCAGCACGCAGAAAAAAGACCTTCTTCGACCTCGCCGAAGGCGGGCACGTGGTTCAAGCTCAAGCAAAGCCGTCCGGCCCAGCTATACTCAAACGGTATCCCTGCAAGGCTTGGAAACCGGGCATCGAAAGAGTATCTGTGCGCGTCGGCCATTTTCGCCATGCGCCGATCCGTCACCGTGATCGTCGTATCGCAGGTGTATTTCGTGCGGATCACGATACGCGACTTTCCGCCGGAGGTAATCTTGCGCACCGTTGCGCCCATTGCATCGGCTGGAAGCAGCGCCCATCTGTCTCGCCCAGACACCCTGCGGCCGAAATCATCGGCGGGGAACGGAGCGGTCATCGACGCGTAGGCGAAGATGTGCATCAGCCGCCCACTGAAGTATCCAAAATCGTCAATGTGGCCGTTGACAGCGACGATCACCTTCGGGGCGCTGACCGTTCCCCGTGGAGTAGCGGCTCTCCAGTTTCCATTTTCGCGCTGCAACGAGGTGACTGGCGCATTCTCGAAGATATCGACCTGCGGGGCCAGACCACCCGCTAGCCCACGGATGTAGTCGGCCGGCTGGATCATGACCGCACCCGGCGTATAAAGTCCGCCGAGATAGTAGTTTGTTCCCGCAATGTCGCGCATTTCTGCGGCATCGAGGAAAGAATGCTTCTCGCCGGCGTTCCTCAAGGATTGGCCAAACGCCAAATTCAGCTTCATGCCACGCGCAGTTGCCGCGGCATTGATTTTTCCTGACGGGTCGAACGTCTCGCGCGACATTCCGTATTCAGCCGCCGCCTCGGAGGCGAACGCTATGGCCAATCGGTTTTGGGCCATTTCGAGCCTCGTCGCGTCGGTACCGCCGCTCGAATATTCGCCAGATGCAAGGTTGTGCGGGACATCGATCATATAGCCGGAATTGCGTCCCGACGTCCCTTTACCCACTTCACTTGCATCAAGAACGACGATCCTGTCGCTCGGTCGAAGCTGGAGCAGACGGCGCGCGGCGGAAAGTCCAGCGAACCCCGCACCGATGATCAGCCAGTCGGCCGTCACGTTGCCTTCGAGGCTCCGGACGGGAAACGAACGCTTACTGATCGCCTCCCAGCCCGAGATGCCGTTTTCCGCCGGCAGACGTTTGACAGCCTTCGTGGTCATCTCACCGTCTCGTCCACGGACCGGTCGGACACATCGATCCAGATCGTCTTCAACTCGCAGTAGTTGTCGTGTGCGAAGACCGACTTGTCGCGTCCGCCAAAGCCGGATTCCTTGTAACCGCCGAATGGCGTCGTGGCATCGCCTTCGCCGAAGCAGTTGACGGTCACGAGGCCTGCCCGGATTTCCCGCGACAGCTTGATGGCCTTGCGCAGGCTTGCCGTGTAGACAGACGCCGTCAGGCCGTAGTTGGTGTCGTTGGCGAGTGCCACAGCTTCGGCAAGAGAATTGAACGTCGTGACCGAAAGGATGGGGCCGAAAATCTCCTCCTGAAACAGGCGACTTGCCGGCGTAACGCCGTCGACGACGGTCGGCTCGATATAGATGCCCTTTTGCGTTTCGCCGCCATGGGCGACGGAGAGCTTTTCGCTCTTCACGCTGTCGAGAAACGAGCTCACCTTGTCGAAGTGATTTTTGCTGACGAGCGTGCCGATGCGGTTTTCCGGATCAAGCGGGTCGCCCGTCTTCCATTCGCGCATGTAGGCCCCGATCCGCTCGAGCAGCTCGTCCTTGACGCTGGCATGCACGATGAGCCGCGACGTGGCCGAGCAGTTCTCGCCCATATTCCAGAACGCGCCGTTGACGATCTGTTCGGCGACGAGGTCGAGGTCTTCGGCATCATCGAGAACGACGGCCGGGTTCTTGCCGCCGCATTCGAGAACCACGCGCTTGAGATTGGAGTCGGCTGCGTAGCGCAGAAACCGGCGACCAGTCGGCGTCGATCCGGTGAAAGCCACCATGTCGACGTCCATATGCATGCCGATAGGTTCGCCAACTTCCTTGCCCCCGCCCGGCACGACATTGAAGACGCCCGCCGGGATACCCGCCTCATGGGCAAGTTCCGCGACACGAAGCGTGGTCGGGGTTGTCTCCTGAGCGGGTTTCACGATCACCGAGCATCCTGCGGCAAGAGCCGGACCGATTTTCCAGGCCAGCATCAACAGCGGAAAGTTCCACGGCAGGACGCAGCCCACCACGCCCACGGGTTCGCGCACGACCATGGTCAGCGCGTTCGAGCCCACGGGTGCGGTATTGTCATAGAGCTTGTCGATGAGTTCGGCATGCCAGCGGAGGGTATGAATCGTATCCGGGACGTCGACAGTCTGGCACTCGCGGACGGGTTTCCCGCTGTCGAGACTTTCCATGACCGCGAGTTCATGACGATGCCGCTCCAGAAGCTTGGCGAAGTTGATCAGAACGGCCTTGCGCTCTGCGGGCGACTGGAGATGCCAGCGACCGTCGTCGAAAGCTTGCCTCGCCTTGCCAACGGCAAAATCGACGTCACTGGCGTCGCACGCCGCGATCTCGGCAAGCGTCTCGCCGGTCGCGGGATTGGTGGTCCTGAATCTCTTGCCTGAGTTTGCCGGACGGAAGGCTCCGTCAATGAAAGCATTGGTGGGAAACTGGATGTTTGCGGCGATCGCCTTGTATTCGGCGGCAGTCAAAGGTTCATGCATGGTTGGCTCCCGACGTAATATGGGTGACCGTGCGCTTCAGGTTGGCGACGACAGTCTGGAGGGCTCGCTTTTGTTCGGAATTGAGAGGACGCAGCGGCGCACGAACGGGACCAGTTTCGAGCCCGATCAGTTCGCATCCATATTTGATCGACTGAACGAACTTTCCGCATTCGAGAAAGTCCATAAGCGGTAGCATGGCCGTCATGATCGCACGGCCTTTATCAAAGTTCTTTTCGAGCACGCAGGCTTCGTAAAGGGCGACATGTTCGCGCGGCAGGAAGTTCGAACCGGCGCAAACCCAGCTCCTGGCACCCCATGCGAAGAATTCCAGTGCCTGGTCGTCCCAACCGCAGGAAAGCGCGATATGGGGGAACTTGCGGGCGAGCAGATGGAGATTGGCCGTGTCGCCGGAACTCTCCTTGATGGCCACGACGTTCCTGGACTTGCCCACCCGGGAGAAGTATTCGTCTCCCATCGTAACGCCCATGCGGGCAGGATAGTTGTAAAGCATGATGGGCAGGTTGGCCGCGCGGTCGACCGTCAATGCGTGAACGGCATTCTCGCGCTCAGTCGGCAAGGCATATGGCGGGGATGAAACGAGAATCGCGTCTGCGCCAACCTCCTTTGCCGCCTTGGCGTATTCGACCGAATCTTCTGTTCTGGTTGCCCCCGTTCCGATGACGAGCGGCAGCCGCGTACCGATCACGTCCCTGGCGTAGGCTGCAAGGTCGAAGCGCTCCTGGGCGCTTTGAGAATAGTACTCACCTGTCGATCCGCCTACGATGATGCCGTGCACCCCGGCTTCGATGAGCGATTCGAGGACTGCCGCGAAGGCGCCATGGTCAATCTGCCCATCCTGGCCGAGCGGCGTGATCGCCGGGGTATAGATACCTTCGAATTTCACGACACTTTCTCCATGGATGTGGCGGGCGCTTCAACGAGCGCATCCGCCTTCATTCCCTCCGGCGCGATGAACATCTCCATGTTTTCGCGCGACAGTTCCCAATGCTCGAATACCAGATCGACGACGGTGTCCTCGTCATGCGCGTTGATTGCGGCGATGAAGCCATCGTGATGTTCCACAGCGAGTTGCAGTCGCTGGCGCATGTCATCGTTCCGAGGTCGGAAAAACGTGTGACCGATACGCGCATGGTCGATCAGCAGGCGGCCAAGGCTTGGCTGCAGATAGGCGTTGCCCGACATTTCTCCGATTATCTCGTGAAAGCGGTTGTTCTCCAGGACCATCGAGAGGACGTCCCCGGAGACACTCGCGCCGCGGAACCGTTCCTGGGTGTCCTTGAGGTCGGCGAGCTGCTTTGGTTTAAAGTTCTGCACCGCAAGACGGCCGATAGCGGCGTATATCATTGGAGCAACGAGGAAGAAATTCCTGAGCGTTTGATGGTTCATGGGGATCACGCGGGCGCCGCGGTTTTCGCGAATATCGATGTAACCCTCACCCTGGAGACGACGGAAAATCTCGCGCACCGGCGTCCGGGAAAGCCCGTAGCGCTCACTCAGACTCACCTCGTCGAGGTCTTGGTCCGGGTCGAGTTCCATCGTCAGAATCTGCCGCTTGAGATCGTCGTAAAGGCTGTTCTTGCCGCGTTTCACCTAAACCTCCTGCCGAATTCCCGTCGAACAGGCCATTTGATCCGGTTCGATGCCGCAAAATGCGCACGGCATCGGGCCGGAGTCAACAAGATTGTATTTTTTCAGTACACAAATAAAATACTTTCAGAATACAATGGGAACGAGTGGAAACTCCAGAGAGCCAATTTGAGCGAACTGACAATCCATCTCGAAGGTGCAGGCGTTCCGTTGGATGCGGGAACGGAGAATGGCAAGGAATTCTTCCGCGTGCTTATCAAGGCGGAAAAGACGATCTGAATATCGACCTCGCCCGCGACGATGTCGTCGACGCGTCCCGAACGCTAATCGCGAACAATCCCGACGTCGGCGCCATTGTGCTCGAATGCACAAACATGCCGCCGTATGCAGCCGGCATCCAGGAAGCTACCCAAATGTCGGTTTACGACATCCATTCGATGATTACATGGTTCATGCTGGGCTTCGCCCTCGGAAGTTTTAAGGGTAATGCATGCAGAAAATCCTCGCGCCGTCCGAGATGGGACTGCGCGAGGATTTATTGACCTTGGTCAATCGCCTGCTGCCGAATTTGACTCAAGCTCATTTTGGACGTGAGCGCCTCGATGCGGATCTCGACCAGGGAAGGCGGTGTCTTCACTTTGTTTGAAATATGTGCTTGCCCAACCTTTCCCTGTCATTCCCCTGATCGGGCCGCGCACGCTGGGCGAACTCGAAGACAGTTTGTCGGCTCTGGATATCAAACTAACACAAAACCAGGTGAAATGGCTGGAAGGCTGAGCGACAGTGTGGCAAGCGGGTAACCTTTGCAGTTCCACTTTAGCGGCTGTTTGACAATGGCTAGAGGGGCCTGAATAACGAGAAATAATTGCGTCGTCAAAGCCGGTCATAATTGCGACCTCCTTAACAACGTCCCCTTCCAACACAGGACCGCCTACACCGAAACGGCTCGTCCAAGCCGCATAATCCTCCCGGAGACTGCCATGCCAAGACAACAACCCAAAATTACCTTCATCGGAGCCGGATCGACTGTCTTCATGAAAAACATCATCGGCGATGTGTTGCAGCGCCCCGCTTTGTCCGGAGCAACGATCGCGCTAATGGACATTAACTCCCAACGCCTTGCGGAAAGCGAAATAGTGGCAGGCAAGCTTGCAGGGACGCTTGGCGCCAAGGCGACCATCGAAACCTATTCCGACCAGCGCCGGGCGCTCCAGGATGCCGACTTCGTCGTTGTTGCGTTCCAGATCGGCGGCTACGAGCCTTGTACGGTCACTGATTTCGAGGTCCCAAAGAGATACGGCCTGCGCCAGACCATTGCTGACACGCTCGGTGTCGGTGGCATAATGCGCGGCCTGCGTACCGTGCCACACTTATGGAAAATCTGCGAGGATATGCTCGCCATCTGCCCTCGGGCCATTCTACTGCAATATGTGAATCCGATGGCGATCAATACCTGGGCGATTGCGGAAAAATACCCATCTATCCGACAAATTGGCCTGTGCCACTCGGTTCAAGGGACTGTCGGCGAGCTTGCCCGCGATCTCGACATTCCTGTTGATGAGATTCGCTATCGCGCCGCTGGCATCAACCATATGGCGTTCTACCTGCAATTCGAGCACCGGCAGCGCGATGGCAGCTATCGTGATCTCTATCCTGATCTCGTGCGCGGCTATCACGAAGGGCGGTTGCCGAAGCCTAGCGACTGGAATCCACGCTGCCCCAACAAGGTGCGCTACGAAATGCTGACAAGGCTCGGCTACTTTGTCACCGAAAGCTCCGAACACTTCGCCGAATACACGCCGTATTTCATCAAGGAAGGCCGCGATGACCTCATCGAGAAATTTGGGGTTCCGCTAGACGAATATCCCAAGCGCTGCATCGACCAGATCGAGCGATGGAAGAGCCAGGCCGAAGCGTATGCCAATGCCGTCACGATCGAAGTGAGTAAAAGCCACGAATATGCGTCGTCGATCATGCACTCAGTGTGGTCCGGCGAACCCTCCGTAATTTATGGCAACGTGCGGAACAATGGCTGCATCAGCTCGCTGCCCTCGGACTGCGCGGTGGAAGTGCCTTGCCTTGTTGATGCATCGGGCATACAGCCGACTTATATCGGAGCGCTGCCACCGCAACTGTCCGCGCTCATCCGCACCAACGTCAATGTGCAGGAACTTACCGTCCAGGCTCTTGTCACCGAAAACCGCCAGCACATTTATCATGCAGCAATGATGGACCCTCATACTGCAGCGGAGCTCGATCTCGACCAGATATGGTCACTTGTCGATGACCTCCTTGCGGCACACCACGATTGGCTGCCAACCTGGGCAACGGTAAGATGATGCCCGAGAGCGTATGTGCGGGTCGCAGACGATCTCTTTCAATCGGCCGGCGGCGGCCGAGTCAGGGTTGCGAGGGCCGCGCGCAGCCGTTGTAGGATGCCGCGCGCTGCCGAGCGCCTCGTCCATGATGCGGCGGATGGTGCGCGCGCAGCGGCCGCACTGGGCGCTGCAGCCGAGACAGCCATAGACCTGGCTGAGCGAACGCGGCGCCTCCACCTCGACGGCGGAGCGGACATCCTGATCGCTCAACACATTGCACGAACAGACGATCATGGCGCGATGGTTCTCTTCTAGGTTAATTCGGCCCGACCGTAACAAGCGGTCAGTAGTCCCAGACGGCCGGAACCCAACGAAAGACGTCGCCGTCGACCGCCACATGGCAGACGCACGGGAACGGCAGGTGACTGGCCACCAGCGGTTCGCGGGTCGCCGCCACGTCGCGGACTCTATGCTGAAGCGTGTTGGCGGTCGATCGGATCAAGGGAGAGGGAAGGCTATACCTGAGGACAGGGCACCTATGCTCTCAGTGGACCGCAGCGAAGATTTGGTGGTGAAGAGGCTGCTATGAAGGAGCAGACGCTTTCGCCCGTCGAACGGTGCCCCGCGCTCAGCGTTGACTCGAAGCCTCTCGGCGTCCTCGATAATCCGCGACACTCTCGAGGTGCTCCTTCGAGCAGGAAAGATGTCAGGAGGAGCTGCTATTCAACGGCGTCGACCGCCTTACCCACGGCCGTATGGGCCACCTCCGCCGCCGGTCCCCGGGTGGGAAGGCACGCGCCGCCGAGCTCGGAATTAGCTTGCGCCGTTCGCAAACCTGTCACGGCAGACCGCCAGGCGGTTTAGCATAGCAGGTTTGTGCCAGACCGGCCGACAACCGCCTGTCAACCATTCGTCCAGAGGGTGTTCTCAGTCATCAGGGGCGTCCCCATAGGGCAGCGGTCACCCCTCGTCTCTAGCCGGCTGGGTTCTGCGACCATGGTGCGTCGAGGATAGCCCCGCCAGGTATCACTCGTTCTGAAACAGTGATTTTGTCGACCGACTTTACAACTACTCTACTTAGCAGCTAAGTTATCAAGAGACGTTATTTGCTGCCAGGCTGGAGATATCATGATCGACACTTATGCCACTTTCGCCAATGACTGCTTTGCTGACAGAACTGTCTTGATTACCGGCGCCGCGAGTGGAATGGGATTGGAGACAGCCAGGGCCTTCGCATCGAAAGGCGCCGAGGTGGTGATGTGTGACTGCGACGAGGACGGCTTGCAGCACCATAGCGCAGAAATACGCAAGACCGGTGCCAATATTCATGCCGTCACCGTCGATGTCAGCGACGAGTCCAGCATCAAACGAGCCTTCGACTATTGTGACGAAAATCTCTCGCGCCTCGACAATGTGGTGACGTGTGCCGCTATCATTACTGCAAAACGGCTGTTCGATCAGGACTGGGCGCATTGGCAGCGTGTGCATGCTGTCAACTTGTTCGGAACCTTCTTTACGGTACAGGCCGCTGCAAAGCGCATGCTGGTCAATCCGTTCGGTGGCAACATCGTCTGCATCGCTTCTGACGCGGGAGTTCATGGTGGCGGCGGGCTGATCGCGGACACCGCCTATGCAGCATCGAAGGCGGGCACCCTTTCGCTGGTTAAATCCGTTGCGCGAGAACTGGCTGGCAAGAATGTTCGGATCAATGCGCTCAACCCCGGCCCAACCGACTCCCCCATGCATTCGCATATTGATCAGTCACTGAAGGAACGCATTGCTGCCAATCTGCCGATACGCCGGATGGGTCGTCCGGACGACATGGCTGCGGCGATCCTGTTTCTGTGTTCAGATGCCGCCAGCTTCGTTTATGGAGCGGCGCTCGACGCCGACGGCGGGTCTATGTTCCGCTAAATCCGGGAGAGATCCAATGTTGCAGACCAACCGGAGGTTTTCCTATGCGGCGGAACTTCCCGAACTTGCGAAGTGGATGTACTGGTCATCGGCGGCAGACCATCCGGCATCTCCGCTGCGATTGCCGCGGCTCGCATGGGTGTCCGCGTAATGATGATCGAACGCTACGGGTTTCTCGGCGGGAACCTCACCGCCGGGCTGACAGCGACGGGCTGGCCCAACCGCAGACTTTATTCTTTCGCGTTCAGAACGTCGACGATGCAGCCGTCGAGGATTACGTCCGGTCTCATCCCGACGATTATCGACCATATGCATCCATAGTTGCCGCCGCGACCGCCGAGGGACGATTTCCCGCACCTCGCCGCGGCATCGGCCTCTACAAGTCCATGGAGCCAGGCGTCTGGCGTATAAATACCGGCCGGGTGCTCCGCCGCAATGGGGCGGAGGCCACCGAGCCATCACAAGCAGAAATAGAGGGGCGCGAGCAGACCGTGGCGCTCCTGAATTTCTTCCGGTGCGAATTGCCCGGTTTCCAGAACGCCGAACTCCGGGATACGGCTACACAGATCGGCGTGCGTGAAACGCGGCGGATCGATGGAGACTATGAACTCACACTGGATGATCTTCGTTCCGGCCGATCGTTTCCGGATGTCGTGGCCCTGTGCGGTTACCCGCTCGATATACATGATCCAGCAGGATCGGGTGGCGGCACCGGTGGCGACGCTCCACCGACCGCGAATATCTATCAGATACCCTACACCAAGACATATCGACTATGACGACCTGCGCCGCGAACTTCTGGCACAGGGCGCGTTTCTCGGTTAAGCACCGCAATCGGTATCGGCACCTGCGCCGCGATCTTCTTCAAGCCTTAAGGTGGAGGGTCACCAGTACGGTGCACTCGGCACCGTCGTCGAAACGGGCTTTTACCCTGAGCCAACCGCCAAATCCCGACAGGCGTGCGACTGCAATAGCATCGCGTTCCGAGGGCATCCGGAATTCCGTTCCTTCTCCCACCCAATGCATGCCGTCAGGTGATATTTCCACCCAAGCCATCGGGATTGATCCGACAGGCTGCTTGATTGCCCTGACGAAGAATACCGCTTCCCGCGCCCAGCCGGCCTCATAAGGCTCGCTGGCGGCGTCACCGCTCCAGCGTTCGTTGCGAGCAAGCACGGCCGTGACATTCTCTGGCAGCATCAATAATCTCCCGATATGCAGATCGAATCGACATAGAGGAAGGCGCGATTCGCCACATCGGTTTCGGCAAAGAGGCAGAAATTCAGCATGCACCAGAGGTTCTTCATCGCCGGGATACGGATCGAGTCGAAATCCGAAAGATCGAAGATGCGATCATTGCACTGGAGTCTCGACGCTGTCATCGATTCCAGATCGAAATCGAAACGCAGGTAAGTCCAGTTCACCTTGGTCGGGATTTCGTTATAACACAGCCGCTGATCGCCACCCGGCAAATCCAACCAGCCCTCGGGTGCCAGATGGTAGTGGCTGACCGTCTTGTCGTCGTTGCCGACAGAACTGAATGTCGTCGTCTCGCGTTTGTACTGCCATTTCTGAAGATGCTTTCCATCGACAGCATTCAGGAAGCGCAGATGCGGCATCACCCGCTCACCTTCGTCTTTGTCGCCGCATTGCAGATCTAACAGAAAGCCGACAGAACGAACGTCCAACTCGGACAATTTCAACTCTTTTGCTTCCGGCTTGAAGGTGAAGTAGAGCTCGAATCTGATGGGCCCGCGCTTGCGAAACGTATGACGTTTGATGGCGACATTCTGCGCGCCTGGCCTGGCCCGGGTGGCAATTTTCAGCGCATACGATGAGTCCATACCTCCATGCGAGCCGGCATCCCAATGTCCGAGGGTAGAAAGCATCGCGCTTGAATGTTGCGCGTATCCAGGCAGCATGGAGTCAAGATCGTTCTCATAGTTGCCAATGAGCTGTGACCACCCGCAATGGCCGCGCGAGAAATCGTCATATGACAAAATCCGCGGTAAAGGGTCGAAGCGGCTAAGTGATGGGTCGGCGCGCAACAATGCCAGGCGCATAGCCTCGGCGAGCGTGGCTGGGGAAATGTCGATTGACGTCATTGTGTGGCGGACCTCATTGGGCTCGAAGCCTCCTTACAGCATTCCAGTCGATTTCAATGCCGAGTCCAGGTTTACCAGGCACATCGAGTGTGCCGTCCTTCTGGCGCAGGCAACCTGGCGGCAGATCGGCAAGTTCTCTTTTGAAGGGACTAAGGTCGCATTCGCATTCCATGACGCGAAAATTAGGAAGGGCCGAAGCCAGGTGAACGCTCGCGGTCTCGCAGATGATCCCGGACATGCCGATGTGCGGCGCGTAGCTGACTTCATGGATGGCGGCATATTCGGCAATTCGCCGTGTCTCGGATATACCTCCCGCGCGCGCGACGTCGGGCTGAACAACAGAGAGTGTCCTATTGGAGATCAGCCGTTGCGCCTGGTGGGTGGTGAAGTTGCTCTCTCCTGCCGCCAGCGGTACGTTGCAGCGCTGGCGGAGTTCTTCATAGCCCTGCTCGTTTTCGGGCGCGAGTGGCTCCTCGAACCAGAAGTAGCCGTTGGCGTAAAGGGCATGGCCGACTTCCACCGCCTCATCCAGATTGTAAGCCCAGTTCGCGTCCACGCAAAGTTCGATATTGTCGCCAACCTGCTTGCGCAAACGCTCTATGCGCACACACGCTTCCCTCACGGGGTTCGATATTTTCACTTTGATGCGTTGAAATCCCTCATCGATATAGCGTTCGAGCTCCCTGTCGGCTTCGTCATCGCCAACCCAGTTCACCGCAGCGGCATAGACGTCGATGATATCTCGGCCCATCCCTCCAAGCAGTTTTGCGACCGGTTGGCCCGCGGCCTTTCCGACTATGTCCCACAGCGCGATATCCACCCCGGCGATCGCCTCCACCAGCATTCCGCCTGCCCGCCCCGACAATGACCGACGCATGGAGTGCCACAAGGCACCAATATTGCGCGCATCCTGTCCAACGAGCCTTGGCTTCAGCGATGTTTCGATCAACTCCACATATGCCTTGGGTGAAAATCGGGCCAGTGTCTCGCCGACACCCACCAGGCCCACGTCCGTCCGTATCTCTACGAGAACAATGGAGACCTGGCTGTATACACCCCACGACGTGACCGTCGGCCTGGGCAGAGTCTGAGTGAGCGGATGGGCGATCACGTCGACTATGCGTATCATACCGGGGACGATAGCGTTTGCGGCTTCCATTGGTTGATTGCTGCTCCCATTTGCCGATGAGAGTATCGGCTGATGGGTTCTAACGCGTATTGAATTACTTGGCAACTGATAAACTTAGTTGCTAAGTTGTGAGCCGCTGTGCTAACTTGATCCATGCGAGGATGAAAATGACAGCCAACCCAACGAAGAAACCGATTTTTACAGCCAGGCCCGCCAGTCCATCCAGATTGGCTGATGGCGTCTCCGATGCGATTGCCGCAGCACTCTTTGACGGCCGCATATCTCCCGGTGAGCCCTTGCCGCCGGAGGGCGAGATTGCCAAAGAGTTTGGCGTATCGAAACCTATTGCGCGAGAGGCTCTGCGCCAACTGACCACAGCCGGACTGATATTTACGCAGCAGGGAAAAGTAGCCCGGGCCAAGGCACTCAGCGGCGAACCCATGGAACGCATTTATGGTTATGCGGTTCGCTCCAGCCTCAAACGCCTGCAGGAGGCAAATGAGATGCGCCGGGTCATAGAATCCGGAATTGCCCGGCTGGCCGCCGAGCGGCGTGATCCGAGCGGTCTGGAGGTAATGAAGCAAGCGATCGCAGATATGCGTGCTTCATTACACGAACCGGCTGCATTTACCGAAGCCGATATTCTCTTCCACCTCGGCCTCGCATTGACGACGGGAAATGTCATGATCCGTGTTCAGATGGAAGGCCTGCGCTCGGTGCAGCGCGAGGTCTCAGAGTTGTTTTCGCGTCGTGCAAACCGCACCGACGCGGATTGGCGCGCTACGATCGATCGTCATCAGCAAGTCTATGAAGCGATCGTCACTGGCAACGCAGCTCTCGCCGAAGAGAAGATCAAGGCCCACTTTGACGCTGCGGATATCGCATCGCTGGAGGTCGCTGACAAACTTGCGGACAAAGAGGCATGAGGCCCGAGCGCTTTTCGCTGGCGGGTAGGCGGGCCTTGATAACCGGGGCAAGCTCGGGCATTGGTCGGGCCGTGGCTCTCGGCCTTTCTGAACATGGTGCAACCGTTGTGCTGCATCACTTTGGTGATGCCGCAGGTGCTGCCGCCACAGCTCAGGCGATTGGCGGAGATACGGCCGTGCTTGAGGCCGATTTCACCGACACTCCTGCTATTTCCGTGTTTGTTGACAACATACTGTCGAACCACGGCCCGATCGACATTCTGATTGCCAATGCGGCAATCGAACGGCGTCTCGCCTGGCATGATGCGACGCTGGCCCATATCAACGCGCATGTTTCGGCAAACTTTTCGACCTTCCTCTTGTTGGCGCAAAAGTTGGTTCCGCCGATGGCCGAGCGCGGATGGGGGCGCGTTGTTGCCACGGGCAGCGTTATGTCGACCCGCCCTCGCGCCGAGACACTCGTCTATGCTTCACTCAAGGCAGCGCAGTTGACAGCGGTTCGGGCACTTGCGCGCGAAGTCGGCGCGCAAGGTGTGACCATTAATGTCGTTTCACCCGGCGCGATTGAGACCGAAGCCACAGCACGTCGATACGAGGATCCGCCGTTTCGCCGCGCAGTCACGGCGAAGATACCGGCCGGTCGCCAGGGCCGCCCCGACGATGTCGTCGGTGCCTTCATTTTCTTATGCAGCGACGCCGCAAATTACGTAACGGGCGCCGAGATTCCCGTCGATGGAGGCTGGACGATCGGCGATGCGCCGGGCGTTCTGCCCGGAGATGTCGCATGAGGGTCAGAGCATAGTCTGCGATCAACAATGGGAGGAAGAACAATGAATGTCGTAAAGACGAGAGTTGCAGTATCAGCCATGGTTTTCTGCTTGATGTCGGCACCCACTCTGGCCGAGGACCTTCGGGTGACGGTATGGACAGGAAACGACGCCCATCTGAAGATGCTGAACGGCATTGCAGAGAGTTTCAAAGAGAACCATCCGGACGTTATCGTCAAGTTCGAGACCGTACCCGTGAGCGACTACACTCAGAAGCTGACCTTCCAGGTAGCAGGAGGCAATCCGCCGGATATTGCGTGGATGATGGAAGATGCGGCCCCCGCTTTCGAGAATGCAGGCCTTCTGATGGACATCGGTCCAACAGTAAAGGCTGCCCAAGGGTACGATTTCGATGATTTCTCCCAGCCCGCGATGGCGCTCTGGCAAAAAGGCGAGACGGTCTACGGCATTCCGTTCTCTACATCACCCTTCATGATCTACTATAATAAGGACATGTTCGATAAGGCCGGTCTCGAAGACCCCCTTGCACTTGCCGCAAAAGGCGAATGGACCCTCGATAAATTCCAGGAAACGGCCAAAAAGCTGGCCGAGGCCAATCCCGGAAAGTGGGGATTCGAGTTCAAGGACGGCGAAGGCTATGCCTCGCGAATGACGCATGCATTGTTACCTTCGATACGGGCCTATGGCGGCGATATCTGGACAAATGGCCAATGCGGGTTCGACAAGCCGGAAGCCATAGCCGCGGTAAAACAGCTGCATGACATGGTGTTCAAGGATAAATCAATCGTACCGCCTGGAGAGCAAGGCGACTATTTCTCCGGAAATTCGGCCATGACCGACAATCAGATATCGCGTGCATCGAAGATGCCGGAGGCTGGGTTCAATTGGGGTATAGCGCCCCTGCCCACCGGCCCTGGCGGAGAGTCACCTGTGATTGGGCAAGCCGGGCTTGTGGTTTTCGAACAGGGCAAACACAAGGAGCTTGCGGCACAATTCGTTGCCCACATGACCGATAAGGAAAATGTTGCGACGATGGCCCAGTTCTTTCCCCCCGCACGCAAAAGCGTGCTGGACAGCGAGGCATTCATCAACGGCAACAAATTGGTGCCCGCCGAACAGATGAAGAATGTGAGCTCAGCAATTACCAAGGGCCGTGTTCATCCCGCGCACGAAAAAGCACCGCAGATACTCGCTGCGATGGCTCCACGTGTCGACGCGCTGTGGAAGCCGGACGCGAATGTCGAAGACGCCCTGAAGGGCGTATGCGCAGCCATCCAGCCTTTGCTTTAGGTAGATTGGACCATGGCAGCTGTCACCCACACGAACGAGCCCGGCGCCAATCGCGCGCCGTGGCTGACATTGAAATATCGGGAGATGCTGGAGGCATGGCTTTTCATCAGCCCGACATTCATCGGTTTCCTCGTCTTTTTTCTCGGCCCCCTAGTCGCGATCTTCTATTATTCGATGACAGAGTGGAACCTGCTAAGTCAGCAGGCAGCGTTCGTCGGTCTGCACAATTTCAACGACGCCTTGCTGGTCAATCCGGATTTCTGGCACGTCGTTCGGAATTCAGTGATTTTTGCGGTAGGTCTCGTGCCATTCAACATGGCTCTGGCACTGACACTTGCCCTGGCGCTGTCGCGCCCCTTCTTCGGCGTCGTGTTTTTTCGCACTGTATTTTTCGCGCCGGTCGTTACCTCGGCGATCGCCTGGGCTATCGTCTGGAAATTCCTGCTACAGGGCGAAGGCGGTGTCATAAACCAGATGCTGGCATTGGTCGGGATCGATGGCCCGAACTGGCTCCGTGATCCCAATTGGGCAATGGCCGCAGTGATCGTCACGCGCGTCATAAAAATGGTCGGACTAAACATGATCCTGTACATTGCTGCGCTGCAGGCAATACCGCGAGACTACGAGGAGGCAGCGCGCCTCGAAGGGGCGTCGCGCTGGCAGATATTTCGCATGATCATATGGCCGCTGCTGGCGCCGACCACATTGATCATCATGGTCCTCACCACGATTGGCTCGTTCAAGGTTTTCGATCATATCTACCAGATGACCGGCGGCGGTCCTGAAAACGGAACTCTCGTACTCGCCTTCTATATCTATCAACAGGGGTTCAAATTCTTCAATGTCGGATATGCCTCTGCGCTGGCCATAATCATGTTCGTGATTGTCATGGCGCTAACGCTTGTGCAGGTGATGCTGCGTCGCAAGGAGATGGAATGACCCAGCGCCAGATCAACGTAATCTATCGCAGTTGCTGGACGATTGCGCTTCTGATCGCCGCGATACCCTTCATATTTCCGTTTGTATGGATGGTATCGGCAGGTTTCAAAAGCACCACAGAGATATTCGGCACTCCGACCCTGATACCGCGCGAATGGCGATTCCAAAACTTTGTCGATGTCTTCACATACCAACCATTTGCTCGCCAATATTTCAACTCGCTCTACATTGCGGTTGCCGTCACAGCCCTTACTCTCGTCATCTCGTCGCTTGCAGGGTATGCCCTGGCGCGGATGCGCTTTGCCGGCGCCGGGCTGCTGATGCTATTCTTCGTTTCAGCGCTAATGGTGCCCGAGGAAGTGACTATAATCCCGAACTTCTTCCTCATACGGTCCATGGGTCTGGTTGATACACATTGGCCGCTTATCCTGCTCCCGACGTTTGGTCCACATGGTGTCATGGCGACTTTTCTGATGCGCCAGTATTTCCTCGCATTGCCAAAGGAACTGGAGGAGGCAGGGAAAATGGACGGGCTGTCGCGCTTCGGCGTCTGGTGGCGGATCGCGCTGCCAATGTCTCGCCCCGCGCTCGCTGCGGTAGCGATCATCACTTTCCTGTTCTCGTGGAATCTGTTCCTGGAGCCGTTGATCTTCCTCAGTTCGCTCGAGATGTTCACGCTGCCATTGGCGCTTTCCAATTTCAACGACAGTTACGGGCTACCCCTGTGGAATTTGCAACTGGCCGCAACCAGCCTCGCTGTTGTACCGATCCTCATTGTTTATCTTATCGCGCAACGGCAAATCATTGAGAGTTTTGCGCTCTCTGGCGTGAAGGGTTGAAAGGACCTGCGATGACCAACCTCCTCCTCAAAAATATCGAAAAGCGGTTCGGAAAAACCGAGGTTATCCGTGGTGTGGATCTGGTGATAGAACATGGTGAGTTCGTTGTGTTCGTTGGCCCGTCGGGTTGCGGAAAATCAACGCTCTTGCGCATGATATCGGGGCTTGAGGACATTTCGGGCGGCGAACTCTATATCGGCAACCGCTTGATGAATGAGATCCAGGCCGCCAAGCGCGGCGTGGCGATGGTCTTTCAATCCTATGCACTCTACCCGCATCTGAGCGTTCGCGACAATATGGGCTTCGGATTGAAGGTCCGTAAAGTGTCTGAAGAAGAGCGTATCCGCCGTGTAGCCGCCGCCGCAGCTACTCTGAAACTCGAGGCGCTGCTTGACAGATTTCCACGTGAACTTTCCGGTGGCCAGCGTCAGCGAGTCGCGATCGGCCGCGCCATTGTCGGCAATCCGGCCGTGTTCCTTTTTGATGAGCCGCTATCCAATCTTGACGCCGAATTGCGCGTCCATATGCGTTCAGAGATCGCGGCATTGCACAAGCGCCTGTCAACAACGATGATCTACGTCACGCATGATCAGATCGAAGCAATGACCTTGGCTGACAAGATCGTCGTCCTGCGAGACGGACGGATCGAACAGGTGGGTTCGCCGCGCGAATTATATGAGAACCCGGCCAATCAGTTTGTTGCGCAGTTCATAGGTAGTCCCAGGATGAACATCCTGCCGGCCGCCAATGCGGCAATGCTTGCTCCAAACTCGACCACGCCCGTTACCGCGAAAAGCGTCGGAATTCGCCCGGAACACATCGCCATCGTGTCGTCCTCGGAAAGTGCCTTGCGGGGCAAGGTCGCTCTCTGCGAGTATACGGGCGCGGTTACCCTGATGCATGTTCAGCTACCCAATGAACAGACGTGCCTCGTCGTGCATGACAAAAATGAAGTGCCGCCGCCGGGCAGCGAGCTTGGCCTGATCGCGGAACCAGCCAACCTGCATTTCTTCGATCAGAAAGGACAAGCGGCCTGAGGAGAAGAGGGCGAACCGTGCGTACAAAAGCCAGCCACAGGAAGCGGATCGCCCAAAAACCAGTTGTGAGAGTCCTGGCGAGGCGCCATTTCGAGTGCCCTCAGGATAGGTGGCATCCAGGGAGACAAGTGCCTGACAAAGTTCAGCGTCTCTTTCAGAGCTCGCTTCAACAGCACCATTGTGCATCTTCCAATCGCCAGCGGACGGGCGATTGGACAGTGTTGCAGTTTTTCAGGCAGGCACTCCATGTCCTAAGATAATTGACGCTGGAGAAATGTTTTGATCACACCAGTTAACTCGTTCGAGCGTTCAAATGTCGGTATGTGGGACGCTCCCATTATCACACTGAGTTCCGACCCGGCGATGGCTCCGGCAAGGTGCTGTGCCGCGGCAATCGGGGTTGCGACATCCTGGTCGCCCACCGCGATCAACACCGGTACCCTCAGTGATGGGGTCATCGACGCGAGGTCCGCGGCAGCAATCGCCTCGGCCGCGCCGGCGTAGCCTTCGGAGGCCGTATTGACCACCATTGACCTGAGCCGGTGGGTTTCAGGAGTATCGGCGGCTGCGGGCGTTACCCAACGGGCGACAACCGCATCGGCGATCGCTGTCGTGCCGGAGGCGCGGACTGTCGCGGCGCGATCCCGCCATAAGCCAGGCGGAGGAATCGACATGGCGGTGTCGCAGAGCACCAATGATGAGACACGGCTGGGCGCAACGGCGGCAAGAGCCTGGCCGACCATACCCCCAATCGAGAGACCGGCCACATGTGCCTGCATGATCCCTAAACGATTCATGGCACACAGCGCGTCTTCGGCCAGACCCTTGATGCTGTAGGGCCCAGCAGTAACCCCGGTCAGACCGTGGCCGCGCAGATCCGGGCGGACTACACGGAAATTCCTTGAAAGCACGGCCGCCTGTGGGTCCCAGACTCCGTGATCGGTACCGAGTGAATGGAGCATCAAGAGCACGGGGGCATCCTGCGGACCATCTGTCCGCAGGTGCATTGTGAGATCATCGAGGTCGAGAAACATGCCCTCACTCTGCCGTTGGGATGGGAGAAGGCACGATAGCGCTGGCGGGCTGGTATCCCTTGGCGAACACGGCCGCAGCCGCCATGAAGGCTGGAACGGCAGCCACCGCAAAGACCGTCGAAAGGTCCCAGCCGAGTGAAAGGAGAACGCCCCCAATCATCGAACCCAGTATCGATCCGGTGCGGCCAACGGCATTAGCCCAACTCACGCCTGTCGCCCGGCTTTCGGTTGGATAGTAGCCCGCAGCAAGCGCATTGATACCGACTTGTGCGCCCGCGACGCCAAAGCCCGCACCAAAAATGGCGAATACCAGGAGCCAGGGCATGGCAACAGCGTTCCCAAGCAGCACGACAAAGAGGCCCGCTGCAACATAGGCTCCGGCGAGTACTTTGTGAGGTTCAAAGATATCCATCAGACGCCCGATCAGGATTGCACCGATGGTGCCCCCGGTCGCGAGTGTCGCACCCATGAGCGAAGCTTTGGCCATGGAGAAGCCAGCAGATGTAATCAGGAGAGGTAACCAGCTCGACAGCAGGTAGAAGACGAGCAGGCTCATGAAAAAGGTCACCCAGATCAGGAGTGTGCCAACGCCGAGCCCGCGCGTGAACAATTGTCCAGCAGGCGATCCGGCAGGACGGGCCGGAACAGCGAAAACTGCTCCCTCAATGTCGGCTGCCGGAACGAGCCGCTTCAATGCGAAGGCAATGCGGCTCGGCTCGGCGCGCCGACCCGCGAGATAACGCGCCGATTCGGGCAGGAGTGCAAAAAGGACAAGTGAAAGCAGCAGCGGCAGCGCGCCGCCGAGGATGAGGAGGCCTTGCCAGCCCCAGGACGCCACGATATGCGCGGCGGCAACTCCTGCAGCGGCCGAACCGATGGTAAAGCCGCAGAACATCAGCGTGACAAGCGTGGCACGCCGGGGCTGTGGGCTGATTTCAGCGGTCAGTGTAATGGCCGCTGGCATTGCACCGCCAAGGCCGAGGCCAGTAATGAAGCGCATGACCGTCAGCATCTGGATATCCGTCGCGAACGATGAGGCGTAGGTGGCGAGACCAAAAAAGACAGTGGTGAAGAGAAGGACCGGCTTTCGGCCAATCCGGTCGGCGAGTGGTCCGAAAATGAAGGCCCCGGCCATCAGGCCAAACAGACCTGCAGCGAAAAGCGGAGCGAGGTCAACGGGTGCAACACCCCACTCGGACTTCAGTACGGGTGCGATGAAACCGATCGCGGCCGTGTCGAAGCCGTCGATCGCAACGACCAGAAAGCACAGCACAATGACAATCTTCTGGTAGCTCGACAGAGGGTTGGTATCAATCACCTCCTGAACATCGATAATCTTCTTCTGCATGGTGTTCTCCTCCGGTTTGTTTCTCCGCTGCCTGGCTTCTCGTCCTTAGCAACGGGACTGTGGTTGAATGTATTCAGCCGGTATCCCCACCCCCGACTGGCAGAATGGTCCCTGTGAGGTAGGATGCTTCGTCGGATGCCATGAACAGGATGACGTTTGCCTGCTCTTCAAGCGTGCCGTAGCGTTTCATCAGACTCGATTCCGTCGTCTGCCGGACGACCTCGCTCACCCAGCGCCGGTCGTCTTCCGTCTGGTTCTCGGTGTTGCGTGGTATCTGGCGCGGCGGCGCTTCCGTGCCGCCCGACGCAACTGCATTGACGCGAATTCCGCGTTCGGCGTTCTCCATTGCCAAAGCAATGGTGAGGGCATTAACCGCCCCCTTCGCCGCCGAATAGGGCACGCGATTTATCCCGCGTGTGGCGATCGACGAGACATTGACGATGACTCCCGATCGGGCCTCAATCATAGAGGGCAGTACTGCACGACAGCACCACATGGTCGGAAACAGCGAGCGGCGGATTTCCGCCTCGATCTGCCTGTCGTCGAAATGCTCGAAGGGCCGCATCCAGATGGCTCCGCCAACATTATTGACGAGTATGTCGATCCGTCCCAACCGTCTTATTGCCGTTGCTATAGCCTCCTTCGCGCCCTCCCAATGCTCCAGATCAGCCAGAATGGCAGTCGCAAAGCCGCCTAAGGCCCCGATCTCTGCTGCCACCTTTTCGACGAGATCGGAGCGATCGACCAGCGCAAGACGCGCGCCATCCGCGGCAGCTCGCATAGCCACTTCGCGGCCGATACCCTGGGCCGCGCCGGTCACGACCATCATCTTGTTTCGAAAGGGCTCCGGCTTCATTGGACGGCTTCCGAGGCGTTGAACTTCTCGTAATGGAAGGATGCTGGTTTGACGCCAATCGTCTCGAAGTGCCTGCGTACTGCTTCAACCATCGGCGGCGGGCCGCACAGATAGACATCGCTGTCGCCATCGTGTAGGTCTTCCGGCCCGAAATGGTCGGTTACGAAGCCCTTGCGGCTGGCATTGCTCGCCGCATCGGCAACGCAAACGTCAAATGAGAACTCGGGAATGACCTCCGCGAACTCCTGCAGCTTAACCACCTCCACCAGGTCTTCGTCGCGGGTAACGCCATAGAGAAGGTGGATTGGGTGCGACGACCCTCCCCATTCCTTGAGGTGATCGAGCATGGCGAGAAACGGTGCGAGCCCGGTCCCACCCGCAAGGAACAGCGCAGGGCGTTGGAGCTCGCGCAGATAGAAGGCACCAGAGGGTCCCTGCATCGATAGACGGTCCCCGGGCGAAGCACGGTGCGAGAGATAGGTGGACATCAGTCCGCCCGGAATATTGCGGACGAGGAAGTCGATACGGCCGCCGTTCACACGCGACGAGAAGGAATAGGCCCGGCTACACGCCGTGTCAGGAACGGAGACCTGCATATACTGACCCGGCAGGAAAGTGAGGCTGTCGGGGTCGTCAAGCTCCAGGGTGAAGCCGATCGTCGTGTCGGACAGGTGGCGGACTTCAGACAGGCAGGCGCCAAACGAGGACGGACCGCTTTTGCATAGCGTGGATGTAGCGGGAACGCTGACGACGCAATCGCTCTCTGGTCGCATCTGACAGGTCAGGACATAACCCTGCAACGCCTCGTCTTCCGTCAAGGCGTCGTCGATATAGGAATCCATGCTGTAAAGTCCGGATTCGCAATAGCACTTGCATGTGCCGCAAACACCGTCGCGACAATCCATGGGAATGTTCAGCCGCGCGCGATAAGCGGCGTCAACCAGGAGTTCATTCGGGCCGCATTCGATGAAACGGGTGACTCCGTCTTCGAAATTAAGGGCAACCTTGGGCATTGTCGGGCCTCCTTCGACTTCAGACGTGGTAGATGTCGATGACGTGATGGATGTAGTCGTTGACGAGAACGATCCTCTTTTTGGCGATCTTCATGTCGTCGCCCGCAACTTCGAGCGTATAGAAACTCGTGCCGTAATGAGTGTCTGTCGCCTTGTAGCGGTAGTTCTGGGTCATCCAGTTAAATCGGATCTCGGCGGCGTTTTCCGTCTGGGACAAGATCTCCACGTTGGAGATGTGATGGACTGTGCGGGGTTCGGGCAGGCTGGTGGCGCTCGATCGATCCGTACGGATGCGGAAAATCCGATCCTCCAAACCCTGTTTGCTGGCGTAGTACATCAGCGAGATTTCCGACTGCGGATCCTCCGTCAGCTTGTCGTCATCATCCCAGGCAGGCATCCAGAATTCGACGTGCTGTGCATAGAGCGCAAGCCAGTTATCCCAGTCGCGGTCGTCGAGATAACGGGCCTCGCGATAGAGAAACCCCTCGACCTTCTGCCGTGAAATAGTCATGACCTCTCCTTCGGCGGATAGCTCCTCAACCCGCTCAACGTAAATTCGACAAATGCAAGATGAGGCGGACTACACGAACCCGCCCATGCCCTCAGCGCGACGGATCGTGTCCGATCGCCTTTTCCAAGGCTTCCCTCCAGTAGCTGTGCTGAATAACAAACAGACCTTCATCTTCGGTCTTTGCACCTGACATTAAAGGCCTCAAACCGATAGCGGCGGCGCCCTCATCAGCGCCCTGGATCCAGTGCGCCGCCCCGCGGCTGAGATCGTTCCAGGCGGCGTGCCGCGCCTGATAGCCGATCTGGCAGGAGCGGAACTCCTCGAGATCATCCGGCGTGGCCATGCCGCTGGCGTTGAAGAAATCTTCGTACTGCCGGATGCGGCGAGCGCGTGCTTCAGCGCTTTCACCCTTTGGGGCAATGCAGTAAATCGTGACTTCGGTTTTATCTACCGCGATCGGTCGATACATCCGGATCTGCGAAGAGAATTGATCCATCAGATAAACGTTTGGATAGAGACAGAGATTGCGGGAGCGGTCGATCATCCAGTCGGCCCAGGACTGCCCGAAACGCTCCGTCAACTCATCACGCTTTTCCGAGAGTGGCCGGTCTTCAGGATTGCTCCAGCGCGTCCAAAGCAACAAGTGACCATGCTCGAAGGAATAAAAACCGCCGCCCTGTTTGGCCCACGACCCCGCATCCATTGCGCGTGTCACATCCTGACCAGCAGCTGCAGCGATCGCGTCCTTTCGGTGGTTGGTTGTAGCGGCATAGTTCCAGTGAACAGACGAAACATGATAGCCATCGGCGCCATTCTCAGTCTGCAGCTTCCAATTCCCGTCATAGATGTAGCTCGAACTGCCGCGCAGGACTTCAAGACCATCCGGAGACTGGTCGACGATCATGTCGATGATCTTCCGCGCCTCGCCGAGATGGGCTTCAAGCGGCAGAACATCGGCATTGAGGCTGCCGAACAGGAAGCCGCGGTAGTTCTCGAAACGGGCGACTTTGGTGAGGTCGTGCGAACCGTTCTTGTTGAACTGCTCGGGATATCCGGCTCCATTCGGATCCTTGGCCTTCAGGAGCCTTCCGGTGTTCGAGAAGGACCAGCCGTGGAACGGGCAGGTGTAGGTCGACTTGTTGCCCCGCTTGTGCCGGCAGATCATGGCTCCGCGATGCGAACAGGCATTAATAAAACAATGCAGGGTGCCCGATTTGTCGCGGGAGATGACGATGGGCTGGCGGCCGATATAGCCGGTAAGGTAATCGTTTGGGTTTGGGATCTGGCTCTCATGTGCAAGATAGACCCAATTGCCCTCCCAGATATGTTTCATCTCGAGTTCAAACAGCTCGGTATCGGTGAAAATATCGCGACGACAACGATAGACGCCACTTTGCGCGTCCTCAATGACAGCATTGTCGAGCCTTTCCTCAATACGACCGTCCGCGATGACGTCCAGCATGTCTCATCCTCCTCGGTTTTCAACGGCAGGCGCCACCTCCATGGCGCCTCCTTATGATCTCAGGCTGCAGCCCGTTCGCGCTCAACGATCGTGTCAGCAACACCTTCAATGGCGGGCGTCAGAACGAAATCGAAGTCGATAGAGGCGTAGGGCTTCTGTACCTGGTTCTCCGCCATCAGCGTCGGATCGCTTACGCGCTTCACTGCCGGAATGAGATCCTCCCGGGTACCGAATGCGAAATCCTCGAACAGGTAGGGATCACCCTCGATATTAATCTGGGTCGTCAGGTGCCTGTATGCCGGCGCCTCCACGAAGAAGTGGATGTGCGCTGGACGGTGGCCATGACGGCCCATCGCGAAAAGAAGCTGTTCGGTCGAGCCACCAGGAGGCGTCGAATAACCGCTTGGCATGATGGTGCGGAAACGATACCGGCCGTCGGTATCGGTCTCGACTCTGCGGCGCAAATTGTATGGAGCCTGCTGCGGGTCGAAATGCGAATAGTTTCCAAGCGTATTTGCGTGCCAAACATCGACGATG
This sequence comes from Phyllobacterium brassicacearum, assembly GCF_003010955.1. Lineage (GTDB taxonomy): Bacteria > Pseudomonadota > Alphaproteobacteria > Rhizobiales > Rhizobiaceae > Phyllobacterium > Phyllobacterium brassicacearum. The sequence goes on from NZ_PGGO01000002.1 coordinate 448,955, forward strand.
GCGCCTGCTACCGGCTTGCCATTCTGGTCACGCACATGCCCCTGCATGAAGAGCACCTCGCCTTCATCCGATCCATCGTCGAGCCGTGCCGTGCCTTTGCAAAGCGGGGCTCCGGCAATATAGAGAGGGCCTTCAATCGTGCGCGCTGTACCACCAGCAAGTCCGGCACGACGCTCGGCCTCGTCGAGCCTCAAATCGAGGAAGTGTTCAAGGCCAATGCCCGGAGCCATGAGGCCAAGTTCGTTGTTCCGCCCGGCCGCGCCGAGATAGGCGACGGCCCCCCAGACTTCATTCATGCTGATGTCGAGATCGTCTATTGCCTGGAAAAGGTCGCCGAGAAGGCGATTCATGATCTCCTTTAGGCGGCGATCACCACCTTCCGTATCGAGGCCGCTGGCCCGCCTCGCCAGATCTTCAATGACGTGCTTTTCGATAATTCCATTTGCCATAACTTCCTCCTTCGTCTCGTAAGTCTTGAACGTTGACCATTCCGGGATGGTCGTGTTGCGGCACCCCCCTCCAAGCTGGCGCCGGCATCAATATCAGCTGCCGTCTTCTGCAATGGCTGACGGATGGCTGCAGAGCGCCCTCACCTCGACCTGCATGAACGGGAACAGGGGCAGCGTTGAAAGGATGTCGTGCAGTTCGCCCGGATCCTTCACATCGAAAATGCTCACATTGGCGTACTGTCCAGCGACACGCCAAAGATGCCGCCACTTGCCTGACGCCTGCAGTTCCTGCGCCCGTGCTTTTTCAGTTGCTTTCAAGACATCCGCCTCTGCTTTCGGCAGGCCATGCGGTAGATTGACGGTCATTTCCACGTGAAAAAGCATGTTGGTTACCCCGCGACACGTAGATTGACGGCTGGCTTTCCATCCCGCCGGAATCGATTGACCATGGCTTCATTCAGTGCGACGCCGAGCCCGGGTCCCGTAGGTAGCTGAAGTTCGAAGTCGCGATATATGAGCGGTTCTGCGAGGATTTCCTCGATCAGCAGCAGAGGTCCGAAGAGCTCTGTGCCCCATTGCAGATCCTTGACGCCGGCGAAAAGCTGTGCGGCCGCCATCGTACCGATTGGCCCCTCCAGCATGGTTCCGCCATAGATGCTAATCCCCGCAGCTTCTGCGATTGCGATGACCTTCGACGCAGCGAAGAGGCCGCCAGCCTGTTCGATCTTGATTGAGAAGACATCGGCCGCTCGCGCCGACGCCGCTTCGAGCGCACTCTCTGGCCCAACCAGAACCTCATCTGCCATCATGGCAACCGACGATCTACGGGTGAGCCGGGCTAGCGATGAAATACCGGCGACGGGTTGTTCGATCAGCACGCAACCAGCATCGGCAAGAGCAGCAATCGCCGTCGTGGCTTCGCGCTCGCGCCAAGCCATATTGACGTCGACTCGCACGGTTGCGATCTCTGGCAAGGCATTCCTGATCTTGGCAACGTGACGGATGTCGTCGGCGACCGGCTTGCTGCCGATCTTCAGTTTGAAATGCTTGTGGCGTCTCAAGTCCAGCATCTGCTGTGCTTCGGCGATGTCCTTTGCCGTGTCACCGGAGGCCAGCGTCCAGGCGATCGGCAAGCTGTCGCGGCGGCGTCCTCCGAGCAGCTCGGATAGCGAAAGGTTGAGGCGACGGGCATGAGCGTCCAGCAAGGCCGTCTCGACGGCGCATTTGGCAAAGTTGTTGCCCTTTACCGACTTGGCAACCAGATCCATGGCCGATTGTATGCGCGTGGCATCCGCGCCGATCAGAAGCGGTGCGATATATTGGTCGATCGTCAGTTTCATGCCTTCCGGGCTTTCAGGACCGTAAGCAAGTCCGCCAATCGTGGTGCCTTCGCCGAAACCATCAAAACCATCCGAGCACCGCACATGGACGATCGTCAGACTCTGCCTGTTCATTGTGACCATCGACAGCTTGTGAGGCCGGATGGTAGGCAAATCGAGTATAATCGTCTCGATGGCGAGGACTCGTATGTCAGCAGTCACGGCATTTCACTCCCAGTCTTTGCAAGGAAAACTAGCGTTCAGCCGGCTACTAGTCCAAAACTATAAAAGTCAATTTTCATACCGTAGAGGTATAGTACGATGGAAATGCGCCAGTTCCGCTATTTCGTGGCCGTTGCGCGCGAACGAAATTTTTCACGCGCCGCGGAGTTACTCCACATTGCGCAACCGCCGCTCAGTCGGCAAATGCAGCAGCTCGAGGACGAGCTTGGCGTCCTGCTGATCGATCGCTCCAGCCGGCCGCTGTCCCTCACCGAGGCGGGCCGGTTCTTTTACGACCAGGCGGTCCAAATGCTTGCAAAGGCGGACCACATCCGGGAGCAGACGCGACGTATTGGTCACTCGAAGCGTGAAGTCTTCATCATCGGATGCGTTGCCTCGACGCTCTATGGCGGCATACCAGATCTTGTCCGCCGCATGCGGCAACGATGGCCGAACCTCGATATCGAGATTCGCGAAATGATGTCGACCGAACAGGTGGTCGCTTTGAAGGAGGGCCGGATCGATCTTGGCTTCGGCCGGGTTCGCTTCAATGACACCGAGGTCGAGCGGCTGACCTTGCGCGAAGAGCGATTGTTTCTAGCCTTGCCAAAGAGTCATCCAAAGGCCGTGCCAGGTGAGCTGGTTCAGTTGCGTGACGTCGCCGGGGAAACACTGATCGTCTATCCATCCAAACCGAGGCCAAGCTTTGCCGACGAGGTTCTGAACCTTCTCGCCGAGCACAATGTCAGTCCGGGAAATGTTGAGGAGGTCCGCGAGATTCAAACGGCGCTGGGGCTCGTGGCGGCGGCAATGGGCGTTTCGATCATCCCCGCAGCATCCCAGCGGCAACGCCCGGACGACGTTTGTTACCGGATGATCGCCGACGAGAAAGCAACCTCGCCCATCATCATGAGCTATCGGCAGAAAGACGCAAACCACAGGATTTCCGAAATCAAGACTCTTATCGCCGAGATGTACGCCGACAATCCGTCATGGCTACAGCTTTCTGAGCTGCGCCTCGCAAAATAGTATCGATTCCGTGGTGACGTGCGAGCTTTCCAGGCAGATACCGAGAACATCCGGGTAGCGGGCAGCAATAAACCAATTGCGCCATTAGATCGCAAGGTTTGGTGACCAATCCAAGTGAGAATCCGGTCGCTTCGACACCGAGCATCCTGTTCGCCGAATGCCGCGCTCAAGGATGAGCTCATTGGACTTCAGGTTGTGTCGTGAGGATCATTCCACATCGCTTGGCGTTCCGCCGGTAGTAAGTGCTTTCTCTGGGCTGCGATGCGGAAGATGGCGTTGGGGGCACCATAACCCTTGTAGCCCTTGCGCTCGACGATCTCGAAGAAGAAGCCTTCGCCGTAGTTCGGGCTGTAGAGCTGAAAGTATTCGCCGTTGTCATCGCGATCGTAAAGGATATTGGCATCCTTCAGGCTGTCCGAAAAATCAGGATCCAGACCGAACCGGGCTTCAATGTCGTCATAGTAGTTCGGCGAGATTTGCAAGGGCACGAAGCCGTTGGCCTGCAGCGCCTCGGCTGTCGCAAAGATATTGTCGGTCCTGAAGGCGAGGTGCTGGATGCTCGATCCGAATTTCTCGGCCAGGAAATGACCGGCAAGGGTGCGCCGGTTCTCGGCGCCATTCATGGTGATGCGCAGCGCGCCGGTGTCGTTTTCGACCACCTGGCTGCGCACGATGCCGGCTGGATCGATGATATCGACCATCGGCGTCTTCCTCGTCTTCAGGATGGAAGTGTAGAAGAGCAGCCAGGTCAGCATCTCATCGAAGTTCATGGTCTGGGCCACGTGGTCGAACTGCAGCAGACCGGCATCCTCGCCCGCAGCTTCGTCTGCAACAGGGTCGAACTCGATCGACCAGATGTTCTTGAGCTCCGACTTGTCGTCGACAAAGTACAGAACCCCGCCGCCGACGCCGCGAATGGCCGGCATGCCGAGCTCTGAAGGGCCAACGGCCTGCTCGAACGGTTCGGCGCCAAGCGCCCGGGCGCGGGCAACCGTGGCATGCGCATCCGCCACCTTGAGCCCGAGTGCGTAGGCCGACGTGCCGTGGACGGCATAGGACGAGTGGGCAAAGCCCTCCCGTTCGGTGTTGATCACCAGGTTGATGCCACCCTGGCTGTAGCGCGCCACCTGCTTGGTCTTGTGCTTGCCGGTCTGGCGGAAACCCAGCGTGTGCAAGAGGGATGCAAGCTCTCTGGCCTCTTCTTCATTGGCGGCAAACTCCACGAATTCGACGCCGGTGACCTCGATGGGCGCCGGCATCGGCGGAATCGTCATGACGATGTCCGGTTCGCTGCGCTTCACCTGGT
>NZ_PGGO01000030.1 GCF_003010955.1 Phyllobacterium brassicacearum
AGGCGCCGATGGTCACATCCGCCTCGACATTCATCATGACCAGATGCTTGCCGTGCTCCATCGCCTTCAAGCCGATCTCGGCCCCGACCGCCGGCACCCCGGTCGCATCGATGACCACATCGATCAGATCGTTCTCAAGGATGAGGTCGGCATTATCGGTGATGGCGATCTTGCCCGCTTCCATCGCCGCGTTGAGCGCCGAAGCATTCGAGACCTCGCGCGAATGCCCTTCCTCCTGGTAGGCGATGTCGACCGCCTTCAGCGCACCCTGCAAGTTGAGTTCCGAAATCGCCCCGATCTCGATGCCGGGCATATGCGCCACACGCGTGACGATGTCCGTGCCCATCTCGCCCGAACCGATCAGGCCGATGCGGATCGGACGGCCCGTATCCGCCCGCGCCTGCATGTCCCGCGCCAACCCCGTCAGTGCAACATTCGTAGCCATGATGTCTCCTCCAGTCCGTTGCCGACCGGCATAGGACGGGAAACCGCGATTGGCAAGCCAGACTGGGAGTCTCTCAGGTTCAATGCTCCCGAGCTACAAGGGTACTGCGGGAGAGTTTTGCCTGCAGGATTACGACCACCAGCAGGAAGAGGCCGCGGATGACCGATTGCCAGTAGGCAGAAAGCGAGATCCAGCCCTTGCCGTTTTCGAAGTTAAGCACATTGAAGAGGATCCCGAGCAGCAGCACACCAGCCAGCGTGGCACCAACGGAACCCATGCCCCCTGTCAACAGGGTCCCGCCCACCACAACTGCAGCGATGGCGAAAAGCTCCCAACCAACGCCTTCGATGGGTTGGCCAGCACCAAACTGCGAAGCGAGGATGACACCGGCAAGCCCCGCAAGACCACCACTGGCGAGATAGACCAGGCACTTTATCCGGTCGGCAGGAAGCCCCATCAGCCGCGTTGCGTCCTCATTGCCGCCGACGGCGAGTATGCCGCGGCCGGTGCTGGTGTAATTGAGGACGACCCAGCCAACGACATAGGCCGCGATCGCAATCCACGCGGGAATGGGAAACCCGAGGAAATTGTCCTGGCCAATCGAGGTAAACCCGCTTTCATAGGAAACCGAGACTGACTGATTTTCGGCGAACAACAGCGCGGTGCCGCTAGCAGCCAGCATCATTGCCAGCGTTGCTACAAAGGGCATGATCCGCAGGCGCGTCACCAACATCGCATTGACAAGGCCCACGCAGAGGCCCGCGCCGACACCGGCACCAAGGCCGATCCAGGCGCCATGCGAACTGGCCAGCGCCGCGACCACACTGCCGAGCGCAGCGGTCGATCCGACTGACAAGTCGATGCCACCGGTCATGATGACGAAACACATGCCAAGTGCGACCAGTGCAAACATGGAATTGTAGCGAAGGACACTGGTGATGTTGAAAAACCCGAGAAAGTTGTCGTAGCGGGCCCAGCCAAAGAGAATGAGCAGCAGCAACGCCAGAACGACGCCATAGCTACCGAGGAGGGAAATCAGACGTGACCTTGTCATGTGCGCCTGCCTTGTTGCTGGATCCACACCGCGAGCACGATTATCCCCGCCTTGACCACCAGTGCCGCTGCGTCCGGTACACCGTTGGCAAGCAGCGTGTAACGGACAAGCTGGATCGTCATTGCACCAAGGAGTGTACCGACAATCGTTGCCTTGCCGCCACTCAGCAATGTGCCGCCGACTGCGACCGCCGCGATGGCATCAAGCTCCATCCCCAATCCAACGAGATTGGCGTCGCTTGACGAGTTGATCGCGATAACGACAAGACCGGCAACGCCGGCGCACAGCCCGCTAATTGTATAGACCACGAGCTTTACTGTGGACACGGCAATGCCGGACAGTTCCGCCGCCCGTTCATTGCCGCCAATGGCAATGATCTGGCGGCCGAATACCGTTCGTTTCAATACCCACGCCGCCGCTATGACGAGTAGCAGCATGAGCACAACCTGAACCGGGACGCCGAAGACACGGCCAAGACCGATGAACTGGAACTGCGGCACCCGGAAAGTCTGGAGGTTGCCATTGGTCATGACCTGGGCAATTCCGCGCCCGGCTATGAACAGCACGAGTGTAGCGACGATAGGCTGGATCCGGAATTTCGCGATGAGCCAGCCGTTAAACAGGCCGAAAAGGCCGGCAACGCCGACCGAAATGACCATGGCGGCAACGACAGCAATCCCGACACTGTCGATCGGAACGATCTTGCCGAGAAAGATCATCGGTGCCAATGCACCGGAAATGGCCATCAACGATCCGACAGAAAGGTCAATGCCGCCTGTGGCAATGACCAGCGTCATTCCAACGGCCACAATCACGATTGTGCAAACTTGCGTCAGATTGACATTCAAGGTTTGCATCGTGGCGAAGTTGCGGGTGAAGGCAAGGTTGAACAGGATCAGCAGGACAAGCGCAAGGATTGTTCCATAGCGCGCCAGAAAATCGAAGGGATCAAGCGGTTTCGCCAGGCGCTGCTGCCGTGTGGTATCAGTCACGATGCGGCCTCTACGATCCGAGGTGCGTTGCCATGGGCCATTGCAGACATCAATACGTCTTCCGTGGCCTGATTGCGATCGAACTCAGCAACGGTAATGCCTTCGCGCAGGACAAAGACACGATCGGCGCCTTCAATCACCTCTTCCAGTTCCGACGAGATCATCAAAACCGCAAGTCCCCGATCGGCAAGCGACTTGATCAGCGATTGTATCTCACCCTTGGCACCAACATCGATGCCTCGAGTCGGTTCGTCGAGAATAAGCAGGGTCGGGTTCATCGCCAGCCAGCGTCCCAGCAGCACCTTCTGCTGGTTGCCGCCGGATAGTTCGCGCACTTTCTGGTCGGGGCCGGAACACTTTATGTCGAGCTGCCTGATGAATCGCTCGACGATCTTGCGTTGCGCTTTCTCGTCGATCACGCCGGATTTGCTCACCTTCGGCATGAGCGCCAGCATCATGTTTTCGGCGACGCTCATCTCGGGGACAATACCCTCGCTCTTGCGGTCCTCGGTACAAAAGCCCATGCCGGCAGCGATAGCATCGGCCGGCGAGCGTGGATCGAACTGCTGTCCGTCATAATGCATGATGCCTGCGCGTGGCCGGTCGATACCGAAGACAAGTCGAGCCGTTTCGGTCCGACCCGCCCCGAGGAGACCTGCAAAGCCGGCAATCTCCCCGCTGCGCACGTCGAACGATACATCCTGTACTGTCCGATTGATGGACAGATTTTGAGCGGACAACAGCACTTTGCCAATCTTCTTTTCATCGCGGTCGCTGAAGGCAGTGGCATGACCCTCCGCGCGGTTGATGGTGCGGCCGAGCATCGAGGAGACAAGACCGATCTTGTCGATTTCCGTCATTGCCGCCGTCTTCACAGTTCTGCCATCTCGCATGATCGTGACGCGGTCGCAGACCTCATAGAGTTCGTCCAGCTTGTGGCTCACAAAAACGACGGAGACACCTTCCTGCTTCAACTGCCGGATAACGTCGAACAGTACGGTAACTTCGCGATCATCAAGCGAGGAGGTCGGCTCGTCCATGACGACGAGCTTCGCCGAGAAGCCGATAGCCCGCGCTATCGCGACCATCTGCTGTGTTGCGGTGTTGAATTCCATAAGGGGACGATCGACGTCGACACGCACATTGAAACGCCGTAACAGCGTCTCTGCTTCCTTGTGCATACGCTTCCAGTCAAGCAAACCATAGTGCCTGGCCTCGCGGCCGAGGCAGATGTTCTCCGTGATCGAGCGGTAGGGGACAAGATTTATTTCCTGATAGATCGTACTGATGCCACTGGCCTGCGCCAGTTGCGGCGAAAAGACCTCGAAAGGTTTTCCGTCGAACGCGACATCACCGGCGTCGCGGCGATAATAACCCGTCAAAACCTTGATAAGCGTTGACTTGCCGGCACCGTTTTGACCGATAAGTGCATGAACTTCGCCCCGCCCGACAGCAAATGACGCACCGGACAAGGCAGGGATTCCGGCAAAGCGTTTGTCGATACCCGTCATCGACAGAAGAATGTCATCGTTCATTGCAAAGCCATTTCTGAGCGCAACTGACGAGCTTTCGACGTTGCAAGGTGTTCGCCGAAAGAGAGGCCAGCATTCGATATAAGAACGCTGGCCCTGTCATAAATCAATAGGCTGTGCTCAGCAGATCCTTGGCATTGCTGGCATCATAGAACTGGTCGGGATTGATAATCTTATCCGGGAGTTTTTCGCCATTGGCATAAGCAACGGCCGTGTCGAAGGCTTTCGGTCCGAAGCGCGGATTGCATTCAACAACTGCGGCAATCTTTCCATCAATCACCGCCTGCACTGCCTCCTTACCACCATCGATCGACAGGACGAGAATGTCCTTGCCCGGTACCTTGCCAGCGGCTTCGATTGCGGAGATCGCACCGATCGCCATTTCGTCATTGTGAGCATAAACCACATTGGCGTCGGGGTGAGCCTGGAGCAGTGTCTCGGCAACCTGACGCCCCTTGTCGCGGGTGAAGTCGCCGGTCTGCGAGGCAACGATCTTGAAATCGGAATGTTTGGCGATCACATCATCGAAACCCTTCTTGCGATCATTGGCCGGCGAGGAACCGGTTGTGCCCTCAAGTTCGATGATCGTGGTCTTGCCGTTGGCGTTTTTGACCAGCCAATCAGCAACACGCTGGCCTTCCTCGATGAAGTTCGAGCCAATGAACGTTACATAGTCCTCTCCGGCCTTGGCCAGGGATGCATCAACATTCCGGTCCAGCAAAATGACCGGAATCCCGGCATTTTTTGCAGCCTTGATTGCCGGGATGAGCGGCTTTTCCTCACGTGGCGCCAGGAAGATCAGATCGACGCCCTGGGCAATCATCGAATTGACATCGGCAACCTGCTTGGCTGCAGAGCCGGCAGCATCGGTATAAACGAGTTGCCACCCGCGCTTCTTGGCTTCATCTTGCATGCTGGCGGTCTGGGCCAAACGCCACGGATTGTTGCTCTCGACCTGCGCAAAACCAACCTTGTAAGTGTCTTTCTTCTTGAGCGGTACCGGGTCTGCCAGGGCGTTGCCACAGACAATAGCAGCGGCCAGCCCAACCGCGGATGTAAACAGCAGAGTCCGACGGGTGATAGTCATCGAAATTTCCTCCCAGAAATTCAGTTCGTGGCAATCCCACTCAAACGATCATCGCTGCTTATAAAAATTAGTCAATAATAATTTATATTGATTAGTCCAGCGATCTGAACCTAATATCGCCCTTGATTGTTGATTCACATGAGCCGGGCCAAACACAAATGAACGATACAGTGGACGATCGAACCACTGGGAAATCAAAGCTTGCTCGTAGTGCGCCTCGACGCAAGCGTATCGGCAAGCGCGTGACAATGACTGATATTGCTCGCGTTGCCGGCTGTTCACAGGCAACTGTATCTTTCGTCCTGAACAAGACGCCGGGCATCAAGCTGGCAACCGAAACGCGCGAGCGCGTGATCGAGGCTGCGCGGTCTCTCGGTTATGCAGCGCCCACCTTCGCCCATCTCGATCCAGCGGATCGGTTGCTGCCCGCGACCGACGGCAAGATTGGCTTTGTCATCGATCAACTCGCCACCAGCCCGGAAGCGGTCGCGGTAATGGCAATCGAGGGCGCACGTCAGGCTTCGTGGAACGCTGGTAACATTATCCTTGTGGCGCAAACGCTCAACGATCCGGAAATGGAGCCACGCACGATAAGATCCTTGCGGGAGCAAGGGATTTCGGCGTTGATCTACATGACAATTTCCACGCGCGAGGTGGTGCTGCCGACAGCTGTCTACGAACTGGACATACCGGTCATCCTCCTCAATTGTTACACAACCGACCATGCTTTTCCGGCTGTTGTTCCAAGTGAGATCGCCGGCGGGCAGCACTCAACCCGGCATCTGATCCAACATGGCCATCGTCGTATCGCTACGATTACTGGCGAGGCGTGGATGGAGGCGGCGCAGGACCGGCTGAAAGGCTATCGTCGGGCGCTGGCTACTGCTGACATCCCATTCGAACCGGAACTGGTAATTGAAGGTGACTGGTCGGCAAGTGCAGGATATGAGGCAACCAGGGAATTGCTGGCGCTGAAGGATCGACCGACCGCCATCTTCTGCCAGAACGACCGTACCGCGATTGGCTGCTACGAAGCGCTCAAGGAAGCGGGTCTGCGAATTCCTGAAGATATTTCCGTTATCGGCTTTGACGACGAGGAAATCTCGCGCCATCTTCATCCGCAGCTGACAACTTCGGTCCTGCCGCACCGCGCGATGGGCCGCTGGGCAATCGAACAAATGGAGTCCTACGCCCGAACCCCAGGCAGACGCTATCCAATAACCAAGCTAGAGTGTCCGTTGGTCGAGCGGTCATCAGTCGCCGACTGAAATTGGCCTACTCCTTTTAATCCGATGTTCTCGTTTTCGCATAATCGGCACGATCGATACCGTGGCGTTGCAGCTTGTCGTAGAAAGTCTTTCGCGGGATGCCGAGCGTTTCAATGGTCAAGCGAACGTCGCCCCGGTTTGTCTTCAAGGCATCACGAATGAGTTTGGCCTCGTGCTGTTCCATTGCGTCGGGCAAGCTCATTTTGTTGGACGACTGACTGACTGTCCCTCCGTCGATTTCACTCAGACCCAACGCAACCCTTTCAGCAAAATGCGCGAGTTCCCGCACATTACCTGGCCAGTCGTGCTCCAGTATGCGCGAGCGCACAGCCGCGGTCATTTCCGGCGGTTCAGTTTTGAACCTCGCCGACGCGCGTTGCAGGAAATGGACAAACAGCAAGGGGACATCGTCCTTGCGTTCCCGCAGAGGTGGAATGGAAATAGTAACCACATTCAGTCGGTAATACAGGTCCTCCCGAAAATTATCGCGCTGTTCTGGACTGCCGAGATCGACCTTCGCGGCCGCGACGACACGCAGGTCAACCGGGCGATGTTCGTTGGTACCGAGCGGCGTGATTTCACGGGTTTCCAGAACCCGCAACAACTTGACCTGCGTGGACAGCGGCATGCTTTCAATCTCGTCGAGAAAAAGCGTGCCGCCGCTCGCATACTCGATTCGGCCAACGCGCTTCTTCTGGGCTCCAGTGAAAGCGCCTGCTTCATGGCCGAAGAGTTCACTTTCAATAACTGTCTCCGGCAGCGCACCGCAATTGAGCGCAACGAAATTGCCTTGCCGGCGCCGGCTCCATTCATGTAGCAGGCTCGCCACAACATCCTTGCCAGTGCCGGTTTCGCCGGCAATCAGCACGTCGACATCTGCGTTTGCGACATGGCGCAATGTCTTGCGCAAATTCTGCATGGCGGGGGTCTGGCCAATCAGCGGCAACGTTTCATCTGACGATTCCAGAGCGAGCCGCAGCTGACGGTTTTCCATAACGAGCCGCCGCTTCTCCACCGCCCGCATAATACTTTGAACGAGACGGTCCGCCGGATAGGGCTTGGCTATGAAGTCATAAGCACCTTCCTGCATGGCCTCTACCGCCATATCGATATCACCATGCCCCGTAATCAGGATAACCGGCAGGTCTGGGTCCATCGTGCGCAGGCGGCGGAACAACTCCAGGCCGTCGATATGGGGCATGCGAATATCCGTTACGACCACTCCGCCAAAATCCGGAGTGAGGTGTCGAAGAGCGCTCGATGCATCAGCAAAGGGGACGACGGTGAAGCCGGCCAGTTCAAGCGTCTGCCTGTTGGCATTTCGCAGATCGTCGTCATCGTCTACGAAGGCGATACTCGGCAGATAATCCATCAGACGACCCTCGGGAGACGAACGGTGAATTCGGTTCCGGCACCACTGCTCTCAACCTCAATGCGACCGCCATACTCTGCTATGATGTCGTGGCAGATGACGAGACCAAGGCCAAGGCCTCGATCCTTGGATGTGTTGAATGGTGTGAACAGCGACTGCATGATCGTTTCTGGAATACCTGGCCCATTGTCGGAAACGATCAACTGGACTTCGTCTTCCGTCACCGTGGTGCGTACGGTGACCTTGCTCGCAGAGCCACCCTCGGTCGCCTCCAGCGCGTTCTGCACAAGATTGATCAACACCTGTTCAAGTCGAATGCGGTTGCCATGGACTCTGATCTGCGGCGGGGGCGTTTCCGTATTGATCTGATCGGTCCTCTGGCGAAATCGGGTGCCAAGCAGGAGTAATGCGCCTTCAATCACATCGCTGACGCTGATCGGTCCAGCATCGCCCGTACCCTTGCGTGAAAAGGTGCGTAACTCGTCGGTGATGGTGCCGATGCGTTCGGTCAGACCGGCAATCGTCACCAGATTATCTTTCGCAGACTCGATCTGGTTGCGGCCAAGAAAGGTCCCGGCATTGTCTGCATAGGAGCGAATTGCAGCAACTGGTTGATTGATTTCGTGGGCGACGCCTGCCGTAACCTGCCCCAGAATAGCGAGACGATTTGCCTGCACCAACTCCTGCTGCACTGTCTGAAGTTTTGCCTCGGTTTTCTGGCGTTCCTCGGCCTGCATCACCAGTTCCGCATGTGCGGTGCTGAGATCGGCTGTCCGTTCGACAACGCGCCGTTCAAGCTCAAGCCGCGCCGCTTCCTGCTCACGCGAACGGCGTTGTGCCAATCCACGGCGGCGGAGGAAGAAGGCCGTCAGACCGAGCAACGGCGCCAGAACAATCAATGCAAACAATTGTGCACTTCGCGTTGCATCGCCGACGGCCGCTGCAGCCGGCGTCAGCGATTGCAGGGTCCAGGTTGTGGTCGGAACCGCCGTCTGCACGCGCACGAAATCCTCAACTTTTGTTGTACCGGGCAGTCGAGCCTGGACAATATCGGGGATCGATTGCGGCGTGGCAGGAACAAGGTCGAGTGGCTTGAGCGGCGCATCGCCGAACTGCAGGCTTTCGCGGATCGGACCCAGCCGGTCGGCCGGAACTTCACCCTTGGTCATAAAACGCCATTCAGGGAAACTCGTGACCAGGACAATACCTCGCTGATCGACGACCAGCGTTGGGTCGCTGTTTCGGCGCCAGTCCGCCTCAAGCTCATCAAACTCAAGCTTGACGACGATGACGCCGAGCAAGCCCAAGGGACCGTCTATACGCCTCGAAATATAGAGGCCGGGACGCTTGCTGACGGTTCCGAGGGCATAATGTTCGGCGCTGCCCGCAGACACGGCGCCGGTGAAATAGGGACGGAAACTATAGTTGGTACCAACGAAACTTGTCGGTTCACGCCAGTTGCTGGCCGCAAGCGCCAGGCCATCCGCATCCAGTAGATAGATGACTGCCGAACGTGTTCCCGGGATCAGGCTTTCGAATTTGCGATTGACCAGTTGCAGCATGCTTCCGCTACGCGACGACAGCGCACTGATGACGTCGCGATCTTGTGAAAGCACGAAGGGTAGCGACCGTTGCTTCTCCAGCACGGTGCGCAGCAACACAGCGTTGAGTTCGGCACTGCCCTGGGCGCGCGACTGCAGTGTTTCGTAGGCACGATTGCGGCCGTAATCATTGGCAATGCGCAGCGCGCCCGCAACGATCGTCAGCGCGATCATGCCGTAGACGAGCTTCACAACAAGGCCTGTTGTGCCCTCACGAAGCCTTGGCTCTCGCAATACCGCCGCCGGATTATCCATATTATTATTGTGCAGATATTCGCACAAACTACAAGACGACCGTGCGGATATCCGCACACATCCAGATAACCGTATTGTGCAAGAAATTTAAAAGACACATTATTTCAACAACTTATAAATTTTTTCAGGATTGGCACACGACTTGCAGAAGTAGTGGCAGGGTCGGCTGAGCGGCCCTGGTAACAGAGCCCGGGAGGCTGACAGGTGATTCTGCCAGACGCGGCTCACATCATGGAGGAAGTCATGAGTCCTGTGACAATTAACGCAGCGCCGCAGCCGCGCGGCAAGACACCACTTTACGCCCATCTTTATTTCCAGGTGATCGTTGCGATCACCATCGGCATCCTGCTCGGTCACTTCTATCCGGATATCGGTACCAGCATGAAGCCACTAGGTGATGCATTCATCAAACTCGTGAAGATGATCATTGCGCCCGTCATTTTCCTGACCGTATCGACCGGCATTGCCGGAATGAGCGATTTGAAAAAAGTGGGGCGTGTTGCCGGAAAGGCGATGCTCTACTTCCTGACGTTTTCGACCCTGGCACTTATTGTTGGGCTTATCGTTGCCAATGTCGTGCAGCCTGGCGCGGGCATGAACATCGACGCGGCCACGCTCGATCCGAAAGCCGTTGCCACATATACACAACAGGCACACGAACAAAGCATCGTTGGCTTCCTGACCAATATCATACCCACGACAATCGTTGGTGCTTTCGCATCGGGCGATATTCTGCAGGTCCTGTTCTTCTCGGTGCTGTTCGGTCTTTCTCTCGCCATGGTCGGCGAGAAAGCTGAGCCTGTGACCAATTTCCTGCAGACGCTGGCCGCTCCAGTGTTCAAACTCGTTGCCATTCTGATGAAGGCGGCTCCGATTGGCGCCTTCGGTGCGATGGCCTTCACCATCGGCAAATACGGTATTGGATCCGTCGCCAACCTGATCTTCCTCATCGGGACCTTCTATCTGACATCGCTGCTGTTTGTGCTGGTCATTCTCGGCGCGGTCGCCTGGTATAACGGTTTTTCCATCCTGGCTCTGATCCGTTACATCAAGGAAGAGCTCCTGCTTGTCCTCGGCACCAGTTCATCGGAAGCTGCGCTGCCGACACTGATGGCAAAGATGGAAAAGGCTGGCTGCAAGAAGTCCGTGGTCGGCCTCGTTATCCCAACCGGCTACTCGTTCAATCTCGACGGAACCAACATCTACATGACACTGGCCGCACTGTTCATTGCCCAGGCAACGAACACGCCGCTTACCCTGACCGACCAGGTGCTGCTTCTGCTTGTAGCCATGCTGAGCTCCAAGGGTGCGGCAGGAATCACCGGCGCGGGATTCATCACACTGGCAGCCACATTGTCCGTCGTTCCAGCGGTGCCGGTCGCCGGCATGGCACTCATCCTTGGCATCGACCGTTTCATGTCCGAATGCCGTGCTCTTACCAATCTGGTTGGCAATGCGGTCGCCACAATCGTTGTAGCACGCTGGGAAGGCGAGCTGGATACGAACAAGCTGGCGCAGGCCATGAACGGCGACGTCGTCGATGAGGATGCTCTCGTTCTCGCCAACTAACCTGGCCAAGACGTGAATGTGAGAGAGGCGGGCCTAGCGCCCGCCTTTTTCATTGGGATCGCAGATTCGCGAGCCAGTTTTGCGCATACACATCGAAGGCATCGCCGAGCGGTACGACTTCTTCAATGGCTGGCTCCATCGAGCATTCTGCGCCAGCAAGCATCGCGGCACCGAGGCTGGTACCGGTCGAGCCGGGCAGGGCGATGACCTCGCGATCGGTCAGAGATTTGAGAGCTGACAAATAGGTTCGATTGCGGGCAAAAGGCCCTTCGACGATTGTCGGACCGGCGGCCCCGATGAGCTCAAGACAGATGTTCGTCATCAGCGCCGTATAAAGCGAGGCGGCTGCGCTCTGTTCTGCGACCGAACGCGACTTGCCGTTCAGCAAAATTGCTTCGCGGGCAGGGTAGGGGCCGGAACCCTGCACGACGCTTGGCAAGATCATGAACTGGTCGCGGATCACCCCGTCCAGTGCCTCCGCACCCGGTTCGGACGGATTGCCACCTGTCAAGATATCGAATTCGCGTCCGCCCATGAACCGGGCCGACGGCACCGCCTTGCCAAAGGCGTCGACATTGGCAAGCGTGTCCCGGGCGGGATCGAGTTGGCCGAGCCTTCCACCAACGGCAAAGGACACAACCCAGGTTCCGGTCGAGACAACTGCAAAAGGCGACTTCCTGCTGATCAGGTGTGGCAGCAGCGTCGCGTTTGAGTCGTGAATACCGCAATAGACCGGAACAGCCCCGTCAATCCCGGTTTGCCTCGCCAAAGGTAGGCGCAGATCTCCGATTTTATCGAAGGCGGATCGGGTCGGGGCCATTAGCGGGCGCAATCCCAGCTTATCGACCAGACTCGAATATTCACCCAGCTCAGGGTTCCACAAATCCGTATGGCATCCCAGAGACGTGACTTCATTCACCGCAACTCCGGTCAATCGCCACACCCAGTACTGCGCATAGGTCACGATAGATCTGACTTTACCAAACTGCTCCGGAAACTGCGTTTTCTGGTAGTGTATCTGTGCTCCGACATTGAGGCCGCCAGAGAGAAAGGGTGAACGCGTCTCGGAAAAGTCTGGCCGCAGCGCCTTGTAGGCTGCACGCACTTCATCTGGATAGTTATACTCGTAATCGATCACCGGCATTGCCAATCCGTTTTCACCGAGCAGCGCGGCGGAAGCGCCATGCGCGGTTACGGAAATCGCATCGAAGCCGGGCGATCTAGCGAAACCGGCAAGGGACTCGGCGAAGAATCCCCAGAGGGCTTCTACGTCGTAGTGCGGATAAGGGCCTTCCTCGACAACGCTGTTCCGCGTACTACGCGAGGCCACTTCTGTTCCGGTTACGGCATCGACCACCACCAGCTTGGCATTGGTTTTCCCGACATCGATGACCGCTATGCGACGATAACTGCTCATGCCGTCAGGCCATATGGAACAGGCAGACAAGCTCAGTCTGCAGAGGTGAGTTGTCTGGGTTGGTTACCATGATATCGGCCATATGCGCCCACCATTTCTTCATCACCGGATGGTCAGGCAGGCCGTCCATGTTGTGGCCGGCCGGGCGGGTCAGCACACCGAAGAGAGTGTTGCTGGCGCGGTCGAGATGGATCGAATAGTCGCTCACACCTGCCGCGTGCAGCAGATCGACGAGTTCTGGCCAGATCTCCTCGTGACGCCGTTTGTATTCCGCTTCCATGCCGGGATTGAGCGTCATAGTGAACGCATATCTTTCTGTAGCGCTCATGCGTGTTTCCTGTGCCTGAATCGCCTGATGATGATTGGCAGGGTGATGGTGACGATCAAAAGCAGGCCGATGAAAATCGACATCACGATGCCAGGTACGTTCAGGAGGCCGAGGCCAAATGTAACAAGGCCCATGACAAACGCCGCGATCACGACGCCGCCTATGGTTCCGGAGCCGCCAAGAATGGAGATACCGCCGAGCACCACCATAGTAACGATCTCCAGCTCCCAGCCCTGCGCGATTGAAGGACGCGTCGAGCCGAGACGCGATGTCAGGCAGACGGCCGCAATGCCCGACATCAAACCGGTCAGGACGAACAGGATGAACTTGATACGCTCGACGCGAATACCGGAGAACCGTGCTGCGAATTCATTATTGCCGATCGCATACACCCTGCGGCCAAAATTGGTGGCATGCAGCAGGACCGCAAATAGAATTGCAAACAGAAGAAACAGAACGAACTCGAAGGATATGACCCAGAAGACATATCCTTGCCCGAAATAGGCGAAGGACGCCGGATAGCCACCATAGGCCTTGTCGCCAAGGACAATGTATGCGATGCCGCGGAAGAGGCTCATCGTGCCGATGGTGACAACAATCGAAGGAAGACGCAGACCTGCGACCAGTATCCCGTTGATAGCGCCGCAGCCGATACCAACGCCTATCCCGATGGCAACGAGACCAGGCGTGCCGATCCCTGCCTGCGCTGCGGCACCCATGGCAGTCGAGGCAAGCGCGATGATCGCGGCGACCGAGAGGTCGATCTCCCCCGAGATGATCAGGAGAGCCATTGCGAACGCAACCATGGCCTTCTCAGTGAAATTGAACGTGGCGTCAGAAAGATTCCATGCATTGAGGAAATAGGGAGAAGCCAGTGAGTTGGCGATGAAAATCAAAACGGCCACGGCGAACAGCAGGGCTTCCCAGCTGGCGAATAGCCGGGTCGTGGATGTGCCTAGGCGATCCGGAATGTGCCGCGTTTCGGACACTGCACTCATGCTGTCACCTCGATCTGTTCCGATGCGCCGCGGTCACGCAGGATAATGCGGCCGCGACGGCGCTCCTGCCGCGCATTGAAGATCACTGCGGCAATGATCACGGATCCAGAAATCGCCATCTGCGCGAAGGGTGAAATGTTGATGACCGGCAGCGCATTCTTGATGACACCCAGAAACAGTGCACCGAGGACCGCACCAGCTACAGAACCAATCCCTCCAAGTGTCGAGATACCCCCGATGACGCAGGCGGCAACGGTATCGAGTTCGAAGCCTGCTGCTATATCGACATAAGCAACCGCATAACGCGATACCCAAAGATAAGCGCACAGGCCAGCGAGTGTGCCGGAAATGACGAACGCAAAGAACCGTGTGCGTCCGACATCGATGCCCGCATAGACAGCCGCCGTCGGATTGCCGCCGGAGGCATAGATCGCCCGGCCAAGAAACGTGCGTGAAATCACGAGATACATCAACGCCATAACGATTATGGCGGTCCAGCCCAGCACAGGCAGGCCGAGAACCAGCTGCCGCGGCGTTTGCAGGAACGGTTCCGTCATCTGGTGTGCATTCACCCACGTCCCGCCGGATAGAACAAAGGCCATGCCGCGATAGATCGTGAGCGTACCAAGTGTAACGACGATCGACGGGATGTTGAGCTTCCAGACAAAAAGGCCATTGATAGCGCCGAGTACGGCTCCGATGCCGATCGCTACGAGGATGATCAATATAAGTGGAAGTTGCGGATAACCCGCATTAAGCATGCCTATGGCCATACCAGTGAACGCCACGTTCGCCGCAACCGACAGATCAATGGATTTCGTCAGGATCACCGTCATCTGCCCAAGCGCAAGAATGATCAGAATGGACGTGTCGTTGAATATGTTGGCAAGGTTGCCCGCTCTTGCGAAGCCAGGCGAGCGCGCGGAGAACGCAGCGAGCAAAACTGCTATGATGACCACCAGCAGCATCTCGCGATATTTGAATAATTGCGTGACCATCTTTCGTCCTTACGCATTGCCGGTTGCGGCGCGAACCAGCGCCTCAGCGCTCATATGATCACGCTCGTATATGCCTGCCGACAGACCCTCGCGCATGACGAGAACCCGATCCGACATGCCCAAGATCTCGGGCAATTCCGAAGAGACCATAATGATGCTGAGACCTTCACCCGCGAGCTCACTGATGAAGGCGTGAACTGCGGCCTTGGAGCCAATGTCGATGCCCTTGGTCGGCTCGTCCAGGATCAGAATCTTCGGATGTGTCGCGAGCCACTTGCCGATGACTACTTTCTGCTGGTTGCCGCCGGAGAGTGTCCCGACGGGCACAGAGAGCGCAGCGGCTCTGAGGTCGAAGCGCTCGGCATATTTTCGCGCCAGGGCAAATTCCTCCGCGGCCCGCAGGAAGCCCGAACGCGACGTACGCACCAAGGATGGCAGCGAAATGTTCTGGTAGATGGGCAGTTGCAGCACGGCACCATGGCGGCCGCGCTCTTCCGGCACATAGACGATTCCGGCCTTGATAGCATCACCGGGCGAGCGGATCACGATCTCCTTGCCGTCGAGCTTCAGTGTACCGCCGGACGGCCTTGTGACGCCGAACAACGACTGGCAGATCTCCGAGCGGCCGGCGCCGACAAGGCCATAAATCCCGAATATCTCGCCCTTCTTGAGCGCAAAGGTGATATCGCGAAACTCGGTTGGATGCGTGTAATTCTCGACGGAAAGAACGGCCTCCCCCAGAGGAATGGCTACCTTCGGGAAGGCGTGTTCGATCGAGCGGCCAACCATTAGTCGCACGATCTCGTCCTGTGCCACGCCGGCCAGAACACCGCTGCCGACCGCCTTTCCATCACGGAAGACGGCAAAATTGTCAGCGATCTCGTAGACCTCATCAAATTTGTGGCTGATGAAAAGAATGGCCTTGCCGTGCGATTTGAGGCGTTTGACGATCTGGAACAGGTCATCAACCTCCTTGCGCGACAGTGCTGCGGTCGGCTCATCCATAATGACGATGCGGGCATCGACAGAGAGGGCCCGTGCAATTGCCACCAGATGGCGTTGAGCGATAGACAGATCCTTTAGCCGTGTGCGCGGATCGATATTGCTCTCAAGCGAGTGCAAAAGGGCGAGGGCGCGCGCATTCACTGCCTTCCAGTTAACGAAGCCGAGCCGTGTCTTGGGCGCATGGCCAAGGAAGATGTTCTCGGCGACAGACAACTCGTCGAACAGTACCGTCTCCTGATGGATGGCCGTGACACCGAAGTCGATCGCGTCCTGTGCGTTGGCAAAAGCTACCGGCGAACCGTCGACATGAATTTCACCTTCGTCCGATTGGTAGATTCCGGTCAGTATCTTGACGAGTGTCGATTTCCCCGCACCATTTTCACCGATAAGCGCCGTCACCTTGCCAGCGTACAGGGCGATATTGACGTCGTTGAGCGCCTTGACGCCGGGGAACGACTTGGAAATGCCCCGCATCTCCAGAAGTGGCGTCTCCAGCAAAGGCTCGGACAGGGAAATTTGATTCATTGATCATACCGCAAGAGAAAATGTGCCCGGCGGAAAGTCCGCCGAGCCGATAGCAAGTTCTCAGGATCAGAAGATCTTGGAGAACTCGTCGATATTCTTGGCGTCGTAAACGAATGGATCAGCCATGGCTGCCTCGCCGTTGTCGCCAATCTTGATCTTGCCCATGCGTCCGGCTTCGATTTCGCTTCCCGGTGCACCGTCGGATTCGCCCTTGACCAGGCGATAGGCGATTTCGGTAGCCGAATAACCGAGATCGATCGGATTCCAGATTGCGAATTCCTTCGTCGCCCCCGATTTGATGGCGCCAGCCATTTCGGAAGGCAGACCGAGACCCGTTACGTAGACATCGCCGATCTTCTTGGCATCAGCGACAGCCTGGGATGCAGCAAGAACGCCAACTGTGGTTGGAGCAACGATTACCTTCACGTTCGGCTGTGAGGTCAGGAGGCCCTGCGCCTCACGGTAGCTCTTGTCGGAAAGGTCGTCACCGTAGACGGTGGTGACCAGATTGAGACCAGGGAAGTTCGGCAACTGCTTTTTCATCTCCTCGATCCAGGTATTCTGGTTGGTCGAGGTTGTCGTTGCGGACAGGATGGCGAAATCGCCCTTGCCGTCCTTTAGGTGGTTCGCCGCGAGCTGCAGGCACATCTTGCCGATCAGTTCATTGGAGGACGGATTGAGATGCATGATGCGTCCGTCCTTGGCCACTGCTGAATCCCACGAGATGACCTTGATCCCACGCGCCGCCGCCTTCTTCAAAGCCGGTACCAGCGCATCAGGGTCATTGGCTGACACGGCAATCGCATTGACGTTCTGAGCGATCAGCGCATTGATGACTTCGATCTGCCCTTCGGCCGTCGTGGATGTCGGGCCCGTATAAATGACCTCGACGTCACCAAGTTCCTTCGCGGCTTCCTGCGCACCCTTGTTGGCGGCTTCGAAGAAGCCGTTGCCAAGCGATTTGACGACGAGGCCGATCTTGACCGTTTCGGCCTGCGCCTGCGATGCCAGCATGGCAAGGGCCAGTGCCGATCCCAATGCGAGTTTCTTCAAAAGTTTCATAATCTGTCCTCCCAGAGATTGAACCACTTACTTGCCTTGTCCGCCGCAGCGCTCACGCAACTGAGACGGAATTTCTTGCCTTGTCCTGATTGACCTTCGCAATGATGAGCTGAATGCCGGCATCCTCCACCATTTTCCGATCCCCGTCCGAAATACCTTCGTCGGTGATGATGGTTGTCACACGCTGCAGCGGACAGAGGATCAGACTCGACCGCCGGGCAAATTTTGTCGAATCGACCAGCAGCACCAACTCATCGGCCTGATTGATCAACTTCTGCTCGCCCTGGATGATCAGCGCGTCGGATTCCATCACCCCAAAGGGCCCGACGCCCTGCGAACCCATGAACATGCGCTTGCCGTAGAAATTTCGCGTCACGTCGTTATCGAATGGCGAGAGGATAATGCTCTGCTCACGGTAAATCGCACCACCCGGGACGGTGACTGAACTTTTGGAGTTCTTCACCAGGTGCTCGGCGATGGCAAAGGAATTGGTCATGACCTGCAGGCGGCGAGAGGAGAGAAAATGCACCATCTGAAAGGTGGTCGTCCCGCCATTGATGATAATGGCGTCGCCCTCCTCGCACAGGGCCACGGCCTCTCGGGCGATTGCCCGCTTCTTGTCAGCATTTTCGGATTCGGAAACGTGGAAATGACGGCCGGCGAGGGGCGTTAATTGAGGCGGATGTACTGCCTCGGCGCCACCACGCACCCGGCGCAACTTACCTTTGACATGGAGTGAGGCGATGTCACGGCGGATCGTTGCCTCTGAAGCTTCGGTCAGGTCCGCAATGTCCTGAATGGTGATGACCGGCTTTTCCTGAACAGCGCTCAGAATGATACGGTGACGCTCACGCTCATGCATCTTGGTTCTCCTCCTGCGACAATCTATTGCGCAAATATATGATCAGTGTCAATCAACTTCAGTCAAATAATTTCATATTGCACTGCACAATTGCCAAATTATGATTGATTATGATCGTTTCTGATTGACATTAAAACCCGTTCTGCTCCATAGCTATGGTAAATCGCGGCAGCTGCGGCGCGCGCGGCGACATGAACTATCGGGAGGACAGTATGGCAGACAGGATCCAACTTCTGGATAATCGTTGGGATGATCAGAAGGCTGCTGGCCTGGATGAGCCCGGCAAGCTGCTCTATCGTTCAAATCTGCTCGGAGCCGATAAGCGCATCACCAATTACGGCGGCGGCAACACGTCTGCGAAGATCGCCGAGACGGATCCCCTGACCGGGAGATCGGTCGATGTGCTATGGGTCAAGGGGTCAGGCGGTGATGTCGGTACGATCAAACTCGACGGCTTTGCGACCTTGTATATGGAGAAGCTGCAGTCGCTGAAGTCGATCTACAGGGGCGTTGAGGATGAAGACCGGATGGTGGGCTTCCTGCCGCATTGCACTTTCAATCTCAACAGCCGCGCGGCGTCTATCGATACGCCATTGCATGGATACGTTCCCTTCAAGCATGTGGACCACATGCATCCTGATGCGATCATTGCCATTGCTGCATCAAAGAACTCGCGCGAACTGACGAATGAGATCTTTGGCGACGACATCGGCTGGCTGCCCTGGCGCCGCCCAGGGTTCCAGCTTGGCCTCGATCTCGGCGCTTATGTGGCTGCACACCCGAAATCCAAAGGCGTGGTTCTCGAGAGCCACGGTCTCTTCACCTGGGCGAACGACGCCAAGGAATGCTACGAACTCACGCTTGAAATCATCAACAAGGCCATCGTCTGGTTCGACCAGAAAACGTCCGGCAAATCGGTCTTTGGCGGAAGCACAACTGAGAGCCTTGATGCTGCCGCGCGCAGGACTATCGCAGCAAGGCTCATGCCTGAAATTCGCGGCAAGATTGGCGTATCAGAACGCAAGCTTGGTCACTTCGACGATCAGACAGCCGTACTTGAATTCGTCAACTCAAAGGCATTGCGCCCGCTCGCAGCACTCGGCACCAGCTGCCCCGACCATTTTCTGCGGACAAAAATCCGGCCGCTGGTGCTCGATTTCGACCCGGCAGACCCAGACGCCGATGCCGTTGTGGCATCCCTCGATAATGCACTAGAGGCATATCGTGCAGACTATGCCCGCTATTACAACGACTGCAAACATGCCAATTCGCCGGCCATGCGCGACCCCAACCCCGTGATCTTCCTCATCCCGGGCGTGGGCATGCTGTCATTTGCCAGGGACAAGGCTACCGCGCGTATCGCGGGTGAATTCTATGTCAACGCCATCAATGTCATGCGCGGCGCCTCGTCGGTCTCCGAGTATCAGGGGCTACCCGAGCAGGAGGCATTCGACATCGAATACTGGTTGCTCGAAGAGGCCAAGCTGCAGCGCATGCCGAAGCCTAAGTCGCTGGCAGGTCGCGTCGCGTTCGTCACCGGGGGTGCCGGCGGGATCGGACGCGCAACTGCCGAGCGGCTATTGGGTGAGGGGGCGTGTGTCGTCCTGGCCGATATCGACGCGGAAGCCCTCAAAGCCACGTACGAGGAGTTCGCCAAGCGATATAGTGAAGATGCGGTGCGCAGCCTGCAGTTGAACGTCACAGACGAGGTTGCAGTCATAGCCAGCTATGCCGATGCGTCGGTCGAGTTCGGCGGTGTCGATATTCTTGTTTCGAACGCTGGCATTGCATCCTCGGCTCCGATCGAGACGACTGAGCTTTCGATGTGGACTCGCAACATGGACATTCTCGCGACGGGCTACTTCCTGGTCTCGCGCGAGGCATTTCGCCTGTTCCGGCGGCAGAAGATCGGAGGCAACGTCGTGTTCGTTGCGTCCAAAAATGGCCTCGCCGCATCCCCCAACGCCAGCGCCTATTGTGCAGCGAAAGCCGCGGAAATCCATCTTGCTCGCTGTCTTGCGCTCGAAGGCGCGGAAGCCGGCATTCGCGTCAACACGGTCAATCCGGACGCAGTGCTGCGTGGCTCCAAGATTTGGAACGGCGAATGGCGCGAGCAACGTGCCGCCTCTTCCAACCTGCAGGTCGACGAGCTCGAAGAACACTATCGCAAGCGGTCATTGTTGAAGCTCAACGTTCTTCCGGAAGACATCGCCGAAGCGATTTATTTCCTCGCCTCGGACGCGTCTGCCAAGTCGACCGGGAATATCATCAATGTCGACGCAGGTAATGCGCAAAGCTTCACGCGATAGCATTGTCTCGGGGAGGACATCATGAGTGAACAACATATTTCCGGCGAATTGATTGCATCCGAAAACGGCCGCCTGCTTACCGCCCACAAGAGCGATTACGAAGCCCTTGGCGCACACCTTGCACGGCGTAGCATCGACATTGATGAAATCACAAAAAAGGTCGTTGCATTCTCGGTTGCAGTGCCCTCATGGGGTGTCGGGACCGGGGGCACACGTTTTGCCCGCTTCCCCGGCAAAGGCGAACCTCGAGGTATCTTCGACAAGCTCGACGATTGCGCTGTCATTCATCAGCTGACAAGAACCACGCCAACGGTTTCACTGCACATCCCATGGGACAAGGCAGATCCGAAACATCTGAAATCCTATGCCGATGCGCTGGGTCTTGGTTTCGACGCGATGAATTCCAACACTTTCTCCGACGCACCCAATCAGGCTCATTCCTATAAGTACGGCTCGCTTAGCCATGTCGATGCGACGACGCGCACCCAGGCAATCGAGCACAATATCGAATGCATCGAGATCGGTCGGGCGATCGGCTCGAAAGCTTTGACGGTTTGGGTCGGCGACGGTTCGAATTTTCCGGGTCAAAGCAATTTCGCCCGGACGTTCGAACGATATCTCACATCGATGGCGGAGATCTACAAGGCGCTGCCCGATGACTGGCGCATCTTCTCCGAGCACAAGATGTACGAACCAGCCTTCTATTCGACGGTCGTGCAGGATTGGGGCACGAACTACCTGATCGCGCAGACGCTCGGCCCAAAGGCTCTCTGCCTTGTCGATCTCGGTCATCATGCACCGAATACCAATATCGAGATGATCGTCTCGCGGCTCATCCAGTTCAACAAACTGGGCGGCTTTCATTTCAACGATTCAAAATATGGTGATGACGACCTCGATGCCGGATCAATCGATCCTTACCGGCTCTTCCTTGTCTTCAACGAACTCGTCGATGCCGAAGATCGGGGGATTGAGAATTTTCATCCCGCGCACATGATCGACCAGTCGCACAATGTCACGGATCCGATCGAAAGCCTGATCTCCAGTGCCAATGAAATTCGCCGTGCTTATGCACAAGCGTTGCTCGTCGATCGCAAGGCACTTGCCGCCTACCAGGACGACAATGACGCGCTGATGGCGTCGGATATGCTTAAACGGGCCTACCGTACCGACGTGGAACCCATTCTGGCCGAGGCTCGCCGACGTTCATCGGGTGCCATCGACCCGATTGCCACGTACCGCAAGAGTAGCTACCGGGAACTGGTCGGCAAGCAACGGCCAGCAAGCGTCGCCGGTGGCGGCGGTATCGTTTAGGCGGCTTCACTCTCGGTTAGTCCAAAGGCAGCGCTTCACCGCGCTGCCTTTTTCTTTTTGGATTGACAGCCCCGCCCACATTTGTTCTTATTCTACTATAAAGCATTATATTACATAATAATGGAATAACAAAAAGGGAACCGTCATGAAGTCACTGAAGCTTGCACTCCTTCTTGGTTCGGCACTCGTTGCCCTTAGCCCCGCCGCCTTCGCCCAATCCAAGGGTGGCATCATCAATGTCGCAACCATTGGCGAGCCTCCAACGCTCGACGCAATGGCATCGACGGCAGATCTCGTTGGTATCGTCTCCCAGCACATCTTCGAGACGCTCTACACATTCGACAAAAGCTGGAACGTTACGCCACTTCTCGCTGCCAGCCTGCCGGAAGTCTCTGCCGATGGCAAAATCTACACCATCAAGCTGCGTTCGGGCGTCAAATTTCATGACGGTACCGACATGGATTCAGACGATGTGGTCGCCTCGTTGAAGCGATGGACACAAATCGCCTCGCGCGGCAAGCAAACTGCTTCGCTGATCACCTCGATTGACGCCGTTGATCCATCGACCGTGAAGATCACGCTGAATGCTCCCTACGCGCCACTGTCGTCCTTGCTGGCATTCAATAATGCGGCGGCGATCATCCTCCCAAGCGAAAAGCAGCAGAACCCGATGACCGATCCAATCGGTACCGGGCCATACATGCTGAAAGAGCGCAAGGCAGATCAATATATCCAGCTGGCGCGTTTTGACGGCTACAAATCACCTGAGGGTGACGAGAATGGCTATGGCGGCGCACGCCACCAATATCTGGACGAAATCCGCTTTGTACCTGTTCCAGACCCCAATACCCGCGTCGAGGGCGCTCTTTCAGGCCAGTTTGATTATGTCGACAGCCTTCCGGTCGAGGCCTATGACCGCCTGAAGGGTCAGACGACCACTGAAGCGGTATTGCTCAAGCCTTTCGGCTGGCCGGTGTTCGTCATGAACACCAGTCAGGGTATAACCAAAAGTCAGGATCTGCGTCTCGCCATTCGTGACGCATTAAGCGAAGAAGACATGCTGGCCGCCGCATTCGGCAGCACTGATTTCTATGCGCTCAATCCATCCATGTACCCGGACGGTTATAGCTGGAAGACCGACGCGGGCACTGAAGGGGCCTACAATGTCGCCGATCCTGAAAAGGCAGCCGAGCTGTTGAAGAAGGCCGGCTACAATGGCGAACCGCTTCGCATTCTCACCAGCCGCCAATACGAATTCCACTACAAGATGGCGCAGGTCGCAGCCGAATATCTGAAAGCCGCCGGCTTTACCGTCGATATGCAGGTCGTCGACTGGGCAACACTGACACAGCGACGTGCCGACCCGAAGCTGTGGGACATTTATATCAGCCATAGCCCGTTCCTGCCGGAGCCGGCGCTGATCGGCGCCATGTCGACCAGTGCACCTGGCAACTGGGACACGCCTGCGCGCAAGGTCGCTGTGGATGCGTTCAACTCGGAAGTCGATCCCGCGAAACGCGTCGCTCTCTGGGCCGAAGTGCAGAAAGTGATCTATGCTGAAGTTCCGATCATCAAGATCGGCGATTTCAATGCGCTCTCGGCCAAATCGCCAAAGCTCGAAGGCTTCACCCCGGCGCCCTGGCCATATTTCTGGAACGTATCGCTCAAGAAGTGATGCAGTAACTCGCGCGGACGGAGTGCTTCGTCCGCGCAGTCCTGAACTAATCCGCCCAGCAAACAGGATCGTTTCGCCCAGATGCTCCGTTACATACTTCAACGCTTTATCGGCATGATCATCGTGATGTTTCTGGTGGTGACGATTGTCTTCATCATCGTCCGCGTCACGCCGGGCGATCCCGCGGCCGTCATGCTGGGTCCCGAAGCGACTGCCGCCGATATCGCAGCTTTGCGCCAACAACTCGGTCTCGACCAATCGATCCCACTGCAGTACATCTACTTCATCGGCAACTTGCTTAAGGGCGACCTCGGCCAATCGATCTTCCTCAACCAGCCTGTGCTGCAGGCCTTGGGGCAACGTGCCGAGCCCACATTCTTTCTAACAATATTCTCGCTGCTGATCGCCAGTGTCATCGCCATCCCGATTGGGGTCTACGCCGCCTACAGACGCGGATCGCTTTTCGATCAGGCCGCAACTGCGCTGGCAATGCTGGCTGCAAGCATTCCGAGTTTCTGGCTCGGGCTTATTCTCATACAGATATTTGCCGTGCGCTACGGACTGTTTCCCGTCTCGGGCTATGGCGGCCCCGGTACGTCGCTATTGGAGCGCCTTGGCCATCTGGTTCTCCCCGCCTTTGCGCTCGGCATTGTTTCCTCCGCACTCATCATGCGTTTCACACGAGCTTCCATGCTTGATGTGCTCGGCGACGACTATATCCGCACAGCGCGGGCGAAAGGGGTCGACGAACGACGCGTGGTTCTGAAGCATGCTTTCAAGAACGCGCTGATCCCGATCCTTACAGTCATCGGTTTGACTGCCGCCGTACTGATATCTGGCGCGGTCGTCACCGAGACCGTCTTTGGTCTTCCTGGCGTCGGCAGCCTCGTCGTATCGGCGGTGCTTCGCCGGGACTATCCAGTCATCCAGGGCGCGCTGCTTATCATTGCAGCGCTTTATGTCCTCATCAACTTTGCCATCGACATGCTTTACCTCGTCGTTGACCCCAGGGTGCGCTACTAATGACGGATATCACAACCAACGCACCGCTCAGCGAACGCTCGAAATTTTTCCGGGTACTCATCAGGCGCAAGACTGTCCTGTTTGGGCTCGTCGTCCTTGCGATTTTTGTGACGCTTGCGACATTCGCACCGCTGATCACACCCTATGCGCCAAACAAACTGTCGATCGTGAACCGTCTCAAGCCGCCGGAATTGCGATGGCTGTTCGGAACGGACGAATTCGGTCGTGACGTGTTCTCACGCACGATCTACTCGGCACGGTTATCGCTGATGGTGGGTTTCGCCGTTGTCGTGCTGGCCTCGATAATCGGTGTTACCCTTGGTATCCTGGCCGGTTTCTTTCAGAAGCTCGATGCTCCGATCACCCGGCTAATCGATGCGATGATGGCATTTCCGGACATATTGCTGGCGATCGCGCTGGTCGCTGCGCTCGGGCCATCACTGACGACTGTCATCGTTGCCTTGAGCATCGTGTACGCTCCGCGTCTGGCGCGTATCGTTCGCGCGTCCACACTGGTGATACGCGAACTACCCTACGTGGAGGCCGCAACATCACTGGGCATTTCAACGCGGCATATCATGACGCGGCATATCCTGCGCAATCTGCTGTCACCCATCCTCGTCCAGGGAACATTCCTGTTTGCCAACGCCATGCTCGCAGAGGCGGGCCTCTCGTTCCTCGGTCTCGGCGTCAGCCCTGAAGTGCCGACATGGGGGACCATGATTGCCTCCGGCCGCCAATACATAGGCAAAGCGGACTGGATGACCCTCTTTCCCGGCATCGCTATCGTGCTCGCCGTTCTTTCACTGCAGATGGTTGGCGACGGCTTCCGCGACCTTCTCGACCCTCGCCTCAGAAAGGATCTCTGATCATGCCTGCCTCTTCCGCAGCCGATGGCCGCCTGTTGCTGGCCAACGTCAAACCGGTTGCCTTCGGACCGAACACGCCGTCTACGAGTATTGACGTCCTGATCGACGCAAACGGAAAGATTGCCGAATTTGGTCCATCGCTGAATGTCCAGGCGGACATACGCCGCATAGACGCAAAGGGCGCCTGGATCTCGCCCGGATGGGTGGATCTCCACACTCATATCTGGCACGGCGGCACTGACATTTCCGTCCGGCCGCAAATGTGCGGCGCCGAACGGGGTGTAACGACCATTGTTGACGCGGGCTCGGCCGGTGAAGCCAATTTTCACGGGTTCCGAGAATATATCATCGACCCGGCACGCGAGCGCATCAAGGCATTCCTGAACCTCGGCTCGATCGGACTGGTTGCCTGCAACCGTGTGAGCGAGCTGAGTGACATTCGGTCCATCGACATCGACCGTACCGTCGCCTGCGTGAACGAGAACCGCGACCATATTGTCGGACTCAAAGTGCGGGCCAGCCATGTGATCACCGGATCGTGGGGCGTAACGCCAGTCAAGGTCGGCAAGAAAATCGCCAAGATCCTGAAGATTCCGATGATGGTTCATGTGGGCGAGCCACCCGCACTCTATGACGAGGTCCTCGAAATCCTCGGTCCCGGAGACATCATCACCCATTGCTTCAATGGCAAGGTCGGCAGCAGCATTATTGAGGACGACGACCTTTTCGAACTGGCGGCGCGTTGCGCGGGGGAGGGAATCCGCCTCGACATCGGCCATGGTGGGGCATCGTTTTCCTTCCGTGTTGCGGAAGTTGCGATCCGGCGCGGCCTTCTGCCGTTCTCGATCTCGACCGATATACACCTGCGCAGCCTCAACTTCGCGGTATGGGATCTCGCCACAACGATGTCGAAACTCTTGAGCGTAGGCATGCCGTTCGACAAGGTGGTCGAGGCCGTAACACTTTCACCGGCGTCTGCAATCAATCTCCCTACAGAAAATCTCCTTTCAGTCGGTACCCGTGCGGATTTCACCATCTTCGAGCTCGCCGACTCCGATCTCAAGGTCATCGATTCGATGGGTTACGAAGCAAAGCTCGACAAGCTCTTCGAACCACGTTGGGCGGTGATGGGCAATGAGCCCAATACCGCCAGCCGCTATCAGCCGGTCAACCCTGAAACATCCGGCGCCATCGCCTCCTATTCATACCGTTAAGGAACAAGCCTTGAGCCACTCATCAAGTTCGGCAGTTGATGCTGACATTTCTCCCTATGACCGTCTGAAGACGCTCGGCGTAAGCCTCCCGGCCGCGCCGAGCCCCATTGCGAACTTTGTCACCCACATTCAGGAAGGCAATATGCTTTACTTGTCGGGGCAGGGGCCTCGCGAAGACAATGGCTACCTGCACACCGGCAAGGTCGGTGGCAATGTGAGCGTCGAAGAAGCTTACGAACATGCGCGCCTCACCGGCATCAATCTGCTGGCAGTGATGCAATCCGCACTCGGTGATTTGCGCCGGGTCAAGCGGGTGGTGAAGCTGCTCGGAATGGTCAATGCCGTGCCCGACTTCGGCGATCATCCTTCCGTCATCAATGGTTGTTCCGACCTGTTGATCGACGTGTTCGGCGAAGCGGGCAACCACGCGCGTTCGGCAGTTGGTTTCGGCTCGCTACCCGGCAATATCACTGTGGAGATCGAGGCGATAATCGCCTTGAAGGATTGAATTCAGGAATGACTGCGCCAGCCCATCACCGTCTCGATCCGCTCCGCCGAGGCCTTGACCTCGGCCGTGTAACGCTCGGGATGGTCGGCAATCTTCTGTTCAGGAAGGACGATGGAAATCGTGGCGATGCACGCGCCCTTGTCATCACAGATAGGCGAGGCAACGCACGCGACAGCATAGTCGGATTCTCCGGCCTGAATGGAAATGCGCGCCTGCAGCGCCTGGCTTGCCGACTCGGACAACACGGCCGGATCGATCACGGCGCGCCCAGTAGGCGAGGACTTGGCGCAATGTTCAAACAGGTCCAACCGTTCCTTTTCAGACAGATGGCCAACGAGCAGGCGACCGGATGCAGTCCAGTTAAGCGGCACACGAGTGCCGACCCGCGACGTTACCTGGAAGTGACCGGGACCATCGGCCATGGCGAGCACCATCATGTGATCGCCATCGCGACCGCAAACCTGTACGGTCTCACCCGACACGCGGCTAAGATTGTGCATCTCGTGATTGGCAACATTCAGGAAATCCAGCGATCGCGCGTAAGCCAGTCCGTAATGATAAAGCCGCGCACCCAGCCATACGGAACTATCGCTGTTGCGCGAGAGCAGGTTCTTCTCGACCAGATCGTCAATGATCACATAAACCGTCGAAAGCGGGGCGCCGATCGCTTTGGCGATGGCATAAACCCCAGCCGGGCTACCGGTCTCATACAGATAATCAAGGACCTGCAGGGCGCGGTCTATTCCGCTGACGCGCGAGCGCTTGTTACCCTTTTCGGACTTTTCAAACCCACCGGTGGCTTCCATGTCTGATGTCTTTGCGTCCAATTTCAGGCTCCTGGCGAGATCCAATGGTTTTCCAAGTCTTTATTACATTATAGCGGCATATATGCCAAGCAAATGGAATATGTCACTGACAGTTCAAGGAGAATAACATGACCGACTCCCGTACACCGCCCGATTTTCGACAGTCCCTCGGATTGAGACCTGTGATCAATGTTTCCGGGACGATGACATCGCTTGGCGCATCCATTGTCGTGCCGGAAGCTGTCGCTGCCATGACTGCCATACTCCCGCAATTTGTGGAAATCAACGATCTGCACAAATTGGCGAGCCCGGTGATCGCGCGTTTGACCGGTGGAGAGGCTGGCTTTGTCACCGCCTCGTGTTCAGCCGGCATCAGCCTCGCAGTCGCAGCAGCCATGACAGGGAACAACCTTGCAGCTATTGAACGCCTGCCGGAGACGACAGGCTTGAAGGACGAGGTGATCATCCAGACGGGTCATGTGGTCAGCTATGGCGCACCGGTGGATCAGGCGATCCGCCTTGCGGGTGCCAAGGCTGTGCAGATCGGGCAGGCAACGTCCTGCTATCCATATCACCTCGAGGGCGCCATTAACGAGCGCACGGCTGCGGCGGTCTTCGTTGTCTCGCACCATACAGTGCAGTACGGGCTGATCGCTTTGAAGAAATTCGCCGAAATCTGCCATGCACACGGCGTCCCGGTCATTGTCGACGCCGCGTCAGAATATGATCTGAAGATCTTCCTCAAGGAGGGCGCCGACATCGCTCTCTATTCATCGCATAAATTCCTCGGGGGCCCGACAGGTGGCATCGTTGCGGGACGCAAGGAACTGGTACGCGATGCCTTCTTGCAGAACATGGGTATCGGCCGCGGTATGAAGCTTGGCAAAGAAAGCATCCTTGGCACAATCGCTGCGCTGGAAGCGTGGGAACGGCGCGATCACGCCGGAATTCGGGAGAAGGAGACCGGCTACCTCAATCTCTGGAAGCAGACGCTTGCTGGCAAGCCGGGCGTCACAGCCGAGATCGAGCCGGACCCCACGCATAACCCCCTCGATCGGCTGCGTGTCACGGTTGATCCACAGGAGGCGCATATCACCGCCTGGGACCTGGCCGATGCTTTGGCCCGCGGTGCACAACCAGTCATTGTCCGCGACCATGAAGCAGAGCACGGCTACTTCTACATGGATCCCTGCAACCTGCATCCGGGAGAAGATGAAATCGTGGCGAGCCGTCTGGAAGAGGAACTCGCCAAAGCAGGGACATCGAACGAGGTCATCGCGACACCCTTTGAAGAACGCTACGCACGCCGCATTGCAGGCCTGATGCGCTGGCCGGATTGATCGACGCGAAAGGACAGCCCATGGAAAAGCCCACCGCCCCGGTCCTATCGGTCTCGAACCTGACAACGTCCTTCATGGCCGACGGTCAGTGGCGGCCCGTCGTACGCAACGTCTCTTTTGACGTTGCCCCCAGCGAAACGGTGGCGATCGTCGGCGAATCCGGCTCCGGAAAAAGCGTCACGTCGCTTTCGATCATGCGGTTATTGCAGAAGGACAAGAGCCGCATCGAAGGCAAGATCCTGCTGGGCGGCAAGAACATTCTTCAATTGCCGGAAAACCAGATGCGTGCGGTCCGCGGCAATGACGTCGCCATGATCTTCCAGGAACCGATGACCAGCCTCAATCCGCTGTTCACGGTTGGCCAACAGATCAGCGAGGCGCTGCTCTGTCACCACAATATTTCGAGAGCAAAGGCGAAGGCGGAAACCATCCGTCTTCTGGAAAAGGTGCGTATACCGGCCGCAAGCTCACGCTTTGACGAGTATCCGCACCGCTTCTCCGGAGGCATGCGTCAGCGCGTCATGATCGCAATGGCTCTTGCCAGCAAGCCGAAACTATTGATCGCCGACGAGCCGACAACTGCCCTTGACGTTACCATCCAGGGCCAGATCCTCGATCTCATCAAGCTGTTGCAGGACGAAGAAGGAACCTCCGTCCTCTTCATCACCCACGATATGGGCGTCGTCGCCGAAATCGCCGACAGAACGGTCGTAATGTACAATGGCGAGGCAGTCGAGACCGGCGATACGGCTGATATCTTCGCACGCCCACAACATCCCTATACGCGATCGCTGCTGTCGGCAGTGCCTATCCTGGGCTCGATGAAGGGACACAAGCGTCCCTTGCGTTTCCCGGTCGTTGACCGCACCACCGGTACGTCCGATACACCGGTCGAGGCTGCCGACACCGTACAGATGGAAGCCCAACCGCTGCTGGAGGTACGCAACCTCACCACGCGCTTCAACATTCATTCCGGCATGTTTGGGCAGCTTGAGGGCCGCGTCCATGCTGTCGAGAACCTCTCCTTTACCCTGCAGCCTGGTGAAACTCTCTCACTGGTCGGAGAATCCGGTTGCGGCAAGTCGACAACCGGCCGCTCGATCATGCGCCTCGTGCAGGCTCAGGGGGGCGAGGTCCTGCTCAATGGACGGGACGTGCTGACGATGGATCCGAAGCAGCTGCGTGACATGCGCCGCAACATGCAGATGATCTTCCAGGACCCGTTCGCCAGCCTCAACCCGCGCATGACCGTCGGCGCAGCGATTGCCGAGCCCTATCTCGAGCACAAGCTCGGAACCCGTATACAGGCGCGCGATCGCGTGGCCGACCTGCTGGAGCGTGTCGGACTAAAGGCGGACATGGCAGGGCGCTATCCCCACGAGTTCTCCGGCGGTCAGCGCCAGCGCGTGTGTATTGCCCGAGCCCTGGCGCTCGATCCAAAAATCATCGTCGCCGACGAATCTGTCTCGGCGCTCGACGTGTCGATCAAGGCGCAGGTTATCAACCTCCTGCTCGATCTGCAGGCGAGTCTCGATCTTGCGTATCTGTTCATCTCGCATGACATTGCCGTCGTCGAACGCGTCTCCCATCGCATCGCCGTCATGTATCTCGGCGAGATCGTCGAAATTGGCCCTCGCGCCGCAATCTTCGAAAACCCGCAGCATCCCTATACCAAAAAACTGATTTCTGCTGTGCCCGTTCCCGATCCGGCGCGTCGCGGCCTCAAACGACCGGTATCCAATGACGAGATCAAGAGCCCGGTAAGGCCGCCTGACTATGTGGTCCCCGCCCGTCAATATTCAGAAATCTCCGAAGGACATCTGGTCCAGGTCAACTAGGCGAACCGCAAGATCTGGCCCGCAAGGTCGCACGACAGATGAACTGTGCCGAAAATTCCGCTATCATTCGTGCTGGCACCGTGGCATTGCTGCGCCATCGGAAACGCATGGGTAGAGTGGTATTATGACCAAGCACTTCATCGAGCATTTGTCACGTGAACTGACAGGCCTGAAGGAAACGGGCCTCTATAAGTCCGAACGCGTCATCACCTCCAAGCAATCCGGCCAGATCGAGATTTCAACGGGTGCGAAAGTACTTAATTTCTGCGCCAACAACTATCTCGGCCTGGCCGACAATGCCGAACTGGCAGCAGCAGGCAAGGCGGCGCTTGACCGCTATGGTTACGGCATGGCCTCGGTGCGTTTCATATGCGGCACTCAGGAAGAGCACAAAGAGCTCGAGGCACGCATTTCAAGTTTCCTCGGTCTTGAGGATACGATCCTTTACTCAAGCTGCTTCGACGCGAACGGTGGGCTATTCGAGACCCTTCTCGGCGAAGAAGACGCAATTATCTCCGACGCGCTCAACCACGCCTCGATCATCGACGGCGTTCGCCTCTCCAAGGCCAAGCGATTCCGCTACGCCAATAATGACATGGCGGCACTTGAGGAAGAACTGAAGAAGGCCGAGGGCAGCCGCTTCAAGATGATCGCTACTGACGGCGTCTTCTCGATGGATGGTATTATTGCCAACCTTGAGGGTGTCTGCGATCTCGCAGAAAAATACAACGCTCTTGTCATGGTGGACGATAGCCACGCGGTCGGCTTCGTCGGTAAGAATGGTCGCGGTTCAGCCGAACATTGCGGCGTCGAAGGCCGCGTCGACATCATCACCGGCACACTCGGCAAGGCGCTGGGGGGCGCATCAGGCGGCTATACGTCCGGAAAGAAGGAGGTGGTCGACTGGTTACGCCAGCGATCCCGTCCTTACCTCTTTTCCAATACGCTGGCGCCTGTCATTGCGGCAGCATCATTGAAAGTCTTTGATCTCATCGACAGCGGGGCCGAGCTACGCGCAAGGCTTATTGCAAATGCCGCGCATTTCCGTCGTGACATGACCAAGCTCGGCTTTACGCTTGCCGGAGCCGATCACCCGATCATTCCGGTCATGCTGGGTGAGGCGACACTCGCACAGGAAATGGCATCGCGCATGCTCGAAAAGGGCGTCTATGTCATTGGCTTCGCCTTTCCTGTCGTCCCGAAAGGACAGGCGCGTATTCGCACGCAAATGTCTGCCGCCCACACCAGTGCAGACGTCGCCAGAGCAATCGACGTATTTGCCGAAGTCGGGCGTGATCTCGGCATCATCAAATAGGATAGAACCATGTCGAACATGATGAAAGCGCTGGTCAAGGCCAAGGCGGAACCGGGCATCTGGATGGAACGGGTCCCAGTTCCTGAGCCAGGTCCCAACGATGTGCTGATCCGGGTCAAGAAATCCGCGATCTGCGGTACGGACGTGCATATCTACAATTGGGACAAGTGGGCACAGGCAACGATCCCGGTGCCGATGGTCGTCGGCCACGAGTTCAGCGGCGAGATCGCTGAAATCGGTTCGGCCGTGACCAAATACAAGGTCGGTCAGCGCGTTTCGGGCGAAGGCCACATCGTTTGCGGCACTTGCCGCAACTGCCGCGCGGGCAGGGGACACCTTTGCCGCAACACACTCGGCGTGGGCGTGCACCGGCCAGGCTCATTCGGAGAATATGTCTGCATTCCCGAAGCCAATGTCGTACCAATCCCCGACGACGTTGCCGATGAAATCGCAGCGATTTTCGATCCCTTCGGCAATGCCGTGCATACAGCTCTGAGTTTTGACCTCGTTGGAGAAGATGTGCTTGTAACAGGTGCCGGCCCTATCGGCATCATGGGCGCGCTGGTCGCAAAGCGTTCCGGCGCCCGCAAGGTCGTAATTACCGATATCAACCCCGCTCGCCTGGCGCTCGCCCGCAAGCTCGGGATCGACTATGTCGTCGATGCATCTTCGCAAAATCTCACCGATGTGATGCGCGAAATCGGCATGACCGAAGGTTTTGACGTCGGTCTTGAAATGTCGGGAGCGGCTCCGGCCTTCCGAGACATGATCGACAAGATGAACAATGGCGGCAAGATTGCCATTCTCGGCATTGCACCGACAGGTTTCGAAATTGACTGGAACAAGGTCATCTTCAAGATGCTCAACCTCAAAGGCATTTATGGCCGCGAAATGTTCGAGACCTGGTACAAGATGATTGCTTTCGTGCAGGGCGGGCTTGATCTTTCTCAGATTATCACCCACCGGCTTTCGATCGACGATTTCCAGGCAGGCTTCGACGCAATGCGCTCTGGCAGTTCTGGCAAAGTAGTCTTGAGCTGGAATTGAAAATTTCACTCGTGTTCGCAGGTGTATAGGTCGTAACCGTGTTGTGCTGCTGCGGTACCTCGTTTCCAAGCCTCATATCTCCCGCTCTGCTTATGAGCCAATGAGGCTGCACCCTCGTTAAGGACTTTCAAGGCAACGATTGTGTGTTGCGGGCCCGTCAAGTGAGCCATTCGTTGCGCATATAGACTGGCATTTGTGCAACGGAAGACAAGTTCCGTTGCAGCCCGTGCCTTCTGTTCCCTTGTTGTTTGTCCATCATATCCTGGTCTGGCATCTATGGGCCCGGTTACCATATGTCTTGTGGCAGTGCAGATAGTACTTGCCGGTTCCCATTGTCACTCGTGATGGCAAGTCCAACGCATCCGACGGCCGCATTGGCATTTTCGCTACAGCCAGCTCTGCAACGGTTGGACACCTCGTACCCGCGCCGAGAAAAAATGTGAACCAATGGAGAAATTGGTTGCACCACAAATATTGGTTGAATAGGGTCTAGTTCCTCAAGAAACGCTTACTTGAGGAAGAAAGACTGGAATTCCGGTTCGCATTCGATGGAAAATCTCCGCAGTTTTCGGAGCTGTCCGCACCCTATGAGAACCTTTCATCAAATTGATCACCATTCGAGGGTTTCCGTGTCGCCTCGCTCCAACACTGTTGCAAATTCAGGATACGCCCTTGAGCGGCTGCGCATCCTGTTGGCAGCGGTTCCATCTGGTGGCGAATTGCGCTTGCCGCCCGAACGGGAACTGGCGGAAGAAATCGGCGTTGGCAGGCGAGCTCTGCGCCGCGCGCTGGAAGTTCTGGAGAACGAAGGCCTCATCTGGCGCCGGCAGGGCAAGGGAACCTTTGGCGGCCCCCAACAGGTCTCGAGTACGTTGCGCGTCAACAATCTTGCCGAATTCACCAATCCGCTCGAAGTCATTGAAGTGCGTATCGAGATCGAACCGGTGTTGGCGCGTCTTGCAGCCACAAAGGCATCGCCAGTGTTGATCCAACAACTCGAACGACTGGCGGTCAAGGCAAAGGAATCCACCGACACGGATTCCTGGGAATTATGGGACGGCGCCTTTCACCGCAAGATTGCCGAAGCTGCAGGCAACCAGCTTTTCATCCTGTTCATAGGCATGATCGAGCAGATTCGGCAGAACGAATCGTGGCGCCATTTTCGCGAACGCACGCGCTCGGTAGGGCGCACCGCACTGTCGATCCAGCAGCATGATGCCGTGATCGAAGCAATCCGCCGGTTCCACCCGGCTGAGGCGGAAGCAGCAATGCGCGAACACCTGATTTCGTTGCGGGCAGCGCTAATCGAAGCAATGCAGGCGGCGGATATTCCGGCCGTCGGCGAAGCGACGTCCGCAAAGACGCAAATTCAAGAACAGCAGAGCTTAACCACAGAGGGAATGAAATGAATTGCGTAACGAAACTCCTGTCGGCCGTAACCGTTTTGGTTTTGGCTTCCCCGACTTTAGCCGCTGATCTGCGTATCGGTCTGCAGGACGATGCCGATATCCTCGATCCGCATCGCGCCAGGACCTTCGTCGGACGCATTGTGTTCACTTCTCTGTGTGACAAG
Source organism: Phyllobacterium brassicacearum (assembly GCF_003010955.1). Taxonomy (GTDB): domain Bacteria; phylum Pseudomonadota; class Alphaproteobacteria; order Rhizobiales; family Rhizobiaceae; genus Phyllobacterium; species Phyllobacterium brassicacearum. Next base: position 35,202 of record NZ_PGGO01000030.1, read on the forward strand.
CTGTTCGACATCAATGAGAAGCTGGAAATCCAGCCGCAGTTGGCCAAGGAATGGTCGTGGTCGGAAGATGGCAAGACACTGACCGTCACTCTGCGCGACAACGGCAAGTTTCATGATGGTACCACAATCGACGCAGCCGCCGTGAAGGCCAATCTCGAGCGGGCCAAGTCCCTGCCGGAATCGCTGCGCAAGAGCGAGGTTGCTTCGATCGACTCGGTAGAAGTGACAGATGCCACGACGCTGGCCATCCACCTCGTGAAGCCTGACGCGTCACTCCTATCGCAGCTTGCCGACCGCGCCGGCATGATCCTGTCGCCCAGGGCTTTCGAGAGCGCAGACTTTGGCCAGAATCCTGTTTGCTCCGGTCCCTACAAGTTCGTGGAGCGTATCCAGAACGACCGTATCGTGCTGGAGAAGTTTGCCGACTATTGGGATGCGAACAACTTCAACTACGACAAGCTCACTTTCATTCCGATCTCGGACTCGACGGTGCGTTTGGCAAATCTGCGCTCGGGCGATCTTGATATTATTGAACGCATCGCACCCTCGGATATTGAAGCGGTGAAGGGAGACGCCAATCTCGCATTCTATCCGGTTACAGGAACCGGTTACCAGGCCTTGACCTTCAACCTGAAGAAGGGTGACAAGGACACGTTCCCGATCGGATACGACAAACGCATCCGTCAGGCCTTTGAACTTTCGATCGACCGCAACGTCATCAACGAAGTTGTCGGACAAGGTATCTTCCAGCCCGCTTATCAGCCGTTCCCACCGACCAGCTTTGCCTATGACAAGAAGTTCGAAAGCCGCCAGCGCGACGTCGCGAAAGCCAAGGCACTTTTGGCCGAAGCCGGCCATGAGCGCGTCAAGCTGGAAATCGCCTTCGGAAACAACACCGCCTCACAGCAGGTGTATGAGCTGATCCAGGCAATGTCGGCAGAAGCCGGATTCGACATCTCGCTGCGTCCGACGGAGTTTGCCGCACTGCAGTCGGCGCTGAAGGAAGGTAACTTCGAAGCTGGCCAGAGCGGATGGTCGGGTCGTGCCGATCCGGATGGCAACATTCACAGCTTTGTCAGCTGCAAGGGCAATCTCAACGATGCTCACTTTTGTAGCGAGAAAGTGGACGCGCTGCTTGAGGAGGCGCGAAGCCTGACCGATACGGTCAAGCGCAAGGCGCTCTACGATCAAGCCGAGGAAATCATCCAGGATGAGTTACCGATCGTCTATCTTTACTATCAGCCCTGGCCATTTGCGGCGCGCGCCAAGGTGAAGGGCTTCACCGCTTATCCCGATGGCATGATCCGCCTCAAAGGTGTTTCGTCCGAGGGTTGATCTTCGTCGGCATGGGGCGACCAATCCAGCGGTCGCTTCATTGCTTTACCGCTTCAAGCTTAAAAGTGCTGTCCCATGATCGAGATTGTTTTTAGACGATGTATCGTCGTCCTGCCTACGCTGCTGCTCGTCTCCATGCTGGTGTTCGGTATGCAGAAACTTCTCCCCGGTGATCCCATCCTCACCATGGCGGGCGAGGACCGCGATCCGGAAACGATTGCCTACTTGCAGGAGAAATATCATCTCAATGATCCGATTCCGGTCCAGTACGTCGCATGGCTCGGGCAGATTGTGCGAGGCGACCTTGGAATCTCGCTACGGACCGAGCAGCCCGTGCTCGGGCTGATCGTACAGAAGCTGCCAGTAACCATCCAGCTGGCGGCATTTGCAATGGTCATCGCCTTTGTGATCGGCGTGCCTGCCGGCATCATTTCTGCGATACGCAAAGGCACGGCCACCGACTATGCGATCAACGTCGTTGCATTGTCCGGCCTTTCGATCCCCAATTTCTGGCTGGGCCTTATGCTCATCCTGCTTGTGTCGGTGCAATGGCAATTGCTTCCTGCTTCCGGTTACACCTCACCCCTCGAGGATATCAGCCAGAACCTGCGCACGATGCTGATGCCGGCTTTCGTTCTGGGGACAGGGCTTGCCGGCGTTCTGATGCGCCACACCAGGTCTGCCATGCTCGGCGTGCTACGATCTGATTATGTGCGAACCGCACGGGCCAAAGGCCTTAACGAAAAGACCGTGATCCTGCGCCATGCGTTGAAGAACGCGCTGGTACCGATCATCACGCTTTCTACGCTGTTGTTCGGCGAACTGCTTGCAGGTGCGGTCCTGACCGAACAGATCTTCACCATTCCAGGCTTTGGCAAACTGATCGTCGACGCCGTCTTCACCCGCGATTATGCGGTGGTTCAAGGTGTGGTGCTATGCACTGCCGTTGGTTTCATCCTGATGAACCTCGTCGCCGACCTCCTCTACATCGTCGTCAACCCGCGCTTGAGAGATGCAGCATGAGTGCCGTAGCCTCTGTCCAGAAGAGCCCTTTCAGTCGCCAATTATCCAAATTCACCAGGAACAGGGCGGCAGTTGCAGGGGCTGTCATTGTCGGCCTGTTCGTGGCACTCGCGATCTTTGCGCCGCTGATTGCACCCTATGATCCGTTTCAGACGAGCTTCACCACTGTGCGCAAGCCGCCGTCGGTCCGGTTCTGGTTGGGAACGGATGAGTTGGGCCGCGATATTTTCTCACGCATGATCTATGGCGCGCGCGCATCCTTGATGGCTGGTGGCGTGTCCGTGGTGATTGCCGTCATTGTCGGCGTACCATTCGGCCTGCTCGCCGGATATTTTGGCGGCTGGATCGATAGTATCATTTCTCGCCTGATTGACGCGATGCTGGCCATTCCCTTTCTTATCCTTGCCATTTCACTCGCTGCATTTCTGGGCGCCAGCCTCACCAATGCCATGATCGCCATTGGTCTTTCTGCTGCACCAATTTTTGCCCGCCTGACAAGAGGTCAGGTTTTATCGGTAAAGGCAGAGGAATATGTCGAGGCGGCTCACGTTATTGGCCTGCGACACACACGCATCATCCTGCACTACATACTGCCAAACTCCATCCCTCCGGTCATTGTACAGGCGACGCTGACGATTGCCGCCGCCATCATCGCAGAGGCAAGTCTGTCCTTCCTCGGCCTTGGTCAACAGCCGCCCAATCCCTCCTGGGGCTCGATGCTGAACACGGCCAAGAACTTCATCTCGCAGGCTCCCTGGATGTCGCTGTGGCCGGGAGCCGCAATCTTCCTCGCCGTTTTGGGCTTCAACCTTCTGGGTGACGGCCTGCGCGACGCAATCGATCCGCGCGAATACTGAACATTTACAGATAGTAGGAATGACAACCATGTTTACTACCAGACCGGAAATTTTGGGCACCTTTGGCGTTGTGACCTCGACGCACTGGCTTGCGTCAGCTGCCGGCATGGCAATGTTGGAGCGCGGCGGTAATGCCTTCGACGCTGCCGCTGCCGCCGGTTTCGTGCTGCAGGTGGTGGAGCCGCATCTGGTCGGTCCCGCCGGTGAAGTGCCCATCATCCTTCATTCAGTCCTGAGCGGAAAGACCGAGGTGTTGTGCGGACAAGGGGTGACGCCACAAGCTGCAACCATCGATGCGTATAAAGCGATGGGCCTTGAACTGGTGCCCGGCTCGGGCCTTCTGGCCGCGGTCGTTCCTGGTGCATTTGACGCCTGGATGGTTCTTCTGCGCGATCACGGCTCGATGAAGCTCCGCGATGTGATGGAACCGGCAATTTATTATGCCCGCCACGGCCATCCGCTTCTGCCGCGCGTTGCCAACACGATTAAGGACAATGCCGAATTCTTCGCCAAGGAGTGGCCGACCTCGGCAGCAACCTGGCTGCCCGGCGGCAATGCGCCGGAAGCCAGGAAGCTGTTCTGCAATCCTGTCCTCGCAGATACCTATCAGCGCATCGTCGACGAGGCGGAAGCAGCCGGAGGAAATCGGGAGGCCACGATCGAAAAGGCGCGCGATGTTTTCTATCGCGGCTTCATTGCCGAGGCGATTGACCGCTTCTGCCGGGAGACCGAGGCGATGGATACCAGCGGGCGCCGTCACAAGGGGCTTTTGACAGGCGACGATATGGCTCGCTGGAGCGCCACATACGAAACTCCGCTGACCTATGATTACCACGGCTGGACAGTAGCCAAGACCGGACCATGGGGGCAGGGGCCGGTATTCCTGCAGACGCTCTCACTCTTGAAAGAGCTGGACATCGCCGCCATGAAGCCGGACAGCGCTGATTTCATTCACACTGTTACGGAAGCCATGAAGCTCGCCTTTGCCGACCGCGAAGTCTATTACGGTGATCCGGATTTCGTCGATGTTCCGTTAAAGGTGCTGCTGTCTGATGCCTATGCTGCACAGCGGCGTGGACTGATCGGAAACCGGGCGTCGACGGAGCTGAGGCCCGGCACGGTTCCGGGCTATGACGGCCAGCTCAAAACGGCAATGTCACAGGTGCGTTATGCCGGCGCAAGCAGTGATGTTGCGCCCGGCGCAGGTGAGCCGACGATGGCGCACCTTCGCACCGAAAGGCGTGGTGATACCGTTCATATCGATGTCATCGACCGGTGGGGCAATATGATCTCTGCCACGCCTTCGGGCGGATGGCTGCAATCGTCGCCGGTCATCACCGAGCTTGGGTTTGCGCTCAACACGCGTGCGCAGATGTTCTGGCTGGAGCCCGGACTGCCGTCTAGCATGGCGCCGAGCAAGCGACCGCGCACCACTTTGACACCTTCGCTGGCGCTGTTTGCAGGCAAACCGCGCATGGTGTTCGGTACGCCGGGCGGCGACCAGCAGGACCAGTGGCAGCTGGCATTGTTTCTGCGGCGGGTGCATCACGGTCTGAACCTGCAGGAGGGAATCGACCTGCCACTGTTCCACACCATGCATTTCCCGTCCTCCTTCTATCCGCGTGAGGCGATACCGGGCCGCCTTGTCGTGGAGGAGAGTTTTGGTCAGAAAACCATTGAGGCGCTGAAAGCACGCGGTCACGATGTCGAGGTCGTTCCCCAATGGTCGGTCGGACGTTTGACTGCAGCCGAGCGGGAACCGGACGGTATCTTGCGCGCGGCCGCCACTCCACGCCTCATGCAGGCCTACGCAATCGGACGCTGAACAGTCCCCGCGGCCCAACGCTTCATGCTGCGTGGCCTCCATTGAAAGTTGAAGTATGTTTGGCATTCCTCTTTTTGAGCTGTCCTGGCTGGTCATAGGACTGCTGGCCGCGGGCGCAGTGACTGGGTTGTTGGCCGGCCTTTTCGGCGTCGGTGGCGGTGCGGTCGCTGTTCCGGTGCTTTATGAACTGTTCCGTTTCATGGGAGTACCGGAAGAGGTGCGCATGCCGCTGTGCATCGGCACGTCGCTAGCTATCATCATCCCAACATCGCTGCGTTCCTTTTACGCACATAAGGCCAAAGGGGCCGTCGACATGACGATCCTCAGTAAATGGGCTGTTCCGGTGGTTTTGGGCGTGGTGCTGGGCAGTTTGATCGCCCGTTATGCTCCCGCCAATCTTTTCAAAATCGTCTTTGTCGTCGTCGCAGGCACCTCCGCAATCCGCCTGCTGTTTGGCAACGACAAATGGCGCATTGCCGATGATGTTCCAGCAGGGTGGATCATGCGTATCTACGGGATTGTCATCGGCATCCTGTCGTCGCTGATGGGCATCGGCGGCGGACAATTGTCCAATCTGTTTATGACGTTCTACGGCCGCCCGATCCATCAGGCGGTAGCGACCTCATCGGGGCTCGGTATTTTGATCTCAATTCCGGGGACGCTTGGCTATATGTATGCGGGCTGGTCGCGCGCTGTGCAATTTCCCGACGTTGCTGCACTGCAGTTTCCACTCGCCATAGGGTATGTCTCGCTGCTCGGACTGGCCCTCTTCATTCCGACCACGGTTCTGACTGCCCCGATCGGGGTGAAGCTTGCGCACTCGTGGTCCAAGTCGAAGCTGGAGATGGCCTTCGGCATTTTCCTCCTTCTGATCTGCCTTCGCTTCCTTGCCAGTGTGCTGCTCTGAGCTTTCGATGAAGGATCGCCCATGACCCCTCCTATTTTGTCCGTCACCAGGCTGCGCACGTCCTTCCACAATGATGGGATATGGACGCCGGTCGTTCGCGACATCTCGTTCGATGTCGCGCCCAAGACAACTGTGGCCATTGTCGGCGAATCCGGCTCTGGCAAGAGCATGACGGCCCTGTCGATTATGCGGCTGCTTCCGGGTGGCAACAGCAAGGTCGAGGGCAGAATTGCACTGGCGGGCCGATCGCTTCTTGATCTTCCCGAGAAGGAGATGCGCAGCGTGCGTGGCAATGAAATTGCCATGATCTTTCAGGAGCCGATGACCAGTCTTAATCCGAGCCTTACCATCGGATTCCAGATCGTCGAAGCTTTGATCTGTCATCGCAACATGAGCCGCGCCGAGGCCGAAGCGGAAGTCATCCGGCTTCTTGAAAGAGTACGCATCCCTTCTGCGAAGGCGCGCTTCAACGATTATCCGCACCGGCTTTCCGGTGGCATGCGCCAGCGTGTGATGATCGCCATGGCCCTTGCCTGCAAGCCGAAGCTCCTGATTGCTGACGAGCCCACTACCGCGCTCGATGTTACGATCCAGGCCCAGATTCTCGAGCTAATCCGGGATCTGCAGGAAGAGGAGGGTATGGCCGTCCTGTTCATCACCCATGATATGGGCGTGGTCGCCGAAATTGCTGACCGCACCATTGTCATGTTGCGTGGCGATCTTGTCGAAAGCGGCGACACCGCGGACATTTTCAACAATCCGCAGCATGTCTATACGCGCTCGCTGCTTTCGGCCGTGCCGAAGCTCGGTTCCATGACTGGGAAGGCACGTCCGCTGCGCTTTCCTGTCGTCGATCAGAAGACGGGCATCGCAGCCGAGCCGCCCGCAGGCTTCGATACAATCAGCATTGCGCGGCCGATCCTCGAGGTGAAGAATCTCACCAAGTATTTTGACATTCGCAAAGGTGTATTGCGCGGCTTGGCTGGCCGCGTCCACGCGGTGGAGAATATCTCGTTCAGCATTCATCGCGGCGAAACGCTTGCGCTGGTTGGCGAGTCCGGTTGCGGCAAGTCGACTACAGGTCGCTCCATCGTCCGTTTGACCGAGCCGACCAGCGGGTCGATCCAGCTTGCTGGTGAAGACATTCTAAACACCGGAAAATCCTCGTTTCGCGACACGCGCAAGCGCATGCAGATGATATTCCAGGATCCCTATGCCAGCCTCAATCCACGTATGCGCATCGGCGAGAGCATTGCTGAGCCGATGATTGCGCATGCGACGGAAACGCCGAAACGAGCACGGGAAAGAGTGGGCGAACTCTTGAAGAGTGTCGGCCTGAGCGCCGAGATCTATGACCGCTACCCACACGAGTTTTCCGGAGGACAGCGCCAGCGTATCTGCATCGCCCGCGCCTTGTCGCTCGGCCCCGAACTCATCGTTGCCGACGAGGCCGTTTCCGCGCTTGACGTTTCGATCAAGGCACAGGTGATCAATCTGATGCTGGACCTGCAGGAAAGACTGAAACTGGCTTTCCTCTTCATTTCGCACGACATGGCTGTTGTTGAACGGATCAGCCACCGAGTGGCGGTGATGTATCTAGGCGAGATCGTCGAGATTGGGTCGCGCGCCAGCGTCTTCGGCAACCCGCAGCATCCTTACACCAAGCGGCTGCTCTCGGCGGTACCGATCCCGGATCCAGGCCTCCGCGTCAGCAAAAAGCGGCTGGTCAATGACGAGTTGAAGAGCCCGATCCGCGCGTTGGATTATCAGGTTCCTGTCCGGCCATTCAAACAGGTCGGGCCCAATCATATGGTGCAGGAGTGGGGAGCGGAGTGGGCATAAGAGCGAATATCACTGCTCTCTGCCGATCGAACCACCCGTTCAAGGCGCGTCACAACGAATGTTTGGTACTGAGCCGAACTATTCAGCGGCCTCACGGACCGGGATCAAGCGCCGTTCGACCTGCTGCAAATGTTGGCGCATGGCGGCCGCCGCACCGCTAAGGTCGCGTTCAGCGATCGCTTCGACAATCCGTTCATGGTCGGCAAAACTGTGATGGTCGGCTGGTGGACGCGCACCATCGGATCGCAGACGGCCCCACACCACAGTGCGGCGAACTGCGTTCAGCACGTCGAAGAGGCCAAGTAGCACGTTATTGCTGCTCGCCTGGGCGATCTGTCGGTGGAGCAGATTGTCTATATTCTCATATTGCCGCCATGTTGCTGCGTCACGCGTTTGCGCGAGCGACTGTCGCATTGCAGCGATGTCGTCGAGTGTGGCGTGCAGCGCCGCTTCGCGCGCAATCTCCGGCTCGATGATAAGTCGCGCACGCATCACATCGGCGGGGTTCGTCCGTCCGGCAATTTCAGAAATGCCGATCGTCTCCTCAATCGGTCCGCTACCGACGAAGGTACCCTTGCCGACATGGCGCCAGATACGGCCGTCTTTCTCGAGCACCGCCAGCGCCTTGCGCAGATCGCCACGCGACACGCCGAGGCTTTCGCACAGTTCCCGTTCGGCGGGCAACCGGGTTTCGCCCGAAAGGTTCATTTGACCCAGATAGGCCTGAAGCTGCACCAACGCGGCGTGGCCGCCGTCTCCTACATTGTCCATTGGTTTAACCAATCTGCATATTGATTCCTAATAATGGTTGTTAATTCGATTGCGGGATTTCGTCAACTGCCAATTTTGTGGTCTGGCTCAGCCGAATTGTCAATTATTGCTTGACCAATCCGGGGCATATCTTTAACCATTTGGACTATTGGTTACAAAAGACACGGGAGGAAGCAACAATGACCAAACTGTCCAGACGTACCGTACTAGCCATTGCTCTCGCCGCAACCATCGGAAGCGCAATGCCCCTGGGCCCGGCCCACGCCGGCAATATGCGGATCGCATTTGGTGATCTGCCCGGAATAGAGTCCATTCAGACCCTTGCGGCAATCGAGCGCGCCAAGGAGCGCGGGGTTGGCGTCGAGCTGATCATCCTTAACGATGAGGATCTGGCCGCCCAGGCGATTGTAGGCGGCCAGGCCGATGTGGGCATAGGCGCGCCCTACACCCTGATCCAGAAGGTCGGGGTGCCGATCCGTCTTTTCGCGCAAATCTCGACACTGCGATTTTTCCCGGTGGTCAATAGCGAATCCTACAAGAGCTGGAAGGATCTCGATGGCCAGGAAGTGGCGGTTCAGGCGCGAGGCTCCGGTACCGAGGCCGTCATGCTGCTGATGGCTAAGGCGAATGGTATCACGCTCGGCAAGATCAGCTATGTGCCAGGTTCGGAGGTGCGGCGCAACGCGTTGATCCAGGGAACCCTGAAAGCCTCGATCGTAGACGCGGCCAACCGGCGTGCCCTTGAAGCGGAAGCCCCCGGCAAGTTCACTGTCCTGCCGGTCGACAACGTCAGTGCATCGGATGAGGCGTTGTTTGCGACGGCGGACTACCTCAAGAGCAACGCGGCCGATGTTGACATCCTGGTTGAGGAATTGATGAAGACGGGGCGTGAGATCACCGAAAATCCCGCTGTCGCCGTGGAACTCCGCAACAAGTACAAGCTTCTGCCCGATCTCGGTGCGGATGGCGACAAGGAAATCGAGGAGTACTACAAGGAGACCGCTGAGGCCGGTAGCCTTGCGCTGAATGGCGGCGGCACCGACGCAGCCACCGGCGACTTTGCATTCTTCAGCCTGGCTGGTCAGATCGAGGGCGATCCGGCTACCCTAAAGGTCGACGATTTCTGGGATGTCTCGGCCATTGACCGCGCCGTCGCCAAGCTCGGCAAGAAGTAGGAGCCCGCCCTATGGAGAACAGTCTGAGGGCTGAGCGCGGGGCTGTCAGCCTCGCGTCCCATTCCGGCTGGAGAGACCAGTCGATTCTCCTGCGGTTCATGTCAATCGCGTTATTTGCAGGCGCCTGGGAGATCGCGGGCCGGATTCCGGTTAGCTTCGCTTTTCCGACCTTCTCCGACACAATGGTTGCGTTCGTCAAACTGGTCGCAGATGGCAGCCTGCCAACGGCATATCTTTCAACATTGCAACCCTTGCTGCTCGGAGTTGTTCTCTCGGCTTTTCTTGGCGTCGGCCTGGGTACGCTGTGCGGACTATGGCGCGCCGGTGAATGGCTGCTCATTCCGGTGTTCATTGTGCTTCAGGCAGCTCCCGTCGCGGCCTTCATCCCCATGGTCACGTTCATCTACGGAATCGGGATGACGGCCAAGACACTTGCAGTAATGATCCTTGCATTGCCTGTGATCGTGCTCAACACCTACAAGGCGGTGCGCAATGTGAACGAGTCGTTGCTCGTCATGTGTCGATCATTTCTCGGGACACGGTGGCAGACCGTGGCCAAGATCATTCTTCCTGACGCCAGCCCGGTCATCTTCGCGGGGTTGCGCCTGGGTGTCGCAGCCGGATTCGTCGGCGTCGTTCTCGCCGAGCTACTGATTACACCGACCGGGATCGGCGATCTCATAACCTTCCACCGCTCGCGTGCCGACTATGCCGAGATGTATGCAACAATTGGCTCGATAATCGCACTTTCGACGCTCACGCTCATTGTGCTGCAGTGGATCGAGATCCGCTTATTCAGGCCCGAGAAGCGAGGAGCATGACATGCGCGCCACCGTATTGCGTAATGGACCGTCGCCAGTTTCCGCGTCAGCAGATTCGATTGTGGAGGTGAGGGGAGTTTCCAAGTACTACGGGAGCGTTGAGGCGCTACGCAGTATCGACCTCGACTTTCCGCGGGGCAAATTGACCAGCCTTCTGGGTCCAAGCGGCTGCGGCAAGACCACGCTGCTGAAGATCATCGCGGGTCTGATAACAGCTGATGCAGGCACCATCGCGATCGATGGAAAATACGTCAGCACACCTGGACCCGAGCGAGCCTTCGTGTTCCAGGACTTCGCACTGATGCCTTGGGCAACGGTACTGCGCAACGTCGCATTTGGTCTCGAACTGCGCGGAATGGACAAGACCAAACGTGAAAACATTGCCCGTCATTACATTGATGAAGTTGGCCTCGCGGGTTTCGGGGACAAATACCCTCACGAGCTTTCCGGTGGCATGCGCCAACGTGTTGGACTGGCGCGGGCACTGTCGGTGGATGCCGATGTTTTGCTCCTCGATGAACCGTTTTCCGCAGTCGATGAACAGAACCGGCGGAAGTTCCAGGAAGACCTCATTCGGCTGCGTACCAATCAAAATAAAACCTTCATCTTTGTAACGCACTCCATCGAGGAAGCCGTGTACATCTCTGACCGCATCGTGCTGTTGTCGCCGAGGCCCGGCAGGGTATCCCAGGTCATTGAGCCACAAATCGATCGCTCGGTCGATCCGGAGCGAATTCATCGGGACAAACACTATCTCGACACCGTCGAGGAGATCTGGCAGGGGCTGAAGCAATATGTGGAGTAGACCAACATCGACTATCGCCAACCCCCAAGACCGCAATCAACCCAGCCGCGTTCGTGAGGTACGTAAATGACGCTGTTTGGCTACCGCGTGCCGATGATGGCTTCACTTCTCGTCTGGTGTTTGATCTGGGAGATCATCGGACGGGCGCACCTGGTCTTCCTTCTCCCGCCCCTGAGCGAGGTGCTTGCCGCCGCGGTCCACCTCGTGCAGACGGCGTCCTGGCAGAACGCAACGATCACGACGCTGCGTGCGTTTGTCATGGGAATGGCATTGTCAATTCTGTTTGGAGTGCCGCTCGGTATTCTGATGGGACGCGTCAAGATAGCCGATGACCTGCTCGGCATGTGGGTGAACATTTTTTCCAGCGCTCCTCTGTCCGCGCTGGTTCCAGTCCTGATGATCCTCTTTGGCTTCGGCGAGAGGACGATCGTTGCAGCCGTGTTTCTGTTCGCGATCTGGATCATAGTCCTCGATACCCGCGCTGGTGTACGGCATATCTCGCCGTCCCTTGTCGAGATGGCACGGTCGTATGGGGCCTCGCGCCGCGCGCTCTATACCAAGGTCATTCTGCTCGCAGCACTTCCGGAGATCCTCGCCGGTATCCGTCTTGGCCTTATCCGCGGCGTCAAGGGCGTCGTCATCGGCCAATTGCTGGTTGCCATCGTCGGTTATGGCGCCCTGTTCGAAACGTTTTCACGGAACTTCCGCATGGCCGAATTCTGGGCCCTTACCATCATCCTTTTCGCCTTTGCCTTGTTGGTCGCTCAACTGATCGAACAAGCAGAAGCGAAAGTCGAATATTACGCAGGAGCAAGATAATGAACATGGACCGCCCAGCATCTGACTACGTCATCGAACCAACGCCGATCCCGGCCATTCCGGTTGCAGGGTCCGACCAGTTTTTCCCGGTTCACCGGGTCTACTGTGTCGGCCGGAACTACGCTGCCCATTCTGTGGAGATGGGACACGACCCCAACAAGGAATCACCGTTCTTCTTTCAGAAAAACCCCGACAACCTCGATACGAGCGGACAATTTCCGTATCCTCCTGCATCGAACGATGTCCACCATGAGATCGAGATGGTCGTGGCTCTGAAAAGCGGCGGCAGGGACATTCCAGTCGAAAAGGCACTTGATTGCGTGTATGGCTATGGCGTCGGTCTCGACATGACGCGGCGCGACCTTCAGGGGAAGGCCAAGGACATGGGGCGTCCCTGGGAAGTTGGAAAGGCCTTCGAAGCATCGGGACCGTGCACACCGCTGGTTCCTGCTGGTACGATCGGCCATCCCACCCAGGGTGTCATATGGCTGGACGTCAACGGCGAGCGAAGACAGACTGGAGATCTCAACCAGATGATCTGGAAGGTTCCGGAGATGATCAGCTATCTGTCAGGCTTGTTCACGCTGAGGCCAGGAGACATCATCCTTTCGGGAACGCCCGCAGGTGTCGGCGCTGTCAATCGCGGCGATGTACTTAATGGCCACATTGACGGTGTCGGTGATCTCGAGGTCCGTGTCGTCTGAAGCCAGTTGCTTGAGCGAACGCAAACTTGTTTCCCAGATACCCGAGACTCGGTTGGCGACGGTGATTTGCTACAGCGGGGAAAAAATTCCGGTCCGGCAGTTCCATAATTCCGATTATGCAACACACCCTTGTAGCCGGGTACATTCTATTTCGAAGCGCGACTTTGTGCGGCGGGTTCACAATTCTTTCAATGGCCCCCGCAACCACTATGCACTACCCTTGGGCGCGGCATCCGCAATAACGTTGTTCTGCAGCATAGTAGACAAAGATTTGACCAACTGAGGGATTTCTGTCGACGACAAATCGGAATGTATGTTCCAACGATTGCTGCCATCCGATGTGCTCTTCGTGACTGCTACGATGAGAAAATGAGCGTCGGGGAAACTTGCCTTAAGCTGGTCGCAAGTGGCAGCAACTTTTTTATGAATTGGCATGTTACGACACCTCGAATTTTCAATATGCCCAAGTTGTATCACAACGTCGCTATGCTGGTCATTCCCTTAAGAGCGGCTGCCATCGCCGCGTGACGGAGAGCTGAATCCGGCCCGCGCTGCGGGACTACGGCAATTACTGGTTATACCAGGGGATGCGGTACGACGACGAACTGTGGAGGCCTGGCCTATCCCAGCGCCGCGACATTGCCGATCCACCTTCTCCCCGGTATTACCGCGGGCCAGTCGGCACACCCCGCAACGGAAACGAATTCTGACCGGATACCGGGTTGATAGGGCGGGCAATCCTGGACACTACAATGACTGCAATTCCTACATCGAATTGTCTACCTACCTACCTAGCATTATCATTGAATACGTAGTACGATGTACAGTTAAGGTGAAATTCGCGTGTTGACGCGGGGGGTGGGCATGATCTTCATAGATTGCCGTCGAATTTTTCCAGCTCTCTCTTGCACTGTCTGACGAATTAATCTTCGGCATTGTCATCACAACTACCTCTGAGCAAAGCAAGGAGATGGGGCAGCAGTGCTGCCTGCGTATTTTAGGTACATCTTAGACATTAAGGGGCTGACCATCTGTAAGTAATCTTACAGAGCGTTGAGCTGTGTCTCGATGCGCCTGAAAATAAGCGATTAGCGCGAATATTTTGGCTTTTGCTTACGTGCGTTGTTTGCGCGCGGAGGCTGCGTGCGGGCTCGCACAGGCGAGGCTGCGCAAGGGGGTAGACCCTTGCGGGTGCACTTCGGCACCTGGGGGCTGGATCCTTTTTCCTGATGCGTTTTAACCGAGGAGAATTTCCATGGCACTCGACATCACCACCCAAGACATCATCATCGACGAGAGCACCGGTCTTACGGACAATGATGTTGACCCGTCCGTTTCGCCGCACAGCACCAACACCACGCTGCAATATCTGCTCAGTCTCGACGATACGGGCGGGCTGACCTCACCGGAGGTCGCCTTCCAGACCGATTTCGTAGAGGTCACGGCGAGCGCCGGGGAAACCATTGCCTCGGTCATTCTCACCCAAGACTCCTCCGGGACCCCGTTTTCCACTACCGTCGGCGTGAACAGCGGCATTCAGACGGTCGATGGCAATTATGTGTGGCTGTTCCAGGACCCAACTAATCCAAACGTCGTAATCGGCGTCATTGGTACCTCTGACCCGCTCGCCGAGCCGGTTGAGACCGGGCCGCTCGCCCTCTCGTTTGCGCTGATCAGCACCAGCGCCACCAATGCGGACCTTTATACGGTCCAGTATGTGCCATTGCTCCATCCCGATGAAACCGACCCGGACGACCAAATCGATCTGACTGACAAGGTGTTCGCCTCGGTCACGGGGACCTCCGTGAATAATTTCTCAGGCCAGAACGCCGCGCCCGGCAATCATGATTTCTACCTGATCAATTCGTCCAATGACGCTAGCAAGCAGCTTCTGGTGACAGGTTTCGAGGGGGCGGCCAATGGCACCGCCAACGTGAGTACACAGGGCTTCGGCGTCGCCAACCAGAGCATTAATCCGACCGAAACGCTGCAGGTCGATTTTGTCACCGGCGGTACCCTGCCCGCAGGTGATGGCGCGGAAATCCAGTATGGCAGCCATCTCGATAATGTCATGCAGGCGGGGTTCACGATCAACCAGCTCACGCCGTCTGCTCCGAATTTGCGGGTGGACATCAGGATCAGCGCCTTCGACGTTACGGGCAACGAGCAGGGCTCGGACTTCTTTAACGGCAGCCCGACCGCCGCCGCGCCCATCACCAGCATCACGTTGACGGGCACGTCGGGGTTTGCATCCCCCATCACGGTCAATGGCACCTATGCCACGGCAAGCGGCAACGTCACCGTCAGCGGGCTCGGCACCGGCGTCGTCACCATCACCGGGCTCGATAACGTCACCACCGTCGATGTCACAACCAGCAGCCAGATGGATCGGCTGACGGTTACGGGGGTCGATTCAAACGAAGGGCTCGACATCACCGAGTTCCATTTCTCGACGCAAACCACCAACGCCCACAGCGAAGAGGTTGGCTCCTTCATCAACTTCGACGATGATGGCCCGACGATCACGGCAGACGGTGTTGTGCCGGAACTGACGGTGGACGAGACCGACCTGACGACCGACGCCAGCGCGGATTTCTCGACGGCCTTCACCTCGGATGCCGGTGCAGATGGTGACGCCATCA
>NZ_PGGO01000031.1 GCF_003010955.1 Phyllobacterium brassicacearum
GACTACATCCACTACTACAATCATCAGCGCATTAAGCTGAAACTAATGGGACTGAGCCCTGTGCAGTACAGAACTCAGTCCCTATTATCCTAGCCAATTAACCGTCCAACTTTACGGGGTCAGTTCAGCCGCGCCGGGCTTTTTTGTTTCGGGTGTGTCACGCCCCTTGACCCCTCCGGTTTCTGTTTCCCATAGTGGTCCAAATCACCACACGGGAAAGCATCATGACGCTTGCATCGCGCCTCAGGGCTGGGGAAATCATCTACTCGGGCTGGTCGAGCCTGACCGATCCACTGGTCATGGAAGCGCTCGCCCGCACGCCGCTCGATGCTGTCCTTCTCGACATGCAGCATGGTGCGCACGATACGGAGAGTATCGTGACGCTTATTGGCATCCTGCGTTCTGCCCAGAAACATGCGCTGGTGCGCGTTCCTGTCGGGCGCTTTGACATGGCGAGCCGTGCCCTGGATTTCGGTGCGGACGGGGTTATTGCGCCGATGATCAACAATGCCGGCGATGCCAGACTCTTTGCCAGGGCGATGAAATATCCGCCGCTCGGCGAGCGCTCATGGGGACAATTGCGCGGCCGCCCGGGCAGCTATGGCGCGGGCGGGTCGGGCGGCTACCTGCGCGAGGTCAATGAGGCGACGCTTGCCTTCGCCATGATCGAAACACGCGCCGCCTACGAGGCGCTCGACGATATATTGGCGGTTGACGGCATTGACGGCGTGTTTGTCGGCCCGTCCGATTTCTCCATCGCCTGGAGCAATGGGCAGGAGGTCGATGCGGGCTCCGAAGCCATCATCGAACCGCTGTCGGCGATTGCAGCCAAGGCCAGGGCTGCAGGCAAGCTCTGCGGCATCTATGGCGCAACCCCCGCGCTGGCGAAACGCTTCGCCGGGCTCGGCTACAGCTATATCCCGCTTTCCGTGGATACGGCGTACCTTACACTCGGCGTCCAGTCCTTGCTGGACGCGGTGAAGGCGTAGCGGCGGCGATAGTCTCTTCGTCTCTACAGCCGCGACAGGAACTGCGCAAAAACCATTGAGCCTTCCGGCCAGGGACCATGTCCACTTTCCGAGTTGAGATGGCCGGATTCGCCGGCATCGACGATCATTGATCCCCAGGCGGCGGCGAGATCATCCGCGACCTCATAGCTGCAATAATGATCATTGCGGCTGGCGACGACGATAGAGGGAAAGGTGAACGGCTCGCGCGGGTAGGGGCCGAATGTCATCAGGTGTTTTGGCCGGATCTTTGGATTCGATACATCCGGTGGTGTCACCAGAAATGCGCCTTTGACCTTGCCGCCGATCTCGGGAATGGCGTGGATGAAGGTCGGCACGCCGAGCGAATGGGCGACGACGACCACCGGGCGCTTCGCAGCGTTGATCGCTTTGACCACCTCGGCCACCCAGTCTTCGCGCACAGGTTTAGTCCACTCCGCCTGCTCGACCCTTCGGGCGGTGGAGAGCTTTGACTCCCAGCGCGTCTGCCAATGATCGGGGCCGGAATTGGTGTAACCTGGAACAATGAGGATATCTGCATCTTTGACTTTCATGCGCCCGTATTTAGGAAAAACGGGAAAGGTTCGCAATATGGGTATTGATGGCGGCATGCCTGACGAACTCTATGAGCGGGTGTATGCTAGGGTCCTGACCCTGGGTCTCCGCACCTTCGCCGTCACAGATATGCCGTAAGCGCGAACGACAGTGAACCGCTCCGGCAAAACTGCTTGCCGTCTTCGTCGTCGATACCGACGAAAAGGAGATTGTCCTTCCGATGAAGTAAGGTAAGGAGCATTGGCCGGGCCAAAAATCAGAACCCCGGCCTCGTTAGCTTGCTTTGAGGAGCCACCGACCATGCTCGATCTGCTTGTCTCACCACTTTTCCAGATTGTCGCACTGGGTGTTGCAGGCATCGTCGTTTGGCATTTGCAAGGGCGCAGTCGTCCGACCGCCCGCCTTCTGGTCCAGATTGCGTTCTTTTCCGCCATGACGGCAATATTGTTCGGAAGCGGTATCTCTCCTCTCAAGTTCGAGCCAATGAGAGAAGGCGGCGCGATGCTCATTGCAGCCAAGACGCTGTGGTGGGTACATCTGGCCTGGGCCACGATCGGTTTTGTCCGCATCTATATTGTCCTTGACGGCAGACCGCGCGAAGCCCGCGTGTTACAGGACCTGATCATCGCCGTAGTCTACCTTGCGGTTACGCTCTCGGTCCTCGCCTTCGTGTTTGACTTTGCAATTGGAACACTCCTCGCAACCTCCGGCGTCATCGCGATCATACTCGGTCTCGCCTTGCAGAGCACCCTGAACGATCTCTTTTCCGGATTGGCGCTCACATTGGGACGCCCGTATGGAATCGGTGACTGGATCATCCTGACCGACGGCACTGAAGGACGGGTGGTGGAGAGCACTTGGCGTTCAACCCATATCCTGACGCCGGCCAACAACATCGTGGTTTTGCCGAACAGCTTTCTGGCGAAGATCGGACTGACGAATATCAGCCGTCCTGACGAGACGCATCTGATGGTCCTGCCGCTGCGCGTGAAACCGACGCGCGCCCCGTCTTATGTCGCCGAGATGATGCGGCAAGCCATGATTGGGGCAAACAACATCGTTCACGATCCTGCTCCCGTTGTCGCGCTGAATGGCGTCGACGCCTTTGCTATGGACATCGAACTGCAATTCCGCGTCAGGCATCCTGCCGATAGAATTCCTGCCAGAAACGAGCTTATCGACTTGGTCTACCGCCAATGTATCGCGACGGGCATTTCTCTCGCCCTGCCGGCGTCGTCTTCCGTCCTTGTTGAAAACCTTCAAACTGATCATTCCTTACCGGACACGTTGCAGGAATTGTTGCAGTCCAACCCGATCTTTGCGGATCTTAAACAGGACGAACTGCATAAACTGGAAGTGTCGGCGAGATTGCGGCAGTACCGGCCCGGAGATATCTTTTTCGATGGGGCGGATAGTGCATCGAGCCTGATGATTGTCCGCTCGGGAGCTGCATCGGCACTCTGCGATGGCGCGGAAGTTCTACGGTTCGCACCGGGTGCCATATTCGGTCAGGTTGATGGGATCGTCCCCCAAGCCACCAAATACGAAGCTTTGACCGTGCTCGAAGCGTATGAGATTGACGGACCGACCTTGGTGCGACTGTTCAGAGATCATCCCG
The DNA here is from genome assembly GCF_003010955.1 of Phyllobacterium brassicacearum. GTDB lineage: Bacteria > Pseudomonadota > Alphaproteobacteria > Rhizobiales > Rhizobiaceae > Phyllobacterium > Phyllobacterium brassicacearum. The sequence goes on from NZ_PGGO01000031.1 coordinate 3,181, forward strand.
AAATCCAAGACAAACTTACCCGGCACCTTTCCGGCCTTGCGGGGAATGTGTCGGCGGCGGCTCAACATGCTCAAGGCGAGCATGCATCCATCCTCCGCACAGTCCGGAGTTTGTTACGTAAATGATTTGGGCCGGCGCTATCATCCAGTGTGGCTGGCGTCGCATGCACACCCGGTATGACCGCTGCGCTCGCACCTTTTCGTCTCAAGCATATGCACAGCGGCACCGCCATCTTCCGGCTCTGATTGGCGAGTCCTGACCCTCGCCGACGCAGCGGCTCTACCTCCCTTATGGGGGACTAGGTATCACATCGAGACGCAAACGCCTTCACTCTCCTATGCTCCCAATGCTAGCATCTTCTCGATTCCAATTTTGGAGACACGCATGACGATTCTGGTCACAGGCAGTTCCGGACATCTTGGTGAGGCGCTGGTCCGCTCCCTGCAGGAGCGGGGGCGCAAGGTTGCCGGGCTTGATATCATCGAGGGCCCGTTCACCACTCATGCCGGCTCGGTTGCGGATCGCGCCCATGTCAGAAAGAGCATGGAGGGCGTGACGACGGTCTTCCATGCGGCGACACTGCACAAACCGCACGTCGCCACGCATGCGCGGCAGGAGTTCATCGATACCAACATCACCGGCACCCTCAACCTCCTGGAAACCGCTGCGGCGGGGGAGGTCCAATCCTTCATTTATACCAGCACGACGAGCGTCTTTGGCGATGCGCTTGTGCCTCCGGATGACGCTCCCGCGGCGTGGATCACCGAGGATGTCACGCCGGTCCCGAAGAATATCTATGGCGTCACCAAAGCCGCGGCGGAGGACCTTTGCCAACTGTTCCACAGGAACCAGGGACTGGCCACGATGGTATTGCGGACCTCGCGGTTTTTTCCCGAAGAGGATGACAACGCGAACGTCCGCAACCAGTTTGCCGACCAAAACATCAAGTTGAACGAATTTCTGTACCGGCGGGCGGATATAGAAGACATCGTCAGCGCCCATCTTCTGGCTGCCGAAAAGGCTCCCGAACTCGGCTTCCGCCGCTATATCATCAGCGCGACCACGCCATTTACACGGGACGATCTGCGGGATCTGCACGAGGATGCCCCACGGGCGGTGGGGCGCCGGGTTCCCGAATACGCAGCCGAATTTGCGCGGCGCGGCTGGACAATGCTCCCGAGCATCGATCGCGTCTATATCAATGAGCGGGCGCGAACCGAGCTTGGATGGGAGCCAAAATATGATTTCAGTTATCTCATCGAACGACTGAAAGCTGGCGAGGATATGCGCAGTCCCTTGGCCCGCCTGATCGGATCAAGAGGCTATCATGACGAAAGCTTTTCCGAGGGGCCGTATCCGGTCGAGTAAGTGTCTCTACCTCCCTCACCATGAGGATGAACGACACCGCCACCAGAACGTAAACAATGTTCTCCAATTAGTTCACCATTTGTGAACAAGCTGTTCGCTCTGAGCGGGCTTGTTTCCGGCGTGGATAAAGCCGACCTTGTGAGTAACGAAACTGATATGTTGCGAAGGGGATACGCATGAAGCTCACACGCCGGGAAGTGGTTGGAGGTGCTGCCGCCCTTGCCGCAATGGCGGGAAATGCCCGCGCGGAGACAAAAATGGACAAGATTTCCCTTGCGGCGACGGCACCGACCCATGTGTCGAAGGTAGGCATCAAGGCCAAGGATGCCGATACGCTGTCGAAGTATTATCAGGATGTCGTCGGACTGCGCGAGATTTCGCGTAAGGGCCAGTCGGTCATTCTTGGTGCAGGTGCAACGCCGCTGCTCGAAATCGAGCAGGCATCAGCCATCCGCGCCGATGATCCCCACAGCGCCGGCCTTTATCACACCGCCTTCCTCCTGCCGGCTCGGGCAGACCTCGCCCGCTGGGCGCGGCGGGCAATCGACCGGCGGACGGCGATCACCGGCGCATCCGATCATCTCGTCAGCGAGGCAATCTATCTGACCGATCCGGAAGGCAACGGCATCGAGATCTATGCCGACCGTCCGCACGAGAGCTGGAAGTGGAATGGCGCTTTGGTGCAGATGGCAACCGAGGCGCTGGATGTCGGCAATCTCCTCGGCGAACCCGGCGGCGATGTTCCCTGGACCGCCGCGCCGGATGGCACCATGGTCGGTCACCTGCACCTGCGCGTCGGCAATGCAAAGGAAGCTGAAAGCTGGTGGCAGAACGAGCTCGGCTTGCAGACAGTTGCAGGGTATGGCGGCAGCGCCGTGTTCATGTCGACCGGCGGCTATCATCATCATGTCGCAGCCAATTCCTGGCAGAGCCGTGGCGCCGGCCGCCGCGACAACGACCGGTCCGGTCTCGCCTGGGCGGAATTCAGTTCAGCCGACGCCAAGGGCGAACGCGAGCTCGTCGACCCCTGGGGCAATGTAATCAGGATCGTACCGGCAAAGGGTTAGTTGCGGCTTACACAGTCTTTCGTGGCCTGCTGCTTCTCCAAGGATCATCGAGCGCCTCTCTCGCCATCATCCTCGGGCTTGACCCGAGGACCCACCTCACTGAGGGAGTTGAGCGTGTGAATCGGTCCTCGCGGGACAGGCCCGAGGATGACGGAGCTGTTGAGTCAAGACTGTGGAAGACGGAGAAGTCGGATGTGCAGGTGAGGGATGACGGATTGGTTCCGAAACCACCATTACGGCAAACCCGCCAGCCGCAACCCAAAAGAGGCACCGGAAAATTAACTAAACGCTCGTTCAATTAATTTTCCGGATTTTCGGCTTTTCACTGGCGGTTTTAGCCCGATTTGGAAAAAAACCGCTATTCCGATGCGCGACTTGTCCAAACCCAGACGATTCTCGTACAAGAATCGGCAATTCCCGTACTCGAACCCGCAGAAACGGCACCGTTTTCTCAACCAGCGGCTTTAATTCAGTTGTTGCCAGTTGCGCCAAACACGCGCTTGAAGATCGTATCGACGTGCTTGGTGTGATAGCCGAGGTCGAACTTTTCGCGGATTGTCTCTTCGGATAGCGCGGCCCGAACATCGGAGTCGGCAAGCAGTTCTTCCTGGAAATCCTTGCCGTGTTCCCAGACCTTCATGGCGTTGCGCTGCACGAGACGATAGGAATCCTCGCGGGAAACGCCGGCCTGAGTCAACGCCAGAAGTACGCGTTGCGAATGGATCAGCCCGCGGAACTTGTTCATGTTTTTCAACATGTTATCCGGATAGACCAACAGCTTTTCGATAACGCCCACCATGCGGGCAAGGGCGAAGTCGAGGGTGATCGTTGCGTCGGGGCCGATCATGCGTTCAACCGAAGAGTGTGAAATATCGCGTTCATGCCACAGCGCAACATTTTCCATCGCCGGCAGGGCGAAGGCGCGGACCATGCGGGCGAGGCCGGTCATGTTCTCCGTCAGCACCGGATTGCGCTTGTGCGGCATGGCCGACGAGCCCTTCTGGCCTGGCGAAAAATACTCCTCGGCTTCCAGAACTTCGGTCCGCTGCAGGTGTCGGATCTCCACGGAGAGCCGCTCGATCGACGAAGCGATAACACCGAGGGTTGCAAAGTACATGGCGTGACGGTCACGCGGAATCACCTGTGTCGAAACAGGTTCTGCCTGCATTCCCAATGCCTTGGCGACATGTTCTTCCACGCGGGGATCGATGTTGGCGAAGGTGCCGACGGCCCCGGAGATGGCGCAGGTTGCAATTTCCGCGCGCGCTGCAACGAGCCTGGTGCGACAGCGCTCGAACTCGGCATAAGCCTGTGCCAGCTTGACGCCGAACGTCGTCGGCTCGGCATGGATGCCATGACTGCGGCCGATGGTGACAGTGTCCTTGTGCTCGAAAGCACGTTTCTTGAGTGCGGCCAGAAGCTTGTCCAGATCGGCGAGGAGAATGTCGCTAGCGCGCATGAGCTGTACGTTGAAGCAGGTGTCGAGCACGTCGGACGAGGTCATGCCCTGATGCACGAAACGCGCGTCGGGTCCGACGATTTCCGCCAAATGTGTAAGAAAAGCAATGACATCGTGCTTGGTTTCACGCTCGATCTCGTCGATGCGATCGATGTCGAATGTGGCCGCGCCGCCCTTTTCCCAGATCGTTTTCGCCGCTTCCTTCGGAATGACGCCGAGCTCGGCCAGCGCGTCGCAGGCATGTGCTTCGATTTCGAACCAGATGCGGAATTTCGTTTCCGGGGACCAGATTGCGACCATTTCAGGCCGCGAATAGCGCGGGATCATATGTTTTCCTGTCGGCGGTGTATTGTGGGCTTGAGGGGGGTCTAGCAGACCGGAGCCAATCACTCAACGCTGCTTTTGAGCGCTTCGCGCCGATGCGGTGTTATCGGCGCTTCGTCACAGCCAGCCAGCGATGGTCCGGGCCTTCGAATCCCATTCCGCGGACCGCAATCATCACGGCGATCACCGGCTCGCCGCTCTCCGGGTAATAGGTCTGGACGGCACCGATACTGTAGCCTTGCGGGCAGCCACGGCTTGCGGGAGTGGCGGCATCCTCATGCAGCAACTCCGGTTTCGCATCCGGCTTGTCCTCAAGAAGCGTCAGGCGGAAGCCCTTGATTTCACCAATGTTTTGGCAAACATCACTAGCGGGAACAGCGATCTCTTCCAGTGCAACTGTCAGCGCCGGGTCGATAGCAGGAAAGACCGGTCGCGGATTGACCCTGACCTTGAACGGGTCGGCCGATAGCTCGGTCACCGGGTTCGCGGCGACGGTCATACCGGCGTTCGCCTGCAAATCCTCGTCCATCAGGGAGGTCACACCCTGCGCATCCCGCCCCGCCTTTTCGCGTGCGCTTTCCAGTGACGCGTTTTCATCGTCCAGCCTTACCCGAACGGGCGTTTTGGGCAGGAACTTGTCAGTCGTGGTGTCGATGTAGAACCGGTTGGCATAGGGAAAACCGGATCCATCCTGTACGCCATATTCCTCGAACGCAAACACCCCGCCATCCTTGGAAAAGCCAATGATATCAAGCTTCGCGGCGTCACCTGCCTGCGCAACCAACGGCCAAGAACCCATGATCAGGGCGAGCAAAGCGAGGCGGTGGTGGCGAAAAATCATCGTTATCCTTTTAAGCACGCATTACGGATCAGGTCTATGTTTGCCCGGTAAGCTGCCTCGGTCCCACCCCTGTAGACGGCGGAACCGGCGACGAGTGCATTGGCGCCAGCGGCAGTGGCCAGAGGAGCGGTTTCGGCGGTGACACCGCCATCGACTTCGAGGTCGATCGGTCGATCGCCAATCATCGCCTTGATTTTACGTATCTTTTCCTGCGTCTCGGCGATGAATTTTTGTCCACCAAAGCCGGGATTGACGGTCATGACGAGAATTAGATCAACGTCGTTAAGCACGTATTCGATGGCCGATTCTGGCGTCGCCGGATTGAGCGCGACGCCGGCCTTCTTGCCGAGGGCGCGAATGGCCTGCAGCGAGCGATGGAGATGTGGTCCCGCTTCCGCATGGATGGTGATGATGTCCGAACCGGCCTTGGCAAAGGCTTCAAGGTAAGGATCGCAAGGCGAAATCATGAGGTGGGTGTCGAAGATCGCGTCTGTCAGAGGACGGATCGACTTAACCACATCGGGGCCGAATGTGATGTTCGGAACGAAGTGCCCGTCCATAACGTCGATATGGATCCAGTCTGCGCCTGCCTGCAAAACAGTGGTGACTTCCGAGCCAAGCTTGGAAAAGTCCGAAGCGAGAATGGACGGGGCGATGACGAGCGGACGGCTCATAGAAGGATCTCCGGTAAGAATTTTGTGCGCCGGTTAACACGGGCGGCATTATCGTACAATCGAAAGCGTCAGAGCCGCGACCGCCAGACCGGATATGGATCATTGTCCGCTGGCACAGCAGCGTGGACACCGCGCGCAACAGCACGCGACATCGTCGATGCGGCAATCGCACAAAGATCAATGAATTCAGCAACTTCCGGTGTCCGGCCGCTGGCTCCCGTTGCCAGTGCAAACACAAGATCGCCATCGAAAGGGGTGTGGGAGGGCCAAATCGCGCGCGTAAAACCATCATGGGCGGCAATGGCGAGGCGTTTTGCCTGGGCCTTGGTCAGTATCAGGTCGGTGGCGATAACGCCGATCGTGGTGTTCCCTTCACGAGCCGCATCGTTGAATTTGGTCCGCACTTCGACAGCATCGGCAGGCAGCGGATGGGGCAGGCCAAGTCCGCCGAACTCATCGCCGATTTCAAACGGCGCTGCCCAGAAATGTTTGCTTTTTCCGACTGTTACGGAGCCGAGCGCATTGACAGCGACAAGAGCGCCGATGGTCGTGCCACTTTCGAGGAATGATGAGGCTGAGCCGAGGCCGCCTTTCAATCCGGCGGCCGTCGCGCCGGTGCCCGCGCCAACGGTCCCGATTTTGAAGTCACGCGATGCGACCTGCACGGCGTCATAACCAAGCTCGCGATAGGGCGGATACCGGCCCCATTCCTTGTCGCCGCCATTGAGCATGTCGAAGAGAATGGCGGCGGGAACGATGGGAATACGGTGTGTGCCGACCTCAAAGCCAATGCCCATTTCACGCAAGGCGGCCTGAGCGCCTGAAGCGGCGTCGAGCCCGAACGCCGATCCACCGGACAATACCAGCGCGTTGATCGCCTCGACGGTGTTGTGTGGCTGCAGCAGATCGGTCTCGCGCGTGCCAGGTGCACCGCCGAGCACCTTGACCGCGGCGGTTGCGGGACTATCGCACAGAATGACCGTGGTGCCGGATTTGACTTTGTTGTCCGAAGCATTACCGACGCTCAGGCCGTCGACGTCGGTGATGAGGTTGCGTGGGCCGGACTTGATTGTCATCAATTGATCTCCAGCACGAACTGGCTGCCATCATATTTCTGCAGACGATATGTGTCGGCGACACGTTCGCCAGTGGTATTGAACTGTATCGATCCGAGTGCCGTATCGAAGACATTCTTGCGGAGCAGTTCCGATAACGATCCCGCCTGCGACTGGGCCATGGTTAGGACCTGAATCGCTACTTCTACGGCCGCATAGGCCGGGAGAGTATAGCCTTCTGGCACTTTACCCGCGAGCTCGATGGCGTTCTTGGCATTGCGCGCGCTTTCAAGCAGTTGTGGTTCGCGCGGCGCAATCATCAGTGTTCCGATGGCAAGCCCATTCCCGGTGGCATTCAGTGCTTCGCCGCTGGCGATGACAAGCGGATAGCCAAGCGCCACCGCGCTTCGTCCAATGGCGGCAACGTCGTCGCGCTCGCCGCCGACAAACACCTGGGTGGCGTCAGCGCGTTTCAGGCGACCGACAAGCGCGTTCTGGTTGTCCAGGCCGGGCCGATACGTGTCGGCAAATACTGGTTTCAAGCCTTTTTCCTCGAGACGGGCCCGTACGCCAGACGCAAGCTCGCGGCCGAAGATTGTGCCATCATCGATGATGGCGAAGGGCACGGAACGCCAGCGTTCAGCAAGTATATCACCCGTTTCCTCTGCTTCGTTGCGATCTGACGGCGCAATCCTGAAAACCGGATAAGGCTGCTCGGTACGCAGTTCCGTCAGGGTTCGCGACCGGATGGCGGGGGTGATGACGGGAATGCCCTTCTGGCTAAGAATGGGGAGGGCGGCCTCAAGCGATTCCGTACAGAGAAAGCCCACGACGATCATGACATTGGCCTGCACCATCTGCGTTGCGGCCGCCGCGCCGCCGGCGGCGTCACACTTGTCGTCGGCTGATACGATCGAGATGGTCTGACCATTCTTGTTTGTCGCGACAGCAATGGTCGCACCGTCGAGCAATTGAGTACCGAGGCGCGCAAAGGAGCCGGAAAGCGGCGCAATAACGCCAATCTTGTCTTCCGCATATGCGACACTGCAGAACAACAGGCAGAGGCCAAACGTTGCGGTGCGTATCATGGGATTCATTGCGAAAATGCCGTTTCCTCTTGAATGGTAAGCGCTTACACGTTTTCGGTAACCGTTTCCTTCATTCTGTGCAATGCAACCCTATATAAAAGGAAACATATCGGAAAAAAATAATCTGGCCCTATGGTTACGGCGTGCGTTGAGATAGTGATGCTTTGTTTAACGGAAACAGAATTGTGCTTATTGCCAACGATCAGAAAATAGAGCCGCTCGCGTTTCGCAATGCCATGAGTCATTTTGCCGAGGCGGTCCATATCATCACCACGGACGGTCCCGCGGGCCGCCGCGGCGTGACGATTTCGGCAGTATGCTCGGTTTCCGATAACCCGGCGACGATGCTCGTCTGCCTCAACCGCAGCCACGAATTCAATCATCTCTTCATCGAGAATCAGGTTTTTGCACTTAACACGCTGTCGATTGGCCAGCAGGCCCTTTCGGAGGCGTTTTCCGGCAAGGGCGAGCTCTCTCAGCAAGACCGGTTTGCGATGGGGCGTTGGCAAACGCTGCAAACCGGTGCTCCCGTGCTGATGGACGCGCTGGCGAGTTTCGATTGCCGCATCATTGCGACGCATGAAGTTGCCACGCACTATGTGATCTATGGCAAGGTGACGGCACTCAATATGGGCAAGCGCCGCCGGTCATTGATTTATCTCAACCGCTCCTATCACGGCTCAGGGGATTAGCACCGGAGGCAGTATGGCCGCTAAAACCGTTCCTTCATTGCCGCAGTCGATTGAGGATACGCTGGCGCTGCTTGAAGGCGGCGGCTATGTGGCTGATCGTGCGCTGGCTACGGTGCTTTTCCTGAGCCTGCGCATGAAACGTCCGCTCTTTCTCGAAGGTGAGGCGGGTGTCGGCAAGACCGAGATTGCCAAGGTGCTTGCCACAACGCTGGACCGGCCGTTGATCCGCCTGCAGTGCTATGAAGGGCTGGACGTCTCGTCGGCTGTCTATGAGTGGAACTATGCGGCGCAGATGATCGAGATCCGCCTGGATGAAGCCAGCGGCAAGGTCGACAAGCGTGCGATTGAACGCAACGTTTTCTCCGAGAAATTCCTGATCCGCAGGCCTGTCCTCCAAGCGCTTTCCGGTGAGCCGGGCAAGGCGCCCGTCTTCCTGATCGACGAATTGGATCGCACCGATGAAGCCTTCGAGGCCTTCTTGCTCGAAGTGTTGTCGGATTTTCAGGTTACTGTTCCCGAACTTGGCACCATTCGTGCTGCGGAGCCGCCGCTTGTCATCATCACGACCAATCGCACGCGCGAAATTCACGACGCGCTGAAACGCCGATGCCTCTATCATTGGGTCGACTATCCCTCTGCCGAGCGGGAACTCGAGATCGTTAGGCGCAAGGTGCCCGCTGCCAATGAACGGCTTTCCGACGAAATTGTCCGCTATGTACAGAAACTGCGTGATATCGACCTGTTCAAGTTGCCGGGCGTTGCCGAAACCATCGACTGGGCTGGAGCTTTGACCGAGATGGACAAGCTGGCGCTCGATCCGGAAACGGTCTCCGACACGATCGGTGTGCTGCTTAAATACCAGGACGATATCGCCAGGATCGCCGGTGGCGAGGGACGGCGTATCCTTGATGAGGTCAAGGCGGAGCTGAACGCGGCGTGACATGGAAACATTCACTTCATCGCCAAAGGTAGCGCGCTCGGACAGTCGCCTTGCCGACAATATCGTCTATTTTGCCAGGACTCTGCGCAAAGCCGGATTACGGGTTGGCCCGGCCTCGGTCAGGGATGCGATCGAGGCCGTCCTGGCAGGGGGTATCGGCTCGCGCGACGATTTCTACTGGTCGTTGCACAGCGTCCTCGTCACGCGGCACGAAGACCACGCAACATTCGACGAGGCATTCCGGCTTTATTGGCGCTCCCGCGAACTGATCGAGAAGATGCTTGCCATGTTCTCGCCTGTGGCAACGGCCAGCCAGAGGCCGAAATCGAGAGCTGCCGAGGCCCGCGTGGCTGAAGCTTTGTTCAAGGCCAGTTCGCGCAATGAACCAGGTGAACGCCCGCCGGAAATCGATCTCGATGCGCGTTTCACCTTTTCTGAGAGGGAAGTACTCCGCACCAAAGACTTCGCCCAGATGTCAGCTGACGAACTCAGCCAGGCGCGCCGGGCCATGGATGAATTGAGGCTCCCGGCCGACAAGGTCGAGACGAGGCGCTTCCGCAGCGATCCAAAGGGAGCACGCATCGATCCGCGAGCAATGATGCGTGCGAGCCTGCGGACAGGCGGCGACCTCATCCTGCCGAAGTTCCGCTCGCGCCGTGAAGTGCATCCGCCGCTGGTCGTCCTTGCGGATATTTCCGGCTCCATGAGCCAGTATACCCGGATTTTCCTGCACTTCATGCATGCCATGATGGCCAAGCGGCGGCGTGTCCAGTGTTTCGTCTTTGGCACGCGGCTCAGCAACATCACGCGACCTTTGCGCTCTCGCGACCCAGACGATGCGATCGCCCATTGTGCGAGCATCGTGCAGGATTGGTCGGGCGGCACCCGCATCGGCGAGACGCTGCGAGAATTCAACCGGCATTGGTCGCGGCGGGTGCTCGGCCAGGGCGCAGTGGTGCTGTTGATTACGGATGGATTGGAACGCGACGATACCAGTCGTCTTGAAGCGGAAATGGAGCGATTGTCCAAGTCCTGCCGGCGGTTGATCTGGCTCAATCCCCTTCTGCGGTTTGAAGGCTTTGAGCCGCGTGCACGCGGGGTACGAGCTATGCTGCCCTATGTCGACGATTTCCGGGCTGTGCACAATCTTGATGCGCTGGACGATCTGTGCCGGGCGCTTAGCCGTCCAAGCGACAACAACGACGATCCAATACGCTGGTTGCAGCGAGCCCCTTTTCACGAGCGTGGGGCGCACCCATATTAGGTCGCGAACTCGCTATAGGATCGAAATGGCGCCTGAAACGGCAAAAAGATGCGAGGAGAGATGCGAAGGGCGGGGTCTTATCCCCCGGCCGAGCAGCTCGACACTGCAGCTTGCAGCCGGTTCGGCGTCCGCAGGATATGGTCTTTTCGCCCGGCCACTGTGTCGCAAAGGCTTGAAAATGGATAAACATTTCCATCGCCTCTGCTCCTCGTATCCGAACGAAAAGCCTCATACCATTTCGACCCTGTAGCGAGTTTACGACCTAAGCCCGGAGGTACAGCGATGACACTGCAAACTACCCCTGAAAAGCTCGACCCGCTGATGATCGCCGAAGGCTGGATGGCCGAGGGTCGCGATGTGGCGATTGCTACCGTCGTGGAAACCTGGGGTTCGGCCCCGCGTCCGGCCGGAAGCCATCTGGTAATCGACGAGGCCGGCAACTTCGAAGGATCGGTCTCCGGCGGCTGTGTCGAAGGTGCGGTGATTGCCGAGGCCATGGATGTGATCAAGCAAGGTCAACCGCGCATGCTGGAATTCGGCATCGCGGATGAAACGGCCTGGCAGGTCGGACTGTCCTGTGGCGGCCGGATCAAAGTTTATGTGGAACGGTTGGGCTGAGCGTGGATCCTTATTGCCTCAAGAAACTCAATCAAGAACGGCGTGCCCGGCGCGCCGCGTTGTTGCTGACTGATCTTGGTGACGGGCGTGACAGGGTGATCAAGGAAGGCGATCCGGTTGCCGGGCCGCTCGGGATTGCGATCAACCAGGCTTTCTTGTCCGGCGGATCGACGGTCGCAGAGATCGATGGCCGCTCCTTTTTTCTCAACGTTCACCTGCCGCCGCCGCGCCTTGTGGTGATCGGCGCGGTGCATATCAGCCAGGCATTGGCTTCGATGGCGAAAATCGCTGGTTACGACATGGAAATCATAGACCCGCGGACGGCGTTTGCGACACCGGAGCGCTTTCCTGACGTCAGCCTCTTTGCCGAGTGGCCGCAGGACATTCTCCAAACACGTCCGCTCGATCCTTACACTGCGGTTGCCGCCGTGACACATGATCCGAAGATCGATGACCTGCCGCTGGAGCGCGCCGTGAACGCAGGATGCTTCTACGTTGGCGCGTTGGGAAGCCGCAAGACACACGCAAAACGCGTCGACCGGTTGAAGTCGCTGGGTCTGAGTGACGAGCAGATAGGCTCCATCCATTCGCCAATCGGCCTTGATATTGGAGCGGCGAGCCCCGCCGAGATTGCTGTTGCGATTATGGGTGAAGTCATCAAGGCGTTCCGCGCGCGGGGCCTGCGGACTGCATTGCAATTGGAAAAGACAGCATGATTTTCGGCGAAACCCCTCTTGCGGATGCGCTTGGCGCAATTCTCGCCCATTCGACGCATGCGGGCGATTTGAAGCTGAAGAAGGGCCATGTGCTCACGGAAAGCGATATCCGGCAGCTTCGCGAAGCGGGGGTGAGCAAAGTTATCGCTGCCCGCTTGCAGGAAGCTGATATCGAAGAAAACACCGCCGCTCTTAAAATCGCCGAAGCGCTGCAATGGTTCGGTGTACGTGCCGGGCCTGCTTCGACTGGCCGGGTCAATTGTTATGCGGAGGCTTCGGGTCTCTTCACGGTGGATGCCGATCTCATCAACACCATCAACTCAGTCGATCCGTCAGTGACCATTGCCACGTTGAAGACCTATGAACGGGTCGAACAGGAGCAGATGGCGGCGACCATCAAGATCATCCCATTTGCCGTCCCGACTGCCATACTCGACAAGATATGTGAACTCGCCCGCGGTCGCCAAGCATTCGGAGTACACAGCTTTGCCGGTTCGCGCATTGGCTTGATCCAGACGACGTTGCCTTCTGTGAAGCCGACCGTGCTCGACAAGACAAGACGTGTGACCGAGGCGCGGATTGCGGCGAACCATGGGGTCTTGACGTCTGAGTTGCGCCCGGCACATCAAGGCGATGCCCTTGCGGCCGCGATCCGCGAACAGCAAAAGTCAAACGATATCGTCATCGTCTTCGGAGCGTCCGCTGTTGTCGACCAAGACGATATTGTGCCTGCTGCGATCCGGGAAGCGGGTGGCACCGTTCATCATGTTGGCATGCCGGTCGACCCGGGAAACTTGCTCGTTCTGGGTGAACTCGATGGAAAGCCGGTGATCGGCGCGCCCGGATGCGCGCGCAGTCCCAAGGAAAATGGCTTCGATTGGATTCTCGAACGGCTGATGGCGGAGGTGCCGGTTACCAAGGCCGACATTGTCGGCCTGGGCGTGGGCGGGTTGCTGATGGAGATTCCGACGCGTCCGCAACCGCGCGATCCGCGTCAACCGGTCACCAGATCTGATGTCGCGATTGCAGTGCTTGCGGCGGGCCAGTCGACGCGCATGAACGGACCGAACAAGTTGCTCGCAACGTTCGACGATGTTCCCCTGATCCGGCGTTCGGCGATGATTGCGATCGCGGCGGGCGGCGATCCCGTAATCGCCGTGCTTGGCCATATGGCGGAACAGTGCAGTGCCGCACTCGACGGCCTCAGTGTCGTCATCGCACTCAACAAGGATTTTGCCAGTGGACTTGCCTCATCGCTGCAAACCGCAATCAGGAATGTGCCACCGTCGGCTGATGGCGTCATGATGCTGCTGGCTGATATGCCCGCGCTCACCGCAGTAGACCTCAAATCCATGATCAGGCAGTTTCAAGATGCTGGAGGGCAGTCGGTGGTCAGGGCCACGTATAAGGGCAAGCGCGGCAATCCGGTGCTGTTGCCGCGCCTCCTGTTCGACGAGGTATTTACGCTTGCCGGCGATGTCGGAGCGCGGCATTTGATCGAACGCGGCGATATCCCGGTGATCGATGTTGAACTTGGCGAAGCCGCGGCTATTGATGTGGATACGCCTGACATGTTGAATCGCGCGGGCGGAACAATCACCGAGACAATCCGGTAAGGAATTGCATTTGATCAGGACATTCTTTCTAGGCGCGCTTGCTCTTGTTTGCCTCGTGAGCGCTGCCTCGGCTTTGCAGCTTGAACCCTACAAGGACGATCTGTTCGGCTATACGGGAGTTCTGAAAACCGGCGATGGTGGCGACTATGTTGTCGTGGACTATAACGAGATGCGGGACATCAATGGCCGCGATCAGGTGCCTGAACGCCGGGTGAAACAGAATTATGTTTCACTTCAGCCGAAACGTTCTCAACAGGACCTTATTGTCACCACAGACTACGGACCTGTGAAAGTCATGGCAACGGGTAAGCTCGATGGCGGTGCTTCGGTCATTACCATCTATCTTCACGGGCAGGGCGGCAATCGCCAACAGGGAATGAATGATTTCACTTTCGGCGGCAATTTCAATCGCCTCAAGAACCTGATGGTTCGCAATGACGGGCTCTATTTGAGCCCAGATTTCACCAATTTCGGTGAAAAGGGGGAGGCGGAAGTTGCAGGCTTGATCAGCCATTTCAAATCGCAATCGCCCCAGGCCAGGGTTTTCGTCGCTTGCGGGTCGATGGGGGGCTCTTTGTGCTGGCGGCTTGCGCAAGATACTCGGGCGGCCAAGAACATTTCTGGTCTGATCATTCTCGGTTCGCTATGGGACGATCATTTCATTGGATCGCCGTCTTTCAAACGCCGCATACCGGTCTTCTTCGGCCATGGCAGTCGCGATCCGGTCTTTGGCGTGGACAAGCAGGAAGCATTCTACCGGGAGATCCGGGGATCGGCGAAAGGATATCCGGTGCGCTTTCATCGTTTCGAGAACGGCAATCACGGTACGCCAATCCGCATGACCGACTGGCGCACCACCCTGAACTGGATGCTATCGGTCGCGCCGTGAAGCGTTCAAACGGGTTGTTGCAATAAAGTCCCATTGTGGCCGTTGTGCCACTAGACAATTAGCCAAAAGCGAATAGTTTCCGGCCATATCCAATCCTGCGATAAGTCTTTGCGGAGAAAGCCATGCGCCTGCCTACCCAAATTTTGAGCCGAGTTGCCTCCTTGGCAGTTCTCATTCCCCTGGCCGCATGTTCCACGACGGGCGAACCCAGCATGGTCCCGACGCTTCCGACGTTTGCTCCTATCCGTCCGCCGGTCAATTCTGTGCTCGCAGAGCCATGCGTTTCGGCAGCTGCCGCCAAATATTTCCTTTCCGAAAGCAATATCAAGGCCGTTGAAGCAGAAGCCATTGGTGGCGGTGTGAACCAGGTGCGCCTGAAGGCCGATCTTCGCGACGCCATGTGCACGGTAACCGACAAGGGTAAGGTGCGTTCCGTCGTCGATACAATGCCGAAGAGTGCGGACCAGGCAGCCGCTGAAGCCGCCGCAGCTAAGAAGGCTGCCAAACCCGCTCCGGCGCCAGCCAAGAAGACCAACAGCCAGAGCTGACGCAGACGCAGAGTTAACTCCAACGGCGTGGCCAAAACCTCACCGTTTTTATTTGTCTTGCAGTGCGGCCGGTACGAGGACCTTGAGTTCGCCCGCATGAATGGCGATTTTTACGTCTTTTTGCAGGGGGATCAGCTCACCGTCGATGGTGGCCTTGGCTCCGCGCCGCAGATGGGGGAAATGCAGCTCCACCTCTTTTGCGGGAATTTCATCGACGTCGGGATTGTTGCGCCAGGATCCCGTCAGGACGGTGAAGGCCAGTTTCATCAAAGCAACCGGGGTCAGGCGACCAGCGATATAGACACCGAGCTCACCACGATCGGCAAAGTCGGGCACGGGCAGCATACCCTGGCCGTAGGGATTGTTGGCGATCGAGATCGCGGACACGGTTCGCTCCGTCTGAACGCCGTCAATCACCAGACACACACCGAAACGCGGCGGGTTGCCCATGGCTCTTGTGAAAGCCCGTAAACTTGCGAGCCGCTTGCCCCAGCGCGAGCGAAACTCCAATGTGTTGCGCAGTTTGATCATTTGTGGCTGAAAGCCGATTGAAAACTGATGAACAAAGCTCTCTTCATTGGCCGTGGAGATATCGACGGCCTGTATTGTTCCCGTGGCCAGACTCTCCAATGCGGCGTTCAATTCCAGCGGTATCTTCAATGCTCGAGCAAAGAGGTTCATCGTCCCGGCAGGAAGCACGGCAAGAGGTACGCCAGTCTTCCAGGCGATGTCGGCCGCAGCTGATATCGTACCGTCGCCGCCGCCGGCCATGAGGACGTGTTCGCCGGCCTCCATAGCCACATTCTTCAGGGCTTTCATGATGTCCTTGCCCGCAACGATCTCGCTTTCGAACGAATGTCCGTGCTTCTCAAAGGTGGCTCGTGCCACCTCGGCAAACAGCTTCATGTCCATGGTACGAAATGTGCCGCCATCGCGGTTGAAAACGGCATGGACTTTCATGTCAGATCCTTGATTGGCGGAAATGGCGCTGGACGGGAGCAAGTCTTGCTCTAGACGGAAGATGATCAATTGCTCCAAGGGAGGCAATGCCTCATGGGCTGTTTGGTTCCGTCTTCCCCGTCAACCAAGGGCTGGTAAAGCCAAGTTTCCTCAGCGACGCCTGTATTTCGGGTGCGCTCATGAACAGTTTCCATAATAGACCACTGCGGTGGTTCTCAATCATCGCGATAATTGGACCCTGGTTGATGGCAAGATGGGTTCGCGCAAACCAGTTACTGGAAGGCGAGAAGGCGTCAACAAAGCCAAAACGTCCTGTAACCTTTCCGCGAGGAAGCGCCATGAAGTGGCGCAAGGCCCGCATGGACTCCTCCGGAAGGTAGGGCAGGCTGCTTAGCGCGGCTGTCGGCGCAATTAATCCGCAGTCCAAACCGGGTGAGCTTACAGCGTAGCCTTTGGGACCGTGACTTGATGTCAGCCCCCAGCAATCACGTCCGTATCCAAGGTGGCCATGCGGGTTATGCAAGCTGTGTAAATAATTGATGCGGGCGTGGTTGCAATTTTGCTCCCAGTAATCGGCATAGCGGTCTTCAAGCCCGCGTGGATCAAGCCCGCAGAACGAGTAGTGTGCAAAGAACAGGGGCCCGCCATGGTCCGGGCCCAGTGGCAGCCTTACACCATAATAGTCGCGGCCATTGCGGAAGGCGCCGTTTGCCGCAAAGCCTTCGTGATAGACATCGCTCTCGATGCCGAAGTCGGGCGATGCAGCCGCAAGGATGTAAGCTATGAGCGCCTCATTCCAGCCGCGTATTGGTACGTTCCGCGCCCAGCCGAATTTGGGGCTGTGATGCCAGTAAAGCACCTTTTCGTTGTTCTTGATGTGCGAGTTCCATTGGACGTTGTGCCACAGCCGATTGATACGATCGCGGATCATTGCCTCGTCGGGTAAGGCAAAATATTGCCGGACGCAGATTAATCCTTGGAACAACAGGGATGTTTCAACGAGGTCGCCACCGTCGTCGAGCTTCGTGAAGGGTACCGTCGAGCCGTCAGCACCGTTGATGAAATGCGGAAAAACGCCGTTGTGGCTCTTGGCGGCCTCGAGCGCCGACAGCATTTTTTCGATGCGAGCCTTGGCGTCACAACGCGCAATCCAGCCACGTTCGATCGCGACAAGGAGAGCCATGAAGCCAAACCCTGATCCGCCGATCGTGACAAGGTCATTCTTCGGGTCCACGGAGCGGCCGGACCTGTCGCGTGCGAGACCGCTTTGCGGATGTGCGCCGTCCCAGAAGTAGCGAAAGCTTGCCCGCTGAACCTGTTCCAGGATCGCGTTATCGTCGTTTTCTGCGATAGGCGGGTTTTGTAGTTCAACTCTGAGGTACATGAGAGAGGCGGGATTCCTTACACAGGGCATTATGCCGCTGCATATGCCGGGTTGCATCGGATGAACGACTGATCTCTATACGGTGTAATACGCGCGGCGTTGCCTGAGAAGGTGTATTCCGGAATTGGCCCACAATCTGAGATGAAGGCGTGGATATGCAGAAAGATCAATTCATTTTTGACCCGATCCCGCAACCGACCCTTCCGGTCGTTGGCTCCGACAAGCTGTTCCCTGTTCATCGCATCTATTGCGTTGGCCGCAACTATGCCGATCACGCCATCGAGATGGGGCACGACCCGAACCGCGAACCACCCTTCTTTTTCCAGAAGAACCCGGATTGCCTTGTGACCGATGGGCGGGATTTCCCTTATCCACCGGCGACCAGAGATGTGCATTTCGAAATGGAGATGGTTGTCGCCCTGGGCAAAGGGGGCGCCGGCATTGCTTCGGAAAGCGCACTTGAACACGTGTTCGGATATGCCGTCGGTCTCGATATGACCCGCCGGGATCTACAGGGCCAAGCGAAAAAACTCGGGCGACCGTGGGAAGTGGGCAAGGCGTTCGAAGCATCAGCGCCATGTTCGGCCGTTGTGCCAGCCTCGCGCATCGGTCATCCAGCATCTGGCGCTGTCTGGTTGAATGTGAATGGCACCGAACGCCAACGCGGCGATCTCGATCAACTCATTTGGAACGTACCCGAGACGATCGCCTATCTCTCCACATTGTTCACGCTGCAGGTGGGGGATCTGATTTTTACCGGCACGCCTGCCGGTGTCGGGCCTGTTGTGCGCGGTGATGAAATGCATGGCGGTGTCGAAGGAATCGGCGAGATTCGGGTGCGTGTCGTTTGACACTTTGCCAGCGAAGCGAAAACTTGCCCCACGCAAACTGCGGACACATGAAAAATAAAAATTTATGAGTGGGTGCCCAAATCACGCCGACTTCCGCCTACAAAAAGGTGGTGAATTGAGCACAAAACGAACTAATCCGGTTGGAAGTTGCGTCATTGCATTTTAATTGCAGCATGGTGCGCTGGCTAAGTAAAATTCGCTCGCAATTCTGTGAAGAACTGCGGTGTTGTCTTTGAAAATAAATAGTCTATTGAGATTCATTCAATCGTCATTTTCTGTCACAAAAGCTGCTGCTCCATGAACCACCGCATTCTGTTTGGCTCTTATCCGATCCCGCGTTTCGCCGGGATTGCCAGCCATAACTTTGTTATCTGGACCGATGACAAGGGGAGGCCGCTTTACGAGATCAACGGCGGTGCGGCCAATTCTGACGGCAGTTTCAACTATTGTGCGATTCGCGGGCCGCTGACGGCTGTCGTCACAGACTATGCCAAACGCGATCTCGTCCATTATCCGGAATTCTACGTGCGCCCGACTTCGCGCACGGTACTGCTCATAGAAGGGAGCTATTCGTCCATCGCAGCGCGCTGGCGCGCTGCCGTCGACGTTGCTGAGCGCATCAGGCTTTCCAATCTGCGCTATTCCTTCCTGATCCAAAACAGTAATTCCGTCGCGACTGCCATTACCGAAGGTATGGGGCTGACCCCGCCATCGACGGCGGTTGGCCGCGTCAGAGCGCCTGGAAGTCATCGCCAATTGATGCTCGATCCAGTTTAAATCTAAGTTTCCACGTATCATCTGATTGTAACAACAGCGCGGATATATTCCGCTCCACTCTGACCTTAATAAGTTTAACCTTTGCCTCTAATCTGGGCGCAATCCCGCCATTATTGCAGCGCTAATGACGCCTCTCCAAATTCCTGGTGAAATTGGCCATTACTGAATCCGTTTCTGACTTCGGAACTTCGCCGATGACGTCTATTCCTGATCACGAAAAGAAGATGCAGAGGCTTGAAGCCTGCGCGCAGTCGAAACTGCCCTGGTGGGGCAAGAGAACCAAATCGGCATTGTTCGCATTTCTTGGGATTGCCGTGGCGGTGATCAGTCTCTTCGTGCTAAGCCATTTGTCGAGCCAGATTTCACTGCACGATGTCAAACGCTCCTTGCATGCCATCCCCAATGGCGTGCTCCTGACAGCGTTGTTCTTCACGATAGTGAGTTTCGCGGCTGTTGCCCTGTATGATGTCGTTGCAGTTGAAACGATCGCACCGGGTCGGGTGCCGCACCACATTTCCGCAATGGCAGGCGGCGCCGGATACGCAATTTCCAATGCGCTGGGGTTTTCGCTGCTGACCGGCGGTGCACTTCGATACAGGATTTACGCCGCCGAAGGCATCGATATTGCCGATATTGGCCGCATCATCGGCACATCCTGGCTCGCAATCTGGTTTGCCTTTACCATCCTGGTTGCGGTTGCGCTTGTGATCGACCCGACCAGGATTCCGTGGGTTGTTTCGTTTGGACCACTGGTGGACCAGGTGATCGGTGCGTCGATCCTGGTGACCGTGGCGATCCTGCTTTACTGGCTTTCGCGCCGCGAGCGCACCCTCCAGATCGGACGCATTTCCGTTCGCCTGCCTTCGTCGCAAGGCGCCCTGATGCAGATCCTGGCCGGGCTCGTTGACGTGGCTGCCGCAGCGGCGACGCTTTATGTCCTGCTTCCTGAAGGATCAGTGAGCAGCATACCAGCGTTTGCGCTGGTCTATGTTGTGGCGGTGGCTCTTGGCATCATCAGCCATGCGCCAGGCGGCATCGGGGCGTTCGAAGCGACGATCGTTGCGGGGCTCGGCCTCGGACAGAATCCGGGTGCGATCGCAGCACTTGTCGCCTATCGCGTCATCTACACGCTCATCCCATTCCTTGTGGCGATTGCCGGTTTCGTCGCATCGGAGGTCCTGCGCAAGCGTCATATTCTCGCCGGTCCGACAATTCGGGCGGTCCGTATATTCGAGCCACTGATTCCGCCGCTATCGGCGGGCATCGCATTCCTTGGCGGCATCGTCCTCTTGATCTCGTCAGTCATCCCGGATCTGCACCACCGCCTTGAGGTGCTCGCCAACGTTGTGCCGATGCCATTTCTGGAAATGTCGCATCTTGGCGCAAGTTTCGTGGGTGTGGCGCTGCTGATCGTCGCGAGAGGGCTTGCGCGGCGCCTCTGGCGTGCATGGCTGGTTGCGCTGGTGCTCTTCAGCCTCGGGGCGATCTTTGCGCTGGCGAAGGGCCTCGCATGGGAAGAGGCTCTGATGCTGACCTTGATGGCCTGCACGCTGTTGCTTTTCCGCGATTCGTTCTACCGCAAGCCATTGGATGAGCGTTTCACGCTGACCTGGGGCTGGCTGGCAAGTATCGGTACGACGGCGTTCGCAGTTTTGTGGCTTGGCTTCTTTGCCTATCGTCATGTCGAATATGCAAACGAACTCTGGTGGCAGTTCGCCTGGGACGCTCAGGCATCCAGATTCCTTCGCGCATCAGTGATGGTTCTGACGCTTCTGGCGGCTTTGACGATCAACACAGTCATCAACGGGGTTGGTCGAGGTAAGTTGCGGGCCCAACCCATACCGGAGCAGGTGCCCGATCTTGTTGCAGCGTCACCGAGAGCCTCTGATGCCCTTGCGCTATTGGGTGATAAACGCTTTCTCATGGACCCGAACGGGCGGGGCTTCGTGATGTATGCCCGTTCGGGCGGCAGCCTGGTTTCACTTGGTGAACCTGTTGGCAGCGACGAAACGGTCACGGATCTTGCATGGGCGTTCCGCGGACTGGCTGATCGGACAGGGACAAGGACAGTATTTTACGGCGTCGGCCCGGAGAGGCTGCCACTGTTCCTGGATATGGGGCTGACAGCGCTGAAACTTGGCGAGGTCGCCCGGGTGGACCTTACCGACTTTTCTCTGGAGGGTTCAAAACGCCAACCTCTCCGCTATGCCGCCCGGCGGCTTGAGAAAGAGGGGATTACGTTCGGGATCATATCGAAAGACACGACGCATGAGATTATGGATGAGCTCCGCCGGGTTTCCGATGCCTGGCTTGAAATGAAATCGGGCTCCGAGAAGCGTTTTTCACTCGGCTCGTTCGAGAATGCCTACCTCGCGAATTTCGACATCGCTGTCCTGCGCAAGGAGGGAGCTATTGTTGCGTTCGCCAATGTATGGCGCGGTGCGGACAACCAGGAAATCGCCGTCGACCTGATGCGGCACCTGCCCGATGCCTCAAGTGTCATCATGGACGGCCTTTTCGCCAATCTCCTGATGGCAGCAAAGACCGAAGGATATCGCTGGTTCAACCTCGGCGCAGCGCCGCTTTCGGGGCTTTCTGACAGCCATCTGGCGTCGCGATGGAACCGGATCGGTTCGTTTATCTATCGGCGCGGTGCCGATTTTTACCGATTTGACGGGCTGCGCGCTTTCAAGGATAAGTTCGGCCCGAAATGGACACCCTATTATCTGATTTGCCCCCCGGGCCTCGCAACGCCTCGTTCGCTCATTGACGCAACGAATCTGGTCAGCGGCAGCCCCTTCGAGGTTCTCAAACGATGAAGTTTCTACGCAGGCCCTATCCTCTTGTCATTCTTGCGCTTGTTATTGTCAGCATCGTTCTCTCTGCCGCTCTCCACTATCTTCCGCGATTTGGTTTCGGGTCTACGGGCAAGGAGCTCCTCGTTTCATCGGAGCGGCTGAACGATGTGCCGCTGCTGCAGCCGAATGGTAAGCCGGTAGGTATTGCCATCCTGGTATCGCAGAAGGGCGGGCTCGCCGCTGATGACGACGCAATGACGAAGCTGCTGCTTGACCGCAATTTTCTGGTGCTGACGGTCGATCTTGAGAAGTGGCGAAAGGAACTCGATCAGGACACGGGGGAATGCACTTATTTCGTTTCCGATCTCGAGGGCGTGGCCAAGGAGGCCCAGCGGATGATTTCCGTTGATGCCTATATGCATCCAGTGGTCATCGGCATCGGCGAGGGCGGTGTCATGTCCTATGCTTCGGTTGCCGATGCTCCTGCAGCGACACTTGCAGGCGCGGTCATAGTCGATCCGTCAGTTGCCCTGAAGACCAAATTGCCCTCCTGTGAAGGCGCCGATTACGAGCCGGTGGCGGGCGAGGGGTTCAGCTATTCCTACGACGCGGACCTGCCCAATCCTGCGACAATCGTCAGGAAGAAACCGGATACCGATCCCAAAGGCCCGCCGACTTCCGGATTTTTTCTGGCGCAGGAAAAGATAGGACCGACAAAGGCCGAGCGTTTGGAAATTGCAGCAGATGCCGCGGTTGAAATCGCCAGGGAGGACGCCTCGGCGGAATCGCTGCCGATCACCGATATTCCTGCCGGCAACGGATCTGCGAAATATTTGGCCGTATTCTTTTCCGGAGATGGCGGCTGGCGTGATATCGACAAGTCGGTTGGCGACATCATCGCGAAAGAGAGCATGCACGTGGTCGGGGTGGATTCACTGCGTTATTTCTGGGCGCTGCGGAAGCCGGAAGACATCGCCAAGGACATCACAAGGATCGTAGCGAAGGCTGACCCGACCGGTAAGCTTCCGGTCGTCCTGCTCGGCTATTCATTCGGTGCGAATACCATACCGTTCTCGTGGCCATATCTTTCGAAGCAACTGCAAGACCGGATCAGCCTGGTGGGTTTGATCGGTACGGAAGAAACCACTCCGTTTCAGGTATCTGTTGGTGCATGGCTCGGCCTCGGCGGTGACAACGAAGTCGCACCGGCCGTGGCAAAACTGCCGTTGGACAGGGTTCTGTGCGTTTATGGTTCCGAAGAGGACGATACCGCCTGCACGGCGCCATCGCTCGCCGGAATACAGAAAATCGAACTGCCGGGCGACCATCACTATGACGAGAAGTACGATGTGCTTGCTGCCAAACTTATGGAGGCGATTGCGGCGCGGCAACCGAAATAGCAGAATTGTCCCGCTCGCCTAGGCTTGCGCTGCGGGCTCGACATGTTCGGTTTGCGCCTTCTTCGCTGCGTCAGTGTACTTTTGGGCGATGACCGCGCAAACCATGAGCTGGATCTGATGAAACAGCATGAGCGGCAATACGATACTGCCGATGCTCTGACCGGTGAAGATCACTGTCGCAATCGGTATACCGCTGGCCAGGCTCTTCTTGGATCCGCAAAAAGTGATGGCGATCTCGTCCTGTTTGGAGAACCCGGCCCACCGGCTGCCATACATGGTGACGGCGAGGACGATGGCGAGAATGAGCATGTTCACGATGATCACGACAGCGAGGTCGCGGATCGAGATCGTCTGCCATAATCCCTCGGTCACAGAGTCGCTGAAGGCCAGATAGACGACCATCAGGATGGAACCGCGGTCTACGGGCATCAGCAGCTTCTTCTTGGCTCGCATGAAATTGCCGATCCAAGGTTGCAGTACCTGCCCCAGAATAAATGGAGCCAGCAACTGCAGCAGGATTGACTGGAGCGCGTCGAGCGAGAACTCGGCGTGCCCGCTGGCGGACAAGAGTACTCCAGCGAGCAGTGGTGTCAAAAACATGCCGAAAATGTTGGATGCCGACGCAGAGCATATAGCTGCAGGGACATTGCCGCCGGCAATCGAGGTGAAGGCGATGGACGACTGCACCGTCGATGGCAGCACGCAAAGGAAGAGGATACCGGCATAGAGAGCCGGCGGTAGAATGCTTGGCACCAGAACCCCGGCACAAAGTCCAATAAGCGGAAAAAGCACGAAGGTTGCAGCCAAAATGGTCAGATGCAGTTTCCAGTGGAGAAATCCGGCAATGACCACGTCGCGCGATAGACGCGCGCCGTGCAGGAAGAAAAGCAGGCCGATTGCGACTTTCGTTGCCAGGCCAAAGTAGTCCGCTGCCACGCCGCTGACCGGAAAGAATGATGCGAGGATGACTGCTGCGACCAGCATCATCGTGAAATTATCGGGCAGAAAACGGGACATGGTCTTTCCAGCTGCAATGACATTCGCCGGACGACCGTCTAACACGATATCAAATTTGATCCTATCCAGCGTTTGGGATCGCCAAACACTGGGAGGTGATGACGCAACAAATCGCTTATGCTGCCGCTTCCTGATCGGCGGCACCAAGGACCAGGAGTTCTTCAAAGTGGTTCATATCGTCGAACCGGCAGAAGGCAGGTGGATTTATGTCGATGACTGGAGCATCGCGTTCGAGGAAAGTCAGACTACTGTCAAACAGTTCCTGCCACGCAGGGAGCCTCTCGTCTGCCAGCCAGTCGACGATATAGGCGAAGGTAATGTGAAAGACATATGTGTCGTGATCCGGGTGACGGTAGCCAAATGGAACGGACAAAGCGTCACGCCAAGTCTTGATGGTGGCCGCATCTTCGTCGGTTGCGCCTGCGACAGTCAACCCAACCGGCGTAATGTCGATCACCTTTATCTTGAACGATCCGCGATCTTCGAAGCCGCCTAGGCGCTTCAGATAAAGCTGTGTCATGTCATCGATACTGGTCCCCAGCGCTACGTCTTCTGGCCAGTAAGGAAGCGCTCGCCGATATTCGATTATGCCCTGGAAGAGGGTCATGTGGAGGCTGGAGATGGGTGTAAAGGTCAATTTGTTAGCGTCAGGCATCGACATCATGCGCCTGCGGACCTCAAGGACAGCGCGTTGGGAAGCTGACCCGCCCGCGAGGTGGCATACAACCGTATTGCCAGGTTCCTTCAGGAAGGTGCCATTGGCATCGTAGCGCGTTCCCAAGTGGCGAGGGGCGGCGGAATTGTTACTGGCAGCATATGCGGCGAGCGAGGATTTCAAGGGTAGGGACATGCAAACTCCATGGCATAGCGCGCGCGTTCAAAAATGGAGGGACGAAACGGTACGAATCGCAATGTGACCTGCGTATTTGTCAGCGGTATGAACGGCCGATTCTCCGGCCTTGCACTCGATTCGGCCGACCTGCGATTCGGTAGGGACGCCGTCTTTTTTTGACATCAAACCTGATTTGCGCG
This sequence comes from Phyllobacterium brassicacearum, assembly GCF_003010955.1. Taxonomy (GTDB): domain Bacteria; phylum Pseudomonadota; class Alphaproteobacteria; order Rhizobiales; family Rhizobiaceae; genus Phyllobacterium; species Phyllobacterium brassicacearum. The sequence goes on from NZ_PGGO01000031.1 coordinate 28,559, forward strand.
ATCAAGAAAAGAAAACGGAAAATTCCGAATCTGGTAGCGATGGAAATGGACGGAACGGTAGCTTCAAAACCAGCGAATGCAGTGCTGGAGCTTAACAACATCAGTCGGCGCTTTGGTATTACCGATGCGCTCCGCGACGTGTCGCTTGCGATCGTTCCCGGCGAAATCATTTGCCTCGTGGGTCAATCGGGATGCGGCAAATCTTCCCTGCTGAGGATCATAGCGGGAGTAGATACGCCTGATAGCGGCGTCCTCATGCTCAAGGATGAAGAAATCGCGGGACCGAGGCGGTTTGTCGAGCCTGAAGTCCGCAACATCGGCTTTGTCTTTCAGGACTATGCGCTGTTCCCACATCTGACTGCCGAACAGAATGTCCTCTTCGGCCTAAAGGGAATGCCGAAAAAGCAAGCCCGTGAGCGGGCGGCGGAAATGATCGACCGCGTTGGCCTTTACCCGCTCATGAAGCGTTATCCGCACATGCTTTCAGGCGGCGAACAACAGCGCGTTGCGCTGGCCCGTGCGCTGGCTCCGAACCCCAGCATCCTGCTCATGGACGAGCCCTTTTCGAGCCTCGACCGCGGTCTGAGGGAAAAAGTGCGTGACGAGACCCTTGCTCTGCTACGAGCACTTGGCACGACGGTCATCATGGTTACCCACGATCCTGAAGAGGCGCTTTCGGCCGGCGACAGAATAGTGTTGATGCGGAAGGGGCAGGTTGTGCAAACCGGCACCGGTTACGATCTCCATGACCGGCCAAACTGTCCCTATGCGGCGGATTTCTTTTGCGCCTTCAACAAGGTTCCCGGCACTTTCAGGAATGGTCGAGTCGAAACCGCCATTGGCACATTTGGATGCGAAGCTGCTCTGGAAGAAGACAGCGCAGCAACAGCATACATTCGTCCACAGGCCATCTCGGTAGCACAGGACACTGGTAATATCCCGGGACGTATTACAGGCCGCCTGTTCCTCGGAGAAGTCGAACAACTCACCGTAGAGGTTGAAGGCTTGACGGAGCCGCTGCTGGTGCGAACGATGGCGCGGCTTCCCGCTGTTACCGCTACGGTGCGGCTAAGCATACCGTCTGGAAGCGTGCTAGCGTTCAAAGCCAAATAAATTCATCTGCAGGAAATTTATGTCCGCGATCAACTCTTTATGATCAGTTGGGGACTATCGTTCTTAAACTTGATTGCTTTACTCTAATATGGTGTAGCACTGCGATATGTGTCTAGAAATTAAGGGGGGTACAATGAACAGGTTTGCCATCGCCAAATCCATATTGTTTGCGGGATCGGTCGCTCTGATCAGCGGCGCTGCTTCGGCAGCTGAAGTCAATATTTATACGACGCGCGAGCCCGGGCTGATCCAGCCGCTTCTCGATGCGTTCAAGAGTTCCACGGGCATTACCGTCAATACGGTCTTTCTGAAAGACGGACTTCCGGAACGTGTCGCATCTGAAGGTGAGAGCTCACCGGCCGATGTTCTCATGGCAGTCGATGCCGGCAATCTCGTTGATCTCGTTGAAAAGGGCGTCACACAGCCTGTCACTTCGTCCATCCTGTCCGAGTCCATCCCGGCGCAGCTGCGTGACCCGCAGGGAAATTGGTTCGCGCTGTCGATGCGCGCGCGAGTGTTATACGCCAACAAGGATCTCGACCTTACGTCGTTCAATTACGAAGATCTTTCGGACCCGAAGTGGAAGGGCAAGGTCTGCATTCGCGCTGGCCAGCATCCCTATAACTCCGCGCTTTTTGCCGACTATATAGCGCATCATGGCGTTGAGGATGCGGAAACATGGCTGGAGGGCGTGAAGGCCAATCTCGCACGCAAGGCGGGGGGCGGCGATCGTGACGTTGCCAAGGATATCATGGGCGGCATCTGCGACATCGGTATTGCCAATTCTTATTATGTCGGCCTGATGCGGTCGGGCAAGGGCGGCGAGGAACAGAAGGCTTGGGGCGATGCCATCAAGGTTATCCTGCCAACGTTCAAGGATGGCGGCACGCAGGTCAATATCAGCGGCGCTGCTGTGGCCAAACATGCACCGAACAAGGCAGAAGCAATCAGGCTTCTTGAGTATCTCGTCTCCGATGAGGCTCAGCGGATCTACGCCAAAGCCAATTACGAATATCCGGTAAAGCCAGGTGCACCGACAGATCCGATCATTGCCGTATTCGGTGAGCTCAAGGTCGATCCGACGCCACTGACCGAAATTGTCAAACATCGCAAACTGGCGAGCGAGTTGGTCGACAAGGTCGGTTTCGACAATTGATGACAAGCGGGCGGCGCTTTGGCGCCGCCCCAAAGTCCGCGAATGGCTGCAAATTTGACCGATACTAAGGCGCGAAGCCGGACATACCGTCGTAGTGGAACGGCTTGGCTCGTGTCGGCCGGACTGGTAACCGCATTGGTGATGTTGCCGGTGCTGGCGCTCTTGATTCAGGCGTTGCAGGGCTCTGCCGGGTTGTGGTCTCACTTGATCAGCACTGTACTGCCAGTGGCCCTGAAGGACACGGTGATTCTTCTCTGCGGGGTAGGTCTGCTGGCGGCGGTGCTTGGCACGACGACTGCCTGGCTGGTCACCGCCTATGATTTCCCCGGAAGGAGTGTGTTGGAATGGGTGCTGCTGCTTCCGCTCGCCGTGCCAACATATATTATCGCCTACGCCTACCTCGACATCCTGCATCCGATAGGTCCTGTGCAAGGCGCCATTCGCTGGCTGCTCGGCTATTCAAGTCCTCGCGAATTCCGGCTGCCGGATATCCGTTCCATAACTGGTTGCATCATCCTGTTGGGCTTCGTGCTCTACCCTTATGTTTATATTCCGACCCGGGCGATGTTCCTCACTCAAACGGCCAATTTGATCGAGGCGTCACGAACCCTCGGCGTTTCACGGCGCCGCGTATTCTGGCATGTGGCGTTGCCACTTGCGCGCCCCGCGATCGCGGTCGGAATAAGCCTCGCTCTCATGGAGACTCTGAATGACATCGGAGCCTCTGAATTCCTGGGGGTGCGCACGCTCACCGTCTCGATCTATACGACTTGGATAACGCGGTCGGATCTGCCCGGGGCAGCGCAAATCGCGCTGTCATTGCTCTTCGTCGTGGTGGCGCTGGTTGCGTTCGAGCGTTGGGCACGGCGGGAGCAGCGCTATTCGATCAGTGCACAACGGAGCCGTTACTTCGAACCCCATAAAGTTGCCGCGTCAAAAGGCTGGCTCCTGCTTGGCCTTGGCCTTCTTCCGGTCATCATCGGATTTGTTGCCCCCGCGAGCTACCTTGTCACACATGCTTGGTCGCGCTTCTTGTTTGCCGGTTTGTCGTCCCGGTTTCTGACGGAGGCGGTCAACACAATCACCTTTGCAGCGGCGGCGACAGCAATCACCGTGGTGTTTGGCCTTGTCATCGCCTACGCGGTGCGCCTATGGCCAGGGCGGGTGTCAACCTGGTTCTACAGGCTTTCTACGATGGGTTATGCTGCGCCCGGCACGGTTATTGCCATCGGCGTTCTCATTGTGCTGGCGACGCTTGACCGCCTTATCAATGAAGCAGCCGGTGCCTGGCTCGGCCTGTCGACCGGATTGGTGTTCATGGGTTCCGGTGCGGCACTTCTTTATGCCTATACCGCCAGGTTCCTGGCTATATCTGCAGGCGGAACCGAAGCAGGGCTGGCGCGGATACCGCAGTCCTTCGACCATGCGGCGCGCACACTTGGCCAGACGACCGAGGGCACGTTCAGATATGTCCATCTACCGCTGTCAAAGGCTGCCCTGACGGCGGCGGGTCTGCTTGTCTTCGTGGATTGCGTCAAGGAACTGCCTGCGACCCTGCTTCTGCGTCCTCTCAATTTCGAGACGTTTGCCACGCATCTCTATGGCGAGGCCGCGCGCGGCACCTATGAGGAAGCCGCCATTGCCGCTCTTGCGATCGTAATCATCGGCATTTTCCCGGTAATCCTCCTGTCGAAGGTTGGTCGGCCGAAGGTCTGATCGGGGTCGATGTTGTAATCGATCGGTGATTTTCTATTGAATTCTTGTCTCTATAGGTGCTGAATCAAGTTCGCTCGCCGGAGTGCTGATGAAAACAGCACTTGTAACTCCGGAGATGCTTAAATCTTTAACTAAATGGTAGCATCCAAGGGCAGGAGTAGGAGTATTGAGATGAGGAATTTCAAGTCTTTTGCTATCATGAGCGTAGTTCTCACGTGTCTTGCAACGCCATCCGAAGCTCAAGCGCTGAATACAATGGATGATGTCGGGCGTGTTATCGAGTCATGCTGGAATGCACCGTCGGAATCGAAAGGCACTGTGACCTTGAGTTTCAGCTTCAAACGCGACGGAAGTTTGATCGGGCCACCGCGGCCAACGAGCATCGCGGTTGAGGGAGACGAAAAGGCGCGCAAAGAGTTCATTGCATCTGCGATCGACGCGTTGAGCAACTGCATGCCGTTGACGTTCTCGTCCGGACTGGCAGAGGGTATCGCGGGTCAGGTGTTCACAATGCCATTCTCGGCGCCCAAGGACGGGGACAGTACCCCTGTCGTGAACACGCAGTGAACCCGTGGCAGACCGTTCGCCGCCTCAATTCGGGACGACGCGCCAAATCGTATTGCCGACATCATCTGCGACCAGCAGAGCCCCGGACTTGTCGATCGCAACACCCACAGGACGGCCGCGAGCCGTGTCCGCATCGCTGATAAACCCAGTGAGGATGTCCTTAGGTGCTCCGTTCGGCTTGCCATTTTCGAACGGCACAAAGATTACCTTGTAGCCGCTGCGCGGCTTCCGGTTCCACGAGCCATGCTGGCCGATAAAGGCGCCGTTCCTGTACTCCTGGCCAAACAGCGAACCCGTGTTGAAAGTCAGTCCAAGCGAGGCGGTGTGGGGGCCGAGTGCATAGTCGGGTTTGATAGCCTTTTCAACCAGATCGGGTCTTGGCGGCTTGGCTCTCACATCGACATTTTGACCGAAGTAGCTGTATGGCCAGCCATAAAAACCACCGTCCTTGACGGATGTCATGTAGTCCGGCACCAGATCGCTGCCGATTTCGTCGCGTTCATTGACGGCCACCCACAGTTCACCGCTTTCGGGGTTCCACGACAGCCCGTTTGGATTGCGCAGACCCGAGGCGAAGACGCGGGTAGTTCGCGTCGCAAGGTCAATCTCAAGGACTGCTGCCCGGTTCCTTTCCGCCTCGAGACCGTTCTCGCCTACGTTGCTGTTTGACCCGGCGGTCGCATAGAGTTTCTGTCCGTCGGCGCTGGCGATCACATCCTTCGTCCAGTGATGGTTGATGGGAAAACCTGGTAAATCGACGATCTTTTCGGGGGCGGCCGCGATCTTCATATCACCGTCGGCATAGGGAAACGCAACGATGGCGTCCGTATTGGCCACATAAAGTTTCCCATTGGACAGGGCCATGCCGAAGGGCGAATTCAGCCCTTCCAGAAAGGGTTCATGGATTTCGGCAACGCCGTCATGATCAGCGTCGCGCAGCAGAGTGATGCGGTTGGCGCTCGTCACCTTTGCTCCTGCCCGCCTCATGACAAGGCTGGCAATCCAGCCGCGAAGACTGAAGCGGGGATTGTCATCGACTGGATTATTTGTCTCAGCAACCAGGACGTCGCCATTGGGCAAGACATGCAACCAGCGCGGATGATCGAGATCTTTGGCAAAGGCGTTCACTTTGAGCCCCAATGCCGCCGTGGGTGTTGCACCTCCAGGCCATGGATCCGCCTTGGCGACATTGACCGTAGGGATCGGCTTGGGATTAGGCGGAGGCAGTGTCGGGTCGGGTCCATATCCCTGTTCGATCGGGATTGTTGCGGATTCGCGCGAATAGAAACGGACGCCGCCAATGACGAGCACTGCAAGAACGGCTATTATTACGATACCAAGCGCCAGGGATTTCATTTGCCGATCCTCTGAACGGAGCGTTGCCGGATTTCAAAGCAGGAACTGGGACGGCTCGCCGTCCCACGGGATTGGATCATATTCCTCACTTGATAACACCCCATCAAGCGTTTGATCGATAACGAAATTTTGAAAACTTTGTTTACACATTCAGGGCACGGAGACGCTAAGACAGCGGCATGTTCGAACGGTTGATACAATTCCTGCTCAGCGTGATCATGGTGGCCAGCCTTGGCCTGCACGGCATAGTCCATGCCGCCGCGTCCGGTGTGCCTGTTGGCATCGCGGCTGCCGCGTGGCAGCAACGCTTAGACGCGCCCGCCGACGACAGCGGTCCCATTTTATCGACCGGTAGTGGATTCGACTGTTCCTCACGCAAGCAAATTTGCCATGGTGACTGGTTCGGCCTGGCGGTGGGCGGGCCAATCCGCATTGTTCAGGCAGCCTCTCCGTTATTGGTCATATCAGCTCCGCAGGCCAGTTCCTGGCTTCCTGGTGTCCTGCAGAAGCCGCCTCGCATCTGACTGTCCGTTCGCGACACAAGTTCAACAGACATCAGAAAACGAGGATGAAATGATTACCAGACGTTGGTTTGCCGCTGGATTGGCGGCAACAGTGCTTGTGCCCGGGACAGCTTCGGCTCAGGCGAAGAAGAAATCTTTCCAGTTGGATGCAATGTACCAGCCGCAAAGCGTTCCTTATCAGACGGACTTGCCTGCCGGATCGGTTGTTGTCGATCCGAAGAACAAGTTCCTTTACCTCGTCGAGAGCAGTTCCAGCGCTTGCCGCTATGGCATCGGCGTTGGCCGTGCCGGTCTCGAATGGTCGGGCAAAGCAATCATTGGCCGGAAGGCGACCTGGCCACGGTGGATTCCGACCAAGGACATGATCAAGCGCGAGCCTGCCAAGTATGAGAAATATGCGGTGGGCGTCGATGGCGGCCCGGCCAATCCGCTCGGGGCACGCGCCTTGTATCTTTATCGGGGCGGTCGCGACACGTACTACCGGATCCATGGCACGATCCAGCCATGGACCATTGGGCGTGCCGTTTCCAACGGGTGTATTCGTCTGACCAACGATCACGTCATCGAGCTCTACGAGCGCGTTGGCGTCGGGGCGACGGTGGTCGTCCTGTGACATTTGAAAGGTGCCGGTTTCCATCGAAGCCGGCACCTTCGCGTCGGCATGAGTCCAAAGATGCTGTCCATATCCGTCGAATTGGGTATTGCAGTTACAACGCAAATCTGAGATCGTTGAACAGCCCTGAAAAGCAAATAAAAACGAATGGGGTGTAGGGTGGAAACATAGTTTGCAATTCACTTATGTGGAGTTCAACTATGGTTTCAGATTCTAGTCATACCGAGAACATTCCGTCGTATAAGGTTCCAAAGCATCATCCTGCACAGAGCGGGAGACTATTCTTGTGCCTGGAAGACAGGCAACTGCTGAAGTCGGCACAGTTTTGGCAAGCCTCCAAAAATTGCATTCAGGACCTTGGGCATAGGGGGTGGATGTGATGGAAGACAAGACTTTTGCAACGCCGGTGATGGTTAGCCTTGGTGCTATGGGGCTTCGGTTCGTTGCTTCCGTGTGGGAAGCATTGGAGTGTTTGCGAAACCAATGGCCGCAGCAGGACAGTTTGGAATACAAGCGCGCCGTGCGCATTTGTAAGGATGCGCTCGAGGGTTGGATGTCGGCTGCCAAGGCAAGACAGGCCTTTGTCAAGGCTGCGCAACGTGCCGGTGTGTTCGTTGATTCTTCGGCGAAATAACTGGGGCTCTTTCAACCGGCCTGTTTTCCATCCAGTTGCCGCGGCGCAGTAAACGGTGGTCGTGCGCCGCCCGTCGTGAAGGCATCGCTTGTTGCCTGAACACCCAAGGAATCCCAGCGGATATGTTTCACCGCCGCTCGCAGGCCACGCTCGTTCCCGACCTTGAGGCGGCGTGCCAATTATCCTTTGTTTGGCAATATATTTTCAAAAATATATCACTGGCTATCTGACGTCTGCCGATATATTCAGACAGATATCTCGATGCCTGAACTGGAGGATAAGTATGGGTATTCAACGTCGACAGTGGGTCAAAATGGCTGTTGCTGCGGTTGCGGCAACATGGCTCGGCATATCGTCTGTAGCAGCACCAGCTCAGGCAGCGGAAAAGGTAACCGTCTTCGCGGCGGCCAGCCTCAAGAACGCGCTCGATGACATCACCGCTGCCTGGCGGCAAGAAACCAGTAAGGACGCGACGATCTCCTATGCCGCAAGTTCGGCCCTGGCAAAGCAGATCGAGTCCGGTGCACCTGCAGATATATTCATTTCGGCCGACCTCGACTGGATGGACTACGTTGAAAAGAAGAACCTGATCAAGAAGGATACGCGCACGAATCTCCTCGGCAACCGCATCGTTCTCGTTGCTCCGAAAGACAATGCCGAGCCGGTCGAGATCATAAAGGGTTTCGACCTCGCCAAGCTCCTGGGTGACGGCCGTCTTGCCATGGGGGCGGTTGACTCTGTCCCAGCCGGTAAATACGGCAAGGCCGCTCTTGAGTCGCTTGGCGTGTGGTCATCGGTTGAGAGCAAGGTTGCCGGAGCCGAAAGTGTGCGCGCGGCGCTGCTGCTCGTATCGCGTGGCGAGGCGCCCTATGGCATCGTCTACCAGACCGATGCCGCGGCTGACAAAGAAGTGAAGGTCGTCGGCACGTTTCCGGAAGACAGCCACAAGCCGATCATCTACCCGATTGCAGTCCTCAGCGAGAGCAAGAATGCCGATGCGGTGTCGCTGTTTGATTACATCAAATCAGACAAGGCTGTGCCATTCTTCGAAAAGCAAGGGTTTACTATGCCCAAGTGACTACACATTGATCAGGGTGGGGGCCTGACATCTTGAACTGGTTCTCACTCACCAATGAAGAATGGACAGCGGTCCATCTCACTCTGCGCATTGCATCGGTGGCGATGCTTGTCAGCCTGCCTTTTGGCATCGCTGTCGGCTGGTTGCTGGCGCGGGGCAGGTTCTGGGGCAAGTCCATTCTCAACGGCCTTGTGCATCTGCCGCTGATCCTGCCGCCCGTCGTAACGGGGTTCATCCTGCTTCTCCTGTTCGGCAGGCGCGGCCCAATCGGTGCGTTTCTCGCTGAACATCTTGGCATTGTCCTGTCGTTCCGCTGGACTGGCGCAGCGCTTGCCTGCGGCGTGATGGGCTTTCCCTTGATGGTCCGCAGCATCCGGCTTTCAATTGAGGCGGTCGACCGCAAACTTGAAGATGCGGCAGGGACTTTGGGCGCAAGCCCCCTTTGGGTTTTCACGACCGTTACGCTGCCGCTGATCCTGCCCGGGATCATCGCCGGCATGATCCTCTCCTTCGCCAAAGCCATGGGCGAGTTTGGTGCGACGATCACGTTCGTCTCCAATATTCCGGGTGAGACGCAGACATTGTCGGCCGCGATCTACACATTCACGCAGGTGCCGGGTGGAGATGCGGGCGCGTTTCGCCTGACGATCATCTCTGTCATCATCTCAATGATCGCGTTGATGGCGTCGGAATTCATGGCCTATGTCGTCGGTCGCCGGGTGGATATCGAATGACCCTGCATTTTGAAGCAAAGCATAGGCTTGGCAAGTTTGCTCTCGATGCTGCGTTCACTTCAGACCGGGGCGTCACGGCACTGTTTGGGCGTTCTGGCTCCGGCAAGACCTCGATCATCCGTATTATCTCGGGCCTCACTCGCCCGGACCAAGGAAAGCTTGTGGTTGACGGCGATGTGCTCGTGGACACGCAGAAGGGTATTTTCGTTCCGAAGCACAAGCGCCGGTTTGCCACAGTATTTCAGGAGGGGCGGCTGTTTCCGCACCTGACTGTCCAACAAAATCTGAACTATGGCCGCTGGTTTGCCCCCAGGGACGAGCGCGCCGACAATTTTTCAAGGATTGTCGATCTGCTTGGTATCGGATCGATATTGGACCGGCGTCCGGAGAAACTGTCGGGTGGCGAAAAGCAGCGCGTTGCCATCGGCCGGGCCTTGCTGTCGTCACCACGCCTCTTGCTCATGGATGAGCCGCTTGCGGCGCTTGACGACGCCCGGAAGATGGAAATCCTTCCCTATCTCGAAGCATTGCGTGACGAAGTTAATATACCGATCGTCTATGTCAGCCATTCGGTGCCTGAAGTCGCGCGACTGGCCGACCGCGTTATCGTCGTAAGCGAGGGCAGGGTGGCGATGGCGGGTACGGCATCGGCCGTGTTGAGCCAGCCTTCTGTTTCAATCACAGCCGATCGCACGGAGGCGGGTTCGCTGGTGGAGGGCAGGGTGGAGCATTACGACGCAAGACATCGACTTCTGACTATCGGCTTCAAGACCTTGCGAATTTATGTTTCGGGGACTGAAATCGCGGAAGGGAAAGCGGTTCGCGTCCATATTCTTGCCAAGGACGTGATGCTTTCGACCGTGCAGCCCGAACAACTGAGCGCACTCAATATTCTGGAAGGCACGGTCAGTGAGATCAGCCACGATCAGGCCGGAACAGTCGATGTTCGTGTTGATTGCCAAGGAACGCCAGTGTTGGCACGCATTACTGAGTTATCGTGCGAGCGGCTTGGCCTCACGCAAGGAACGCCGGTCTTTGCCATCATCAAGACGGTTGCGCTGGAGCCTCACTGATAGTTGGGTGAGCTTGTCTGGCTGCAGTTTGACTCCAGCCAGACAAGGTCCGAAGCTACGGCTTTTTCGAGTTTCGCCTCCATCGACCGGAAGCGGCTGAGCAATTCTTCGCCGAATTCTGTCACGACGGCGCCGCCGCCCTGTTTGCCGCCGCGCTGGGAGTCGACGACAGGATGTAAAAACATGCTGTTCATCGCGCTGACCAGCAGCCATGCTCTTCGATACGACATGTCCATGGCACGGCCTGCGGCAGAAATGGATCCCGTCGACTTGATATGTTCCAGCAACTGCATTTTCCCCCGACCAATTCTTTCCCTGTTCGGAAAATCAATGCGGAGAACCGTTTTCAGATCGTTCTTTGGAGATGGACCCATAGTCTTGACCAAGCGTCGTTGGAGTGTCGCAAACATCTATAGCAAGCTGGGTGGTGTTGTACACCGGATGTCGCGGTGGTGATGATCACCCAATAAAAAATTGCTGCGGAATACCTGTTGACTCTTACGTTATGTGTAGATACACTTAACAAATGACGAGCGCCCTTGATTTTGCGGATTGCCGCGATTGTCTTTGTCTTGCTGCCCGAAATCACGCGCAGCGTCTGACGAGATTGTTCGACGAGAAACTTCGCCCGTTTGAACTGACGATAAATCAGTACTCACTTCTGACGGCGTTGATCCTCGGTGGTCCAACTACGGTGAGCGAAATGGCGGATCGTTTGGGCGTTGAACGTACCACGCTAACTCGAAATCTCGCGCTGGTCAGTGCGCGTCAACTCGTTGCCGTCAACCCGGGTGAGGACGCTCGCGAGAGAGTGATCACGCTGACCCCAAAGGGCTGGGCCGTCGCAGAAGCGGCGCTGCCCGCATGGAAGGCGGCTCAGGCGGAAGCATCGGCAAGCTGAATTCACCTGTCGGGCCAGCTCGAGTCGCCCATATGAGTGTAGATACATATATAGGAGGCCGACATGGTTCTGGATTTTGTTGGTGGCGTGCTGCTTACGGCAGTCACGGTTTTCAATCTGAGCGCTTTCGTTAATGTCCTGCGCGTTTCCCCGACCGCCAAATTGCGGATCGCGGGTGTTGCGGGTCTATGGATCGGGACGCAGGTATCTCTCGCTGCTGCCGGCGCATTTGGCGGCGCACTCGGTCTGCAAGTACCGCTTATCGGGATCATGGTCGTTCTGCCTGTTCTTGCGACGGCAGTGGCGTGGGGACTGTCACCGGCAGTGCGGTCTGCGTTGATCGCTGTGCCTATGGAATTGCTGATCGGCCTCAACATAGGCCGGGTCTTTGGCGCGTTCTTTCTGTTCCTGGCAGTGGCGGGACGGCTTGACGGTCCATTTCCGATATCGGCGGGGTGGGGAGACGTCATTACGGGTCTCGCCGCGCTGCCCTTGGCTGTTGCGGTCGCCCGTCAAACTGCGGGTGCTAGCACCATCCATGCATGGAATGCTTTTGGTTTCCTCGATCTGGTACTGGCCGTTGGCCTCGGAACGGTTTCCTTCAACGGGTTCGTCCTGCAGCTTATCGAGGGCGGAGTAGGGTCGTACGCTGTTCAACGGTTGCCCTGGTCGATGATACCGACGATTCTCGTACCATTTTACCTGATCATCCACGGGATCATTTTCGCGCAGCTGCGCGAGGCAGCGTTGGTTCGGCGTCAGCTTCGAAATGGTTCTGTGTAGACGGTTCCGGCGATCACCCAATGGAGTTAGCCTGGCTAACGTATGTGCTCAATGTATTTGGCGTGGAAGCGTATGTACCCCGTCTCGGTTTCCTTGAGATGTGCTTCGATCAGCGCATGGAACTCGGGCAGGCGGTAGAAGGGCACGCCCGGATAGGCGTGGTGTTCGGCATGGTACGGCATATTCCACGCCAGTTTGCGGACGAGCCAGGTCGTGGTGGTCGTCCTCGAGTTCTCAAGCATGTTGGCGACAAATGGACAGCGGCCATGTTCGGCAAGGAGATAGAGGCGCAGGAACGGCTGACCCAGTATCGCGGGTAGAATCCAGGCATACACAAGAACCGCAGTCTGGAAATAGATGGAAAGTGCGATCATGACGGCGTAGCCGGCGATCATTGCCCGAGCCTCGGTGCGGACTTTGCTGCGCCCTTTCGCCGGTACAAAAGCATCATTGCAACGACCCGACGCGTTTATGGCCAAGGTCTTGATGTGCCCCCACCAAACGGGGATTCCCGACAGGTGTACGATATACTCACGAAGCGTTTCCGGTTTGGGGAAGGTCAATTCCGGGTCATTTTCCGGATCTTGTGTGAACCGGTGATGGGCAAAATGGAAATAGCGAAACCAGTCCGTCGGCAGCATGATTGCGAAGCTGCATACGCGTGCCACAGTATCATTCAGCCACTGCGTCCTGAACGGTGTGCGATGAGCGGATTCATGTAGCAGTGTGAACAGGAAGACGATCAAGATGCCTTGCGGTAGCATGAGCAGTGGCCAAAACGGTACTCGTGCAGCGATCAGCCAGCCGAGCAAACCGATCGCGCCCCAATGCATGACAAGCTGAGCAAGGCCTGCAACATCCGACTTGGCGGTCAGGCGATCGCGTTCTTCCGACGTCAGTGACGCGATGATGGTCCGATGATCCATGGGCGTGCTCGCGTTGAGAATGTCGAGTGAGCCAAGATTACACAACATTGCGCGCTTTTTAAAAGCACAGGAGCGTCATCAACCAGTCGTAGAAATTGCACTGTGCGAAGCAGATCCTCGCAAAAGCCGCTCGATGTCCTTGACCGGTGCCGGACGGGACAGAAGAAAGCCCTGCAGATCATCGCATCCGATACCGCGCAAATAGTCGCTCTGCTCGGTTGTCTCCACACCCTCGGCAGTCGTGCGCAGGCCCTTTGCATGCGCAAGGTCAATGATCGCCCTGACAATCGCTTCATCATTTGTCGAACGGCCGAAGCCCTGAACAAAGCATCGATCAATCTTTATTCGATCGACTGCAAGTTGCTGAAGCCGGCCCAGCGAAGAGAAACCGGTGCCAAAGTCGTCAAGTGCGATGGTGATGCCAAGCGCGCGGAGCGCCTTGATATTGTGCTCGCAATGCCCCGCACTATCCGTCAGGGCGCTTTCTGTCACTTCAAGTTCTAGACGTGTTGGATCCATGCCGATGGAAAGCAGAATTTTCGCGACCTTCATAGCGTAGGCCGGATTGCGCAATTCCACGACGGACACATTCACGGCCACGGTCTCGATCGGCCATGACATTGAGTCCAAGCAAGCCTGACGCAGGACCCGTTCGCCAAGGGCCTCGATCATTCCGGCATCTTCCGCAATCGGGATGAACACGTCGGGTGCAATCCAGCCATGTTGCGGGTGCCGCCAGCGCAGCAAGGCTTCGACCCCGGTGATCTTGGCATTGCGTGCGGAATAGAGCGGCTGGTAATAGACCTGAATCTGCGTATCCGATGAGAGCGCCTCACGCAGTTCGCGCTCGAGGGTGCGACGCTGCTGCAGCATGGTGTCCATTTCTTTGCCGAAGACCGCAAATTGACCCCGCCCGGCGGTTTTTGCATGGTAAAGCGCGATATCGGCCTTTCTCACCAGCTCTGTACGCTCAGTGCCATCTGCGGGTGCCACCGCAACGCCAATGCTCACGCCGATGAAGATGTGATTGCCATCAATATCGAAGGGATGACGAATGGCGGTGATGATATTCTCGCAGAGAGTTTCAATTGCCGAGAGTCGAGCGGCGTTCGGCACAATGACAGTGAATTCGTCCCCGCCGAGCCGTGCAATGACGCCCGTATTCTCAACAACGCCTTTGAGCCGCGCGGTGAATTGCCGAATAAGCTCGTCGCCGACCGGATGACCCAGCGTGTCGTTGACCTGCTTGAACCGGTCGAGGTCCAGATAAAGGACTGCCAGGGAGGCCACTTTGACGTTCGATAGCGCCTTGTCCAACCGGTCATTGAAGTGAGCGCGATTTGGAAGTCCGGTCAGGGAATCGTGCAAGGCAAGAAAGTTCATGTGTTCTTCACTGGCCTGTAGCTTCTGCGATCTGAGGCGCAGCACCACGAGGAGTGCAGCCACTATTGCCGTCATCAGTAGCACTATGGCGGCAAAAGCCGGGGCAATCTGCGATATCACCGTAGAGCCGGGGTGATAGGGTTGCCAGATATAGTATCCGATTGTCTGACCCAACGAGGACTGCAGGGGATAGCTGTGCTCGTCTATGCCCAATTCGTTCTCGAGGGAGTATCGCAGGCCAGTGAACAGATAATCCCGCTGGAGATCTGTTATGAAACTCTTGTCCAGATAGCGAATAGCGACATGCAGATAAGTTTCGTCTGCCGTCTGTTCTATATTGCCCGTGTCTGAGACGATCGGCTTGACACTGACGATGGCTGGACGCCCGCCGAGCGTCAGCACCTCTGATGCTCCTGGACTCAAAACACGCTCGCCATACCCGTTCGGGTCGGGATTGCGCAGCATTTCCCGAAGCTTGGCGGCGAGGGGTTCTACGGTCGGCCGCACCGCATCGTAAGCAGACTTATCTGCAATTTTGCCATCGGCAAAAGCAAAAATGGGATCATCATTCGTATTGAGCACGTAGGCAGCGTCGTGACCGAAATAGGTGCTCATCCAGCTGCCGAGATTGCTATTCAGCCACTCTTCATTGTCGGTCAACTTGACGTGCAGGACTGCATCGTCCCAAACCGTCGAACTTTCCTGGTCGTGGGCGATCAGCAATTGCGCCTGGGATACCACCAGTGCGAGCAGGCTTTCCTGGCGCGCGACGGCGATCTTGTCAGTTTCGCGGCTGGACCAGACGACCAGGGCCGATACTGCGATGCAAATTGCAATGACTGTCGCCAGAACAGGCAGAGCCGTCCTCAACAGGAATTTTCGGGTTGTGAATGACGGTCTGGTTTCAGACATGCAGCAGCCTCACTTTTTGGCCGTTATAGACCGAAACTGTTAAAAATAGACATTGGACACCCAATATTGTTCTGCTGGCGTGATCCTATAAGCAAAGCATCGGAGCCGGTAAACCTGCCATTTGTTTGGCCAACGCGGCAATGCGTGACACGATCGCGCGATTTTGCACGAAATGAACCTCGCGACTGGCCGCCGCAGATCAAGATTGTTTGACTGGCCGGCAATTGACGGGGAAGCGTGACGTTTCTACGCTGCTTGGGATGTATAGCCACAGGGAGGCGAGCATGACGATAATTTTGTTCAAGCGATTCCTGAGCTCTACCCTTTTGATCCTGCTGATTGCTTCGGGAGCTGCGGCGCATCACGGCTGGTCCTGGGCCGAGGCCGATCAGATAGAGTTGAAGGGTGTGATCCGCGATATCTTTATCGGTCCGCCACACCCCACTCTGGATGTCGAGACGGCCAATGACGGTATGTGGCATATAGAACTTGCCAATCTCAATCAGACCAGACGCGCTGGCTTCGTCGAAGGTTCGGCAAAGATTGGCGATGAGGTTGTCGCTTTGGGGAACCGTTCCACTGATCCGAAGGAAAAGCGAATGAAGGCCGTGCGGATTACAGTCAGCGGAAAGACCTACGACATTTATCCTGAGCGCATAAAGACGAATTGATCGGCCCGTTGGCGGAGCTCTTGCAGGCGCTTTCTGAATGGCCGGGCGCGGTTGCGCTCAGGCGGTTTGAGGTTGCTTATCTCCTCGTCAACGCGGCGCATATCCTTTCCATCGGCCTCATCCTTGGCGCGATCGTGACACTGGACCTCAGAGTTCTCGGTCTGCTCCGGCAATATCCCATCGGCGCACTTGGGCCGCCTCTATCGCGTGTCGCTGCTGTGGGTGTTGTCTGCGCGATCCTGACCGGTTTCGTGCTTTTCACCGTGCGGCCGCTGGCCTACGTCCAGAACACGGCGTTTCTCGTTAAGATCACTTTGGTTGGATTAGCCGTTGCCAACGCTCTGATCCTCCAATGCAATCGCCATTGGCGGCGAGCCCTGTCGGGCGGTGAGGTGCACGTAACTGTGCGGTTGTCCGCCTTCCTTTCAGCAATCCTCTGGGGCAGTGCTGTAGTCGCCGGTCGTTGGATCGGATTTCTCTAAGCTCATTGGCTGCCTCGCGATTGGACGCAGGATCAATAAAAAATCGCTGCGCACTTATCCACGTCCCCAAAACCTGACGTATCCTATCCCTGTCCTTCCCGTGTTGGGGTGGACGGCTCCCAACGGCATCAAATGTGCCAGAATGAGTTCGTTGAAAGCTCAATCGAAGGAGACCGTCCGTGGACCAGATTATCCGAATTGGTATGGATACGTCAAAG
>NZ_PGGO01000032.1 GCF_003010955.1 Phyllobacterium brassicacearum
CTCACGAAGATCATTGGAATAGGGTCGCGTCATGGATGCTGGCCTCCAATCCCAGCATCCATGATGAATCACATATCAACTGATTTGGGAATCCCGGTGCGATTCCGACAAGCAATGATCCGCTCTAGTCTGACCATTTCTGTATACCTGACATTGATCGGTCACTCACACATTCCTCAGCCAACAGCGCGGCGCTGCCGGGTAGTGCTGCTTGTTTTGCGCCGAAGCTTGGCTGCAGAGGAAAACGATGCAACCGAACGACGTTGAGAGCTTTCCGCCTGTACCATCCATCTAGTTCGGTCGGCCCGCAATTTGAGTAGTGTTCCGTCTATATTCTGGGGGTAAGATTATCCTCGATCCCATCCCGTGCCGCATCGCTTCGTCCATGGACAACTCTGGGCGACGTGCGAGGACATATAGCAGGAGTGATGGCATGGCTATCGATTTCAACCACACAATACTGTCGGCCCGCAACAGCGAGGCGTCGGCCAAATTCTTGGCAGAAATGCTTGGCCTTTCAGCTCCCCAGCATTGGGGGCCGTTCCAGATGGTCACCACCGAAAACGGTGCCAACCTCGACTACATGGACACCGACGGCGAAATAACGCCGCAACATTATGCGTTTCTGGTCAGCGAATCCGAATTCGACGAGATCTTCGGTAGGATTCGTGAACGGAATCTCCCGTACTGGGCTGACCCTGGTCGGATGCAGTTGGGTGAGATCAACCACCACGACGGCGGCCGCGGCGTTTATTTCGAGGACCCGAACGGTCACCTTCTCGAGATCATTACGCGTCAATACGGCACCGGCGGATGGAACCCGTGATCGTTCGCACCATTCTGTGATGTTTGTTTTCCGGCTGTGGTTCAACCGATCGCGCGTTTGCCAATGTTCTGCGACAAGCGAACAAGATATCCGTCGGGATCCTGGACAAGGAACTCTCTTGCACCGGTCTCCTCACCCGCACCAATGCGATACCAGCTTTCCTTGAGCGCTCGAAAGGATCGACGATTGGCATTGTACAATTTCAGGAACCTCAGGAACCAATGAGAATCTGATATTGTGGAGAGCGTTTATCCCCATTGAACATCGCCACTATTGAGCGCTAAACCGCCCGATGTTCTCAGTATGTGCTCCGAAAATCGCATAAGGTCTTGTGTGGAACGATGGGTGGCGCCCCTTTTTGAGCGGCTGCGCTTCGAGATCTGCTGCGCAAGTCACCGTGCAAGAAATTGTCCGGCGATCGCCTTCTCCAGGCCTTCAAGTTCCTCACAGCCCTGCGGGCAGAGCTGTTTCAAGCGAACGATTTTGTTTAGCCTTCTCGATCTGTCCGGCAACTGTATCGCACCAATCCAGCATTCCATAAGGCCAAGATGAATGCATGCCTGAGTACGAGCGCCGGTCGAACGAAAGAGCAGAATAGAATTCTCGCCTCGTATATGAGGACCACCCAGAAAAATCCTATTCCACTGTACTGTAAGCGATATGTTGATGGCGCGATGAACGGGAAAATATCTCGAGTGACGCTCGGCAACTCTTGCGAACGGACATACCCAACGCCAAGGTTCTCGCAGTAATCCAAGAACAATAAACTTTCTTCGGTGAAATTCGCCCTCTGCCCACTCTGGCATCAATGGCAGTGATGCTTTCCGGCGGCATTGGACGAATCATGATCATCAGTTAAAGCGCTCTTGCTTTCCGGTTGGGTTAGTAATTGGATACACCGGGGAGGGAAAGGAGTCCGCTATGCTCGAACTTACCTATCCTAATGGCTTTCCGGTGCATGTGAACCCGTATGCCGTCATCACGATTACCCAAGCCGGCGAGACCACGAATATCGTCACGACCAACGGTGAGTTCTCCGTGAAAGAGGACCTAACCATCGTCTCTCAGAGATGGGTAAACCTGATGTCTCAATACGCGGGCCGTGGCTAATCATTCTGCCGCCAGCCAATCCAGTTTCGAGAACTCACTATTTTCGGTAAGTCGGAGTATGGTTCCCTCTGAAATGTAGTCTCGCCCATTGATTGCAGCCATCTGTATTGACCGGTAATGGCTTCTACCTCACACATCGGCACTTTGTTGAACTACTGGATGTAGTGGGCGAGTTCGTGAACGAGCACGCCCGGGTCCAGCCAGTCCGCAAAACGCCAACAACGTACTCACAGCGCGACTGCAGCGTCGCCTCTGTCACGTCGACAAAAGCTCCGCCTCAGAGGTGGCGCCATAGGACAGCAGGTCGCCTTGCCAATTGCTGCGTTTCACAAATTGCTCCCAAGTCAACGCATGCGGATCGATTTTCCGACTCCACGTCAGGTCACGGTCGGGGGCGTAATAGCCATACTCGACAGCGTATTCCACCATGCCCACCAATTCGCGCACGAGATGCTCGTCGGCGGCAAAATTCGGAAAGTGGCGCAACAAGTCTTCGCGCGAGTAAGCGGAGGCATAGTGCGCCTGCTGCCCGGTGACCCGCACAAAAGTGTCCACCATTTCCTGCGCCGAGAGAAACTCGCCGATCACTGGTACGGTTTTGCCGGCGTATTGCGTCGGGTGATCGAAAATCTCGCGCACCGCCGGTCCGGCGGCAGTGAGCGGATCACAGAACGGCATGGGTATATGCGGCGGCAAGTATATGGCGAACGTTATGCCGTCCGCCCCGCGCTGCGGCACATAGTATTCCAGGAAGTTGGTGTAGTAAAACGCCAGGTACACGAACGAACTGCGAACGGGCAAGCTGCGAATGTAGTCCTCCACCTTCGCCTTGTCGGTGAAGTGCGGCGCCCACTTAGTGCCGCCGGTACGCGCTTCGACATTTTCGAGCCCGCTGAAAACCACATGTTCGACGCCAGCGGCCACCGCCGCGTTAGCCAATTCCATGCCGAGGGTAAGCTCGAGTTCCTCCGGCGGCACCTTGACGATGGGCGGCGTCATCAAGAACGCTCCGTACGAGCCGCTCATGGCCACGGTTAGCTCGGCCTCCATGCCGAGTTCGAGGGGTGCCACCACGACCTCGGCGCCCTTGTGCGCCAAGATTTGCGCGGGCTGGCTATCGCGGCGGCGCGTCAGGGCACGCACCCGGTAGCGCCCACTGTCGAGCAGGGCCTCGGCGACACTGCGGCCTTGCTTGCTCGAGGCACCGACAACAGTGATCAGAGGTTTGGAGGTATCGGCTTGGATCATGCAACTTCTCCTAGTGTTGAGTTTCCTGATCTTGAGGTCGTGAACCATAGTCGCCCGGTTGCTGTCCACCAGGTGCTAGGGAACGGCGACCGCGGAAAAGGTCGGACCTCAGGTTAGGAAGTCTCGCCTGTTTCGAGCTATATTTGAAATCATAGGAATGTTCGGCTACTATCCATTCAATGGATACCAAGCGCCTGGATCTCAATCTGCTGGTCACTCTTGAGACGTTGCTCGTGGAGCAGAACGTGACGAAGGCGGCCGCTCGCCTGAATCTGAGCCAACCGGCGGTAAGTGCCCAGCTAAACCGCCTCAGGCATGAGTTCGACGACCCACTGCTAATTCCTGCACAGCGAGGAATGACGCCGACCGCTAAAGCAATGGAGTTGC
Source organism: Phyllobacterium brassicacearum (assembly GCF_003010955.1). GTDB lineage: Bacteria > Pseudomonadota > Alphaproteobacteria > Rhizobiales > Rhizobiaceae > Phyllobacterium > Phyllobacterium brassicacearum. The sequence goes on from NZ_PGGO01000032.1 coordinate 3,572, forward strand.
TCGAACCTTTGCGCCAGGCCCTTGACCAAGTTCGAGCCACGGTTATTTCCCATAGGAACTTCGACCCGGCTGAAGCCAAGCTAACCGTCTCTATCGCCTGTACAGATTATCTGCAGGCGGCGGTGGTCAAGCCGCTCGTCGTGGAACTCAGGATGCGGGCACCCGGAGTTCGTGTCGCGCTGCGCAATCTCGACCTGACGCAGTTGGACGCGCAGATGGTGCGGGGTGATGTGGATCTGGCGCTCATGACGCCGCAGGCCGCTTCGCCGAGTCTTCGCACTCGACACCTGTTTAACGAGCGCTATGTGCTCATTGGCCGACGGAAGCATCCGAGACTACGAGAGGGAATCACGGTCGAGGAGTTTGCTGGGATGGACCAGGTAATTGTTTCCTTGGACGGCGGTGGCTTTGTGACGCCAGTGGACAGCGCTTTGGCTGACCTCGGACACAGACGCAATGCGGTGTTATCTGCAGCCTCATTCTTGTTCGTTCCTGAGATCGTGTCTTACTCGGACTTCGTTGCCCTTGTTCCAGAACGTCTCGTACGCGACCGTGCCGACAAGCTCATGGTAATAGACTGCCCATTTCCCGTCGAAGGTTTCGCAGTGGGAATGGTGTGGCACGAGCGTTGTCACGGACACGGCGGCCAACGCTGGATCCGGGAGGCTATTGTGTCGCTGATGGCGCACACATAAATGGCTGCCTGGCCGGTGGCGAAAGCGACGTTCCAAGTCGATGCGTTGCATGCCCGCTCCTCAGTCGCACGTTTCGAGGACGCCCTAATCCGCTAAGCCGCGCTTCGGCATCAAGGTCACGCACATCCTCCATGGCGCGACATATTCTGCATCGACCCAAACGGATAAGCGGGTCCTTTGCCTTTGGCGAAACTGGATAGCGGCACACAGAAAGGTTGAGCGGCTTTTGCGAAATTATCCAGTTAATTTCCGAAGGTAACTCTATTCGGCGGCGAATGCCGGTGGCGGCCGGAGGTTCGGATCCCGTCAAGACGATCGTCACGCTCAATTCTACCCATAAGCGCGACTTACTACGGATTGTTCTTTGCCGGCGACGAGGCGGGCTTTGCGATCCAGCCGACATAGGTGAGCCAGATGCCAACCAACACGGCGGCGCCGAAGCCCGCCTGTATAAGCGGCAGCACCCTCATTGATACAGCCGCGCCACGCTCGATCAATTGCGGCCCGGCCAGAAGCACCGCGCCCCGAAGCGCCAGGAACCAACCGAACAGGGAAATTACGATCGCCGCGGCGCTGGACCAATATTGATGGAACGCGATGATCAGCAACCCACCGAACAGCAGCAGCGCGCCAGCAAACCACACGATCAGCGGATTCTCGAAGAAGCTGGACGCCAGCGTTCCCATGTCTGGAGCCCGCACCGCGATGATGCCGGGCACAATGACGAGCCAAGGCCCGATGACGCGTGCAAACGCGCGCGTCCGCGCGCTCTGGATTCTGGTGCGGCGGGCATGGGATTTCCCTCGACTGCTTTTGATCGGTGGAAATGCGTTCTATATGCATTATATTCGGGACATGCCAAATATGTCAAACAAGCGCATGACGACCACCGAGCAACGCTTCATCGAGGATGTAGCACGGTTGCTGATCCCCTGGGGCGTGCCCCAGACAGCGGCGCGCCTTTACGGCTATCTGCTGCTCTGCGCCGAGCCAGTCAGCCTCGACCGTATCACGGCCGACCTCGAGATCAGCAAGAGCAGCGCCAGCGTCGCCGCGCGAATGCTGGAAGCATATATGCTTGCCCGGCGCCACGGCGAGCGCGGTAGCAAACGCGCCTTGTACACGGTGTCCGACAATTACGACGGCATGCTGACTGAGCAGAACCGCCTGCTCGATGCGCTCGCCGATCTCCTTAAGAACGGCGCAGGTACCGTCGCATCGGGAGCAACGCGAGATCGCCTCGACGAAATGGCGGAGTTCTACCTGACTATACGCCACACGATGGAGACAGCGCTCGGGCAGTGGCGCGCGAAGAAGCCACGATCCTGATCGACCCGACGATCGGCGTTTCCCCGTGGACTAAAGTGGCCTGGAAACAATTTCGGCGAAGGAGTGAGCAACATGCAACAGACCGAACCTCCACGGGAGCCGAGCGCGATGTCGCGCCGCAAGGCCATTGCCTATGCAATCGGTCTGCCGCTTTCGCTGCTTGGATTGATCTTCCTACCGGCCGGCACGATCGCTTGGCGGCCCGGATGGATATTCCTTACAGTTCTGATTTTGGGCTTCGGCACTTCGGCCCTCGTGCTCGCCTGGGTCAATCCTGTCATCTACCGCGCGCGCAGCCGGTTGCAGGCGGGTACCAAAAGTTGGGACAAGGCACTGCTTGCCATAATCCTGCCGGCGATGACGGCGGTCGTGCCGGTCGCTGCGCTCGATGCCGGGCGGTACCACTGGTCGGCTATTCCGGCTTGGGTGGTGTTATCGGGCTACATCGCTATGTTGGCGGGCATCGCGGTGACCGGATGGGCGCAGGCGGTGAACCCGTTTTTCGAGCCGGGTGTTCGAATTCAGTCCGAGCGGCATCAGCGCGTGATCGATGTCGGTCCCTACCGTATCGTGCGTCACCCCGGATATATCGCCGCGCTCTTCCTGTTCTTCGGTATGGCGCTTGCGCTGGGCTCGTACTGGGCGCTCGTTCCCGCCGCGCTGGCTGCGGTGCTACTCGTCGTGCGCACGTCATGGGAAGACCATCTGTTGCGGACCGAGCTTCCTGGGTATGACGAATATTCCCGTCGGGTGCAGTGGAGACTAGTCCCCGGCGTCTGGTGAAGGCGGGTTTGCAGCTAAGAGCCCCGTCGTGGCGCTCGTACAGGAGTGCTGGGTGCGCTAATCCCTTGGACGCTCGGCATCCGAGCGTCGGTACTATGGGGCGCTGTAATGGCCGTGTTCGCACTGCTACCGGTGGTGGGCACTTCAATGACGTGTTGATAATAAGCGAACCATGATCGATTCGCGATGCGCGACGATCGAGGCGATGATCTCAAGATCGCGGCCACCTTTGTCAAAAAGCTTCATAATCGTTCGTGCCAAACGGTCTTTGTGCTCATAATAGCCTGGGTGTACGCCGAGCATCTCGCACGCCCTGATGTGAGCGCACATCATGATCTGCCAATCATCTTCGCTGTAGTTGAGTTGGTCGAAAAGATGCTGCAACATATAAGGCTCCTCCTCCACCAATGGCGGGAGCCCATAGCATCTCTCAAGCGCTGGCATGCCGTTGATAAACCAGCGACAGTGGATATTAAGAACCTGGTAGTGGCTTGCGTCAACGATATGTCCTCCCGCACCGTTCTGCGAACATCTTGCTCGTATAGCCAGGCTTCGGGAGGCTCCGACGCTGGTCTGTTACCGCAGCTATGACGTTCGAGCCAACCCCGAAGAGCCGGGTCAACGTGTCGGGTCAGCCCGATGATCCCGGAACTAAGCAGCCGTGAGGCATGTAACTCGCTGACTTGGAGAAGTAATTTAGATTCCTTTCCGATTCCCCTTTGAAACGAGACGACGCGGGCGGCCCGGGCTGCTAGGCTGTCGCCGCGACGTCTTTCGAAGCGACAATTTGGCCGACTCCTTTCGATTAGCGGTGCAACGGTCCCGAAGATTGCTCGCTGACGCGTGCTCGCCCCGACGAGTCCTGAAAGGAGGCTCTGACGTGGATCGGGGAATGACTCTTTTTCGGGCTGTCAATCGTCTTAACTTCAGATAGACGTTGGAGCAATACAGATGAGCCTCAAAGATAAATGCGCGGTTGTTACGGGAGGAAGCCGCGGCCTTGGACTGGGTTTGGTCGAAGCGCTTGTTGCTGAAGGCGCGAAAGTCACCGTGGTCGCTCGCGGCGCGGAGGCGCTTGATGCCGTTAAGGCTCGGCTTGGCGTGGCTACAATCTCGGCAGATGTAACCGACCGCGCTGCTGCTAATCACATCCTTGCCGATATCAAGCCCGATATCCTAGCGCTCAACGCAGGTGTTACGCCGCGGATGGGTCGATTGGATCAACTGAGCTGGGAGGACTTCTCCGTGGCTTGGGAAACGGATGTCAAAGCCGGTCTGTTTTGGCTTCAGGCAGCTCTGAACCTTCCCCTGAAGCCCGGAAGCAGGGTTTTGGTTGGTTCGAGCGGAGCCGCCGTCACCGGCTCGCAAATGTCAGGCGGCTATGGCGGATCCAAACGAATGCTGTGGTTCATGGCGAAGTACGCGAACGGTGTCTCTCAGGAACTCAACTTGGGCATTCGCTTCCAAGCTATCGTACCGAGACAGATGATCTTGGGAACCGGAACCGGAGATGCGGCCGCTGGCGCTTATGCGGGTTCGATGGGCATCACGCCCGAGCAATTCGTGGCTCGATTCGGCGCGCCGATGCCCCCACGAACATTCGGCGATCGTGTGGTTTCCGTGCTGGAGGACCCGCAATACGCCGATGGCATGGTGTTCGGTCTCAATGGTGATGACGGTGTGACAATCATGGAGGGAGCGGCGGCTTGATCAAGGGTGAGCATTTTCCGAATGCCGATCGGCGGGCTGAGCTTCTCGCCCTGGCCGGGAAGTTACGGCCTGAGCTCCACCGCTATTGTTCACGTCTTATGGGGTCGGTGATCGAGGGCGAAGACGTTGTGCAGGACACACTTGCCAAGGCCTTCATTGCCCTCGACGGCCTGTCCGAAACTCCTCCACTCCGTGCCTGGCTCTTCCGAGTTGCCCACAACCGAGCATTGGATTTGTTGCGCAGCAAAGCCGTCCGAGTCTCTGAGCCGATAGAGGCCGCACAAAATGTCATCGATGAAAGAAATCCTGATCCGTTGGAGGCGTTGATGCGTCAAGAAGCGGTGAGAACAGCGGTGTCACGCTTTGCAGAGCTTCCGATTCCTCAGCGCAGCGTGCTTATCCTGAAGGATATTCTCGACGAGCCACTCGCCGACATCGCTCTACTCCTCGATCTTACAGTGGACTCGGTGAAAGCCCATCTGGCGCGGGGACGCGCTCGGCTTCGCGACATCAACGGGAAGGCGTCGCAGTTTTCCGAGATCAAACCGCCGTCCGCTGTGGTGGCGCGCTATGTCGCCCTGTTCAACCGCAGAGACTGGGACGGCCTGCGCGGTCTGCTTGCGGATGACGTGAAACTAAATCAATCGACCCATCCCGTCCGTGTCGGTTCCGCTGACGTTGGAATGTTCTTCAGCATCTACGCAAAGATCGACGGGGTGTGGCTTGCACCTGCCTGGCTCGAGGGTCGAGAGGTTATCGCGGTCTTTGAAAATCGCCTGGATGCGAAGCCGAACTACTTCATGTGGCTGGAGTGGCGCGGTGATGAGATCACGTTCATCCGTGACTACAAGTATGTGCGCTACGTTATGGCAGACGCTGAGCTAACGTTTGCGCCTGAGGCATTGGATATCGGTGGGAGCGGCGCGTCCTGAACAAAGGCTAAACTTGCTGAGTGCATTCCGGACATCCAGGCACAAATCCAAAAGTGCTGTTATCGGCATTTTCAAAGGAACAGTTATCGACAGGGTTCGGGTTCGAACAAACGCCAAAAAACAGCTGAAATCTGTGGCTTTGTTGGCATGAAGAATTGAACACCAGGTCTCGGCTTTGTTTGTCTCAAAGGGCGAAGCAAGCCTTGCAAAACGCTTGCAACATCGTAACTGGCGATATTGCAGATGGGTTGGCCGCCCTCGGTGCCATCGACGTGCCATGGTGGGGTGATCGCAACCGCCACCATAAGAGGAGGCGTCATCCCATCTGCAATGCCCATTGTTATAAAGATCGACCTTGACACCGAAGAGATTCGAACTTGTGAACCCGTTTGTTCGAAGTGATTTGAACGCATCCACCTATCGTGAGAGAATTCCAATGTTCGGTGAGACAAGCCTGCGGAACGCGGCAACCTCCGAACGAGGAAACACAAGGAGCCGGGGTTTCTCGGGCTCGATTGAGAACCCCTCGCTCACCTCATGACGATCCCATGTAACTGGCTTTGCTCAGGTCAGGTGTGTTTCCGGTACAGGAAAGGAAACGATCATGGCCAAAATAATTTGTGTTCTCTATGATGATCCGGTCGATGGCTACCCGAAATCATATGCACGCGACGGTCTTCCGAACATCGACCACTATCCCGGCGGCCAAACGCTCCCCTCTCCCAAGGCAATAGATTTTCAACCCGGAACGCTGCTCGGCAGCGTTTCTGGTGAATTGGGTCTGCGAAAATATCTTGAATCGCTCGGCCACACAGTTGTCGTAACCTCCGACAAAGATGGTCCGGACTCAGTGTTCGAGAAGGAACTGCCCGACGCTGAAATCGTAATCTCACAGCCATTCTGGCCAGCATATTTGACTGCGGAGCGCATCGCCAAGGCACCGAAGCTCAAACTGGCGCTGACGGCGGGAATAGGATCGGATCACGTCGATCTTCAGGCCGCGATCAACCGCGGCATTACCGTCGCGGAAGTCACCTATTGCAACTCCATCAGTGTCTCCGAACACGTTGTCATGATGATCCTGGGATTGGTGAGAAACTACATTCCTTCCTATCAATGGGTAGTCAAAGGCGGTTGGAACATCGCTGATTGTGTCGCCCGCTCCTATGACGTCGAGGGGATGCACGTTGGAACAGTCGCCGCAGGCCGGATTGGTCTGGCCGTGCTGCGTCGTCTCAAGCCCTTTGACATGCATCTTCACTATCATGACCGGCACCGGCTTGCGGATGGTGTCGAAAAAGAACTTAACGTGACATGGCACGATACGGTCGAGGACATGGTCAAGGTTTGCGATGTCGTGACCATCAACTGTCCGCTTCATCCGGAAACAGAAAACCTGTTCAACGAGAAAATGCTCTCGAAGATGAAACGCGGCGCTTATCTGGTGAACACCGCCCGCGGCAAGATTTGCGATCGCGATGCTGTCGCCAGAGCATTGGAAAGCGGCCAGTTGGCTGGGTATGCAGGGGATGTCTGGTTTCCGCAACCGGCACCGAAAGATCATCCGTGGCGGACCATGCCGCATCACGGAATGACCCCGCACATCTCCGGAACATCCTTGTCCGCCCAAGCGCGTTACGCGGCTGGAACACGAGAAATCCTTGAATGCTGGTTCGAAGGGCGGCCCATTCGTGAGGAGTATATGATCGTTGACGGCGGGAAACTCGCAGGTGCTGGTGCACATTCCTACAGTGCCGGCAATGCAACGGCCGGGTCCGAAGAAGCAGAGCGTTTCAAGAAATGATCTTCGATAGGCTGGGTTGCGCGAGGCCAAGATTTCCGCCCACAAGAAACACTATCTGTGGCGCGCCGTTGATCAAATGACGGCTATGTCCTTGACGAGATCATTCAGACCCGCCGCAATACCAAAGCTGCCAGGCGATTGCTGATGCGCCTGTTGAAACAGCAAGGCTTGCCGCCCAAGCGCATCGTCACTGATAAGCTGCGATCCGATCCTATGGTGCAGCGAAGCGGCAGATCATGCCCAATGTCGAACACCGCTCTCACCAAGGGCTGAACAACCGGGCCGAGAACAATCTATCTACACAGGCTCAAAGCCATGGCAGAGTGGAAAGCCGCAACTGGAGCGACCGCCTGAAATCGGAGCTGCGGGTATCGTTGCCCACAATTCGGATTACCGTGACATCGCCATCGCTACCTATCAAAATATCATAGGGCTCTGAGGGCTCTGTCGCAAATTTTTTGGCGTAGAAAATGGTTTTCGCGTATGTCACCAAAATGAGGTAGAGCATCAGTTTTGGGGGGCATAGTGGCCCCGCTGGTTGCGGTCGACTGGACCTGACGACTTGGCCCCGATCCCGACCACGTCACACGAATTTGCGTGACAGTGCTGTTACGGCGGCGTACCATTCATTGCGCCGTGGCGTCATAAATCAACGGCTGAGAGGTTGCGCAGCGATACCGATAGAGCAGAATTGCTTTCGGCAGAGCGACAGCCAAGCTAATCACTGAGAGGGACGGTTGGCTTGGCAACACCGGGGTTGATGCCCTTGGCTCGACGCGACGCCATGGTTGGCACGAGCGTCCTCACCCCCCAATCATGGCCGCGCGCCGATGCCGCCACGAGTTATTGGATCAAGGACGGCTCGCAGCTGCCGTGGGTTAAGTCCCCGGGCGAGGGCAGTCGCGCCCACGCCGGCTCCTTTGGCCGGGTGAACTAGGCGCTGAACGAGGGGATCGGACGGCACTCCCATGACCGTCCGCCGCAGAACAATCGGCAATGGAAGCGACCATGGACAGCCTCAAACTCAAGACCCTGGAGTCCGGTATGACGACAGTCGATGCCGCCGAGGTAGACGCGTTGGCGAGCGGGTTGCGCGGCAAGGTGCTCGACCAGGGGACGTCTGCCTATGACGAAGCGAGAACCATCTGGAACGCGATGGTCGATCGGCGTCCAGGCCTCATCGTGCGCTGTGCCGGAGCGGCGGACGTGATCAGCGCCGTTCGATTTGCTCGTACCCATGGATTGCTGGTCGCGGTGCGCGGCGGCGGACATAATATCGCCGGAAATGCGGTCTGCGACGACGGCCTGCTGATCGATCTCTCGCAGATGAAGTCGGTGCGGGTCGATCCGGCATCGCAGCGTGCCTGGGTCGAACCCGGCGTGACGTTGGCCGAGCTGGACAAAGAGACGCAAGCTTTCGAGCTGGCTGTTCCGACCGGCATCAATTCGACCACCGGCGTGGCCGGAATGACGCTTGGTGGCGGCTTCGGCTGGATCACACGCAAATTCGGCCTGACCATCGACAATCTTCTCGCAGCCGATGTGGTGACGGCTGATGGCAAGCTGGTGCGGGCAAGTACCACGGATAACCAGGACCTGTTTTGGGCACTGCGCGGCGGCGGGGGCAATTTCGGCGTAGTCACGGCGTTTGAGTTTCAGCTTCACGCACTCGGGCCACAGGTGCTGGCCGGACTGGTCATTCATCCCTTCGATGATGCCGCCAAGCTCCTCAATGAATATCGCCGTATCGTTGAAACGGCGCCGGATGAACTGACATGCTGGGTAGTAATGCGCCGGGGGCCACCGCTACCTTTCCTGCCGAGCGCATGGCACGGCCGTGAAATTCTCGTCCTGGCGATGTGCTACAGCGGTGACATCAATGCGGGCAAACATGCCACGGCCGAATTGCGCTCGCTCGGCAGTCCGATCGTCGATGTCGTCGAGCCTCGCCCATTCACGAGCTGGCAGGCGATGTTTGATCCACTGCTCACGCCCGGCGCGCGCAATTACTGGAAGACCCACGACTTCACCGAGCTGTCCGACGGCGCCATCAGCGTCCTGACCCAGGCCATCCGGGAACTCCCCGGATCCGAATGCGAGATCTTCATCGGCCATGTCGGCGGCGTCGCAGGGCGCGTCGCGCTCGAAGCGACCGCTTTTCCGCAGCGCAACGCGCATTTCGTCATGAATGTGCATGCCCGGTGGCGCGAGCCGAAGATGGACCGGGCCTGCATAGACTGGGCCAAGAAACTCTTCGGCGCTGCCGCGCCGCACGCCGCAGGCACGGCCTACGTCAATTTCATGCCCGCCGATGAGACCGACCGGGTGGCGACGGCCTATGGTGCAAACTATCGCCGATTGGCGGAAGTCAAGCGCCGCTATGATCCGACCAACCTGTTCCGCATGAACCAGAACGTCCCACCAGCGTAAGGTTGCAATTGATGACGGGCCTAACCTGCCCGCCGGAGTGTCGCTTTCAGATCCGTGACCCTGGCGGCTTGCCGTTCAGACCAGGCGAAGCGCTCTTGTCTGTTGGGACCCTGCTCCCCGGCAGTTTGGTGGAGGATGGATGTGGACATCGGGACTTGGCTGCGCAATTTGCAGCTCTCGCACTACGAGCAGGCGTTTCGCGACAACGATATAGGCGCCGACATCCTGCCCGAGCTGACGGCGGAAGACCTGGTCGGCCTCGGCGTCACCTCGATCGGTCATCGCCGCAAGCTGCTGGCGGCAATCGCGGCTTTGCGTAGCGAAGGCTTGGCACGTGACATAGCAGCTGAGCCGCAGCCGTCGGCCCTGCCGTCTGAGGAACCGGCACGGGCCGTGGCCGAGCGGCGGCAGCTTACGGTCGTGTTCATCGACCTGGTCGGGTCAACGGCACTCTCGGCACGGCTCGATCCAGAGGACATGAGCAAGCTCCTCCGCGCCTACCAGAACGCGGTGATAGGCGGGTTTGCTCGCTTCGAAGGCCATGTCGCCAAGTTGATGGGCGACGGGGTGCTCGCTTATTTCGGGTGGCCGAGGGCGCACGAGGACGAGGCCGAGCGCGCCGTGCGGGCCAGCCTTACGGCCGTCGAGGCGGTCGGGCGCCTGGCGAGCCCGACCGGCGAACCGCTCGCGGCCCGAGTCGGCATCGCCACGGGCGTGGTCGTCGTGGGCGACCGTATTGGCGAGGGGGCGGCCCAGGAGGAGGCGGTCGTCGGCGAAACGCCGAATCTTGCCGCCCGCCTGGAGACGCTCGCGGGGCCCAACGAGGTGGTGATCGGCGAGGGTACACGAAAGCTTCTGGGCGCGTTGTTCGAGGTCGAGGATCTCGGGCTCCAGCCACTCAAGGGACTAACGATGCCGGCCCGGGCGTTCCGTGTGCTCGGCCCGGGCCGCGCTGCGAGCCGCTTCGAGGCGCTCCATGTCAGGGAGCTGGCGCCGATCGTCGGACGTGGCGAGGAGCTGGCTCTGCTTCTCGAGCGCTGGCGACGGGCCAAGGCCGGGGAGGGCCAGGTGGTCCTGCTTTCCGGCGAGCCCGGAATCGGCAAGTCGCGGATTGTCCTGGCGCTACGTGAGGCGCTCGCTCAGGAACCGGTCGCTGTGCTTAACCATTTCTGCTCGCCCTACCACATGGACAGCGCGCTCTTTCCGGTGATCGGGCAGCTTGAGAGGGCCGCCGGATTCGCTCGCGAGGACGGGCCGGAGCAGAAACTCAGCAAGCTGGAAACATTCCTCAACCCTTATGCCGACAGCCTCGACGAAGACGCGAGGGCGCTCATGGCCGCATTGTTATCGCTGCCGGTCGAGAACCGCGCGGCCCCGGATCTGACGCCCGAGCGCCAGAAGCAGCGGACCTTCGAGGTCCTGCTCCAGCAGTTTGAAGCCCTTTGCAGCCAGCAGCCGGTCTTGGCCATCTATGAGGACGTGCACTGGATTGACCCTTCGACGATGGAGCTCCTTGATCTTCTGATCGAAAGGGTGCAGGGCCTGAGGGCGCTGACGGTGATCACGTTCCGGCCCGAGTTCAGCCCTCCCTGGACCGGCCACGCGCATGTCACCTTCTTTTCGCTCTCCCGGCTCGTCCGTGGCGATGTGGCGATGATCGTCGGCCGCGTCGTCGGCGGAAAGGCGTTGCCAAAGGACGTTCTGGCCCAGATCACCAGCAAGACGGACGGTATCCCGCTGTTTGTCGAGGAGTTGACCAGGACGGTTCTCGAATCAGGTCTGTTGCGAGACTTGGGTGACCACCTCGAGCTTATCGGCGTGCCGGCGGAGCTGATCATTCCCTCGACGTTGCAAGACTCGCTTATGGCCCGGCTGGATCGGTTAGCATTGGCCAAGGAGCTGGCGCAGATCGGCGCCTGCATCGGCCGCGAGTTTGATCACGATCTCCTGGCCGCGGTGTCGCCGCTGCAGGAGCCGACGTTCGGCGAAGCGCTCGTCAGGCTCGTCGGCTCCGATTTGGTTTTCCGGCGCGGCCAGCCGCCCAACGCGACTTACACCTTCAAGCACGCCCTAATCCAGGATGTCGCCTACGCGACCCTCCTAAAAAGCCGGCGAGTGGAGCTTCATGCGCGTATCGCCGCTACGCTTGAGGCGCAATTCCCCGCTGTCGTTGAGCGCCAGCCCGAACTTCTGGCCCGTCATCTCTCGGAGGCCGGGATTCACGACCGGGCCATAGATTGGTGGCTGCTCGCCGGCCGGTTAGCGCGGCAGCGCTCGGCCAACAAGGAAGCGATCGGTCACCTGACGAGAGCGCTCGCCATGCTCGAGGACGCGCCGCCGAGCGAGGTGCGCGAGCATCAGGAGCTCGAGGTCCAGGTGGCACTGGGGCCGCCGCTGATCGCAACCGAGGGCTTCGGTGCCCCCCAGGTCGAGACGGCTTACGCCAGAGCCGAGGAGCTCGCCCGCCGGCAAGGGCACGAGAGCTATCGCGCGCGAGCGCTGCGCGGCTTGTGCCACGTCTATCACGTGCGCGGTCATTTGACCCACGCGGGCGAGCTCAGCGCTGAACTGCTCGAGCTGGTCGAACGGGGCGACGACCTCGTGCGCCAGGCTGACGCCCATCATGCGCTGGGATTCAACCTCTTCCATCTGGGCCAACATGGCCAGGCGCTGACCCACTTGGAGGCGGCCCGCAGCAAGATCGAGCGTGCCGGCGATCCCGCCGATGCGTTCGCGGCTGGCGTCAACATCCACGTCCACGGCCGCGCCTATGCTTCTCATGTCAACTGGCATCTCGGGTTCGCGGATCGTGCAGTCGTGGCCATCAGCGAAGCGATCGAGGTCGCCCGACGACTCGACCACCCGTTCAGCCTCGTCGTCGCGCTCGCCTACGCCTCGATGCTGCACCAGTTTCGCCGCGAACCGGCGATGGTACGCGAGCATGCCGACGCCGCTTACGCAGTCTGTGCCGAGTATGGGTTCAGCTATTATCTTGCCTGGGCCACGATCATGGACGGCTGGGCGTGCGCCGAAGAGGGCGATCTCGATCGGGGTATCGTGCGCCTGCGCGATGGTCTGCGAGATCTGCGCGCGACCGGCGCCGGACTCAGAGTGCCGCATTACCTTGCGCTCCTCGCCGAGCTCTACGTCAAAACGCAGCAGATGGAGGAGGCGGGCGCCACCCTCGCTGAGGCCGACGCCGTCGCCGAGCGCCACGGGGAATCGTGGGCCAACGCGCGGCTCCGTCTCCTCGAGGGCGAGCTATCGCTCGCCACATGCCGACCGGCGGCGGACTGCTTTCGGCGTGCCGTAGAGATCGCAGCGGCGCAAGGGGCTGTGTCCCTCATGCTCCGCGCAGCCATCCGGCTCGCACGGCATCTGCGTGCAGAGGGTAAATCCGCGGAAGCGTACAACACCCTCGCATCTCCTTACGCCTCGATCAGCGAGGGCTTCGATACGCCGGATATTCTCGAGGGGCGAGCACTTCTCGACGAACTGCGATCGGAATGCCCCTCTGGCAATCGATGACGCGCCGGGAACGGCGATCGGACCGCTGCATTGGCGTTTCGAAGGCATGGCCTGGTTCCGGAAACCGTTCGCTGCGTACCTCAGGAACTTCGACTATCGAAGACCAAACGCGTCCCGGTGTACGCCCGCAGCAGCTTCATCGGAAGCTCGGCCTTCGCGAGATCGGTGAACGGTTCGCCGGAGCAGTGAAGTGGAACAACATAGGTCGGATCGATTTCCCTCAGAGCGGCGATGGTCTGGCGCAGGTAGTCCGGCTGATATGGGGCCAGATGGAAGCCGCCGATCACCGCATGGACCTTGTCGACGCCGGAAACCGCCTGGGCCTGCTTGATCGTATTGATCAGGCCGCGGTGGCTGCATGAAGTGAGCACTATTAGCCCACGTCCTTTGAGGTTGAACGCTGTGGCAAGCTCATGACGGAACTGATCTGGCACCAGCCCCGGCTTCCGATCTTCTTCGGCAAGTCGTTCCGGGAAGCAGCCAAGGCCATTTTCAATCCCAATCGTCATGGCGCTGGGCGAAAGCAGCTTTTCGAAGCTACTTTGGCTGATTCGACCTGACGTGAAACCATGTTCCCCCACGAGCGAAGGGCCGACTGAGTCGGTCACTACGAGGTCTGCCTTTTCCAGCGCCCTGCGGTCGAGGACCCCGAAATCGCCCTGAACGGGTGGACCGGTCCATTCACGGGCACAGAAACAGTCCTCACCACCCACATACAGCGGAAGCTTGGGCTTCAACCGGCCGCTGGTGCGCTGAAGGAAACCAACGAGCCCGCCGAAATGGTCATAATGGCCATGACTAAGTACCAACGCATCCAGTACGCCGGGGTTGAGGCCAACAAGTTCGATGTTGTTGTTCAGCGCTTCGGGCGTAAAACCGAAATCAATCAAGGTGTTTCGGGTCTCGGAACCACGCTGGGTTTCGACATGCATCGAAAGACCAAATTCACTGATCAATGTCCTGGCGGGCGGATGATCACCGATTCCCCACCCGAAATGCTGTATGTCCAGACCATCGATCTTCCTGCCGGGGGCCACGGCGAACTGATAGCTGTCAATTAGCACGCGGACGGTCACTCGGTCCAACTCAGGAACCTCGCCAGTGAGCTTCTCGGCGCTCGCCGGACTGGCCCCGCCAAGCAGCCCGGCCAACAACCCGGCGACAAGGGCAGCGCCCCCGCCGCAGATGAGTTCTCGCCGGTCCACGGCGTCGCATAAAAACTGCCGTGGCGCAGAATTGCAGCGACAGAAACGTGTATTGGATCGATCAACATGCATGGCGGCCTCCTGACCGGTTCACGAACCGATGGTCATCAGAGGCGCGGGACAAAGCGAGAATGCTCGCTCAGCCGGGCGTCGAGAGGAAGCGAGGGTACGCTCCAGGATCCCACCATGCAACCGGCTTTTGCCATCCATTCATTGGCCACGTTTGCGTTGGCTCCATTCATAACAGAAGCTACTGCAGCTTGTGTAATTCCCGTTTGAAGAGCTAAACACAATAAACAGTAAGCGAGCGTCTCGGATCTCAAAAAGAGGCGGAGTGAAATGGCTAGGGTGGTGGGGCACCCTTTGCCGTCTGCTCCGCCTTAAGTGCTAGGACTGCGAAACGGGGCATGGGGAAGAGATTCGGTGGATTCGGTGGCAGGGCGAATTTTCCACAAGCAATGCCGCTTGAGAAGCCGACCGGCGCAGTCTACCAATTGACCGTGGTCGGTTTTAATGTTGTCGCGGCTGGCGGCCTCTACACCGGTTTGAATGCGCTGCCCAACAGGCCGCGAATCCAGTAGCATCCGTTGACCGTTCGCAGCTGAATCTTGGAGGAAAAGGCTAGGGGGCAACCTTGCATATCGAAGCACGGCAGTTCGCGTTATCAGGTAGAGTTGATTCATGTCTCCTACAAACGTAACCGGCTCATCCCGCCCCGTGCGTTGGGGCTTGGCCGCAAAGCTATTTACGACCCTCGTACTGCTGGGCGCGATCGCAGTCCTGGTCACCGGGGTGCTCGGTTACTTCCGCGCCCGCGACGCCCTCGAAAAAGCAGTCTTCGACCAGCTCACGGCCGCCCGTCAGACCAAAACGCGCCAGGTCGAAGACTATTTCCGCACGATCGATGGCGAGTTACGCCTTCTTGCCACCTCCAAGATGGTGGTCGATGCCACGCGCGAGTTCCGGATCGTAGTCGACCAGCTCGACCAGGCCGGCACGTCACCCGAATTGCGCCAGAAGGTCGGCGACTGGTACACCGAGAACTTCATCCCCGGAATTACGCGTGTTCTAGGCAAGGAGCCGGCTCTGGCCGAGTACCTGCCAGTCGGCGCCGCTCCCTATTATCTGCAATATCACTACATCGTCGCCAATCCGCATCCGAAGGACCGACGTAAGCTTATCGACGATCCTGGCGACGGAAGCGACTACAGTCGGCTGCACGCCTTGTATCATCCTCTGATGCGCGCCGCAGCCGCAACGGTCGGTTTCTTCGACATGATGGTGGCCGACCCCAAATCAGGTCGCCTGATCTATACGGTGGAGAAGGAGGTGGATTTCACCACGTCCCTCCAAGTCGGTCCCTATCGCAGCTCCAACGCCGCCGCCGCCGTCGCTCGCTGCGCCCTGACCCCCGACCCGTCGGCCGTGTGCCTGGAGGATTTCGCGCCTTACGGCCCGTCGCGCGGTGCCCCGATTGCCTTCATGGCAGCGCCGGTGATCGACCGGGGCGTCGTCATCGGCGTGCTCGTCGCGCAATTGTCGAATGAGGAGATCGACGACGTCGTCACCGGCGGTCGCCGCTGGCGACAGGAAGGGTTTGGCGACACGGGTGAGGCCTATCTCGTCGGACCCGATTACCTGGTCCGCTCTGGCCCGCGTGCGTTCTATGAAAATCGTGAGAACTACTTCGCCGAACTGAAGTCCGTCGGCGCCGCGGAGGAGGAGATCGCCGCGATTCGGCGTTACGGGACGCCGGTGCTGCATCAGCGCATCGACACCACGGCCACCCAGGCTGCGCTCGCCGGCGTCGAGGGCACGGGCGAGGTTGTCGGCTACCGCGGCGTCCCGACGCTAGCTTCGTGGGGACCACTCGCCATTCCTGGCGTCAAGTGGGGGCTGGTCGCCAAGATCGACAGCGCTGAGGCCCTCGCGCCAATCGACCAACTGCGACAGGATCTGCTGGTCGTCGGGGGACTGGCGCTGCTAGTGGTGGCAGCCACCGCTGCCTGGCTTTCGCGAGCGCTGCTTGGACCGCTGCGCGAGCTCACTGCCGGGGTGAAACGCTTCGCTGCCGGCGACTACGGGGCCAGCGTGCCAGTCCGAACGCGCGACGAGATTGGCCAGCTCTGCTCAGCCTTCAATGGCATGGTTGAGGATCTGCGCGAAAAGAATGTCGTGATCGAGAACAAGAATCGCGAGAACGAGCAACTGCTGCTGAACGTCCTGCCGGCACCGATCGCCAATCGGCTGCGCGGTGGCGAGGAGGGGATCGCCGACGGATTCGCGGAGGTCACTGTGGCCTTCGCTGACCTGGTCGGCTTCACCGAGTTGACATCGGAAATGCCGCCGCACGAGGTGGTGACGTTGCTTAACGAGCTCTTTACGCGCTTCGACGCCGCCGCCCACGATCTCGGCATCGAGAAGATCAAGACGGTGGGCGACGCCTACATGGCGGTCTGCGGCCTGCCCGAGCCGGTCGCAAACCACGCCGAGCGTATGGTGCGCATGGCCATCCGCATGGTCCACATAACACGCGAGCACGGCATGGAACACAACGCTTCGATGAAGCTCAGGGTCGGCATCAACACCGGCCCTGTCGTAGCCGGCGTCATCGGGACGAGTAAATACATCTACGACCTATGGGGCGACACGGTGAACCTCGCGAGCCGGATGGAATCGGGAGGAATCCCCGACTCCATTCAGGTGACGCGCCCGGTCTACGACAAGCTCAAAGGCCAGTTCGCCTTCGAGCCGCGCGGCGCGATCGAAGTCAAGGGCAAGGGGAAGGTAGAGGCCTGGCTCTTGAGATTGTAGGGCCGTGAGCGCCATCTATGCCGGCCGGCCCCTCTACCTATCCGGGGCGCTATTCAGCGGCTACCATCGAATATTTTCGCTGCACGAAGTTCGGCACCTCAACGCGTGCCAGCGTCGGCTGAATGTCGTGGAGTTCGGCAAGCCCGTTCCTGATTTCCAGTATCTGTGAATAAAATTCGGATCCGCATGCCGATTTCGGTGTTTCCTGCTCGTGCATCACACTGATGACCGTGATCCCCTTGCAATGATCCTTGATTGCCTGATGGAATGCAATTTTGGACCCTGGATCGAGAGCGGCTGTGGCCTCGTCGAGGAACAATATGTCCGGCTTATGTAGGAGGATTCTCGCTAGAACGAGTTTCTGTTTCTGGCCGCCCGACAGAAGCTGATCCCATGGAACGCCATCGCGGTCCTCCTGATCGAGATTCTCGATGAAGTCACCCACCCCAGCTCGATGAAGCGCGGCAGCTGCGGTCGCATCGCCAAACGCTGATTCATCGTCAGGAAGACAAATGAGCTGCTTGAGGGAGACTCCCGGCAGCTTCACTTCCTGGGCGGCATACATTGCCGTTGCACTTTCAGGATAAATAATGTCACCCCGGCCGTATGCCCAAAGCCCGTTCAGCGCCTTCAGCAGGCATGTTTTCCCACAGCCTGACTCACCCCTGAGATAGACCCATTCACCCTTGTGGAAATGCAGATGGGACGCCGACAGGAACGCCTGCGCATCATCCGACCGATGCATGAGTTCAAGATTGCGGACCGTCATGCCGAAGAGTTCGTGCTGTGTGCTATAGGAGAATTCGCTCACACCGCTTGACCGATAGAAATCTGTCGGTTGCCGGACTGCTTCAACGGCTACCGCAAGCCCTGTGACACGCCTGGCATTGGCCTTCAGATTGGCAATTGCCGGCATCACCTGGATGAACCACGAGCATTCATTGATCATCGAGCCAACGAGCTCGGCACCCGTGATGTAATTCTTGAGGCTGATCGTACTGCTCATATAGGGAAGAAGGCCAGGCAGATAGGCGACTACGCGGGCCGCAAAGAAATTATAGACGGCCGTGAACGACATATATGCGGCATCAAAGCAGTTCAGCCTGGACCACGTTCTGTCCACCCCCGCATAGAGGCGGGTGTTGACGGTCCGCTGCACATATTCGCCATTTGAGGCGGCAACCTGGAAGCTGCGGCGAAGGAATATTGTCAGCTCACTGCGGAAACTGCCCTCAGTCTGCTGCATCTCCAACGTTAGTTTTTCGAGAATACGGCCGATCCTCATCGCAACCCATGTGCTCAAAGGAACGTAAAGGGCGATCGCCACGAAGGCGAGTGTGGCGCTGCCGTATGCGCCGAGGAATTCGAGCCCGCTGACCTGTGACGACATTTCGACAAGCTTTTGTCCGACGAAGACGATCGACATCGCGACACCCAAGATCCCCATTGAGAGACCTATCGCGCCGCCTGTCATCCCTTTGATCGATTCTTGCAGACGCTGGTCAATATTGTCGGGCATTTCCGGGCGATCACCCTGCTGGAGGTGATAATGCGTATGATTTCTGTCGAGGAGGGCATCGTTGAAACGGGAATTCAGCCATCCGCGCCATTTGCGGTGCAGCGTTGTCGAAAGCAGATGGCGGAAACCGACAAATCCAAACTCCTTCACGACCACTATGACGACGAGAACTCCGCCATTGGTCAGAATTGTACCGAGAGGACTCTGATTGAAAGGATCATGAATATTGACGATAGAATTGAGGAGCTCGCCCGACGCCTCTGCCATCCAGACGCTGGCCTTGCTAGCAGCTGCAGTCAAAGCCGCGATCGCTATAGTCAGGAGCCAGGCTTCCATCCATCTGTCTGACAACCAATACGCCCGCATCAGACCCCAGAAGGTCGTCATGGAGGCCACAGTGCCGCCGCCGAATTGCCACCGCGAGCGGCTTTTGCCCTGCTGACTGCTGTGTTGCAATTGAATACCGCTGGTCAAAGTCATCACTTATTAGTCACACAATGTTACGTATTGCAACAAACCGTGGTTAATAAACAGTTAACTTTTCCAATTTTAGGCGTCGTGTGGTCATATGTTTCCGACCAACAAGAAGGGTGTCACGTGGGCACCTTGGTAAGGCTGTGGCCTACAAGCTCAGTTACGTTGCAACGTGGAGAAAGCTCATTAACCTACATCTGACTGATGTCATCCTCACAAGTTTTACGAAGGGCGAAATCGTCATAGGCCCGAATAGAATGAGTTTTGAGGCTATGACGGAGCTCGTTAAACCCGTCATTGGAGCGGAGGAGGATTTCGACAAGAAGGTCGAAGAACTCATGAACGAAGGTCGAACGACGATCAAACCGAAGGATCGCCCAGACAGCGAGATTGCCATTGCGATGTACCAGTCGTCATAGTTCATCTTTTCGAAAAAGGCCATATCTTCACCAATGAAGGCCATGCATTTGCTCACTGCATCGGGCAACTCTGGGACAACGCAGCGATGGAGAGCTTCCGTATTCGATTACATCGAGCGCTTCTAAAACCCAAGGCGTCGCCACAGCCGCTGTCAGTGCAAAACATCCTTGCACCTCAATGATTGCCGCCAGAAAATGCATTGAGGCCACGTATGGATCAAATTCGATGTGTTAGCCGACTAGGTAACTCAACGTCTGCTGTTTGCCCGCTATGCCAATGTTCTCGATATGTGCTTCGAAGTTGCATAATGGCTTGTGTGGTTGCCGCCCGGGATGCAAGTAGTTTCTTGAACCTTTATGAACATGTGATCTAGTGCGGTCTTGTGTCAGGCCTCATGGAAGCGGCCTGTCTGGCGCCGCGGTATGGTGATCTGCGGATAAGCTCCAAATCTCAACTACGAGCACGCGGGTTCAGAGCCATTAGCTGGTTAATCCTATCCAGATCTTTTCGATCCTTCTGCCCATTCAGGTCGTCGACTTCTCACCCTCGAGTTCCAGGAAGCGGCCGCGTAACGCCTCTTTCGGGAGATGATAGCGCCGAAGCATGTCATAGAAAATAACCAGTCAGGGCTCACGCAGCATGATCGGGGACACGTTCCATGCCGATGCAGCGTGAACTTCTGCCACAAATCGGTTGAATACGATGCGTCCATGGGGTGGCACCGGCCCCGGTTTTGGCAACCGGGTAAAAAGATGGACATCAACAGGTTCGTTTTGCATGTCTGGAAGGCGAACAATCAATCTCGATGGAGTCAGCGGTTCGGTCAATTCGACCCAGTCAGTGGCAGCAAGGACTCCTTCACCTCTCTCAGCTGCATCCGCTTCTACACCTCTCGAGGTCACGACAACCCGAGTACCAAGATGGCGCGCTTCGCAGCGCCTATCGTCGATGAATACCTCACAGGAAATCTCGATAAGGCCACGGGTTGCAGGTAATCGTATGACCGCGGCGGAGGGGATCGCCTTCAGAGGGCGCAGAAGCACTTTTCCGCGCTCCATATAGCCGAATACCGGATAGGGGGCTGTCATTTCGCGCGTCAATCGCACCGTCTCGACAAGCGAATCTGGAAGCGGAACTTCGAGCGCGGTCAATTGGTCGTTCACAAGTTCTCCTTCGAACGTGTACATCGCCACGCCCGGCAGACCACCCCACAGTTTTAGTGCCAGCATTTGGGCTAGCAGTTGGGAACTTCGCACAGCATTCGCTTGAGGATCAAAACTAAATCGGGACAGAAGACCCGCTGGCGTCGCTGCAATTTGTGGCGCTGTGGCCCCGATTTCGCTTTCAGTCCAAATATGAAGTTCCAGTGAATGCGACGATGCCGCAGATGCACTCTGCAAACGAAATGGAATCCAACCCGGACAAAGTGCGTCGAACGCTATTTGCCCTCTTGCCAACACTGCGCCAGTGTCTCGTGCTAGGAGTTGTGCGAATAGGATCCCGCTGCCAGCACCCACATCGATAACATTGAGGTCAAATCCAAGCAGCCCGCGCGCACCGATTGGCAGTGGCTGGATGATGCGCGATTCGATCGATATCGCGACGTTGTCCGGAGTGTCAGAGTTGTTGAAGATCAGTCGCGGCGAAGCGAGGCGCAGATTTGCAAGGAGTTCCTCGATCTCCGCCGGGATCCTGACGTGATTGAGCCAGCTTTCACGCAGAACTGCCAGATCTCGCATCAAGGCAAGGTTCATGTTGCCCAGCCTTTGTGCTTCCCGCAGTGACCGGGCGAGGAGCAGTTCCATTACTGCCTTCTGACTTCCCTTCACAATTGGAGCGTCCAAATCTTTGCCACCGGTGTTTGCATACCAAGTCTTCAGCGCGTCCAGAGATGTGTCTTGGACTAAACCAGGCGCCCAAAACGCCCACACATTTGACGGCGGCAAATCGAATATATGGATGTCCGCATTGGGATGACCATCCTCTTCGGCCTGGACTAAAGTGAAATGATCATCGTCGACCAGCTGAAATACGTACTGATCCAAAGGAAGTTCGTTATCCGGTTGAGCGGAATCCAGTGTGAGAATGATTATCTTCGGATTGCCATCATGGAGTCTTGATAACATATGGGTCGGCGCGCGCAGCATCAGGTTATGTCCGCTGTGGTGAACTCATCGGCTGAGTTAATGACGCTTGACCAGAGGCGCAGTCGCGCTTCCGGAATCCCGAATGCCCTGCAGAGGTGTGCCGTTTCGAGATCTGGAAGGATAATGGCACTATAGGCCTGTTCGAAGGCCGAGCACGCATTGATCTCTGCGCTCGTCACTTTGCCGGTACCGTTTCCGAGCAATGCCCAGGTCTCCACTTTCAATCGTCTGAGTGATCCCATCAACGAATGCGATAAGCCACCGTCCACACTTACCACTCGATCATAAGTTGCAAGGGCACCAACGGCTTCGTTCATATGTCTTTTCTCCAGTCTCGATATCAATCCAGCCTGATAGGTATCAGATCTCACACCGGACAAGAGGTGCGGCAGGGGCATCGTAATAATCTGCGAAAACGCAGATCGAGCGGCAATCTCGGGACAAGCTGGTGCGAAAAGGAAAAGGTGCACAATAAACCCCTCGAAATTGAGAGCTTGTGCAAGGTGTTCGGCAGCGGTCAATTTCTCAGCATTTGTCGCGTTCAAGATCAAGGCAGCATATCGTTTGCCCTGCTCTACGCCGGAAGGAAGAACTGAAGGCAGGTTGAAGAGTTCTGGATATACATGGCGCGGCAATGCGGTTTGAGCCCGGTGGCGGTCCAGGGGAAGCGCATCCCACAGCCCGTGCCGTGTCAACTCTGCAACTTCTACGATTCCGCGGCATAATGTTTGGAGACTGTCGTGGCTATGATCAACCTGATCAGGAATCGCCGCGCCGGAATATTGAATATGCAACGGCAGATAGTGATGCTGTTTTCCGCTCTGCATCCCGCCGCCACGGATATCTGTCGTTCCTGAGAGAGCATGACGAATAAGTTCGAAACACTCGATGGCAAAGATCGTCTCGCGCCAACCACCAGGCCACCGATCTTTATCGGTGTCTATTCCACTGGTCCAGGAAATGGAAGGCCTGGCTGCGCTGCTGTGCCGGACCGAACATGCGACAACAGTGGATCGCGACAGCGCGCATTCCAGCGTCCACAGGACACCCAAAAGCTGGCCATTCGCCAGAAATCCGTCGAAAAGAGAACTGTTCATTGCGATCAATTGGCCTGGGCACGAGCCGTACGCGGGTCGTTGACCCGCCTGAAGGAGACGTACGATGAATTCTTTACGTGTCAGTTTCTCTATATGATCAGCAACAGTGAAGCAGCTCACACTGTCGGTGTCGGGATGATACACTGCGTAGCGAGATCGGGCATCCGCCTCCAAGGTGAGAACATTGCGCGGATTGTAGAGCCGCGGATGACGGTGGCGGATATAACGCTTAATTGAATCGAAGTCCCGTTCTGCAGCAACCAGCATGCTTTCGCCGCGCCTTCGATAGGCAAAACCCGTATCTCCAACGTGTACGCCTCGAAACCCTTTTTCCATGCCTTGAAGCCAAAATTCCCAATCCTCGATGCCTTGACGCATTTCGGTATCAAAACGGATTCCGGCGTCCAGCATTCGGCGCGAAGCCATGCTACCGGCCTCGCAAAAATTGCGAAACAAATGCTCCAATGGCGAATAGGGGCCGGATGTATCCGCATGTTCTGCGAAACCGAACTTGCTCACATCCGGATATGCCCATCCGACTTCCGGGCCGGACGAGCGCAGTGCATTAAGGAGACGCTGAAGAAGATGAGGGCCGATCCGGTTGTCGCAGTCGAGAAAATAAACGGCCTCCAGCTGCGAAAATGCAGCAAGCGCAAACTCTATTCCGCAGTTGCGGGCCGAGCTAAGGCCCCCATTGCTCTTCGATAGATAAAAGACACGCTCCGGAAAACCGGAGGCGAAGGTCTGACACACATCGTGTGTTTCCGTTGTTGGACACCCGTCGTTGACGATGACGATGGAATAATTGAAATCGGCTATCTGGTTCAGTGCGGTATGCAGTGTTTCGCAGGTAAGCCAGGGCTGACCGTAAGCTGGAATAATAACAGCAACCCGGGTATCGGCAACTGCGTGTTTCAAGTTCGGGCTTCCACGCCAATGCGGATCGACCATTCAAACATATTTAAGCGTCCAATTCTTGAGTTGTGGAACGTCTTGGGACTCTTCGGAGCGATCGCGCGCGGAGTGTAGATTTGAGACGATGTTGGCTGCCTTCATCCACTTGATGCTTCGATGCAGACCTTCATGCCAGTTGACCATTGGTCGCCACGGTGTTTCGCACTGAATCAAGGATATGTCGAGAATGTTCCTCGGGACATCCACTGCGCGGCCTGGATGGTGGGATCTCTCGATCGCCCCCTCGTCTAACACCGACTCTATGTCATCAACCACCTGGTTGACAGTCAGACCTATTCCAGATCCGACGTTCATGACCCTATATGGGCCGTGATAGAAGCAACCACACAGCATTGCCGCCACAACATCGTCCACATAGATAAAATCGCGTGTAACCTTCCCGTCGCCCCATATCTCGACACGCTGCTTCAATAGCGCACGCCGGATTGTAGTCGCAACGAGACCTTGCCTCCGATCACCTTGTTGGAAAGGCCCATAAATGTTCGAGATACGGCAGACATGATATTCGAGACCATAGAGCCGATGAAACAGGGCAAGATACTTCTCAATCGCAAGTTTGCCGATACCGTAGCCAGAAATTGGTTCCGTTGACGATGACTCCGGAATCGGGATTTGCGAGGGAATACCGTAGACAGTTCCACCCGAGGAGGAGAAAACAACCTTCTTGACGCCTTCCTTGCAACAAACTTCAAGCAAGCGCACTGTGGGTAGAACGTTTGCCGCTAAATCGGCAGCGGGGTCCCGGTTGGACTCTTCCGGGATCGTCGTACTGATTAAATGAAAGACAAATTCTTGCCCCCTTACGGCGTGGTTGAATGTCCGAACGTCGTCGAACAGCCCCGAAATCCACTTCACGTCCTGATGAAGTGACGTCGGACGTGATAGGGCGCGTCCATAGGCTGCCACCGTTGCCCCGCACGCAACCAATGCATTGCACAGATTAATCCCAAGCACGCCACTTGCTCCCAGAACAAGACACCGCCGCCCTTCAAGTTCAATATGTTTCATCGGCGCCCGCCTTCCGGAGTTATATCCAGCACTGATCACCTGAATTGGGCTTTTTTGGGCACAGACAACGGTTGTGTTGCAAACTCTTTGATTACGGTTGTGTGGGACATTGAACCCGACGAAAGGCGCGAGCGGTCACATGTTCAAAGGACGGCATTTCGATCGATCTGTCATCCTGCTTTGCGTACGTTGGTACTTGACTTATGAGCTGAGCCTGCGGCGGCGACCGGAGAATGAATATGGCGCCCGGGGACTACGCTCCGTTCTAACCATACAGGTTCGTGGACGCGGTCGAGTTCGGGGACAAATCACTCATCGCAGCGCCTCCTTGCGGAGCTACCTCGAAGAATCGCCAATAGTAAGGTTTCTGGAGACTGAACTTCAATCAATGTGGATATCCTGAACCTGTGGATTGGAATCCAAACTGTGCCAGCCTGGAACGTAGCTCTCCGTATGTGAGCAAGCGCGAGCAATATCAGGATGCCGTTTCACCCACCGTTTCAGGGCTTTCCAAGCGGGGCTTTCTGTGAATGACAAAGCCTGCAGTCGACCAGTGATGGGAATGCCGAATTCTCGTGAGACAACATTGATCTCTTCGTCGTCGAACATTGGCAGTACAATACGCGGCTGGTTGTCTTTGCATATGGCATAGTAGTGCCGACCGACTGGTTTCGAGATTTCGAGCGCGCTTCCAAGTGGCACGCGATGATCGTACGCTCGGTTTTCCAGCATCTTCAGATATGGACCGTCAGCACATACCGTACCTATGAAAGTACGGCCGCAAATTTCATTTCTATAGAATTGATGTCTGTCCGGCATCCTGTTCTCCTGTGATTCAACAAAGGATTTGACGCAGGTACGCTCTGAACACTCCTCGAATTATAAACGATTCACAATGATCATTACACTACGCTGGGTTAGGCGCATCTTCCAGATGGGGTCGCGACAAGAACACCGCCAAACTGTATCAACGCGGAAGTAGCGGTCAGGGTCGCCGTGAGGTCGGCGCTGCCGAACACGAAGATGTCTCCGCCGTCCCTGGTCTTCAGCTTGGAGACTTCTTCCGCGACATTGCCGTTGAAGAGCTTCGTGTTGTTCCAGTCGGCGCTTTTCAGCGTGCGCGAGAAGACCACCTTCTCGATCTTGTTCATGAAGTCCGCGATCCAGCCTTGCTCGGACGGCCAATAGGCTGCCATGAGCTCGTAGGTCACGCGGCCGAAGATCAGCGTGTCGGCCTTTTCCTGGGTCTCACGAATGTAGTTCTCGAGTTCGTCTTCGAAGACGAAGCAGCTGATGTCCCTGTCCGGACCTTCGAAGAAGCCGTCGACGGTCACCATATCCCATGTGATCAGTTTTCTCATAGAACCCGCCTCTTCATGTATCCCTTTGTGAATTCTCGGCCCTATCCCGCGAAGCGGAAGCGCATGTTGGTGATCTGCCCCGCTTCCGAGACCTCGGTCTTCTCCAGCCTGACCGGCTCCATGCCCTTCTGACTGAAGAGGCGGATGCCATCGCCGATGAGGACGGGCGCGACATGGATGAGGACCTCATCCACAAGCCCTAATTCGAGCCGACGGGATGTCGCAGCATTTCAGCGGGATGCGACGAAGCGTTCCAGTTTGCCCAGAGTTTGCAGTCCCAGTTCCACGGCACCGAAGCCCTTCGCCTCCTGGAACTCGGCAGCCGTGCTGAATACCATGCCCAGCGTTACCTTCGTTGCCCCGTCCTGATCCTCGAACGAGGCCCAGGCGTCGGCATGTTTCGGCCCGTTCTCGCCCCAATGCAGCGTATAGCCGATCCTCTCCTCGGGCCGGACCTCGTTATAGAGATGGTGGTTCGGGAAGACCGTGCCGTCAGGCGCAATCATGTCGAAGACCCATTCGCCGCCCGTCCGCAGGTCTATCCTCTTCGTCCGACAGGAGAACCCGTCTGGTCCCCACCATTGTGGCAGTGTCTCAGGGTTCATCCACGCGCCCCAGACTATGGTTCGCGGCGCTTGAATCACCCGCTGCAGCACCATGGTCCGTTCAGCCGCGCCCGCGAGGTTATCCAGTCCCGCGCCGAAGCCTTCTCGATAGCCTGCCTCCATGTCCTCCGCCAGCGAGGAAAGCTGCACCGTCAGGACCAACCGGCTGCGTTCGTGCGTGCCCGAGATATCCGCCGTCACCAGCGCGACCGATTGCGTCACGCCCCCAGACGAGATCACCTCGTAGTTCACACTGCACACCGCTGGCTGCAACGCCAGCCAGCCATCCTCGCAGCGGATGTCTGGCTGGCCCTCCACCTTGCAGAGCGAGACCTCGCGTCCACCCACCCTGGTGTCGGCCTCCAAAAACTCCACGGTGACCGAGGGCATGGGCGCGGCCCAGACCGCCCGCGCGGCCGGGGCCGTCCATGCCTCCCACAGCACGGCCAATGGCGCGGCCACGTCCCGTTCGAAGGTGAGCGTCGCAAAGCGGCCATTCCTATCATCAGGCGCCGCACGGGTCGCACTGTTTGTAGCGAGGTTCTGTGTCATTCTTCGCTTTCCTTCATCACATTCATCACAAATGCATCCAACCGGTCGAGCCGAGCCTCCCAGATGGCCCGCTGTTCATCGAGCCATGTCCGCACCGGATCCAGAGCCTCGGGTACGATGGCGCAGGTGCGTATCCGCCCGTCCTTGGACGTGGTGATCAACCCTGCCTCCTCCAGCACGGAAAGGTGCCGCATCACCGTGGGCAGCCGTAGTCCCGTGGGCCCAGCCAGATCCGTTACGCGCGCAGGTGTTCCGGCGAGCCGGGTCAGGATCGACCGGCGGGTCGGATCAGCGAGCGCGTGGAAGAGCAGCGAGAGATCAGGATCATGCTTAGTCATGTCGCTAACTATCGCCAATTTACTGGTGGCGCAAGCGAAAACTTCGTCAAGTCGCTAAGTTTTTCCGCCCGAACGCACCGAGTTCTTGGAGCAGGCGGCTTCCGTTGCCGAGTCCGCTGAGAGGTTGCTCGCAGCGGTGCGAGCGCACGCCGATGCCTGCAATTGAAGACAAATTCCTGAAGCCGCCAGTCCGCTTCCCACCAAATCTCGTCGTTTCCCGATGGCTCGATTATGCCGAATTGCCGCATGGCCCGAAACAGGTTTGCTCGCCGCAAAGCTCGGCAATGCGGCATAATCCGACTTACGCATAATGGAGGGATTCATGAACGAGCGCCTCATTGCCATAGGGCCCTTGTGCACCATTTTACTTTGCACCGGCGCGCAAGCTACCTCGGATAAGCCACGCTCAGTTGCCGCCTGCACAGCTGCATTGGAAAAAAAGGCATCAAGGCAGACAGACTTTGTGCAATATCGACGGAACTCAGGCTGAATGGCTGCTGCGCAAAGATCACGGGAACGGTGAAGAGCGATAGAAACCCGGGCGCGAACTTTGTTTGTAGAACCCGCGACAATGCCGTGTACAGCCTCACGATCCGCCGGGAAGCGAAGCGACCTTGACCGGTTCCTCGATAAGCCATTTCAGAGGACGCGGCGGCACCGAAACTCAAGACCTTCAAAGCAATCTCACCCACGCCACCGCCGCCTGAACATTCGCCAGGCAGGTCATTTCAACAGGCTTTGTTGAGAGCGCAACGGAAGCGAGCATCTTTTATGGAGACGCCGCAGCAGTCCATACTATCGGCATGTTCAAACGAACAATCTCAAAAAATCAAAATTGCCTACGCCAAAATGCGCGCCTTATTTTCGGTTGATCTCGCCTCTTCCATAGGCAAGCAACATAGCAAGAATAACGATGCCGTAGATGATCTGCCGTCCGGCTTCCGGCATTTGCATCACAGCGAGGATCGATTGCAGTAGGGTGATGAGAATAACGCCGGCAATTGTGCCCAGATAGTTGCCGCGCCCGCCGAGAATATTGGTGCCGCCAAGGACAACGGCGGCGATGGCCGGAAGCAGGTAGGGATCGCCCATCGCCTGATAGGCCTTGGTGGAATAGCCTGCAAGGAGTACGCCCGCAAAGGCGGCGGCGGCACCCGACAAAACAAAGCACCATATGATGACGGCGTTGGTATTGACGCCCGAGAGGTAGGCTGCTGCTTCGCGATTACCCACCGCGTAGACGCGTCGGCCGAACGCCGTATGCGTCAAAAGGAAGGTCGTAAATGCGCCTACGACAACCCATATGAGCAGGGCATTCGGGATGCCGAACATTGGCCGCCCGACAGCGAGAAAGTGCATCGCGTCCGTGGCATGGTCCTGCGGAGCAAAGCCACCCGTGTGCAACACCATGAGCCCCTGGACGACTGCATTCATGCCGAGAGTGAAGATCATCGAAGGCAGTCGAAGATAGGCGACACCAATCCCGTTCAATAATCCGACCATCGCACCGCAAAATATCCCAACCGGGATCGCTAGAAGATTGCCGGTATCTCCGTACCATCCCGCAAAGGCTGTCGCCATCATCGCGCCGAGGGTCACCGTCCAAGGGATCGACAGGTCGATATGGCCGATCAGGATGACCATCATTACGCCCGAAGCAATAATGCCGAGGAAAGCGCTGATCTGGAGTTGTTGCAGCAGATATTCGGGGGAGAGGAATTCACGAGAATAGAGCGCCCCACCAAACAGCATGAGTATGATGCAGGTGAACGCGATGATAAGCGAACGATCGAATGAAAACCGAAGGGCGGGAAAAGCGCTGACCGGGAGTTTTGGCTCGCTCATGTGAAAAGCTCCAGGCGGTTGCGAATACGCAGAACACGCAGGGCACCGAGGCTGACGGCCGCAAGAAGAACCACACCCTGGAACAGGGGTTGCCAGAGTGGGTCGAGGTCGAAGACGAAAAGCAGGTCTTCGATGGTGCGTAGCACGAAGGCGCCGAAGATCGATCCAATTGCTGAGCCCCAGCCGCCAAACAACGACGTCCCGCCAATCACTACTGCAGCTATAGAATTGAGCGTATAGGTCCCGGCGATCGGCGCAGATGCCTCACCCGAATAGGTGTTGAAGGTCAGCATCAGGCCGCCAGCGGCGGCAAGCAAACCTGCAAGCGTATAAGCCAGGAGCTTCGCTCGCTGCACGGGAACACCGGACATATAGGCAGCCTGCTCATTCGACCCGACGGCGAGGGCCGCACGACCAGGCACTGAATTCCTGTATGGTAGCCAGACTATCAGCACTATGACAAGGAGAACAACCAGGGTCGTGGGCACGACCCCGAACAACTGACCCGTTGCAAGGTCGGCAATATCAGATTGTACATCGCCGCCGGGACCGGGACGGATGTAGAGCGCGATCCCGTAATACATTGCGCCAGTCGCCAGCGTCGTGATAATTGGCTGGAGCCGGCCCCAGACAATAATTGCACCGTTTATGAAGCCCGCCAGCGCACCCGCGCCCAGCACCACGGTGATGCCGAGTAAACCTTCGCCGATCGTGCCGATTACGATGACCGATGCCAGGCAATTGGCGAGGATGAAGACCATTCCCACCGAAAGATCGAGACCGCGCGTCAGGACCGGCAGGGTCTGCGCCATGGCGACCAGTGCTAGCAGGACGGCCTTGTTCGACGCTGTTGTTGCCACCGCAACAGTCAGCCCGACGGGGTGATTGCTGATGTAGATGATGAACATCACGATGAAGAGACCGATCGCGGCGAGCAGTCCGC
Organism: Phyllobacterium brassicacearum; assembly: GCF_003010955.1. Classification (GTDB taxonomy): domain Bacteria; phylum Pseudomonadota; class Alphaproteobacteria; order Rhizobiales; family Rhizobiaceae; genus Phyllobacterium; species Phyllobacterium brassicacearum. The sequence continues at coordinate 34,086 of NZ_PGGO01000032.1, forward strand.
CATTGTGATGGATACGATGGCGAAGATCGTTCATGCCACCTGTCCCTTCTCGTCCACGTTCAGCGCTGTCTCGATGATCGTGCGCTCGTTCAGGTGCTGACCCATCAATTCCTGCGCAATGCCGCCATTGTACATGACGAGCACGCGGTCACAGCAGCCGATCAGTTCCGCATAGTCGGTAGAATAGAAAAGTACCGCCACCCCTTTGTCCGCAAGATCGCGGAGTAGCTGATAAACCTCCTGTTTGGTGCCAACATCGATACCGCGTGTGGGGTCATTAAGAAGAATAATACCGGGATTGGTCATTAGCCATTTGGCCAGAACAACCTTTTGCTGGTTGCCGCCCGACAGGGTCGAGACCGCCGCGGCCAGATCAGAGATCTTGATCTTCAGCCTATCGATGATCTTCCCGACCGCGGAGTGTTCTTTGCCGCCATCGAACCGCAGCCCCTTCTGGAAGTGAGACAGCGAGGCAAGGCTGATGTTGTCGCGAATATTCATCGGGAGCATCAGACCTTCGGTTTTACGATCCTCGGGAATGAGTGCCAGTGGTAAGGGCGCACGCATCGCCGCGCGGGGTCCCGAAAGACGATGTGGCTTGCCCATTACTTCCACCGTGCCGGAAACGCCCTTGAGTACTCCGAAAAGCGCCAGCAGCAAGGACCTCTGTCCCTGACCGTCCAGCCCACCTAGCCCAACGATTTCGCCCTTGCGAATATCGAGTGAGATGTCGCGCAATTGCGTACCCCAGGATAGATTTTTTGCAGAAAGAGCCACCGGTGCTGCTGGCTTCGGAACTGGTTTGTCCGGATAGTGATGGATCAGTTCGCGGCCAATCATCATCTGGACGATGGCGCTTACTGAACGCTCGCCTTTTTTGAAAGTCTCGATCCTCCTTCCGTTGCGAAAGACGGTGGCGCAGTCCGCGAGGGCCTCGATTTCATGCATCCTATGCGAAACGTAGAGAATTCCCACGCCCGCGGATTTAAGGTTGCGAATGATCGTGTAGACATGTTCGACGTCGGCGGCGGTCAGTGCCGAGGTCGCTTCATCGAGGATGAGCAGCTTGGGTTTTTTTGCCAGAGCCTTGGCGATCTCCACCATTTGTCGCCGAGACAGCGGCAAGTCGCGTACGAGTTCAAGCGGATGAACGTCCTCACAGCCGATCGACGCCAGCAGTTCACGTGCCCGCTCACGCTGTGCACGCCCGTTGATCAGACCTCCACGCAGTGGTGGTGAGACGATCGATAGATTATCCGCGACGGTCATGTCAGGCAGGAGCGACAATTCCTGGAAAACACAAACCACGCCTGCGGCCATTGCTTCCGTCGGGTTGCGAAAATTCACTCGTCGGCCTTCGACGATGACCTCGCCCTCGCTAGGATCAGTTACACCAGCTGCGATCTTGATAAGCGTCGATTTGCCAGCGCCGTTTTCGCCAAGGACCGCGTGAATCTCACCTGGACAGGCAACGAAATCCACCTCGTTCAGCGCAGCGATACCGCCATAGTGTTTCGAGACGTGTTTCATTTCCAGAATTGGCGCGGCGTCCGACACGAAATACCCCCTCCCAAAGAAAACCGGAGTGCGTATCTGCACCCCGGTTACGATCGATCTACTGATCAGCTTTGGTTTGGCCCATGATTTCCTGCGCGCTGAAATTGATGCCGCAAGTGGGGAAGGAATTGCCGACGAAGAAGTTGTCGGTCTCTTTCGAATAATAGCTTTCGCCGTCCTTGAAATTCGGATCTTCCACAATCGACAGGGGCAGCGTGATCGATTGGGGGACCACTTCTCCCTCAAGCGCCGCGATTGCCGTCTTGATGGCAACGGCAACCTGTGCTGGCCCCGTGCCCGCAGAGGTGCATTTCAGGCCATCCTTGGAATATTCTGCGCAGAGTTTGCGGAATCCATTCTCCGTTTCACCGCCGACAGGCACGAAGGGATGCTTGGCGTCGATCATCGCTCGGATCGTTCCGGTCGATCCACCCTGCACAGAGACGCCATCGAAACGCTTGTGCACAGCGATCGCATCAGCCACGACCTTTTGCGCGGTGCCATCGTCCCAGCGGCCGACGACTTCCACGGTTTCCCAATTGCCTCCCGATTTGTTCAGAACCTCCTGAATACCTTCATGACGATCGCGATCGACAGAAGTTCCGGTAACACCACGCACCTCAAGCAACTTTCCCTTGTTGCCAGGAACGTTCTTGACCAGCCAGTTGCCCCAGAGCTCGCCAAGCCCCTTCTGATCTACATTCACATTAACCGCTTCGTCGGTATCGAGTGTGTTATCGAAAGCCACCAGAACAATACCAGCTGCATTGGCACGCTTGATAACCGGTTTGAACGCAGTCGGGTTTTGGGCATTGACGACGATGGCATCATAACCGGAGTTGATGAAGTTATCGACCGCAGCAATCTGTGCGGCGACATCGTCACCCGTTGAAACTACCTTGAATTCCTTGAGCTTGGCCTTCACTTCCGGCAGCGCTGCATAGGCCTTCGCTGTCTGAATCATCTGAATGCGCCATGTGTTGCCAATGAAGCCATTGGCAAGGGCTATCCGGTAAGGACCTTCTTTCTTCGGCCATTGGAAATACTTCGTCTCCGCGGTCAGCGGCTTGAAACATTCCGCGTCCTTGCTCGGACCCTTCACAATTTCTGGTCCTGCGGCGTATGCGGTGGCTGACATCGCCAGACCGGCAACAGTTGCAACCAGCATGCACTTGAGTGGCATTTTCATTTCAGTTCCTCCTCCTTGCTTGGTTATGCTTTTTGCAATTTTATGTCTGACTTGTTCCTTCATGTGCGTAGATCAAGCTCCTCACGCGAGGAGGTGCAGTCCTTGCGCGCGCTGCCTGCGGAACGACACTAACGTCGATCATCATGAACAGGAAAATCGCGCCCCACCTCCATAATCCGTCCCTGCCGATCGTGATTGCCAGGCAATGCAGGTGAACCCCTATGTTCTCCCAGCCCTTTGCCGCCGCTCATGGTTGCGCACCGTGGTTTGTGAGGTAGCAAGAGCTTGCAGTAGCTTGATGTAGCGGTCCCGTGTCCATTCGATATGCCAAGCGAGTAACTTGATCGCCTTGTCCACTTCACCTCTCCCGACATGTTGCAAAAGACGCTGGTGCTCATCACATGATGTGTTGTTCAGCTCAGGGTCGAGCGACAGTCGATTGCGAAGCGCTTGAATTCGAAATGCGATAACAGTGAAAGTTTCGGTCAGATACTGGTTATCGGCGACATCAAACATCGCCTGGTGGAATGCACCGTCGAGAACCCGATAGCGTTCCGTATTTCCTTTTGCCAATGCAAGTTCCATTGCTGAGACAATCTCGGACCAGCGTCGGCCCAAAGCACGCTGATCACGGTCCATGGCCAGACCCAAGGCGGCGAGTTCAAGAATTGAGCGCACTTCGGCCAGCTGAACTACCTGGTCAGCGCTCATTTCGAAGACGAAAGTGCCACGCTGGGGCTGAACATCGACAAGACCCTGACGCTTCAGTTCGAGAATGGCCTCACGTACGGGTGTCTTGCTAATGCCCAGTTCCTGCGCAATTGCCAGTTCGGACAATGGCTCGCCGCATTGCAGCATCCCGCGAACGATACGACCGCGAATATAAGCTGCAGCTTGTTCAGTTAATGACGGTCCTCGTGCAACGGCCAGTGTCAAAATACACCTCCGATTGGCTCTATATCTAAGATATCATATCCTAGACCCTCCGTGCCCAAATCTTTCAAAAACCCAAACGACGCCACGGTCGAAGCTTGCCATCGCACGGGCGAAGGCCTTGACGGCAAGCGCGGCGATCAGGCCGCCCCAAGTGGCGAGGCCATAAAGCTGCTCAACGCGCATGGGAACAACGGCAGATATCTCGATACGAACGGGGCTGAGTGAGCTTGCACCGCCTTTCGGCCGTTTCGCCATCCAGGAGATCCCCACTGTCATACGGCACCAGTAGCCCTGCATAGATTCAATCAGCCATTTTTGGCATTTCTCGCTCACATGGAGTCGTTCGCTGTCCAGACGTGATCTGCATCGCCGTGCACCCGGATGACCAGGTCCATGCTGTGCTCCCGATGGTTGATGGGCCGCGCAACGCCCATCAGATGGTTTGCCCTCCATTGCCGTCGTCGATATGAATAACAATCCGGGTAACCTTGCTCGCCTTTGCCGGAACAGACGAGTTCCCCAGTGTTGATTGCTTCACGTGAAGTCCGACACGAAACCATCCATAACCGTGTTCAACCTGCCAAGAATCGTCAGGAGAATCTGCTGCTTGCGGGCACGTCGCGCAGCCGCAGAGGCCATATCGACGTCGAATATCGCAGAGAATGTCGCACGGTTGGAGACATTGAAAAAACACAGACCGCTCAAAGTAGTGTGGAGCTCGACCGGTGAAATGTTTTGATGAAACAATTCCATTTGATAGCCGAGGCGCAGGCACTGCTCGATGCGCTGAATAATTGGCCGGTGAAGTTCGCCCACTAATGATGACGCGTTTAAGTACTTCGCGTCATTCAGGTTCTCGCTCATGATCAATTTGACATAAGTCGGATGCTCGAAGTGAAAATCAAAGCAGAAATTGACAAGGTTTTTTAGCGACTGCCTTGGATCGTCTTCCGTTAAATTGACATTTGCTTCCGCCGCTCTGATGCGGGCATAGGCGTTTTCGAGCACAGCGACGTAAAGTGTCGACTTGGAGTTGAAGTAGTAATAGACCATTCGTTTGCTGCGCCGGGTCTTGGCCGCGATGCTGTCAATGGTCGTCCCTGCGTAGCCTCGCTTTGCAAACTGGACCTCGGCCGCCTCAAGTATGTCTGCCCGACTTTGGTCAGGGTCATTGTTGCGCTGTTGCCGCTGATATTTCTTGGGAGCGCCTGTCGGTTCCATCGCAGTTTCAACCATGATTCCTCACTGAGCGTAAACGCCTGCAGCCGTTATCCCGCTTCCGCTCTGTAGATGCAAGCATGTTCTGTGTCGGACATTTTATTGTGTCAGCAGTGTCAAGTGATTGTAAAATCGCAGAACTCAGGAAGTTCGATTTGAATATTGTACGATACAGAACAATTAGATAACATCGCAAAATCAAAAATTATTCAAACAAAAATGGCAACATGATTAGGCAAAAGTAGCGTATCATATTGAAAAATAAAAGATATTGACGCCGTCTCTGACGTAAGTGCCGGGAGTTGACAGGACTCATTAATGCGCTGTAAAAAATGTACGTCTTTAAACATTTTGAAGTCAGGCGATATTCGCCGTCTGAGCTGGGAGGAGCTCGCCGTGGGCTATAGTTTCGATTTCAGTGTGATCTTTGCCGCCTGGCCGCAGCTTCTTTATGGCTGTTGGCTGACGCTTGTCATATCCGCCAAGGCAATGGCCATGGGCTTTGCCATTGGTCTCATATGTGTCGTTGTGCGCCGAACGGGCGTCGGGCCGCTTGTGTGGCTGGTCAAGGCTTTCATCGAGATTATCCGCAATACGCCCTTTCCGGTACAGGCGTTTTTCATCTATCTCGGTCTACCCACGATCGGCATTCGCCTCAGCCCCGATACGGCCGCCGTCATTGCGCTCGGCCTCAATGGTGGAGCCTATGCTGCCGAGATCATCCGTGGCGGAGTTGAATCCGTTCAACGGGGGCAGATAGAGGCTGGTCGCGCGCTCGGATTGAATGGCTTTCAAGTCTTTCGCTACATTATTTTGCGGCCGGCCCTGCGGGTTAGCTTTCCCGCCCTTGCGAGCCAGTTCATTCTGCTGATGCTCACGTCCAGCGTCGTTGCTTCGATATCTGCGACCGAACTTGCGAGCATCGGTCAGCAGCTTGAGTCGACAACCTTCAGAAGCTTCGAGGTCTACCTTACCTTGACTGCCCTTTACCTCGGCATGTCGGCTACGTTGACAGCCATCTTCGCCACGACCGAACGGGTCTTCTTCTCGTATCCAACACGGTAATCCAATGGTTCAGACACTCGGCTTCAACCAGATCCTTATCCTTCTCGAAGCGTTTCGATGGACACTCGCTCTGGCGGCAATCGCCTTCGTGTGCGGAGCAGTGGGCGGCTTGGGCATTGCCCTCATTCGCACGTCCGTGTTCGGAGTTCTGCGTCGTGCTGCAGCGACGTTTATCATCGTCTTCCAGGGTACCCCACTCCTGATGCAGCTCTTTGTGATCTACTATGGACTGCCCTTGCTCAACGTCACGGTCAATGCCTGGATTGCGGTGGCGATCGGCCTGACGTTGCACGCAAGCGCCTATCTGGGTGAGATCTGGCGAAGCACGATCATGGCCATGCCGAAGGGTCAGGAGGAGGCCGCCAAAGCGCTTGGCCTCAAATATTGGGACCGTACAGTCTACATTGTCTTGCCACAAGCGCTGCGCATGGCTCTGCCGAGCACCGTGGGCTTTCTTGTCCAACTTATCAAAGGGACGTCTCTGGCGGCGATCATCGGGTTTACCGAACTGACCCGCGCAGGACAAATCGTATCCAATGCGACCTATCAGCCATTGATCGTCTTTAGCCTCGTTGGCGCACTCTACTTCGCGCTCTGCTGGCCACTGTCACACTTCAGTTTCAATCTTGAAAAGCGCTTTGCGAACGCCCGCTAGGGCAGCCGTCAACAATTCAATCAGGCAAGGAGGAAGCCGACATGAAAGTACACATCAGCATACTGAAACGCGCATGGGGGGGTGCCGGCGCGGCTGCGCTTGGCCTGCTCATATCGCTCGGCGCGGCGAATGCCCAGAGTTTTGAGCAACTGAAGGCGAATGGAAAGATCGTTATCGGCATCCAGGGGGAAAATCCGCCATGGGGCTTCGTTGACGAAAACAATGAGAGCGCGGGCTTCGATGCAGATTTTGCCAAGCTGCTCGGCGAGGAAATTGGCGTCCCGGTTGAGTTTACGCGCGTAGCCGTTGCCAATCGCATACCCACATTGATGACGAACAAGGTGGATGCTTTGATTGCCGTCATGGGCATGTATCCGGATCGCGCCAAGGTCGTGCAGTTTACCAAGCCATACTCGGCGATTGATATCATACTGCTCGCAAAGCCGGAGACGAACATCGCGACGCCGACCGACCTTAACGGACTGCGTATCGCCGTGGCGCGTGCATCGGCACAGGACACGCAAGTGACCCAGAATGCACCGCAGGGTGCAACGATCCAGCGTTTTGACGACGATGCGACGGCGATCCAGGCATTTCTCACAGGTCAGGTGGACGCACTTGGCGCCAACAACACGTACTTCCTGAGCATGGCCAAGATCGCACCCGACTTCAAATTCGAGAAGAAGTTGCAATTCAACCGCCAGTACAATGGGATTTCGGTACGCCCGGGGCAAAAGCCGTACGTCGATGAGCTGAACACTTTCATCGACAAGGTGCGCGCCGATGGACGTCTCGAAAAGATCTACCAGAAATGGCTCGGCCAGGACATGCCGGAATTCCCGGACTCGCTCCCCAACATTCCCTTTACTGTCCAGTAAGAACGAGGAAGACGTCGTGAACTCGATCACCAAACTCTCGAAAGACTCGTTGACCGAGCCGATGATCATCATGGAGTCCGTGGACAAGTACTACGGCGCCTTCCACGCTCTCAAGAATGTCAATCTGATGGTCAAGCAGGGCGAGAAACTCGTCATCTGCGGACCATCCGGATCAGGGAAATCAACCCTGATCCGCTGCATCAACTATCTTGAGGACTTTGCGAGCGGCAAGATCGTTGTCGATGGTATTGCATTGACGAAAGGCGCCTCGATCGACGCTATCCGCTGCGAAGTGGGCATGGTTTTTCAGCAGTTCAACCTCTTCCCGCACATGACGGTCCTGCAGAATTGCATGCTAGCCCCGATGAAAGTCCGCAAGATGACGTCGGGACAGGCGGAGAAAGTCGCCCGTTCATATCTGGAGCGGGTGCGCATCTCTGACCAGATGCACAAATATCCTGCCCAGCTTTCCGGTGGCCAGCAGCAGCGTGTGGCGATTGCCCGCGCGCTCTGCATGGATCCAAAAGTCATGTTGTTTGACGAGCCGACTTCCGCACTTGATCCGGAGATGGTGAAGGAAGTGCTCGATACGATGATCTCGCTGGCCAATGACGGAAGAACAATGATTTGCGTCACCCACGAAATGGGCTTTGCCCGCGCAGTTGCAGATCGGGTGATCTTCATGGCGAACGGAGAGATTATTGAGGAGGCTCCTCCGGAAACATTCTTTACGGCTCCAAAGAATGAGCGGACGCGCACCTTCCTTGGCCAGATCCTCGGTCATTGAGGTTCCGATCATGCAACACGCGTTTGGCGTTCATACTTTCGGGTTTGTCTGGAACGAGACAGCTGTCGAAGCACTCGGCAAGTTGGCACAGCAGGGCTTCCGCAAATTTCAACTCCTGGCGAGCGATCCGCACTTCAACATTCGCGAGCACGGTTCAAGCGAGTGGGTCGCAGTGCGCGACCAGATCGCTTCAATTGACGGGAATTTGCTGGCGCTGGACTTGCCGGTCGGCGACTACAATCTGGCAAGCCCCATGCCTGATGTGACCCAATTCGCTATCGCTGCGCACAGACGAGCTGTCGATGCGGCCGCTTTTCTGGGAGCGAGCCATATAACCGTCGGTTCGGGACGCAAACACGCGCTCATTCCAGCCAAGTCGGGCGTTCTTGAAGAGATTTTCCGCAACAGCCTTATGACGCTTGCCGATTATGCGCGCGAACGTGGCATTCGGATTCTCTTTGAGAACCATCCGCTTGGGGTGTTTCCGGACGCCGCATCGATGAACGAGTTGCTTGAGCAATGCGCGATCGACACGATCGATGTGGTCTACGATGTGGCGAATGCGCGGGCGATTGGTGAAGGTCCCTGTACTGGTCTCGAACTCCTTCGCGACAGGCTCCGTGTCATCCATTTGTCGGACTCGATGGAAGGCAAATGGCAGCACGCGCCGATAGGCTCGGGACAGGTCGATTTCCGGAACATCCTTCAGACCATCCAGCGTATCGGATTCGAGGGCGACATCGTTATCGAAATTATCTCCGAAGATCCGTTGGCCGATGCGGTTTCAGCACGGGTCCAACTCAAACACCTTATCTGACTGAAATGGGAACGAGTGCAAGCATGGCAAATATTTCAATCGGCGTGGTCGGCGCAGGACTGATCGGCCGTAAACACATCATGAAGATCCGCGAGCATCCCGATTTCGACCTCGTAGGAATTGCCGATGTCAATTCAGAAGGCGTTTCGGCCCAATATCCAGGCGTTCCGGTGTTGAGGGACTACCGGGAAATGCTGGATGTCGCCCGGCCACAAGCAGTAATTATCGCATCACCGAACCAGATTCACGCCGAGATCGGCATCGAATGTGCCCGCAGGGGCGTGGATTTTCTCATGGAGAAGCCGGTCACCGACACACTTGCTGCGGCAAGCGCCCTGCTTGGCGAAGTTCGCCGGAACAATGTCAGGACGCTGGTCGGTCACCATCGGCGTCACCATGAGCAAGTCAAGGCGGTGCGACGCTACATCCACGATAATGTTATCGGCAATCTTGTAGGTGTTTCGGCTATTTGGGCAGCCTATAAGCCGGATAAGTATTTTGAGATTGCACCATGGCGTACGCAGCCCGGCGGAGGTCCGATCCTGATCAATCTCATCCACGAAATTGACTTCCTTCGCTATACGACCGGCGAGATCGTTGCCGTCAGCGCTACATCCTCCAACAGGCAAAGGAACTTTCCGGTTGAGGATACGGCGGGCGCTCTGATGGAGTTCGAAGGCGGGTGCATAGGCACGTTCTTTGCTAGCGACAGCGCAGTTTCTCCATGGACCACAGAGCAAGGCGTGGGGGAGGCCGCAGAATTTCCCTTCAGCGGCGAGAGCAGCTACAGGTTTATCGGCAGCCAGGGATCCCTGGAATTTCCAAGCCTTGTGCATTGGTCCCAGGCCGACGGCGATCAGAACTGGAACAAGCCAGTCATTTCGCAACGTCTCTTTGCAAGCTTCGTCGATCCTTACGTCGCCCAACTCGATCACTTTCGCGACGTCGTCTGCGGCACCGAGCAATCGCTGCAGACAGTTGAGGACGGGGCTCGAACGTTGATCGCTACACTTGCGGTTGCAGAAGCCGCGCAAACGGCAAACCGCATAGATCTGCGTGAGCGCTACGAGGCGGTTGCCGCTGGTTCCCATTCAAACACAACAAGGAAAGCTTCCTGATATGAAACCGATCTTTGTCCTTAACGGCTCCAATCTCAATCTACTGGGTCAGCGTGAGACTCACATCTACGGTAGTACGACGCTTGCCGATATCGAGGCTATGTGTCGTGATAGCGACGCGGGACGAAGGCATGGAATTGAGTTCCGGCAATCGAACAACGAAGGACAACTCATTGACTGGATTCACGAGGCGCGTCATGCGGGCGACGCCATCGTCATTAATGCAGGTGCCTTCACGCATACGTCGATCGCCATACACGATGCACTGAAGACATTCGAGGGGCCGATCATCGAGCTCCACATCACGAATGTGCACAGGCGTGAAAGCTTTCGGCACCATTCCTACATTTCCTTTGCTGCAACAGGTGTGATCTGCGGCCTTGGCCCAGACGGCTATGAGCTTGCTCTCGAGGCTGCTTCCCGACTTGTCGGCAAGGCCAAGGCGGCATAGCAGCACCATTGCCGATTTCTCATCATTCTGGAGAGTTTGCGATGAAAACCTCGATAGCGACGGTATCGCTCAGTGGTGAACTGCCGGAAAAGCTCGACGCGATCGCGCGGGCGGGATTTGCCGGTGTCGAGATATTCGAGAACGACTTTCTCGCCTTTGATGGCAGCGCCCGCGACG
>NZ_PGGO01000033.1 GCF_003010955.1 Phyllobacterium brassicacearum
CTATAGCCCGAAGAAGCTGGGTTTCTTCTGAAGGCTCCTTGCCAGAACTGAACCGTCGGTAGCGCTTTCATAGTGCCGCCGACGACATTTCCGGGAGGGAAACAAGGATGGAAGACAAAGTCAGTGCCACACCAGCGGCGCTTGAGCTGATCGCCACATTACAGTCGGAGTACGGGCCGATCCTTTTCCACCAGTCCGGCGGTTGCTGTGACGGATCATCGCCAATGTGCTATGCGCAGGGCGATCTCATCATCGGCGATCAGGATGTTTGCCTTGGCGAAATCGGCGGTGCTCCGGTCTACATCAGCGCTTCGCAATACGACGTCTGGAGACATTCCGAGCTGATTGTCGATGTCGTGCCAGGACGCGGTGGCATGTTCATGCTCGATAATGGAAACGAGGTTTCTGAAGCGGTCATTGGTCGGCATAATTGCCGACTAGCGGCCATACTTACCCGATTTGCTCATCTGTGTAACATCCCCATAGGTGGGGGCGTTCTAGTTTCGCACCATGACCCTGTTCGTGGTTTGATTGTATGGATGACCTTGCCGAAACAACAGATTTCTGGAGGAAATTGATGTCCGAGGTTTATCCCGTGCTGGCAAGCGCGAAGAAAGACGCGCTCATCGACAATGAGACCTATCTCAACTGGTACAAGCAGAGCATCAAGGACCCGGAAAAGTTCTGGGCAAAGCACGGGAAACGCATCGACTGGTTCAAGCCCTATACCAAGGTCAAGAACACCTCGTTCGAAGGCAAGGTCGCCATCAAATGGTTCGAGGACGGGGTCACCAATGTTTCCTATAACTGCATCGACCGTCATTTGAAAAAGCGCGGCGATCAGGTCGCCATCATCTGGGAAGGTGACAACCCCTACCTCGACAAAAAGATCACTTACAATGAGCTTTACGAGCAGGTCTGCCGCCTCGCCAATGTGCTGAAGAAGCACGGCGTCAAGAAAGGCGACCGCGTCACCATCTACATGCCGATGATCCCCGAAGCATCCTATGCGATGCTCGCCTGCACACGCATCGGCGCCATCCATTCCGTCGTTTTCGGCGGCTTCTCACCGGACGCACTTGCGGGGCGCATCGTTGACTGCGAGTCGACCTTCGTCATCACCTCGGACGAAGGCATGCGTGGCGGCAAGCCGATCCCGCTCAAGGATAATACCGACAAGGCGATCGATATCGCCGCCAGGCATCATGTGATGGTGAAGAACGTGCTGGTCGTGCGCCGCACGGGCGGCAAGACCGGCTGGGCGCCGGGCCGCGATCTCTGGTACCATGAGGAAATTGCCAGCGTTAAGCCGGAATGCAAGCCGGAGAAGATGAAGGCGGAAGATCCGCTGTTCATCCTCTACACCTCCGGTTCCACCGGCAAGCCAAAAGGTGTTCTTCACACCACTGGCGGCTATCTGGTCTACGCCTCGATGACCCACCAATATGTCTTCGATTACCATGACGGCGATATCTATTGGTGCACGGCCGATGTCGGCTGGGTCACCGGCCACTCCTATATCGTCTACGGACCTCTGGCCAATGGCGCGACGACGCTGATGTTCGAAGGCGTTCCGAACTATCCGTCCGTGTCCCGCTTCTGGGACGTCATCGACAAGCACAAGGTCAACATCTTCTACACGGCCCCAACCGCCATCCGCGCCCTGATGAGCGCCGGCGATGAGCCGGTCAAAAAGACGTCGCGCAAGTCACTGCGTATCCTCGGCTCGGTGGGCGAACCCATCAATCCGGAAGCCTGGGAATGGTATTATCAGGTGGTCGGCGACAAACGCTCACCCGTCGTCGATACCTGGTGGCAGACCGAGACCGGCGGTATCCTCATCACGCCGTTGCCCGGCGCGACTGCTCTGAAGCCAGGCTCTGCCACACGGCCCTTCTTCGGTGTGCAACCGCAGCTCGTCGACAATGAAGGCGATGTTCTCGAAGGCGGTGCCGACGGCAACCTCTGCATCATCGATTCCTGGCCCGGCCAGATGCGTACCGTCTATGGCGATCACAAGCGCTTCATCGAAACCTACTTTTCGACCTACAAGGGCAAGTACTTCACCGGTGACGGCTGCCGCCGTGACAAGGACGGCTATTACTGGATCACGGGCCGCGTCGATGACGTCCTCAATGTCTCCGGCCACCGCATGGGAACGGCTGAAGTGGAATCAGCGCTGGTATCGCACGACACCGTTTCCGAAGCCGCTGTCGTCGGCTATCCGCACGACCTCAAGGGCCAGGGAATCTACTGCTATGTCACGCTGATGGCAGGCCTCGAGGGCACCGACGAGTTGCGCAAGGAACTCGTCACCCATGTACGCAAGGAGATCGGTCCGATCGCCTCGCCGGACAAGATCCAGTTTGCACCTAGCCTGCCCAAGACCCGCTCCGGCAAGATCATGCGCCGTATCCTGCGCAAGATCGCGGAGGATGATTTCGGCGCGCTCGGCGATACGTCAACGCTCGCTGACCCCACCGTGGTTGAGGACATGATTGCCAACCGTCAGAACAGAAGGATTTGACGCATGGCGGCAGGTTCAGCAACGACCGTGGTCTAGGCGGATGAAACAGGCGATCGTTAGAACTCGATACCCTTTTGGGCTTTGATTCCCGAGCGGAATGGATGCTTGATCATCTCCATTTCTGTTACGATATCGGCGAACTCGATGAGCTCAGATTTTGCATTTCGACCCGTGATAATGACATGCTTCATATGCGGCTTTCGTCTCAACGCATCGATCACTTCCTCCACGGGCAAGTAGTCATAGCGCAGGGCGATGTTCAATTCGTCGCACAGCACGACTTCGGTCACATCATCAAGAATCATCGCCTTGGCTTGCTCCCAGGCGTTGCGCGCCATGGCGATGTCACGCAGTCGGTCTTGAGTTTCCCACGTGAAGCCGTCGCCCATGGCTGATATCGTCACCCGATCTGAAAAAGTCTTCAGAAGCAGCCGCTCACCCGTATCCCATGATCCCTTCACGAACTGGACCACGCCGACCTTCATGCCATGACCGAGCGCGCGGAACACCATGCCAAACCCGGCGGTGGATTTGCCCTTTCCCTTGCCCGTGTTGACGATCACGAGGCCTTTTTTGTCGGTCTTGGTCGCCAGGATTTTGTCGCGTACCACTTTCTTTTTACGCATCTTTTCGTTGTGACGCTCGATGACTTCTTCCTCTGTCATGTTTTGCAGTCGTCGCGATTTCACGGCCATGCGGGGTTCCTTCCAAGGGGATTTATGGGCAGGGAGTCCGTTAACATCCACGCAGCAACAAGGGTTTGCGCTGGCGCAAAGACGTACTGATTTTATTGCGGCAAACAGCTTCGATGAAACACTCCGTACCTCCAGCGTCCCGCTACGCCAGCCTTCAGGAATTCGCCAACGAACTGGAAAGGCGAGGACGTTTGAAGCGGATCGCGCATCCCGTTTTTTTGCAGCACGAGATCACGGAAATTCATCGGCGGGTAATGGAGGCAGAAGGTCCAGCACTACTTTTCGAAAGGCCGATGGATAACAGTGGGAGGGTGCATGATATGCCGCTTCTCGCCAACGTTTTCGGCACGAAGGAGAGAATCGAATGGGGTTTCGGACTCGAGTCCGGAGGCTTGCCAAATCTGGCGGAAACGCTATGCAACTTGCGTGATCCCCAGCCGCCAAAAAACGGAAAAGACGTCTGGGACAAACTTCCATTGCTGAAAGCGGCGCTTGCCATGCGCCCGAAGCAGGTTCGTCGTGCTCCTTGTCAGGAGATCGTCTGGCGCGGCGCAGACGCGGACCTGACACGCCTCCCGATTCAAGGGTGCTGGCCCGGCGAACCGGCTCCTCTCATCACGTGGCCACTAGTGATCACGCGGTCGCCCGAAGACCCCAATGACGTCAATGTTGGGATTTACCGTATGCAGGTACTGGGGCCGCAGCAGCTCATCATGCGTTGGCTCGCCCATCGAGGAGGCGCAAGACACCATCTCATGTGGCAACGGCTTGGGAAAGACATGCCTGTTGCCGTCGTCATCGGGAGCGATCCTGCGACGTTGCTGGCGGCGGTCATGCCGCTGCCGGAGGGCATGAGCGAACTCAACTTCGCCGGCGTGCTGAGGGGCAAACGATCTGAAATCACCGAGGCAGTTTCAGTGCCCATGCACGTTCCGGCCAATGCCGAAATCGTGCTTGAAGGGCATGTATCGGCAACAAAGACAGCCGAGGAGGGGCCTTACGGTGACCACACGGGTTACTACAATTCAGTGGAGGCGTTTCCGGTGATGGCGCTTTCTGCCATCAGCAAGCGGCGCGATGCCATCTACCTGTCGACATATACCGGACGCCCTCCCGACGAGCCCTCCAAGCTGGGCGAGGCGATGAACGAATTGTTTGTGCCCCTCGTCAAACGTCAGCTTCCGGAGATCGCGGACTTGTGGCTGCCCTCGGAGGCGTGTTCCTACCGGGCTATGGTCGTTTCAATCGACAAGCGCTATCCCGGACAAGCCCGCCGCATCATGATGGCGTTATGGTCGCTGCTGCCGCAGTTCACATACACGAAACTTATCATCGCCGTGGATCCGGACATCAATGTCCGAAGCTGGCCGGACGTCGTGTGGGCGCTATCCACCCGTTTTGACGCTAGCCGCGACCTTATGGTGGTTTCGGACACGCCGATCGATTACCTGGATTTCGCATCACCGAAAGCAGGGCTTGGTGGCAAGTTGGGCCTTGATGCCACAACGAAGATAGGACCTGAAACGGAGAGGGAGTGGGGCAAGGTTCTTGGGATGTCTCCCGAGATTACCGATCGGGTCGACGCCATGTGGGCAGAGCTCGGGCTTGGAGGAGAAAGCCAATGACACCTCATCATGTTGTGGTCGCGGCCACAGGAGCTTCTGGTGCTGCAATACCATTGAGAATCTTGGAACGCCTCGCCACGACCACTGCGGTAGAGACACATCTGGTTGTTTCCGACGCTGCACGGCGGACGTTTCAGTACGAGGTTGGGCAGGATGCGGTTGAGCGGGCCGTTTCTTTGGCGTCACGCAGTTACCTGATCAGTGACGTCGGCGCAGCTATCGCAAGCGGCTCATTTCCGACCTCTGGCATGATTGTCGCCCCGTGCTCGATGCGGACGTTGGCAGGGATCGCCGCGGGCCTGTCGGACAATCTGATTACGCGAGCGGCAGATGTTCACCTCAAGGAGCGCCGTCGATTGGTCCTCATGACGCGGGAAACACCCTTACACCTCGGTCATCTGCGTAATATGTGTGCTGTCACCGAAATGGGTGCCGTCATTATGCCGCCCGTACCCGCCTTCTACAATTTGCCGCAAACGGTGGCGGAGATTGTTGACCATTTTGCTGCACGGGCGATCGATCTGTTGAACCTTCCCATCGCGCGCCAATCCGCTGTCTGGCACGGTCAGTTGTGATTGATCACGTGCCCGGCAAGGCCAACGCGAGAGGTTCCGCGACGAAGAGCAACGTGTGACCCCCGGCAAGGAGCCAGTATGTTAGTACGCCAGTCAAAATCAAAGCAGATGCCATTGGCGCATCGACTGACAATCTTGCTCGTCCATCAATGATCGCTCTGAAAGGCACTATTGAAGTTGTTCCGGCAATCCGGTCCCAGTCGTCGCCCAGACGCCTGCGAGCCCTTTTTTCCACGATGAGAAAGCCAGCTACGCAAAACAGCGCCAGACCAGCAAAAAGAAGGACCCCGCCCAAGTCGCCGTTGGGGACAAGGTGCGCTGTCGCCCAGATCAGAAAACCCCAAAGGACGGGGTGACGGGTGATGGCGACGATCGAGCCGCTATGGAATCCTTGCCGGATGGAAAGTGACAGCGGATTGACCGACGAGAGTCCAGCGAGGACGAAGAAAATTCCGATGGGTGCAGCAACCATTGTTGCCCAGGCCTGCCACGGTGCAGGGTCCCACAGAGGCACATAGTCAAGGTAGAGCGTCGCATGAATCAGCCAGCCAAGCACTAGCAGGGAAACGACCGAATAGGCGATGAAATATGAGCGCCTGCCGAACCTGTCGATCAATCCCTGACGTATCGGGGCGATCGCTGGAATAGAGTGGAGAATTAGAAACGCTCCAAACGCTATCAGAAATTCTTTCATCTAAAGGGAGTCCGCGGTTGTTGACGTTGTGTTGTCTTCCCGCGTTTTTCGTGTCTGTTCCTTGAGACAAATCAATAATGACATTTTTTATTGCGCGTGGCGCAAGGCGATACGGGCATTTTGGTCCGCGCACACTGGTTCGAGACATTTTCACATCAATGCTTCAATCGAGATAAGATTCGGAAGGCCTGTCATCGTCATAGAGAATGCGCTCGGACGCGCCGTCCAAATCCTCGTATTGCCCGTTTTTGAGAGACCAAAGGAACAGCAGCAGACCTGCCAGACCGAGCGCTAACGAAATAGGGATCAGGTAGAAGAAGTCTTTCATTCTGCCAATCGCCCCGACTGTATCTTTAGGCCCAAAGGCTTTGTCTTTCCCTGCATTGGCTCACCCCTGAGCCTCAGCGCGTTGGCTACAACGACTATGGATGACAGTGACATCGCCAGCGCCGCGACAAAGGGAGTTGCATGACCAAGGATCGCGACCGGAAGCGCCACGACGTTGTACCCGATGGCGATGACGAAGTTCTGCCGGATCAACTTGCCGGCATCCCGGGAAACCCGGTAGGCGAGAAACACCGTGTCGAGACTGTCTTGTAGAAAGACGAAGTCGGCATTGTTGCGGCCGACATCAGCAGCGCTGGCGGGGGCCATCGAAACGTGCGCAGCCATGAGAGCGGGCGCGTCGTTCAAGCCGTCACCAACCATCAGGACCTTGCGGCCCTGGTCGGACAGCACTTTGATGCGCTCAAGTTTGCCACCGGGAAGGATGCAGGCAGTGTACTCGGAAATGCCGAGTTCGAGGGCGATTTCCCTCACGGCAGATACGCTGTCCCCCGAAACAATCTCCATAGAAATTCCGGCGCTGCGCAGTTTGTCAACGAGCGCTCTCGCCCCGGGGCGCAACTTGTCCGAAAATGCGAAGACGGCAACCTGGCGTCCGTCGCATGCAAGAACGGTGTCCGGTGATGGGTTTTCCGTCCCGCACGCGAACAGTGCGCGTCCCAGTCGATAAACCTTGCCTTGGGAAATGCCCTCCAGGCCGAGGCCGGGGTACTCTTTTACGTCGTCGAAGCGATACGAGTTTCCGGCACTTGTCCTTGCGGCTGCTGATATAGCCTGGGCATTCGGATGTCGGGAGTGCGATGCAAGTCCGGTGGCGATGGAAAGCGCATCCCGGTCGATCAGATCAATATTGGTGACTTGCAACTGTCCCAGTGTGAGCGTGCCGGTCTTGTCGAAGACAACGGTGTCGATCTCGTTGAGCCGCTCCATGGCCGATCCATCCTTGACCATAATCCGGCTTTCGAACAGACGGCGCGCGGCCACGACCTGCACCATCGGGACTGCGAGCCCGAGCGCACAGGGGCAGGTGATGATCAAAACGGCAATGGCAATGGTTGCTGCCTGGTGAAAGTCCCCTTGCACGATCATCCAGCCGAGGAAGCTCAGCAGCGATGTCAGATGCACCGCCGGCGCGTAAAGACGGGATGCACGGTCGGCGATGCGTCGATAAACCGATTTGCCGGATTCGGCTGCTTCCATCAGCCGGATCGTTTCGGCGAGAAACGAGTCTTCGGCATTCGCTGTGGCGACGGAGGTCAACGATCCAGTGATATTGAGTGTCCCTGCCTGGAGGGCTACTCCCGATTCAACTTTGCGCGGGGCGCTTTCGCCTGTTACTAGCGAGAAATCGACGTCGGAAATCCCCTTGATGACCTCGCAGTCGACCGGAACGCGTTCGCCGGCGGTAAGCAGCAGGCGAGTCCCTGGCTTGATCTCTTTTAACGGTAGGTATTCGTATTCGCCGTCGGCTTTGATCGTCATCGCGCCGCGCGACGAAAGTTGCGCAAGGCCCTTGATCGCCGTCCGCGTGCGCTCCCGCATGACGTAGTCCAGCGTCCGTCCTATCAGAAGGAAAAACACCAGCGATGTGGCAGCATCGAAGTAGGCGTATTCGTAGCCGTGGTAACTGTCGTAGACGCTGAGGGCGAATGCCGCGGCGATGCCGATTGAAATTGGCACGTCCATGTTGGTTTGTCCGTGCTTGAGGGCACGCCACGCCGACTGATAAAATACGCGTCCGGAGTAGAGAAGCGTGGGGAGGGCAATGCCAGCGCAAATCCAGTGAAGGATGTCCCGCGTTGATCCTTCCGCGCCCGACCAGACCGAAACAGACAATGACATTATGTTCATCGAGCCAAATGCGGCGACCGCCAGCGCCCTGAGCATCCTCGAAAGTTCACCGTTCGGTTTCGCTTCCTCGGTCGGGTCGAAGAGATGCCCATCAAAGCCGAGCTCTTTTAGAGCACCAATCGCGTCGGGAGGAGTTCCTCGGCCGGACCAACGCAATGCCAATCTTTTGCTCGAAAGATTGACCCGCACGTATTGCACGCCCTCAAGCTTTGCCAGTCCGCGCTCAATTTTGTTGACGCAGCCGCCACAGTGGATCGAAGGCACCGAGATTTCCGTCTGCAAGATGCCGTCGCCTATGCTGCGGCTTGCCAGCCGGAATTCATCGGCCAGCGGACTTGAGGCCTGAACGGTATCGGTGGATACAATCATCGTTGCAGACGTGCAGGTCATGTCGTTAATCCGGATCTCGCATGGTCAGGTAAGCATGCCAGGTGGCATGACCGAGCAGCGGGAAAATGATGACGAAGCCGATCATCCCCGAAAGCAAGGCCATGATGGTAAGACTGAGGACGATCACCCCCCACATCAGCATGACTGGCAGATTGTTCCAGACAATGGAGATGCTGGTTCCCATGGCGGTGAACGCGTCGAACTTCTTGTCCAGCACCATGGGGATCGAGAAGACGCTGATGGCAAAGGCGAAGGCCGCGAAAATCCCCCCGATTGCCACTCCGACCACAAGCATCGCTACCCCGATCGGCGTGCCGAACAGCATGGGGAGGATATGATCCATGCCCGGGAACGGCCGCCATCCAAAAAACAGCGCGTAGAGGAGCACTGCAGCCCGCATCCACAGGAGCATCAGGCCCAACAGGACGGCCCCGACGAAAAGCACATGTTGGCTGGTACCGCGTTCCGGTATGAGCATTGACGCCAAGGTGACAGGCAAGCCTTTGGTCAATCGCTGGCTTTTGACGTAGAGGCCGGTTGCGAGCGCCGGGCCGACGACCAGAAAGCCGGCAAGTGCCGGGAAGAAGGCAAAATCCAGTGAATAGAACAGCAATCCGGCCGCGATCGCCATAGAGATTAAAGCAACTCCCGTGCCGTAGACCAGGCTGGGGAAGGGTACGGTCCACAGATCCCTCCAGCCTTCGACAAACCAGCCAAATGCCTGGTCCGCGGACACATGTCTGTTTCGGTCGATTGCCTTCGGAAGAGGCGGAACGGTCTCTGGAATTTTCATGGGATGCCTTTCCCTATCTGGGCTGAAGAACCGAAACGCGCTTCTTTCAACATGAGGAGTTCGCCGCGCGATATGTCCCGGGCTGATGGCTCGCATCTTTCATGTGTCCGACGCAATCCGGCTGCGAGAGAAATGCCACATACACCAGGTGGGCGTTGGCGAGGACAACCACCGCCGCTGCCGACGCCACCACCAACGCCACAAGGAACCTTGGCCTGGAAATCAATTCACTCATGATCCGCCTCCTGCCGCCGCTGTCGTGCCGCCCTCTTTTCTCAGATCAAGAACATAGAGCGTGATGATCTTGATGTCGGCGGGTGTGAGCCGCGCACCCCAGCTCGGCATATGGCCTTGACGGCCGTGGAAGATGCTCTCGTAAATATCCTTCCGCTCCCCACCGTAGATCCAGTAGTCGTCGGTGAGATTCGGAGCGCCGACCTCGACCAGCCCCTTGGCGTCGTCGCCGTGACAGGCTACGCACGTTGTAGCGAAGAGTTCTTTGCCCTTCGCAACATCTTCTTTGTTTGTGTCGGTGACCGTGGCCGGTCCGGACAGTGATTTGACGAAGCCGGCCAGAAGCGAAACCTGATCCTGCGTCAACGTCCCGTCACGGCCAAAGGCAAGCATTTGCGATACGCGGGTGTTCGGATCGGTGCCGTTGATGCCCGCCGTCACAGTTTGTAGGACGGTCTCCGGATCGTTGCCCCAAAGCATCGGCGACTGAACAATATTGGGAAAGCCCTTGTTGCCCTTTGCGTTGGCTCCGTGACAGGCCGCGCAATTGTCCCCGAAAAGCGTGAGACCGTTTTCACGGACCGTGCGCATCAAGTCAGGATCCGACTGGATCTGCGTCAGATCTTCCTTTTCGATACGGGCCATCCAGCCTGCACGCTCTCGCGCAGCGTCGGCAACGGACTTGGCGACGACCTCCTTTTGATCGACACCGAGCAGGCCTTTGAAGTATCCTGATCCGTATGGCCAGCTCGGCATGAGCAATGTCCAGGCCAAGGCGAAAATCCCCAGCGTGATCAGGAAGAAATAGACGGGCTTGGGAACTGGCGTGTTGAGCTCCTTGATGCCGTTCCATTCATGCCCCGTCGTTTGGTGACCAGTGAAAGGATCGCGCTCGCCTACTGACATGGCCTGTCCTCTTCATCGGACACCACTGCGGCAGCCGCCTGTGCAAATTGCTCCTTGTTCGATGGCCAGTACGCGTAGACCAACACGCCGATCGACATGGCGATCAGGTAGAACAGGCCGAAAGACTTGGAGAAACCCGTGAGCATTTCATGATCGATTGTCATGTCACTCCACCTCGTTCTGTGTTGATTGATGGGCGGCGTCGGTCAGGTGGCCGAGGATTTGCAGATAAGCAACGAGCGCATCCATCTCAGTGACCGCGCCTTGATTGCCGTCAAACAGGCTGACATCGGTCTTGTCGCCATATCGGGTGGTCACGCCCGCAGCCAGATCAGTATCGGGATTTGCCTGACCGATGGCGTCGCTTGATGCGTTCGAAACCATCTCATCGGTATAGGGCACACCCACCGCTCGTAGCGCCGCCAAGTGTTCGCCGAGATCGCCAGTCTTGAGCTGTTTGCTCGACAACCAGCGATAGGCGGGCATGTTGGATTCGGCAACAACATCTCGCGGGTTGGTGAGGTGCGCGACATGCCAGTCATTCGAGTACTTTCCGCCGACCCGGGCAAGATCGGGTCCGGTCCTCTTGGAGCCCCAGAGCATCGGGTGGTCGTATTTCGACTCCACTGCCAGGGAATAGGGGCCGTACCGTTCCACCTCGTCCCGCAACGTGCGGATCATCTGGGAATGGCAGGCATAGCAGCCCTCTCGCATGTAGATGTTGCGTCCTGCGACCTCGAGCGGCGTGTAGACCCGCATGTCCGGCGCTTTTTCCACGGTCTCGTCGATCGTGAACAACGGAGCGATCTCGATTAGGCCGCCGATACTTGCTACACCGATGATTGCGAGGACAAAGCCGATCGCACTTCGCTCAAGTCGGTAGTGTAAGTTGAACATTGTCTATTCTCCGGCTTGTGCGGTTAGTGTGGCCGGCTGCAAGGCCATCGGGATGTCCGAGGCGGATTCGGCCGCGACCGGCACCGGGATTCGGATGGTCATCCAGATGTTGTAGAGGGCAAGGACAGCGCCAGCCAGGAACAGTAGGCCACCGAACGCACGGGCGATGTAATAGGGATGCATGGCGACAAGCGAATCAACGAAGGAATAGTTCAAGGTCCCGCTATCGTTGTATGTCCGCCACATCAGCCCCTGGATAACCCCTGAGTTCCACATGGCGAAGACGTAGACGACCGTTCCAGAGAGGGCGAGCCAGAAGTGCCACTCAACCAGTTTGGGGGAGTAAAGGGCCGGACGTTTCCACAGCCACGGTGTCAGCGCGTAGAGCGAACCGTAGGTAATCATGGCAACCCAGCCAAGCGCGCCGGCATGGACATGGCCGACGGTCCAGTCGGTATAATGCGACAGCGAGTTGACGGCGCGGATCGCCATGAAGGATCCTTCAAAGGTGGAGAGTCCATAAAAGATTGCTGCCAGCATCATGAAACGCAGGACCGCATCATCGCGGACCTTGTGCCAGGCCCCGTTGAGCGTCAGCAGAGCATTTCCGGCAGATGCCCAGGACGGAACCAGCAACACCACCGAGAACGCCATGCCGAGCGTCTGAACCCAGTGAGGAAGCGCCGTATAGTGAAGGTGATGCGAGCCTGCCCACATGTACATGAAGGTGATGCCCCAGAAACTGATGATCGACGTTCTGTAGGAATAGATCGGACGACCCGCGCGTTTCGGCAGGTAATAATACATCATGCCGAGGAAGCCGGCGGTCAGGAAGAAGGCCACCGCATTGTGGCCGTACCACCATTGCGTCATCGCATCCTGAACGCCCGAGAACAGCGAATAGCTCTTGGCGTGTCCGAGTGAAACGGGGACAGCAAGGTTGTTGACGATGTGCAGGAGAGCGACAACCAGGATGAAGGCCATGTAGTACCAGTTGGCGACATAAATGTGCGGTTCCTTGCGACGCATCAGCGTACGGATATAGATCGAAAAATAGACGACCCAGACGATGACCAACCAGATATCGGCATACCATTCAGGTTCGGCATATTCCTTGGATTGGCTAACACCCATGAGGTAGCCGCTGGCCGCCAGGACACAGAACAGATTGTAGCCGAAAAGGACAAACCACGGACTGAATTGATCCGGCAGGCGAGCACGAGTCGTTCGTTGCAGGACATGCAGCGACGTGGCGATCAGGGCGTTACCGCCGAATCCGAAGATGACGCCGCTGGTATGCACAGGACGAAGTCGACCGAAGCTTGCCCATTCTGCGTCAACCGTCAGCTCCGGCCAGGCGAGGAGGGCGGCGACCCAAACGCCAACGAGCATGCCGACAACGCCCCATATTAAAGTCAGGACAATGCCGACCTTGCTGGGATCGTCATAATATTCGGACAATCGGGCGGGAGAGGGCTCCGGTGCACCATAGGCACGCAGAAGCGCTATGACACCAGCCACGGCGCTCAGTGCAATGATCCAGCCATGCGTGCCGATGAGATCGCCGCGACCGGCAGCGGCCATCGCCACTCCGAAGCAAATCAAGATGAGGAAGGTGAAGGCCGCAACGATGCGCTCGGTGCCGGTCAATTGTGAAATCATTTTGGTTGCCCCCGCCTTAATGAATTGCCAGTGCCTCTGACCATGAACATTTCGACTCACTGATTGAGAAAAAGCACGGCCGCGATTGCGACCGAAAAGACCACGGCCGTCATCGCGCCGGCACGCTGCAAAACGTCCATGCGGTTGAGAACGACCGCAAAGACGATGATTATTGGCGTGGCGACGATCAGTCCGATCTGTGCGTCGGTCATGTGCGAACTCCGTTTTGACGTCACCCTAGCGTGCCGAACGCACGTTTCTTTGATCCAGGTCAAAGAAGACCCGTCGCGTGCCTTCTATTTTTTTGCTCGACGTACCTCAGGAGATTCAGACCGTTGCACAGGGAAATGGAAGCGCTCGAAACAGCGGCGGCCGACACCGACGACTTCCTCGTCTGGGTTCTTGTCTTGAGCGAGCTGGCGGCGTTCGGAATCCTTATCGCGGCGTTCTTGTTGGCAGCGGTCAGGGATCCGGAAAGTTTTGCACTGGCGAGGCTCCATCTTTCACCGGGACTGGCCACCGCAAACACTCTGTTGCTGCTGACGAGCGGCTGGCAGGCAGCCATGGCGGCGCGAAGGCACGCCACGGTACGTCAGCAGCGAAGGGCGTTGGTGTTCGCTGCGTTGCTCGGATTCGTTTTCACGATAATCAAACTCGTCGAATTTAATTCGGAAATGCGATTTGCCGCGTCCGCGTCCTTCAATGCTTTTTTCGAACTTTACTTCATCATTACAGGATTCCATGTGATCCATGTAGTTTTCGGCGCGATGGTGCTGCTCCTCGTCGCCTGGAGACCCGGCAACTCCAATATCGCCCTCATCACCGCATTGTGGCACATGATCGATTTGATCTGGATCGTCATGTTCCCAATCATTTATCTGGTGTGAGCCGATGGTGACAAACACATCAGCACGCTTGGTGAAGGCCTGGTCGCTCCTTGTTGCTTTGGCGACCGCCAATGCGTTGCTGGTCGGCCTTGCGCCAGGCTTCGTGCCTCCATTCTATCTATCATCTATCGTAATTGTGCTCTCCCTCCTCAAGGCCCGTATCGTAATACTGGATTTTCTTGGTCTACGTGCAGGTCCGGCATTGCTTCGGTGGACCTTACTGGCCTGGCCGATGCTCTTGGCCGCCGCTACGATCGCAAAGATTGCCTTTCTGCATGTACACGCGGGCGGATAGCCACGAATTCTTTTTGTTTGTCAAAACGCAAAGAGGTCAGGGCGCGAATCCACGAATATGAACCGCCCGCAGCATTCGGCTGACAATTTCCTGTTGGGGATTTGACGGGGCAGGGATTGGGCCCGCCGCACTTTGAGGCCATCCGAACTTGAAAGGATGACGTGATGGCAGAACGCCTCACCAAAACAGGAGCCCGTAACGTGTTTTACGGCGGCTCCATTTTCTTTTTCACAATCTTCGTCGGCCTTACGGCCCACAGTCATTGGTATATGCGCACGACCTCGACCGACGAGAGCAAGCTCACCGAATCTGTCGCTCGGGGTAAGCATGTCTGGGAGAAAAACTCCTGCATCAATTGCCATACGCTGCATGGTGAAGGCGCGTACTTTGCCCCGGAACTGGGGAACGTGTGGAAGCGCTGGGGTGGTGACAGCGACCCCGAGGCCGCACGTGAAGCACTGAAGGCCTGGATGGCGGGCCAGCCTTCCGGCATCGAAGGCCGGCGGCAGATGCCACAGTTCAATCTCAGCGATCAAGAACTCAAAGAGCTCGCCGATTTCCTTGAATGGGCCAGTCGCATCAACACGCAAAACTGGCCGCCGAACGACGCTGGCTGATCCCCGCAACTGGAGCAAACGACATGAAATATCAATCGCAGCGGGTCGCATTGCTGTACTTTTACGGCGCACTCGGCCTGTTCCTGGCACAGGTTCTCTTCGGAGTATTGGCCGGCACGATCTATGTGCTCCCCAACACTCTTTCAGGGCTTCTGCCCTTCAATATTGTTCGCATGATCCACACCAACGCTCTCATAGTCTGGCTGTTGATGGGCTTCATGGGCGCGACCTACTATCTCTTGCCCGAGGAAACAGAGAACGAACTCTTCAGTCCGAAGATGGCCGTTGCGCAATTTTGGCTGTTCCTTGTCGCCGCCGCTGCGGCGGTCGTCGGCTATCTTTTCCACATCCATGAGGGGCGCGAGTTTCTGGAACAACCCTTCGCCATCAAGATCGGAATCGTCATTGTCTCCCTGATGTTCATGACGAACGTCACGATGACGATCCTGAAAGGCCGCAAGACTGTGGTCACCAACATCCTGATCTGTGGGCTTTGGGGCGTTCCGATCTTCTTCCTCTTCGCCTTCTACAACCCTGCGAACCTGGCGCTCGACAAGATGTATTGGTGGTATGTCGTCCATCTTTGGGTCGAGGGTGTTTGGGAACTGATCATGGCGTCCGTCCTGGCGTTCCTGATGATCAAGCTCAATGGCATTGACCGCGAGGTCGTGGAGAAGTGGCTCTATGTCATTGTCGGCCTGGCGCTTTTCTCGGGCATTTTGGGCACTGGGCACCACTATTACTGGATCGGCGCACCCGGTTACTGGCAGTGGATCGGCTCGCTCTTCTCTACGCTCGAAGTAGCACCGTTCTTCACCATGGTGGTCTTCACGATCGTCATGACGCGTAAAGCCGGACGCAAACACCCAAACCGTGCGGCACTATTTTGGTCCATTGGCTGCTCGGTAATGGCCTTTTTCGGGGCCGGCGTCTGGGGCTTCCTGCACACGCTGTCGGTCGTGAACTACTACACGCATGGCACCCAATTGACCGCGGCGCATGGCCATCTCGCGTTCTTTGGCGCATACGTCATGCTCAATCTCGCAGTGATGGCATATGCCGTCCCGGAACTGCGCGGTCGCGCTCCTTACAACCAAAGCATGTCGATCGCCAGCTTCTGGATCATGTGCACCGCCATGTCGGTGATGACCCTGGCTCTGACCTTCGCAGGTGCCGTGCAAGTGCATCTTCAGCGTTTCCTTGGTGAGAGCTTCATGGATGTCCAGGATCAACTGGCGGTGTTCTACTGGATACGGCTTGCTTCGGGAATCTTCGTGCTGATCTCAGCGCTGATGTTCGTCTGGGCTGTTCTGGTCCCTGGCCGCGAACGCAGCGGCAAACCCGGTCGTGCCACACAGCGTGAAATCGAGGAACCATCTGTCACAGTGGCTGCATTGATCCGTTCCCGGATGCCGTTCACACCATTTCATGGAGACAAGCTATGAATATCGCCCTGCAAATCACGCCGCGCGCAGTTCCCGAAATTCCGGCCTACAGTCCGGCCGGCAATGAGTGCGAACTGTTCGAAAGCGCATGGGAGCGGCGGTTGCCGCTGCTCCTCAAGGGACCAACGGGTTGCGGAAAAACACGCTTTGTCAGGCATATGGCGGCAAAACTTAATCTGAATCTTTCGACAATTTCCTGCCATGACGATTTGGCTGCCGCTGATCTCACGGGGCGCTATCTTCTCAAAGGTGGCGACACCGTATGGGTGGATGGACCCCTGACGAGAGCCGTCCGCGAAGGTGGCATATGTTATCTTGACGAAATCGTCGAAGCCCGCAAGGACGTGACCGTCGTGTTGCATTCTTTGACGGATGACAGGCGAATTCTGCCGCTTGAGCGTACAGGGGAGGTGCTCGAGGCACCACCAGGCTTCATGCTGGTCGCGTCCTACAATCCCGGCTATCAGAACTTGATCAAAACGTTGAAACCGAGCACCAGGCAACGCTTCGTCGCGATCGAGTTCGATTTCCTGCCGAGAGATCAGGAGATCGCCGTGGTAGCCAGGGAAAGCGGTCTTTCCGAAGCCATGGTCGCTCCGCTCGTCCGTCTTGCGGAAAAGTTCAGGTCCCTGAAGGGGAATGATCTGGAGGAGGGGGCGTCGACCAGGCTCCTCGTCTACTGCGCAACTCTGATCAACGGGGGCATGGACATTCGCCAAGCCGTTCTTGGGACGATGATCGAACCTCTGACGGACGATGCGGATGTCAAGGCAGCGCTCATCGAGATATCCAGCGCGGTGGTTGGCGGCAGGCGTTCGTAATGCTCGACCTTCTGGAACTCGAGGAGACTGTTGGGCGGTTCTGGCACCGCATGGTGGGCAACACGCGAACCTCGCCGCGCTACCCGGATCAGGCGGTCAGGTTGACAGACATCAAGCCTGTTCTCGGTGTTTGTTTTCGCGGTTTTGGCGGCGAACGGGCCGTGCAGCTCAGCCCTGCGCGCGGTCGTACGTCCACCCATCGTTTAAAATTCCGCCAGCGGCTCGGTCTGGGCGAGGAAAAACTTGTCCAGCCGGGCCGCAACCGCACGTCTTTGATGCTGCCTCCGGAAATTGACATTTTTCCCAAGCGCGAGCTCAATCTGGACCTCTATTTCTGGGTCGTGGCATACATGGCAGCCATGTCGCTTGAGCCGATCGGTGAGTCCGATCCCTTGCGTCGGGATCTCAACTCCCTGTCTCGAGCTCAGGTGGCGGTAACGGCGACACTGTCTGCATTTCCGGGGATGCAATATCGTTACCGACGCTTGTGTGCGGCAACGTTGGCCGAACGGCAAACGCGATCGCTTCCGTATGTGGAGCAAGAAGTTGAAAATCTGATTCTGCTTCTTCTTAGCGGTGGAAGGCGCGACAATCTCGCAGCGCTATTTACGCGAGGCGCACCAGCAGGGTACCTACCAATGTTGCCTGTGGCGCTTTGGCCAGATGCTCTGCGGCGCGACGAAGTCGACGGCCGTCAGGACGACGACCAGCCGGGACAAGGCAGCAAATCCCCGGAGATCGATCCCACTCCCCATGTTGCGGAGAGGGAGAAGAAAGACAAAACTGAGCGCAGTCCGTTCATTCTCAACCGTTTCGAAAAAATCCTGTCCATGGCAGAGATGGTCAACGTCGACAGGCCGGGAGACGACAGCAGCGACAACGATGCCAAGGCGGCCGACGAACTTGATGACATGACCCTCGGCGAACGAAAGGGAAGACCGTCGTCGCGCTTCCGCTTTGATCTTGATCTGCCACCCGAAGCGCTGGACATATCGCCGCTAACATCGGAGATAACCTATCCCGAATGGGACTATCGCAGCGCTGCCTATCTGCCCGATTATTGCCGCGTCCTCGCATCCCCAGCATCCGCTCTCGGCGAGCGTCCGGAACTCGATCCAACGACCGCCAGTCTCGTCCGTCGCGTCAGGCGGCAGTTCGAAGCGCTGAGGCCACGTCACGAAATTTTGCGAGCGCAGATCGACGGTGCCGAACTTGATCTTGATGCCGTGGTGCGTTCACGAACGGATCTCGCTTCCGGGGGGCAGGGCAGCGACCGCGTCCACCTTAACAGTCGCCCGCAAGCTCATGATTTGGCGGTGACAATTCTGGTCGACGTTTCACTGTCGACAGATGCCTGGTTCGCCAACCATCGCGTTCTGGACGTCGAAAAGGAAGCATTGCTGGTATTGTCACACGGACTGCAGGCTTGTGGCGACGACCATTCCATCTTGACGTTCACCTCGAGGCGGCGATCCTGGGTCAGGATCGAAACCGTTAAGGCGTTTAACGAGCGGATGGACCATCTGGTTGAAAGCCGCATAGCGGCGCTGAGGCCGGGATATTATACCCGCATCGGCGCGGCGCTTCGGCACGCATCCGCCGAACTCCGCCAGCAACCTAACCGCAGGAAGCTGTTGCTTGTTTTGACCGACGGCAAACCCAACGACGTTGACCACTACGAAGGGCGTTTTGCTCTCGAGGACAGCCGCCGCGCCGTGATGGAAGCAAGGCGGTCGGGCCTTAGCGTCTTCGGCGTTACTGTCGATCGTGATGCCAAATCCTACGTGCCCGCGATTTTCGGAAGGAACGGTTTTGCTGTCGTCGGCAATATTGCCAAGCTACCGTCTGCCCTTCCTGTCATTTACCGTGGTCTTGTCGGTTGAGATGGGACTGCGAAGAAAGCGGCCCGGCTCCAGTGCCGGCCGCTTGACTGATGATCATGCTGCCTGGCTGTGCGTCCGGGTGGACTCTTCAATATAGGCATCGAAAGCGGCCGCGACCGCCCGGATGACGAAGCGATGATCCTTTTTCACCAGGACGCAGCCGTTGTCGATCTTAACCACACCGTCATCTTCCAACATCTTCAGCCGCCTGTTGCCCTCGAGCAGTACGGCGGGATCGAAACCGTGCGTGGCGGCAATCGATGGAATGTCTGCGCTGAAATCGCACATCAGCCTCTCGATTACCTGCGCGCGAAACTTGTCGTCTCCGGTAAAACGATAGCCCTTCACCGTGGCGAGATCTCCGGACCTGATGTACTGGGCAAAACGTCCTGGTGCGACTTCGTTCTGCACATATCCGTCCACCATCCGACCGATTGCTGACGCACCGAACCCGATCATCGTCTCGCAATTGTCGGTGGTGTAGCCTTGAAAGTTCCGTCTCAACTTCCCGGCATCTTGGGCAATCACGAGATCGTCGGTCTTCAGGGCGAAGTGGTCGAGGCCGACCTGATGGTATCCGGCCGAGACGAGCGTTTCGCTGATGGCCTCAGCCTGGGCGTTCCGCCCGGCGGTGTCGGCGAGGGCAGTTTCGTCGATCATCCTCTGATGCTTCTTGAACGATGGGATGTGGGCATATCCAAACACCGAGAAGCGGTCTGGCTTCATGGCGATGGCAGCCTTGGTTGTTTCGACACAGGATCGCTCCGTCTGGTGCGGCAGCCCGTAGATCAGGTCGAAATTGATGCGGCGCACCCCGCTCTTGCGAAGGTCGCGAACTGCCTGGAGCGTCTGTTGTTCGGTCTGGATTCGGTTGATGGCTTTTTGGACAACGGGATCAAACGTCTGCACGCCGAGGCTTGCACGGGTGACCCCTCCTGCTCCGAGTGCCGCCGCCATGTCGTTGGTCAGCCGGCGCGGATCGATCTCTACGGCGATGTTTGTTTGGTCGGAAACGTCGAACCACTGACGCAGCAGCGCCGTCAACTGCAGAAACTCTTCGGGTTGGATTATGGTGGGCGTGCCCCCGCCGAAATGAATCTCACCGATCGGCAATGGTTTGGGAGCGCGTTGGGCAACCATGTCGATTTCACTCTTCAAGAAATGAAGATAGTCGCTGATCGGCTGATCCTGCTGGCTGATGGTCGTGTGACAACCACAGTACCAGCACATGGATCTGCAAAAAGGGATGTGCAGGTATAGCGAGACCGGATCGTTGATAGGAATGTTCTCCAACCAATCTCCATAGGTTCCCTTGCCGATGGCCGGGGAAAACCGCGGGGCGGTCGGGTAACTTGTGTAGCGAGGCAGTCGGGCTTTGCCGTACTTTCTCAAAATCTCCGGGTTCATGAGACGTTCCTGATCTATGTGTGACGGTGGCGTCAAAAGTAGGTGTTTCAGTCTCCGGGGTCTTTGCGCGAGATCAACAACGAGTTGCCAAAGCCATTCTCTGAATTGTTTGCGCTGCCTCAAGTTTCCGCGACCGTCTCCGATGTAGGAATCGTGTGGTCCGGACCAGCTTTGGCCATGCATTCCGGATTTTCTTGCAACCGGCCGCATGAGAGATCGTCATGGTAGATACAGCCACCGAAAAGGAACACGTCCTGGATGTGCGCACGCTTGCGCCCCACGTGCGTCACTCCACTATTTTCACACTCATCGACGCGCTGCCCATGGGAGCATCGCTCACCATCATCAGCGACCATCCTCCACGTCCGCTGCACTATCAGCTTGAAACGAAGTTTCCCGGGCAGTTCTCGTGGGATTATCTCGAAGAGGGTCCAGAGGAGTGGCGCGTTTCAATTGGAAGACTCACCGCCGCCGCCGTCGACACACATGAATGCACCTGCGGCGGACACTAACCTGCGGACATTCTGACCGGAGATTGATATTATGCCCGGAGCGGCGCTGTCCCGCTGGACCATGACCTACTTTGCTGCTGCACTCTTGTTCCTCATTCTTGGAGAGACAATGATGGTTGCGGGCTACGGGTTTCCTTCAGCGCCGCTCAGGGCACCCGAAACCTTGATGCTTGTCCACATCGTCGCCATTGGCTGGTTGACTTTGCTCATGCTGGGAGCGCTTTTGCAATTTGTGCCTGTGTTGGTGGGACGATCACTTCGTGCGCAGCGTTTGGCATTGCCGGCACTGCTGCTGATCCTCGTCGGACTTCTGTGTCTGGAGGCAGGTTTTGCCGCTCTTGCCGGTATGGTCCCGCTCTACACCTCTGATCTGGCTGCGGGAGCGGCCGCCCTGGTTCTGGGCGTTGCGATGGCAGTGATGATCATCGGTCTGACGCTTTGGCAAGCACGGCCTTTAACGGCGCCGGCCCGTTTTGTTGCAATCGGCATAGGATGCCTCGTGGTCACCGCGATGCTTGGAGGAGCGTTCGCTCTTGAACTGTCCGGAATTGCAGAAAACGAAATCTTCTCTCGGCTCGATCTGAACGGATTGTCGATCCACGCCGTCCTCGGTCTTGGTGGTTGGATGAGTTTTACCGCAATCGGAGTCAGCTATCGCCTGCTGATGATGTTCATGTTGTCACCGGACAGCGCCGCACGCGTTGACCGCGCAGTGTTGTGGATCGGTGCGGGTGCTTTGATGCTCGTCGCTGCGGGAGTCCCGTTCATCATTGCGTTTGCGGCACCCTTGACCGCAAGCCTGACGATTGCGGGGATACTTGGCGTTGTGGTTGTCGGGCTCTATGTAAGCGACGTTGTCCGCATCTACCGTAAGCGTGTGCGCAAAACAGTCGAACTCAACAGCTCGGCCAGTGTGGGTGCCTACGGTGCACTGGTTGCTTCTGCAGCGCTCCTGGCCATCGTTTATTTTGACCATGGCGATTACGCAGCGGCCGCGTTGACATACGCTTTCGTCTTTGGCTGGTTGACCGGGTTGGGACTTGCCCAGCTCTACAAGATCATTCCCTTTCTCACCTGGCTTGAGTGCTATGGGCCCGTCCTGGGAAAATCACCCACACCGCGTGTGCAGGACCTGGTTCGGGAGAAGGGTGCAAGCGTCTGGTTTGTGATCTACTATGCAAGCGTTGCTGCGGGGACAATCTGCATTCTTTCGGCACAGGCAAACCTCTTCCGCGGCACTTGTCTCGTCCAGCTCTTGGCCACGCTCGTTATCGTCGCACAATACGTGAGGGCCCGCTGCCTTGCCGACGTGGCACCTGCACTGCAATTGCCCCACGGGGCGCGGCGACCGAACCTGTTCTTGTCACGTTCGTCATGAGGAGACGCAAATGAACCAACAGTCCCATGAACTCGATGTCCGTCCGATCCTGCGGAGCGGCGGGGAACCCTTCCAGGCGATCATGAAGGCCGTGGCGGACCTGAAGCCCGGTCAGGGATTGAGGCTCCTCGCCACCTTCCGCCCGGAGCCGCTCTTCCGCGTGATGGAGGGACGTGGGTTTACCAGCGTGGCCCGTGAAATCGACGGCGGAGACTGGGAGGTCCTGTTCACGCCCAGGGTTGCCGCCGAACCTCCCGTCGACGTGTCGACAAACGCGGAGATGCCGCAGCTCTGGCCCGATCCAGACACCAGTCTGGACCTCACAGATCTCGATCCACCGGAACCGATGGTTCGGATCCTGGCCGCCACAGAACAGATGGAGCCGGGTAGGGTTCTCTTCGCACTGTTGTCCCGGGAGCCGCTGTTTCTTTTTCCCGAGTTGACCCGTCGGCATCATCAGTGGGTCGGGAGTTTCGACGATACCGGAGAAGCCTATCGAATCCTCATCCGCATTGGTACAAGGACGGAAAACAACAATGGATGAAGCCGGGATTGCATCGCTTCGATCCTCGGTGCGGGAATCGCTGAAGATCATACTCGATCCCGAACTTGGCGAAAACATCGTCGACCTTGGGTTGATCTATGGGCTTGACGTGGCTGCCAATGGAAATGTTCGTGTCACAATGACAACTACCACGAAGGCATGCCCGGCAACGGGTTTCCTTCAGGAGGCAGTGAAGTTACACATCTCCGGAGTGCCAGGTGTGAGTGCTGTACAAGTCGATCTTACATACGAGCCACAATGGTCGCCCAAATTGATCATGGGCGAGGCGCGTACTTTTTTTACAAGTCGATGACCATCGACCTGAGCAAAATGCGACGACATGATCGATTTGCCCGAAGAGCGGCACAACCCCCGATCACACACGCCTCGTAATGGCATCAGGTCTGGGATCGGGGCAACAGGAACCGGAGCGCCGGCATTGTTGGACTCATCGCCCGAAACATCGATAACCCGTCAGCTTGCTCGAAATCGATTGGTTCGAATAAGCTCACGCGCGAACGCCAGCGCGTTCGAGATCGATGTAAAGGATATCCTTCTTATTGGTTGCCGACGCAAGTCTTCAGCAAACCGAGCGGCAGACTCTGAACCGTCAATCAGAGTCCACGGCACAACCTGAACAGCCGCGCCACCGCACTCGACGAAGGTCACTGCGATCTTTTTCAGTTGCCCCGCGAGTACCGAACTGACGATCTCAGCGCTCCGAAAGGCATTTACATAACCTTCCCTTTGAACTTTCTGTTCTTCGATATCCATTGAATAAGAAACATCAACGGCAATGAACAGTTCGAGGTATACGGGAACAGGATATAGTCCGGCGAAAGTGTGCTTCCGCCCAGAACACAGAACGATGCAGAAGTGCCCATCCCAATTTCATTGCGGAAATCCCGCGCTGCGCTCCCCACGGAGCATTTCGGCGTTCACCGGCAAAACTCATTGGCCGTTGAGACTATCAAATTGGTCATCTTCCACAACGCAATGGCAATGAAGTCCTCAAAGAACGAGTGTTCCACGATCAACCAGCAGAGCCCGTGACGGTGGTATTGGCTCAAAGCAGACCTGATAGGCGGTTGTCACCGCGTTGCTTCCAATTCAGTCTGTGCTCCGGGCACCGCGTTTGGCATGTGTCAGCATTGGGGCATATTCCAACAGGAACAGTCCGAAGGCAACGATCCACAACACCCCCGCCACTGATACCATTACCTGGTATGTTGCGGGAAAGACGTTGGCGAGGGGGCGAATGATCGCCGCCGCGATGATTGCAAGGTAGGTGGCGTTGGTCCTGGCCGACGATGTCAGCAAGCGTCCGGTGTGCCCGCGGCTTACGCGAGTCATCACAGCGAGCATCATGCATGCAATCGAACCGATTGTGAGCAGGTGCAATACGGAGATCTGATCGATCAACCCTGTTGCACCGGCTGCCATGCCGATGAAGCTCAGTGGAACGAACAAATAGGCAGCGTGAAGCACCAAAAGCAGCTTTTCCGGATGTGTCGTCCAACCGCGCCAACGCATCAGCCGTACACTGTGCAGGGTCGCCGCGGCAAGAGCAGCTATTCCGGTCAGCTTACTCTCTGGCCAGAAAGTCCAAAGGGCGAAAGTCCCGAATGCACCGAAAATGGCGGTGACATCAAACCCATCGTAGGGCACGGGGAAGTCGGTTCGACCGAAGCGATTGAGCCAATTGCGTGTGAAGCTCGGAAGAATGCGGCCACCGACGATAATCACCAGCATTGTATACGCGGAAACCGCCAGGCGGGTCGCGGTGCCCGTGGTGTCGCCGCTGATAACGGAACAATGGAAGAATATGTTCGCAGTCGACAGGGCGGCCAATCCGGCGATGACTTTCAGATCCTTCCACTTGCGGCCAGCAACGACTTCCCGAGCGCAAATAAAAAGGAGCGACAGCAAAAACGATGCGTCGATAGCGGCGGCGGGCAGGACGCCGATGGTGCCTGTCAGGAACATTGCAACACGTCCGGCAACCCAAATCGAGAGCAGCGCTAACAGCGGAACCCCGGACACCGGAAGTCGTCCAGTCCAGTTGGGAACCGCCGTCAAAAGAAATCCGGCAAGTACCGCCGGAGCGAATCCGAACAACATTTCATGGGCATGCCACTCAATTGCGCCATAGGTGCCACCGACCGGAAAACCCGATGTGATGGCCGCCATCCACAACCCCATTGCGAGTATCGCCCACGAAGCAGCGCCAAGAAAAAACGGACGGAACCCGTAAGAGAATACTATAGGGCCAGTGTTTGAAATGCCGCGCGGGATACCACCCCGTTTTTGTGCGGGAGTTCCGTCCATTTTACTCTCCGATCAATTTGCTGTTCCTGGCGACTCTGCATCATATCGGACGAGGGATCCTTGCGTTTGCGCAAACGGTCAGTCGGAATGGCCGATTCTGCGCATCTTAACGACAAGCTCAAAGTCTTTTTTGATCCAGATCAAACAATTCTTTGACGTTTATTTGTCGACGGCAATCGATTTGCAGCAACGGCGAGCCAGTTCTTTAGAATGTCTCTAACAAAATTGCATCGTAGATAGTCTCTGCGACAAAAAAGCTTTCACGGTTCCCCTGCTGTTTGTTGTGCATCAAAGAGTGCTTCGCGAGGACTGCTATTGATGGTCATGCCGGCTAACATTCGCCCGGTATCGTCCATCAAGGAGAACAGCGATGACGAACCAAATGAAAATTTCTCGCCGCACTATCCTGGCCGGCGCAGCTATCACTGGGGTCCTGACACCCATTCTGGCCAATGCGGCCACTCCTGCAACCAAAGCTCCGGTTAAGCTAACGCCAACGGATATTGCTTCGCTTCCCCGCAGGAAAATAGAACTCGTAAAACCCCCATTCGTCCATGCTCACACTCAAAAGGCAGAAGGCGGACCAGTGCTCATTGAAGTCACCCTCACCATCGAGGAAAAGAAGATAGCGATCGATGAAGAAGGTACGGAAATTAACGCGATGACGTTCGACGGTTCTGTCCCAGGGCCCATGATCGTTGTCCATCAGGGCGACTATGTTGAGGTGACACTCGTCAATCCTGACACCAACACAATGCAGCACAATATCGATTTCCATTCCGCGACAGGTGGCCTGGGCGGCGGCGCATTGACGGTTGTCAACCCTGGTGAAAAGACAGTTCTCCGCTTCAAAGCTACGAAAGCCGGCGTGTTCGTTTACCACTGCGCACCTCCCGGAATGGTTCCCTGGCACGTAACTTCGGGCATGAATGGAGCGATTATGGTGCTCCCACGGGAAGGCCTGACGGACGGCAAGGGCAACGAACTGACTTACGACAAAATTTACTATGTCGGCGAACAGGACTTCTACATACCAAGGGATGCAGACGGCAAATTCAAGAAGTATGAGACGGCCGCCGACTCCTACGCCGATACCCTCGAAGTCATGCGCAGGCTCACACCCAGTCATATCGTCTTTAACGGTGCCGTTGGCGCGCTAACCGGAGAAAATGCTCTGAAGGCCGCAGTTGGTGAAAAAGTGCTGATCGTGCACTCTCAGGCCAATCGGGACACCAGGCCCCACCTCATCGGTGGCCATGGTGACTTCGTCTGGGCGACAGGCAAGTTCCATAATACTCCGGACTATGATCAGGAAACATGGTTTATCCCGGCCGGCACCGCAGGCGCGGCATTCTACACCTTCGAACAGCCCGGCATCTACGCTTATGTAAACCACAACCTGATCGAAGCCTTCGAACTGGGCGCTGCGGCCCATTTCAAGGTCACCGGTGATTGGAACGACGATCTGATGACTTCAATCCTGTCCCCGGGGAGCTGATATCCCGAAGCTGAATGTCGAACGGGCGATGCCCGTTCGACATTTACTCATGCAAGAGTTGAAACTAACCTCGTAAGTAGCATGAAAACTTGCATATATTTTGCACTGGAGGCCACAAATGGCAGCCGCATTGCACCACCGCGAGATTTCCGCATTATCGATCTTCACGCCCATGCTTTTGGTCGTAGCGCTCGGCGGTCTGAGTGCCGCACAAATTGGTTTGCTCGGGAACAACGCGCCTTCCATGCATGTGAACCCGCCCGAAACAATAACTGTTGCACCACGAGAATTCTCCTACCGTAGCCACGGGGAGTTCTTCAGGGGCGCGATTGCCGTCGACGGTCCGATCATGACTGTCAGAGCGTCTGCGCTGGAAATCATGAAGTACGAAGTGACATCGGTTGATTATGCGCGCTGCGTTGCCGACGGTGCCTGCCAGGCCGCTGAACCGGAACACGCCGTTACCGATGGGAAGGTTGCAGTAACGGGTGTGAGTATCGTTGATGCCCAGGACTATGCGGCATGGCTCAGCAATCGGACGGATGCCACCTGGACCTTGCCAACCGACGAGCAATTGGCGTTTGCTGCCGGATCCCGCTTTCCCGACGATGGGCTGGGCGATAGTGCCGACAGCAGGAATCCGGCGATCCGCTGGCTTGCGGACTACGATCGCGAAGCCGCGAGGAAGTCTGCCGCCAATCCAATTCCGCAGGTGAGTGGATACTTTGGGGAGAATGAGTTCGGTTTGGCAGACTTTGCCGGAAATGTTTGGGAATGGACCACGACCTGTAATCGCAGGGTAAATCTTGACCATCCTGGCGCTGCCGATGAGGATTCGTGTGGAGTGTACCTTGCCGTCGGCAAACATCGCTCACCGATGAGCTTCTTTATCAGGAATCCAAAGGGTGGAGGTTGTTCAGTAGGCGCTCCGCCCGAAAATCTGGGCTTCCGCCTGGTCCGCGACGGAAATTGGTATGTTCCTTATTTGCAGTGGTTTAAAAGGACCTTGGGCATTGGTGCAGTGAGCGGCGATGCTGGCGCAACCATAGGACAACGCAATTGAAAATCGACCGGACAATCGTGAAGTCGCTTCCCCTGTTTGCCAGGATGAACGATGCGGACCTGGACGGGCTTCTCGATTCCGCCACGGCGAAGCGTATCCCGCAAGGGGAAGCGGTGTTCGAACAAGGCCAGAACGCAGTCTCATTCTTCCTGCTCTTACACGGTCGACTGAAGGTGCTGCAGGTCACAGAGGATGGACAACAGATAATTGTACGGATGGTCCATCCCGGCGACTTGTTTGGGTTCGCGAAGGCACTGCAACGCACCGATTATCCGGGAACCGCCATGGCTGCCGCCGAAAGCGTGGTCCTTTGTTGGCCGACGGATCTGTGGCCACAGTTCGTCGAACGTAATCCCAGCCTTGCCGTGACCACCATGCAAACGATTGGTCAGCGCCTGGAAGAAGCCCACACCCGCATCCGTGAGATGTCGACCCAGGAGGTTGAACGTCGTGTCGCACATGTAGTGACACGCCTCGCAAAACAAGCGGGCAAACAGGAAGGCAGCAGCATTCGGATCGATTTTCCGATCACCCGTCAGGATATAGCCGAGATGACTGGCACAACGCTTCATACCGTGTCTCGCATTCTGAGTGCGTGGGAAGCCAAAGGGCTGGTCGAAGGCGGTCGCCAGAAACTGCTGATCTGCAACCTGGACGGGATCATGCTCTTGGCCAACAGTGCGAAGGACCGCGGTTAGGTCATGGACACATTAACGCGAAGCCAGAGCAGGATGGCCGCTAGTTTGATGAAGGCGTGGAAGTTGGCGGCCTGTTTCTCATAACGCGTTGCAATGCGCCGACACTGCTTAATCCTGTTGAAGAGCCGTTCGAGCTGATTTCGGTGGCGGTAAAGGTGCAGGCTGAATCAAATCGGATCACGCCGGTTCCGGCGGGGCGGGATGTTCGCCCAGCCTCCACGGGAACTCACGAACGCTCGTAACTCGGTCGCGTCGTAGGCCCTTGTCAGCCAGGACCATCCCGCCGCTCGCTAGGCCTTCAACTAGAGCGCATGCGGCCAGGTTTTCATGCTGCTGGCCGCCGCGGGGATTTCGGCCTTAACGGCGAAATTAGCCCTATCTCTCGCGCGGCACTCGGTTTGCTCAAAGGAAGGCGCTATCCAACGGCGCGTGGAACTGTCAGACGGGTGCTATCTGGGCCTTGCACCCCCTTCGTACATGAACGTCATAGGCTTCGGGCCTCGCATGTACCCCATCTCAATCCGATCGATCCGGAAGCCTCCGTCTTCTATCATCGATCTGATCGGGCGATTGAGATGACAGCCCCCGTTGATACGTCTCCAGATCGGAGTGAGGCTATCCTGCCACCAGCGCACCCTACGGTCAGGCGAAAGCCCATGCTCGACGAACAACAGCCTGCCCTGCGGCCTGAGTACCCGGCGCATTTCCGCCAGTGCCGTCGCGGCGCGGGGAATCGTGCACAAAGTCCAGGTTGTCACGACCGTGTCGACGCTCTCGTCATCCAGCGGAATGGCTTCCGCAGACGCTTCGATGAAGTTGACCGGCATCTTTGAATGCGAGGCGCGACGGGCCATCGCGAGAAGGGCCGGATCAGGTTCCAGCGCGAGAATTTCCCGAACGTCCGGGCGATAAAAGGGCAGGTTCAGGCCCGAGCCGCTGCCTATCTCCAGGATGCGGCCTTCCGCAGCGCCAATCACGCGCTCGCGATAGGGGTGCAGGCGCTTGTTGCGCATGGAAAGGTCGCAGAGCTTCGGCAGAATGACATCGCTGTAAATGCCCATGCGCGCTCCTCCGTGCGCCCCATCCTACGTTTCGCGAATTAAGTTTTTGATCTGTTGCCGATCTTCCAAGGACCACTTGTCAGGCTGCTCCTGATGAGCGGTCGCTCCGTGGAGTTCAATGTGTTTCCAAAGCTCCGCTTCAGTCTCGGCCACGAACGACGCCGGACAGGCGTCCATTCCAGGGTAATCCTTGCAGCGATATGAGTAGGCCATCGCTTCACCCTCCTACGCTGTCATCACAGTAGCACGCCTCGTGTTGACAATGAACAGAGCCCAATGCAGCACTCTATAGCGCGGACCTACGACGGACTCTACGCGTAACTGCTTTGGCTCAAAGCAGACTGCTGAAGGCAACCGTACGGTCCGCTTACCGGTGGTAAACCGGACATCGCCAAGTCCATGGCGTCTGGAACTATGAGTACACGCCCTGGCATCCAAGCCCGATAGGCAGAGTTGCCAGGCGTGCCACGCCGTCCGATTGGAACAGCTCGTAACAGTTGCTGACACTTGCACAGCGTTCAGCGAAATCTTCAAGAAACTCTTCAAGAAAACTAAATACCAACTGTCATGTTTGCGTGGGATCAAAGACGCAACAAGTCGAGCGGTCTAATTCCTTCATGAAGGGGCCCGAAGTGTCCCGGCAACAAGGAGTAGTAAAATGACCAAATCGGTCCTGAAAATGTTTACTGGCGCGGTGATCGGCCTGTCGATGCTTGGAGCACCTGCTTTCGCTGCGGATTTCGAAGTAAAAATGCTCAACAAAGGTACCGACGGTGCGATGGTATTCGAGCCAAGTTTCGTCAAGGTCGCCAAGGGCGACACTGTGACGTTCGTCCCGACGGACAAGGGCCACAATGTCGAAACGTTCAAAGATTTGATCCCGACCGGATCAACACCGTTCAAGAGCAAGATGGGCGAAACGTTCAAACAGACGTTCGACGTCGATGGCGCATATGCTGTGAAGTGCACGCCTCATGCGGGCATGGGGATGGTTGGGCTTATCGTTGTTGGTGATGCGCCGGCCAATCTGGAAGCCGTCAAGACCGCAACGCTGCCGAAAAAGGCACGGGAGCGTCTCGACGGCGACATCGCTAAGCTCGGTTCGTAAATCGAGCGTTGTTCGCGGATGGTTGCGGGATGGTTCCCGCCACCATCACCGCAATGGATCGCGGGCACAAAGACCTCCGTTCTGTGCTGCTGCCGACCGCAAAAAGCGGAGAGAGATAATGGGTTCGTTAAGTATATGGCACTGGCTCATCGTGTTGGCCGTCGCTGTGTTGTTGTTCGGGCGCGGAAAGATCCCCGAGCTCATGGGCGATGTTGCCAAAGGTATAAAAACCTTCAAACAAGGCATGCGCGAAGACGACACTCCACGCGAACAGAAATGACATGGATTTGAGTCCGGCCGCGAATATCTTTCGCGGCGATCGCTTGTTCCCTCTGGCGTCGTAGCTTTGCTTGGAACCGAACTACTGATCCTTCAACATTCCGCCATGCGCAGTGGCGATCGCCCGCTTCAGATCATCGATGGCATTGGCGGAAGGCTGTTTTTCACCTTCAAGTTCCGGTGGCATTTTCCAGCCGGGATCGACGCCCTGCATGTTGGGCAACTCGTGGGCGATCCCCTTGTGGCAATCGATGCACGTGGCAGAGCCGGACAACAGGTAGCGCGTGTGGATATCTGCCGCTCGCTGCGTCTGTTTTGAAAGGTCCATCGCCACCGACGAATGGCAGTTGCGGCATTCCAGACTGTCGTTGGCCTTCAGCCGTGCCCACTCATGCTGTGCCAGCTCAAGCCTGTGATCGAGAAACTTCCTGCGCGTGTTGATTGTGCCGAAAATCTTGCCCCAGACTTCCTTTGACGCCTGCATCTTGCGGGCAATTTTGTCGGTCCATTCGTGCGGAACGTGGCAATCAGGACAGGAGGCGCGCACGCCCGAGCGGTTGGAAAAATGAACTGTGCGGGTCAATTCCTCATATACATTGTCTTTCATTTCGTGGCAGGACGTACAAAAGGCCTCCGTGTTGGTCAGCTCAAGTGCGGTATTGAAGGCACCCCAAAACATCACGCCGCCAACGAAGCCACCCAACGTCAGGAATGCGAGGCTAAGGGTCGCCGCAGGTGTACTGAGGACTTTCCAGACCCAGGCCAGGATTCTTCTTACCCGCTTCATCACCCGCTACTCGCTCCCCGCCGGCTTGAAACCCAATTCGCTCATATCCTTGAACTTGTTCTCGACGAGGGGGCGAACATCTGCCTGCGGCACATGACAGGCGGTGCAAAAATAGCGGCGCGGGGACACGTCGGCCAGCATCTGGCCTTCACGGGTCATGTAGTGGGTGACGCTGATCATTGGGGCTCCCGACCCTTGTGTAAATTCGCGCTTGTGGCACGACAGGCAGCGGTTGGTGTTTACGGACAGCTGATAGCCCTCGATCGAGTGCGGGATGACAGGCGGCTGGTCCGGATATGCCCGCATCTTGCGGATATCATCGACGATCCACTTTGGCATCGGCGCAGCCGGGACTTCCTCCATTGCCTGGTCCGGGCCGGACAGCGGGGGAACCATTTGGGCGATTGCAGCGGGTCCCACGAACAGAGCCATGGTAACGATGAACAGCACCCATCGTGGTCGATGGACTATGCGACCGAGACAATCTTGACAGCGCATTTTTTGAAATCCGTCTGTTTGGAGATGGGATCCGTTGCATCAAGGGTGACCTTGTTGATGAGTTGGCTGGCATCGAACCAAGGCACGAAAATCACACCCGCGGGCATTCGATTGCGTCCCCGGGTATCGACACGGGAGCGTATCTCTCCCCGCCTGGAGATGATCCGGACCTCGGCCCCCTGGTTGATGCCGCGTTTGCGGGCATCGTCGGCATTCATGAAACATCGGGCCCCGGGAAAGGCCTTGTAAAGCTCCGGAACGCGCATGGTCATCGAACCGGAATGCCAGTGCTCGAGCACACGTCCCGTAACGAGCCAGATGTCGAATTCATCGTCGGGAGATTCGGCCGGAGGCTCGTACGGAACGGCAAGAATGACCGCCCTGCCGTCGGGCCGGCCGTAGAATTTTACGCCTTCGCCTTGCTTGACGTACGGATCATAGCCCTCGCGATAACGCCACTTCGTCTCCTGGCCGTTGACGACGGGCCATCGTAATCCCCG
Organism: Phyllobacterium brassicacearum; assembly: GCF_003010955.1. GTDB lineage: Bacteria > Pseudomonadota > Alphaproteobacteria > Rhizobiales > Rhizobiaceae > Phyllobacterium > Phyllobacterium brassicacearum. The sequence goes on from NZ_PGGO01000033.1 coordinate 32,804, forward strand.
TTCTTCGTGATAGCGGTCGTAGGGTGCCAGATCGTGCCCGTGCCCGCGTCCAAAGCTGGCGTACTCTTCAAAAAGACCTTTCTGGATGTAGAAACCAAATGCCTTCGCTTCATTGTTGTCGTAATCCGGATTGATTTCACGCGCCGGGAAGCGGTCGACAACGCCGTTGCTGAACAGCACCTCGTAGAGTGTCTTGCCGCGATAGTCGGGATTGGCATCCAGGATCTCGGCAGGCCAGACCTCATCGGTGATGAAACGTTTGGAGAACTCGACCAGTTGCCACAAATCCGAACGCGCCTCGCCTGGTGCCTGCACCAGCTGGTACCAGACGTGGGTGCGCCGCTCGGCGTTGCCATAAGCGCCTTCCTTCTCCACCCACATTGCAGCTGGCAGAATCAGATCGGCGCTCATCGCCGTGATGGTTGGATAGGCATCCGAAACCACGATGAAGTTGTCCGCATTGCGGTATCCTTGGTACGTTTCGTTGCTCGTGTTGGGAGCCGCCTGCACGTTGTTATTGACCTGGACCCAATAGAAATTGAGGTTGCCGTCCTTCAGCATCCGGTCCTGTTCCACGGCGTGATAGCCAGGTTTTTCCGGTACAATACCGTGCGGCACATGCCAGATCTCTTCGGCGTGCTTGCGGTGCTCCGGGTTGGTGACGACCATGTCGGCGGGTAGGCGATGCGCGAATGTGCCCACTTCGCGCGCGGTGCCGCAGGCCGAAGGCTGACCCGTCAATGAGAACGGGCTGTTACCGGGTTCTGAGATTTTTCCCGTCAATAAATGGATATTGTACACCATCTGGTTCGCCCAGACGCCGCGTACATGCTGATTGAAGCCCATGGTCCAGAGAGACATGACCTTGCGATTGGGGTCAGCATAAAGCTCGGCAAGTTCTTCAAGGAAACCGGAATCAACGCCAGACAGGTCCGCGACTTTCTTGAGCGTATATTCGGAAACGAAATTCTTGAATTCTTCGAAGTTCATCGGCTCCGTTTTGGCCGGATTGGAGGAATTTGCTGCCTTAACCTCCAGCGGGTCATCCGGGCGCAAGCCGTAACCAATGTCCGTGGCACCGCGCATGAACGTCGTATGCTGCTTGACGAACTCTTCGTTTACCCTTCCGGTCTGGATAATGTGATTGGCAATGTAGTTGAGAATGGCGAGATCTGTTCCCGGTTTGAAGACGATCGGAACGTCAGCAAGATCCATGCTGCGATGGGTAAACGTTGAAAGCACCGCGACCTTGACGTGTTCATGGCCGAGCCGCCGGTCAGCGACCCTCGTCCAGAGAATCGGATGCATCTCCGCCATGTTCGAGCCCCAAAGCACGAAGGCATCGGCGTGCTCAAAATCGTCGTAACAGCCCATCGGCTCGTCCATGCCGAAAGTGCGCATGAAGGCATAGGCTGCAGAGGCCATGCAGTGCCGGGCGTTCGGATCGAGATTGTTGGAGCGGAACCCGGCTCGCATCAGCTTGGTCGCAGCATAGCCTTCGAAAATTGTCCATTGCCCGGAGCCGAACATTCCGACAGCTGTCGGGCCCTTTTCCTTCAGCACCCTTTTGCACTGCTCGGCCATGACGTCGAAGGCTTCCTCCCAACTCACTGGCTCGAACTCACCGTCCTTGCTGTAGACGCCAGCTCTCTTGCGTAACAGCGGAGTCGTCAAGCGATCAGCGCCATACATAATCTTCGACAGGAAATAGCCCTTGATGCAGTTTAGGCCGCGATTGACCTCGGCTTGCATGTCGCCGTGCGTTGCTACCACCTGGCCTTCCTTGACGCCCACCATGACGCCACAGCCCGTTCCGCAGAAGCGACAGGGGGCTTTCGACCATTTGATTTCGAGTGCGCTCACGCCGCCCGGAACTGGCTGCGCGAACGCAGGCAATGTGATGCCGGCTGTGGCTGCGGCAACTGCAGCCGCATGTGCCCTGAGAACTTCACGCCGCGTCAGTTCGGTCATTGCTTCCGGTCTCCTCCGTTTCGACGTGCTCGAAAACCATGTTCGCCGCCATCACCCCCTCAAGGGCGGAGATCTGAGACAATCGGTCTCCGAGAATGCCCGTGCTTATGCCCTCGATCACGACGACGATCTTGTTGCCCTGATGCGCATGGACCTCGACATTCGCCATTTCGCGGAGCCGTGTGAGCACGGCATCTTGCATTGCCGGCAACGTCATGATGACGGCGCTTGAAATATGGTAGGTTTGTCCCTTGTCACGCATGTGCCGCCTCATGTGACAACTCACGAACGTTGATGGCGGCTACGGGACAGACGCTGATGCAAGCACCGCATCCATTGCAGACTTCGTCGTCGAGAACAGGCAGAAAAGGTCCGCGGATCTGAGGGCGAAAACGGATCGCCTGCTCGGGACAGGCGTCGCGGCACGACTGACACTCGACGTGGTTTCGGGCCAGACAGCTGTCAGTGATCAGGGCTACATGCGGAAAACGATGCAGTAAGTTGGCTTGGAATACCTGCTCCGGACAAACGTTCGCGCATTCGCCGCAGAAGGTGCATTCGCCATGGGAAAAATCGAGCGTCGGCAAGTCACCGACAAGGCAGATGATGTGGGTGGGACATGCATCCGCACAATTGCCGCAGCCGCTGCAGGCGAGCAAACTCTCTGCGGTAGTACCCGGCGGAAGGATGCGACGAAAACCGGGTGCCTGTCGCCCGACCAGGAAAGCCCGTCTTGAAATGTTCGTCGCCGTCATTTTGCTATCTCAATGAGAGGGAGGGCCGGGCGGCCCGAAAATGATCTGCAGCATCCAGACAAGGAAGCCGTAGCCGCCGACGACACCCACGGCAACAACCGGCCAAATACCGAATGCAAGCACCAGAAATGTGATGATTTCCACCCGCCGCCGCGCCGGCACGGGCAGGTCGGGTGGTTCGGACATCAACGTCTCCTCCCAAGGCACGGTCGCATCGGAAACCTATCATGCCAAAAGAGAGGTTGGTAGTCTGCTGGTACAACTTCCTCGAGCAAATGAGATGAATTTATTTTGGTATTTCTTCGCAAGACTTGAATTTTACTCAGACCTGCAATCGATCCTTGATATAAATCTTGATTATGTCACTCAACTCTAAACTACTTGATGCAGGTCAAAGAGGTAGTCCCGAACCCGTCGTAATAACGCCTGGTGGAACGGTTGCTGTGCTTTTGACCGCGATGGTGCAGCGTAGGAGGTCTTCAATACGTGCAGGCGACATGTTTCCATTTTAGTCCGCGCTCAGCCTTCGATGACCGGGGCGCGCGCACTCTAGGAGAAATACGATGCTGAAGCTAAAGTTGGCGTTCACAGGCGCGGCGCTTTTGATGACAGGGATGACGGTGGCGCTGGCGCATGTGTCGCTTGAAAATCCGGAGGCCCAGGTTGGCTCGACATATAAGGCCGTCCTGCGCGTGCCTCACGGATGCGACGGAGAGCCAACCGTCAAAGTACGGGTACACATCCCCGAAGGCGTTATCGCGATCAAGCCCATGCCGAAAGCCGGATGGAAACTCGACAAGGTCACGTCGAAATACGAGCAGTCCTACGACTACTATGGGAAGGCAACGGATGTGGGCGTAACAGAAGTCGTCTGGAGCAACGGAAACCTTGCTGACGATGAGTATGACGAGTTTGTCTTCCGGGCATTTTTGACCCCGGACCTGAAAGTCGGCAAAATCGTCTATTTCCCCGTGGTGCAGGAATGTTCCGATGGCGCAACAGAGCGCTGGATTGAAATTCCCGCGGAAGGAAAAAACGCGGACGACTATGAGATGCCCGCCCCTGGTACGAAAATCGTGCCCAAAAAATGAACTGCTAGCACAACTCCAGGATGCAGCGACCCGACCATGATATTGGGGGGGCGATGCATCTGCAATCGACAACGGAATGAGATAGATGTCGCTGGGAAAATGCAATGTTCGTCTGGCGACATTGGTTGAGCGCCTGGCAGCTACGCTTTGGATAGCCCTGATCCTGGCATTGGCAAGCATCGGCGTGTGCCATGCGCACGCTACTCTAGTGATGTCGAATCCTTCAGCCAACTCTATCCTCGACGATTACCCTCAACAGTTTTCTCTGGAGTTTTCAGAACCTGTTTCATCTATTTTCTTTTCGCTTGTTGAGCCTGACGGGACTATCCAAAATCTGGAGTCAATCGAGGCAGCCGGAAATATGGTCACCTTACACGCCCCCGACATACGGCAACGCGGAACCCATGCCTTGAATTGGCGAGTTGTTTCTGCGGATGGTCATCCGATCGGAGGTTCTATCGTCTACTCGATCGGAGCACCTACCGCTGCGATCCATCCTGAAGGCCCGAAAACCGACAGCGAGGTCCGTGACCTCATTTGGCTCGCAAGGCTTTTGATCTATGCAGGTTGTTTCTTCGGGGTTGGAGGCATTTTTTTCTTCAATTGGATGGAGACGGATCATCACGACAAGCGGGATCCCGTTCTGCTGGCGGTTCTCCTGCCTGGCCTCGCTGCCGCAGCCTTTTCGATTCCATTGCAAGGACTGGACGTCCTGTCATTGCCGATTGGCACATTCTCCAAAAACTCGGCATGGAATGCTGGATTCGCGACAACATATGGAACATCCGCGTTATTTGCGGGATCAGCTATCTGCCTGGCCTTGTTTGCGCATCTGTTCAAAATTCGGGTCAGACTGCTGTCCGCGATTGCCTTGATCGCTGTAGGGCTTGCGTTCGGTTCAAGCGGTCACGCTGTGACGGCAGCTCCGCAATGGTTGATGCGCAGTGCGGTAATCATCCATGTCATGAGCGCTGCTTTCTGGGCAGGATCGCTTTATCCGCTCGCCAAGCTGTTTGCGACCGGCTGCGCAAGCGCTCCGTCTGTTCTACGGCGTTTCTCGAGAACGGTACTTTTTGCAGTTATTCCGATGCTCGTGGCCGGAGTCGTGCTTGCATTCGTCCAACTCGGGAGGGTTGATGCATTGTGGCTGACTGACTACGGACGGGTTCTGGTCGGCAAGTCCTTGTTGGTTGGAGTTGTCCTGATATGCGCTGCCGTCAACCGCGTCATCTTCACAAGTCCGGCAGTAAGGGGTGACCTTGTCGCCGGCAGAAACTTGAGGACAACCACTCACGCGGAAATCCTCCTCATTTTGGGCATTCTCGCCGTCGTCGGCTTGTGGCGATTCACGCCTCCGCCGCGAACGGTCATGGCCGAGCCAGTGGCTGCCGCAGAAGTACACATCCATACCGAGAAGGTGATGGTGGACCTCTCGCTGACTCCAAAGAGAATCGGAGCGATGACGGCTCAAATGTCCGTAACTACCGGGGACTTTGCGGCTCTCCACGAGAAGGAAGTGACGTTGGTGATGTCCCACCCGACACTCGGGATAGCGTCGCTCAAGCGTCGCGCCGTGAAAATCGGGGAAGGACTGTGGCGGGTCGAGAACCTGAACGTGCCATTTCCTGGCGATTGGCTGATCCGCCTGGACGTCCTGGTATCCGACTTCGACCTCGTAAAGCTCCAGGCGACGGTGCACATCGGCTCTAAAGTCGCGCCGTCCTGACGTCTGTATAATCCGGAGCAAGCATTTTCGCGATATTCGCCAAATGCCAGACTCCCGGCTTATGGCGTGGTCGCCGGCTTATCGAACGTGGACGACACATCCGACGAGACCAGCTTTAACGAATGAGAAGCAGCCTGGGCTGCGGCCGCAATATCCTCGAAAAGAAGAGCGGCCTCACGGAGCACGCTTTCGTCCATGTCCTGAAAGCCCAGTTCATCAAACTCCCGCAGCAGTTCGAGAATGGTTTCAATGGTCCGTCTCTGGTGATGCGCGTCTTCGAGTGACCTCTTTTGGTCGCGCAAGTGCTCAAGTGCCGCGAAGCGTTGCAATGCACTGTCCACACGATGGCGACAGTCGCAGTCCAGCGCCGTGTTCATAATGACGGTTCGGATGCGACGAACTGCGTTCGACAGATGTCCGGCCATAAGTGCCTGGCCGGAACCTTCAACAGGAAACAAATGACGGCCACTCATATCTCGGCCCCAAGGGAAACACTTTTCGTGTGCGCTATCCACGCCGCACCCACCTGGCCGTGATGGAAGCCGTTTGATAACGGCACGCCGGGATAGATTTGATGCAGCCGGGACATTGCATCCTCTACATCAATATGGTGCTTCAGAACATCATCGTAGACACGGCTGACCGCCACCATATCGCAATCTTGGGGAGACAGGACAAAACGTGACACGCCGCACAGCGCCAGATCCGAGAGTTCTCCAACAAGCGCCTGGCATGTGTGGGAGACGGTCTGAACACCATTCAATGCCAGGAACGGTCGATGTTCGAGTGTATCCACGGAAAGTCCATCCGGATCCTCGCTACAGACAAACTGACAATTATCCTTGGTGTGGCCTTTGGACCGAGCGTGGGCGCAACGCGCTGAGATGGCCAGTGGCACGCGGCCGAAGGAGAACACCTCAAAAGCAACTTCAGGCACACCAGCCACGATCTGCGCGACCGAGCGCATGGGCAATTCCGGCGGCAAACATATACTGGTCGCCCCGCGAGCAGCCAACACTCGTGCCGCAGCGACGTTGTAGACGTTGACCAGCGGTCCCACAGCGTGGGGACGTCCGTTCAGAAGTCTGAGGGCGGACAGGTCGTTCGCTTCGACAATATGTCCGCTGTCCCGTATCAGGCTTCGGACATATTGGCTTTCACGCTCTAATGTCACAATTGCCAAAGACACGACACGCACGGTCTTGCCTGCAGTTTGCAGGCGTTCAATCACGTCGGCGATATACGGTTCGGTAAAGTGCAGGCGTTTCGAGCAGACAGTCTCACCAACGGTGACGTGACTAACGGGAGCCTCATCGGCAATGCGAAAATAGAAATCCCGCCATTTCGGCCCGTCCCACAAATAGAGCACTGGTCCAAGGGCCAATGTTGGAGCTGGTTTTTTCATGTGCGATCCTATCTCCAGCGTTTTTCGTAGGCACCGGACGTTGTCTGTTGGCCCTCACTCAGAAGCTTAAGTCGATGGATCAGGGCAGGGCGGCTTCTAGAATCGGCAGAAAGCGTGCGCCTTAAGGTCGAAACGACTTCGGCAACGTAGGCCTTTCCGCGCTGCCTTCCTTCAATCTTCAAGGCGCACACGCCAGCCTCGCGAAGCCCATCAATATGGTCCATGACATCGAGCGAAACGGGATCCTCGAATGCATATCCGTATTGGCCTGCCACCTCGAAGCGTCCTTTGCACAGAGTGGGATAACCTGCGGCTTCTCCATCCGGAAATCGGTTTATGGTGTAGTCACCGAGCTCGGAGACGAGGTCGTTGCCGTCCTGGCGATAACGGACATGGCTGGCTGGCGAACATACGCCATTCATGTTCGGCGACTTTCCGGTGGCATAGGACGACAGCGAACAACGACCTTCCGCCATCACGCAAAGACCCCCGAAAACAAAAACCTCGATCTCGCACGTGATCTGGCGTGCAATTCGGGCGATGTCGGGAATGGTCAGAATCCGGGGCAGCACCACCCTCTTGGCCCCGAATGCGTCGACAAGGAAATTGATGGCATCGACGTTGGAGGCGGAGGCCTGTACCGAGACGTGAAGCCGTTGGCGCGGATGGTATTCAGCGACATAGGCCATCAAACCAAAATCCGCGACGATGACAGCATCAGCGCCAAGGCGCACGGCATCGTCCACCGCTTCGTACCATACGATCTCGTCTCCAGCCCTCATGAACGTGTTGAGCGCGACGTAGGTCTGGGTGCCCTTGCTTTGGGCATAAGCAATGGACTGTTCCAGTTCTTTGCGGGTGAAATTCAGGCCTGGGAAATTACGGGCATTCGTCTCATCGCGGAAACCACAGTAAACAACGTCCGCCCCCGCATCGACTGCTTCTCGAAAAGACGCGGGGGTTCCTGCAGGGCAGATCAGTTCCATACGGATTCTCCCGAAAGGGCTCGATCGCGGATCCAGCCGGCGGCACGTTTAAACAGGGGACGCAACGGGCCTGCTGCAACGCTGAGATCGCGGGGAAGATCCACGCTGCAATCGTCCAGTGCATTGCGAAGCGACATGATCGATTCCATGTCGCCGGTGACCGCCAGGTCGCGCGAGAAGAAAAGAGCGTCAGCATCGCCGCGTCCTTCGAGCAACGCCAGCAGAAGGAAGAATGGACCTTCCACAATCGCATCTGCGTGAGGCGTTCCTGGCTTGCGTGAGACGGTGATCATCGGCCTCGCTGGCTCGACCACAAAGGTGAGCGGAAGATCGGTCGGCACAAAGCCGTACCGCTTCCCAAGATGTTCGCCGAGGCGATCGAAAAGACCCGGATGCTGTTTCAGCACCCGGAACAGCATCAGCCTCGTCGCTCGATTGATTACTGGAAGCGGAATCACGGCGAATGGCGCAGCCAGGAGAGGCGGAAGTTTCATTTGGGTGCCTTTTGAATGATGGATTCGCGCCATCGTATCAGCGTGATTGCTGACGCTGTTTGATCCAGCTCAAAGACAATGCGACTTGACTGCCGTCTCATCTGTCCAGGATGTCGGCCGCTTGCAATGGGAGATCAGTAGCCTTTCCCGTTGGGCTTCGGAAGATCGGCCGGAATCGCCACAACCGCGATCAGGAGGAATCGCAAATCGAACATCGGGGGTTGATCGATCAGCATAATCGCTAGCCGCTTGCGGCCATTTTCCTGTCTTACAAAAGGAGACCTGCATGACCAGTATGATGAAAGCGGCGCTCGTTCGCGAATTGGGCAAACCTTTGACGATCGAGGAGGTCCCCATTCCGGAGCCGGGCCCGGATCAAATATTGGTGCGCATTGCTGCGACCGGCGTTTGCCACACCGATTTGCATGCGGTCAGGGGGGATTGGCCGGTCAAGCCCGCAGTGCCCTTCATCCCGGGCCATGAAGGGGTCGGCACTGTGGTCGGCATCGGCCGTTCGGTGAAACGTGTCAAGGAAGGCGATCGTGTTGGAATTCCTTGGCTGCACACAGCGTGCGGTTATTGCTCGCATTGCCGCACCGGGTGGGAGACGCTCTGCGGTTCGCAGAAGAACTCGGGATATTCGGTGAACGGCAGTTTTGCCGAATTTGCCGTGGCCGATCCCAACTACGTTGGTCGCCTGCCTGATGCCCTTGACTGGGGTCCCGCCGCACCGATCCTGTGTGCGGGCGTTACCGTTTACAAGGCATTGAAGGAAACAGAGGTCAAACCCGGTGAGTGGATCGTGATTTCCGGCATCGGCGGGCTGGGTCATGTCGCTGTGCAATACGCCAGGGCGATGGGCATGCATGTCGCGGCCGTAGACATCTATCCGGACAAGCTTGAGCTTGCGGCAAAATTCGGAGCCGAAATCGTCATCAATGCATCTGAAGTCGACCCGGGCGAAGAGGTGCAGAGGCGGATAGGGGGCGCACACGGCGCACTCGTTACCGCCGTATCGCCAACCGCGTTTGAGCAGGCTTTTGCCATGCTACGGTCGCACGGTACGATGGCACTCGTTGGGCTTCCTTCCGGAAAATTTGCAATGCCAATTTTCGACACGGTGTTGAAACGCATAACCGTGCGCGGGTCGATTGTCGGAACCCGCCAAGATCTGGAGGAGGCGCTGGACTTTGCTGCTCGGGGATTGGTGCAGGCACATTTCTCTTGGGATAAGCTCGAGAACATCAACGCCATCTTCGAACGTATGGAGAAGGGCGGCATCGACGGCCGCATCGTACTGAGTCTGGAATGAGATCAACAAAACTGGTGGTGGAATTGGTAGAGAAGGCCGGCGTCGGTGCCCCGGTGGCCCATTCACCGTCGACCTTCAGAAGTTCAAATTCGTGATGCCCGGGCCGATACGATCCTTCACCTCGCACCTGGCTACCGCTGAGATCACGCAAAAACCTGAAACCGGCGTTCCAGAATAAACGCCGGCTCCGGACTCGCACAAGGTATAGCAGTTAGCCGCCGGCCTTTGATACAGCGAGCGTCACCACCCGTTCGCTGGTCTCGACTGCCGGTGCGCTGTCTTTGGAAAACGGAATGCCCAGCGCTGTCCAGACTTCGACCAAGGCATCTTTCAACTCAATAACGAGTTCGTTGGAAT
>NZ_PGGO01000034.1 GCF_003010955.1 Phyllobacterium brassicacearum
ACGGGATTTCCTCTGGCAAGGAGGCCCTGCCGCTCCAGTCCATCGATCAGGCGCACCGCAGCCGGCTGGCTCACCCCGACAACCTCTGCGACCTCCGTCGTAGTCAATCCTGGCTTGAAATGCAGCACGGAAAGCAGAGCCGCCGCACTGGCTGACAAGCCAGCCAGTGCGGCTTCGCTCCGGTATGCAATCATCGCTCCCAGAGCGCCAAGTTTATTTGCGTCCAACATATGCATAGTTTATGCATATGTTGGAGACTTGCAAGAGGCGTTATTGCCCAAGGACGATCCGGCCATCAATGGAGAAGCAACCGCACAAAGACTCATAAATTGCTGCACGGATTGCGGAGCCTCGTATCGATAGTCGGTTGTCTGACATTTCGCCGCTTCGAGGTAAGCACCCGCATCTGGGCATTTCATGGAAGGCAGCGACGCCACGCCGGACGAGAACCGGCCGTAGCCGGTTCTGATACTTACGGCTTCACTGTTTTTGCCGCTTGACGTTTTTTTGCGTCTGCGCTTTTTCGGTCTCCTGCTTCTGCTTCAGGAGCTCGGCCTGCTCCTGCGCAAGACGCTCAACCTGGGGTGACTGGTTGATATCAGTCGGCATTGGCCGTTTTGGATCCATCTCTACCGCATTTTGAGCACGTCGTGCCGCACCCGCCTCGGCCTGCGTGCGATAAGCGTGATCGCTACCACCGCCGTCGATTGGTTTCTCATTTGTCCTGGACGATTCCGCTGCCTGTCTTGTCTCGCGGCTGGCCTCGTTCTCGGATTTTGTCCGTACGGTTTCCAGGGCAATAGTGGTTTCTGCGCTGGAGCGGTTTAAACCTTCCTCCTGCATCGCAGCGCGCACGGTCTCACGGTCTTTACTGTCGTTGATCCCGACCATGGCGCCGGTATCAGTGAACGACGGCGACTGGGGCTTGGCCCGTTCTGGTGCGCTCGGCGACTGCGCCTCCGGAACCAATGGTGGAACCTGTGCAGCCGGGCTTGCCGGCGTCTGCATGGGTATTGCGGACTTTTCAACGTTGCCGGCGGTAAAGCCTGGGCGTTCGGCTTGTCGCCTGTCCAGGCGCTCCGTTTCCCGCCTGATCTGGTCCTGCAGTTCCGGATTGGCGATCTGAAAGCCATGTTCGGCTGCAAGTTCAACGACAAGGGCTTTGTAACTGCTGGTGCCGGTGACCGTCAGATCGCCCCATTTTTCCGTCGACAACCGCATGGCTGCAAGCACGGCCTGCCGATCTTTCCAGTCGTGGATCTCAACCTTCTTGCCGTTATCGACGAAGGCGATCCTGCCAATCTCGCCGTCACTGGAAAGGTGCGAATAGCGGATGGTATCGCCGCGCCTCTCGGAAGCGAAACCGGCAAGATCATCCTTGGGCACGGGTTCAACATAGCGGCCGCCTTCCACAGCGCCACGCTTGCGCTCGATGTTCTGTTGAGCGTTCAGCATATTGCGCTGCGTCTCACCCATCTTCTTTCGCACCGTTTCGACTTGTGGCAGCAGCTCGACCGGCAGGGTCTCCTCGACCACCTTCATTTGTTCGTTGATGTCATCGAACGCGGATTGCATCGTATCAAGATTTGGCATGTCGGTTGTCACTCCTGTCGTTTCGGGTTGACGGGATGCTTCGCGCTGCGCCGCTCCCGCGACGGCCTGTTCAGCGCGGTTCCTGAACTTCAGGATGGTTGCCGTGGACGGCTGATCGAGGGGCCTGCGGGTTGAAGCAAGCTCCGGACTGACGACAAACTGGTGGAACACATCGGTCCGCGCCGGTTTCAATGCTGCGAGCTCGGCCGGTGAGACATCGATATAGGCGACGCTGCCGCTGGACCGCTCCGCCATACGGGTCGCGGCCTCGCGATCGCGAGTAAACTGCGGCGCACTGGTCAGCGCTGCGCCCGCAGTGCTCGCAGCACCCGGGCGATCAGCCCGATAAAGCCGCGTTGCACCAGCTGCGAGAGTAGGCTCAAACGACCGCGATGCTGCAATGGACTCGACGTCCCGCCATCCCTGCAGAACGGCCCTCGCCCGCTTTCTGCCTTCCTCGCGGACAGGGATATGCGGGGTTCCGGAACGGACGGCATCAACGCGCCGGCGCACGCTCTCGGACGCAACGCCGCGTTCCACACGGCGAATGTCCTTGAGCTTGTAACCGGGCGGATTGGAGCGTTCGAAACGGCTGAGCGCTTCCATCGGGATGTGCCGTTCTCGCGCTTCGTGCGCAAGCGTTTCGCGCCAGCGCTGCAGATCCTGAATTTTCGGATCAATCCGCTCGCCGGTTTGCGCCTTCATCCGGACGACGGCGTGAACATGGATGTGTTCCCGGTCCTCGTGCAAGGCAAAGGCATATTCATGGCCGGCAAATTCCGTTGGCAGCATCGCCCGTGCCGCTTCGACAAACGCTTGCTTGTCGGTGCCCGGCTTGGCGCTCAGGATGATATGGGCGACGTCGCGCTGTTCCTTTGAGCGCAGATCCCGCTTCCAGTCGCGTGCTTCCTTGAGATTAGCGTCATGACCGATCAGAGTTGTTGCTTCGGATAAACGACCATCCCTGGTCAAACAAATGGATTGGACCATCCTCGTGCCGCCATGAGTAAGCTGAGTCAGATACCTGGCCGTCCCCTCGACACCATGGGCGAAGCCGCGCACATCCATGTCCGTCTCGGTGCCGAATGCCCGGTCAAACCGGTTCTCGAGCTGCGCCAGGGATTTGCGGTTATCGAATACCCGGATCGCCTTGCCGTCATCGCCCTGACGGCGGGCTGCCGCGCTCATGACGATCTCAACCCGGGTTGTCCCATCCGGCCTGTCTTCGGATGCCCAGGCAAAGCGATGACCGGGAAGCGCCTGGCGTAGCGCGGTTTCAATCTGGACCTGCCCACCCCTGCCCCGATACTGGCCGCCCTCGACGTCGAGCGCGAGGCGCAAGACATCCTTGGTTGGCTTGCGCTCCGGCTCTTCGCCCGTCCATTCCCGCGCAAGCGCTGCAAGCGATATGGATCCCTTAATCGTGCTGCCGTCCTCACGTTCGAGCGCCAGTTCACCTTTGCGACCTTGATACTGGACGAGTGCATTCACGCGGGCTCCGCCAGCGGCGTAACTCGCGATCTTGACGACGGCCGCCTGTGATCCGGAGGCGACTTTCACGCGTGCCGCCATGGCAGCGGCAGCGGCCGCAGGAGACGGCGAACCAAGGGGCTTTGCACCGCTTGGCTTGCTCCTGGATGCGGGTGCAGCGCCACCACCGCCGCCGGCCTGAGATAGTTTGCGCTTCTTCCATTCGTCGAGAAGCGACGTGTCGATCAGGCGGGCACCGGTCTTTGGCTTGCCGCCTGTGCGCGGTTTGCCGCTTGGTGAACCGGTATTGGTCCGAAGCTTTGGCCGGGTCTTGGTCGGAGCGTCAAACACGCCCTGCTGGATCAGGCTCGCGTCGACTGCTGCCTGGCGCAACGAACGGCGGCGCAATGACAGACCCTCCAGCCCTTCAAACAGATCGGCAAACAGATCATCCATGGCGACCACCGATCCGCTCTTTCGCCTGCTTGCGTGCCTTCGCACACAGCGACACATAGTCTTCCGATTGTGCGAGAAGTTCCTTTCTCAAGCGACCAATGCCCGCCTGCAGAGTGGGGAAATCAGGAGTGCGGCCGGAGTTCAAAATGCGGGCGATCTGGTTGATATTGACGCCGATCGCGCGCAGCTGCCGCGCATATTCAAGGATCGCATCGCGGATTTCGCCGTCATAGGTCGGGCCGAAACCCGCAGCCTGCCGGACAAAACGGCGCAAAGCCTCACTGGTGGTGAGGCCGTTTTCCGCACAGAACGCGCGAAACAACGCGCTCTCTTCACGGCTAAGGCGTGTGTGAAGAACCTGATCCTTGATCCGGGCTTTCGACAACGACGGCTCCTTTTCTTCTATCACGTTCCGGGCGCCCGAAGGGTGACTGCCGGAACGTGTCTCAAGGCCCGCCCGGCAAGGGCACACGGAAATTTCGTATCACGATATTTCCTATCCTGCCATCTATATATGCTATTATTTCCCGATTTGTTTGCTGATGCTCCTTGATAGAACCACTTTCAGTGCCACAACTGCTACCGCTGATTGTGGTGGTGTCAGCGCGCCCAGTTATGGCAGTTCTGTCACTTTTGATGCTGATATGAGTGGTATGAGGCTATCAGTTGCGCAAGTGACAGCACGGTGGGAACTGCTCTGTGGCTCTGCGTTCGTCACTTATATGAGTGAATTAGTTTGACAGGTTATATAACTTATATAAGTTTTCATAATCATTATATGGAGCTTGTCATGACTGTAATCACCTTCGCGAACTCCAAAGGCGGTGTCGGCAAATCGACACTTTGCCTTCTCATCGGCTCTGAATTGGCGATGCATGGAAGCAATGTTCTCATTCTCGACGCCGACGCGCAGAAGTCATGTTTCAAATGGGCTGAGCGGTGTCAGAAAGCCGGAACCCTTCCGTCGAACCTGAAGGTCGAGCCAGCGGCTACAATAGAGCAATTGACAGCGAGGTTGGGGAACCCTGGCAACGCCGAGATTGTACTCGTCGATGTCCAGGGTTCAATGAATGATCTTCTGACAGCCGCGATAGTGGCAAGCTCGCTCACGCTCGTACCGAGCAAGGCGACTGTCATGGAGATGGTTGAAGCCGTGCAATTGTTCGAGTGGTCGAAAAACCTGCGACGTGCGCCGTTACGTCTGGTGTTGAACGGCGTCGAAGGTATTGACTTGAAAACTGTGGCTTTCCAGGACGCCATCACTCTGATCCGCGGTAGCAGGATCCCCTGTCTGGGAAACTTCGTCCGGTCGCGAAAACTCTACCAGCAGTTTTCAAAAGACGCCGGGACACTCGCCCAGATTTCTGACGATCCGGCAAAGCAAGATCAGGTTGAAAAGGCCCGCAAGAACATCAGGGATCTGATCGAAGATATCGTCAAAGCTATCGCGGAAGAAAATAGCGATCCGGCGCGGTCAGCATGAAAGACAACCCATCGACCAAAATTCAAATTCCTCAAGTTCGCCTCAGTTCAACTCAGATGAGTTCCCTCATAGGGGAAGCCATTCCGAGCGCCGAGAAAAAAATGGAGCCGGCGAAGGTGGCGAACACACGGCCCCCGCCGCAGGAGCCACCACCTGTGGAAGACATAATAACCGAAAACCACGCAGAGAAGAGCGTGAGAAACAGGGCGCGAACTCACCGATCCCATTTGCTGGAGCGCTTGCAGATTCAGCTACAGCCATCGGTCATAGCTGAAACGAAAATCCGCGCCGTGCAAGATCGCACCACAGCATCCGCGATCGTTGAAGCGGCCCTTCGCGCCTACCTGAAACTGTAGTCCCTCGCGTGCGCGTGCGCGCACGCGCAAGGGTTGGCGACACATCATCGTATGTTTGGAGATACCAGCAATGTCCAGCAACAGCAAACTACAGAGGCTCGTCGACAAGATCGAGCGGCTCGACGAGACGATCAAGGAACACAACGCCGAAAAGTCCGAGGTGTACAAGGACGCGAAGAGCGACGGGTATGACGTCAAGGCGTTGCGCAAGGTCATCGCGATACGGCGCAAAGGCCACGAGAAACACGAAGAAGAGGAAGCGACAGTCGCGACCTATCTTGCGGAGCTCGGATAAGATGGCCCCCGAAAACAAACCGAGTGCGCGGCAGTTGTATCTTGACGGGCTGCGTGAACTTGCGGCCCGCCATGGCGACGAATATGCGCTTCTGACTGCTGCGACGACCATGGCCAATTTGTTGGCGATGGTCAGCATGGCCATGTACCACCTGTCGGACCCTCCCCTTTTCCTGCCGCCGGAAGCACCTCCCGCGAAGGGGGAGAAGCATTGACATGTCGGTGATGACGAAAATCGTCATCTATGGCGGAACAGGCAGCGGTAAGTACGTGCTTGCGCTCCAGCTGCTGGCGGATAATCCGTTTCTGGGCGACCCTGTCGTGATCAGGACGCCGACTGATATGACGCCGTTTTTAAGTTCTCCGCACAGCGGTATCGGCATCGTGCATGCATTGAACGTGCAGCACATCATGACGAAGAGCCAATGCTCGGGCTTTGGTCCGGTATTGTTTGTACCGGCACCAACAGAGGTCGAGGCTTGGGGTGAAGACCTGGTGAATGACGCGGCCGTGTGGGACTGGTTGATGGGTGTAGACGTCGCAGGCGGGCCAATCACCGATCCTGCCGATTTGGATGGTTCTGGTTGATCGCTCATAAAGTTTATCAGCTGAATCTTGAGACAAGTTCGGGCACAGTTGCTGCCTGTTGGCCATTTTTATCTTGCCCGTCCCATAATGCGGAAAAGGCCCCGTCCAGCTATGAACTGACCCCCGAAAATGGATGTCCAAATTCTTGGGGTCAGTTCAGTCAAGGGCTCCTCCTGCGTCGGCTATCAGTCCCAGGGGATGACCGCCATCAGCTTCGTGTCGTCCTGGCCGGGGTAACGCCCGAGATTGGCGTTCAGCTTGTCGTAGCCGGTGTTGACGGACAGGGTGTAGTAGGTCGTGCCCTTCGCGCTGGTCTTTTCCCAGACACCGCCGATCTCGATCTTGCGGCCGCGGGGTGTCCTGGCGAAGAGCTTGAAGACCGGAGCCTTCGGGTTGTCGCTGTTCAGCTTCTCGCCGGTGATGTCAATGTCGAAGGCCACGGTGGCAATATTGCCGGAGATCGTGTTGTCTTCGTTGATCTGGATGAAGTTTACGAGGGTGTCGGTCATCGCGTTTGCTCCTTGTTCGCGTTGTCGATGGACACGGTCAAGGACCGGCCAGAGGCCGGCATGCATCCGCAGGACCGCAACGCATGTGAAGGACGGCGAAGGACGGATGATTTTGGACCGCGAGGAATGGCCGCAGGACAGGGGAAAATCATTCGGACCCGCCGTTGCTTGCCGGGCAGACGGTCTTAGTGCTCCATTGTCAAGACAACGCCCGAACAAGAGCAATAACGCCGTGATTTCGACCAACCTCAGTTCATCCAGATCAACGAAGGCATCACAATCCGGTCGGCCAGGATGATGCCACGTGGTTTTCGATATCGGCTTTCATCGGCGGCACCAACCAGTGACTACGCGGGGCTACGGACTTCACAGCACCATCGCGCTCAAGGCATCCCAAGGCTGCAGGGCCGGATATACAGCGCCATCACGGAAAGCAGACCCCACGAAGGGCATGCCCACTTGCACACGCCCAATGCCAACATTGGCTATGGCCAGCGTTCGCCAGGTTCTAGTGCAACACGAAAGAGACTGGACGACACGACCCTGATGGCGGCGGTCATTCCGCGGCAGGGAACCGCGACGCAGCAGGATCTGCCCCGAAACCGGGCTCTTGACATGCGGCGGCGCTCTTGCACCGGCGTAGCACTGCAGTCAGGAAGTGGAGTGGATGGACTGCTGACTCTCCGGAAAGGTGTTTTTTCTGCCCGGAAGGGCCGAAGCGAGATCCGGCAAGGATCGAACGCAGCCGGCGAGGTTGGAACGCGCTGTCATGGGGCGCCGTTGACATCACCGAGCCGGAGAAAAAACTGGTGTGCCGTAAGGCACTCGCCACTCAAGCGACTAGCGTGGGGAAAGGGACCGCTTTGCAGGTCGAGCAACCGGATCGCGATCACCGGATGCTCTGCTGCCTCTAGCGCCTCGTGTGTCTCGGCCCCATCTTGTTTTTGAGGGTAATGCCCGTCAGCAAGGGATGAACTAAATGTCTACTTGGTGCCGAGAATGGCCTTAACGCGCGGCAGCATTTCGGCAAGTTCGATCTCACCGGCAATGAAAGCCTCAAAGACCGGCTGGCAGGCCGGGTTCGGTCGAAGGCCCTCGATGGCGTTCGACCGAAAGGCACTGCGCACCATCTTGCGGCGGAGTTCCATTTCCTCCAGGGTGATGGCCGGGGCCTTCCGTTTGACTGCGACTGCCATGGAATTCCTCCTGCTATGCGGCGGCAGTGAGGGTAAAATCGGCCTCGATCTCATCGTAAGGGACCCATATTTTTCCGTCTTCGGTTTTCTCGATAAGACCCCATTCGATCAGGGTCGTTACGTCCTCGTGGACGCGCTTGATGCCGCGATCGAGCGAACGGGCGAGGCCGCGCACGCTTGAGGGGCCGATTTTCTGTAAATGCTCGATCAACTCCCACCGTTTGGGGCTGATCACGGTGAACAGTTGCGCCGGGGAACTGAAAGTGAGAACCGCAACAGGGTCCTGCGGTTCACCGCTTTTCCATCCCTCTACAAATTCATCGGCCATTTCTGTGATTGCGGCCAGCTCATCGGCTTCGTGTCGTATCTGGATCACTGCGCGGTTCATGGCTTCAACCTCCGTGTGACTTCGGCAAGGAAGTCAATTCTAAGCTGCTCGATGCTGACGAAGGTATAGGGCTGTTCTATGCCGTCCAGATGGCAATGATCGCCTTTGCCGCGTTCATTGTCGAAACCAACTATACGTTCGCCGTTTCTGCCGAAAAACAGGCGGTATTTGTAGAAATGGCTGCTACCGGGAACCGGTTGCGGTAATTTCCAAACGACCATTTCGACAATCGCGCCGCTGCCCAGGTTACGTTTTCGATACAGGACTTTTTCGGCTTTCATGTTGTCCTTTATGACATCATTTTAGCCCGTTGTCAATTGTGACAACGGGCCGTGATCAGAATATCGGACCGATGCGCTCCCATATGGTCGGCTCAGGCTTGTGACCTACCTCCGCCAGCATGGCAATGACATCGGCGGGGCGCACGGCGGGGTGCAGGCCATTGATCTCGTAGCCACGTGAGCGGGCTTCCTCGACGATGGATTCGAGCGTCGGGAATTCCTCAAGGCAGGTTCCAAGCCAGATCTCCGGCTCGTCAAAGTCGGACTCCTCCTCGTAGAAACCTTGAAGAAAGAAGGTCCGCAGCGGCTTGTCATAGCCGATGACTGCCTCGTCATCGATGCGACCTGCATTGAGTAGGTTGATATAGAAACGGCTCATGCCGTAATCCCTCCGTTTCGCCGGGCTTCCTCGGCATATTTGGCTAACGTCATTGCCGCCTGAAAGCTGGTATCCCGGTCGGCCTTGAGGCCAAAGGGACCAACGACCGATTGCAATTCCTCAAGAGCGACATTCCCTAATTCCGGAAACCCGAACCCAAGATCACACAGGCCGAAGAAAATCCCAAAGTCGGGATCATATTCAGTTAGCAACCAAGTGGCGCGGCCTGTCGGCATGAAGAGTTTGACAACCGGCTTGAAATCGACTGGGGCACTCCCCTCTTCGGAACGGGCGGCATTTATCCGGTAGTTTTTTACCATCTGTGCAAGTTGTTCATTGGTGATGAGGTCAGACATTCAGTTTTCTCCTTTTGTCCGCGAAGCGGTCTTCCTGTCCCCGCAAGGGGCAGGAGCCTGGCTCTCCCGAGCAATTGGCGACCGATCAGGCGGCCGCGCGGTTTTCTTCGTCCACCTCGGTTTGTGTGGATGCGACTGGTTGCAAGCTGTGCAAGAAAGCAACGGCGCGCTCGGCATGCGATGCTGCCTGAAAGATTGCGCGCCTGTCGTTCTTCAGGACCTTCAACCAGCCTGAAATATAAGCGGCGTGATCGTCGCGGGGTTCGATGGCAAGACCGAGATCAGCGGCGAGGAAAACGCTGCCGAGTTCCGCAACCAGTTCCTCGCGCGCGTAACCTTCGTCACCCCATGCCTTGCGGCCGAGGTCACGGTTGAGGCGCGTTTCATGACGCGTCCAGTGGATGCATTCATGTCCAAGGGTTGCGGCATGGGCTTCTGCGGAAACAAAGGCCTCAAAGACGGGCATGGCGATGAAATCAGCATCGATGCGGTAATAGGCCTGATTGCCACCTTCACAGATGTCGGCGCCAAGATTGCCATAAAACGCATCGACACGCGGTATGCGGGCTTTCGCTTGTAATCCGTCCGGCGCCTTCGCCTTGGCTGAATAATCAGCCGGCAAACCTTCGATCTGATCGGTGTTGAACACACTATAGCCCTTCAGATAGGGAATGCGGCGCTCGACCTCTTCGCCCTGCTCGTCTTCTTCTTTGCGTTCGATAGCGTTGGCGTAGATGACAAGCGTGGATCTTTCACCCTTGCGGACCTGTCCGCCGAGTTCATGCGCCTGTTTGTAGGTCATCCAGAACGGTGACTGATACCCCTTCTCTGCCGCTTCCATCCATAGGAGAACGGTGTTGATGCCGCGGTAGGCGACGCCATTGTGGCGCAAGGGACGAACCGGCGAGCCGCAGGCACCCCATGGCTGCATCCATGGTCTTGTTCCCGCCTCCAGCTGTTCAATAATCCTGGCGGTGATACGCACATAAATATCGGCGCGCGGTGTGGTGTCTGGCTTGGTCATCGGCTTGTTCCTTTTCATCTGCTCTTGCCCGGCGGGCAGGAGCCCTGCTCCTGCTCCCGAGCAATCGGCGATCCGATCGGAAAAGTGGGGGGCAAGCAGAAAATCGGCAGGGGTGTCCCCGGTCTGCACAAGCGGAGCGGAGCGAAGCGCGGAAGATGGGGGATGCCGATTATCTGCTTGTTGGGGAGAAAACGGCGGCCGTTGTCTCCCCTCCCCCTTCGCAAGCAAAGGGCGGCGCAGCCGCGCCGCTTCTATGGGAGTGGGTATTTAAGAAACACGGAAGGCAATCGACTTTCGAGATTTCATAATGTAGATCGATCAGGCCAGGTCGGTTCACAGGGAGCGCACAATGAAGGACCTTCTGTTCAAGCCGCAGCTACCAATTTGGCTGTACGGCCTCATAGGCGGTGTTTCGGCTATTATAGGGGGCCGCATTTCCGACGCCTTCGGCTGGCCGGATTATACCAATCCCTTTCTCACCGGCGTGATCTGCTTTTTTCTCGCAATAGCGTTGACCCTGCTGCGCAATGGGGTGAAACAGCGATAGGAGCGCTGAATGTGCCAACCCTCCGCGCGTCTTGCACCATCCAATTTCTAAACGTCTGATGGTTCGGCTTATTGGGGCGGCTACAAGAACAGCGCCCCCTCCTTCAAGCGAGAGCGATCGTCACTCGAATGAGCCAAGACAGCAGGCTAGCTTGGTGCCGGAGGCATAGAGCGCGGCCGCTATGCGGCTCGCCCGATTTCTTCACCACGAACTGCGTTTTGTACAATAACGGAAGTTAGGGACAAACGTTGATTTGAAAACGCAGTTGGCATGTCAAATTTGTTGGCTGAGCGTAGCAATTGGTGGCAGATTTCAATCGGCGATCCAACGTGGCCGGCGAAGCATGAAGCGCGCACGGCTTTCGAATTTCCTCCGGCGACGCTTGATCCGAACGCTCGCCCGTCAATCGGCCCCTATTGGTCATGGCCCGTTCTGCGTCGCTTACGCCGTTGGCGTTGCCTACGGCATATATTAAGCTCTTATGATGGCAAAGCGTCCCTCACAGAAGCTACGGACAATCGGACTGCTCTCCGATCTCGATGCTCCACTGAAAAGCCAACCGCGCAAACAGCGGGATCCACGCCAGCCACAGCTCGCATTCGATCCTATGCCGGATCGCATAGAGCCATGTCTTGCTCTGCTGAAACCAAAACCGCCGTCTGGTCCAGATTGGGTCTTTGAGGTGAAATGGGACGGTTACCGGCTCGCCGTCCATGCTGGCGGAGATGGCGTGCGCGTGATCACACGGGGCGGCCATGACTGGACGCACCGGTTTCCATTAATTGCACAGGCTGCGAAAGACCTCGGGACGACACTGATCCTCGATGGCGAGGCCGTGGTGCTGGACGAAGAAGGGCGTTCGGATTTCGGGCTGCTTCAGCAGGCCCTCGGCGGGCGAGGAGGCAAGCGCAAAGCGTCGGAGGCCAACTTCTACGCTTTCGACCTGCTCTATTTCGATGGCCACGACATTTCCCGCCTTGAATTTGCCGAGCGCAGGCACGTGCTGCAGGAGCTGTTGAAGGATCAAAGCGGCGTCATCCGCCTATCCGAAGAAATCGAGGCTGATGGAGCAGAATTGCTGAGAGCCGCATGTGCACATGGGCTCGAAGGCATCATCGCAAAGCATAAACGGCGACCCTATCACTCCGGTCGAACCGGTGACTGGCTCAAGATCAAGTGCGTCCAAAGTGAAAGCTTTTTCATCGTCGGCTGGGAACCTTCACGAGTAGCGTTTGGCGGCATCGGCCGCCTGCTTCTGGCGGCCTACAAAGGACACGATCTGGTCTACGTCGGGGGCGTGGGAACCGGCTTCAATGAGCGCACGGCGACGGCGCTTCGCAAGCAGCTCGAAAAGCTCAAGACGTCGAACCCGGCGGTACCGATCAAGCGAAAGGGGGCCAACTTCGTTCTGCCGACCTTGATCGCGGAAATTGAATTTCGGGCTTGGACGCAGGACGGAAAGCTCCGCCACCCTTCTTATAAGGGTCTGCGCGAGGTTCAGGACAACGCCGCTGTATATAAGATTTGATCTGTTTTTGCGCCGATTCCTGCGCGCTCGTTCTTCCTACTCCCAATAGCTAAATAGGAAACGATTCACCAACGGGATAAGATGGTCTCAGGAGACGCTCCGATTACGGGCGCGTTGGGGGGACCATGCTAACTCGTCGAGGTCTGCGTGGAGCCATGCTTGTGGCTTCAGCTCAGCTGGCCATTGTTGTTGTTTTAACGCTTGTTTCTGCCAACGCAGAACCGCATTCGGCTCCTGCACTCACGGCTAAACTGAAAATGGCTTGCGGTCAGTCGGATGTGATCTGGAAGTATATTGTGAGCGTGATGGGTGGAAATCAAGCCATCGTGAACAATGGCAATCGTGGCAGACAGGGTGAATCGATTCGCCACTTCTTGCTCTATCCCGACAACAGCTGGGTCCTGATCTACGACTTCTTTATACGCGGACGCCCAAGCGAAGAAGATCAAGCCTGCATTGTGGCCAGCGGTTCACAAGAAACAGCCTACGAATCCACCAATCTATTGGTCTATGAGCTTCCTAAAGAGTGGATGGGTAAGCGCTTAAAGGACGTTCCTCCGCCGATGCTTGATGGGACACGGGTTATTTACTAGGCCAACAGGCGCGCGGGCCTCCCAAAACCAAACTTAGTTCGCAGAGATAGACGCCGGGGTTCCGTATCATCTACTTGTGAAAAAGGCATCTGCGCAAAATACCAAATTCACACATGCGAAATGCCTTCCGTGCTTTGGTCGAAAGGATCAAAGCGATATCCTTTGATCCTGTCGAGTAAGGGCACGGAAGGCATGGGGCAAGTGTGACGGGATGGCTCTCGATTATCAGCCGAGTTACACTTGGATGCATGAGCCGTTTATAAGCCTAGCGGTTCTAACGATTGATCAGCCAGAGAACCACTGAGAGCGCAATGCCGAAAAGCAGGCCAGTGGCGATTGGGATGTAAATGGTGAAATTCCCGCGCTCGATCAGAATGTCGCCCGGCAGTCTTCCAAAGCCAACGCGCGTGAGCCACGGCCAGAAAATGCCGACCGCAACGATAACAAGACCGGTAATGATCAGGATTCGGGACATGGGGTACACATGCTATGGGTCGTAATTTTCGTCGGTCGACCAAATGATGATTGAATTTCCAAACAATGCTGCTGATTCATGCTCGTTGACATCTTTGTTTGGCTTTGCGGAACCGTGGGCGAATAGCCATACTATTCAAGGCAGCGCTTGGATGAAAGAACGATGATGCTTTTAGAGCAGCTTCAACGGTCGCTTTAGTCCGGGACATGACCCGAGAAATGCGGAGATCTTAGGGATGATGGGAAAGAAGAAGGACGAATACGCATGCTTTAATGATCTAGCTGCCACTGAGATCGAAGGTGTCGACTATCGAATATGTGTAACCGACCGAACATCCCGTATCGCTATTGTCGCACCCCATGGCGGCTGGATTGAGTCTGCTACCTCACAGATTGCGGCGGCCATCGCAGCCGCCGAGTTTTCACTGTATTGCTTCGAAGGACTTAGACCCGGGCGGCCGCATAGTGATCTTCACATAAAGTCAGAAATATTTGACGAGCCCAAAGCCTGTCACTTGGTGGAGGATACTGAGATCGCCATTGGTGTGCATGGGCGGAAAGATAACGGGGATCAACAGACGGTCTGGGTCGGCGGGCTGGATTTTGGCCTTCGCGATCGAATTGCCAAGGCATTGATGCAAAATGGATTTAACGCAGTCGTGAGAAACTCCGGCGAAACTCTGGCTGGCATTGACCGAAACAATATATGCAATCGCGGATCAAGTAAGGCGGGAGTCCAGCTTGAAGTACCGAGGACATTGAGGCATCAGCTTGCCAATAATACTCCACGGCTTAACAATTTTGCCGATGCCGTGCGTGCGGCGATCGGTCAGTACATCGCCGATGGCGATAGCGTTTCAGACCAGAATGCGATGGGATAAACAGGGTCTCAATGGATATTAATGATCGCGACTTGGCACGCCGCGCCCACAAAATTCCGATAGGGATCCCTCGCCCGTTGATTAATTTACCAGATCATAAACTTAGACCAACCCGCTTCTCCTCTCCTATGTCGCTTTTGCGCCGCCATTGCGGCCGTCCAGACCAACTCGGACGCGGGCCGAAAGCAGACGTCGCTAGCGACAGGGCTGGACGGCTTGATTGCGCCGATACTGTTGAAAAACTCGTTGTTGCAGGCGCTTGGGGCGCATGATTCAATCCTGTGAGTGATTTGGCAGGGGATCAGGCGATGATGGGATTTCAGGCGGCTCCGGCGCAGCTCTTCTACGATTTCAGCCTCGATGAGCACGTGCCGGCCGATCATCTTCTGCGCCGGATCGACAACCACCTGGACCTCGATAGCGTCCGCACGCAGTTGAATCCCTACTACAGCAACACGGGTCGGCCCTCGATTGATCCAGAATTGATGATGCGGATGCTGATCATCGGCTACAGCATGGGTATCCGGTCGGAGCGTCGGCTGTGCGAGGAGGTTCATCTCAATCTCGCCTACCGTTTGTTCTGCCGGCTGGGACTGGACGGCAAGGTACCGGACCATTCCAGCTTCTCGAAGAACCGCCACGGGCGTTTCCGGCAGAGCAATATCCTTCGGCATCTGTTCGAGACGGTGGTGGAGCGCTGCCTGGCGCAGGGGCTGGTTGGGACTGAAGGCTTTGCCGTCGATGCCAGCTTGATTGCTGCCGATGCCAACAAACAACGGTCGGTACCTGGCGCAGAATGGAGTGTCCAAGAGGCGAAGGATAATGCTGGGCGTTCCGTGCAGGAATATCTGGCGGTCCTTGATGACGCCGCTTTTGGTGCGGCCTCGCCCGTGACGCCGAAGTTCATTTCCCCGTCTGATCCGGCAGCACAGTGGACCGGTGCCCATAAAGGTCATGCTTTCTTTGCCTACGCCACCAACTATCTGATCGATACCGATCACGGCGTCATTCTTGATGTGGAGGCAACGCGTGCCATCCGGCAGGCCGAGGTCGGAGCATCACGCACGATGATCGATCGAACCGAGAACCGCTTCGGCTTGAAGCCAGGCTATCTGGTCGCCGATAGCGCTTATGGTTCTGCCGATAATCTGGCTTGGCTGGTCAAGGAAAAGGACATCGCACCGCACATTCCGGTGTTCGACAAATCCAACCGAACGGACGGGACCTTCTCGCGTTCGGACTTCACTTGGGATGGCGAGAATGATCGGTACATCTGCGTGGCAGGCAAGGAGCTGAAGCAGTTCCACCGAACCTATGCAACGCCCAGATCGGGGATCACGAGTGAAGGAACGCGGCTCTACCGCGCACAAAAGAGGGATTGCGACGCCTGCGACCTCAAACAGCGCTGCTGCCCGAATGCGCCTGCTCGCAAGGTGCCGCGTGATCTCAACGAAGATGCCCGCGATGTCGCCAGAGCGATCGCCGCCACACCCGATTACGAGCGTTCCCGGCATCGCCGCAAGAAGGTCGAGATGCTCTTCGCTCACCTCAAACGTATTCTCCGGATGGCGCGTTTGAGGCTGCGAGGTCCATGTGGTGCGCGAGACGAATTCCTGCTTGCCGCAACCGCCCAGAACCTAAGGCAACTGGCGAAACTCAGACCACCAAGGCCACTACACGCCGTCATCACCGCATAAAAGCGGCCAGGCGCATAAGTGCGGGACAGATAACCGATCATCCTCACGGCAAAGGTCCTGAAAAAGCCCGATCAACAGTTAATCGGCCGAGTTTTTCAACGATATCCGCCAATAGCGGATGTCGCTTTTGGGCGGAGATTTGCTCGGGGAGGCCATAGAGGTGCCATTCAATTTCAATTATGCGAGTTTGACGCGGTTCAGATCAAGAATAACTGACGCCACGAACGGCCCTATGGAACCTCTAACAGCACTTCCTCCTTTCGCGCGAAAGGGGGAACAAAATCCGGCTGGAGCCTAAAATTCGGCTGCGATATCTCGCTCAGGTGATCCACGACTTTCTCGACCGCCGGCAGAACGGTTTCCAGGCGCGCCGCCTCGACGATGCGCACTCGAGGTAGCAAAAGCGTCTTGTCATCACGAAGGGCTTTGCTCAGCTTTTTCTTCTCGGGTTGAATCTGGTCCTCGTAGCTGTCTTGCACTTTATCCAACGTGCCGTTCAGCGCCTTCATATATGCCTGCTTGTGCTTCTCGTATTCTTTGTCACTGATACTGGTGCTGGTCAGAACGCTCGCCGAGTTCGCCCAGATGTCGAAACAATCCGTGTTCCAGAAGCGGAGGACATGCCTGTTGTACCACTCGCGCTCCAGCTCAGAGAGTCGCAGGTAGCGAACGTCGAACTGATACTGTGGCGCGTTGCTCGCCCCCACCAGGCGCGTGAACAGTTGTGACGGCACAACCTTCTTTTGGTATGAATTCCAGATGGTGTGCGTCGTGACAGGCTCGCCAATCGCAAGAATCGGAACGGAGCTGATCGGCATGTCCAGGTCGCTGCTGAAGCCGTTGGCCGTAAGATCCTCGTGGAACTTGAGCTCGGCATCGCCGGGATCGAGGGGGTCGGGCTCGTGAGTTGTCTGCTCCCACGCGGTCATGGTGCGCTTCAATTCATCGTTGTCGGTCACTGAGCTGTACTCATTGTGTTGCACAACCACCCCGAAGTTGCTCGTTTGAATGAGCATGCCGACGTGAAGAGGCAGACGTACCCAACGCGCACGAACCGGACCCGCAAGCTCGGAGTGTGCTGCGTTGATCCGATTCAAAAGTGACAACAACACATAAGCCGATCTCACAGAGTGAACACCACAGTCGTGAAGCAATTTGCCGATGAGGTTACGCGGGAACGTATGTGTCAGATAGTTGGGCGGGCCTTCCGTCAGATTGAGCCTGGAGTGGGTCGTCACTTGCCCGAAATACACGCTGGCGATGTCGACGGTCTCGCGCCAGGCATGAGCGCCTGCCTTGCTTTTGTCCACGGCCGTCGTGGCCTGGCGAGTGAGCTCGGCGAGTGTTTCTGCGAAGGAGCTGTACAGGAATGCGATCAATTCGTCGTTCTCGACGAGCCTGAGCCGCCCGCCAAGACGACCCTTGATCAGGGCGCGTCGAAACAAATGCACTGGCGTCGGACGCGAATTCAGCTCCCATGTATGTCCATACGTGACAAGGAAATAAGCAAGTTGACGGTCTCTCGATACCTGGATGCTGCCGATCCTTTCGCCCCTGACGTTCGGCTCGTCCGTATCGTCGCGGTCGAGTGAATTGAAGATGACGTTCCGGGCGTTGTGGGGTGGAAACGCGTCCAGAAACCGGTGGAGTTTTGCTCGACCCCGTCCATACCGGAACTCGGTGACACGGATCACCTTGTTCAGAATCATCGTGCGGCGGTCATTCTGCAGCTTCAGCTCATCAAGGACTTTCCCGGCTTTCGCGTCTTTCGGAATCTCCGTTGGGCTGAGAAGCATCCACAGTGACAGCTGCAGATCTTGCAACTTGCGAAGGCCGGCAGCGTCATCGCTGTCTCTTTCCAGTTTGGCCAATGCAAGTTCGAGGAGTTGCTGGAAAATCACCTGCAAGAGGCGATAGAACTGCTCGATCGCCTCCAGCAGTTGTTCAGGGAGTACTCTCTGGTCAAAAGAGGGGCCTTCTGATCGCACACCCGGCTTCACGGCCGGGGGCAAGTCGACTTTTGCGAAATGTCGCATCGCACCGCCGAGCCCGTTCAACGCCCGCTGCCATTCCTTCTCACGATTGGTTCCCGTAAGGAGGTCCACCGTTTGCGGCTGATCCTTCACGATCGTGACGATACCGTGCCAGTTGCCCGCGACCCGCTTGTTCCTGCTGCCAAACCGGGTTTGGGGCCAACTGATCAGGAGATCGAATTCCTCGAACCATCCTTTCAGGAGGACGCGGGCCATGAGCGCGTAAAAAAGCTCGTAAGAGATCGCGTGCAGAGGATCCTCGACTCCGGAGAGCTTGACCAGGTCCCGCGTAAGTTGCACGACAGCAGACTTGTCGCCAGCCTCGACGGCTTCGCACAGTCTTTTGAGGACGACGAGATCGCTGACGTCCGGAGGATTTCTCGCGATCGCGTCATCCACCTCCTTGTAGAAAACAGTGGCGCTTGAGCCCTTTGCCATAGTCGCGCTTTCTGCAAACTGCAGTCGTTGTCTCTAGACCTTGGGCTTCCACTTCCACTCATTCGGCGACACGCGTTCCCATTCAGGCAGCGAGTGACCCTTGCGCACCAGGACAGCGGTCGTCGGCAGATGCGTTTCCCACGGATCGCCGACCGGCACTTCACCGAGATCGCCACCGGTGCGTTCCTTGATTTCATCGACGATCGGTTTGTAGAGGGGATGATCGATCGGCGGCTCGCCCTCATCGTTCCACACGAGGCCCTTCTGCATGAAATAGGAGACCGCCGCCTCGAACCCAACGCGCACCGGCACGACAACGCGCGCGTAGCCTGCCTTCAGAAACTCTTCGAGTTCGGGATCCATGTTGCGTGCGCGGAACCGGTCGGCCCATCCCCCGGGCCGTGCCCAGAAATAGGGGTAGAACACATATTGGATCTGATCCCACTCGAAGGCGTGCTCGAAGAAGCGAACCATCGCCCCGTCGGCTTTGGCATCCTCGATGTCGAAGAGTGGCGGGTACAGTGAGCCGCCGCTGGTGTGCGCGGTATTCAACAGGCCGGCGTGCTCGTTGCGGATAAATGCGAGACAATGCTTTTTCAGCTCCGTCCGGATAATGCGTTCATTGACGGAAGGGGGATTGCCAAATTCGAAGGCAAGTCCCTTTTCCGCTTCCTTCTTCTGTTTCAGCGTCTCGACTTCTTGCTGATACCGAAGCAAGACATTCGAGTATGCATCGGCGATCGTGTCGTAGGTCGACATCGCCCAATCGCGCAACGCCTCGGCCTTGCGCTGGAAGGTGAGCTTGGTGTGCACGCTGTAGTTTGCGGTCTCGTGCGCGAAAATGTGGATATAGAGCTTGTCATCGTCGGCATAAAGACCACCGTCGCTCGGGAAGATCGTTACCCGGTTGGCGTTCGGCCGATAGAAGCGGAGGCTGCCTTCCTGGACATCGATCCGTTCGCCTTGTGCCGTCGGACGCCAGTAATCGTGTTCGTTGCCGACACTGAACGAGAAGTGAGGATCTTCGTCCGTAACTCCCATCACCGTCGTCAACGCCCAGACGGGCCGGTAGCCCTTTGGAATCTGGATCTCGATTTGATTGCGGCTGCGCGGCTGATCTTCCTCTGAATCGTTGCCCATGCCTTGTGTGACGCTCGCACTCCTCACGAGAAAAATCGGCGGTGGTGCCTTGAGCCCCTTGGTGCCGTAACGAGCACCAAGACGCAGATAATTGCCCTCATGGATGTGGTTCGCATCCGACGCCTCGACCTCCAGTCTGATCGGCGCAATCGGCAGCTCCGGATCCGGCTGCGGCATCTGCTCGAGGTGCCACATATACGACGCCGGCTCCGGAATCATGAAGTCGAACATCTGGCGCAGGCCGTAGTTGAACACCTGCGACTCATAGATCTTGTCGACGAACTGGTAGATGCCAGCGCTGTGCTCGCCGCTGTCGTTGGTGAGGCGATGCTCGTTGACTTCCTCGATCTCCCGCAGGATCGTTAGTCGCCGTTCTTCACGCACGCGCTCGACGATGCGCTCCTTGGACCGCTCGACGACGTCCTTCGCATAGGTAACGGAGTTCTTGAGACCGTTTTCCTCGCTGGTCTGGTTGCTCACGTCGAGCTTGCTTTCGAACTCGACCGTCGGGCCGTACTTGCCAGACAGTGATAATCCGAATCCGACCTTCTGATCGGCTTGCTGCGTCCGCGTGGTTTCACGATTGAGCTCGAAGCGCTCGGTGGTCTGCAGCTCCGTCTCTTTTTCGTGCTCCTGTTCCTTAAGCGTGCTGATTACTTCTTCGGTTCGGTCGAGCTGGCGATGGGTGCGGAGCTTGGACTCGCCGTCGAGAATGTTTTCGATGTGGGCGATTTCGCCGGCCTCATAACGCTTGATTTGCTGCTTCACAACCAGCAGGTCGGCGACACCGACTGCGTTCAGCTCGGCAGGACGCGGACTCGGCGCGGGCGGTTGTCCGGGGGTATCCGCCGGCTGAGGCGGCGTCAGCGCGCCATCGATCGCGGCGACCAGCTCCCCGATGTGGGTGCCTGCCAGTGGCACGCCGAGCTTCTCAAGCGTCGACTTTGTCCTCGGAGACAGACGCTTGATGGCACTGTCCTGCAATGTGAACAGGCCGCGGGAAACCGACAGGTTGAGATCGCGAACCGGATCGAGCTTCTCGAATTCGCGCTGGGCGCTCACCAGATCCCTGGTCTCGCGCATCGGATCGAACGCCGGCAGGCCGCTGATCACAGGTGGCTTTTGCCGTGCCGACGTCGGCGCGGGCGCGTGTATGGTCGGCGCTGATGCTATCGGCGGCTCGCCGGCCTGAGGGCGTCGAAATCGAGATTTCGCAGCACGTAAATGCGTAAAGCGAAACAGATTGTTGTCGGCGCTGTTAGCCATGGCACGAGCACTCCTTTGTTCAACGCGAGTTTTGCACCTAAGCTGACACTCCGGCCAGCAACGGACCTGATCTTCGTGCGAGCCATAAACGCTCGATTAGGATCGCCCACCTTCGATTATCATTGGGGTGGGTCTTGTGATAATCGCCGGCGGTTGTGCTTCTGTCTCCGGCGGAGCGGCAAAATCCAGGAGTGTTGAAACACCGGTCGCTAAAGATTTGTGCTGCAAAGCCTCAGCGGGCGTGATGCCGCCGAGCTTCTTATGGGGAGTAAACACCCAGTCTTCAGCATCCGATTGCGCCCCAAGAGCCTTTTCCGCTTTGCCCACTAAATCGTCCAGGGCAGCAGACGCATTGCGGTCGTAAGGACGACTGACACTCATTCTAAAGGCGTGGGGGACAAAATATCCAAGAACGGCACCACATGCCAGTCCAGCTAATCCGACTTTGAGAGAGACCGTCCCGATGCCTGGGATTTTGTCCCACGCACCCTGGATCATTTGAGCAAGATAGACCGTGGCCCCCAGTCCGATTGCCACTACGGCGGCGTCGATAAGGCGCTTTTGAGTATCGCCAGTCCGCACATCACCCCTGAACCTTATAAAAATAAGTACACTTGCCACTGCTCCAACAAAAAACCAGGGCGAAGCCGTTCCGACACGCTTTGGCAAATACAATACTGTTTCGCGGTCCATTGTTAGAGCGCTGTCAGTTGCGAGGGATCCAACCCACCTAGCCAGGCCAGACAACGAATTCCAAGTGTTTTCGGGCGTGAAGACTGCCGTAAACAGGGCGATCGTCAGCCAGGTTGCAATCCCCGCTTTGAAAGCTATTGTAAGAAAGCATCTTGGGGATCCCTCAGACCAGTCGCGGTTTCTGATAAGCGTCGACCGACTATTAAGCGCGATATACACTGCAGCGCCGTACATGCAAAAGGCTGATACGGCCGCCTGAGTAGCGATCTTAATAGATGTTTCCATGGAGCCTCCACGAAAGCTTTCCAATACCAGCCAAAAGACCATAGTGATTAGCGCAACAAGGGCGATAGCTGGGCCCAAGATGTCGATCGGCCTGTACGGGCTTCGGACAGGTATCTTGAAGCCAATGTCACGCAAGACTTCATCAATCTCGCGCTCGTTTTTTTCCTGGTTGCCAAGGCCCCAACTGATGTAGGCGTACATCCGTTTGAGCAAACCGTTGATAACGGTCTTCAGATCCTCTTCGACTTGATCAGTTTGAGGTTGGGTGTGCAGTGCGGCTACGTCCTTCTGCACCAAACTGTACTTCTCCTGAATGCCCCTGAAGTCATCACTGAACGGGTGAAAGGCAGCGGCCTTTAACGGCAGCTCCGCCGCAACACCGATTTGCTTCAGCATATTGAATATAAACGTGGCGCGTGCCCAGCGATGCTCCAAAGAAGCAGGTGGAGCCTTTAGATCGCTCCTCAAGGCTTCGAGCCTTTCGCGAAAGGGTCCTGACACTGCGCGCAAGACGCGCTCAGGGGGTTCGTAGCGTGCGTCTTCAAGACTCCCGATCATGCCCTCAACACGCGCAGGCACCAGGTACCACGAATGTACGGAACGCCGCAAAAACTCCTCAACCATAATCACCCACTTGATCCTGGAGTTTGGAACAAGTCCAACGAGGAAAAGGGCAACCAGGAGAGCCCAGGCCTCGGCCGGAAGATCCGGGGTACCACCCGTACCGAGCAATCTCATCATCGACGGACCCGGCCATACTAAAGCGCTGTAAAGAAGCAGGGATACGCAAACATAAGTCAGGCGAGCATTCTTGTAGGCTCCCTGGGTGAACATATGACGCAGTGGGTCAACGGTACTCGGCATTGTTTCGCCGCGCGGAAAGGTTGGCTCGTTGAATTTCTGCCAAGCGTAGACCATGACAACAAAGAGGCCGAAAAGGAAATAAATCGATTGGTAGTGTCCTGGAAACAGATCCATATCCGACTCCTTTCGCATCCATTGCGCCGAAACACCCTTGATGGATGCAACTTACGCGCGAACGCTTAAGCGCTCCGGGTGCTCATATCAGGCATATGCGGCCTCAAGTTCCGGCAATACTGCGTTGATGACAGCCTTGCGGGTCAGGCGACAGTAGAGCGTTTCAGTCGAAGCACAGGTGCGATGTTCGAAGAATTTGTTGGACGGAGCCCCGCCCCCACATACTCCAAAATACGGGCAAGTCTTCTCGCAAGCGGATATACCGCGTTCGATCTCGTCACGAAGCTCCAAAAAAGCAGGATGCTCCAGAATCGCTTCGACTGGATGCGTGAGTACGTTGCCAAAAATGAAGTTGTTGAATCTATCCGATCGCACGCCCATCAGCTCGGGTGAATAAGTTGACATGTCACCGTTGACTGCGACGGAAACGATTTCCAGGGGATTGACCTGTGGATTGTGACGACGGGCTTCGACGCCGGCAGTGATCAATGATGTGACTGCGTCGACTTCACGACAGCGCGGTGCCTGCTGGTCGGTCTGCATTCGTTTCACAAATCGTCTGAGATAAGCCGCATAGGCAGCAGACGCGTCGCTCTCCACCGCGAGACTGGAGGTGCGATGCTCCCCCTCTTCTTCCTCGACGTTAAAGCAGACATATGTGATGCCTTCGCTCAAATAGAAATCCATCAACTCATCTGGTTGCTCAAGCGAGCTCCGTGTAAGCACCGAGATTACATGGAAAGGATAGCCCGATTCACGAAGGCGACGGAGCCCGTTGATCGCCGCATCGAAGCTGCCGCGGTCACCTCGAGTACGTCGATGACGATCGTTGATCTCTCGGGGTCCATCTATGCTGACACCCACCCGAACGTTCCAGCGACGCCAGAGGTCTATCCAATCCGAGTTGACTGCAACTCCATTGGTTTGAAATGAGTGGTGAAGTCTAACTCCGGGGACAGTAGCGAGTTGGCTGAACGCCCGTTCATACCATGCAATGGGCACCATTGTTGGTTCACCCGCATGCCACACAACGCTGACGTCGGTTGCAGCTAGCGGACTCGCCAGGATGCTTTGTCCCACAGCATCGATAACTTCCATGGACATCCGCGCCCTGTCATTGCGCCGAGTGAGGTAACAGTACGAGCAATTTATATTGCAAAATGGGGTGGGCTGGACAACAACGAGTCGGATTGGTCCTGCGCCGGGCATCACCAATTGCCCCAGCCGTTGGCCCAATTCCCCCAATTGCCCCACTGGGCCAACTCTTGTCCAGTATCTTCAGTTTCAAGCGTGGGACGCAACCCGTCGAGCCGAGCCTCCAATTGTGCCCGTGTTTCAAAAACCGTTGAATTTGTATCCGCTTTCCAGTCAGCCATTGTGGTCGCCGCAAGAATAGCAGATATGCCGATTGCGATCCTCATAGCATTCACCCTCTACTACTTCCGCATAAACATTAAAATTTTAAATTAACGTACTTTGATATCCGAATTTTACTCTCGCAATATGTGCATCTCAATCCCCCCAAAGGTATTAATATACAGAGACGTTGCGCGAGAATACAATAACTCGGCCCACATGCCTTTTATAAGAGCAGTAAGATGCATTACCGCGTCTGCGAGGTAGTGCGACTCTTTTCATAACGGACATGGCAAGTATCAAATAATGAATAGAAGAACAGGCAAACTAAACCCTGGGGGAGGTGTAAAATGTCACCGCTGATTGCTCTGGCGTTGAGGCTATTTCCAACTATTTTGGATAGCATCGTTGGAGACCGGTCGAAGAAAGTAACCGAGGCTATCGAAAAAGTAGTCAGCTCGGCGGCCGGTTCGTCCGATCCACAAGTAGTGGAGCAGAGGCTCAAAACTGACCCCGCACTGGCAGTAAAACTACAGATCGAGCTGGCGCAGATTGCTCGGGATGAAAAGAAAGTTGCTCTTGACGCGCAAAACAATGCCCTCAATGCCAGGCTTTCGGCTGAAGCCGACGCCCGGAAAGCGGCACTGAGTTCCGATATTGAAGCATACAAAGCTCAACTTGCTCAGACAGCGAACGCGCAGAAAGCGGAATTGGACCGACGCATTCAAGATCTGCAGAATACGTCCGGTGCGCGCAACCTCCAGGGAGCTCTGATAGACAAAGGATCGGCCATTGCATACGTGCCCGCCGCTCTCTCGCTAGTAGTGACCGTCGGCTTTTTCTGCGTTCTAGGGTTGTTCATTTTCATGAAGGCCAAGCTCGAAACGCCCGTTTTTCCGTCAATTCCGTCAGGGGTCACAAATGAGCAGCTTACGGCGCTACTTCCTCCCCGGTCTGAGTTTGTGACCCAGATCATCAACATATCCGTTGGTTCGTTGACGGCGGCCTTCGCCACCGTGATCAGCTATTGGCTTGGTTCGTCGCTAGGCTCTCGGAACAAGGACCTCATTGCAGTTGACGTACAAGAGCGAAATGCAGAAAGTCAGGCAAATCAGGCGAAGGAAACCTTGAAGTACGCTGATGCAGCTATTGCACAAGCATCGGCCGCGGCCGAGCGAGCGGACGCTGCGACGAACGATGAAGCGTCACCATCAGTAGTGGTCGAAACCAGAGCCACTGAGTCAGCGAAGCCGGCCCCACCGAATATCCTGGGCGAGGAGATGCCGAAGCTAACCCATCCGCATGGTCATTTTCCAACCGGCGTCACTTGGTCAATTGTTTCAGGAGGAATTTCAATTGAAGGGGCCAGTGCACAGGGTACGACAGGCGAACCCACGACTGTTCGAAAAATCTGGGAAGACTACGGTGCACTATGCGCTGAGACGGCGAAACGCTACGGCGTACCAGCTGAATTGATCGTGGCAACCATTGCCACGGAAAGCGGCGGCAACCCCAATTCGCGTCGAGCGGAGCCGAAAATTAATGACGAGAGCATCGGACTGATGCAGACACTTGTGACGACCGCCCGTTCCGCCACAGGTCGGGCGACGTTGAGTGGCGATGACCTTCTGGATCCGCGTACTTCGATTGAAGCGGGCACAGCATACATTGCCTCGCAACGCGGATCGACGCATTTCGATCCGCCCCTGGTTGCCGCCGCTTATAACGCTGGTTCTCTAAAGCGCGACGATGGTGATGCAAACAGGTGGAAGCTTCATTGTTACCCGCGTGGGACCGGGGCACACATTGACCGATTTGTCAGTTGGTTTGGCGACGCAATGAGGGTATCCGGAGATGATGACTGGAGCGACGCGCGTTCATATCCTACTTTTGCAGCGGCGTTAGGTGCAGTCTCAAACACAGTGGCGATTGACATATCCTCGGTGGATTTTCCCCAGCGCCCGAATTTTCGGCCATTGCTTGCACTGGAGGACAAGCAAGCGATCTTCGGCAGGTTTGATTTCGTCCCATCCCCGATTCCTGGCAATCCCGAAAACATAAAGATCTTGGGCAATTGGGAAAAGCAAAACATCGCGAGTGTCGAGATTCCGCTTGCGCGCTTTCTGGGAAAAGGTGGCCCATTCAAGATGCGATTTCACAAAGCGGCCCAGAAGCAGCTGGTTGAGCTCTGGCTCGAATGGGAAACTGCCGGGCTTCTTGACCGAATATTGTCTTTTGACGGTTCCTTTGTCCCGCGCTTCCAGCGTAAAAGCACGACCAAGCTCAGCAACCATGCATTCGGCTCGGCGTTCGACATCAATGCGGCCTTCAATCCACTCGATGCCGAACCAGCCCTCTATGGCCAGAGAGGTTGTGTCCGTGAACTTGTCGCCATTGCCAACAAGCATGGCTTTTATTGGGGCGGACATTTTATGACGCGTGAGGACGGCATGCATTTTGAAGTGGCGAAAATTGTGTGAACGCTAAGGGCATAATATATTTCACCTCTGTGCCAGAGTCGAAAAAAGACGACGCCAAATCTCGCATATAGTTTGGCATCTCGGCCAAGTTTTCGCGGGACCGTTCGGAGTGCAGACCTGATCCGGGACCATCGCTCGACGACCTGAAAGCTGCCTGACCGGAATCGGCCCCGTCACTCCTGGCGTTCGCGCGTTCTTCCTACGGCCAATGGTGGCCGGAGGAGAACTCAAATGGGTATAGCACAGTATGATCCTGCTGCACTTAGTCGACCGGCATGGAACGCCGGCCGGAAGGTCGGCGTAAAGAAGCCCCTGAAGCAGCGCCAGATTTGGGCAATTCGTTTCTTCCTCGATAGGGAGGGGCGCATGAGAGACCGGGCACTGTTCGATCTCGCAATCGACAGTAAGCTACGAGGCTGCGATCTGGTTAAGATTAAGATCGGAACCCTCGTCACGGGTCAAGAAATCCGAACCCGTGCCATTGTCGTCCAGCAAAAAACCGGCCGTCCCGTACAGTTCGAGATCACGGCCGATGTCAGAGCAAGTTTACTTGCGTGGCTTGAGCGGAGAGGCGGAACGATTGACGACTACGCATTTCCCAGTCGGGTCGACCATGCCGATCATTTGAGCACCCGCCAGTATGCTCGATTGGTGGATGAATGGGTCACTGCAATTGGGCTGCGACGCGTAGACTACGGCACACACTCCCTCCGACGCACAAAGGCCGCGATGATCTACAAAGCGACAGGCAATCTTCGAGCGATCCAGATTCTGCTTGGGCATACCAAGATCGAGAACACGGTTA
Source organism: Phyllobacterium brassicacearum (assembly GCF_003010955.1). GTDB lineage: Bacteria > Pseudomonadota > Alphaproteobacteria > Rhizobiales > Rhizobiaceae > Phyllobacterium > Phyllobacterium brassicacearum. The sequence continues at coordinate 27,568 of NZ_PGGO01000034.1, forward strand.
GGTATCTGGGCGTGGACATCGAGGATGCGCTGGAACTAGCGGAGCATGTAGAGATTTGACAGAGTGCGGCTCCGCACCTAGCGGGGCCGTTCATCGCGGTGCAAACAGCTCTCATTTGAGAAAGTTGACTGAGCGGCTTTGCGCCCCCAAATCGGTCGTTTATGGGGGCTCCGTCCGTCCCTATAAGCGGACATCGCTGCTCTTCGTGCGCCACCTTCTGTTACAAGTTTTAATGCTCATCAACCTGCGTCGTGGTCATCGTGCGCCTCGACTTGGAGGAAGCTCGGTTTAGAATCTTCGCTATTTGGTACATCCCTTCTCGCCCAGACAACGCGTTCAGACGATCCGTTCGATGGTCAGGGGAAACGTCCCGCGCACAAGAAACGGCTCGAAATCGTCGAAGCGGCCGAGCCGGATCAGCCCACCAGAATAGCTGTAGCCGGCGTAGAACATCGCGAGATTGCCCCACGGCGAGAAGTAGCAGAGGTCGCCTGGCGCCTCGTTGCCGAATGGACCACTCGCGTCCTCCGTCAGCTTACGGGGGAGATAAGCGATCTTCTCGTTGCCGGCATAATTTTCGATGGTCAGTTCTAGGGGTAGCATGGATGCGAAATCGCGCGCCGACGGGTTGTCGTAAAGCGTTGCCGTCAGGCTATGACCGTTGAACATCATTCGAATTTTCATGTCGGTTGGCTCCTGACTTGCCGGATCGTTTTTTTGTTGGGCGAACGCCAGCCAGGGCATGGTGGCGGTGACCAGTATCGCTCCAAGGATAGAGCGGCGGAGCGGAGAAAAACCGTGCGCACCGGGCGCAGACAAGGTTTCGCTTACTGACATTGTGGCTGCATCGCCAAACTGGCTTTGTCTTTTGCTCATGATAGATGCTTCCTTGAAGACGTTGGCGTGGCCGTGCGTGATCTGTCGTGACGCGCCAGCACCACAGCCGCGATAGTGCAGGTGAAAAGCACGATCGCGCCGAATCCGAATGCGATCTGATAACCGCCATTGTCGAACAGCAGACCGCCGGAGGCTGCACCGGCTGTGATAGCGAGTTGCACGACAGCCACCATCAGGCCTCCTCCCGCTTCTGCATCGTCCGGCAGTGCTTCGCTCAACCAGCTCCACCAGCCGACTGGCGCGGCGGTGCCGATCAGGCCCCAAAGCGCCAGCAACCCGGCAGTGGTACCTAACGACGATCCGAATACGACCAGGCCAATCGCGAGCGCTGCCATCATCACAGGCATGGCGATCAACGCTTGGTAGAGGCGCGTACGCAGGACAGAGCCGATAAGGAGGGTTCCGAGCAAACCGGAGACGCCCATTGCCAACAACAGGAGCGATAAGCCGGAAACATTGACGAGCGTCACGGTTTCCAGGAATGGCCGCAGGTAGGTGAAGAGCGCGAATTGGCCCATGAAGAAAAGTGCGACGGCCGCCATGCCGATCGGCACGCCTGGTCGGCGTAGGACTTGAAACGCCGCCAGCGGGTTCGCACGGGTCCGGCTGGGCATGGACGGCAACGTTGCGAGGAGCCACACAAAGGTGATCGCAGCGAGCGGCACCACGCTGAAGAAGGCGCCGCGCCAACCGATATACTGTCCAAGGAAACTGCCGAGCGGCGCAGCAATCGTTGCTGCCAGTGCATTGCCGCCGTTGAGGATCGCGAGGCCACGGGGCACGTCTGCAGCCGGCACGAGGCGCATGACTGTCGCCGCTGACATCGACCAGAAGCCGCCGATTACGACGCCGACAAAGGCACGCCCCGCCATCAGGACCGCATCGTTGGGCGCGAACGCGGTCACGACGCCCGAAATGAGCATCAAAGCTGTGAGCCACAACAACAATTGTCGCCGGTCAAGCTTCGACGTGAATGCCGCGACGAAGAGGCTGGTGGCGACCGCGAATATACCGGAGATCGCGATGGCCTGCCCCGCCTGACCTTCGGTCAGATACAGGTCGGAGGCGATTGGCGTCAGCAAGCTGACGGGCATGAATTCCGAAGCGATGAGCGTCGCAACGCACAAGCTAAGGGCGAGGACAGCGCTCCATGACGCCGAGTCTGGGGCGCTTTCGGTAGTCGCTACCGCGGTTGCGTGGGTCATTTCATGCCTCTGTATTGGTCGAACAACACGCCAGGCAAGCGGAGGGCCCGCGAGGCGTATCGTCCGGTTGTATGTTCGTTAGGAGCTCAGGTTCCCCCGGAAGAAGGCGGTCAGCTTGTCTAACGGGATCAGGTTGACACGGTCATAGAGATCGACGTGACCGGCACCCGGGATGATCACGAGCTCCTTCGGTTCAGAAGCACGCTCGTAGGCGTTTTCGCTGAACTCGATCGAGTGAGCCTGCTCGCCGGCGATGAACAGCAACGGACGCGGCGAGATCGTCTCGATCTGGGCGAACGGATAGAAGTTCATGAAAGCGGCGTTGCTGCTCAGGGTCGGATGCGTGGTCTGGAGCGGCGTCTGTCCTTTCGGCGTGAACTCCCCGCGCGGCGTGCGATAAAAATCGTAGAACTCACGCTCGATCGCATTGGAGTCTGCCTTCAGTTCATCAACCGTACCGCCGGTCAGTTTGATTTCGGCGCCCTGGTACTCTGCGAGGCGCTGCTGTGCGGCGACCTTCAGCATTTCCTTTCGCTGTTCGACCGATACGCCCTTCCGAAGGCCGTCGCGATTGGCGGCACCCATGTCATACATGCTGACGGTGGCGATCGCTTTCATGCGCGGATCGATCTGCGCTGCGCTGAGGGCGAAGCTGCCGCTCCCGCAAATGCCGAGCACGCCGATATTGTCCTTGTTGACGAAGGGCTGCGTGCTCAGGAAGTCGACGGCTGCGCTGAAATCATCCGCATAGATTTCGGGAGCGACGGTATTGCGCGGTTGGCCCTCGCTCTCGCCCCAGAAGGAGAGATCGAACGACAGCGTAACAAAGCCCTGCTCTGCCAGCTTGGTCGCATAGAGGTTGGCGCTCTGCTCCTTCGTGGCGCCCATCGGGTGGCCTACGACGATCGCCGGAGTCTGGGCGCTCCTGTCGAGGCCCTGGGGCGTGAACAGATTGCCGACGACCTTCATGCCGAACTTATTCTCGAAGGTGATCTTTTCGACGACCACGCGGTCGCTCCTGTAAAAGTTGTCAGCGCCGTTGGACAGGTCCTGGGCGAGCGCGGGGGAAGCGCCGATCGCTAAGCCGGATACCGATCCGAGCATAAGTGCGAGCCCCAAAGCCAATTCCTTCATGTTCGTTCCTTTCCTTATTCGAACAAGTCATTGGAGAGGCTGATGGCCGCCTTGGAGTAAGTCTCAGTCGGGACCAGCGCTCTTCACACCTCAAAACTTAAGGGATGCAAACTCATACGATAAGGCGCTATATAGATCATAAGCTTATAATCAGGAGTTATGAATGGTGCGAGAGAACGTCAGCGATCTGATGGCCTTCATCGCTGTCGCACAGGAAGGCAGTTTTACACGGGCGGCAGTCCGGCTGGGCGTCTCCCAACCGGCCCTCAGCAAGACAATCAGGACGCTGGAAGAGCGGCTTGGCTTGCGTCTGCTCAGTCGCACCACCCGAAGTGTGGCGCCCACAGAAGCCGGAGAGCGTCTGCTTCGGAGCATCGAGCCGCATTTCGCGGGTATCGAAGGCAGCCTGTCCGCGCTGACCGAGCTAAGGGACAAGCCGTCCGGCATCGTTCGGATCACGGCAACGCAACATGCGGCGGATACGGTGATGTGGCCGCGCTTGTCCAAGGTCATGCTTAACTATCCCGACATCACGGTCGAGTTGGTCTCTGACGAGGGCTTAGCAAACATTGTGAGCGAGCGTTTCGATGCCGGTGTTCGAGTCGGCGAGTACGTCGAGAAGGACATGATTGCCGTTCGGATCGGTCCCGCGATGCGCCAGGCCATTGTTGCATCACCGGGTTATTTCAAAGAACGGCCAGCGCCCCAGCATCCTGAAGAGCTAACCGGCCACCGCTGCATCAACTTGCGCCGTGTAACGCGCGGCGGATATTTCCCGTGGGAGTTCGAAAAGCGCGGACGCGAAATCAACGTCCGTGTCGAGGGCCAACTGGCGGTGAGCAGTCTTGAGCTTGCAAGGCGCGCTGCCCTGGATGGTTTGGGCGTGGCATATCTGCCCGATGATATGGTGCAGGATGACCTGACAAAGAAACGGCTGGTGCGAGTGCTGGAGGATTGGTGCGAACCGTTCCCCGGCTATCACCTGTACTATCCGAGCAGCAGGCAGCACGCTCCCGCCTTCGCAGTCGTGCTTGAGGCACTTCGCTTCCGCGGCTGAAAATCGCGAGTACCCGCGTGGGGCCAACTCACGATGATGCTCGCACTGACCTGACGGACCGCCTTTGAGGATCGAAGCTGCTTGTCCGCTATCGGCAAAGGCTGCCCGACGGCTTTGCGCCCCCAAATCGGTCATTTATGGGGTCTCCGTCCGTCCCTATAAGCGGACACCGTAGCTCATCGTGCGCCACCTTCTGTTATAAGTTTTAATGCTCATCAACCTGCGTCGTGGTCATCGCGCGGCCTCGATTTGGAGGAAGCTCAGTTTCGAATCTTCGCTATTTGGTACATTCCTTCTCGCCCAGACAATGCGTTCAGACGATCCGTTCGATGGTCAGGGGAACCGTCCCGCGCACAAGCAACGGCTCGAAATCGTCGAAGCGGCCGAGCCGGATCAGCCCACCGGAATAGCTGTAGCCGGCGTAGAACATCGCCAGATTGCCCCACGGCGAGAAGTAGCAGAGGTCGCCTGGCGCCTCGTTGCCGAATGGACCACTCGCGTCCTCCGTCAGCTTACGGGGGAGATAAGCGATCTTCTCGTTGCCGGCATAATTTTCGATGGTCAGTTCTAGGGGTAGCATGGATGCGAAATCGCGCGCCGACGGGTTGTCGTAAAGCGTTGCCGTCAGGCTATGACCGTTGAACATCATTCGAATTTTCATGTCGGTTGGCTCCTGACTTGCCGGATCGTTTTTTTGTTGGGCGAACGCCAGCCAGGGCATGGTGGCGGTGACCAGTATCGCTCCAAGGATAGAGCGGCGGAGCGGAGAAAAACCGTGCGCACCGGGCGCAGACAAGGTTTCGCTTACTGACATTGTGGCTGCATCGCCAAACTGGCTTTGTCTTTTGCTCATGATAGATGCTTCCTTGAAGACGTTGGCGTGGCCGTGCGTGATCTGTCGTGACGCGCCAGCACCACAGCCGCGATAGTGCAGGTGAAAAGCACGATCGCGCCGAATCCGAATGCGATCTGATAACCGCCATTGTCGAACAGCAGACCGCCGGAGGCTGCACCGGCTGTGATAGCGAGTTGCACGACAGCCACCATCAGGCCTCCTCCCGCTTCTGCATCGTCCGGCAGTGCTTCGCTCAACCAGCTCCACCAGCCGACTGGCGCGGCGGTGCCGATCAGGCCCCAAAGCGCCAGCAACCCGGCAGTGGTACCTAACGACGATCCGAATACGACCAGGCCAATCGCGAGCGCTGCCATCATCACAGGCATGGCGATCAACGCTTGGTAGAGGCGCGTACGCAGGACAGAGCCGATAAGGAGGGTTCCGAGCAAACCGGAGACGCCCATTGCCAACAACAGGAGCGATAAGCCGGAAACATTGACGAGCGTCACGGTTTCCAGGAATGGCCGCAGGTAGGTGAAGAGCGCGAATTGGCCCATGAAGAAAAGTGCGACGGCCGCCATGCCGATCGGCACGCCTGGTCGGCGTAGGACTTGAAACGCCGCCAGCGGGTTCGCACGGGTCCGGCTGGGCATGGACGGCAACGTTGCGAGGAGCCACACAAAGGTGATCGCAGCGAGCGGCACCACGCTGAAGAAGGCGCCGCGCCAACCGATATACTGTCCAAGGAAACTGCCGAGCGGCGCAGCAATCGTTGCTGCCAGTGCATTGCCGCCGTTGAGGATCGCGAGGCCACGGGGCACGTCTGCAGCCGGCACGAGGCGCATGACTGTCGCCGCTGACATCGACCAGAAGCCGCCGATTACGACGCCGACAAAGGCACGCCCCGCCATCAGGACCGCATCGTTGGGCGCGAACGCGGTCACGACGCCCGAAATGAGCATCAAAGCTGTGAGCCACAACAACAATTGTCGCCGGTCAAGCTTCGACGTGAATGCCGCGACGAAGAGGCTGGTGGCGACCGCGAATATACCGGAGATCGCGATGGCCTGCCCCGCCTGACCTTCGGTCAGATACAGGTCGGAGGCGATTGGCGTCAGCAAGCTGACGGGCATGAATTCCGAAGCGATGAGCGTCGCAACGCACAAGCTAAGGGCGAGGACAGCGCTCCATGACGCCGAGTCTGGGGCGCTTTCGGTAGTCGCTACCGCGGTTGCGTGGGTCATTTCATGCCTCTGTATTGGTCGAACAACACGCCAGGCAAGCGGAGGGCCCGCGAGGCGTATCGTCCGGTTGTATGTTCGTTAGGAGCTCAGGTTCCCCCGGAAGAAGGCGGTCAGCTTGTCTAACGGGATCAGGTTGACACGGTCATAGAGATCGACGTGACCGGCACCCGGGATGATCACGAGCTCCTTCGGTTCAGAAGCACGCTCGTAGGCGTTTTCGCTGAACTCGATCGAGTGAGCCTGCTCGCCGGCGATGAACAGCAACGGACGCGGCGAGATCGTCTCGATCTGGGCGAACGGATAGAAGTTCATGAAAGCGGCGTTGCTGCTCAGGGTCGGATGCGTGGTCTGGAGCGGCGTCTGTCCTTTCGGCGTGAACTCCCCGCGCGGCGTGCGATAAAAATCGTAGAACTCACGCTCGATCGCATTGGAGTCTGCCTTCAGTTCATCAACCGTACCGCCGGTCAGTTTGATTTCGGCGCCCTGGTACTCTGCGAGGCGCTGCTGTGCGGCGACCTTCAGCATTTCCTTTCGCTGTTCGACCGATACGCCCTTCCGAAGGCCGTCGCGATTGGCGGCACCCATGTCATACATGCTGACGGTGGCGATCGCTTTCATGCGCGGATCGATCTGCGCTGCGCTGAGGGCGAAGCTGCCGCTCCCGCAAATGCCGAGCACGCCGATATTGTCCTTGTTGACGAAGGGCTGCGTGCTCAGGAAGTCGACGGCTGCGCTGAAATCATCCGCATAGATTTCGGGAGCGACGGTATTGCGCGGTTGGCCCTCGCTCTCGCCCCAGAAGGAGAGATCGAACGACAGCGTAACAAAGCCCTGCTCTGCCAGCTTGGTCGCATAGAGGTTGGCGCTCTGCTCCTTCGTGGCGCCCATCGGGTGGCCTACGACGATCGCCGGAGTCTGGGCGCTCCTGTCGAGGCCCTGGGGCGTGAACAGATTGCCGACGACCTTCATGCCGAACTTATTCTCGAAGGTGATCTTTTCGACGACCACGCGGTCGCTCCTGTAAAAGTTGTCAGCGCCGTTGGACAGGTCCTGGGCGAGCGCGGGGGAAGCGCCGATCGCTAAGCCGGATACCGATCCGAGCATAAGTGCGAGCCCCAAAGCCAATTCCTTCATGTTCGTTCCTTTCCTTATTCGAACAAGTCATTGGAGAGGCTGATGGCCGCCTTGGAGTAAGTCTCAGTCGGGACCAGCGCTCTTCACACCTCAAAACTTAAGGGATGCAAACTCATACGATAAGGCGCTATATAGATCATAAGCTTATAATCAGGAGTTATGAATGGTGCGAGAGAACGTCAGCGATCTGATGGCCTTCATCGCTGTCGCACAGGAAGGCAGTTTTACACGGGCGGCAGTCCGGCTGGGCGTCTCCCAACCGGCCCTCAGCAAGACAATCAGGACGCTGGAAGAGCGGCTTGGCTTGCGTCTGCTCAGTCGCACCACCCGAAGTGTGGCGCCCACAGAAGCCGGAGAGCGTCTGCTTCGGAGCATCGAGCCGCATTTCGCGGGTATCGAAGGCAGCCTGTCCGCGCTGACCGAGCTAAGGGACAAGCCGTCCGGCATCGTTCGGATCACGGCAACGCAACATGCGGCGGATACGGTGATGTGGCCGCGCTTGTCCAAGGTCATGCTTAACTATCCCGACATCACGGTCGAGTTGGTCTCTGACGAGGGCTTAGCAAACATTGTGAGCGAGCGTTTCGATGCCGGTGTTCGAGTCGGCGAGTACGTCGAGAAGGACATGATTGCCGTTCGGATCGGTCCCGCGATGCGCCAGGCCATTGTTGCATCACCGGGTTATTTCAAAGAACGGCCAGCGCCCCAGCATCCTGAAGAGCTAACCGGCCACCGCTGCATCAACTTGCGCCGTGTAACGCGCGGCGGATATTTCCCGTGGGAGTTCGAAAAGCGCGGACGCGAAATCAACGTCCGTGTCGAGGGCCAACTGGCGGTGAGCAGTCTTGAGCTTGCAAGGCGCGCTGCCCTGGATGGTTTGGGCGTGGCATATCTGCCCGATGATATGGTGCAGGATGACCTGACAAAGAAACGGCTGGTGCGAGTGCTGGAGGATTGGTGCGAACCGTTCCCCGGCTATCACCTGTACTATCCGAGCAGCAGGCAGCACGCTCCCGCCTTCGTAGTCGTGCTTGAGGCACTTCGCTTCCGCGGCTGAAAATTGCGAGTACCCGCGTGGGGGCCAACTCACGACGATGCTTGCACTGACCTGACGGACCGCCTTTGAGGATACCGGTCCCGAAGCTGCTTGTCCGCTATCGGCCCCGGAACTGTAGCTCCAACCCGAGCTTTTTCCCGGCTCTTTTCGTACTGCGGAACGGGTGGCATTTAGGTGTCGAGAAACGTGAGACAGTTTCATGGCGATCGTTATGCTCTTGCGCAGTGCGCGCTCAAGGTCTTTCGATCCCGATAACTTTCCCTGCCTCACTTCATTTGTGCGACTTTAGGCACTACAATTCCCGTTCTTGATCCATCACGCAGTTTTTCGGGGGAGAACGATGGCTGGAGACAAAGGGCTGACCGCCCTTGAGAAGCGTATAGTTAAGGCATTGCTGGCCAAAGGTGAACGCAATCAGGATATCCACGCTCTTATCAACTATGAACGGACGCCAACCGTCAATTTTGGTCGCATTACCACAGTTAAGAAGGATGCGACGCGTCCGGTTCTGACCCATACAGACCATCGTAGTGCACGCCACGGACGGCAGCTTTGCGCCGCATGCACGAACCCGCTTCGCGGGGGGTCGCCTGGTTCTGAAATGGCGTGATATTCATAGGCCTCTGAGCGGGTAGAGGTTGCGATCTGACCATGGAGTTCCCTTCAACGCGAGGAACTTGCCATGGCTACCTTGTCGACCGATGCTCCGATCACGCCGCTTCGCCAGCGCATGCAGCACGACATGCTGATGCGGGGCCTGGGACCGCATACGTAGCACGACTACGTTCGCCATGTCCGGCGCTTCGCCGCATTCCTTGGACGCGCTCCCGACACCGCGACGTCTGAGAACATCCGAAGCTTCCAGCTTTGTCAGCATGAGAACGGCGTGGGCTCTGCGACCATCAACGGCGCGGTCTCGGCACTGCGCTTCCTGTTCACGGTGACACTGAGGCGGCGGGATCTGGCGCGCGCGCTGGTGATCACCCGGTATCCGCGCAAGCAGCCGAGGTGCTGAGCGTGGAGGAAGCGGCGCGGCTGCTCGAAGCGGCGCCAGGCATCAAGTACAAGGCCGCGCTCGGTGTCACCTATGGCGCAGGCCTGCGCGTGTCCGAGGTCGCGCACCTCAAGGTCGACGACATCGACTCGACACGCATGCTGATCCTCGTCGAACAGGGCAAGGGACGCAGGACCGCAACGCTATGCTCTCGCCGCAACTGCTGGAACTGCTACGTCTGTGGTGGCGCGAAGGCAAGCGGCGCGGGGTGATGCTCCCGCATGGCTGGCTGTTCCCGGGGCGCAGCTACACAGCGCCGATCTCGTCGCGGCAACTGCATCGCGCGGTCCAGGAAGCAGCCGAAGTCGCCGGTATCCGCAAGCGCGTCAGCCCGCACACGCTGCGCCACAGCTTCGCCACCCACCTGCCTGAGCAGGATGTCGATATAGGCTGAACCGTTGTCGACGAGCCGTCCACAGCATCAGTTCCCCACCTTTGCCTATGATGATAAGCTCAATGGACGGGAAGGGCGAGCGCCCTTATAGTGCTCCCGTATTGGAAGGTCTGCCCTTGCAGGAAGAAAAACGTAGGCTTGCGGCGATCATGGCCGCCGACGTGGCTGGGTATTCTCGGCTGATGGCGGCCGACGAGTTAGGCACGCTTGGCCGCCTCAAGAGCCTTCGCGCCGAGGTGATCGAGCCCAAGCTTTTGCAGTTTCATGGCCTCATCGTTGGCTCCGCCGGCGACAGCCTGCTGGTGGAGTTCGCCAGTGCGGTCAATGCGGTTCTATGCGCGATGGAGGTACAGGCGGGGCTTGCCGAACGAAACGCCAAGTTGCCGGATGACATGCGCATGGTCTTCCGTATTGGCGTCAATCTGGGCGATGTGATTCCCGGAGACGGCACGATCCATGGCGACGGAGTGAACATTGCCGCGCGGCTAGAGAAGCTCGCGGATCCCGGCAGCATCTGCATCGGGCGCAACATCTATGATCAAGTAAAAGGCAAGCTCGTCTGCGCCTACGATGACCTCGGTGAGCAGCGGTTCCACAACATCGCGGAGCCGGTACGTGCATTTCGCGTTCGCTCGACAAGCGCCGCTCTTGTGGGGTCACGGGCGGCAGACGCGCTGCCGCTACCAGACAAGCCTTCCATCGCCGTGCTGCCCTTCACCAACATGTCCGGCGATCCCGATCAGGAGTATTTCTCCGACGGCATTACCGAAGACATCATCACTGAGCTCAGCCGGTTTCACGAGTTTACCGTTATCGCACGAAATTCTTCGTTCCGTTACAAGGGTCTGTTGCCAAGGATCGAGGACGTGGGTCGCGAGCTCGGGGTGAAACATGTCGTCGAGGGCAGCGTCCGCAAAATCGGCAATCGCGTCCGGGTCACCGCGCAGCTGATCGATGCAACATCCGCCGCGCATATTTGGGCCGAGCGATATGACCGGGGTCTCGATGACATATTCGCAATCCAGGACGAAGTGACGGAGGCTGTGGTCGCGCGCGTTGCTGAAGGTATCAAAGGAGCGCGCGCTCTCCATGCCCGATCGCGCCCATCGTACTCGGCGACCGCCTACGACCTCGTGCTGCAGGCTCGTCCCTATCGAACCGCCTATACGGCCGCGGCAAGCAAAACCGCGGCCAGGCTTCTCAGACAGGCAACTGAAATCGATCCGAATTTCGCCTTGGCACATGCCAGTTTGGCTTTCGTCCGAACGGGCGAACTCGAGGAAGGCTGGACGGATGATCCCGACGCTGTGCTCGCCGAGGCCCTGGCAGCGGCGAAACGGGCAGTCGCACTCGATGATTCAGATGGCTACGCGCACGCCAGTCTGGCCTACGTGCTGCTGAGGTACAGCGAATTCGACCACGCTGAGCACGAAATGGGCATTGCGCTGGATCTCAATCCGAATCATGTCAACATTGTCATGACCGCCGGTTGGGTTGCCATCGTCAACTGCGATCCAGAACGCGCAATTGAAATGATCAAGCGCGCGCGCCGACTCAATCCCTTGATGGGAGGCTGGGGGTTGTGGACGCTTGGGCAGGCCTATTTGGACGCCAAGCGCTATCAAGACGCGTTGGATTCCTTCGCCAAGGTCACGGATCCACCGACGGACATGTTTTTGGAAAGGGCGATTTGCCAAGCCTACTCCGGTCGAGAGGAGGACGCGCGCGGAAGTCTTCGCAAGTACCTCCAACGTGCCCAAGAGGAGTTGTCCTCGTTTCCCGGTGAAGATTCGGTCGCGTGGCGCGCATTCCTTTTGCGCTATTGTACTCGTCGGCGCAGGGAGGTCACGGAGCATTTTATCGAAGGCGCACGCAAGGCGGGGCTGAACGTGGCTTAGGCGCCGCGTTGAGCAAAGTTCGCTTTCAGCTTCAGACCTTGGTCCCACCGGGCTGAAGGTCCGCTATCGTTCTTCGGACGCCAAAAGCCGCCATTCCGCTGCCGGCCCCATCTCGGTCATTCAAGGGCACTAGCTCAGTGATTGTTCAAGGGCCGCAATGCTGGAAGGTGCATAATGCGTATTTGGCTCAGCTAACGGTGCCAGAGATCAGCTCGGACCAATGGTTGGTGGCTCATGAGAAAGCTAACTTTGACTTCCCTTCGCCTTGAGTGGAATCGAACCGCACAGGGCGTTTTATGAAGCGCGGTTCCCGATGAGGCCTTATGCGATTTCGAAGCACAGATCGGGAACATCAGGGACCGTTTGCACTCAAAGTTGCGACAACCGATAGGGACAAATGTTCCTTTGAGAATGTCGATTCTGCTCGCCGCATGCTTACAACTAAGCGCCCAGCGAATACGGATGCGATTGGAGGAACTCAGAAAGCCTCTAGAAATCGATCCGAAGCCGACCAAATGGAACTAGACAGGAGTGGCGAGCTCTCGGCTGAAACACACCGCCAGCCAAGCTTTTTGGCCAAGGCATCTGCCACAGCTGATTTCCCGATGTTGGATGAACCTCCGATGAGGATACCCCTGAGATTGGTGTCGATTTGTTTGCTCAACTAGCTGTCCCTTTCCAGGCGAACCCCTCGCAAGGTTTCCACTGCTGATTGCCAAGCGTCCACAACCTCGCTGTGAAGACAAGCGACTCGTCGTTTTCGTCCGCAATACGCCTTTGAGGCGATTGCCGGTGGAACAAGGGTTCATCTCGAAAGTTGTAAGTCGACAAGGCTAAGTTAGCCGACATTACCTGGCAAGTGGACGATTGTCGGAGCAGTCGAAAACCAATTCCGGGTCTTGAGATAAAGGCCTGCGCGTTGCGTGGTTGCCCCTCGGACGGAAACGCCAGACAAACGACATAGGGAGGTTATCATGATCAGGCTCCGGTCAGGGCTTTTTTCCATGCTACTGCTAGGCATGGCGGTCTCACCTGCGACAACAGAGGAGGTTTGGTCGCTCGAAGGGTTCAAGACCCCTGAGAGCGTGCTTTTCGATGCCAAGCGGAACATCTTCTACGTCACCAATATTGCTGGCGAGCCCACGGGCAAAGACGGCGTCGGATACCTTTCAAAGGTCTCGTCGGACGGAAAGTTGCAGACGGCCGAGTGGGTGACCGGCTTCGATGCGCCCAAGGGATTGGTAATGAAAGGCGACACGCTTTTCGTGACCGACGTGGATCGGCTAAGGGCCGTCGATGTAGAGAGCGGGCAGATCACGGGAACGTGGGCCGCAGAAGGGGCTCAGTTCCTCAATGATACCGCTGTCGACGAGGCGGGGCGTGTCTTCGTCTCCGACATGCTGGCGAATAGGATCTATGTGCTGGATAACGATGCTCTCTCGGTCTGGCTCGAGAGCGAGGAGCTCCTGCACCCAAACGGATTGCGCGTTGAGGATGGTCGCCTCCTCGTTGCCGGTTGGGGCCGCGATATCCAGCCGGATTTTTCGTCGAAGATATCCGGTCATCTGATCACCATCGATCTGAAGACGAAGGCGATTTCAGACATCGGGCCCGGCGAGCCAGTTGGAAATCTTGATGGTCTGGAGCCGGACGGGGCGGGCAACTGGCTCGTTACCGATTGGGTCGCAGGTGCACTCTTTCGCATTCATCCGGACGGAAAAGCCGAGCAGTTGATCGACCTCAATCAAGGCAGTGCCGATCTGGAATTCATGGAGGCTGAGAAGCTCGTCATCATTCCGATGATGATGGACGGCAAGCTTGTCGCGACACGCCTGGATTGAACGAGAAACTAGGCGAAAAACGAACGCTCATACCGGAGCTGTACGGCCGCCCAGCGCGCAGCAGCAGACATTCAGGTTCGGTCAATCGCTGGGAGACCGCAATTGTCGAAAAGGCAGTTGGGCCTGAAGGCAGTAAGATCTACTAGACTATCTCTCCGGTAGCCATAATTCGAGGCGGTAGGTGGCGAACCCAGCGGGTTTAGGATTATACTTGCCCCGCCGAACTGGTGCGAAACACCCAAACAGAGATATGGACGTGAACGTCGC